>NZ_SSBJ01000038.1 GCF_004795055.1 Streptomyces sp. A1136
CGCTCGCTGTCGGCACCGGGATCGGCCGCCGCCGGCTTGCCCGGGGCGGTACGGGGGTCCCCGGAGGGCTTCTTCTCCGGCGCGGCGGTACGCGACTCCTCGGCCGACTTCTTCTCCGGCGCGGCGGAGTCCTGCTTGACCGCGCGGAAGACGGCCGTGCGCTCGCTGTCGGCACCGGGATCGGCCGCCGCCGGCTTGCCCGGGGCGGTACGGGGGTCCCCGGAGGGCTTCTTCTCCGGCGCGGCGGTACGCGACTCCTCGGCCGACTTCTTCTCCGGCGCGGCGGTGCCCTGCTTGACCGCGCGGAAGACGGCCGTGCGCTCGCTGTCGGCGCCCGGGGTCGGGGTGGCGGTACGCGACTCCTTGGGCGGCGTCTTGGCCGAATCCCGGTCGCCGGCGGCCGAAGCGGAACCCGGCTTCACGACTCCGAAGGCGGTCGTCCGCCGGTCGGCGGGGGCCGAAGGCTTCGCGGAAGCGGCGCCCTTCGACTCCTCGACCTTCGACTCCTCACCCTCCGACTCGGCCGACCGACGATCCACCGAGTCCGCCCCGTCGCCACGCGAAGCCGCACCCGAAGCGGCGTCAGCAGCCGCATCGGAAGCGGAGGCCGGCTTCGACACACCGAACGCCGTCTTCCCCGACTCCGCCGGGCGGGACACCTTGGCCGAATCCCGGCCGTCCGCACCCGAAGCACGTTCCGGCTCGTCCTGCGCCGAAGCGGAACCCGACTTCGCATCAGCGGCGGCCGCCGGCTCCCGGTCGCCCGGAGCCCCGGACGCGGCGGAACGCGAACCCGAGTCCGAGTCCGAGTCCGAGCCCGAGTCCGAGTCCGTCGAACCGTCGGAGGAGCTCGTGGCGACCCACGCCGCCACCGCTTCCTTCAACGCGTCCCGGTCCCCGGACCCCGCGTCGCGCGGCCGCAGGACCGACAGCCTCGGGTCCCGCTCCGCGGACGGCGCGGCGGACTCCGCCGTTCCCGACGCACCTTCATCAACCGACTTGTCGGGGGACTCGCCCGCCACCAGTTCCTCCTCGTTCGCCGTCCGGCCGCTGTCCGAACCGTCTAACAGTGTCCCGTCTCGGGGGCATCGCCCACCCGCTAGACGAGAACGACATAGCTGCCGGTTCCCCCACAAAGCGTCCAGGCGCTCTCGACAGATGAATGTGAGAGGCGTCACCCTGTCACTCATCCACGCGGGGAGGCATGGATGGGCAGGAGCCGCAGAACAATTCCGGAGGAGCTTCTGCTGCTCGCCTTGGACCCGACCACGGGAACCACGGCGCAGCCGCAGTCGCTCGACCTCGGCCTGGCCGGGGCACAGCTAGTAGAGCTGGCTCTGGCAGGACGGATAGCCCCTGACGGGGATCGTATCGCCGTGGTGATGCCACGGCCGACAGGAGATCCGACTCTGGACTCCGCACTGGAACTGCTGCGCAGGCGCGGCAGCCCGGTCCGGGCCGTTCACTGGATCGGCGGACCCCGGCTGGGGCTCCGTCAGATTTACCTCGCTCACCTGGAGCGTTGCGGCATGGTGCATGCCGTCGCGGGACAGATGTGCGGGGTGCTGCCGACGACTCGCTACCAGGCGACGGACACGGCGATCAGCCGGGAGATCCGTGCCCGGCTCGACAGTGCGATCCGCACCGGCGTACCGCCGGACCCGCGGACCGCGGCGCTCGCCGCACTGGCCCACGCGGTCGGACTCGGCAAGCACCTGTACCCCGGCAACGAGGGGCGGTCGTCCAGGTCCCGGTTGCGGGACCTGATCCGGCACGACCCCATGGGCGGTCTCGTGGCGCACGCCGTCATGGACGTCCAGAACGGGGTGGCGGCACAGCCGAGGCGCGACCGCGCCCCGGCCACCGCGTCGGCTTCGGCCTCGACCTCGGCGGCACCCACCGCCCGGGCCGGCGGCGTACCGATGCAGCCACGCCGTACGGGTGCGATGGCCCGGGTGGCCGCGCACTGAGCACGGCACGCACGGCACGCACTGAACGCAGTAAGGCACAGGCACCACCCGCACCACAGACAGCACCCGCACCGCAGCCCGCCACACCCCTTGACCAACCAGCGGGCCGCCACGCACGCACCACGCACAACAGCGTCACAGCGCCACTGCCGCAACCGGTCGTCCCCCCAAAGGCCCGGTTTCGGGAGCCGCCGGGGCGCGGGGCGGCGGGGCCGGATACCGGTCCCGCCGGCCCCGCGCGTCTGTCTTTCGGTCCGTTCCCCAGCGCCGCCGCACCCTTCGGTGGCAGTCTGCTGAACATCAGACACGCAGAGAGACAGATCCAGAAGAAGGCGGAGGTGCCGTCCACGTGGCGTCCAATGTCAATCCCACCGTCCGACGCCGCCGACTGGGCATGGAGTTGCGCAAGTTGCGCGAGGACAAGGGCATGACGGCCGAGCAGGTCGCCGAGCGGCTGCTCGTTTCCCAGTCCAAGATCAGCCGGCTGGAGAACGGCCGTCGCTCCATCAGCCAGCGCGACGTCCGCGACCTGTGCGACGTGTACGAGGTCGAGGACCGCCGGCTCGTCGACTCCCTCATGCAGATGGCCAAGGACTCGCGCCAGCAGGGCTGGTGGCACGCCTTCGGCGACATCCCGTACAGCGTCTACATCGGCCTGGAGACGGACGCGGCCAGTCTGCGCACGTACGAGCCCCAGATGGTCCCCGGCCTGCTCCAGACCCCCGAGTACGCCCAGGCTCTGATCCGCGGCGCGCTCCCGGAGACCGCGCCGGCCGACGTGGACAAGCGCGTCCAGGTCCGCATGCACCGCCAGAAGCGGCTCTCCGAGACCGACAACAACAACCCGGAGGTCGGGCCGCTGCGCCTGTGGGCGGTGATCGACGAGGCGGCGCTGCGCCGGCACGTGGGCGACGCGCAGTTGATGATCCGGCAGCTCGAATACCTGATAGAGCAATCGGAACAGCCTTACATCACCGTGCAGGTGATGCCGTTCTCGATGGGCGCCCATCCGGGCGTCAACGGGCAGTACGCCATCCTGGAATTCCCGGACGCCTCCGACTCGACCGTGGTCTACATCGAGGGCGTGACGAGCGATTTGTACCTGGAGAAGGCCAACGACGTTCAGAAGTACAGCGTGATGTACGAGCACCTGCGCGCCCAGGCGCTCAATGTCGACCAGACGCGTCAGTTCATCGCCGAGATCATCGAGCACTATGCGGGCAAGGGGAAGTAAAAGGGGAGGCAGCGGGCACGCAACGGGCGGGCAGGGGCAGAAGGGGCCGGTACGGTACACCGTCACTCCCCGGCCGCAGAAGGCCTGAATGGAATATGCCACCCGGTCGAGTGAATGCCCACTTCAGCCATCGGGCGGGGCGGGTAGCGTCGATCACGTCAGCCGGAGTAATGGCTGGCGAGACCCGGAACTACTCGCTGAACCGGAGAAAAACATGGCTATTCGTCAGGGCGCTACGGAAAACTGGACCAAGTCCTCCTACTCCGGCGGAAACGGCGCCTGCGTCGAAGTCAAGTCCCCCGTCATGGACGCCATCGCGGTCCGCGACTCGAAGGTGCAGGACGGTCCGTCCCTCACCTTCGCGCCCGGGTCCTGGAACTCCTTCGTCACCGATGTCACCGAGGGACGGCTGGGACGCCTCGTCTGAGCGTGCCTACGACGTCCGCCCCGACCGTCCGCACCACGATGACGGCCGCAGATTGAAGCCCTCTCGACCGGTCGCCGTCCTGGCCGAGGGGGCTCGGCCGTGCCCGCGGCGGGACGCCCCGATGCCATCGCGGACCCGCGCCGTCCTCAGCGCAGCCGGTCCACGTAACGGTCCGTCCCCGGCACCGTCGGGATGAACGGCGCCACCAGCTCCACCCGCCCCAAGCCCGCCTCCGCGACCTCGGCGTCCAGCCCCTCGAACCGGTGCCAGCAGCTTCGGGGATCGGCCTCCAGGAACCACAGCAGCGTCAACCGGGTGCCGACGCCCTCGACCTGTTTGACGTACGTCATCCGGTCACCCGGCAAAGGCGTCGGCCGGAAGACCGTCACGATCGCCGCGGGCCCGCCTGCCAGCCGCTTCGGGAGGGCCCGCGCGCGCAGCCACTCCAGCAGTCGCGCCCGCTCCTCGGGGCCGTCGGCGTCGATGACCTGGAGGACCAGCCCGGCGTACGGGTGGTCGAGGGCGTGGAAGTCCCGCGGTCCGGCGGCGCCGTCGCGGTAGACGGTGGCCGCGTGGTCCTGGAACGCGGTGAAGACGTGCGTACGGTCCTGGTAGACGCGACCGTCGCGGTTCAGCCGCTTGTTGATCCCGACGGTCCACTTCATGTGCTCGTCGTAGCGGCCTTCGGTCACCCAGTACGTCGACAGGTAGCAGCCGGCCGTGACGGGCCGGGCGACGGCCGACTTCTCCGGATAGCGCAGCTCCTGGAGGTCCCTGGTGGCCACCCAGCGGCGTCCCGCGTACATCCAGGGCATGGCCATGGCGCCGGCGTAGTAGTGGTCGTCCTCGTACCAACGGTTGTACGCGAACTCGTGGCCCGGGTGCGGTTCGACCATGGTGATCAGCGCGTGGCCGGGGCGGACGCCGTACGGTCCCACGGCGGCGAGCGCCGCGTAGTCCTCGGCCCGGGTGTCGTCCTCGCCGCCCGGCCGCCGCGTCGAGATCGATGTCGATGTCGATGTCGATGTCTCGTCTGTCGTCATGGGACCGGTTTATCTGATGCAGCGTCAGTTGGGGAGGGGGCGGACGTCGGTACACACGGGCCCTGTTCACCTGGCGGACAGGTAGGTGCTCTGTGCACCTTTCGTGGTTAGGCTGCGCGGACCCGCCTCCCGAAGGAGCCACCGTGCCCGGTCCCCTCACCGCCCTGCCGCTGCCGGCCTTCGCCGCCAGGACCGCCTCGGTGGGGGGTTCGCCCATCCGCGACATCCTCTCCCTCACCGACCGCCCCGAGGTGGTCTCCTTCGCCGGCGGCTACCCGGCCCCCGGGCTCTTCGACACCGCCGGCCTGCGCGCGGCCTTCGACGCGACCCTCGGCGACCCCGCCTCCGCCGCGCGGGCCCTGCAGTACTCGACCACCGAGGGCGTGCCGGAGCTCCGCGCCGCGATCGCCGCGCGCGCCACCGCCCGCGGCCTGGAGACCACCGCCGACCAGGTGTGCGTCACCACCGGTTCCCAGCAGGCGCTCTCCCTGCTCGCCGGCGCCCTTCTCGACCCGGGCGACGTGGTCCTGGTGGAGAACCCGACCTACCTGGCGGCGCTCCAGGGCTTCGGCCTGGCCGGCGCCCGGGTCGTGCCCGTCCCCTGTGACGAGGACGGCATCCTCCCGGACGCCCTGGAGGAGATCGTCCGGCGCGAGCGGCCCAAGTTGCTGTACACGATCCCCACCTTCCAGAACCCGACCGGCCGCACCCTCCCCGGAGCCCGCCGCGCGGCCGTCGCGGAGATCGCCGGGCGGCTCGGACTGTGGCTGGTGGAGGACGACCCGTACGGGGAACTCCGCTACGAGGGGTCCCACGAGCCGTGGCTCGCCGCGCACCCCGGGGCCGAGGACCGCACCGCGCTGCTCGGCAGCTTCTCCAAGGTCATGGCGCCCGGCCTGCGCTTGGGCTGGCTCCGCGCCCCGGCGGCCCTGCTGCGGGCGGCGGTGGTCGCCAAGCAGGCGGCCGACCTGCACACCTCGACGGTGAACCAGTTGGCCGCGGCCCGCTACCTGGCCTCGGTGGACCTCGACGCCCACGTCGCCACGGTCCGCGAGGCCTACCGCGTCCGCCGGGACGCGCTGTTGGCCGGCCTGTCCGAGGCGCTCCCGCCGGGCTCGCGGTGGAACCGGCCGGAGGGCGGCATGTTCGCCTGGGTCCGGCTGCCGGCCGGGTACGACGCGACTGCCCGCCTCACGTCCGCCGTCGCGCACGACGTCGCCTACGTCCCCGGGGCGCCCTTCTACACCGGCACCCCGGACCACCGCACCCTGCGGCTGTCCTTCGTCACGCACACCCCGTCCGAGATCACCGAGGGCCTGCGCCGACTGGGCCGCGCCCTGCGTTAGCCCCCCTCCCGGCTCCGCACCGCCCGCCCCGCCGTCGGGGGCGCCGGACAGGTCAGCGCCCCCGGTAGAGCGCGTCGATCTCCGAGGCGTACTGCCGCACGATGACCCCCCGCCTCAACTTCAACGACGGCGTCATCTGTCCCCGCTCCTGCGTGAACTCCCCCGCGAGCAGGACGAACCGGCGGATCGACTCCGCCCGCGAGACCAAGGCGTTCGCCTCGTCCACGCCCCTTTGCACGTCGGCCCGCAGTTCCTCGTCCCACAGCAGTTCCCCGACCGGCACCCCGACCTTCTTGCGCATCTGCCTCCAGTGCGCGAGCCCCTCCCCGTCCAGGGTGATCAGCGCGGCGACGTACGGCCGGTTGTCGCCGACCACCAGGCACTGGGCCACGAGGGGGTGCGCCCGCAGGGCGTCCTCCAGGACCGCCGGGGCGACGTTCTTGCCGCCGGAGGTGATGATCATGTCCTTTTTGCGGCCGGTGATCGTCAGGTACCCGTCCGCGTCCAGCTCCCCGATGTCGCCGGTCGCGAACCAGCCGCCCGGCTCCGCCGCCCCGCCGTTCCAGTAGCCCGCGAAGACGTGCGGCCCGTGCAGCAGCACCTCCCCGTCGTCCGCGATGCGTACGGCCGTTCCCGGCAGCGGCCACCCGACCGTGCCCAGCCGCGGCTTCAGCGGGGGCGTCACGGTCGCGGCCGCCGTCGTCTCCGTCAGGCCGTAGCCCTCGAAGACCTCCACGCCGGCGCCGGTGTAGAAGGCCGACAGCCTCGCCCCCAGCGGCGATCCACCGCTCAGGACGTACCGCACGCGTCCGCCCAACGCCGCCCTGATGCGGCGGTACACGAGCGGGTCGTACAGGGCCCGCGCCGCCCGCAGCCCCCACCCTGACCCGCCGCTCTCCCCGTACTTCCGGGCGATCCTCGCCGCCCGGTCGAAGGACGCCGCCCGGCCCATCTGTTCCGCCGTCGCCCGCGCGGTGTTGTAGACCTTCTCCAGGACGTACGGGATGGCCAGCAGGAACGTCGGTCTGAACCCGGCCAGGTCCGCCAGCAGGTCCTCCGTGCGGATGCTCGGCGCGTGGCCCAGTCTCACCCGCGCCCGCATGCATCCCACGGCGACCATCCGTCCGAAGATGTGCGACAGCGGGAGGAACAGCAGGGTGGAGGCGGGCTCGTCGCCGGTGGCGCGGAACACGGGGTACAGCAGCTCCACCGCGTTGTCCACCTCCGCGAAGAAGTTCGCGTGCGTCAGCACGCACCCCTTCGGCTGTCCGGTGGTCCCGGACGTGTAGACGAGCGTCGCGACGTCCTGTGGCGTACGGACCCGCCTGCGCTCGTGCACCAGCGCCTCCGGGATGCGCTCCCCGGCCTTGACGAGCCGGGCCACGGCCCCCGTGTCGAACTCCCAGAGGTGGGCCAGGCCGGGCAGGTTCACCCGTTCGGCGCTGATGATGCGCGCCTGCGTGGTGTCCTCGACGGCGCAGGCCACCGCCCCCGAGTCGTGGATGATCCACCGGGCCTGGGCTGCCGAGGAGGTCGGGTAGATCGGCACCGTCACCAGTCCGGCCGCCCAGCCCGCGAAGTCCAGCAGGGTCCATTCGTAGGTGGTGCGCGCCATGATGGCGAGCCGGTCCCCCGCCCGCAGGCCCTCGGCGATCAACCCCCTGGCGACGGCCAGCACCTGGGCGGCGAACTCGGCGGCGCTCACGTCACGCCAGGTGCCGTCGGGCTCCTTGCGTGCGAGGACGGCCTCGCCGGGCGCCCGGGCCGCGTTGTCGAACGGGATGTCCCCGAGCGATCCGCGCACGGGCGGTCCCACGAGCGCGGGCACCGCGACCTGTCGCACCACCCCGTCGATCACTGTTTTGACGGGCTCGACCGGTCTCGGCGCGGCCGGTTCGGGCGCGGCCTGCTTCGGCTCGGCATGCACGGGCGTTCTCCTCGGCTCGACTCCGGAGTTACCGCCGGTAATCTACGCACGAGTAATAGCCGCCGGCCAGCCCCTTACCAGGCCCTGACCACCGCGAACACGACTCCTCCACCGGGCGCGCACGCAGGTCGCACGCAGGTCACGGTCGGGTACGGCCGGTACAACGATGCGGTGTGCCCGCTTCGCCGCGGCCGATCCGCACGACGTCTCACCGATGCCTCACCCCACCACCGGGGCCACGGGCGGGCGGACGGCGCAGACCGACGCGGACCCGGTGGTGTCGAACACCGGGTCCGCGTCCGAGCTCCCCGCTAGTCGGTGCAGTACCGCTTGAGCGCCGCTTCGAAAGGCGCTGCCGCTCGGAATTGATCAGCTTCTGGTTGACCGCGTCCTGGGCCGCCGCGCCGCCCAGGCAGTCGGTGTTGGCACCGCCGTTCTGGAAGGCCTTGTACTTGCCGGCCGGCACGTCCGGAGGTGAACTTGTCGTCGTCGCCCACGGTTGCGGTGCCCCCGCCCGCGCCGTCGGTCTGGTCGAGGAAGACCTTGCCCTTGGCCTTGTCGAAGCCCTCGCCGGTGACGATCGATTTCGTCGCGTCACCGGCTTTCGCCTCGACGAAGCACTGGGCCGCGGCGGGAGCCGCGGGCGCCGCGGATGTGACCGCCGGGGTGGCGGCCCATCCCGTGGCGGCCGTCCCGAGGGCGATCGAGCAGGCCATGAGGGGGGTGAACAGCGTGATGCGGGTGCGTTGGTTCATCGTCTTTCCTCGCCTGGGGTGGGGGAGAGTGATGGAGCCACGGGGCCGACACGGCCGGCGGGCGCACAGACCGGCGCCGACGTCGTCGCCGCGGTGTACGGGAGCGGTCGCGCTCCGCGCGCGCTTCCCGATCGGCCTCCGGAAGACGTCCGCCCTTCCCACCATGCCCCGCCGCCCCCTGTCGGCCGGAGGCCGCTTCGCCCTACGCGGCGGCGGCGGTGACCCGGCAGTCGCGGCAACGGCCCGGTTCTCGGGCACGGAAGGCGCGTTCGCAGCCGTCACAGGTCTGCAACGGGTCGGGGCGGGCGCGGTTCGACTCCTCGGGCGGGACGGCGGGGACGGGCGGTGGGAGAAACGCCGTGAGCCGGTAGGCCAGCACGGACGCCGGGTGCCGGATGTGGTCCGGGAGGTCGACGGTCAGCTTCCGCGCGATGGCGTCGGGGGCGACCCCGCGCTCCAACCAGGTGGAGGTGCCGGGCGCGAGACGCAGGATGTCCCGTTCGGACAGGAGCACTCGAGGATCGAGTGCGCGCAGGCCTGCCAACAGGTCGATGGCGGCCGGGTGGAGCGGGTCGGCGGCCTCCAGGCCCTGCTCCTCCGCCTCCGGCACGGGCTCTTCGGCCTCCGGGTCCGGCACGTCGGGTTCCCATACGGGCTCGACCACGGGCCCCGGGGCGGGCTTGGGGTCGGGCTCCGGTTCGCGTCGCGTCACGGGGACGGGTCGCACGCGCCCCTGGCGGGGTGGCGTGGCCTCGTCCGGGTCGGCGCCCGGCTGTTCGTAGTAGTACGTCCGGGTGACCATGCGCCCGCCGTCGAGCCGTACGGTCCGCCGCTCGACGTACCCGCACTGCTCCAACTCCCGCAGGGCGGCGGCCAGTCGGATCTCCCCCTCGGGGAAGTGCGCGGCCAGCACCTTGATGCCGACGGGTGCGCCGTCCCGCAGCGACTGGATGTACACGGCGACGCCGATGGCCGTGGCGGACAGTCCCGCGTGCTGGGCGAGGTGGTTGCCGACGACCGTGAAGCGGTTGCGGTGACGGGACTTGACGTGAATGACGCCGGACCGGTGATTCCCGGGCGCGACCCGGGATGGGGCACGGGAGGGCGCACTAGACTGCGTGTAGGCCATTGGGAAGCGTTCACTTCCTGATTGGTCAGGCCCTCGCCCGGGATGCCAGTCCCGGCGGGGGCCGTCTCATGTCTGCGGTTGTCGGGGCCGAGCATATGCCGGCCAACCCACATCAAATCCAGCCCAGTTGGCACAGTTCACCCATCCGAGCGATGGGAGGCCGGGAGGGTTGGTAGGGGGTCGTTCACCCTCTTCGTCCTTGGTGGTACAGGGACCAACGCCACCGGGTCCCGCTCCACGACGACCCGGTGAACCACCCCGACCACCCCGACCACCCCGACCGGCCGCGCCGACACGCGGGCGTCAGGGCGCGGTGGCCGCCAACAGATCGACGACGATCTCCGTACCCAGGGCGTACGCCGGGACGCCCGAGGTGATGAGGGCGGTTTCGGCGACTCCGATGAGCTCGGCGACGGTGGCGCCGGCGTGGAGGGCGCCTTGGGCGTGGATGCGCGCGGGGTGTTCCCGGCCCAGGGACAGGAGCTGGCCGAAGTGGACGAGTTGCTGCACGCGCGCGCCGAGCGGGTTTTCGGTCAACACGATGTGCCGCAGCGCCGCGAGTGCCTCCTCGGTTGGCAGCCGGTCGAAGTCCCGCGCCAGGCGCAGCCGGTCCCGCACACCGCCCGGAACACCTCCGAGGGTGGAGCGGTAGCGGGCGCGCACCGCTTCGGCGCGCCGGGCGAGGGCGTCGTCGGCCGCCGTCGTATCGTCGGCCGTCGCGTCGGCCGTCGCGTCGGCGGTCATGACGCGACCCGGGCGATCGAGGCGCGCACGGCGGCCAGGGCGCCCTCCGGGAAGTCCACGGCCCCGCCGATCGCCGCCGCCGCGATCTCCGCCTCGGCGCTCTCCTCGATGGCCACCACCAGGTGGGCGGTCGCCGCCGAGTCCGGACCGAACACTATGAGGCCGTGGTTGGCCAGCAGGGCCGCCGAGGTCGCGGGGCGCCGTTCCAGGACGTCGACGATGCCGCGCACGGATACGTCGGACCCACGCGGCCCCCAGGGCACCACCGGGACCTCCTCGGGCTGCCCGAAGCGCAGCATCGGCTCGGTCCGGCACGGCAGCGGCCGGTGGGCGACGGCGAAGGCCGTCGCGGAGGGCGAGTGGGTGTGGATGACGGCGCCCACGTGCGGGCGCGCCCGGTAGACGGCGCTGTGCATGGCGATGATCTCGGCGCTGACGGAGCGCAGCTCCCCTTCCAGGACTCGCCCGTCGAGGCTGACGGCCGCCAGGTCCTCCGGCCGGAGCCCGCGGACGAACCCCGGCGTCAGCAGGAAGCTGTCCGCGTCGAGCCGGGCGCTGAGGTTGGCGTGCCCCGAGTGGGACATCACCCCTGCCGTGAAGAGCGCCTCCGCCGCCGCGACCAGCTCCGCCCGCTCGTGCGCCCGTTCCTTCGCCACCCGTGTGGTTGCCATCCGGCACCTCCGTAGTCCGCTGCCGACGGCTCTCGATCGCCGCCGTGCCCGCGCACCCCACTCTTCAACTTAAACTCAGGTTCAAGTCAAGCGGCCGACGGCCGGACCGGGCGGGAACGGGAGGAGCGGCTGCGTGCGCATGACCATCGGACAGCTCTCGGAGATCACCGGAGTGCCGGCGTCGGCCATCCGGTACTGGGAACGCCACGGCCTGCTCCCGGCGCCCGAGCGCCGGAGCGGGCAGCGGCGCTACCCGCCGGAGGCCGCGCAGCGGATCGTGGTCCTGCGCAAGTGCCAGCAGGCGGGGTTGACCCTGGCGGAGATCGGCGAGTTGCAGGAGGACCGGCCGCGCAGGCAGGCGATGATCCAGGCCAAGATCGCCGAGGTCGAGCAGCGGATGATCGACCTCGACCACGCCCATCAGCTCCTGGTCCACGCCGTGCAGTGCGGCGAGGAGGACATCGTCGGCTGCCCCAAGTTCCGCGAGCAGATGGCCGCCTGGGAGACCTCCGCCCCCGGCCGCGCCGCAGTCCCGGAACCCGACCGTGGGTGACGGCGTCCGCGGCGAGAGCGGCGACGACGGCCCGCCGAGCCGGGCGGCGCGGCGCGAGGGCGTCGACCTGCCGGAGGATCAGGGGTGCCTGCGGTGGGTGCTCGGGGTGCCGCTCGGGCTCGTCTACCTGGCGGCGGCGTACTGCTGCCGGATCGCCCTGCTCATGCGGCCCGACGGGCCCCACGACGACCACACCCGCGCCGACATCGAGGCGTGCGCCGTCGCGGCGCTGTGCGTCAGCCTGCTCGGGCTGCTGCTCTCGCTCCTCCCGGTGTACCGCCGCACCCTGAGCCGGTGGTGGTACCTCGTGCCCCTCGCGCTCGGCCTCGTCGCCTACGTCCGGGCGCTCACCGCCTGAGCCGCACGGGCCGCGTTCCCGGCCGCCAGAGCGAACACCGCGGCCCCCGCCCGGAGGGGGGCGGGGGCCGCGGTGCGTGCGTACGGGGCGTCAGGCGGCAACGGCCACCGGGGTGCGGGCCGGGTCCTCCGGCGTCACGTCGTCGAGCGGGGAGGACGAGGCGGCCGCGTAGGCCCTCTTGTCCAGGATTCCCTCACGCGCCGAGACGATGACCGGGACGACGGCCTGGCCGGCCACGTTGGTCGCGGTGCGCATCATGTCCAGGATCGGGTCGATCGCCATCAGCAGGCCCACGCCCTCCAGCGGCAGGCCGAGCGTGGACAGGGTCAGCGTGAGCATGACCGTGGCGCCCGTCAGACCCGCCGTGGCGGCGGAGCCGACCACAGACACGAACGCGATGAGCACGTACTCCTTGATACCCAACTGGACGTCGAAGATCTGCGCGATGAAGATCGCCGCGAGCGCCGGGTAGATCGCGGCGCAGCCGTCCATCTTGGTCGTGGCGCCGAACGGGACGGCGAAGGAGGCGTACTCCCTCGGGACGCCGAGGCGTTCGGTGACCTTCTGGGTGACCGGCATGGTGCCGACCGAGGAGCGGGAGACGAAGGCCAGCTGGATGGCCGGCCAGGCGCCCTTGAAGAACTGGAGCGGGTTGACCTTGGCGACCGTCGCGAGGAGCAGCGGGTACACGCCGAACATCACCAGCGCGGAGCCGATGTAGACGTCCGCGGTGAAGGTGGCGTACTTGCCGATCAGGTCCCAGCCGTACGTGGCGATCGCGGTGCCGATGAGGCCGACGGTGCCGATCGGCGCGAGGCGGATGACCCACCACAGGGCCTTCTGGAGCAGCTCCAGGACGGACTCGGCGAGGGTGAGGACCGGCTGCGCCTTGGTGCCGAGCTTGAGGGCGGCGATACCGGCGACGGCGGCCAGGAAGACGATCTGCAGGACGTTCAGCTCGGTGAACGGCGTGACGATGTCCTTCGGCACGATGCCGGTCAGGAAGTCGAGCCACGAGCCGTGGTGCTTGGGCAGCTTGCCGTCCTGCGGGGTGAGGCCGGTGCCGGCACCCGGGTTGGTCAGCAGGCCGATGGCGAGGCCGATGCCGACTGCGATCAGCGAGGTGATCATGAACCAGAGCAGGGTGCGCGAGGCGAGGCGCGCGGCGTTGTTCACCTTCCGCAGGTTGGTGATGGACACCAGGATCGCGAAGAACACGAGGGGGGCGACGGCCAGCTTGAGCAGCTGGATGAAGATGTCGCCGATCTGCTCCAGGGTGGTGCCCAGCCAGCTGATGTCCTGGCTCTTGGCGAGCCAGCCGAACAGCACGCCGAGCGCGAGACCGGTGACGATCTGGGCCCAGAACGGGAACTTGAACGAGGCCTTGGCGGCGGGGGCCGGGGCCTGGGGGGTGGCGGACACGGACACTCTCCGGGGGTGACGCGTAACGGAAGACGCGTGAAGTCGTGGGGGACGGGGCGCGCAGGGACGGACGAAAGGTTCCTGCGGCGGTGGTGACAACGCGGTGGGGACACGGTGCGGCAGCACCCGGAAAGTGCCGGGCCGGCCGGGCCGCTGCTGGTCGGTCGGGTCGACGGGACGCCGACCGTGACGACGTCTACCGCGACGGCGTCAACGACAACAGCAACAGGCCGCGGACACGCGGCGGCAGAGGTCGACGTGCAGGCGCGCCACGAGCGGAACGCTCGCGGTCATCTGGTGCGCAACTGTGGTCAACATGTTGAACACGCTAACACTTCTCCTTTGAGAATCTCAAAGGCGCCCTTTGAGCCAAGGTCACGGCTCTCCCCGCGCCGGAACGCGCGAACGCCCCAGCGGTACGGGTGGTGTTCCCGTTGCTGGAGCGTTCGCGGAAGCGTGTGGGTGTGTGATGAAGCTAACCGGGTCGGGCCCGGCCGGCGCGCTAGGCAACGCGGGCGGCGTCGTCCGCCGCGTCCTCCTGGCCCCGGTTCTCGGCGAGCTTCTGCTTCGCACCCGCGACGCGTCCGGAGATCTGCAGCGACATCTCGTCGCGCTGCTTGCGCAGGAGCACGAAGGACAGCGGCGCGGAGAGGACGAGGGCGAGGAGCACGATCCAGGCGAAGTTCGCGTCGCCCAGGCCGGAGGGCACCCAGCCCAGCCGGACGAATACGGCGACGAGCACCAGGCACCCGACGAAGATGCCCAGGCGCATCGCGGTGTAGCGGATCGTCGCGCTCGGCTTGAGGGACACGGTGACCCCTTCTCTCTCGTCTTCGTACGGCGGCACGTGCCCATCCAGTGAAGCACGCCGCGGCCGACCTCCGGTCCGCCGGGGTCGCCGGCCCCGCGCCCCCGCACCCTGTACCGCCGTGCCGCCGTGCCGCCATACCCCAGGCCCTCAGTGCAGCGGGAGCAGCATCGTGATGTCGTCGCGGTCGTCGCCGGGACCGACGCGAATGGCGTCGGGGACGCGGCCGACCTCCTTGTAGCCGCAGGAGGCGTAGAAGTGCTCCAGGCCGAGGCCGCCACGGCAGCTCAGGCGGACGGCCTCGATGCCGTCCAGGGTGCGGGCGGCGTCGGCGACGGCCGCCATCAGGGCGCGGCCGGCGCCCCGGCCCTGGAGGTCGGGGGCGACCATCACGGTGTAGGCCGTGACCCAGTGGCGCATGAGCCGGTGTGGGTTGAGGGCGAGGACGGCGGCGGCGCCGACCCGGCCCGCCCCGTCGTGGCCCACGATCAGACGGTGGCTTCCCTCCACCATCGCCACGAGGTGCTTGACCAGCGCGGGCCGCACGTCCTCGGCGGTGACGGGCGGGACGAAGCCGACCGCGCCACCCGCGTTGCTGACCTCCGTCCAGAGGTCGAGGAGTCCGTCGCGCAGGGCCGGGTCGACCACGGGGTCGAGAGCAAAGGTAAGGGTCACAACCAAAGAATATCTATTACTTAGGCGCCTCGGCAACGGTTTTGCCGCTCCCGGAACGGCGCGAGCCCCGGTCCGCCAGGACCGGGGCTCGCCTCCGTCGTACGGCGCGCGGCGCGTCAGACGCGCATCGCCTGCGGCGACTCGCGCAGGTCCGCGTCCGGGCCGGGGTACTCGCGGATGATCTCGTAGCGCGTGTTGCGCTCGACCGGGCGGAAACCGGCTTCCCGGATGAGCTCCAGGAGGTCGTCGCGGCCCAGCTTGTTCGGGGTGCCGTAGTTGTCGGCGTCGTGCGTGATCTTGTACTCGACGACCGAGCCGTCCATGTCGTCCGCGCCGTGCTGGAGCGCCAACTGGGCGGTCTGCACCCCGTGCATCACCCAGAAGACCTTCACGTGCGGCACGTTGTCGAACAGGAGCCGGGAGACCGCGAAGGTCTTGAGCGCCTCGGCCCCGGTCGCCATCGTCGTGCGCGCCTGGAGCTTGTTGCGGACCTTGCCGTCCTGCATGTCCACGAAGTCGTGCTGGTAGCGCAGCGGGATGAAGACCTGGAAGCCGCCGGTCTCGTCCTGGAGCTCACGCAGCCGCAGCACGTGGTCCACCCGGTGGCGCGGCTCCTCGATGTGCCCGTAGAGCATGGTCGAGGGGGTCTTGAGGCCCTTCGAGTGCGCCAGGCGGTGGATGCGCGACCAGTCTTCCCAGTGGGTGCGGTGGTCCACGATGTGCTGACGGACCTCCCAGTCGAAGATCTCGGCGCCGCCGCCGGTCAGCGACTCCAGGCCGGCCTCGATCAGCTCGTCCAGGATGTCGGAGGCCGACATGCCGGAGATCGTCTCGAAGTGGTGGATCTCCGTGGCCGTGAACGCCTTCAGCGAGACGTTCGGCAGCGCCTCCTTGAGCGCGGAGAGCGAGCGCGGGTAGTAGCGCCACGGCAGGGTCGGGTGCAGACCGTTGACGATGTGCAGCTCGGTGAGGTTCTCGTTCTCCATGGCCTTGGCCAGGCGGACGGCCTCCTCGATGCGCATCGTGTACGCGTCCTTCTCGCCCGGCTTGCGCTGGAACGAGCAGTACGCGCAGGACGCGGTGCACACGTTGGTCATGTTGAGGTGGCGGTTGACGTTGAAGTGGACGACGTCACCGTTCTTGCGCGTGCGCACCTCGTGGGCGAGGCCGCCGAGCCAGGCCAGGTCGTCGGACTCGTAGAGGGCGATGCCGTCCTCACGGGTCAGCCGCTCGCCGGAACGGACCTTCTCCTCCAGCTCACGCTTGAGCCCAGCGTCCATGCCGGTCCTCTCCTCTGTCTGTCCTGATCTGTCCTGCACTGCCCGTGCTTTGCGCGTCGCCGCCTCGACCCGTGGTCCGGGTGGCCGCGACCGCCACCCACCGTACTCTCAGCCCTCCTCGGGCAGTTCCCCGACCCGGTTCTCCCACTTCGTGGAGAGCACGATGGTGGTGCGGGTGCGCGAGACGCCCTTGGTGCCGGAGAGCTTGCGGATGATTTTCTCCAGGCCGTCCACGTCGCTGGCGCGCACCTTCAACATGAAGGAGTCGTCGCCGGCGATGAACCAGCAGTCCTCGATCTCGGCGAGGTCGCGCAGCCGGCGGGCCACGTCTTCGTGGTCGGCGGCGTCGGAGAGCGAGATGCCGATGAGCGCCGTGACGCCGAGACCCAGCGAGGCCGCGTCCACGGTCGCGCGGTAGCCCGTGATCACGCCCGCCGTCTCCAGACGGTTGATGCGGTCGGTGACGCTCGGGCCGGAGAGGCCCACGAGACGGCCCAGCTCCGCGTACGAGGCACGGCCGTTTTCCCGGAGTGCCTGGATGAGCTGCCTGTCCACCGTGTCCATTACGTGGAGCCTTCCATTATTCGGCGATTCTGCGAGTCTAGGTATAGAATCTAAGGCACACAGGGGTCAACACCCTGTGAAATCTTTCAACAGATCAAAGACGATCTTCAGGAGTGGTTCACCGTGTACACGATCGAGATGGCCTACGCGCACATGCGACAGCTCCAGGAGCTGGCCAACCGATCCCGCACCGACCAGCCGTCCGCCGCGCACCGCGTCGACAAGATGCGCAAGCCGCGCACCGACAAGAAGCGCTAGGCACCGCTCGCCTCCCGGGGAGCACGGGAACCTCCGAGCTCCCCCTCCCACCTGCGGTACAGCCGGTGCGGCACACCCGCCGCGTCGAGCACCCGCCCCGCGACGAAGTCCACCAGATCCTGGATGTGCGTCGCACCCGCGTAGAACGCCGGAGAGGCGGGCAGCACGACCGCGCCCGCCTCGTCCAGCGCCACCAAGTGCTTCAGGGTCTGACCGTTCAGCGGAGTCTCCCGCACCGCGACCACCAGCCGGCGCCGCTCCTTGAGCGTCACGCTCGCCACGCGCTGGAGCAGGTCCTTCGACAGTCCCAGCGCCACGCCCGCCACGCACGCCGTGGACGCGGGCACGATCAGCATCCCCTGCACGGGGTACGAACCCGAGCTCGGCCCCGCGGCCAGGTCCCCCGCGGCCCAGTGGCGCACGTCGTCCAGCTCGGGCGTCGCGAAACTGCCCGGCTTGCCGTCCGCGCCGCGTTCCAGCCACCGGGCCAGGTCCTCGCGCCAGTGCGCGTCCCGGAACGCGATGCCGGTCTCGTCCAGCAGGGTCAGGCGCGACGCCCGGCTCACCACCAGGTCGACGCTTTCCCCCGCCGCGAGAAGCCCGCGGAGCACCGCCGCCGCGTACGGCGTCCCGGACGCCCCGGAAACCCCGACCACCCACGGGGTGCGCTTGCCGTCAGTCATGCCTCCGAGACTATCCGGCCACCGCGAGCGGGCACGGAGTAAGGTGCCCGGACGTTCAAGGGGTGGACACGAATGACGGGGGGGTCGGCGTGGAAGAGGTGCGCGCGGGGCGGGCAGGGCCGGCGGCACGAGCCGTGCGGCAGGGCGGGGAGGACCGGGGCCGCGCCGATCGGGCCAAAGCCGCCGCGAAGCTGATGTCGGCCTGGGTCGCGCTGCTGTGGGTGATCGAGGCCGTGGACTACGCCACCGGGCACGCGCTGGACGCGTACGGGATCACCGCCCGCGAGACCGACGGCCTGGGCGGGATACCGCTGGCCCCGTTCCTGCACTTCGGCTTCGACCACGTGGCGTCCAACAGTCTCCCGCTGCTGGTGCTGGGCTTCGTCGCCGCCCTGGGCGGGATACGCCGCTTCCTCGCCGTGTCGGCGGTGATCACCCTGGCCGACGGCCTCGCGGTGTGGCTGATATCCCCTTCGCACTCCGTGACCGCCGGCGCCTCGGGCCTGATCTTCGGACTCTTCGGGTACCTGCTGGTGCGCGGCTTCGTGGAACGCCGACCGCTGGGGGTGGTGGTCGGGCTCGCCCTCGCCGCCGTCTGGGGCACCACGTTTCTGTCGGGCGTCCTGCCCACCGATTCGATGATCAGCTGGCAGGCGCACCTCTTCGGACTCGTCGCGGGCGTGGCGACGGCGTTCCTCTTCCGCCGCCCGCCGCGACCGGCCCTGACGGGCTGACGGGCTGACGGGCTGACGGTGCTAGAGGGTCAGGCCCCGCACGGCGAGGTCCAGTACGGCGCAGACGAAGAGCGCGATCCCGATGAAACCATTCACCGTGAAGAAGGCGCGGTTCAGCCGGGACAGGTCGTGCGGCGTGACGATCGTGTGCTCGTAGAGGAAGGCGGCCACGACGATCACCAGACCGACCCAGAAGAACACCCCGGCGTGCGTGGCCACCGCGTACCAGGCCAGCAGAGCGGTGGTGACGACGTGCGCGCCGCGCGCGCCCCACAGCGCCGCCGGGATGCCGAAGCGGGCCGGGACCGACTTCACGCCCTCCGCGCGGTCGGCGGCCACGTCCTGGCAGCCGAATATCAGGTCGAAGCCGCCGATCCACACGCCCACCGCGAGGCCGAGGATCACCGCGTCCCAGGACCACTCGCCGGTGACGGCCAGCCAGGCCCCGATCGGGCCCATCGCCTGGGCCAGGCCGAGGATGGCGTGCGGGAAGTTCGTGAACCGCTTGCCGTACGGGTACACCACCATCGGGACCACGGCGAGCGGCGCGAGCGCCAGGCACAGCGGGTTCAGCAGCGCCGCCGCGCCCAGGAACACGGCGAGCGCCACGCCGGCCCCCGTCCAGGCGGAGCGCACGGACACCGCGCCGGTGACCAGTTCGCGCCCGGCGGTGCGGGGATTGCGGGCGTCGATCTCGCGGTCGATGATCCGGTTGGCGGCCATCGCGAAGGTCCGCAGGCCCACCATGCAGACCGTGACGAGCAGCAGCTTCAGCCAGTGCGTCGTCCCGTCGAGCCGGAACATGGCGGTCAGCGCGGCGATGTAGGCGAAGGGCAGCGCGAAAACCGAGTGTTCGATCATCACGAGCCGCAGGAACGCCTTGACCTTGCCCGGGGCCTGTGGCGCGGGGCCGGACCCGACCACCCCGTCGGCTGTCGTCATCATGCGAGGCTCCTGCGGAAGTCTTCGAGATCGGCGCGCAGCGCGTCGGCGTCCACGGCCGGGATCTCCAGCGTGAGCGGGGAGAGCTCCTCGCCCTCCGGCGGGGTGATGGTCGACAGGAAACGGCAGTCCGCGCCGCCGGGGCCCGGGTAGGCCTGGAGGCGCAGTACCTCGCCCGCCCCGACGATGAACGGCCCGGTCTCGAAGGACAGCTCGGCCAGCAGCCGGCCGGCGAAGTCCTCGGCCTCCGCGTCCCTGAGGCCGGGCAGCTCGAAACCGCCGCCCTCACCGGTCTCGTCCTCCCACATCAGCGCCCAGACGTCACCGGGCCCCGCGAACTCCTCCGCCGAGACGCCCGCTTGTCCGGCGGCCTCGCGGACCTCCGGGTCGGCCGGGTCCAACCGCGGCCGCACCAGGGCCACGTAGGCCGTGTCGGTGCCGATGAAGAGCTCGGGTCCGCTCACACCGATGGGGCTCACAGGCCGTACTCCTTCCAGCGGCTGTCGACCAGGGCGGCCGTCGCGGGGTCGGACTCCACCATGTCGGGCCAGCCGCCGTCGCGGGTGTAGCCCTCCTCGGGCAGCTTCTTCGTCGCGTCGATGCCGGCCTTCCCGCCCCAGAACTGCTGGTAGGAGGCGTGGTCCAGGTGGTCCACGGGACCTTCGACGACGGTGAGGTCACGGCTGTAGTCGGTGTTGCCGAGCGCCCGCCAGGACACCTCGTGCAGGTCGTGGACGTCGCAGTCCTTGTCCACCACGATGATCAGCTTGGTCAGCGACATCATGTGCGCGCCCCAGATGGCGTGCATGACCTTCTGGGCGTGCTTGGGGTACTTCTTGTCGATCGAGACGATCGCGCAGTTGTGGAAGCCGCCCGACTCGGGGAGGTGGTAATCCACGATGTCCGGGACGATGATCTTGAGCAGGGGCAGGAAGAAGCGTTCCGTCGCGCGCCCCAGCGGCCCGTCCTCGGTCGGCGGCCGACCCACCACGATCGACTGGAGGAGCGGACGCTTGCGCATCGTCACGCAGTCGATCGTCAGCGCCGGGAAGGGTTCCTGCGGGGTGTAGAAGCCGGTGTGGTCGCCGAACGGCCCCTCCGGCAGCATCTCGCCCGGCTCCAGCCAACCCTCGATGACGACTTCGGCGTTGGCGGGCACCTGGAGCGGGACCGTCTTGCAGTCGACCATCTCGATGCGCTTGCCCGCGACGAACCCGGCGAAGAGGTACTCGTCGATGTCGCCCGGCAGCGGCGCGGTGGACGCGTACGTGACCGCCGGCGGGCAGCCGAAGGCGATCGCGACCGGCAGCCGCTCACCGCGCGCGGCGGCGACCGCGTAGTGGTTGCGGCTGTCCTTGTGGATCTGCCAGTGCATGCCGATGGTGCGCTTGTCGTGGCGCTGGAGGCGGTAGAGGCCGAGGTTGCGCACGCCCGTCTCCGGGTGTTTGGTGTGCGTCAGTCCCAGGTTGAAGAAGGAGCCGCCGTCCTTGGGCCAGGTGAACAGGGCCGGGAGGCGGTCGAGGTCCACGTCGTCGCCGGTGAGGACGACCTCCTGGACCGGGGCGGAGTCGCCCTTCACCTTCTTCGGCGGCACGTGCACCATCGAGCCGAGCTTGCCGAACGCCTCGCGCACGCCGATGAAGCCCTGGGGCAGCTCGGGCTTGAGGAGACCGCCGATCTTGTCGCTGATCTCCGCGTACGACTTCAGGCCGAGGGCCTTGAGCAGCCGGCGGTCGGTCCCGAAGACGTTCATGGCGAGCGGCATGGCCGAGCCCTTGACGTTCTCGAAGAGCAGCGCGGGACCACCGGCCTTGTTGACTCTGTCGACGATCTCCCCGACCTCCAGGTAGGGGTCGACTTCGGCCTTGATGCGCTTGAGGTCGCCCTCCCGCTCCAGAGCCCGGAGCAGCGAGCGGAGATCGTCGTAAGCCATGGGGCCCAGTATCCGTCACCTACTACCCTGGGGACGTCACCGGGGCTCCGCGTGGGCCCGCCGTCACTGCCTGGGAGTCGGTCCCGCACCGTGCTGCGCTACCTGCCGTTCCTGCTGATCATCGCGCTGACCATCTACGCCTTCATCGACTGCCTGAACACGCCGGAGGAGGAGGTCAGGCACCTGCCGAAGGTGGTGTGGGTACTGATCATCCTGCTGTTCTCGATCGTCGGACCGGTGGTGTGGCTGTTCGCGGGCAGGACCCGGGCCGGCGGCGGCCGTGACCGCCGCACCGAATGGGTGGCGCCCGACGACAACCCGGAGTTCCTGCGGTCCCTGCGCGAGGAGCACGACAAGAACAAGGACAAGAACAGGGACAGGGACACCGACAAGGACTGACCGGCTCGGGGCCGACCGCTCAGCGGCGCCGGGTGAGGGGCCTCGCGTAGGAGTCGCGCAGTTCGGCGCGGCGGGCCGGCGTCCACGCGGCGGGGTCCGTCAGCGCCGCTTCGAGGAGTTCGAAGTGCTGGTGCCAGTCAGCGAGGGCGTCGAGTGGGTCGCCGGATTCCGGCCCCGGGCCCTCGCGCTCGTTCAGGAAGCGGATCACCGTGGAGTCCGTGCCGACCGGCTCCAGGTGGAAGCGCAGCCGCCCGAGCCCGCCGAGCGTGTACTCCACGACCCGCTCCACGTCCCAGGCCGTGATCCGGCCCGAGGCCGCCGGACCGCCGTCGAGGGGGCGCAGGGTGACGGCGCCGTCGAGGTGCCGTTCCAGGACGTCCGCTTCGCCCAGCCAACGGCGCAGCCCGTCCGCCGTGGTCAAGGCGGGCCAGAGGTCCTCGTAGGAGTGCGCCAGGTGCGGCTCGAAGCGGATCAGCAGGCGGCCCCCGCCGGGGCTCTCGCTGGTGCCATGGCTCACGGGAGACATGACACCAGCGTCCCACTAACGCCGGTCAGACGCCCGCGTACGAGTGCTTGCCGTTGAGCAGGATGTTCACGCCGTAGTAGTTCCAGATCCAGCAGGCGAAGGCGAACAGCGCCAGGTAGGCGGCCTTGCGGCCCTTCCAGCCCGCCGTGGCCCGTGCGTGCAGGTAGCAGGCGTACGCCACCCACGTCACGAAGGACCAGACCTCCTTGGGGTCCCAGCCCCAGTACCGGCCCCAGGCGTCGCCCGCCCAGATCGCGCCCGCGATGATCGTGAAGGTCCACAGCGGGAAGAACGCGGCGTTGATCCGGTAGGAGAACTTGTCGAGCGTGGCCGCCGAGGGCAGGCGCTCCATCACCGAGGTGCGGAAGCGGCCCGGGGTGCGACCGGCTTCCAGGTGGCTCTCGTAACCGTCACGGAAGAGGTAGAGCACCGTGCCGGTGGCACCGATGTAGAAGACCGCGCCGCAGATGATCGCGGTGGAGACGTGGATCCACAGCCAGTACGAGTGCAGGGCCGGGACCAGCTGGTCGCTCGCGGTGTACAGCCAGGTGGTGGCGATGCCCAGGTCCAGCAGGACGGTGGTGACCAGGATCAGGCCCATCCAGCGGACGTTCTTCCCGAGCATCAGCAGGATCAGGTACGCGGCGACGGCCACCGTGGAGAAGGTGAGCGAGAACTCGTACATGTTGCCCCAGGGGGCCCGCTTCACGGACGTCGCGCGCGCGACGACACCGGCCGCCTCGATGAGGAAGCCGAGCGCGGTCAGCGAGACCGCGATCCGCCCGTACAGGTCGCCCTGCTCGGTGCCGCCCGCGGCGCCGGGGCCGTCCGGGACGTCACGGGTGCCGGCGGCGGACCGGGTGACGACCTGCGGCCGGTCGAGGACGGCGGTGCCCCCCTTGCCGCGCACCTGCACCGCCGGCGCCGCGGCGGCCTTGGCCCCGGTCAGCGCGGCGGCGGTGCGGCCGACCTTGCTGCGGCTGCCGAAAATCCACTCGGCGATGTGGGCGAGGAAGGCGAACGTGTAGACCGCCATCGACGAATAGACCAGGTAGTTGCTGATCTGGGCCAGGTTCTCATTGGCCTCGGCTGCGAGCGGCGTCATCCGCGCTCCCCTTCAACGGTTTCCTTGACAGGTTGGTCGGGCGCCGTGGGCGCCTGCTGGTGGAGCGCGGCGGCGAGCGCTCCCAGTTCCTCGGGGAGCTTGGTGGACTCGCTGCGGCCGAGGCCGGCCATCTCCACGACGGTCACCCCGTCCTCGCCCGTGACCGCCCGGACCCAGATCCGGCGGCGCTGGATGAACAGGGAGCCTGCCAGTCCGCCGATGGCGGCGATGGCGCCCGCGAGCGCGAGGCCGCTGCCGGGCTGGTGGGTGATCGAGAAGGTGGCCCAGCGCTCGATGCCCTCGAACTTCACGGTGCCCGCGCCGCCCGGCAGGGTCATCGTCTCCCCGGGCAGCATCTTCTGCTTGAACAACTGGCCCGAGTCGTCCTTGAACATCTGCATCTTCGACGTGTCGAGCTGGTAGACGTTCTGCGGCAGACCGGAGTCCACGCCGAGGCTGCCGTGCCAGGCGCTCAGCATGAGCGCCGGGAAGCCCAGGTCGGGGAACTGGGAGAACATCGTCCCCTTGCCCTCGCCCGCGTAGGTCGGCACGAACATGGCACCGAAGCCGAGCTGTTCCTTCTTGCCGTCCTTGTCCTTGTAGCCGTCGGTGACCTTGATGGCACCGGAGGAGGTGAGGTTGGAGTCCTGCGGGAGCATCGGCACGGCGTCCTTGAAGATCACCTTGCCGGTGGGGTCGGTCACCGAGACGATCGGCGCGTAGCCGTGGCCCAGGAGGTAGACCTTGGAGCCGTCGACCTCCAACGGCTTGTTGACCTCGATCTCCCGCTGGTGCGGTGCGCCGTCCGCGCCGTCGCGGAAAGTGACGTGCGCCTTGAAGTCGCGCGCGGTGCCCTTCTGCGGGCCGGTCTTCGCGTACGAGGCGTCGAACCGGTCCAGGGTGAAGGAGAACGGCGGGAGGTCGTCGGGGGTGAAGAAGGACCCGGACTTGAAGTCGTCGTACTGGGTGAGCGTGTTGGAGAAGCCCTTGCCGCGCAGGACGAGCTTGCCGCCCTCGGACTTGTAGAGCTGCCCCCAGGCGAAGGCCACCAGCATCACGATGAGGGCGATGTGGAAGACCAGGTTCCCGGCCTCGCGCAGGTAGCCCTTCTCGCCCGCCACGGAGCCGGCGCGCGTCTCCGTGCGGAAGCGGCTTCCCGCCAGCACCTTCCCCGCCGCCGCGATGACCTCGTCCGCGGGCTTGTCCGTACGCCACGTCGTGTAGGCGGGCAGTCGGTCGAGCCGCTTGGGCGCGCCGGGCGGCCGGCCGCGCAGCTGGCCCACGAACTGCCAGGAGCGGGGCAGGATGCAGCCGATCAGCGAGACGAACAGCAGCAGGTAGATCGCGGAGAACCACACCGAGCTGTACACGTCGAAGAGCTGGAGCTTCTCGGCGACCGTCACCCAGGAGGCGTGCTCGCGCTTCCAGGTGGCGACCTTCATCGCGTCGACCTGGGTCTGCGGGATGAGCGAGCCGGGGATGGAGGCGAGGGAGAGCAGGAACAGCAGGATCAGCGCCACCCGCATGGAGGTGAGCTGGCGCCAGAACCAGCGCAGCCAGCCGATCACGCCGATCCCCACGGGAGCGCCGGGGGCGTCCTCCAGGGGGGCGGTGGACAGCTGCGCCCCGGCGGCGGCGTCCTCGGTCTGCTGGGACGCCTCGGGGGGCGCCTTGTCGGTCGTACTCATGTCCGTGTAGTCCTCAGATCCCCACCGTGAAGCCGTTGGTCCAGCTCTGCATGTCGCTGATGAGCGTGCCCCACCAACCTGTGACGAGGAGCAGCCCGGTGACGATCAGCATCCCTCCGCCGATCCTCATCACCCACGCGTAGTGCCGCTTGACCCACCCGAACGCGCCGAGCGCCTTGCGGAAGGCGAGCGCGGTGAGGATGAACGGCACCCCGAGTCCCAGGCAGAACACCGTGGTGAGCAGGGCGCCCCGGCCGGCGGTCGCCTGGTCGATGGAGAGCGTGTTGACGGCGGCGAGGGTGGGACCCATGCAGGGGGTCCACCCGACGCCGAAGAGTACGCCGAGCAGGGGCGCGCCGATCAGACCGGCGGCCGGCTTCTTGTGGAAGCGGAACTCGCGCATCGTCAGGCCGGGGATCGCCCCCATGAAGAACAGGCCGAGCAGGATCACCAGGCCGCCGAGGACGCGCGCTATGACGTCCTTGTTCTCGGCGAGGGTGTCCCCGAAGTAGCCGAAGAGCGCGCCCGTCGAGACGAAGACGGCCGTGAACCCGAGGACGAACAGGCTCGCCCCGGCCAGCATCCGTCCGCGCCGCGCGTCGGCGAGGTCGGCGCCGCCCACCCCGGTCACGTAGGACAGGTAGCCGGGGACCAGGGGCAGTACGCACGGCGAGAAGAAGGAGACCAGGCCGGCCAGCAGCGACAGGGGCAGCGCGAGCAGCAGCGCCCCGTTCAGGACGGTGGTGTTCACGCCGGTCGCCTCGGCGGCCAGGAGGTGGAGCTCGGTGACCACGCCGGTCACTTCTCCGCGAGCAACGGGTCGATCATCGAGCGCAGCTGGGTCTCGTTGAGCGCGACCAGCGTACGGGCGGCGATCTTGCCCTCCTTGTCGAGGACGACCGTGGAAGGGATCGACTGCGGGTTCAGCGTGCCCTTGGGGAAGCGCAGGATCAGTCGGCCGTCGGGGTCGTAGAGGCTCGGGTAGGTGATCCCGAAGTTCTCCTCGAAGGCGGTGGCGTTCTGCTTGCTGTTGTCCCGGATGTTCAGCCCGACGAAGGCGACGTCCTTGCCGCCGTCGGTCAGCTCCTTCGACACCTTGGCGAAGTACGGGGCTTCGGCGCGGCACGGCGGGCACCAGGAGCCCCAGACGTTGAGGACGACGACCTTGCCCTTGAGGGTGGTCGTGTCGAGCGTCTTGCCGTCGACCGTCTCGCCGTCGAGCTTGGGCGCCTGGGTGCGCTCGCCCTTGGCGACGGTGGAGATGCCGCCGGCGCCGGCGACGTAGTTCCCGCCGGCGGAACCGGAGGGTTTGCCGCTGTCCGAATCGCCGCACGCCGTGAGGGTCAGGGCGCTCGCGAGGGTCACCGCGGTCAGCAGGCTGACGCGGCCGCTGGTCGAGCGGCGGCGTCGGGGGGCTTGGCCAAGGCTCATGTGAAAAGTTTCGCATGACCGATTTGTGGATCTTCCGCGCCCCCCGGGCGTGCGCCAAGCCGCTGGTCAGCCGGAGGCGAGGTACGTGCGCCAGCCACCGGCCGGCTCCTGGCCGGGGGTGAGGGCGCTCAGCTTGGCCAGGAGGCGCGGGTCCTGGACGTCGAGCCAGTCGACGAACTGCCGGAAGGATACGAGCCGTACGCCCTTTTTGTCCGACATGCCCTTGAGAGCTTCCTCGACGGCGTCCATGTAGATCCCGCCGTTCCAGTCCTCGAAATGATTTCCGACGAACAGGGGCGCGCGGTTGGTCTCGTAGGCCCGCTTGAAGCCGCCGAGGTAGGCGGCGGTGGCCTGGGTGCGCCAGGCGGGGTAGTTGGCGGGGACGCCCCGGGTGGTGTTGACGGACTGGTTCGCGAGGATGTTGTAGTCCATCGACAGCACCTCGAAGGAGTGCCCGGGGAAGGGCATCGACTGGAGGGGCAGGTCCCACAGGCCCTCCCGCTTGCGGGGCCAGCGCTGCTCGCCGCCGGGCGAGGAGGCGTCGTAGCGCCAGCCGAGCTTGCCGGCGGTGGGCAGCAGGTTCTCCTGGCCGAGCAGGCAGGGCGTGCGCGCGCCGATCAGCTCCTTGCGGTAGTCGAAGGGCAGCGGCGGGAGGTCGGTGAAGCCGGTGTTGGTCCGCCAGTCGGTGACGAACGACACGGCCTGGTCGATCTCGCTCTGCCAGTCCTCCGGGCTCCAGTGGGCCACGGAGCCGGAGCCGGTGCAGAAGTGGCCGTTGAAGTGGGTGCCGATCTCGTGGCCGTCCAGCCACGCCTGGCGCACGTGGGTGAGCGTGGCGCGGATGTGGTCGTCGTTCAGGTAGCCGATGTCGGAGGCGCCGACGGGGTTGCCGGGCGGGCGGTAGAGGTCCCTCTTGGACTCGGGCAGCAGGTAGAGCCCGGAGAGGAAGAAGGTCATGGCCGCGCCGTGGTCTTTGGCGACCTTCAGGAAGCGGGGGAAGAGTCCGTTGCCGACCTCGCCGGCGCCGTCCCAGCTGAACACGACGAACTGGGGCGGGGTCTCGCCCGGCTGGAGCGGGACGGGGGCCGCCGGCTGGTGGGGCTGGGGACCGGTGTCGGCGGTGGAACCGTCGCCGATCGGCTTGACGGCGGGCGCGTGGGGCTCGGCGCCGCCCCGGGGGCTCGCCGGACCCGCGCCACCCGGCCCGGACGTGCCACCGCACCCGGCGACGCCGGCCGCCACGGCGCCAAGTCCCAGTCCCAGCAACGCCCTTCGACTGAAGTCGCGCACATCGCTCATGAAATGTCATACAAACCGACATTCAGACGGAGGGGGAGAGCGACACGACCGCGATGGAGCGACTTGTACGAAAATAGGCCAAACCTTGGCACACCCCGGCCCGGGCGTGCGCCGCCGGGGGCGGGGGCCTGACGGGCGGGGCGGTGGGGCGGGTGGGACGGGAGCCGCGGGCGGTGTGTCGCTTGCACCGCCCCGGACCCCGGCCCCCGCGCCTCGGGCGCGGCGGGGCCGGGGCGGTGGGCCCCAGGCCGACCGGCTGCGGCACGGGGGCCGCCGTGGCGGGGCTACGCGCCGAAGGCCTTCGACTTGCCCTTCACCGGCTTGGCCCCCGCCAGCAGGTGTGCCGGGACCAGGTCCCGGGCCGGCTCGCTGTAGCCCACCGACACCAACGCGTCGCCCTGGAACGTGAACGAGGTCAGCGACGCCAGCGTGCACTGCCGCCGGCGCGGGTCGTGCCACAACCGCCGCTTCTCCGCGAAGCTGCGCACGATCCAGATCGGCAGCTGGTGGCTCACCGCCACCGCCTCGTGCCCGCGCGCCGCGTCCCGCGCCGCCTCCAGCGCGCTCATCATCCGCACGACCTGCTCGACGTACGGCTCGCCCCAGGACGGCTTGAACGGGTTCGTCAGGTGCTTCCAGTTCGCCGGCTTGCGCAGCGCCCCGTCACCGACGCCGAAGGTCTTGCCCTCGAAGACGTTCTCCGCCTCCAACAGCCGCGCGTCGGTCGCCAGGTCGAGGCCGTGCGCCTTCGCGACCGGGGCGGCCGTCTCCTGCGCCCGCTCCAGCGGGGAGGAGACGACGTAGGTGATGTCCCGCGACCGCAGGTGCTCCGCGACCCGCTCGGCCATCTGCCGGCCCAGCTCGGAGAGGTGGTAACCCGGGCGGCGGCCGTAGAGGACCCCGTCCGGGTTGTGCACCTCGCCGTGCCGCATCAGGTGGACGACGGTGATCTCACCGCGCGTGCCGCCGCTCATGCGGAGGCCTCCGCCGCGGCGCGGGCGGCGGCGGGCAGGGCGGCGGCGATGCGCTCGACGGCCTGCTCGTCGTGGGCGGTGGACACGAACCACGACTCGAACGCCGACGGCGGCAGGTAGACGCCCTGCGCCAGCATCGAGTGGAAGAACCCGTTGAAGCGGAAGGCGTCCTGCTTCTTCGCGTCGTCGTAGTTCCTCACCTCGTCCTCCGTGAAGAAGACCGAGAACATGTTGGAGGCGGTCTGCAGCCGGTGCGCGACTCCCTCCTTCGTCAGCGCCTCGGTGACCAGGCCCTGGATCTGCCGCGACACCGCGTCGACCTTCTCGTACGCCGCCTCGTCCAGCAGGCGCAGCTGCGCGAGACCGGCGGCGGTGGCGACCGGGTTACCGGAGAGCGTGCCCGCCTGGTAGACCGGGCCGGCCGGGGCCAGGTGGCCCATCACGTCGGCGCGACCGCCGAACGCCGCGGCCGGGAAGCCCCCGCCCATGACCTTGCCGAAGGTCATCAGGTCGGGCTTGACCCCGTCCACGCCGTACCAGCCGGCGCGGGAGGTACGGAAGCCCGTCATCACCTCGTCGGAGATGTACAGCGCGCCGTTCTCGCGGCACAGGTCGGCGAGGCCCTGGTTGAAGCCCTCGCCGGGGGTGACCACGCCCATGTTGCCGGGCGCGGCCTCCGTGATCACGCAGGCGATCTCGCCCGGGTGCGCGGCGAACGCCGCCCGGACCGCCTCCAGGTCGTTGTAGGGGAGCACGATCGTGTCGCCGGCCTGCGCGCCCGTGACACCCGGGGTGTCGGGGAGCGCGAAGGTCGCGAGCCCGGAACCGGCCGACGCCAGCAGCGCGTCGACGTGACCGTGGTAGCAGCCGGCGAACTTCACGACCTTGGCGCGGCCGGTGAAACCGCGGGCCAACCGGATCGCCGACATGGTCGCCTCGGTGCCGGACGACACCAGACGCACCTGCTCGACGGGTTCGATGCGGGCGACGATCTCCTCGGCGAGCGCGACCTCGCCCTCGCCCGGCGTACCGAAGGACGTGCCGCGGGCGACGGCGGCCTGGACCGCCTCGATCACGGCGGGGTGGGAATGGCCGAGGATCATCGGTCCCCACGAGCAGACCAGGTCGACGTACTCGCGGCCGTCGGCATCGGTCAGATACGGACCGGTACCAGACACCATGAACCTGGGCGTACCCCCCACGGCGCGGAAGGCGCGCACGGGAGAGTTCACGCCGCCGGGCGTCACTACGGACGCGCGCGTAAACAGGTTCTGCGAGACTGGGGCTTCATACGGATACGGGTAGCTCACACCAGCCATGGTCTCAGAGGCCGCGACGGACTTGCGGACGGGCGTTTCACCACGCCGCCCCGGGGGAGGTCACTGCCATGATGATCAGGCTGCGTGGCGCGGGCCGCGGGGCCGGGGCAGGCAATACCAGTCGGGTGGAGATATGCAACGCGGTGGTGGACCGGGCGAGGGTACGGACGGCCTGGACCCGCAGCGCGCCCGTGATGCCCGCCGTCGCGGGAAGCACCGGCGGCGCGGCACCGAGGCCGCCGATGCGGTACCCGAACCCGTCAGGCCACCGGACGACCTGCCCAAGGGACGCGGCATGGGGGTGACGTACAAGTACTTCGGCGCCCCGGACGGCGCGACGGCGGCGCGGGTGCCCGTCACCATGCGGCCCGAGGAACTGGGCGGCGACGAGCTGGGCATGGGCGGCCTGTTCACCAAGATCAAGCCCGAGACCATGGCGGCCATGGTCCTGACCGGCATCGAAGGCATACCCCTGCACAAGGTGCCCCCGCTGGAACTGGTCGTCCTGCATCCCGACTACGCGGTGGTCAAGCTCCCGATGACGGTGGTCGACCCGCTGCGCGGCGTCGGCGAGGAGTCGGTGGGCGCGGCGGCCTTCATCTGGTCCACGGTCCCGGACCGCGGGGGCCCGAGCGACGCGTTCAACGTGTACCAGCTCCTGCACGAATGGCAGGACTTCTCCCACCGCCTCCACGAGGCGGGCCACCAGGCGTACTGCCTCGTCTGGCCGTGACCCCCGACTTCACCCGCTTCACCCGGCCAGGGTCTTGAGGGCGCGTTCGCGCAGCGGGGCCAGGGGGATGCGGGGGGCGCCGTTGTGGACGGCGTTGGTGGCGATGACGACGTAGCGGCCGGTCGCGGGGGCGAGGTAGAGGCTCGTCCCGGTGTAGCCGTGGTGGTAGGCCACCGTCCCGCCGGCGGCGAGGACCCAGCCCAGACCTCGGTAGAGGCCCGGCTCGATCTCGGCCTGCGGGGCGAGGCTCTCGCGCAGCCACCGGCGGAGCGGGCCCCCGTGGCCCGAGTTCTGGTGATCCGGGCTCTCGTGGCCCGCGTCCGCGTCGTCGCCCAGCAGGTGTTCGGCGTACGTGGCGAGGTCGGCGGCCGGGGCGAAGACCCCGGCGTGACCCGCGACGCCGCCCATCGTCGCCGCGTTCTCGTCGTGCACCACGCCCCAGAGGCGGTCGTGCCCGTCGGGGTGCTCGGTCGGCGCGATGTCGGGCGCCTGGGGGATCGGGCCGTAGCCGGTGCGGCCCATGCCGAGCTCGGCCCAGAAGTCGGCGGCCTGGCGGTCCAGGGGTCGGCCGCCGATGTGGGCGAGGGCCAGGCCGAGCAGGATGTAACCGCGGTTGATGTAGCGGTGGGTGCCCGGGAGGCTCTCCATCAACTCGTGGCAGATCAGCTCGTGCAGTGGCCGGGAGGTGAGGTCGTAGAGGTCGAGCCGGGTGGCGGCCTGGAGGCCGGAGGTGTGTGTCAGCAGTTGGCGCACGGTGGCCTCGCCGCTGGGCATGTGGCCGTCCATCGGCGGCAGGTACGCCCGTACCGGAGTGTCGAGGTCGAGCAGCCCGTCGGCGACGGCGCGGCCGACGAGCGGCCAGGTCGCGGTGACCTTCGTCAGCGATGCCAGGTCGTAGACGGTGTTCTCGTCCGGGGCTTTGGGGTTCGTGTACGGGGAGACCACCCCGGCGCAGATCACGGTCCGCTCGCCCGCGGCCGTACCGCAGACGATGACGCCGCCGGGAGTGGCGCGGGCGGCGACGGTCTCGTCCAGCGCGTCGCGCAGCCCGTGGGTCTCGGCGGTCGTGAACGGTACGGCCTGGGTCATCTCTGCCTCCGGGGTGGTGCCGTGCGGTAATGATCTCCGCGCTTAGCGTGGCCAGAGCGGGCGCGGCCCGCCCCGTTGCCGCGCCGGACCGTCCGCCGGGTCCCTCGGGCGGGTGGTTCCCGTACGCCCCCAAGGCGATCCGGGCCGCCCGCCCGGCTGCCCGACCGCCTGCCCGCCCGCCTGCCTGCCTGCCCGACCGCCCGCCTGCCTGCCTGCCTGCCCGACCGCTCAGCGACGCAGGGCGGTCTCCCGTCCCATGTGCGACAGCTTCTGCGGATTGCGCACGGCGTACAGGCCGGTGATGAGGCCGTCGTCGATGCGCAGCGCCAGGACGGTGTCCACCTCCCCGTCGAGCCGGACGACCAGCGCCGGGTGGGCGTTGACCTGCGCGGGCCGCAGGGAGGCCGCGGTGATCCGGCCCAGGCCCGCGGCCAGCAGGCGGCCCACCTTGTCGGCTCCCACGACGGGCCGGAGCACGGCCTGCCTGATCCCGCCGCCGTCCCCCATGAGCACGACGTCCGGCGCGAGGAGGTCGAGCAGGCCCTGGAGGTCGCCCGTCTCCACCGCCCGCCGGAACGCGTCGAGCGCGCCGCGGGTCTCGGCCGGGGAGACGGCGCCGCGCGGCCGGCGCGCGGCGACGTGGGCCCGCGCCCGGTGCGCGATCTGACGGACCGCGGCCGGGGTCTTGTCGACGGCCTCGGCGATCTCGTCGTAGCCGAGGTCGAACACCTCGCGCAGCACGAACACGGCCCGTTCGGTCGGCGCGAGCGTCTCCAGGACCAGCATCATCGCCATGGAGACGCTGTCGGCCAGCTCGACGTCCTCGGCCACGTCCGGTGCGGTGAGCAGCGGTTCGGGCAGCCAGGAGCCGACGTACGACTCCTTGCGGCGGCCGAGCGCGCGCAGCCGACCCAGCGCCTGGCGCGTGGTGATCCGGACCAGGTACGCCCGCCGGTCCCGCACCGTGCCGAGATCGACGCCCGCCCAGCGCAGCCAGGTCTCCTGGAGGACGTCCTCGGCGTCGGCGGCGGAGCCGAGCATCTCGTAGGCGACGGTGAAGAGCAGATTGCGGTGGGTGACGAACGCCTCAGTGGCGGCGTCCGTCCCGGGGTCCGCGGCCCCCGCGTGCTCGCCGTACTCGCCGTACTCGCTCTCCACCGGCTGCCCCCTGCCTGTTCGCTCCGACGCCGATACCGGCACGCGCACAAGACGCCGCTCCCCGCGTTCTTGTGACATCGCCCGGCCGTGGCGCTCGTCACACGGCCGCACCTGTCACAGCGGGCGGGCCGCCGGCATCTCGTGTTCGTCCCTGCAAGACCACGAGTGACCACGAGTGAGGACGACGTCATGGACGCCCGGTTCAACCTGTTCGACAACGAGATCTCGGTCAAGTTCACCAAGCGGTTCGCCAACGCCGGTCTGGTGATCCAGCAGTCGCCGCTGGCGAAGTCCACGCAGGAGTTGGTGTCCCTGCGTGCCAGCCAGATCAACGGCTGCGGCTGGTGCATCGACATGCACACCAAGGAGGCCGAGGCCGCCGGTGAGAGCGCGGTCCGGCTCCACCTGGTCGCGGCCTGGCGCGAGTCCACCGTGTTCACCGAGGCCGAACGGGCCGCGCTGGCGCTCGCCGAGGAGGGCACCCGGCTCGCCGACGCCCACGAAGGCGTGTCCGACGAGACCTGGGCCGAGGTGCGCAAGCACTACGACGACGACGAGATCGCGGCGCTGGTCTCCCTGGTCGCCCTGATCAACGCGGCCAACCGACTGGCGGTGATCGTGCACCAACGGGGCGGTTCCTACGAACCCGGCATGTTCACCGCCGCACTGGCCTGACTCCCACCCCGCCCCCGGCCCCGCCCTCGCCCGACCCCGCGGCGGCAAGCCGCGGGGGCGCGGCCGGGAGCCCGCGAAAATCGCCGCGGGGTGCCGGAGGCGAATGGCATGCTGGCAGGGTGAACGGACCCGGCATTCAACTCACCCTCGCGCCCGAACTGCACGTCTTCGCCGCCCCCGGGAGGCGCGCCGAGCGCGTTCCCACCGCGACCGACGGCGCCTCCAGCGTCGGGCACGTCGTCGAGTCCGCCGGCGTCCCGCTCACCGAGGTCGGCCGGCTGCTCGTGGACGGGCACGAGGTGCCGGTCTCGTACGTGCCCCAAGCAGGCGAGCTGGTCGAGGTGTTCGGCGTCGACCGGCCCCAGCGCATCCCGCGGCGGGACGAGGACGACACCACCCCCCTCCGGTTCCTCCTCGACGTCCACCTCGGCACGCTCGCCCGCCGCCTGCGCCTGCTCGGTGTCGACGCCGCCTACGAGAACGAGGACATCGGGGACCCCGCCCTCGCCACCCGCTCCGCCGCCGAGCACCGCGTCCTGCTCTCCCGCGACCGCGGCCTCCTTCGCCGCCGCGAGATCTACGCCGGCGCGTACGTCTACAGCGACAGCCCCGACGAGCAACTGCGCGACGTCCTCAGCCGGTTCGCCCCGCTCCTGGCGCCCTGGACCCGCTGCACCGCCTGCAACGGACCACTGCGCGAGGCCGACAAGGACAGCGTGGGCGACCGTCTGCAACACGGCACGCAGCGCTCCTACGACGTGTTCGCCCAGTGCGCCGACTGCGAGCGCGTGTACTGGCGCGGCGCCCACCACGCCCGCCTGGAGCGCATCGTCTCCGAAGCCCTGGCCGAGTTCGGCCCCGGTGACGCCGCCGCCTGATCTGCGGCAGACTGCCGAGGCATGACTGCCGCTGAGGACCACACCCCCAACGCCGTTGTCGACGTCGCCGTCGTAGGCGCCGGACCCACCGGGCTCCTGCTCGCCGGCGACCTCGCCGCCGCCGGTCTCTCCGTCACCCTCATCGAGCGCCGCCCCCGCACCGCCCCCAACCTGACCCGGGCGTTCGCCGTCCACGCCCGCACCCTCGAACTCCTCGACGCCCGCGGCGTCGCCGACCAACTCGTCTCCACCGGCCGACGAATCGACCGCCTACGCCCCTTCGGCGGCATGGCCCTCTCCCTTCGACGACTGCGCTCCCGCTACCCCTTCGTGCTGATCACCCCCCAATATGAGACAGAGAAAGTGCTGGAGCGCCGAGCTCTGTCCACAGGGGCGGTCATCCGATACGACTGCGAAGTCACCGGCCTCCACCAGGACGACGACAGCGTCACCCTCGACATCACCACCCCCACCGGCCCCGTGCGTCAGACCGCCCGCCACGTCGTCGGCACCGACGGCGTCCGCTCCACCGTCCGCCGGGCCCTCGGCCTGCCCTTCCCCGGCCAGGCCGTCGTCCGCTCCATGGTCCTGGCCGACGTACGCCTGACCGAGCCCCCCGAGGACTTCCTCGCCGTCAACGGCCGCGACGACGCCTTCGCCCTCATCGTCCCCTTCGGCGACGGCTGGTACCGCGCCATCGCCTGGCACCGCGACGGCCGCGCCGCCGACACCGACCCCGTCGACCTCGAAGAGCTGCGCACCATCACCCGCGCCGCCCTCGGCACCGACCACGGCATGCACGACCCGCGCTGGATGTCCCGCTTCCACAGCGACGAACGCCAAGTCCCCCACTACCGCGTCGGCCGCGTCTTCCTCGCCGGGGACGCCGCCCACGTCCACTCCCCCGCCGGCGGCATGGGCATGAACACCGGCCTCCAGGACGCAGCCAACCTCTCCTGGAAGCTCGCCGCCGTCCTCGGCGGCCACAGTCCCGACCCCGAGGCCCTCCTCGACAGCTACCACCGCGAGCGCCACCCCGTCGGCCGCCTCGTCCTGCGCGCGAGCGGCGCCCTCGTCCGCACCGCCATGGTCGGCGACCCCGCCCGCCGCGCCGCCCGCGCCCTCGGCGCCGCACTGCTCGCCCGGTTCCACCCCGCCCAGGAGCGCGCCCTCGGCCTGGTCTCCGGCATCGGGATCGGCTACCCGCCCCCGCCGGGCACCCACCGCCCGACCACCGCGGGCCGTCGCGCCCCCGACCTGCCCCTCGCCGGCGGCCTGCGCCTCTACGAGGCCCTGCGCACCGGCGGCTTCGTCCTCGTCACCCCTCCCGGCCGGCCCACCCCGCCCGGCAGCCCGCTCGCCCACCACCACTGGCCCACCGGGCGGCGTACGGCGTCCGTCCTCGTACGCCCCGACGGCTACGTCGCCTGGAGCGCCGAGCGGGCCGACGACACCGCGACCGCCTCCGCCGTCGCGTCCTGGCTCCTCCCGCGGGGAAAGAAGGAGTAGGCCCGCCGCCCGGAGCCGCCGCCGGTGCCGACCGCCCGGGCCCGCCTCCGCACCGCGTCAGAAGGCGTACGCGTCCCCCGTGTCCAGCGCCAGCACCGTGTGCTCGTTGTTGCCGCTGTTGCGGTCGGCGGCGTCGCCGTTCCACAACGTGTCGACCCGCACCACCACCTCCGCGACCGGCTCCCGCAGCCCGAGCACCAGCGCGATGTGCCGGCCCTGCCCGTGCGCGGGCAGCGGCCCGGTCTCGCAGACCACCTCGCGCCTGCCCGCCCGCGCGCAACCCTCGGCCGGCTCCTGCCGGTCGGCGAGGTCCTCCGACAGTCGCACCCGGAGCGTGGTGTCGGCCAGCGCGTTCGGGCCCTCGTTGTGCGGGACCAGCCACACGCGCAGCCGCCCCTCGTCCAGCGAGACCCGGCCGTGGTACGAGACGTCCGCCTCGGCCCCCGGCGTCGGGTCCCCGACGCCGCCCGCGCCCCAGGCGCCGCCCGTACCGCAGGCACCGCCCACGACGAGCAAGCCCGCCACCACCACACTCCGTACGGCACCACGGCGCACCGCCACCACCTCCGGCGCGCACGCTAGAGCGCCCGGACGCCCGCCGGTCGGACCATCACACGAAGGAGGGCGGGTCGCCGCTCCCACTGCGCCCAACCGGCCCCGCCGTGTCATCCGCCTATGCTGGCCGGTAATCGCCCGTACGAACGAACGACGAACGAGGAGCACGCCCATGAGCCCCGCCACCCGGACCGCCGTAGTCACCGGCGCGAGCAGCGGCATCGGCGCGGCCACCGCCCGGCAGCTCGCGGCCGCCGGCTACCACGTGGTCCTCACCGCCCGCCGCAAGGACCGCGTCGAGGCCCTCGCCGCCGAGATCACCGACGCGGGGCACGAGGCCACCGCCCACGCCCTCGACGTCACCGACCGCGCCGCCGTGGACGCCTTCGCGGCCTCCCTCCCGGACTGTGACGTGCTCGTCAACAACGCCGGCGGCGCCATCGGCGCCGAGCCCGTCGCGACCGGCGACCCCGCCGACTGGCGCACGATGTACGAGGTCAACGTCATCGGCACGCTCAATGTCACCCAGGCCCTCCTCCCGGCCCTCATCGCCTCGGGCGACGGCACGGTGGTCGTCCTGTCCTCCACCGCCGGGCACTCCACCTACGAGGGCGGCGCCGGCTACGTGGCCGCCAAGAACGGCGCCCGCGTCCTCGCTGAGACGCTCCGCCTGGAGATCGTCGGGCAGCCCGTCCGCGTCATCGAGATCGCTCCGGGCATGGTCAAGACGGAGGAGTTCGCGAAGACCCGCTTCCGCGGTGACGCCGAGAAGGCCGAGAAGGTCTACGCGGGCGTCGCGCACCCGCTGTCCGCCGACGACGTGGCCGACACCGTCACCTGGGCGGTGACCCGCCCCAGCCACGTCAACATCGACCTGCTGGTGGTCCGCCCCCGCGCCCAGGCCTCGAACACGAAGGTCCACCGCGAGCTGTAACCGGACCGGTGCCCCTGCCCGGTGCCACCAACCGGTCGGACGACCTGGGCTCCAAAGTCGACTGCTACGCCCAGGCCGGGATCCCGGTATACGTCGTGGGCGACCGCCGCCACGACGAGGTCGTCCTCTACACCGACCCGCGCGGCGGCGAGTACCGCTCGCGCAAGCCCTTCGAACGGGGCGCCTCCCTCCTTCTCCCCGAGTCGACCGGGGTCACCCTGGAACCGCCCGTCGACCGCCTCCTCGACGGCGACGAGGGCAGATGACAGCCGGAGGGTCCGGACCGTCGACCGTCCGGACCCTCCGCTCCCCCGCGCCTCCACTCCTACGGCCCCCGCCGGACCTCAGCCCTTGACGCAGATGACCTGCTTGAGCTTGGCGACCACCGCGACGAGGTCCGTCTGCTGGTCGATGACCTGCTCGATCGACTTGTAGGCGCCCGGGATCTCGTCCACCACACCCGAGTCCTTGCGGCACTCCACGCCCTTGGTCTGCTCCGCGAGGTCCCGGGCCGAGAACCGCTTCTTCGCCGCCGTCCGGCTCATCTTCCGGCCGGCGCCGTGCGAAGCGGAGTTGAAGGACTTCTCGTTGCCGAGACCCTTCACGATGTAGGAACCCGTGCCCATCGAGCCGGGGATGATCCCGTGGTCCCCGCTGCCGGCGCGGATCGCGCCCTTGCGCGTGACCAGCAGGTCCATCCCGTCGTACCGCTCCTCCGCCACGTAGTTGTGGTGACAGCTGATCTCCGGCTCGAAAGAGACCTTCGCCTTCCGGAACTCCTTGCGGACGACCTCTTTGAACAGGCTCATCATCACGGCGCGGTTGAACTCGGCGTACTCCTGCGCCCAGAAGAGGTCGTTGCGGTAGGCCCGCATCTCCGGGGTCGCCGCCAGGAACACGGCGAGGTCCCGGTCGACCAGGCCCTGGTTGTGGGAGAGCCCACGGGCCACGTCGATGTGGAAGCTCGCCAGTTCGTTGCCGATGTTGCGCGAACCCGAGTGCAACATCAGCCAGACGGAACCCGACTCATCGAGACAGAATTCGACAAAGTGGTTTCCCGAGCCGAGCGTTCCCACCTGCTTCGCGGCGCGCTCACGACGGGACTTGACCGCGTCCGTGAGGTAGTCGAACCTCTGCCACAGGTCGTCGTACGCCTTCTCACTCACCCCGAACCCGTACAGCCGCGCCGGGTCCACCGGGTCCCGGTGGAGGCCCACGCCCACCGGGATGGCCCGCTCGATCTTCGAGCGGAGCGCCGACAGGTCCCCCGGCAGGTCGTTCGCCGTGAGGGAGGTCTTCACCGCCGACATGCCGCAGCCGATGTCGACGCCCACCGCCGCCGGGCACACCGCGTCCTTCATCGCGATCACCGAACCGACCGTGGCCCCCTTGCCGTAGTGGACGTCCGGCATGACGGCCAGGCCCTTGATCCACGGGAGGGTGGCGACGTTGCGCAGTTGCCGCATCGCGTGGTCCTCGACCGACGCGGGATCGGTCCACATCCGGATCGGAACCTTCGCCCCGGGCACCTCTACATACGACATAACAGCCTCAAAACCCCGTTAAGCACAGGAAAGTCGGAATACGCAAAAAGCCTCGCTCAAGGCCCCATAGCGGACAGGGAACCGGCGCCGGCACCAACGTGTGCGATAGACATTGTGTCCAGCCGTGCCCCAGGCACGGCAAAGCAATTTCCTGACCGCCGGGCAGCCGGCCGGCCGAAGGGAGCCATGGGACGTGCAGCGCAAGGCGGTACGACGGCGGGCCCTGCCAGGTGTCGCGATGCTCACCGCGCTCGTGGCCGGGGTCACCGGCCTCACCGGGTGCACCGAGACGAGCAGCCCCGGGACCACCACCGACGCGAAGGCCGGCGGCAGCACCGTCGCGCCCGCCCAGCCGGGGAAGTACCGCAATCTCCCGGCGCCCTGCAAGGCCGTCGACGCCAAGCGGCTGCGGGTCATGCTCCCCGCCGACGAGAGCCTCACCAACCAGCAGCGCGAGCAGCTCTACGCCGGGACCGCCGACGCCTCCTACGACGCCGACCGGCGCGTGGGCTGCCGTTGGACCGCGCAGACGCCCTCCGAGACCCGGCTGCTGTCCGTCGGCTTCGAGCGGGTGGTCTCCTACGACCGGGCCACCGCGAGCGACGACGACAAGGCGCGCCAGGTGTACGTGCGCCGACTCACCGACGCGCACCTGCCCTTCCCGGGGGCTACGGCGACGCCTTCCCCGCCGGTCGCGTCCGCCTCGACCGGCGGGGCGCCCGCGGCGCCCCCGAGTCCCACCGGCAGCCCGGGCGGCAGCCCCACCGGCAGCCCCGGCGCCGGCCCGGGCGCCGGTCCCGGCCCCACCGCCGCGCCCGAACTCGGCTCCCGCGTCCTGGAAGGGCTCGGCAACGAGGCCTACATCGAGGACAAGCTGAGCCCGGCCGGCACCACCGCCCCGCAGTCGCGCACCGTGCGCACTGTGTTCCGCACCTCGAACGTCATCGTCACCATCGAGTACAGCGTCCAGCCCTCCCAGCCCGGCGTCGTCCCTTCCAGCGTGGAAACCCAGGACAGGGTCAGGCAGTTGGCGCAGGCGCTCGTCGAGCGGTTCAACGACTGACCGCACGCGCCCCCGAGGGGCGCGCGCGGCCCGCGTGACGGCGCGCACAGCAGCCGGGCGCCGGGTCGGGCTACCGTTGTTCGAGTCCCGCGCCCGCAACGCGCCGACACCAAGGGCCGCACCAGGGCCGCAGCAAGGCCCGCACGAAGGCCCGTGAAAAGGCCCGTGAGAAGGCCCCAACGACTGAAGGAACCATGCACCGATCAGCCTCGCGCCTCACCCGCGTTCTCGCCTGCGCAGCCGTCCCGGTGATCCTCACCGTCGCCGGATGCTCCTCCGACTCGGGCGGCAAGGCCTCGGGCTCGGACGGCAAGAAGTCCGATTCCTCCGCATCCTCGAAGCCGAACGCGAAGAAGACGCCCACCCTGGAGAAGGTGGCGTTCACCACGCTGCCCGAGCCCTGCAAGGCGGTGCAGTCGAAGACCATCGACACCCTCGTGCCCGAGGCGAAGGACAAGAACGGCTCTGCGACGAAGTCGAACGACCTCTCCAGCCGCGCCAGCTGCTCCTGGAACGGCCTCGACGAGGACGGCCTCAAGGGTTCGCAGTACCACTGGCTGTCGATCTCGCTGGTCCGCTACGACTCCCACGCCACGCTCGGCAGCGGCAACAAGCGCGCCGAGGACCAGTACAACAAGCAGGTCGAGACGGCGAAGAAGGTCGACGGCGCCCACGACGTCAAGGTCGAGCAGGCCGGCGGGATCGGCGACCAGGGCACCTCGGTCGTCTACGGCGTGAAGAAGGACGTCGACTTCTTCAACACCACCGTCGTCGTGCGGGACAAGAACGTCGTGATCACCCTCGACTACAACGGCGCCGCCTACGAGGGCGCCGCCGCCCCCGACCAGGGCAAGCTGCTCCAGGACGCCATCGCCGCCGCCAAGGAGACGGCCGCCTCGGTGGAGGCCGCGGGCACCGGCCAGCCGGCCCCCAACCAGCCGGCCCCCGGACAGGGCGCACCCCAGGGCGGCGCCCCGCAGTCCCCGGCGCCTTCGCAGTCGGCGCAGGAGTCCAAGTCCCCGGAGCCCTCGAAGTCCGCCGAGCAGTAGGCGGCAGGCGGACGGCGGCGCCGAAACCGGCAGGAACCGGCAGGAAGCGCCCCGTCCGGGCAGGGGAATCCGCAGGAGCAGGGGCAGAGGTGGGGCTGACATCCAGTCACCCGTACTCTGTGCCTGCCCGGGCTCCTCGCAGCTCTGGCAGCAGCTCGTAGCACGTCGAAGGGGAGGGGATCACGGGTGGCCGCGATGCAGCTGACTCGTACGCACCGGATACTCGTCGGTGTCGTGGTCGCCGGAGCCGTGGTCATCGCGGGCATCGGTTTCGCGGGTTCGTACTCCGCGGTGCGCGCGCTGGCCTTGAAGAAGGGCTTCGGCAACTTCTCGCTGGTCTTCCCCATCGGCATCGACGCCGGCATCTGCGTGCTGTTGGCGCTGGACCTGTTGCTGACCTGGATACGCATACCGTTCCCGCTGCTGCGCCAGACGGCATGGCTGCTGACCATCGCGACCATCGCCTTCAACGGCGCGGCGGCGTGGCCGGATCCGCTCGGCGTCGGCATGCACGCCGTGATCCCGATCCTGTTCGTGGTCACCGTCGAGGCGGCCCGGCACGCGGTCGGCCGGATCGCGGACATCACCGCCGACCGGCACATGGAGGGCGTCCGGATCACCCGCTGGCTGCTCTCCCCCGTCCCCACCTTCAAACTGTGGCGCCGGATGAAGCTGTGGGAACTGCGCTCCTACGAGCAGGCGGTCGGCATGGAGCAGGACCGGCTGATCTACCAGGCCCGCCTCCAGGCCCGCTACGGCCGTGCCTGGCGCCGCAAGGCCCCCGTGGAGGCGCTGATGCCGCTGCGCCTGGCCCGGATCGGGGTACCGCTCGCGCAGACGGCCCCCACGGGCCTCGCCGCCGCCGGTATCGAGCCGATGCTGCTGCCCCCGGCCGAGGTCGGGGCCCAGTCGCCGGCCGCCGCCCCCGCCCTCGAAGCGGCTCCCGGAACGACCGCCCCCGGCGCACCGGCCCCCGAGGCCGCCGAGCCCGCGACCCCGGCCCCCCAGGCCGGACCGGCCCCCCAAGCCGCCCCCCAGGCCGCCCCCCAGCCGGTGGTCCCCGGCCCCCTCCCCGCCCAGTTGCCCTTCGCGGTGGAGCCGACCGCCATGCCCGCGGCCCACAACAGCGCCTGGTTCGCCGCGCCCCTGGCCCCGCAGGCGGCGTACGAGGGCGGCTACAACCCCCAGTACGTCGAGGGCCTGGAGCCGACCCCGGTCATGGCCCCGGCCGGCCCGGACCAGCAGGAACAGGCCGCGCAGCACGCCTCCGCCCCGCAGAACGCCCCGGACTCCGGCATCGCCGCGGACCCCGGCATGGCCGCGGACCCGGAGATCGACGAGGTGAAGTTCGAGGAGGCCGCCTACGAGGTCTTCCGGGCCTTCCTCGCCGAGAACTCGCACTTCCCGACCCCGGAGCAGGTGGACATACACCTCGCGGACCGGCACGGGATCGTGCACCCGCGCAGCGCCTCGATGATCCGCCGCCTGATGCCGGAGCTGAAGCTCCGCTACCAGCGGGACCTGGAGAACGAGCACATCGCGTAACCCGCGCCGGACACGACGGAAGGGCCCGCACCCCCCGGGGGGTGCGGGCCCTTCTCAGGTCTTCACGAGGGCTCAGGCGGCCAGCAGCTTGCGCACCCGGTCCGCCCCCACCGCCAGCAGCAGCGTGGGCAGGCGCGGCCCGGTCTCCCGGGTCACCAGCAGCCGGTACAGCAGCGCGAAGAACGTGCGCTGCGCGACCTTGAGCTCCGGCGTGGGCTTGGCGTCGGGCTCCAGCCCGGCCATCACCTTCGGCACGCCGTAGACCAGCGTGGTCAGCCCGTCGAGCGACCAGTGCGAGTCCAGCCCCTCCAGGAGCAGCCGCAGCGACTCCCGGCCCTCGTCGTCCAGCGAGGCGAGCAGCTCGGTGTCGGGCTCCTCGCGCACCAGGGTCCGCTGGTCGGCCGGGACCTGGGTGGTGATCCAGTTCTCGGCGCGGTCCAGTCGCGGCCGCACCTCGTCCAGAGAGGCCAGCGGGCGCTCCGGCTCCAGGTCGGACAGGATGCGCAGCGTCTGCTCGTCGTGCCCGGCGGTGATGTCGACCACCGAGGCGAGCGTCCGGTACGGCATGGGGCGCGGGGTGCGCGGCAGCTCGCCGGCGGCGGTCCGCACGGCGCGCGTGTGCGCGGCGGCGTCGGCCGGCAGGACGGAGCCGTCGGCGACCTTGGCCTCCAGCTTGTCCCACTCGTCGTACAGCCGCTGGATCTCCTGGTCGAAGGCGATCTTGAAGGACTGGTTCGGGCGGCGGCGCGCGTACAGCCAGCGCAGCAGCTGCGGCTCCATGATCTTCAGCGCGTCGGCCGGGGTCGGGACCCCGCCCTTGCTGGAGGACATCTTGGCCATGCCGCTGATGCCGACGAAGGCGTACATCGGTCCGATCGGCTGCTCGCCGCCGAAGATGTGCACGATCTGCCCGCCGACCTGGAACGACGAACCGGGCGAGGAGTGGTCGACGCCGGAGGGCTCGAAGATGACGCCCTCGTAGGCCCAACGCATGGGCCAGTCGACCTTCCAGACCAGCTTGCCGCGGTTGAACTCGTCGAGCGCGACCGTCTCGGTGAACCCGTCCTCGGTGCAGACGTAGGTCAGCTCCGTGGTCGCGTCGTCGTACGAGGTGACCTTGGTGAAGTCCTTGCCGCAGGCGCCGCAGTACGGCTTGTACGGGAAGTACTCCGCGCCCTCGGCGCTGCCGTCGTCCTCGGCGGCGGCGCCCGAGCCCTCGGCCGCCTCCAGCTCGGCCGCGTCCACCGGCTTCTGCTGCGGCTTCTTGCCGCCCGGCTTCTGCTTCGTGCGGTACTGGTCGAGCACGGCGTCGATGTCCCCGCGGTGCTTCATCGCGAACAGCACCTGCTCGCGGTAGACACCATTCGTGTACTGCTCGGTCTGGCTGATCGGGTCGTACTCGACGCCCAGCTCGGCCAGCGCCTCGACCATCGCGGCCTTGAAGTGCTCGGCCCAGCTGCCGTACGCGGACCCGGCCGGGGCCGGGACGGCGGTCAGCGGCTTGCCGATGTGCTGCGCCCAGCTCTCGTCCACGCCCTCGACGCCCGCCGGCACCTTGCGGTAGCGGTCGTAGTCGTCCCAGGACAGGACGTGCCGGACCTCGATGCCCCGGCGGCGGATCTCGTCGGCGACCAGGTGCGGGGTCATGACCTCGCGCAGGTTGCCCAGGTGGATCGGGCCGGAGGGGGAGAGTCCGGACGCGACGACGACAGGTTTGCCGGGTGCTCGGCGCTCCGCCTCGGCGATGACCTCGTCCGCGAAACGGGAGACCCAGTCGGTCTCGGTGCTGCTCTGAGCCACGACACGTCCTTCTATCTCGAATGCTGGCTTACGCCATTCTCCCAGACGGAAGAGGCCGCTCCGGGGTTGCTTTTCTCCCGGGAAACCGCAGGGCCTCCCGTGGGATACTCGGTCTTTGTCGGAACACCCAAGTTCACCTCCCAGCGCGCCCCCGGGCGCGACCTCACAGGAACGGCAGCTCATGGCCTCGGTCCCTTCCCTCGCTTCTTCCGTCAACCAGCGCGTCGCGGACGCCCTCGCCTCCGCCCTGCCGGAGGCCGGTGCCACCGACCCGCTGCTGCGACGTAGCGACCGGGCCGACTTCCAGGCCAACGGCATCCTGGCGCTCGCGAAGAAGGCCAAGGCCAACCCGCGCGAGCTGGCGGCGGACGTGGTCGGCGCGATCCCGACCGGTGACCTGATCCAGGAGATCGAGGTCTCCGGACCGGGCTTCCTCAACATCACGATCACCGACCGGGCGATCATCGAGACTTTGGCCGCCCGCGCCGCCGACGACCGCCTCGGCGTCCCGCACGCCGCGAACGCCGGCACCACGGTGATCGACTACGCGCAGCCCAACGTGGCCAAGGAGATGCACGTCGGCCACCTGCGGTCCGCCGTCATCGGCGCCGCGATGGTCGAGATCCTGGAGTTCACGGGCGAGAAGGTCATCCGTCGCCACCACATCGGGGACTGGGGCACCCAGTTCGGCATGCTCATCCAGTACCTCCTGGAGCACCCGCACGAGCTGGACCACAAGGCCGACGTCGCCGCCGGGGACGTGGAGGTCTCCGGCGAGGAGGCCATGTCCAACCTCAACCGCCTCTACAAGGCCTCGCGCGCCCTCTTCGACTCCGACGAGGAGTTCAAGACGCGCGCCCGGGCCCGGGTCGTGGACCTCCAGGCCGGGGAGCCCGAGACCCTCGCGCTGTGGCAGCGGTTCGTGGACGAGTCGAAGATCTACTTCTACTCCGTCTTCGACAAGCTGGACATGGACATCCAGGACCCGGACGTCGTGGGCGAGTCCGGCTACAACGACATGCTCGCCGAGACCTGCAAGCTGCTGGAGGACTCGGGCGTCGCCGTCCGCTCCAACGGCGCGCTGTGCGTCTTCTTCGACGAGTACAAGGGCCCGGACGGCAACCCGACGCCCCTGATCGTCCAGAAGTCGGACGGCGGCTTCGGCTACGCCGCCACCGACCTCTCCGCCATCCGCAACCGTGTCGGCGAGCTCAAGGCCGACACCCTCATCTACGTGGTGGACGCCCGCCAGTCGCTGCACTTCAAGATGGTCTTCGAGACGGCCCGCCGCGCCGGCTGGCTGAACGACGAGGTCAAGGCCGTCCAGCTGGCCTTCGGCACCGTCCTGGGCAAGGACGGCAAGCCGTTCAAGACCCGTGAGGGCGAGACCGTCCGGCTCGTGGACCTGCTGGACGAGGCCGTCGAGCGGGCGACCGCCGTCGTGCGCGACAAGAGCGAGAAGATCGGCCTGACCGAGGAGGAGATCGTCTCCAACGGCCGGTACGTCGGCATCGGCGCGGTCAAGTACGCGGACCTGTCCACCTCCGCCGGCCGCGACTACAAGTTCGACCTCGACCAGATGGTCTCGCTGACCGGTGACACGTCCGTGTACCTCCAGTACGCGTACGCCCGTAACCGCTCGATCCTGCGCAAGGCGGGCGAGACCCGGCCGGTCGCGCACCCGGAGCTGGCTCTGGCCCCGGCCGAGCGCGCGCTGGGCCTGCACATCGACCAGTTCGGCGAGGTCGTCGCGGACGCGGCCGCCGAGTACGCCCCGCACAAGGTCGCGGCGTTCCTCTTCCAGCTCGCGACGCTCTACTCGACCTTCTTCGACCAGTGCCCGGTGCTGAAGGCCGACACCGCCGAGCAGATGGAGAACCGCCTCTTCCTCTGCGACCTGACCGCCCGCACCCTCACCAAGGGCATGGCGCTCCTGGGCATCCGCACCCCCGAGCGCCTCTGACGGCCCCCGGGGCCGTTCAGAGCGCCTCCGCGACGGCTCCGGGCAGCCAGTCGGCCGTGCGGGAGAAGGCGAAACCCAGCTCCAGCGCCCGGTCGTTGCGCATGGCGTAGTGCCGTTCGAAGGAGAACGGGCTCGCCTCCCCGCCCGCCGCGACGGTCCGGTACACGGGCCGCCGCCCGGTCTGCCCGGCGATCACGGCCACCAGGTCGCGCACGTCGAGCAGACCGTCGGAGCAGGCGTTGACCGCGCCGGTGAAGCCGGTGGCCGTCGCCGCCCACAGCAGCAGCTCCGCCAGCTCCCGGTAGTGGATGAACACCGTGGGCAGCGCCCCGGCGTGCACGGCGATCTCCCGGCCCCCGGCGACCCGCTCGACGTAGTACGCCAGGCGTCCGGTGAACTCCCTTGCGCCGCCGCCGAGTACGTGCGCGCTGCGCACGCAGGCGAACGCGAACCGGCCCTCGCGGGTGAAGACCGCCTCCGCCTGGCGCTTGCCCTCGGCGTAGTGCGCCTCGCGGTAGGCCGCGTCCTGCCAGGGCAGGTCCGTCCGCACCGGCCCGCCGGCCGGGTCCACGAGGTCCTCCGGCACGGGGGTGCCGGGCGCGAGGGTCGCCACCTCCCCCGGCGCGGCGGTCGCCGGGTCGTACACCTCGATCGTGGACGTCATCACGTACCGCCGGGTGCGCCCGGAGAAGGCGCGGACGGCGATCGAGGCCTGCACGGGGGTGTAGCAGACCTGGTCGACGACCACGTCGAAGGCGCGGCCGGCGAGCGCGGCGGTGAGGGCGGCCTCGTCGTCGCGGTCCACGACGAGGTGCTCGACGCCCTCGGGCGGCGGGACGGAACCGCGGTTGATCACCGTGACCCGGTGTCCGGCCGCGTGGAGCAGCTCGACCAGGAGCTTCCCGAAGTACCGGCTCCCGCCGATGACGCAGACGCGCCGCGGGACTTGGTGCGCACCGGACGTGTGCGTGCCGGAAGTGCGTGTACCGGAAGTGCGCGTACCGGGCGGGCGTGTACCGATCTTGTTCATGCCGTCATCCTGGAGACGTACCGTCCCCGGCAGAAGTGCCCACTTCCTGCACGCGCGTAAAGGAAAACTGTTGATCGATGTGCAGCGGCTCCGCGTCCTGCGGGCGGTGGCGGAGCACGGCAGCTTCAACCGGGCGGCAGCGGCCCTGCGCCTCACCCCGTCGGCCGTCTCCCAACAGATAGCCACCCTGGAACGCGGCCTGGGCGCGCGGGTCGTCACGCGCAGCACGCGCGGGGTCACCCTCACCCCCGCCGGACGGATCATGGTCGGCGCGGCCGAGTCGGTCGCCGCCGAACTCGCCCACGCCAGGCAGCAGGTCGACCGGCTCGGCACGGGCCGCACCCGGCTCACCATCGCCACCTTCACCAGCGGCGGCAGGCTCCTGCTCCCCGGCGCGCTCGCCGAGCTGACGGCGGCCCACCCCGACACGGTGGTGCACGTCGGGGAGGGCGAGCCCGAGGAGAGCCTGGCCCTGCTCCGCCGGGGCGCCGTGGACCTCGCGCTCGCCTACCACTTCGACGGCCCGCTGCCGGGGCGCCCGGGCCAGGGCCCCGCCCTGGAGTGGACCCCCCTCATGGAGGACCCCCTGTACGTCGTCCTCCCCGAGGGGCACCCGCTGGCGACCCGCGAGGCGCTCGACCTCGCCGAGCTGGCCGCCGAACCCTGGGTGCTCGGCTGCCTGAAGACCGAGGCGTACCTGCGTCGTTACGCCGAGCGCGCCGGCTTCGCCCCCCGGGTGCACGGCACCACCACCGACTACTTCTTCGCCCGCTCCCTCGTCGCCGCGGGCCTGGGCCTCTCGCTGGTCCCGTCCATCGCCCTCGCCCCGCGCGTGCCGGGCCTGCGCACCGTCCCCGTCGAGGCGCCCACCCCCACCCGGCACATCGGTCTCGCCACGATCGGCCGCCGCCGCGACCAACCGGAGGTCGCCACCCTGATCCGCGCCCTGCGGGAACAGGCGGCCGCACCGGCCGAGTCCCCGATGTGAGGCGGGACGACGTGACGCGGAACGCTGCGACGCGCAAGGATGTGACGCGGAACACAGGGAACGTTCCGCCCCCGCGCCCCCTCTCCCTGGCGTCGGTTCCCGACACCGCGTCCGACACCGAGGGGGAGCACATGAACGACACCACCCGCCGCAGCCTGGGCACGGGGCTCGCGGCCCTGCTGGCCGTGGACGGCCTCGTCCACCTGTACTGGGCCACGGGGCGGACCTGGCCCGCCCCCGACGCGCACGCGCTGTCCCTCGCCGTCCTGGGCACCGCGGTCTCCTTCGCGCCGCCCGTCGTCCTGCCGCTCGCCGCACTCACCCTCACCGGCGCCGCCGCCGTCCTGGCCACCACCCACCGCCGCGGCGGGCCCGCGACCCGCCTGGTGACCGGCGCGGTCGCCGCCGGGCTCGCGGTCCGGGGCCTCGCGGGCCTGGGGTGGGTCGCGAAGGTCGTCGACAGCCCGCCCGGGCCCTTCTACGCCCTCAACCTCGCCCTCTACACCCCCGCCTGCCTCGGCTTCGGCTGGGCCGCCGCCCGCCTGGCACGCGCCCGGTGAGCCCCGAGGAACGCGAACGCGCGGTCGCCCTCGCCCGCGCCGCCCGCGCCGGCGACACCCTCGCGATGCACGACCTTCTGGACCACCTCACCCCGTTCGTCGCCCGGATCTGCGCCCCGATCGCCCTCGCGGACGGCCCGGACGCCACCCAGGAGGCCCTCATCGCCGTCTTCGGGGCGCTGAGGACGCTGCGGGACCCCGAGGCCCTGTACGGGTGGGTGCGGGCCATCGCCGTCCGCGAGGCGGTGCGCACCGCCCGCCGCGCGGCCCGGGCCCACCCGGCCGAACTCGCCGACGTCCCCGAGCGCGGCGACCCCCAGCTCGCCGCCGACATCGACGACGTACTGGCCCGCCTGTCCCCCGACCACCGGGCGGTGCTGGTGCTGCGGGACATCGAGGGACTGGACGAGGAGGCCGCCGCGGCCGTCCTCGGAGTACCGCCCGGCACCGCCAAGTCCCGGCTGCACCGGGCCCGTACGAGTTTCCGGAAGGCGTGGTCCTCATGACGTACGCGATCGACACGGTCGCCCGGCTGCGGGTGATGGCGGCCGGCGTCCCGGGCGCGCGGGTCGCCGAACGGGTGCTGCCCGCCGCCCCGGAGACGGTCTGGGCGGTGATGGCCGACCTGGAGGGCGAGTTCGGCCGGTTCCAGCCGGACATGCGCTCGCTGCGGGTGCTGCGGGTGCGCGGCGACCGGGTGGAGGCGCTGGCCCGCAGCAAGTACGGGCTGCGGGCCCACTTCCGGGGGGTGCTGCGCCCGGGCTGGTGCTGGCTCCAGAGCCGCTTCCTGATCATCGGCATGGCGGCGGCCCCGGAACCGGGCGGGGGCACCCGCGTGGCCCTGACGGGCGGGGTACGGGTCCCGGGCCGCGCGGCGATCGTCCCCCTGGGCACGGCCGGCGAACTGGCCCGAGCGATGTCCCGGCTGGCGCAGCGGGTCGAGGAGGTGCGTCTCTAAGGCACGTCCAGCTCGCACCACACCGTCTTGCCGGGGCTGCGCAGCCCGACACCCCACCGGTCGGCGACGGCCGCAACGAGCAGCAGTCCCCGCCCGCACTCGGCGTCGTCGCTCCGGCCCCCGATCCGGGGCCGTCCGCCGCCGCTGTCGTGCACCTCCACCCGGACCACCCCGCCGAAGCGCAGCAGCCGCAGCCGGTAGCCCCGGCCGGGCGGGACGCCGTGCAGCAGGGCGTTGGTGGCCAGCTCGCTCACGCACAGCAACACGTCGTCCAGGCGGCCCACGACATCCCACGCGTCGAGGGTCGCGGCGGCGAACTGCCTGGCGGCACCGACGGTCTGGCGGCTGCGCGGATAGAACCGGTCCCGCACCAGGGCGGGTTCATTCGTCACGTTCACCTGACGAGGGTCGCGGTGTGTGACTACCGTGCTGCAGTACGCCTATCCGTACTGACCATCCAGTACGGATGGGTACGGGTAGTTCGCTTGTGCAGGTGGGGAGTTCAGGTCCATGCCACCAAGGAACAGGGTGCGGCCCAACGCGACGGCGATGAGGATGGTCGGCGCCCAAGTCGCCGCCGCCCGCGTCGCCAAAGGACTGACTCAGCGGGAGCTCGGAAAGAGGGTCGGGCTCCAGGAGGAGAGCATCGCCTCCATCGAGCAGGGCAGGCGCCCCTTGATGCCCGACGTGGCGGCGCTGATGGACGCCGTGCTCGGGCTGCCCGGCTTGCTCGCCGTCGCGGCCGACCGGCTGCCCCAGATGGACGTGATACCGCCTTGGGCGGAGCCGCTGATGAGCCTGGAGAAGAAAGCCCTGGCCTTGTCCTCGTACGAGAACCAGGTCATCCCGGGTCTGCTCCAGACCAAGGCGTATGCGGAGGCGGTCTTCCGCAGCCGCATCCCCATGTACACCGACGACGAGATCGCCGACCAGACGGCCGCCCGGATCGACCGGCAGTCGGTCCTACACCGCGAGAAGCCGATGCTGGTCAGCTTCGTCATCTGGGAGCCGGCCCTGAGGGGCCCGCTGGGCGGTCCGGAGGTCCTGCGGGAGCAGCTCCAGCACCTGGTGACCTGCTCACGGCTCCCCGGTGTGATGATCCAGGTACTGCCGCTGGACCGGACCGCCCACCCGGCCCTCGACGGACCGTTCGTCCTGCTGGAAACGCCGAACCACGAGCACATCGCGTACGTCGAAAGCCAACGCGGCAGTCTGGTCGTCTCCGACCTCGATGAGGTCAGCATCATCGCCCAGAGGTATGCGATGCTGCGGACACAGGCCCTCAACCCCGACGAGACCAGGGACCTGTTGAACCGGCTGCTAGGAGATCCATGAGCACCGAACTCACGTGGTTCAAGTCCAGCTACAGCGGCAGCGACGGCGGCAACTGCGTCGAAGTGGGCTACGCCTGGCAGAAGTCGACGTACAGCGGTGATGAGGGCGGCCAGTGCGTCGAGGTCGCGCCCTGCGCCGACCAGGTACACGTGCGGGACTCGAAGGTCCCGCACGGTCCCGTCCTCACCCTCTCACCGGCTACCTGGACCCGCCTCGCTCACTGGGTCAGCGGGTAGGAGTGCCGGCCCGACTCCGCGTCGATCTCGGTGTGGGCCTTGTCCAGTAGCTGCGACGCGAGATCCATGAGCGCGCGTGCGCCCGCGATCTCCTCACCGACGCGGAGCTGGTCCGTGTCGGACGGATGGCGCATGGCGTAGCCCCGCGCCCGCAGTTCGGTGCCGTCCATGAGCCTGAGCAGGGCTGCCGCGCTGGTGCGGTGGCCCTCCTCGGTGAATTCCATCTCCACATGCCACCCGGCGAGCGTGGCCATGAGGCATCACCTCCAGAGGTCGACCTCTTCCCTCCAGGGTGCGCCCACCCCTTGGCTTACGGCCAGTCGACCATGCCGTGGAAGAGCACCCAGGCCAAGGCGACGGCGGTGGGCGCGAGCGCGGCCACGAGCACGCGCTTCGTGGCGTGGCGTCGCTGCCAGGGCAGCGCCCATGCCGTCACCACTAGGACGAGCGCCACGGCCAGCCCGACCTGGAGCACCGTGAAGGCGGTGGCGAAGCTGTCGTCGAAGCGGTGGGCCACCTCGCCGTCGCAGGAGTCGCAGGCCATCGGGCTGATACCGGCGAAGAACAGCGCCACCAGGCCGAGGGGCAGCGTGATCAGGGTCGTCACCAGCGGCGCGACGAAGGCGCGGCGGTCACGGGCGGTGCGGATGGTGACGGCGGTGGCGTTTTGCGTCATGCCCCCATCAAGCCACCCCAGGGGCCCCCGGCGCATGAGTGCCCGTACTCATCCCCGGGGGGCCGCCCCACCCAGGCCTGGCGGGGCGGCGTCGGGGGGCGGGGGGTTGCCCGCCCCGCTACCCGGCCCGCTTCAGCGCTCCCGGCCCAGCCACTGCGCGACCTCGGTCGCCCAGTACGTGAGGATCGTGTCCGCGCCCGCCCGCTTGATGCCGAGCAGCGTCTCCATGACGGCGCGGTCGCGGTCGATCCAGCCCTTCTCGGCTGCCGCCTCGACCATCGCGTACTCGCCGCTGATCTGGTACGCGGCCACCGGCACGTCCACCGCCTGCGCGACCCGGTACAGGATGTCCAGGTAGGGGCCCGCGGGCTTGACCATGACCATGTCGGCGCCCTCCTCCAGGTCCAACGCCAGCTCCCGCAGGGACTCGCGCGCGTTCGCCGGGTCCTGCTGGTAGGTCTTGCGGTCGCCCTGGAGGGAGGAGGCGACGGCCTCGCGGAAGGGACCGTAGAACGCCGACGAGTACTTCGCCGTGTACGCGAGGATCGACACGTCCTCGTGGCCCGTCTCGTCCAGCGCGTCGCGGATCACCCCGACCTGGCCGTCCATCATCCCGCTGGGCCCGACCACGTGGACACCCGCGTCGGCCTGGACCTGCGCCATCTCGGCGTAGCGCTCCAGCGTCGCGTCGTTGTCGACGCGGCCGTGCTCGTCGAGGACACCGCAGTGGCCGTGGTCGGTGTACTCGTCCAGGCACAGGTCGGACATGATCACGAGGTCGTCGCCCACCTCGGCCTTCACGTCGCGGATCGCGACCTGGAGGATGCCGTCCGGCTCCGTGCCCGCCGTGCCCAGCGCGTCCTTGTTCTCGTCCGTCGGGACACCGAACAGCATGATCCCCGAGACGCCGGCCGAGACGGCCTCCACGGCCGCCTTCCGCAGGGTGTCACGGGTGTGCTGGACCACGCCCGGCATCGCCGAGATGGGCAGGGGCTCAGTGATGCCCTCGCGCACGAAGGCGGGGAGGATCAGGTCCGAGGGGTGCAGGCGGGTCTCCGCGACCATTCGTCGCATCGCCGGGGTGGTGCGCAGCCGGCGGGGGCGCGAGCCGGGGAAGGATCCGTACGTGCTCATCTTGTAGTCGCCTCTTCGAGCATCGAGAACAGTCGGCATCCAGCGTAGGCCGTGCCCGCCCGCGTCCCCGCGCCACACCCCGCGCCGCGCCCCGCCCGGGTACGACGCGGGGCCCGGACGCGTCGCGTCCGGGCCCCGCGCCTCACCGCTGTCGCCGTCAGGTGGTCCGGCGCCGGCGCGCGCCCGGGCGGCGTTCGCTCGGCCGGTACACCGACTCGCCGGCCTCCTTGGCCGCCTCGCGGCGCGCGGCCCCGTACTCGGCCAGGGCCTCGGCCAGCTTGCCGACGCTCGGCTCGGGGGAGAGCACGTCGACCCGCAGGCCGTGCTCCTCCGCCGTCTTGGCCGTCGCCGGGCCGATGCAGGCGATCACGGTCACGTTGTGCGGCTTGCCGGCGATCCCGACGAGGTTGCGCACCGTGGAGGACGAGGTGAAGAGAACGGCGTCGAAGCCGCCGCCCTTGATCGCCTCTCGCGTGTCCGCCGGCGGCGGCGACGCGCGCACCGTCCGGTAGGCGGTGACGTCGTCGACCTCCCACCCGAGCTCTATCAGGCCCGCGACCAGCGTCTCGGTCGCGATGTCGGCGCGCGGCAGGAAGACGCGGTCGATCGGGTCGAAGACCGGGTCGTAGGGCGGCCAGTCCTCCAGCAGCCCGGCAGCCGACTGCTCGCCGCTCGGCACCAGGTCCGGCTTCACACCGAACTCGACCAGCGCGGCGGCCGTCTGCTCGCCCACCGCGGCGACCTTGATGCCCGCGAAGGCGCGCGCGTCGAGCCCGTACTCCTCGAACTTCTCCCGCACCGCCTTCACGGCGTTGACGGAGGTGAACGCGATCCACTCGTAGCGGCCGGTGACCAGGCCCTTGACGGCCCGTTCCATCTGCTGCGGGGTGCGCGGCGGCTCCACGGCGATGGTCGGCACCTCGTGCGGCACGGCGCCGTACGAACGCAGCTGGTCGGAGAGCGAGGCGGCCTGCTCCTTGGTACGCGGCACGAGCACCCGCCAGCCGAACAGCGGCTTCGACTCGAACCAGGCCAGGTCCTCGCGGCGCGCGGTGGCGCCGTGCTCCCCGACCACGGCTATGACCGAGCGCGAACCCTCGGGCGAGGGGAGCACCTTGCCCTGCTTGAAGACCTGCGCGATGGAGCCCAGCGTCGCGCTCCAGGTCCGCTGCCGGGTCGTCGTACCGGCGACGGTCACCGTCAGCGGGGTGTCGGGCCCCCGTCCGGCGCCCACCAGCTCCGCGGCGGCGGCCGAGACCGTCTCCAGCGTCGCGGAGACGACGAGGACGCCGTCGCTCGCGCCGACCTCGCTCCAGCAGCGCGCCGAGGCGGTGCGGGCGTCCAGGAAGCGCACGTCGGCGCCCCCCTGGCCGCGCAGCGGCACACCGGCGTAGGCGGGCACGCCGACGGCGGTCGCGACTCCGGGCACCACCTCGAAGGGAATGCCCTCGGTGGCGCAGACGAGCATCTCCTCGGCCGCGTTGCCGTCGAGCCCGGGGTCTCCGGTGACGGCACGCACGACCCGCCTGCCGGCCCGTGCGGCCTCCATGACAAGATTGGTCGCGTCGCGGATCACCGGCACCCCGGCGGCTGCTGACATTTCGTCAGGTACCGTCAGCTGCGGCGTGTCGACACCGGCGCGCGCGTGGGTGCGGACGACCTCCAGCACCTCGGGCTCCGCGATCAGCACATCGGCCGAGGCGAGCGCCTCCACGGCGCGCAGCGTCAGCAGACCCGGGTCGCCGGGACCGGCGCCCAGGAACGTGACGTGCCCGTGGGCGGCGACCGCCGCGAAAGCGGAGGGGGTGGGACTTGAGGGGTTCAAAGCGATCGCTCCCCCATCAGACCGGCCGCGCCCTTGGCCAGCATCTCGTCCGCGAGTTCGCGGCCGAGCGCCATGGCCTCGTCGTAAGACTGGGGCACGGGACCGGTGGTGGACAGCTGCACCAGCGTCGAGCCGTCGAGGGTTCCGACGACTCCGCGCAGGCGCATCTCATTGACAATCTGCCCGTCGGCCAGCAGGTCGGCGAGCGCGCCCACGGGGGCGCTGCATCCGGCCTCCAGGGCGGCGAGGAGGGACCGCTCGGCGGTCACGGCGGCCCGGGTGAACGGGTCGTCGAGCTCGGCGAGGGCGGCGATCAGGGCCGTGTCCGACGCGAGGCACTCCACGGCCAGGGCTCCCTGACCGGGTGCGGGCAGCACGTTGTCCACGGACAGCAGGTCGGTGGCTTCGTCCCCGCGCCCGATCCGGTTCAGCCCGGCGGCGGCCAGGACGACCGCGTCGAGCTCACCGGCGCGCACGTATCCGATCCGGGTGTCGACGTTCCCGCGGATCGGCACGGTCTCGATGACCTTGCCCAGGCTCTTGGCGTAGGCGTGCAGCTGCGCCGTGCGGCGCGGCGAACCGGTACCGATCCGCGCGCCGTCGGGCAGCTGCTCGAAGGTCAGGCCGTCACGGGCGACGAGCGCGTCCCGCGCGTCCTCCCGCTTCGGCATGGCCGCGATCACCAGTTCCCCGGGCTGCGTGGTCGGCAGGTCCTTGAGCGAGTGGACGGCGAAGTCCACCTCGCCCCGCGCCAGCGCGTCGCGCAGGGCGGTGACGAATACGCCGGTGCCCCCGATCTGCGCCAGGTGCTCCCGGGACACGTCACCGTAGGTCGTGATCTCCACGAGCTCGACGGGTCGGCCGGTGACCGCCCGTACCGCCTCGGCGACGTGCCCGGACTGCGACATGGCCAGCTTGCTGCGTCGCGTGCCAAGCCGGAGGGGCTGGTCGGGACGTGTGTTCATGATGCCCGTCCTGGGTCGTCGTTCTTCGGATCGGCCGCGTCCGCCCGGCTGACGGAGGCCACCGTCTGAGGGTCGAGGTCGAAGAGTTCACGCAGCGCCTCCGCGTACCCGGCGCCGCCGGGCTCGCTCGCGAGCTGCTTGACGCGCACGGTCGGCGCGTGGAGGAGCTTGTCTACGACGCGCCGCACGGTCTGCGTCACCTCGGCCCGCTGGCGCTCGTCCAGGTCCGGCAGGCGTCCGTCCAGCCGTGCCACCTCCATGGCCACCACCTCGGCGGCCATGGCGCGCAGCGCGACGACGGTGGGCGTGATGTGCGCGGCCCGCTGTGCCGCGCCGAAGGCCGCCACCTCCTCGGTGACGATCGCCCGCACCGCGTCGACGTCGGCCGCCATCGGGGCGTCCGCCGAGACCTCGGCGAGGGACTCGATGTCGACGAGCCGCACGCCGGGGAGCCGGTGCGCGGCGGCGTCGATGTCGCGCGGCATGGCCAGGTCCAGCAGCGCCAGCCGGACCGGCCGGGCGTCGACCTGGCTCCGGGCGCCCTTGCGGGGCTGCCGGTGCGCGGCGGCCTCGCCCTGGTCGGCCCAGGTCCCGTGCAGTTCTAGGGAGTTGGCGTCCACGCCGGTGAGCGCGGACCGCCCGTCGGGGCCCACGGGGCACTCGTCCGCCTCGGCGGGGGCGCTGGTGAGCACCCGCACGGCGCCGGCGTCGGCGAGCCGTCGCCCGCTCTCGGCGGCGGCCACGAGCCGCGCGAGCACGTCCCGGTCCAGCCCGGCCACGTCCGGCCCGGCGGGGGCAGCCGCGGTGGGGGCGGCGACGGCGGGCGGGGTGGGGGGCACCGGGTCGGGGGCGGCGTCCCGGGAGACGGCGGCGAGCACGTCGTCCGCGGTCAGCACCAGCCCGGTCGCCCCGGTACAGGAGACGACCACGTCGACCAGGGCCAATTCGTCGGCGACCGAGGCCATGGGAACGGCCCGCGCCGCCACCCCGGTGCCCGAGGCAACCAGAATCCCGGCCAAACGCTCCGCACGCTCCGCGGTCCGGTTCGCCACGACGATCTCGGCGACACCGACCCGCGCCAGCGTGGCAGCGGCCAGCGACGACATCGAACCTGCGCCGATCACCAGCGCCCGCTTGCCCGCCGCCCACGCGGAGACCTCGGCCCCCATCGACAGCTGCTCCAGGCCGAACGTCACCAGCGACTGCCCGGCCCGGTCGATCCCGGTCTCCGAGTGCGCCCGCTTGCCGACCCGCAGGGCCTGCTGGAACAGGTCGTTGATCAGCCGGCCCGCCGTGTGCTGCTCCTGCCCCAGCGCCAGCGCGTCCTTGATCTGCCCGAGGATCTGGCCCTCGCCGACCACCATCGAGTCCAGCCCGCACGCCACCGAGAACAGGTGGTGCACGGCCCGGTCCTCGTAGTGCACGTAGAGGTACGGGGTGAGCTCCTCCAGCGCCACCCCGCTGTGCTGCGCCAGCAACGTCGACAGCTCGGCCACACCGGCGTGGAACTTGTCCACGTCCGCGTACAGCTCGATGCGGTTGCAGGTGGCGAGCACCGTCGCCTCCGTCGCCGGCTCGGCGGCCAGGGTGTCGTGCAGCAGCTTGACCTTGGCGTCGGCGGACAGCGAGGCCCGCTCCAGCACGCTCACCGGCGCGCTGCGGTGGCTCAGCCCTACGACCAGCAGACTCATGCCGGCATCACCGCCGGGACGTCACCCTCGGGGCCGCCCTTGCGGACGGTCGGGGAGGGGGCGGCGGTCGCGGCGGCCACCGGGCCCTCGGCGGTCACCTGGCCCTCGGCGGCGCCGGTCGCGGAGCCCGCGGCGGCCGCCGCTTCCTCGCCGGCCTTGCGCTGCTCGTGGAACGCCAGGATCTGGAGCTCGATCGACAGGTCGACCTTGCGCACGTCGACGCCGTCCGGCACGGACAGCACGGTCGGCGCGAAGTTCAGGATGGAGGTGACGCCGGCGGCGATGAGCCGCTCGCTCACCTGCTGCGCCGCGCCCGCCGGAGTGGCGATGACCCCGATGGAGACGCCGTTCTCCTCGATGATCTTCTCCAGCTCATCGGTGTGCTGCACGGGCATGCCGGCCACGGGCTTGCCCGCCATCGCCGGGTCGGCGTCGATCAGCGCCGCGACGCGGAAGCCGCGCGAGGCGAAACCGCCGTAGTTGGCCAGGGCCGCGCCGAGGTTGCCGATGCCGACGATGACGACCGGCCAGTCCTGGGTGAGACCGAGTTCGCGGGAGATCTGGTAGACGAGGTACTCGACGTCGTAGCCGACCCCGCGCGTGCCGTACGAGCCGAGGTAGGAGAAGTCCTTGCGGAGCTTGGCGGAGTTGACGCCGGCGGCGGCGGCGAGCTCTTCGGAGGACACCGTGGGCACCGATCGCTCGGAGAGCGCGGTGAGGGCACGCAAGTACAGCGGAAGCCTGGCGACAGTGGCCTCGGGAATACCTCGGCTGCGGGTCGCCGGTCGGTGAGTTCGGCCAGTTGCCACGATGCTCCTGCGGGATGAGCGGGGCTGCAGGCGGTCACTTGTCCCAAGACCGCCCCGTCGGAAAGCAGGCTATGTCTTTGTGAACGCGTGCACAAAGATTGTGTCCGCTTTGTCCGTCCAAAGTGACCGGGGTCACGCGGTCCGGCCGCCGTGGGGCGGAACCGGGAACAGACCGAACCCGTTCAAATACGGAGGGGGGCAAAGCGGTACACACTCCTCATCGATACGCACCCGAGCCCCCACAAATCGCCCATGATGGTAACCGTCCGGGCGGTCAGCCCTCCAACGCCCGGCGCAGCCGCTCGGGGTTCACCTTCCAGAAGGTGTGCTGTTCCCCGTCGACCAACACCACGGGGATCTGCTCCCAGTGCAGCCGGTACAACTCCGCGTCCTGCGAGATGTCCTTCTTCTCCCACCGCGCCCCGGTCTCGGCGCAGATCTTCTCCACCACCTCCTGGGCGTCGTCACACAGGTGGCATCCCGGCTTCCCGATGAGCGTGACCAGCCGCTCCTCGGGGCGCTTCTTCTCCTTGCGGCGCAACAGAGGACTCATGCCGTCATTGTCCCGCGCCGCGCGACCGCCGCGGACGGCCGGCCAAGGGGCGCGGGAAGGGACGGGAAGGCGGCGGAGGAAGGGAAGCGAAGCGAAGGCGGCGGGACGGCGGCGGGGAGGCCGCGCGGAGGCGGTCGTTCCGCAGAGTTCACGCCCGCGTTCCCCTTCGGTTCGGGAACTCCCGAACACAATGGCTATGCTCACGTCATGGCCGCTCTGGGATGGCTCACCCCCCGTAGGCGCTCCGCCACCGCGCGGAGCGTGCTGGCAGGCGAGGCCTCGGCCGAGGCCGCCCGCAAGAGCGCGCAGGACGAGGCGCCACCTCTCCACCGAGCGCCGCAAGCGGTCCCCGGGAAGACTCCCGGCAAGACCGCCGAGAAGGCTCCCGAGAAGCCCGTCGAGCCCGAGTTCCCGGTCCGGGGCGACGACCTCGCCGCCGCCTTCTTCGACCTCGACAACACCGTGATGCAGGGCGCCGCGATCTTCCACTTCGGCCGTGGCCTCTACAAGCGCGAGTTCTTCCGCCGCCGCGAACTGGCCCGCTTCGCCTGGCAGCAGGCCTGGTTCCGGCTCGCCGGCGTCGAGGACCCCGAGCACATGCAGGACGCCCGCGACAGCGCGCTGTCCATCGTCAAGGGCCACAAGGTCTGCGAACTCATGTCCATCGGGGAGGAGATCTACGACGAGTACATGGCCGAGCGGATCTGGCCGGGCACCCGCGCCCTGGCCCAGGCCCACCTCGACGCCGGCCAGAAGGTGTGGCTGGTCACGGCCGCCCCCGTCGAGACCGCCACGATCATCGCCCGCCGCCTCGGTCTCACCGGCGCCCTGGGCACCGTCGCCGAGTCCGTCGACGGCGTCTACACCGGCCGCCTGGTCGGCGAGCCCCTGCACGGCCCCGCCAAGGCGGAGGCGGTGCGCGCCCTGGCCGCCGCCGAGGGCCTCGATCTCGAACGCTGCGCCGCCTACAGCGATTCGCACAACGACATCCCGATGCTGTCACTGGTCGGGCATCCGTACGCGATCAATCCCGATACAAAACTGCGCAAGCACGCCCGGGAACACGACTGGCGCCTGCGCGACTATCGGACCGGCCGCAAGGCCGTGAAGGTCGGCGTCCCGGCGGCCGCCGGAGTCGGCGCGATCGCGGGCGGCACGGTCGCGGCCATCGCCCTGCACCGCCGCCGCAAGTAGCCCCACGGCGCCCACCGCCTTCCGGGCGGCCCCCCACGCGCAACCCCGCACCCCTACCCGCGCCGTCGGCGCGGCACTCCGGCATGCCCGACTCGGTCGGGCAGCACCCTGGAAGCGCCCATTCCGCGTACCCAACCGATCAGGAACCGATCACCAACTGCGACTGAATATGCCCTCGGTACGCAACAGAAGTGTCGGAACCGGTGATTTGAGCAACTGGGTGTAGCGCTGCCTGTACGAAGCGTTATTCTCCTCAAACGCATGCCACCGACCATCTGTCGCCACGACGGGTGAACGGTCCCGCACTGCACGTGATGGAAGCTCTGCCTCTGGGAGTCCCGTGTACCCACCTGTCGGGGTTGACGCCTCGGGCCTGGCTACGCTGCGCGCAACGGTCCTCGACCACCTGCGCGGCTTCGTCCCCACCGCGTACGCCGTCCCCGCCCTCGCCGCCGCGGTCCCTGCCGGCCTCGGCCCGGCCGGTCCTTGCTACGCCCTGACCGACGGTGGGGCGACGGTGGGCAGACGCGGTCGCGCGGGCGGTGCGGGCACCGCCACCGGCACGAGCGCGCCCGCCGCCCGCCGCCCCACCGCGGACAGCGACCAGGCCCGCATGATGGACCTGGTCGAACGCGCCCAGGCCGGCGAGGCCGACGCCTTCGGCCGGCTCTACGACCAGTACAGCGACACGGTGTACCGCTACATCTACTACCGCGTCGGCGGCAAGGCGACCGCGGAGGATCTCACCAGCGAGACCTTCCTGCGCGCACTGCGCCGCATCTCCACCTTCACCTGGCAGGGCCGCGACTTCGGGGCCTGGCTGGTGACGATCGCGCGCAACCTGGTCGCCGACCACTTCAAGTCCAGCCGCTTCCGCCTGGAAGTGACCACGGGCGAGATGCTGGACGCAAACGAGGTGGAACGCTCCCCCGAGGACTCCGTCCTGGAGTCCCTCTCCAACGCGGCCCTGCTGGAGGCCGTGCGAAAACTCAACCCGCAGCAGCAGGAGTGCGTGACCCTGCGCTTCCTTCAGGGCCTCTCGGTCGCCGAGACGGCCCGGGTGATGGGCAAGAACGAGGGTGCGATCAAAACGCTCCAATACCGGGCGGTCCGCACCCTGGCCCGCCTCCTCCCGGACGACGCCCGCTGACCGCCCCCTGACCGCCTCCCGACACCACCTCCCTTGATGACTCCGATGCCGCTGTGGTCCGATCATCCTTCGTCCGTAACCCAAGTGCCGCGCCGCTCGTTGTGCGGAATGCAGGCTCCCTGTGGACATGCCCTGCCCGAAGCCGCTCACTCGAAAGTGTGGATGTGCTCAAGGAAGGCAACCTTCCGGACACCTGGGGGAGTCGATCGTCATGACGAGAGGAGGTGCCGCCAGTGATCGCGAACGTGACTCCGCACCGGCGGGCGAACGCCTTCGCCCAGGCCCTGGAGGAGCGGACCCCGTCCGACCTTTCGGAACCGGACCCGGCGGCCGAGCAGTCCGAGGCACCTGCCGAATCTGCCGACCACGACCGGTTGTTGGCCCTGGCGAACGTGCTCGGCGAGAGAATGCCGCGCCCGGTGCTGGACCCCGAGGTCAAAGTGGTGCAACGAGCACAGCTCGTCGCCGCCATGGAAGCCTTGGTGATGGAGGAGAGGGCCGGGGGCGGTGCCACACCGGACCCTCAAGTGCCCGAACAGCGGACCGGCCGCGGCGCCCACCGGGCGACCACGCTCCGGAAATTGCGGCCCCGCTCCCGCTGGTCCAAGGGCATCGCAGCGGGCGGCCTCACCGTGGGTGTGGCCGCGGGGGCCTTCGGCGGAGTGGCCGCTGCCAGCACCGACGCCCTGCCCGGTGACTCCCTCTACCCCGTCAAGCGGGGCATGGAGGACATCAAGCTGGGCATGGCCGACGAGGACTCGGACCGGGGCGAGCTCTACCTCGACCAGGCCTCGAACCGGCTGTCGGAGGCCCGCAGACTCATGGAGCGCGGCCGGACCGGCGTCTTGGACCACGAGTCCCTGGGCGCGATCCGCCGAGCCCTGGCAGGGATGAGCCACGACGCCGCGGAAGGCCACCGGCTGCTCCAGGCGGCGTACGAGCGGGACGGCTCGCTCGTCCCGATGCAAATGCTGTCCTCGTTCTCCCGCTCCCATCGCGACGCGTGGGGCAAGCTCCGGGACAAGCTCCCGGCGCAGCTCACCGACGTCGGGGGCGAGGTCGAGTCGGTCTTCCAGGCCATAGACGAAGACGTGGCGCCCATCCAGAACCTGCTGCCCAAGCCCCCGGAGCAATCCCGGGGTGCCACGGGCGCCCAGGCGAAGCCGAGCGCCTCCCCCGGCAAGCAGCAGTCCGAGCCCCCCGCGGGCCACCCGGCGGCGTCCCCCCCGAGCGCGCCCCCGTCAGCGGCCTCCAAGCCCCCCACCACCCCCGGCGGGCTCCTGGGCGGCACCGGCGACCTGCTCCACCCGCCGGCAGATGGCCACTCCGAGCCGCCTCCCTCGGGCGCGGCACCGGAACAGCCCCAGCCCGACATCACCCTCCCGCCCCTCCTGCCCGGCCTGCTGCCGGGCCTGGGCCTCAAGGCGGAGGACACCGAATAACGCGAAGCGGTGCCCGGCGGACCATCCCGCCGGGCACCGCTTCGTCATGTCCGTGTCGTGTCAGGAAGAAGACCCGTCGGGTCTAACCTGTCGGGTCTAGAAGAAGACCGACCGCCGCTGCACGAGCAGCCGGTACAAGGTGTGCTGTATCTGCTCCCGCACCTGGTCCGTCAGGTTGAACATCAGCATCGGGTCGTCCGCCGCCTCCGCCGGATACCCCTCCGTGGAGATCGGCTCCCCGAACTGGATCGTCCACTTCGTCGGCAACGGCACCATCCCGAGCGGCCCCAACCACGGGAACGTCGGAGTCACCGGGAAGTACGGCACCCCCAGCAGCCGCGCCAGCGTCTTCGCGTTGCCGACCATCGGGTAGATCTCCTCCGCCCCGACGATCGAACACGGCACGATCGGCGTCCGCGCCAGCAGCGCAGTCGACACGAACCCGCCACGGCCGAAACGCTGGAGCTTGTACCGCTCCCCGAACGGCTTCCCGATCCCCTTGAAGCCCTCCGGCATCACCCCGACGAGCTCCCCGGCCTCCAGCAGCCGCTGCGCGTCCTCCGAGCAGGCCAGCGTGTGACCCGCCTTGCGCGCCAACTCGTTCACCACGGGCAGCATGAAGACCAGGTCCGCGGCCAGCAGCCGAAGGTGCCGCTCCGCCGGGTGGTGGTCGTGCACCGCCACCTGGAGCATCAGCCCGTCCAACGGCAACGTCCCCGAGTGGTTCGCCACGATCAGCGCCCCACCCTCCTTCGGGATGTTCTCGATGCCCTTGACCTCGACCCGGAAGTACTTGTCGAACAGCGGCCGCATCAAGGACATCAGGACCTGGTCCGTCAGCTCCTTGTCATAGCCGAACTCGTCGACCTCGTACTCCCCGGTGATCCGCCTGCGCAGGAACGCCAGCCCACCCGCGATCCGCCGATCCCAGTCACCCGACCGGCCCCCGGGCCCGAGGGCCGCCGCGCCCTCCCCGGCCTGAACGACCTCCTGGGCCCGCTCCGGCACGGACCGGGCCACCGGCTCCCCGGCCGGCGGAGCCACCCGCACCCGCCGCGGCGACCGCCGTCGCGGCCGCTCCTCGTCGAAAGGGATGACCTTCGCGTCCGCCACTATCGCTCCGCTCCCTCAGCCGCCGGCCCGACACCCGACAGATCCACATTCACCATCCCGGCCACCCGGTCCACGGCCCGCCCCACCCGCTCCGGCGGCAACAGCCCGCTCCCCCGGCTCCGCGCGAAGTCCGCGAACGTCTCGGCCGTCGTGTACATCGGCTCGAACCCTAGGGTGGACCGCATCTGCGTGGTCTCCACGACCCGCCCGTGCGTCAGCAGCAGGATCTGTTCGGGCGAGAACTCCGTCACCCCGATCGCCCGCAGCGCCGACCCCACCCACGTCACCGCGGGCATCACCAGCGGCACCGTCGGCCTCCCCAGCCGGCGCGCGCACTGCGACAACAGCAACACCCCGTCACCCGCGATGTTGAAGGTACCGCTGTTCAGCGTTCCCCGCTCCGGCTCGCCGGCCGCCAGCCGCAGCACGTCCACCACATCGTCCTCGTGGACGAACTGCAAGCGCGGGTCGTACCCCAGCACCGTCGGCATCACCGGGATGGAGAAGTACTCGGCCAGCGCCGAATCCGCGTAGGGCCCCAGGATGTTCGCGAACCGCAGCACGCACACCGCCACGTCCGGCCGCCTGCGCGCGAAGCCGCGTACGTACCCCTCGACCTCCACCGCGTCCTTCGCGAAGCCGGCCGCGGGCAGCGACTTCGGCTGCGTGGTCTCGGTGAAGACGGCCGGATCGCGCGAGGTGCCCCCGTACACACTGGTACTGGACTTCACCACGAGCCGCCGCACCGTCGGGGACTTCTGGCAGGCCCCGAGCAGCTGCATCGTCCCGATGACGTTCGTTTCCTTCACGGTGCTGCGCGCACCGCCACTGCCCGCGCTGCCTCCCGTCACGGCGAGGTGCACCACCGTGTCGACGGCGTGCGCGGCCAGCACCCGGGCGATGGCCGACCGTCTGATGTCCGTACGGACGAACTCGGCCGAACCGAGCGGGTGCGCGGGATCCACCGAATCCACCGCGATCACCCGATCGACATCCGGCTCGCGCTGGATGCGGCGTACGAAGCGGCTGCCCAGCTGTCGGGCAGCCCCGGTGACGAGAACGACCTTGCCCACGAGTTCAGCGCCTCCCTCGAAGAAGTCCCCCGGCTACACCGCAGCCCCTCCACCAGGATGGTGGAGGGGCTGCGGAGAACACGTACAGCTGCCGTTTACTTCTTGTTACGGCGCTGGACGCGGGTGCGCTTGAGCAGCTTGCGGTGCTTCTTCTTGGCCATCCGCTTACGCCGCTTCTTGATAACAGAGCCCACGACTACCCTCGCTCACTTCTCGGAACATCCCCGCGCCAGCGGGGATCGGTGCGGGGCGTCTGGGCCCACACGACCTACGTCGGCCTAGCCTACCCGCCCGAGCTCTGAGCTTGTAATCCGAGGGCAACCCGAGAGTCATCTCAAGCCGACTCCACCCCCACATAGGACTCTCGGAGGTACTCGTGCACCGCGTTCTCGGGGACCCGGAAGGACCGGCCCACCCGGATGGCGGGCAGATGACCGTTGTGCACCAGGCGGTACACGGTCATCTTCGACACTCGCATCACCGAGGCGACCTCCGCCACGGTCAGGAACTGAACCTCACTGAGAGGCCTCTCGCCAGCAGCCATGACACACCTTGACCTTCCGCACATGACGGGCACCGGCTTCCCCTCCGGTTACGCCCCGTCGTCGCACGCTCACTCCCCAGAGTAGGGGCGTGTGATACGAGTGGGGAAGAGGAGCTACGGCCACTCCTGACGCCGCGGCAGACCCGCCCGGTCCACGACGTAGCGAGTGAGGGGCACATAGAAGTCCGAGGACACCCCGTCGTCAAGCGGAACCGTCACCGCGACCCGCCCCTCGGCCTCCCCCACGAACAGCGCGGGATCGTCCGTATCCGCCAACCCGATCGCGTCCACACCCAACTGACCTGCACCGCAGACCCACCCGTGGTCCCCCACCACCAATTCCGGCAACGGACCGCCGGCATCCGCCAGCGCCCCCAAGGCGACCCGAACCGGCAGCGGCGAATGGGTGTGCGCGCCGGTGACACTCGCAGCCGGCCGCGCGCCGGGTTCCCGCACCAGTGCGACCCCCCGTACGTAATCGATGCGGTGCTCCCGTACGCCGAACCGGGTCGCCATGTCGACACGCACCCCCTGCGCCGGGGTGAGGACAACACAGCCCGCCGCCGACAGGGCCCACGCCAAAGTGGCGTAGAAGTCCAGGAGCCGGTGCGGGTGCCCCGTCCCCAGCAACACGGGCGACCGCAGCCCGGCCGCCTCCCCCAGCCGCGCCGCGAAAGCCTCCAAACCCGCCAGCGTCCGCTCCGGATCGATCACGTCCGGCCCGCTGACGTGCGCCGGATCGGCCGAGACCCCGCACCGCTCCGCCATCAGCCGCAGCAGATCGCCCTGGGCCCAACGCCACTGCGGCTCCAGACCCAACAACACCCGTGGATCACCCGCCGCGAACAGCCGGTAACTGCGCAGGCTCTCCTCTCGCGAGGTGGCGACGGGCCCGGCCAACCGGGAGGCCAGCAGATGCGCACGCAGCGCGCCGGTGCTCAACACCCTCCGATGCTGCCGCACGGAACCCGGGACATCGGCAATTCCGCCGAACGGGCCCACCGTTGGCGTAACGATGCCTCGCCCCTAAACGAGCATCCCGCGCAACGGGAACACCGCCCGTCGCGTCGCCAGGACGGCTTGATCCGTACCGTCCGCCGGGTCGTAACCCGCGTCCCAGTCCAGCCATCCGACCGTCCGGCCGTCCGTCATCCGCAACGGACCCGACTGCCGGGTCCGCGCGTACACCTCGCTCAGCCACTCCCGCGGCACGACGTCGGCCGGATCGACCGGCCGGTGAGCGGCGATCCCCACCAAGTGGGTCCACGAGCGCGGTACGACGTCCACCACCGCGTAACCACCGCCCCCCAGGGCGAGCCACCGGCCGTCCGCGTGCTCGTGCGCCAGCCGGTGACATGCCTCCTGGACGGCCCGCTGCGCGTCCAGCGACACCGCCAGATGGGCCAGCGGGTCCTCGAAGTGCGTGTCGGCCCCGTGCTGGGACACCAGCACCTGGGGCCGGAAGTCCGCGAGCAGCTCCGGCACCGTCGCGTGGAAGGCGCGCAGCCAGCCCTGGTCCCCGGTCCCGGCCGGCAGGGCCACATTGACCGCCGAGCCCTCGGCGGCCGGACCGCCCGTCTCCTGCGGCCCCCCGGTCTGCGGGAAGAGCGTGCGCGGGTGCTCGTGCAGGGACACCGTCAGCACGCGGGGGTCGTCCCAGAACGCGGCCTGCACCCCGTCCCCGTGGTGCACGTCCACGTCCACGTACGCGACGCGCTCGGCGCCCAGCTCCAGCAGCCGGGCGATCGCCAGCGCCGCGTCGTTGTACACGCAGAACCCGGCCGCGCCGCCCGGCATCGCATGGTGCAGGCCACCCGCGAAGTTCACGGCGTGCCCGGCCTCCCCCCGCCAGATGGCCTCGGCCGCCGCCACCGACTGCCCGGCGATCAGCGCCGACGCCTCGTGCATCCCCCGGAAGGCCGGATCGTCGACGGTCCCGAGCCCGTACGAACCGTCGGCCACCCCGGGGTCGGCGGACACCTCCCGCACCGCGGCGACGTAATCCTCCCGGTGCACGAGACGCAGCGTCGAATCCCCCGCGGCGCGGGCCGCCCGCACCTCCATGGCCCGATCCAGCCCGAAGGCCCGGACCAGACCCATGGTCAGCGCCAGGCGCACCGGGTCCATCGGATGGCCCGGTCCGAAGTCATACCTCGTTACCGCCTCGTCCCACATCAACAACCCGGTCACCGGCTCGCCGCTCATGCCCGACACCGTATCGGGCGCCGCCGACGCCGAAGGAACGGGCGTAGAACAGCGTGACCAACACCAGCACCATCGGCACCAGCATCGCGCCCCGGTAGCTCCAGGCATCCCCGATCGCGCCCACCAGCGGCGAACCGACCAGGAACCCGACGTAGTTGAATATGTTCAGGCGGGCGATGGCCGTGTCCGAGGCCCCCGGGAACAAGCGGCCCGCCGCCGCGAAGGTCTGCGGCACGATCACGCACAGCCCGATCCCCAGCAGCGTGAACCCGAGCATCCCGGTCCACGCCCCGGGCGCGGCGGCCACCACCGCGAACCCGCCGGCCGCGACCACCGTCCCCGCCCGAACCACCGCGACCGGCCCGAACCGGCGTACGCCCAGGTCCCCGACGGCCCGCCCCAGCAGCGTGGTCACCATGTACACGTTGTACGGGACCGTCGCCAGCTGCTCCGAACTCCCCAGCACGTCCTGGAGGTACTTGGCGCTCCAGTTGGAGACGGTCGAGTCCCCGATGTACGCGCACGCCATCACCAGGCACAGCGGCAGCAACAGCCCGAACCCCCCGACGCCCAGGCCCTTCGCCGCTTCCCCGCCCGCCACCGGGTCGGCATCCCGCCCCGGCCCGCGCCGGTCCACGTAGAACCGGCTGCCCGCCAGGGCCGCCGGCAGCAACAGGACGACGGCCGGCAGGTAGCTCACGAAGAGTCCCAGATGCCAATGGGCCCCCGCCCAGGCGGCGGAGGCCCCTACTATCCCGCCCAGGCTGTACGAGGCGTGGAACCCGAGCATGATGCTGCGGCCGTACGCCCGCTGGAGACTCACCCCGAGCATGTTCATGGAGGCGTCGAGCGCCCCGACCGACAGCCCGAACGCCCCGAGCGCCAGGGCCACGTGCCACATCTGCCCGCCGGCCCCGACCCCGAGGAGGGCGAGCAGCACCAGCGGCTGCGCCCAGCGCAGGACCACGCCGGGCGCGACCCGTTTCACCACGTGCTCGGTCACCACGCTGGCCACTCCGGCGAGGATCGGCACGGCGGCCAGGAAGGCGGGCAGCAACCCGTCGGATATCCCGTACTGGTCCTGGATGGCGGGGATGCGCGTCACCAGCAGGGCGAAGGTCACACCCTGCACGAGGAAACTGAACCCCAGGGCCAACCGGCCACGGCGAAGCCGCACGTCGTCTGTCATGGCGGCTCAGCGTAGGGGCACCGGCTACCGGTGGGTAGAGCGATCACACACCTATCCCACGCCGATCAGCGGTCACCCGCCGCCATCGGTCACTCGTCGATGCCGAGCAGCCGGATCAGGTCCTTCATCTCACCGAAGCAGGCCTTCGTCCCGGCCAACCTGTCGGCGGGCACCATCCCGGTGAACCCGTACACGTCCATCCCGGCGGCCAAGGCCGCCTCCACCCCGAGCGGGCTGTCCTCGACGACCACGCACCGCGCCGGCTCGAAGCCCATCCGCTCGGCGGCGTGCAGGAACAGGTCCGGCGCGGGCTTGCCGCGGCCCACGTCCTGCGAGCTGAAGATCCACTCCTCCTCGAACCACCCGTCGATCCCGGCGGCCCGGTGTCCGACCCTGATGCGCTCATGGCTTCCCGAGGACGCGAGACAGTAGGCGATCCCGTGCGCGGTGAGCGCCCCGAGCACGTCCTCCACCCCGGGGACGGGGCGCAACTCGCGCGCGAACGCCTCGAACGTCCGGGAGTGCAGCTTCTCGTCGAAGTCCTCGGGCAACCGCTGCCCGGTCCGCTCCAACACGAGATCGTGAACCCGGTGTACGGCTCCGCCCATGTAGTCGCGGAGCGACTCGTCGTAGGAGGTCGGATGCCCGACCTCGGTCAGATAGCCGGCGAGAATCCGGTTGGCGAGCGGCTCGCTGTCCACCAGCACGCCGTCGTTGTCGAAGATGACGAGGTCATAGCCCATACGACCACACTACGAGTCGCGGGCTCGGCGACTGCGTGACCCATGCCGCGCATCCGTAGGACGTTTCCCGGCCGGCCGAGCGGTTTCGGTTGCCCGGCCGATACCAAAAGGGTCCGGAACGCGGAAAAGCCCCGCACCGAACCCGGTAAGGGGCTGGTGCGGGGCTTTCCCACAATGATTGTTCGGCGGCGTCCTACTCTCCCACAGGGTCCCCCCTGCAGTACCATCGGCG
>NZ_SSBJ01000380.1 GCF_004795055.1 Streptomyces sp. A1136
CCGGCTTCTTGTCGTCGCCGCCGCCGCTCGTCGCCAGGTACACGCCGCCGCCGATGACCAGGCGGCCCGCGACCGCCGCGGCCACGATCACCGCGGGCCTGCCCTTGAACGGGTTCTTGCCGCCGCCGTTCTGCGGCGGCATCGGGGCGCCCGGGTACTGCGGCTGGCCCGGGTAGCCGTAGCCGCCCTGCGGCGGCTGGGGCTGCTGCGGGGGGTACGGCTGGTGGCCGCCGTGGCCGGGGTCGCCGAAGTACTCCGGCTCACCCTGGCCGTGCGTCTGGGGCCACTGCTGCGGCGGCCCGCCCTGGTAGCCGCCGCCGGGCGGGGTCGGCTGGCCGCCGTACGGGGCTTGCTGCCCGTACGGCTGCTGCCGCGGTTGTCCGTGCGGTCGGTCGTTGCGGTTGTCCCGGCCGCGTCCGGTCCTGAATCCAGCCACGTGGTCGAACGTACCTGGTCCGGACGGATCGCGCCCCGGGGGCAGTTGGCGGAAGGGGCGTTTGCGGCCGAGCTGTG
>NZ_SSBJ01000381.1 GCF_004795055.1 Streptomyces sp. A1136
TCCACGCTGAACATCACCGTCAGTCCCGCCGACGACCTGATCGACGTGCCGCGCCGCATCGTCGTCACCGGCGCGCAGCCGGGCGAGCTGGTGCAGGTCGCCAGCCGCACCGTGCGCGCGGGCGCCGTCTGGCGCAGCAGCGCGCGCTTTGTGGCGGATACGGCAGGGCACGTCGACCTGACGCTGGCGCCGGCGGTGGAGGGCGACTACGCCGGCATTTCCGCCATGGGATTGCTGTGGTCGCAGGCGCCGGAACAGCCGGGCCGTCGCGAGCTGTTCCACGCCGATGTCCTGCAGCCGCTGACGACTTCACTGGAAGCATCCGGCGCCTCCGGCAAAGCGGAGGCGGAACTGATCCAGCGCCTGAGCGGCGACGGCGTGACGCGGCGCGAAGTGCGCGAGCAGGGACTGGTCGGGACCTTGTTCCTGCCGGCCGGTCCGGGCCCGCATCCGGCGGTGATGATCCTCAACGGCTCCGGCGGCGGAATCAACGAACCGCGCGCGGCGCTGTA
>NZ_SSBJ01000382.1 GCF_004795055.1 Streptomyces sp. A1136
GCGTGGCAGCACCGACGAGCCCATCAGGAACTCATCAACGGCGCGTGCGCATTGACGGCCTTCACGGATCGCCCACACCACCAGCGACTGGCCACGACGCATGTCGCCTGCGGCAAAGACCTTGTCGACCGAAGTCTTGTAGCAGCCTTCGCCGTCAGTTGTCGCCTTAACGTTGCCGCGCGGGTCCTTGTCGACGCCGAACGCTTCCAGCACTTGCTGCACCGGCGAGACGAAGCCCATGGCCAACAGCACCAGGTCGGCCTTCATTTCGAATTCGGAATTCGGCACTTCCTGCATCTTGCCGTCCTTCCATTCGACGCGCGCGGCGATCAGTTTTTCAACCTTGCCGTTCTTGCCTTCCAGACGCTTGGTCGCCACAGCCCAATCGCGGTCGCAACCTTCTTCATGCGACGATGACGTGCGCAGCTTGGTTGGCCAGTACGGCCAGACCATCGGCTTGTTTTCCGTTTCCGGCGGTTGCGGCATCAGTTCGAACTGGGCTACCGAAGCAG
>NZ_SSBJ01000383.1 GCF_004795055.1 Streptomyces sp. A1136
TGCTCACCGACGAACTGCTCGGCCGCACCCCCGAGGACGACGACGTCCTCGCCGACCTCGACCTCGACGGTACGGAGGAGGGCGAGCCGTACCGCGAGGACCAGGACGACGACACCTACGACTCCGGTGACCCGGACGGCCAGGCCGGGGCCGGGCCCCTCGGGGACGGCGGGCTCCTCGCCGACCTCGGCGTCGGCGAAGGGGAACTGCGCGCCCTGCGCCCCGGCGACGCGCTCGGCGAGATCGCCGAGGTGCTCGGCGCCTCGGAGGTGCTGGAGGCGGTGCGCTGACCGCGCGGGCGGCCGGACGGCCGGGCCGGTAGGTTCCGAGTGTGAAGAGCACACGCCCGGAGCCGCCCGGTCCGGCCGGCCCCGCCCCCGACCCCGTCCGCACCCCCTGGGAGCCCGCCATGCGGCAGGCCCTCGCCGAGGCCCAGCGGGCGGGACGCGGCGGCGACGTCCCGGTGGGCGCCGTCGTCCTCGACCCGGACGGCCGTCTGCTCTCGGCAGATC
>NZ_SSBJ01000384.1 GCF_004795055.1 Streptomyces sp. A1136
TACGCCAAGGGTTCCAGGCCCTGCCTTACCGACTTGTTCACCATCGGCGAAGCCGGCGAGCTCTATCAGCAATACCTGAAGCAGCGCCTCGGCAATCTGATCAAGGCGCTGGCAGCCGTCGTCACCGAAACCGGCATCAGCGCGGAAGAGGCGACCCGCCGCGCCGAAGACGCCATGATCACGCTACACGGTGCGCTGGTCGTCTCGCGCGCGTTGGGCAGCACCGCGCCGTTCACGCGCACCATGCGCAATTTCCCTGCGGTCCTGCTCGGACAGTAATCCGCACGCACCCTCTTCAACTTACCTAGCGGCACTGAAGGCGGCCGCCGGGTATCGAATATCGGATGCCGGGCATCATTAGGCATTCCCTATCGTTCCGATTGAAATGATGAACTTGCTTGACATTCGCCTAGTAACTATTATGATGAAAGTAACTGGCCGAATCGTCGGGCATTACCCCTCACCCTTTCTGGAGAACATCATGAGCAACGCAAACAACAAGCCCGGCACCG
>NZ_SSBJ01000385.1 GCF_004795055.1 Streptomyces sp. A1136
GCCGCGTCGTGATGGCGCCGACCACGCCGCTGTATTCGGCGACGCCGGAAGAGCTGCGCACCATGGCCGGTTTCGCGCGCCGGGCCGGCGTGCGTCTGCACAGCCATCTGTCGGAAACCGTGGGCTACCAGGACACCGCGCACGGCAAGCACGGATGCACGCCGGTGGAATTTGCCGAGCGCTGCGACTGGCTCGGCAGCGATGTCTGGTTCGCCCATCTGGTCAAACTCGATCCGTCCGAAATCGCTTTGCTCGGCAAGACCGGCACCGGCATCGCGCATTGTCCGCAAAGCAACGGCCGGCTTGGCAGCGGCATCGCGCCGATCCGCCAACTCGAAGAGGCCGGCGTGCCGGTCTCGATCGGCGTCGACGGCGCGGCCTCCAACGAGGCGGCCGACATGCTGTCGGAGACGCATGCGGCCTGGCTGATGCAGCGAGCGCGGCGCGGCCAGGAGGCGACGCCGTCCTATGCCGGCGGCAGCTTCGAAGGCGGCGCCGACGCGGCGACGGTG
>NZ_SSBJ01000386.1 GCF_004795055.1 Streptomyces sp. A1136
GACGTGGAAAGACGTTTCTCATTGCCTCGGCATCCAGGCCCCGCCAAGTCCAGGTCACGTCCATCACGGCAGCGCCGCCAAAGCTGGCCAGGCTCATGGTCTCGTTCAGCTCTACGGTATTGAGATCCAGCTTTCCCGGCCATTCGATGTTCGTCAGCGCAACGGTCTCAGGTGCGACCACCAGGCTCGCTGCGCCGTCATAGCGCACCCCCATCGTGTCCAGGCCGCCTGCTTGTCCAAGCAAGGTCGGGTCAAGGTAGAAATTCTTGCCATCCAGCCGCAACTGCACGATCACGTGGTCGAACGCCAGCGGCGTCGGCGCCATTTTGGCAGGCAGCTTCGACCGGCTGGCAGACAAGAGCAGCGGACTCGCGTCCATATCGAGCTGGCGCAGCAGTGTCATCAGGAGATAGGCCTTGTCCTTGCAATCGCCGAAGCGATGCTGCAGGACTTCACCCGGAGGATGGGGGCGATGCGAACTCTCGCCCATGGAAACGGAGAAATAACGGATC
>NZ_SSBJ01000387.1 GCF_004795055.1 Streptomyces sp. A1136
GGGCTCGCTCTACGAGCCGGTGGGCGAGGAGACGTACGACCTGATCGTGTCCAACCCGCCGTTCGTGATCTCGCCCGGCGCCCGGCTGACCTACCGGGACGGCGGCATGGGCGGGGACGATATGTGCCGCTCGCTCGTTCAGCAGGCGGGGGAGCGCCTCAACCCCGGCGGGTACGCCCAGTTCCTGGCCAACTGGCAGCACGTCGAGGGGGAGGAGTGGCAGGACCGGCTCCGCTCCTGGGTCCCGCGCGGCTGCGACGCCTGGATCGTGCAGCGCGAGGTCCAGGACATCACCCAGTACACCGAGTTGTGGCTGCGCGACGCCGGGGACCACCACACCGACCCGGCCCGGTACGCGGAGCGCTACGAGGCGTGGCTGGACGAGTTCGAGGCGCGCGGGACCACGGCGGTCGGCTTCGGCTGGATCACCCTGCGCCGCACCGACAGCGAGCGGCCGTCCATCGTGGTCGAGGAGTGGCCGCACCCGGTCGAGCAGCCGCTGGGCGACGCC
>NZ_SSBJ01000388.1 GCF_004795055.1 Streptomyces sp. A1136
CGAAAACCGCCGGGGCCCTCGCGACCAGGCCGAAGTCGGTGCCGTTGGCGAGGCGGATGGCATCAGCTTCGTCTTCAAACGACATCGCCGACAGCACCGGGCCGAATACTTCTTCCTGCGCCAGACGGTGTTGAATCGGTACGTCGCGCAGTAAAGTCGGCGCCTGGTAGAAGCCGCCTGCCGGCACGCCGTCGGCGATGCGGCCCTGCGCCACCACCGGGATCTTGCTGTCGGCGGCGTCGCGCAGGAAACCGGCCACGCGCTCCTGTTGCGTCTTGCGAATCAGCGGACCGCAGTCGAGGTCCATCGCCGCCGAGCCGACGCGTAATTTGCCGAAGGCGGCGCCGACCCGTTCCAGTACCTGTTCATAGACGCTGCGCTGGACCAGCAGGCGGCTGCCGGCGGAACAAGTCTGTCCGGAGTTCTGCACGATGGCGTTGACGATTACCGGCAGCATGGCGTCGAAGTCAGCGTCGGCGAACACCACCTGCGGCGACTTGCCGCCCAGTTC
>NZ_SSBJ01000389.1 GCF_004795055.1 Streptomyces sp. A1136
GCCGCGGGGCCGATCAGCACGCCGGCGCCGCCGTAGCCGTCGACCGGCTTGGTCACCAGCTCGCCGACCCGCTCGAGGACGCCGCGCCGCTCGCTCTCGTCGGCGGTGCGGTAGGTGGGCACCGACTCCAGGGCGGGATGCTCGGCGAGGTAGTACGTGATGAGTTCGGGGACGAGGGGATAGGTCGACTTGTCGTCGGCGATCCCGTTGCCGGGGGCGTTGGCGAGGACGACCCGGCCGTCGATCGCGACGTCGAGCAGCTGCTGCCCGATCGGCCGGCCCGATCCGTCCACCAGGTCCCGGAGCTCGACGTCGATGCGCAGGTAGAGGACGCCGATGGGATCGCCGCCGTCGCGGTGCACCACCCGCCCATCAGTGACGTCGAGGTCGTCGTGGAGGACCAGCCCCAGCCCGGCACCGTCGGCGAGGCGGCTGTGCTCGAACCAGGCGCCGCTGCCCGGGCCGCTGGAGAGCAGCACCGCCCGGGTGCCCGGCTGCGCGGACGACAGCA
>NZ_SSBJ01000039.1 GCF_004795055.1 Streptomyces sp. A1136
GTCGGAGGGCGTCACCGCCCGCTGGTCGGTGATCCGCAACGGCGTGGACCTCTCCCACTTCCGCCCCGGCCGCGCCGACCGGGGCGGCGGGCGGACCGGGCTCGGCGCGGGCGGCGGCCGTGGGGGCGGCGAGGGCCGCGCACACGGCGGCGAACAGCGCCGTACGGGCGAGGATTCGGCGGTACATGGCCCGGGACGTTGGCGCAGCGCCTCGCGCCGGGTCAAGCACCGTCACCGGGCCGGCCGAAGACCGCAACCCGCCCGGGTGCGGCCTCGGCGTGGCGTACGGGTGCACCGGGGTCACGGCCGGCGGCGGTACGAGCCCACCCCGGCAAGGGTCAGCGGGCCGCCGGGCCGCTCCAGCCGGCCGGGACGTGGCCGAGCCGGACGCGCTGCGGGTGGTCGCCGACGGGGACGGAGACCCGTTTGGTCCCGGTGGCGAAGTCGATGGCGGTGACCCGGTCGGCGCCGCTCTCGGAGATCACGCAGGCGCTCCCGTCACCGTCGACGGTGGCCCAGTAGGGCTTCACGGCGGGCACCGGCGGCGCCTGGGTGAGCGTGGCCCGGTCCACGATCGTCGCGTAGTCGTCCATGGTTCCCGCGACGCAGAGCTTCGCGCCGTCGGGGCTCATGGACAGGCCGTGGTGACGGGAGTCGTTGACCCAGGTGGTGCGGTCGGTGCTGGTGGCGGGGTTGCCGGGCAGTTCCTTGATCCGGGTGATCCGGTCGGCGGCGACGTCGTACTCGATCACGCCGTTGAAGAACGACACCTGGAAGTAGAGCTTCGACTCGTCGGGGCTGAACGACATGGGCCGCACGGCGTCCGAGAGGTCGGGGCGGCCGAAGGCGTCGAGGCGCTCGCGCATGTCGATCACCCGGACGGTGCGGAAGGTCCGGGCGTCGACGATCGTGAGCTTCCGGTCGCCCTTCGTCCAGTCCAGCCAGGGCGCGTCGAGGGCTGAGGTGACGTCGCCGATGGAGCTGTTCCACAGGTAACGGCCGCCCTGCGTGAAGGTGTTCTCGTGCGGCTTGTCCCCGGTGGTGAAGGAGCCGACCTGCCGGCCCGTGGCGATGTCCAGCACGTGCACGGTGTTGGCGGTCGAGGCGGAGACGGCGACCCGGGTGCCGTCGGGTGACAGCGCCATGTGGTCGGCGCGGTATCCGGCGACGGGGAAACGCCAATTCACGCGGCCGGTGCGGACGTCGATGGAGACCACGTCGGCGAAGCTGGGCCGGGAGGCGACCACGGCGGAGCCGTCCGGCGTGGTGTACATGTCGTCGACGAACTGGTCGTGGCCTTCGCCCGCGGTGGCGCGGATGCCGAGGAAGAATCCGAGCTTCACGGGGTCGAGGTAGATCTCCCGCAGCCGCTCGGCCTTGTCGGGGATGACGTCGATCCGCCCGACCTTGGCGAGGTCGCCCGTGGAGGCCAGCACATCGGCGGTGCCTTCCCAGTTGTTCCCGACGAACAGCACCTCGCGCGGCGCCGAGCCGGACGCGTGGGCGGGTACGGGCGCGGGCGCGACGCCGAGCGTGGCCGCGGCCAGCACGCAGGCGGCGAGCAGGGTACGGGCGGGGAACCGGGGCATTCGCTCAACTCCATTACGGAAAGGCGCTGTTACCGGCCGGTAAAATAGGTGGAACGACGAAAGGGCGCAACCCCCGGGGGCGCGCCACTTGATGGAATCGGATCGGCTCGGGCGGTCGGGCGGACGGTCGGGGCGCCTTCAGGCGACGGACCCGATCCGCCCCACCACGGTGTTCGAACCCTCGCGGTGGATCGGTATCCGCGCGCCGGTCAGGGCGGCGCCGCTGCCGCCGCGGCGGTTGGCCACGATTTCGGCGGCGATGGACAGCGCGGTCTCCTCCGGGGAGCGGGCGCCGAGGTCCAGGCCGATGGGGGAACGCAGCCGGGCGAGTTCCAGTTCGCTCACGCCGACCTCGCGCAGGCGCCTGTTGCGGTCCTCGTGGGTCCTGCGGGAGCCCATGGCGCCGACGTAGGCGACGGGCAGCCTGAGGGCCGTCTCCAGCAGGGGCACGTCGAACTTGGCGTCGTGGGTGAGCACGCACAGGACGGTACGGGAGTCCACCTCCGTGGACTCCAGGTAGCGGTGCGGCCAGTCGACCACGATCTCGTCCGCCTCGGGGAAACGGTTCTTCGTGGCGAACACCGGCCGGGCGTCACACAGCGTGACGTGATAGCCGAGGAACTTGCCGATCCGTACCAGGGCGGAGGCGAAGTCGATGGCACCGAAGACGATCATTCTCGGGGGCGGCACGCTGGACTCGACGAGCACCCTCAGCGGCTCTCCGCAGAGCCGGCCGTCGGCGCCGATCTCCAGCACCCCGGTCTTCCCCGCGTCCAGCATGGCGCGGGTCTCCTCGACGATGGTGCGGTCCAGCTCGGGGTGGGCGCCGAAGCCGCCCTCGTACGAGCCGTCGCCGCGGACGACCACCGCGCGGCCCATCAGCTCCGCCGGGCCTTCGGCGATAAGGGCGACCGCCGCCGCCTCCCCACGGGCGGCGGCGGCCGGCACGGCCGCGAGCACCTCCCGTAGCGGAGAGCCCACGGGGACCGGGGTGACGAGGATGTCGATCACCCCGCCGCAGGTCAGACCCACGGCGAAGGCATCGTCGTCGCTGTAGCCGAAGCGCTCGGTGGCGCTCTCGCCGTCCTGGAGGGACTGCCGGCACAGCTCGTACACCGCGCCCTCCACGCATCCGCCGGACACCGAGCCGATCACCGTTCCCTCGCCGTCGACGGCGAGGGCGGCCCCGGGCTGCCGTGGGGCGCTGCCGCCGACCGCCACGACCGTGGCGACGGCGAAGTCACGACCCTGCTCGACCCACCGGTTGAGTTCTTCGGCGATGTCCAGCATGTTCGGCCTCCTCGGAGGGGTTCGGTTCCAGTATCGGACGCGTGGAGGGTCAGGTGGCGGTCATCGCCTGCCCTACTTGACGCCGAGCCATCCCTCGATGGGGTGCAGGGAGAAGAACACGACGAAGATCACGGTCAGCGCCCACATGAAGGCACCGATCTCGCGGGCCTTGCCCTGCGCGACCTTGATGGCCACGTAGGAGATCACACCGGCGGCGACACCGGCCGTGATCGAGTAGGTGAACGGCATGAGCACCACGGTCAGGAAGACCGGAATGGCGGTCGCGCTGTCGGCCCAGTCCACGTGGCGGGCGTTCTGCATCATCATCGCGCCGATGACGACCAGGGCCGCGGAGGCGACCTCACCCGGGACGATCTGCGTGATCGGGGTGAAGAAGAGGCAGGCGGCGAAGAAGAGGCCGGTCACGACGGAGGCGAGACCTGTGCGGGCCCCCTCGCCGACGCCGGTCGCGGACTCGACGAACACGGTCTGACCGGAGCCGCCCGCCAGACCACCGATGGCGCCACCGGCGCCGTCGATGAACAGGGCCTTGGACAGGCCCGGCATGCGGCCCTGGTCGTCGGCGAGCTTGGCCTCGGTGCCGACGCCGATGATGGTGGCCATCGCGTCGAAGAAACCGGCGAGGACGAGGGTGAAGACGATCATGCCGACCGTCATGACGCCGACGTCGCCCCAGCCGCCGAACTCGACCTTGCCGAAGAGCGAGAAGTCGGGCATGGAGATGGCGGAGCCGGACAGCTCGGGCGCGCCGTTCTTCCAGGCCTTCGGGTCGACGTTCGCCACGGCGTTGATGATCGCCGCGACCACCGTTCCGCCGACGATGCCGATCAGGATCGCGCCGGGGATCTTGCGGGCCTGGAGCATGAAGATGGCCAGCAGGGTCAGGCAGAAGACGAAGACGGGCCAGCCGGAGAGCTGACCGGCGGCGCCCAGGCTGACGGGGGGAGCGAACTCCGGGCCGTTGCCGACGAAGCCGGCCTTGTAGAGACCGATCAGGGCAACGAAGAGGCCGATGCCCATCGTGATGCCGTGCTTGAGCGCGAGCGGGATCGCGTTCATGATCATCTCGCGGAGGCCGGTGACGACCAGGAGACAGATCACGACGCCGTACATCACGCACATGCCCATGGCCTGCGGCCAGGTCATCTGCGGCGCCACCTGCGAGGACAGCACGCCCGACACCGACAGGCCGGCCGCGAGGGCGAGCGGCACCTTGCCGACGAAGCCCATGAGGAGCGTGGTCAGGGCCGCGGCGAAGGCCGTGGCCGTGATCAGGGCCTTCTGGCTCATGGTGTCTCCGGCGACGTCCTTGCCGGAGAGGATCAGCGGGTTGAGCAGGAGGATGTACGCCATGGCCATGAAGGTCGTGACGCCGCCACGAATCTCATTGCCGACGTTGGACCCTCTGTGGGTTATGTGAAAGTACCGGTCGAGCCAAGAACGCCCGGCGGGGGTACGAGAGCCGTCGCCGGCCTCATCCGCGGTGGTCTTGGGCTCCACAGACGACTGGGTCATGGTGCCTAACTCCCAAGGTTCAAAGGGGCACCCGCATGGGGATTGGAGATCGCGGGATTTGGGATGGTGCGTTGGCTGCACGACCCGGGGTGACGGCCCGAGGCGACGCGATGGTTACTGCGGTGTTGCGGGTACTGGGTACTGCGGGTACTGCGTGGGGGTGCCGCCGGTGGGGCGGGCCGCGAGCGGTGCGGTCCGAGGTGTTCCGGCTCGTACTCCGGGCGGTGCGGCTGGAAGTGTGACGTTCCCGATGTCACACCGCCCGGAGAGTCTGTGGGGGTCCGGGACCTCGCGGCCCCGGACCGTGCCGTCCTAGAGGGTGCCGGTGAGGGCTTCCGGGCGGATCGGCGTCTTGTTGAGCTCCAGACCGGTCGCCTGCCGGATCGCCGCGAGGACGGCCGGCGTGGACGAGAGGGTCGGGGCCTCGCCCATTCCGCGCAGGCCGTACGGCGCGTTCGGGTCGGCGAGCTCCAGGACGTCGACCGGGATGGTCGGGGTGTCGAGGATGGTCGGGATCAGGTAGTCCGTGAAGGAGGGGTTGCGCACCTTCGCGGTCTTCGGGTCCACGATGATCTCTTCCATGATCGCGACGCCCAGGCCCTGGGTGGTACCGCCCTGGATCTGGCCGACCACGGAGAGCATGTTCAGCGCCTTGCCGACGTCCTGGGCGGTGGCGAGCTCGATGACCTTGACGAGGCCGAGCTCGGTGTCCACCTCCACCACCGCGCGGTGCGCGGCGAAGGTGTACTGGACGTGTCCGTTGCCCTGGCCTGTCTTCAGGTCGAACGGGACGGTCGGCCGGTGCCGGAACTCCAGCTCCAGGTCGATCGCGTCCTCGCCCTCCAGGACGTCGGCGATGTCCGCGAGGACCTCGCCGCCGTCGGTGACCACCTTGCCGCCCTCCAGGAGCAGCTCGGCGGTCGCCCACGCGGGGTGGTAGGAGCCGTTCTTGCGGCGGCCGATCTCCAGGACGGCCTCGCGGACGGCCTGGCAGGTGTTCTTCACCGCGCCACCGGTCATGTACGTCTGCCGCGAGGCGGACGTGGACCCTGCGGAGCCGACCCGGGTGTCGGCCGGGTGGATGGTCACCTGCGTGACGCCCAGCTCCGTACGGGCGATCTGGGCGTGGACGGTGACGCCGCCCTGGCCGACCTCCGCCATGGCCGTGTGGACCATCGCGACGGGCTCGCCGTTGACGACCTCCAGGCGCACGCGGGCGGTGGAGTAGTCGTCGAAGCCCTCGGAGAAGCCGACGTTCTTGATGCCGACCGCGTAGCCGACGCCGCGGACGACGCCCTCGCCGTGGGTGGTGTTGGACAGGCCGCCCGGCAGGGCGCGGATGTCCGCGCCCTCCCCGGCCGTCTCCCACTGGCGCTCGGGCGGCAGCGGGCGGGACTTGACCCGGCGCAGCAGCTCGGCGACGGGGGCCGGGGAGTCCACGACCTGCCCGGTGGGCATGATCGTGCCCATCTCCATGGCGTTCAGCTGCCGGAACTCGACCGGGTCCATGCCCAGCTTCGCGGCGAGCTTGTCCATCTGGGCCTCGTACGCGAAGCAGGCCTGGACGGCGCCGAAGCCGCGCATCGCGCCGCAGGGCGGGTTGTTGGTGTAGAGGGCGATCGCCTCGATGTCCACGTCTTCGAGGACGTACGGGCCGACCGACAGGGAGGACGCGTTGCCCACGACCGCCGGGGAGGCCGACGCGTAGGCGCCGCCGTCCAGGACGATCCTGCACTTCATGTGCGTGAGCTTGCCGTCCTTGGTGGCCCCGTGCTCGTAGTGGAGCTTCGCCGGGTGGCGGTGCACGTGCCCGAAGAACGACTCGAACCGGTTGTAGACGATCTTGACCGGCTTGTTCGTGGCCAGGGCCAGGAGACAGGCGTGGATCTGCATCGAGATGTCCTCGCGACCGCCGAAGGCACCGCCGACGCCGGAGAGCGTCATGCGCACCTTGTCCTCGGGGAGACCGAGGACGGGGGCGATCTGCCTGAGGTCCGAGTGCAGCCACTGGGTGGCCACGTAGAGGTCGACACCGCCGTCCTCGGCGGGCACGGCCAGACCGGACTCCGGGCCGAGGAAGGCCTGGTCCTGCATGCCGAAGGTGTACTCGCCCTCGACGATGACGTCCGCGCGCTTGCGGGCCTCTTCCACGTTGCCGCGGACGATCGGCTGGCGGTGCACGATGTTCGGGTGCGGGACGTGGGCGCTGTGGTGGTCGTCGCGGCCCTCGTGGATCAGCGGCGCGTCGGGGGCGAGGGCGGAGGCCTCGTCCGTGACGAGCGGCAGCTCACGGTAGTCGATCTTGATCTTGGCGGCCGCCCGGCGGGCGGTCTCCGGGTGGTCGGCCGCCACGAGGGCGACCGGCTCACCGTGGTGACGGACGCGACCGTGGGCGAGGACCGGGGTGTCCTGGATCTCCAGGCCGTAGTTCTTCGTCTCGGCCGGCAGGTCGTCGTAGGTCAGCACGGAGTAGACGCCGGGCATGGCGAGCGCCTCGGAGATGTCGATGGAGACGATCTCGGCGTGGGCGACGGTGCTGCGCAGGGTCTGGCCCCACAGCATGTCCTCGTGCCACATGTCCGAGGAGTACGCGAACTCACCGGTGACCTTGAGGGTGCCGTCCGGGCGCAGGACGGACTCGCCGATGCCGCCCTTCGCGTGCTTCTGGCTGACGTTGGTCGGCGCGCCGGCCGGGACCGTGCGGGTGTTCTGCCCCATGGTCAGACCACCTCTTCCTGGCGGGCGGCCGCGAGGCGGACCGCGTCGAGGATCTTCTCGTAGCCCGTGCAGCGGCAGAGGTTGCCGGACAGGGCCTCGCGGATGTCCTGGTCGGACGGGGAGGGGTTCTCCTCCAGCAGCGCGTCGGCCTGGACCAGGAGGCCCGGGGTGCAGAAACCGCACTGGACGGCGCCCGCGTCGATGAACGCCTGCTGGACGGTGGAGAGCGGGGCGCCCTCGCCGGTCCGGGAGTCGGAACCCCGCGCGGACCACCGCTTGGCCTCGTCCAGGGCGACGCCCTTGTCGCCGCAGCCCCCGGGGGCGCAGGCGCCGCCGTGGCCGTGCTCCGCGCGCTGCTTGGCGAACTCCGCCAGCCCCTCGACGGTCACGACGTCGCGACCTTCCACCTGACCGGCGGCGACGAGACAGGAACAGACCGGCACGCCGTCGAGGCGGACGGTGCACGAGCCGCACTCGCCCTGCTCACAGGCGTTCTTCGAACCCGGCAGACCGAGGCGCTCGCGCAGGACGTACAGGAGGGACTCGCCCTCCCAGACGTCGTCCGCTTCCTGCTGCCGACCGTTGACGGTGAAATTGACACGCATGATTACGCAGCCCCTTCGAGCGGGCGGCCGTTTCCGGTACCGCGGTACTGCTCCCAGGTCCAGACGAGCTGCCGGCGAGCCATGATGCCGACGGCGTGCCGGCGGTACTTCGCCGTACCCCGGACGTCGTCGATCGGGTTGGCCGCCCCGGCCGCGAGTTCACCGAACTGCTTGGCGATCGACGGGGTGATGACCTTGCCGGACTCCCAGAAGCCGCCCTCTTCGAGCGCGGCGTTCAGGAACTCCTCGGCGACCTTCGCGCGGATCGGGGTCGGCGCCGCCGATCCGATGCCGGTGCGGACCGTACGGGTCCGCGGGTGCAGGGCCAGGCCGAAGGCGCAGACGGCGATGACCATCGCGTTGCGGGACCCGACCTTGGAGTACTGCTGGGGGCCGTCCGCCTTCTGGATGTGAACGGTCTTGATGAGCTCGTCGGGGGCCAGCGCGTTGCGCTTGACGCCGGTGTAGAAGGCGTCGATCGGGATCAGACGGGACCCGCGTACGGACTCCACCTCGACCTCCACGCCGGCCGCGAGCAGCGCGGGGTGGGCGTCACCGGCCGGCGAGGCGGTACCGAGGTTGCCGCCCACGCCTCCGCGGTTGCGGATCTGCGGGGACGCGACCGTGTGCGAGGCGAGCGCGAGGCCGGGCAGCTCCGTACGGAGGTTCTCCATGATCTGCGTGTACGTGACGGAAGCGCCCAGACGCACCACGTCCTCGCCGACCTCCCACTCGCCCAGCCGGGCGACGCGGTTCAGGTCGAGGAGGTACTCCGGCCGACGGTGGTCGAAGTTGATCTCGACCATGACGTCGGTGCCACCCGCGATCGGCACGGCTGTGGGGTACTCGGCCTTGGCGGCGAGTGCCTCCTCCCAGCTTGCGGGGCGAAGGAAGTCCATGAGCGGCTCTCTTCATTCGTTCGTCGTGTCGTTCACTTCAAGCCAGGCGACCCAGGGGACCCTCGACCGGTCGTTCACGTGTTGTTAACGCGGTGTGGAGCCAGTACACCGGCCGCGCGTCCTTCGGGTGCAGTCACCGAAACCATGAAGGAGTTGGCTGACGACCTCCCTCGTCTTGTAGATTCGTATGAAAGGCAGGATGCGACGACCTGCCCGATTTCCAACGGCAACATCGAGACAGATCGGCGGCGACATCATGCGGCTGCGCGCACTGCTGGAAACCGAGGCGCTGGGGCTGCGGCTGCTGGGCGGCGAGGAAGAACTCGACCGGACGGTCCGCGGGGTCATGACGACCGACCTGAGGGATCCCAGCCGATACCTCTCCGGAGGCGAACTTGTCCTGACCGGCCTCGCGTGGCGAAGAAATTCAGCCGACTCCGAGCCTTTCGTACGAATCCTTGCGAGCGCGGGGGTCGCCGGGCTCGCCGCCGGCGAGGCGGAACTGGGGGACATCCCCGACGATCTGGTTTCGGCCTGTCTGCGCAACCGGCTCCCCCTGTTCGCGGTGAACGAGGACGTTGCGTTCGCGACGATCACGGAATACGTGGTGCGCCAGGTTTCCGGCGAACGCGCCGGAGACCTGGCGGCGGTCGTGGACCGGCACCGCCGCCTGATGACATCGGGTCCGGCCGGTGGCGGCCCCGACGTGGTGCTGGATCTGCTCACCACGGACCTCGATCTCCGGGCCTGGGTGCTCTCCCCCACCGGCCGGCAGATCGCCGGGGCGGGCGAGCCGCTGACGCCGGGCGTCTGCGCGACGCTTGCGAGCGAGCACCTCGCGGCGGTCCGGACGGGCCGCAGGGGACCCCACCGGATCTCGCTCCAGGGTATTACCTACTCGCTGTTTCCGATCAGGGGACACGGCCGCGCACCGGGCGCCGTCACGCGCGACGTTCGCGAAAGCGTTCTCTCCGACTGGCTGCTCGCCGTCGAGGCCGACGCCGGCGACTGGCCCGCCGAGCGGCTCGACCTGCTCCAGGGCGTCACCCAGCTGATCGCCGTCGAGCGGGACCGGCGGGACGCGGCCCGCACGGTGCGTCGCCGCCTGGCCCAGGAGGTGCTGGAGCTGGTCCAGACGGGTGCCCCGCCGGCCGAGATCGCCGCCCGCCTGCGGGTGGCCGCGCCGGTGCTGCTGCCGGGGCTGGGCGCCGCCCCGCACTGGCAGGTGGTCGTGGCCCGGGTCGACTGGGACAACGGGGACATCGCCGGGGGCCCGGTCGCGCAGTCGCTGCTGGAGGAGATCCTGGTCGACCCGTCGCTGTCGGGGCCGGAGCCGTCCGACCGGATCGCGGTGGCCCATGCGGGTGACGAGGCCATCGCCCTCGTACCGCTGCCCGCGCTGCCCGGGGAGCCCGGGGAGGAGAAGGGTCCCGACGCGGCGCTCCACGCCGACGAGCTGCTGGCGACCGTACGGGAGCCCCTTGCGGCCGGACTGGCCGACGACGGGCGGCTCACGCTGGGCGTCAGCGCGGCCGTGCACTCCGCCGAGGGGTTGCGCGGGGCGCTGGAAGAGGCCCGGCACGCACGCCGCGTCGCCGCCGCCCGCCCGGGGCGGGTGTGCGCCGCGGGCCACCACGAGCTCGCCTCGCACGTCCTGCTGCTGCCCTTCGTCCCGGACGACGTCCGGCGCGCCTTCACGGCGCGGCTGTTGGACCCGCTGCGGGACTACGACCGCCGGCACCGGGCCGAGCTGATCCCGACCCTGGAGGCCTTCCTCGACTGCGACGGCTCATGGACCCGGTGCGCGACCCGGTTGCACCTGCACGTCAACACGCTGCGCTACCGGGTCGGGCGAATCGAGCAGTTGACGGCGCGTGACCTCTCCCGGCTGGAGGACAAGCTGGACTTCTTCCTGGCGCTGCGCATGAGCTGAGCCGCCACACGGCCGTACACGCGGTCGTCGCCCGGCCGGCAGCGGCTCGTATCCGGCCGTCGCCGGGGCGGCACCGTGGAAAACGCGCCAGGGGCGGGTGGGTGACGGCTGACGAGCCGTCCGGACTTTGTGAAAGAGTTCACCCGACCCCTTGGCCGGAGCCGTGGATTCGTGCTCTCATTTCGCCCCAGGGCTCCACGACGTGCTGCTCGATTGCTTTGGGGAGGGCAATGTGGCGGACACCGCCATGTCCGGTGCGGGATCCACGGGGGGAGAAGACCCCCTCCAGCGGGCGATATGGCGGCTGCGCTCGCGCGGCTGTTGGACGGACGCGGCGGCCCTGCTGACGCCGCACGCGGGCAACGCGCGGGCGGCCGTTCAGCGGGCCGCGCTGCTGGTCGAGCGGTGCCTGTTCACGGGCCAGGGCTGGGCCGAGGCGGAGGACGCCCTGCGTATCGCGGAGGCGGTGGCCCAGGGCGACGAGGAGCGGGGCGCGGCGGCGTGTGAGCGGGGCCAACTGGCCTACGCCGCGACGGTGCTCGGCGTGCGCGACCGGGCGGACGAGGCCCGTTCGGCGCTGGGTCGGGCGGCGGCGCTGCTGTCGCCCGGGTCCCGGAGCCGTCCGCTGTTGGACTTCCGGCGGGGCCTGGTCGCCGAGCACCTGGCGGACGCCCCGGAGGCGGCCCGCCCGGCCTACCACCGGGCCCACGCGGGGGCCGCGGCGCAAGGGGACACCCTGCTGCTGTCCTTCACGTGGCGCCACCTGGCGGCGCTTGCCCTGCGGGACGGCGAGGTGGCGGAGGCCCGGGAGGGCTTCGCGGAGTCCCTGCGCATCCGTGAGGAACTCGGCTTCCTGATCGGCACGGCCCCCGCCCTCGCGGCCCTGGCCGAAGCCGAACCGGAACCGGAAGCGACCCGCCTGCGCGCGGAGGCCCGCCGCCTGTTCCACCTCTTGGGCGGCATCCCCACCTGGCTGGCCGACCAACTCCACCCCAGCCCGGCCTGACCCCCCGCCACCGACGCCTGCGGCACCGGCCGCGCCACCCGCCCGGGCAGGAGGCGGCCCCTCCGCCCCGGCCGACCCAATCCAACCCCGCCGGCGATCGAGGCGCAGGACCCGGGGCGCAGCCCCGAAAACCCGGCGCAGCCAGAGCCGCTCAACGAACCAACCCGGCCGGGCACGAGGCGGCCCCTCCGCCCCGGCCGACCCAATCCAGCCCCGCCGGCGATCGAGGCGGGGCGCCGGAGGGGGTGTCAGTCGGCCGTCCCCACGAAATGTTCCCGTACCAGGGACTCCACCGCTCCCACCTCCCCCGCGATCAACGCCTCCAGCAGCGCCGCGTGCTCCGCCGCGTCCGCCACCAGCTCCGCCTGCCGAACCCGCGGGGCCCCCGGCAGCGGCAGCATCGCCCGCCGGTGCAGCTCCTCCGTCAACCGCACGAGCTGGTCATTGCCCGCCAGTGAGAGCACCGCCCGGTGGAACGCCCGGTCCGCCTCCCCGTAGGCCGCGAGGTCACCGGCCCGCGCCGCCTCTCCCGTGGCCGCGGCGGCCGGCCGCAACCGGGCCCAGGCGGACGCCGGCACGTCCCGCGCCAGCCTCAGCATCACCGGTACCTCCAACAGCGCCCGCACCTCCGCCAGCTCCGCCAGCGCCTGCGGGCTGCGGCTCAGCACCCGGAACCCCCGGTTCGGGAGGCATTCCACCGCCCCTTCCAGCGCCAACTGCTGCATCGCCTCGCGCACGGGCGTCGGGGACACCCCGAACCGCTCGCCCAGAGCCGGCCCCGAGTAGATCTCGCCGGGCACCAGCTCTCCGTCGACCAGCGCGGCGCGCAATGCGTCCAGGACCTGGCCGCGCACCGAATGGCGGCGCACCTTCTGCGCGGGAATCGTCTCCCGGACCGCCTCGGGGGCCCGGTCCGGGGCCGTCTCCGGGGCCGCCTCCCGGGGCGTCTCGTCCGACACCCGGTCATGGGCCGTTTCGTGCACTCGGTCCTCCTCCGGGGTCTCGACCTGCTCCGACTGCTCCGATCCGAGAATAGGCGACACGGTCGGCCCTCCCCTCGACGCGCCGCCCTGGCTGATCGAGTAAGGTAAGGCTTACCTCTGACGATCAGCGATCGGTGTGCCGCCATGCCCCTTCCGACCTCGGCCGTCACTGCCGCCTACCGACGCCTCGCCGAGGTCTGCCCCTCCGTGGAGATCGGCGAGTTCGCCCCCCAGGAGCCGCTGCCCCGCGGGGCGGGGTGGATCGGCGCCGACGAGCTCGCGGCCGGCGGCCCCGCCCTCGACGCCTACCTCGCCTGGGACGCCGCCCAGGTGCTCCGGGACTACGGCCGCCCCGGCCGACCCGATGTCGTCGCCGGCTTCGGCTTCCACCGCTACGCCTGGCCGGCCTGCCTGCTCGTGACCGTGCCGTGGTTCCTGCACCGCCGCGTTCCCCGCCCGGCCCGGGTGGCGTTCCACCGCGAGCACGGCCGTCTCGGCGTCGAGATCGACGGTTTCGCCTGCCTCCCCGACGATCCGGCGGCCGTCCTCCCGGGAGCCCGGGTCGTACCCGACGAGGACGCCCTGCGCCGAGAGGTGCGGGACGCCGTGGCCGCACACCTCGGCCCCGTGCTGGAAGGTTTCGGCCCCCGGATGCGGCGCGGTCGGCGCGCGCTGTGGGGGATGGTGACCGACGAGGTGGTCGAGGGCCTCTGGTACGCCGGGCAACTGCTCGGCGAGGAGGAGCGGGCCCGGGCCGAGTTGGAGGCACTGCTGCCGGGCTCGACCGCCCCGTACCCCGGGGGCGCGGGCTTCCGTACGCTCACCGGTCCCGACGGCGCACCGCTGCCCACCCGCGACCGCGCCGGGTGCTGCCTCTTCTACACCATCCGGCCCGAGGACACCTGTCTGACCTGTCCCCGCACCTGTGACGCGTCCCGCGTCACCCGCCTCACGGCGACGGCCTGACCCTCGCGGCCCGCCCGGCGCCGGCGGGGCCGGGCGCAAACCCACCCATGCGGGTGACCTTCATTCGAACTCAAACCCGCTCGCACGCACGCCAGTTCGTATCACAACACCCTATCCGGCGTGCGCCACCCCCCGAAGGCGTCCACTTGGCCCGAAACCCGCGTGCGCGACCGACCGGCTGCGCCACTATGGCGCCCGGAAAGCCGCATACGCGAGGCAAGGACATCCGCATGAGACTGACCGACATATCGCTGGACTGGCTGCTGCCCGGCGGCCTGTTGATCCTGGGCGTACTTGCGGCAGTGGCGGTACTGGCCCGGGGCAAGCGCGAGAGCGAGAAGGCAGCGGCCGAGGACACCTGGGAGCGCAGCGAGGAGCGGCGGCGGCGCAAGGAAGCCGTCTACGGCACCGCCTCCTACGTGCTGCTGTTCTGCTGTGCGGCCGTCGCCGCCGCCCTCTCCTTCCACGGGCTGGTCGGCTTCGGCCGGCAGAACCTGAACCTCTCCGGGGGCTGGGAGTACCTCGTCCCCTTCGGCCTCGACGGCGCCGCGATGTTCTGCTCGGTGCTCGCGGTCCGCGAGGCGAGCCACGGCGACGCGGCGCTCGGCTCGCGCATGCTGGTCTGGCTGTTCGCGGGCGCGGCGGCCTGGTTCAACTGGGTGCACGCGCCCCGCGGCAGCGGCCACGACGGCGCCCCCCAGTTCTTCGCCGGGATGTCGCTCTCCGCGGCCGTCCTCTTCGACCGGGCCCTCAAGCAGACGCGCCGGGCGGCGCTGCGCGAACAGGGTCTGATCCCGAGGCCGTTGCCGCAGATCCGGATGGTCCGCTGGATGCGGGCGCCCCGCGAGACCTTCGGCGCGTGGTCGCTCATGCTGCTGGAGGGGGTCCGCACCCTCGACGAGGCCGTGGACGAAGTGCGCGAGGACAAGCGCGAGAAGGAGCAGGACCGGCACCGCAGGCGCGACCAGAACCGGCTCGACCGGGCGCGCATCAAGGCGCTGGGCCGGCAGAACAGGGCGTTCGGGCGTTCGCGCGGTCGCCAGGTCGAACTGCCGGGGCTGGTCCCCGGGTCGGGCTCCGCGCCGGTCGGCGCGGAGCCGGCCATATCGGAAGCGGAGCAGTTGCCCCTGCGACGCCGGCCCTCCCTGCAAGCCGTGACCGGAACCGAATCGGCTGATCCGGCCGGTCCGCGCACGGTCGACCTGACCGCAGAGGACGACACCCAGACGATTCCCCGGCTCGATTCGTTGGAGCGCAAACTCAAGGATCTGGAGCAACAGTTCGGCTGATCGCACACACCGGGGCCGGTCCGGACGCCCGCGCGCCCGGACCGGCGCTCAGGCGTCGAGTTCGAACCAGACCACCTTGCCCGCTCCCGGGGCGAGCGCGTCCACGCCCCAGTCGTCGGCCAGCGCCTGCACCAGGACCAGTCCCCTGCCGTGCGTACCGTCGTCGGCGGACGGTACGTACGGCCGGGGCCGGCGGGCGGCGTAGTCGCGGACCTCGACCCGCAGCCGGGCTTCGTCGATGGACGCGCACACCTCCGCGCCCTGTTCGGTGTGGACGAGGGCGTTGGTGACGAGTTCGGTGATCAACAGTTCCGCCACCTCGGTGGCGTCCGCCCGACACCGGTGGCGCATCAACTCCCGCAGCGATCTGCGCACATCCCCCACGGCCTTGAGATCCGCCCGGCGTACGCTGTGGACGATCTCCGGCACGTCCCTCGCCTCGCCGCCCTCGGCGGACGGTTCGCGCGGCACCGGCCGCCCTCTCCTCCACTGCTTTCCGGTCTTCGCCCCCACCCGCACGGCGATGTACCTCCCCCGTCTTCGCCTCTCCGAATGGACCCGTACTCTCGAACAGGTCTACGGGATGCATGCCCGCCGGGGCAATCCGCACTCCTGCGGGCTCAGGGGCGCGGCACGTTGCGCAGGTTGGATCGCGCCATCTGAACCATCCTGCCCACTCCTCCGTCCAGCACGATCTTGCCGGCGGAAAGAGCGAAACCCGTCACCATTTCGGCGCTGATCCTCGGGGGAATCGACAAGGCGTTGGGGTCGGTCACGATGTCCACCAGAGCGGGCCCCTTGTGCCGAAACGCATCCCGCAAAGCGCCTGTGAGCTGCTTGGGCTTCTCCACGCGGACCCCGTAGGCACCCGCCGCCCGGGCGATGGCGGAGAAATCCGGGTTCCGGTTCGTGGTTCCGTACGAGGGCAGGCCGGAAACCATCATTTCCAGCTCGACCATTCCGAGGGACGAGTTGTTGAAGAGGACCACTTTGACGGGCAGCTCGTACTGCACCAGGGTGAGGAAATCTCCCATCAGCATCGAGAATCCGCCGTCACCCGACATCGAGACCACTTGACGACCGCGGTCCGTGAACTGCGCTCCGATGGCCTGGGGAAGGGCATTGGCCATGGAGCCGTGGCTGAAGGAACCGATGATGCGCCGTTTGCCGTTCGGCGAAAGATAGCGCGCCGCCCACACGTTGCACATGCCCGTGTCCACGGTGAAGACGGCATCCTCGTCAGCCAGTTCGTCGAGGACGGCGGCGACGTACTCGGGGTGGATGGGGGTGTGCTTCTCCACCTTGCGCGTGTACGCCTTGACCACGCCCTCCAGCGCGTCCGCGTGCTTCTTGAGCATCCGGTCCAGGAAGCGGCGGTCCGTCTTGGCGCGGACCCGGGCGTTCAGCACGCGCAGGGTCTCCCGTGCGTCGCCCCAGACGGCGAGTTCCAACCGCGACCTCCGGCCGAGGTGTTCGGGGCGGATGTCGATCTGGACGATCTTCACGTCGTCGGGGAGGAAGGCGTTGTACGGGAAGTCGGTGCCGAGCAGGATCAGCAGGTCACACTCGTGGGTGGCCTCGTAGGCCGCGCCGTAGCCGAGCAGCCCGCTCATTCCCACGTCGAAGGGATTGTCGTACTGAATGTGCTCTTTCCCGCGCAGGGCGTGCCCGACCGGGGCCTTGACCCGCTCGGCGAACTCCATGACCTCGGCGTGCGCCCCCGCGGTGCCGCTGCCGCAGAAGAGGGTGACCCGGTCCGCCTCGTCGATCAGCCGGACCAGTTTCTCGATCTCGCCGTCGCCGGGCCGTACGGTCGGCCGCGCGGTCACCAGGGCGTGCTCGACCGTCTTCTCGGGAGCGGGCAGGGAGGCGATGTCGCCGGGCAGGGAGACGACTCCGACGCCGCTGCGGCCGACAGCGTGTTGGATGGCGCTCTGCAACACCCGTGGCATCTGCTTGGGGTTGGAGATCAGCTCGCTGTAGTGGCTGCACTCGGTGAACAGCCTGTCGGGGTGGGTCTCCTGGAAGAACCCGAGACCGATCTCGCCGGACGGGATGTGCGAGGCGAGCGCCAGCACCGGGGCCATCGAGCGGTGGGCGTCGTACAAGCCGTTGATCAGGTGCAGGTTTCCGGGGCCGCAAGAGCCGGCGCAGGCGGCGAGCCGACCGGTGATCTGCGCCTCGGCGCCGGCGGCGAAGGCGGCGGTCTCCTCGTGGCGGACCTGGATCCACTCCATGGCGTCCGTCCGGCGGATCGCGTCCACGATCGGGTTCAGGCTGTCGCCGACGACGCCGTACATCCGCCGCACGCCCGCGCGCACCAGGATGTCGACGAACTGCTCCGCCACGTTCTGCTTGGCCATGGAAGGGGCGCCTCTCCGGTTCGGCGATGCGGGTGCGCCTCCCATCCACGCACGGACCGTCCCGTTACGCCTCCCAGACCGCGGCGGCCGTGCGGTCGTCGGCGTAGCCCTTCAGGCGGAGCTGTGCGTCCGCGAGGAACGCCGCGAGGCCGGGCGGTTCGGCCCGCGACCAGCGGGCGGCGAGTTCGGCCGGGAGCAGCCCTTCCTCGCGCATGGGCGCCGCGAGACCACCCGAGCAGAGGAGCAGGGTGTCGCCGGACCGGGCGATGGAGGCGCGGAAGCGGAAGCCCCCGGCGGCGTCCACCGCGGGATGCGCCGTGTCCTCCGGTTCCAGGTCCTGCCATTGGCCGTCCCGGAGCCGGAAGAACCCGCCCGCGCCCGCGCCGAAGGACACCCGTGTGCGGCATCTCGGGTCCACCGGGAGCAGCAGCCCGCGCAGTCCGGCGGTATAGCCCTCCTCCGTGAGCCCGAGTTCCGCGGCGCGGGCCCGCAGGCGTCCGTAGCCCCGGTCGGTGAGGCGCTGGAGCCCGGAGCGCAGGGCCTCGCGGCTGCCGGCGCGGATGTCCTCGGCCAGCCGCTGCCTGCTCCGCCCGACGGCCGCCGCGACGGAGTGGCACAGCTCGGCCGCGGCCTCCCGGGCGCCGGGCGCGGCCCGGTCCCCGCCCGCCAGGGCGACGAGGACCAGCGCGTCGTCGCCGCTTCCGAAGCGGGCGGTCAGCAGGAAGTCCCGGCGGGCCTCGCCGCGGAACCGGGCGGAGTCCCCGCGCAGCGAGGTGGCGCGCAGCGTGTAGCCGGCGTAGCGGGCGCCTTCGAGGACGGTGTCGGGGGTCAGGTCGCCCAGGGCGGCGGGGTCCGCCTCGGGCAGCGCGCCCGGCTCGGGCGCGTAGGTGGGGGCCCGGTCGCCGAGGTGGTGTACGTCGGGGCGGCCGGCGGGGTCGTGGTCCGACGGTTCGGCGTCGGGCCGCGCTTCGGGGGCCAGGTCCGGGGCGTTCCGTACCGGCGCGGGGCCGTTCGCCGCGGAGGCGCCGCCGGGTACGCCCCGGCGCCGCAACGGAAGGCCGTGTCCGGCGGGCGGCGCGGGCGGGAGGGGGGGCTCGGGGGGCGGCAACGGGGCTTGCGGTGCGACGGGGGGCTCGGGCGGCGCCGGGGGCACGGTGACCTCGCCCAGGGCGTAGCCGGTCGGCCCGGGCCGGCGCGGGTCGGGCGGCGGCTCCTCGATCGGGGGCGCGGGCTCCGCCTCCCGGCGTTGTCCGGGCAGCAGGGGGCCCGGCGGGGCCTGCTCCGCGGTGGCGCCGTCCCCGTCCTTCACCAGCACCACCGCCGAGTGGAAGCGGTGGTCCAGCGTGTCGTCCGGATCGGGCTCGGGTGCCGAGCCCTGGTCCTCGTAGAGCTTCTGCCACCAGTCGTCCCCGTGCCGCTGACTCATGCCGCTATTCTCGGCCGCCCGCCGGGGCGGAAAACGCCGAATGCACGAAAGAGGCCCACCGGGCCGCCGCCCGGTGGGCCTCTCGCGCTCCCGTCGTACGGGCCGGCGAATTCCGCCGTTCCGTTCGACCGTCCGGGGGTGCGGGCGCCGCCGCGACCGTGTGTCCGCCTCGGTGGCGACGGCCGGCTCCCGCTGGAGTGGGCTCGTGGCCTGCGGATGTTCTACTTCGGTGCCCTCACCTTGGCAGAGGGCGGGGTGGTGCGGCGATGATGTCGGCGGCGGGTTCGTGCCGTGGCCGCTTCCCGCCAGGAACGGTACGAAGGGGTGGGTGGACGGGTTGCTGGGTGCGATAGGCCTGGACGAGGGTCAGGAGTCGGCGTACCGCGCGTTGGTGGCGCTGGGCGCGGCGGAGGTGCCCGATCTCGCGCACCGTCTGTCGCTGCCGGTGCGGCAGACCGAGGGGGCGCTGCGGCACCTGGAACGCCACGGCCTGGCGGCGCAGTCCTCGGCCCGCCCGGGGCGCTGGGTGGCGGCCCCGCCCGGAGTGGCGCTCGGGGCGCTGCTGACCCAGCAGCGGCACGAACTGGAGCGGGCGGAGCTGGCGGCGGCGCTGCTGGCGCAGGAGTACCGGGCGGAGGCCTCCGAGCCCGCCGTGCACGACCTGGTGGAGGTGGTGACGGGCGCGAGCGCGGTCGCCCACCGGTTCGTGCAACTCCAGCTGGGGGCGGTGGAGGAGGTGTGCGCGCTGGTCGACAGCCGCCCGGAGGTGGTGACGGGCTCGGAGAACGAGGCGGAGGAGCGGGCAGTCGTCCGGGGGGTGTCCTACCGGGTCGTCATCGAGCGGGAAGTACTGACCCAGACGACGGGCATCCGCGAGGCGACGACGGCGCTGGCGCGCGGCGAGCACGTCCGGGTCACGCCGCGGGTGCCGACGAAGCTGGTGATCGCGGACCGGAGTCTGGCGATGGTGCCGCTGACGGCGCCGGGCGCGGAGCCGACGGCCCTCGTGGTGCACGCGTCGGGGTTGTTGCAGTCCCTGTCGGGTCTGTTCGAGGCGGTGTGGCGGGAGGCGCTGCCGCTGCGGCTGGGCGCGACGGGCTCGGCGGAGCAGGCCCTGGACACCCCGGACGCCACCGACCTGGAGATCCTGAGCCTGTTGCTGGCGGGGATGACGGACGCGAGTGTGGCGAAGCACCTGGAGCTGGGGTTGCGCACGGTGCAGCGCCGGGTCAAGGGCCTGATGGAACTCGCCGGAGTGACGACACGGCTGCAACTGGGGTGGTACGCGTACGAGCGGGGCTGGGTGGCCCGATAGGTACTGTTCGGTCACGCTGAGCAGATGGATCTGCCTCAGCTGCTCCTGATGGGGCTGGTGTTGCTGCTCGGGCTGCTGGGGGTCATGGTCCCGGGCGTCCCGGGGACCTGGCTGGTGTGGGCCGCCGTGATGTGGTGGGCCCTGCACGAGCGCTCGTCGGTCGCGTGGGTGCTGCTGGTGGCCACGACGGGATTGTTCCTGGTGGTGCAGGTGGTGATCTGGCTCCTGCCGCCCCGTCGGCTGCGGGGAGTGGGCGTCCACCGCCGGATGGTGGTGTACGCGGGCACGGGCGCACTGCTCGGCTTCGTCCTGATCCCGGTGGTGGGAGCCGTACCGGGCTTCGTGGGCGGCGTCTACCTGAGCGAACGCCGGCGCCTGGGCTCCCACGGCGAGGCCCTCGCGTCGGTCCGGGCGGTGATGCGGGCGGTGGGGACGAGCGTACTGGTGGAGTTGCTCGCCTGCCTGGTGGTGACGGCGGCCTGGGTGGGCGCGGTGCTGCGCACCTAGGAGGCCTGCGCGCGACGCTCGGCGCGGCTGCCACCGACCGGGACAACAGGCCCCGTCGGCCCGGACGTTCCTCCCGGCCGGCCGGGCTCATTGGACCTTCCGCCGAGGGACGGCGGCGCCCGTGGTCCGGAAAGCGCATTGCCGCCGGGCGCGTTGACGGGTTGGATGCGTCGGCGGGAGGCACCCGCCGGGCCGAGGCGCGGGACGGGCCCGTGCGTACGGGGGCCGCGTCGACGGGACCGGCACGGAGAGAGGCGCGGGACCGGCACGGGGAGAGGCGAATGGCACCGATGCCCGCCGGCTGCACACCCTGGCCCGGGGGGACTTCACCTTCGCGTGGGGAGGCCCCGGCATCGTCGGCACCCTCTCCGTCGGCGGCACGGTCGTCCTGGTCGACGACCCGGGGCCCACCGCGTGCGCGGCGGTCATCGACCGCGAGCGGGTCACCGTCACGTCGGTGCCCTCCGCTGTCGCCCGGCTCTGGCCGGCAGCCCCTCCCACGGCCCGGTCCGAGTCGAGCAGCCTGCGCCTGGTGCAGGTCGTCGGCGCGCCGGTGGACCGGGCGACCGCCGAACGGCCTGAGGCTGTCGCGTCCAGCGGGTCTTCGGCATGGCCGAGGGGCTGCTCACCCTGACCCGGTCGGCCGATCCGGACGAGACCGCGTCCGCCACGACCGCGCTCACCACGCAGGGCCGCCCGCTCTCGCCCGACGACGAGATCCGTGTGGTCGACGTCGACGGCAAGGACCTGCCGGACGGGGAGCCCGGCGAACTCCTCGTCCGCGGTCCTTGCACGCCGCGCGGCTACTACCGGGCGCCCGACCTCGACGCGCGTTCCTTCACCGCCGACGGGCACCTCCGCACCGGCCGACTCGCCCGGCGCACCCCGGACGGCGATCTGGAGGTGACCGGCCGCACCGGGGACGGCCCGTGACCGGCGGACGGGGAGCCGAGGGGCGTGGTCTCCGGTGCGAAGTCGCGGCCGGGGTGCGAGGCTGCCGGTATGACGACCACGGATTTCGAGGGTTTCGGCGAGGCGGAGCTGTCGTACCTCCGCTCCCAGCGGCTGGGCCGGCTGGCCACGGTGGACCCCACCGGGCAGCCGCAGGCGAACCCGGTGGGTTTCTTTCCGCAGGAGGACGGCACGATCCTGGTCGGCGGGGCGTCGATGGGCACGACGAAGAAGTGGCGCAACCTACGGGCGAACCCGAAGGTGTCGCTGGTCGTCGACGACCTGGTGGGCACGCGCCCGTGGCGCGTACGCGGCATCGAGATCCGCGGTCACGCCACCCTGGAGGTCGGCACCCACGCCCTGGGCCCCCACTTCAGCCCGGAGGTCATCCGCATCCACCCGACCCACGTCGTCGCCTGGGGCCTGGACCCGACCGACACCTGAGCCCCTGCCCCCACCCCGGCCCGCTCAGACCCGGCCGCCCCGCTTCGCGGAATAGTTCGCCCGGCCCTCGGCCGACTTCATCCGCCAGTCCCGCCGAATCTCCGACCGCAATCTCGCGTCCGTCTTGGCCACGATCCGCTGGTTCTCCCGCAGCAACTTCCGGTAGCTCTCCAGCCGCCGCTCCGCCAGCGCCCCCGACTCCACCGCCGCCAACACCGCGCACCCCGGCTCCGCGACGTGCGCGCAATCGTGGAATCGGCAGTCGGCGGCGTAGTCCTCGATCTCCGAGAACACCTGCCCGACGCCCGCTTCCGCGTCCCACAGTCCGACGCCCCGCAGCCCCGGGGTGTCGATCAGCACGCCGCCGCCCGGCAGCACCAGCAGGTTGCGCGTCGTCGTGGTGTGCCGGCCCTTGCCGTCGACCTCCCGGGCCTGTCGGACCTCCATGACGTCGGCGCCCAGCAACGTGTTGGCCAGCGTCGACTTCCCGGCCCCCGAGACGCCGAGCAGCACGCTCGTGCCGCCCGACACGACCGCGGCCAGCACGTCCGTGCCTTCGCCGGTCAGGGAGGACACGGTCAGCACCTGCACGCCCGGGGCGGTGGTCTCCACGTCGCGGACGAGGTGGGCGAGCACCGTCGGGTCGGGTACGAGGTCCGCCTTGGTCAGGACGACCAGCGGCTGCGCCCCCGACTCCCAGGCGAGTGCCAGGAAGCGCTCGATCCGGCCCAGGTCGACTTCCGCGGCGAGGGAGACGGCGATGACCGCGTGGTCGACGTTCGCGGCGAGGATCTGCCCCTCGGAGCGCTGCGAGGAGGTGGACCGTACGAAGGCGGTCCGGCGCGGCAGGTACGCCTTGACGTAGCGGGGGTTCCCGGCGGGCTCGACGGCGGCCCAGTCACCCGTGCAGATGACCCGCAGCGGGTCGTGCGGGGTGACGAAGGCGGTGTCGGCGCGGACGACCCCGTCCGAGGTCATGACGTCGCACTGGCCCCGATCGACGCGTACGACCCGGCCGGGCAGCAGGCCCCGCGTCGCGTACGGGGCGAACTCGGCCGCCCAGGCGTCGTCCCAGCCGAAGGCGGCGAGGCCGGACTCGGCCCACCCCTGCGCGGGAGACGAGACCGCGGAGGAGTCGGAGGAGAAAGGGGAAGAGGGGGAAGCGGGGAAAGACAAGGGGAACCCTTCACAGGGTGGCCCCGGCAGCGCGCGCTCGGCGGCGCGCGGAGAGGTACGTGGTCAGCCGGAGGCCACGGGGGTGGCATTGACGGTCTTCCGAGTGCGGGCAGCGCCCTGCGTCACGACAGTCATCAATGGACTCACCTCCGGGTCATGCACGAACTGGCCGTTCCCCCGGCGTGCGGCGGGAACGGGCTCACCGTAACAACGTCGCTTCCGGCAACGCCAACTCTTTTCCGGCCCGTTCGCGACGGTCCGCCGTCAGTGCTTGCGCAGGCGCGCCGAATAGTCGTCCGGAGGCAGGAAGTTCGACCAGCGCTCGGGGAACTCCGAGGGCATTCCGGCGTCCTCGTCGTCCTCGGACTCCCCCTCGGCCAGCGCCCGCCAGGCCGCCGCCCGAGCGACCAGTCGGGCGGCCTCCGCCTCCCTCATCCGCTCGTTCGCCTCGCGCGCCGCCGCCGTGGCCAGCGAGGGCCAGACGCGGTCGATGGCCGCGTTGACGGCCGCGCCGACGAGGACGGCGAAGGCCGAGACCCCGATCCACAGCAGCACGGCCACGGGCGCGGCCAGGGACCCGTAGATCGTCGGCCCCTCGACGGCGTTGGTCAGGTAGATACGCAGCAGGAACGAGCCGAGCACCCACATGGCAAGCGCGACGAGCGCACCGGGCACGTCCTCGATCCACGGCGAGCGCACGGGCACGGAGACGTGGTAGAGCGTCGTCAGGAAGACGATCGAGAGCAGCGTGACCGTCGGCCAGTACAGCACCGCGATCACCTCCGTGCTCCAGGGCACCCACCGCACCACGGCGTCGGGGCCGGCCACCATCAGCGGCAGCACGATCGCGCCGATCACGAGCGCGACCACGTACAGCAGGAAGGCAAGCAGCCGGGTCTTGACGATGCCGCGCTGTCCGTCGAGGCCGTACATCACGGTGATGGTGTCGATGAAGACGTTGACGGCCCGCGATCCCGACCACAGGGCGAAGGCGAAGCCGATCGAGATGAGGTCGGGGCGGCCGCCCCGGGTCACGTCGTCCAGCATCGGCTTCGCGATCTCGCTGACGCCCCGGTCGGACAGGACCGTGCCGACGGCCCCCAGGATGTTCTCCTCGATGCTGGCGACGAAGGTGCCGCCCGTCCAGCCGTCCACGTACCCGATCAGGCCCAGGAGGCCCACGAAGAGCGGCGGGAGGGAGAGGAGGGTGAAGAAGGCCGCTTCGGCGGCGAGGCCCAGGATGCGGTACTCGACGCACGAGTTGACGGTGTCCTTGAGCAGCAGCCAGCCCATCTTGCGCTTGGAGACGTTGCGATAGAGCGCGCGGGCGCGGTGGAGCCGTCCCGGCCGCCCCGGGATCCGCTCGGGTGTTTCTTTTGCTGGCTGCACGTCCTTACGGTATCCGCATGGCAGCCACCACCCACACAGTGACCAATCAGGCTCCGCCCCTTGTGGGCTACAACGCCTACTCCGGCGACCAGGCCCTGACCGAGGGCGTCGAGCGGCACCTGGCGGGCGCTCCCGTCGCGCTCCTCGGGGAGGTACGGGAGGAGCTCACCTCCCTGGGGCTCGCGACCGGCTCTGAGCAGGCCCAGCTCTGGGGGGCGCAGGCGAACGGGAATCCGCCCGAGTTGCGTACGCACGACCGGTACGGGAACCGGATCGACGAGGTCGAGTTCCATCCCGCGTGGCACCGGCTGCTGGGGCACGCGGTGACGTCCGGGTTGACCGACGCGTGGGGGCGTCCGGCCGGGCACCTGCGCCGCGCGGCGGGTTTCTTCCTGTGGTCGCAGGCGGAGTCGGGGCACGGCTGCCCGGTCTCGATGACGCACGCGGCGGTGCCGGCGCTGCGCACGGACCCGGAGCTGGCCGCCGAGTGGGAGCCCCGGTTGACCTCGCACGTGTACGAGGAGGGCTTGCGGCCCCCGGCACAGAAGGCCGGCGTGCTCTTCGGGATGGGCATGACGGAGAAGCAGGGCGGCAGCGACGTACGGGCGAACACGACGGTGGCCAAGCCGCTGGACGCGTCCGGCGAGTACGTGCTGACCGGGCACAAGTGGTTCTGCTCGGCGCCGATGTCGGACGGTTTCCTGGTGCTGGCGCAGGCTCCCGGGGGGCTGACGTGCTTCCTGGTGCCTCGGGTGCTGGGGGACGGGACCCGCAACGTCTTCGCGATCCAGCGGCTCAAGGACAAGCTGGGCAACAAGTCGAACGCGTCGAGCGAGGTGGAGTTCGACGGGACGTGGGGGCGACGGGTCGGCGAGGAGGGGCGGGGGGTCCGGACCATCATCGAGATGGTCGCGGCGACCCGGCTGGACTGCGTGATCGGTTCGGCGTCGCTGATGCGCCAGGCTTTGACGCAGGCCGTCCACCACGCGGAGCACCGCTCCGCTTTCGGAGCACGGCTCGTCGAGCAGCCGCTGATGCGCAACGTCCTGGCCGACCTCGCCCTGGAGTCGGAGGCCGCGACCGTGCTGACCCTGCGCCTGGCGGCCGCGTACGACGCCGGTACGGAGCAGGAGCGGGCCTTCCTGCGTCTCGCGGTACCGGCGGCGAAGTACTGGGTGACCAAGCGGTGCACGCCGATGGTGGCGGAGGCGCTGGAGTGCCTGGGCGGCAACGGCTACGTCGAGGAGTCGGGCCTGCCGCGCCTGCTGCGCGAGTCCCCGCTGAACTCGATCTGGGAGGGGTCCGGCAATGTGCAGGCCCTGGACGTGCTGCGCGCCCTCCAGCGGGAGCCGCAGGCGCTGGACGCGTTCCTGCGGGAGGTCGGCCTGGCCCGGGGCGCCGATCACCGGCTGGACGCGGCCATCAAGGACCTGCTGACGGACCTCGCGGACCTGGAGGGCATCGAGGGCCGCGCCCGGCGGGTGGTGGAGCGCATGGCCCTGGTGCTCCAGGGGTCGCTGCTGGTGCGGTGGGCCCCGGCGCAGGTGGCGGACGCGTTCTGCGCCTCGCGCCTCGGCGGCGACTGGGGTACGGCCTTCGGGACGCTGCCGTACGGCCTGGACCTGCGTGCGGTGGTGGAACGGGCCCGGATCACCGGCTAGGAACGGTCCCCAAACCGCTCCGCGCCAAGATCCGTGCCCGCCGACCCCGAACCGGGGGCGGCGCCGCGCCGACTCGGCGCCGCCCCTGGTCCGAGAAGCCCCGAGGAAGGAGCTGTCACGCCGCTCGGCGGCGTGCCGATAGTTTCGGTCGGGCGACCGGAGATTGGCGAGGGTTGCAGACCGTTGCAACCCTTCACCGGTCGAACCGGTCGAACCGGTCGAAGCAGTCACACAGCCAGCCCCTTGGCTGTTCACGGGGAGGTTCCGGTGGCCGACACCGCAGGCAGCACGGTCGATGTGGCGCGCATCTCCGCCATGGACGCGCGGGAGGCGGCGCGTGTGCTCAAGGGAGTACGGGCGGCCGCGCTGGCCGGGGCCCGCCTTCCGGCCGCCCCGCGTCCGGAGATCGCCGAGTCCTGGCGACGGATGCTGGCCGGCGGGGTGCACCCGGACCGCGACGCGCGCTCGCGGCTGCTGTCGGCCGCCGAGACGGAGGAGCGGCGGCAGGTGTCGCCGCTGCGGGAGATCCTCCCGGTGCTGCGCGAGGGCCTGCTGCCGGCGCTGGACGAGGCCCTGCACATCATGGTCGTCGCGGACGCCGACGGGCGGCTGCTGTGGCGGGAGGGGCACTCCTCGATCCTGCGCCGGGCCGACCGGCTGGGGTTCGCGGTGGGCGCCGACTGGGCGGAGGGGGTGGTCGGCACCAACGGGGTGGGCACCTCCCTGGTGACGCGGCGGCCCGTGCAGGTGTTCTCGGCGGAGCACTTCGTCTCCAGCCATCACGACTGGACCTGCGCCGGGGCCCCCGTGCGCGACCCCCGCGACGGCCGCCTGCTGGGGGTGGTGGACGTCAGCGGCCCGCTGGCCACCATGCACCCGGCGACGCTGGCCTGGGTGACCTCGGTGGCCCGGCTCGCCGAGCGGGAGCTGCGCATCCGGCACCTGGAGTCCCTGGAACGGCTGCGCGCGGTCGCGGCCCCGCTGTTGGCGCGGCTGCCGGGGCGGGCGATGGCCGTGGACCCGCAGGGCTGGACGGCGGCCGTGACGGGATTGGCCCCGGCCGACCGGGTCCCGCTGCCGAAGGGGTTCGGGCCGGGACGGGTATGGGTGCCGCAGTTGGGCCACTGCGCGGTCGAGCCGCTGCCGGGCGGCTGGCTGCTGCGGGTCGAGGAGTCGCGCGCCGGCGCTGGGGCGGCGAGCCGGGTGGTTCTGGACCTCAGCAGGGCCGGGTCGTGGACGGCGACGGTGTACGGGGCGGCGGGCAACTGGTCGCTGGAGCTGAGCCCGCGCCACGCCGAGCTGTTGTTCCTGCTGGCCGAGAGCCCGCGCGGGCGCTCGGCGGCGGAACTCGCCGCCGAGCTGTTCGGGGACCCGAGCCGGACGGTGACGGTCCGCGCGGAGATGTCCCGGGTGCGCCGCCACCTCGCCGGGGTGCTCACGCACCGGCCGTACCGCTTCGCACAGGACGTGGAGGTGGAGCTGGTCCGTCCGGCGGTCCCCGCGCAGTTGCTCCCGCATTCCACGGCGCCGGCGGTGGTCAGGGCCCGTCAGGGCGGGACGGGCGCCCGGGGGGCCGCGGACGGCATGTGATTCCCTGGCCGCATGAGCACGTTCACCCTGACCACCTGGTCCCTGGAAATGACCTCGCCGGACGACCTCGTACCGGCGTCCGTACCCGGCCCGGAGATCACGATCGCCCGGGCCGAAGTGCCCTCGCCCGAGTTCAGCCGGTTCCTCTACGCCTCGGTGGGCGGGGACATCCACTGGACGGACCGGCTGTCGCTGACCCGCGCGCAGTGGGTGGGACAGTTGGGACGGCCCGGGGTGGAGACGTGGGTGGCGTACGAGCGCGGCACGCCGGCGGGCTATGTCGAGCTCGACCCGCAGCCCGAGGGTGTGGTGGAGATCGTGTACTTCGGTCTCCTCCCGGACTTCCGCGGCCGCCGGATCGGGGGGCACCTGCTGTCGTTCGGCACGGCCCGCGCGTGGGACCTGGCGCGGCGGTGGCCGCAGCTCGCGCCCACCCGCCGGGTGTGGGTGCACACCTGTAGCCAGGACGGGCCGACCGCCATGGACAACTACCTGCGGCGCGGCTTCAAGGTCTTCCGGACGGAGACGGAGGAGAAGCAGGCCACCCCGACGCCGGGCCCCTGGCCGGGCGCGTAGACGCCGACGAGGCGCACGCGGCCGGGCTCCGGCCGGGCCGTGCGCGTGGGTCCCCGGCCGTGCGCGTGGGTCCCCGGCCGGGGAGGGTGCCACCGGTCGGGGTACTCGCCCCGCCCGGGGCGGCGCGGTGCACCAGGGGCGCGCGCCGCCTGTGCGCATGCTGGGCTTCCGTCGAACGTAGGGCGAGGGTCATGAGTGCCGCACCTCCACCAGAGCCGGCCGACGAAGACGGCGAGCCCTCCGAGGAATCGCGACCACCGCGGGGTTCCGGTGCCGCCGCCGGCGGGCGTACGGGGTTCGCCAGGCTGCACGGCTGGCAGGGCCTGCTGGGCGCCCTGGTCACCGCCGCGGCCGCCGTCGTCGTGGCGCTCATCGCCCGGACACCGGGAGAGCCGCGACCCGAGCCCACGCCCGCCCCGGACGAGGGGCCCTCGGTGAGCATCCACCGGGCCTGGGAGCACGACGATCCCGCCGCGCCCGCGCCGGCCGTCCTCGTCGACTTCGAGGGGACGGTCACCGGGCTCGACCCCGATTCCACCGTCTTCGCGATGGTCAGACGACCCGATGAGCGTTCGGGGTGGCCGGCCGAACTTGCACAGGTCGACCGGCGCAGCGGAAAGTGGAGGGCCGTCGTCCATGTGCCGCGCCCCCAGCCCCCACTGGAGATCACGGCCGGGGTGGTCTCAAGCGGGTTCTACGGCGCGGTACCCCCCGGCGCGTCTTCGATCCCCTCCGCTCCCCCCACGGCCCCGGCGGGCCGGGAGCTCGGCAGACTGCGGGACGAGGGGCCCTCGGCGGCGGGTGTCGAGACCTCGATGCCCTTCCGGCACGTCGCCCCCGCGACGCCGTCACCCGCCCCCGGCGGGTGACCGAAACCCACAGGGGTGGGGCTCCGAGGCCGTTCGGGCGTGACGCCCGTCACGCCGTACCACGATACGAGACGACTTCGTCCGGATCGTGGACAGTAGTGGACTCCTCCAATCGCGCCATGCCACGCTTCCGCCATGAATGGAGCTGGAATTGCCTTGGTGAGTCGGCGGCACGTCGACCTCGGCCGCATGTCCAGCGCCATCTGTCCGGCGCGCTGACGGAACCAGCAACCGCCGCACATCGCCGCCGTCCCCGCTGCCGCGGACGCGTCGACCCCGGGGCCGCACGGCCTCCGCAAGCCCCCTGACGGCTGAATTCCGCCCTGCCCACCGGCACAACCGGACCCGGCACGGCCCTCGGCCACACCTGCTCAGCGTGCAGGGGTCACGCCGCCGCTCCCCCTGCCCTTGCCTTGAGCCGCCGAAGAAGGACGTACCGCCATGGCCGCCACCCCCGAAACGCCCGCAGCCGCCGCCGCGCGCCGCAAGACCGGCCGTCACCGCGGTGAGGGTCAGTGGGCCGTCGGGCACCACACCCCCCTCAACGGCAACGAGCAGTTCAAGAAGGACGACGACGGTCTCAATGTGCGGACACGCATCGAGACGATCTACTCCAAGACGGGCTTCGACTCGATCGACCCGAACGACCTGCGCGGACGCATGCGCTGGTGGGGTCTGTACACCCAGCGCAAGCCCGGGATCGACGGCGGCAAGACCGCGATCCTGGAGCCGGAGGAGCTGGACGACAAGTACTTCATGCTGCGCGTCCGCATCGACGGCGGCCGGCTGACCACCGAGCAGCTGCGCGTCATCGGCGAGGTCTCGCAGGAGTTCGCGCGCGGCACGGCCGACCTCACCGACCGCCAGAACGTGCAGTACCACTGGATCCGGATCGAGGACGTCCCGGAGATCTGGCGCCGCCTGGAGGCCGTCGGCCTGTCGACCACCGAGGCCTGCGGTGACTGCCCCCGCGTCATCCTCGGCTCGCCCGTCGCCGGCATCGCCGAGGACGAGATCATCGACGGCACGCCCGCCATCGACGAGATCTACCGCCGCATCGTGGGCAACAAGGACTTCTCCAACCTGCCCCGCAAGTTCAAGTCCGCGGTCTCCGGCTCCCCGCTGCTCGACGTGGCGCACGAGATCAACGACGTCGCCTTCGTCGGCGTGAACCACCCCGAGCACGGCCCCGGTTTCGACGTCTGGGTCGGCGGCGGCCTCTCGACCAACCCCAAGCTGGGCGTGCGCCTGGGCACCTGGGTCTCGCTCGACGAGGTCCCGGACGTGTTCGAAGGCGTCATCTCGATCTTCCGCGACTACGGCTACCGGCGGCTGCGCACCCGAGCCCGCCTGAAGTTCCTGGTCGCGGACTGGGGCCCGGCCAAGTTCCGCCAGGTCCTGGAGGACGAGTACCTGAAGCGCAAGCTGACCGACGGCCCCGCGCCCGAGCAGCCCAGCGGCCAGTGGCGCGACCACGTCGGCGTCCACCGGCAGCAGGACGGCAAGTTCTACGTCGGCTTCGCGCCCCGCGTCGGCCGCGTCGACGGCGCCACCCTGACCAAGATCGCGGATGTGGCCGAGCAGCACGGCTCCGGCCGGCTGCGCACCACCGCCGAGCAGAAGATGATCGTCCTCGACATCGAGGCCGATCAGGTCGACTCGGTCGTCGCGGCGCTGGAGGCGCTGGACCTGCGGGTCAACCCGTCGCCGTTCCGCCGCGGCACGATGGCGTGCACCGGCATCGAGTTCTGCAAGCTGGCCATCGTCGAGACGAAGGCGCGCGGCGCCTCGCTGATCGACGAGCTGGAGCGCCGCCTGCCGGACTTCGCCGAGCCGCTCACCATCAACATCAACGGCTGCCCGAACGCGTGTGCCCGTATCCAGGTGGCGGACATCGGTCTCAAGGGGCAGTTGGTCCTGGACGAGAACGGCGACCAGGTCGAGGGCTACCAGGTCCACCTCGGCGGTGCGCTCGGCCTGGAGGCCGGCTTCGGCCGCAAGGTCCGCGGTCTCAAGGTCACCGCCGCCGGTTTGCCGGACTACGTGGAGCGGGTCGTCACGCGTTTCCAGGAGGAGCGCGAGGGCGACGAGCGCTTCGCCGCCTGGGTCGGCCGCGCGAGCGACGCGAGCCTGACATGAGCGAGCGCGCCGCACCGTTCTACTGCCCGTACTGCGGCGACGAGGACCTGTTCCCGCACGAGACGGGTCACGGCGCCTGGGAATGCCGGGCCTGCAACCGAGCCTTCCAGCTGAAGTACCTCGGGCTGCTGGCCCGGGGTGTTCGGTCCGATCAGCCCGGAGGGGAAGAGATATGACGACGACTCGGGAGAACAGGGACCTGAAGGCGCTGGCCGAGCAGGCGGGCCGCGACCTGGAGGACGCCTCCGCGTCGGAGATCCTCACCTGGGCCGCCGAGACCTTCGGCGAGAAGTTCGCCGTCACCTCCTCGATGGAGGACGCGGTCGTCGCCCACCTGGCGTCCGGCGTCTTCCCGGGCGTGGACGTGGTCTTCCTCGACACCGGCTACCACTTCGAGGAGACCATCGGCACCCGCGACGCGGTCGAGGCCGTGATGGACGTCAACGTCATCACCCTCACCCCGCGCCAGAGCGTCGCCGAACAGGACGCCGAGTACGGTCCCCGGCTGCACGACCGGAACCCGGACCTGTGCTGCGCCCTGCGCAAGGTCAAGCCGCTGGAAGAGGGCCTGACCGCGTACGAGGCGTGGGCGACGGGCCTGCGCCGCGACGAGTCCCCGACCCGGGCGAACACCCCCGTGGTCGGCTGGGACGAGAAGCGGCGGAAGGTCAAGATCTCGCCGATCGCCCGCTGGACGCAGGACGACGTGGACGCGTACGTCGCGGAGCACGGCGTGCTGACCAACCCGCTGCTGACGGACGGCTACGCCTCCGTCGGCTGCGCCCCCTGCACCCGCCGCGTGGCGGAGGGCGAGGACGCACGGGCCGGCCGGTGGGCCGGGCGGGCGAAGACCGAGTGCGGACTGCACGGCTGATGACAGACATCGAAGAACCGACGGAGACGAGAACGATGAGCGTGAGCGACCAGGGCGCCACCGTGTGGCTGACCGGGCTGCCGAGCGCGGGCAAGACCACCATCGCCTACGCGCTGGCCGAGCGGCTGCGCGCCGAGGGCCACCGCGTGGAGGTCCTCGACGGCGACGAGATCCGCGAGTTCCTCTCCGCCGGCCTGGGCTTCAGCCGGGAGGACCGGCACACCAACGTGCAGCGGATCGGCTTCGTCGCCGAACTCCTCGCGAGCAACGGCGTCAAGGCGCTGGTGCCGGTGATCGCGCCGTTCGCCGACAGCCGCGAGGCCGTCGCCAAGCGGCACGCCGCAGAGGGCACCGCGTACCTGGAGGTCCACGTGGCCACCCCGGTCGAGGTCTGCTCCGAGCGTGACGTCAAGGGCCTGTACGCCAAGCAGGCGGCGGGCGAGATCTCCGGTCTGACCGGGGTCGACGACCCGTACGAGGCTCCGGACTCCCCGGACCTGCGGATCGAGTCGCACACGCAGTCCGTGCGGGAGTCGGCTTCGGCCCTGTACGCGCTGCTCACCGAGAGGGGTCTGGCATGACGACCGTCGCCCACCTGCACGACGGGACCGACGCTCCCTACGCGCTGTCCCACCTCGACGCCCTCGAATCGGAGGCCGTGCACATCTTCCGCGAGGTCGCGGGCGAGTTCGAGAAGCCGGTCATCCTGTTCTCCGGCGGCAAGGACTCCATCGTCATGCTGCACCTGGCGCTGAAGGCGTTCGCGCCCGCGCCGGTGCCCTTCACGCTCCTGCACGTCGACACGGGTCACAACTTCCCCGAGGTGCTGGAGTACCGCGACCGCACGGTCGCCGAGCACGGTCTGCGGCTGCACGTGGCCTCCGTCCAGGAGTACATCGACGCGGGCAAGCTGCGCGAGCGCCCGGACGGCACGCGCAACCCCCTCCAGACCGTCCCGCTGACGGAGGCGATCCAGCGGCTCAAGTTCGACGCCGTCTTCGGGGGCGGCCGCCGCGACGAGGAGAAGGCCCGGGCCAAGGAGCGCGTGTTCTCCCTGCGCGACGAGTTCTCCCAGTGGGACCCGCGCCGCCAGCGCCCCGAGCTGTGGCAGCTCTACAACGGCCGCCACGCCCCGGGCGAGCACGTGCGCGTGTTCCCGCTGTCGAACTGGACCGAGCTGGACGTGTGGCAGTACATCGCCCGCGAGGGCATCGAGCTGCCGCAGATCTACTTCGCCCACGAGCGCGAGGTGTTCAAGCGCAACGGGATGTGGCTGACGGCCGGCGAATGGGGCGGCCCCAAGGAGGGCGAGACCCCCGAGAAGCGGCTGGTCCGCTACCGCACCGTCGGTGACATGTCCTGCACGGGTGCCGTCGACTCCGACGCCACCACGCTGGACGCCGTGATCACCGAGATCGCCGCCTCCCGCCTCACCGAGCGGGGCGCGACCCGCGCCGACGACAAGATGTCCGAGGCCGCGATGGAAGACCGCAAGCGCGAAGGGTACTTCTAGACATGACCTCCACCACCGAGCAGTTCGCCGACCTCGCGGCGACCACTCTGCTGCGCTTCGCGACCGCCGGTTCCGTCGACGACGGCAAGTCCACGCTGGTCGGACGCCTCCTGCACGACTCCAAGTCGGTCCTGACCGACCAGTTGGAGGCCGTGGAGGCCGTCTCCGCCCGGCGCGGTCAGGACACCCCCGACCTCGCGCTGCTCACCGACGGCCTGCGCGCCGAGCGGGAGCAGGGCATCACGATCGACGTGGCGTACCGCTACTTCGCCACCGCCCGGCGTCGGTTCATCCTGGCCGACACCCCGGGGCACGTGCAGTACACCCGCAACATGGTCACCGGCGCCTCCACCGCCGACCTGGCCGTGGTCCTCGTCGACGCCCGCAACGGCGTCATCGAGCAGACCCGCCGGCACGCGGCCGTCGCGGCCCTGCTGCGCGTCCCGCACGTGGTCCTCGCCGTCAACAAGATGGACCTCGTCGGCTACGAGGAGGCGGTCTTCGCGAAGATCGCCGAAGGGTTCACCGCGTACGCCTCCGACCTGGGCGTCCCCGAGATCACCGCGATCCCGATCTCGGCCCTGGCCGGCGACAACGTCGTGGAGCCCTCGGCGCACATGGACTGGTACGGCGGCCCGACGGTGCTGGAGCACCTGGAGACCGTCCCGGTCAGCCACGACCTGACCGCCTGCCCGGCGCGCTTCCCGGTCCAGTACGTGATCCGGCCGCAGACCGCCGAGCACCCCGACTACCGCGGCTACGCGGGGCAGATCGCCTCCGGCGTGCTGCGCGTCGGCGAGGCCGTCACCGTCCTGCCGTCGGGCCGCACCTCGGTCATCGAGGGCATCGACGCGCTCGGTGAGAGCGTCGACATCGCCTGGGCGCCGCAGTCGGTGACGCTGCGGCTGCGGGACGACATCGACATCTCGCGCGGTGACCTGATCGCCCCGTCCGCGAGCGCCCCGGCCACCACCCAGGACGTCGAGGCGACGGTGTGCCACGTCGCGGACCAGCCCTTGGCCGTCGGCGCCCGGGTGCTGCTCAAGCACACCACGCGCACCGTCAAGGCGATCGTCAAGGCGATCCCCTCGCGGCTGACCCTGGACGACCTGTCCCAGCACCCGGAGCCCGGGCAGCTGGTCGCCAACGACATCGGCCGTGTCGTCGTCCGTACCGCGGAGCCGCTGGCTCTCGACTCGTACGCCGACTCGCGCCGCACCGGGTCCTTCCTGCTGATCGACCCGGCGGACGGCACCACCCTGGCGGCCGGCATGGCGGGCCAGGCGTTCGCCGCCCACGCCGACGAGGCCGAGGCCGTCCCGGCCGACGACGACGGATGGGACTTCTGACCCATGCTCGCCGACATCTACTCGACCTTCGCCAAGGAGGGCGGCCGCGTAGGCAGCGGCCACCTCGGCAGCGGCCAGGGAGGGATGGCGCGATGTGCGCGATGACGTACGCGCACTGCCCGCGCGCCCACGCCCCCCACGAGCTCCGCCCGCCCTGCTTCAGCAGACGAAGACCCGCGCCGTGATCCCACGGCGCCCCGAGAGGAAGCCCTCCCGTGCCTGCCACCGGTACCACCACCCGTAAGGCCCTCCGCCGCGGCGCAGTCGCCGCCGCCCTCCCGCTCCTGATCGGCGGCCTCGCCTCCTGCGGCTACGGCTCGCAGGCGAAGGACGACGCCAAGCCGGCCGCCGTGCCCGCCGCGGACACCAAGAAGCTCTCCGCCTCCGAGGTGCGCATCGGGTACTTCCCGAACCTGACGCACGCCACCGCCCTGGTAGGTCTCCAGGAAGGCCTGATCGCCAAGGAGCTCGGCGGCACGACCGTCAAGCCGCAGACCTTCAACGCCGGTCCGTCCGAGATCGAGGCCCTCAACGGTGGCTCTCTCGACATCGGCTTCATCGGCCCCTCGCCGTCGATCAACGGCTACGTGAAGTCCAAGGGCCAGAACCTGCGGATCATCTCCGGTTCCGCCTCGGGCGGCGTCAAGCTGGTCGTGAACCCGGACAAGATCAAGACCCTGGACGACCTCAAGGGCAAGAAGATCGCCACCCCGCAGAAGGGGAACACGCAGGACGTCGCGTTCCTCAACTGGATCTCCCAGAAGGGCTGGTCGGTCGACCCGGAGTCCGGCAAGGGCGACGTCTCCGTCGTCCGCACGGACAACAAGGTCACCCCGGACGCGTTCAAGCAGGGTTCGATCGACGGTGCCTGGGTGCCGGAGCCCACGGCCTCCAAGCTCGTCTCGGAGGGCGGCTCCGTCCTCCTCGACGAGGCCTCCCTGTGGCCCGACAAGAAGTTCGTGATCACCAACGTCGTCGTGTCGCAGAAGTTCCTCAAGGAGCACGCGGACGTGGTCGAGGCCGTGCTCAAGGGCACGGTGAAGACCAACGAGTGGATCAACGCCAACCCGGAGAAGGCGAAGGCCTCCGCCAACGCGAAGCTGGCGGCGGACGGCGGCAAGCCGCTCGACGCGAAGGTCATCGACCCGGCGTGGCCGAGCATCCTCGTCACCGACGACCCGCTGGCGAGCACCCTCAAGACGGAGTCCGACTGGGCGGTCAAGGCCAAGCTCATCGAGCAGCCCGACCTGACCGGCATCTACGACCTGACGCTGCTGAACAAGGTGCTCAAGGCGGCCGGCAAGCCCGAGGTCTCCGACGCCGGTCTCGGCGTCAAGTAAGTCCGTAACCCGAATCCCCCAGGAGGTGACGACCATGGCCACCACGCTTGCCAAGGCTGCCGAGGGCGCGGTAGCGGAGCGGACGCACGCCGCGCGCATCGAGCACGTCTCGAAGTCCTTCCCCGGCCCGGCCGGATCGCAGCTCGTCCTGGACGACATCAGCCTCGATGTCGCTCCGGGAGAGTTCGTCACCCTCCTGGGGGCCTCGGGGTGTGGTAAGTCCACCCTGCTCAACCTGGTCGCCGGACTCGACAAGCCCAGCGCGGGCCGCATCGAGACCGCCGGCCGCCCCGCACTGATGTTCCAGGAACACGCGCTGTTCCCCTGGTTGACGGCGGGCAAGAACATCGAACTGGCCCTGCGGCTGCGCGGCGTGGCAAAGGCCGACCGCAAGCCGGAGGCGGAGCGGCTGCTGGAGCTCGTGCGGCTCGGCGGCGCGTACGGCAAGCGCGTCCACGAGCTGTCGGGCGGCATGCGCCAGCGCGTGGCCCTGGCCCGGGCCCTGGCCCAGGACAGCCGACTGCTGCTGATGGACGAGCCGTTCGCGGCGCTGGACGCCATCACCCGGGACGTGCTGCACGGGGAGCTGACCCGGATCTGGGCGGAGACCGGCGTCTCCGTCCTGTTCGTCACGCACAACGTCCGCGAGGCCGTGCGTCTGGCCGAGCGCGTGGTCCTGTTGTCCTCGCGGCCCGGCCGGATCGCCAAGGAATGGACCGTGGACATTGCGCAGCCGCGCCGCATCGAGGACGCGGACGTCGCGGAGCTGTCCCTGGAGATCACTGAACACCTGCGTGGGGAGATCCGCCGCCATGGCCAGCACTGAAACCGCCCCGAAGGCCAAGAGCGACGACCTGGCGGGCCTGGAGGCCGGCCTGGACGCGCTCGACGCGGTCCAGACCCACCGCACCCCGGTCCGTGAGGTGCTCCTCAAGAAGATCCTTCCGCCGGCCGTGGCCGTCGGCCTGGTCCTCGTGGTGTGGCAGGTCCTCGTCTCGACGCAGGTCGCCGACCAGACCAAACTGCCCTCGCCGTCCGCGGTGTGGGACGGCCTGACCGAGATGTGGCTCAAGGGCACCCTGCTGGAGGTCATCTGGACCAGCGTCTCGCGCGGTCTGCTCGGCTTCCTGCTCGCCCTGGCCATCGGCACCCCCCTCGGCCTGCTGGTCTCGCGGGTGAGGTTCGTCCGCGCCGCCATCGGCCCGATCCTGTCCGGACTCCAGTCCCTGCCCTCGGTGGCGTGGGTGCCGCCGGCGGTGATCTGGCTCGGTCTGAACGACTCGATGATGTACGCCGTCATCCTGCTCGGGGCGGTGCCGTCCATCGCCAACGGCCTCGTCTCCGGCGTCGACCAGGTCCCGCCGCTCTTCCTGCGGGCCGGTCGCACCCTGGGCGCGACGGGGCTCAGGGGCACCTGGCACGTGGTCCTGCCCGCAGCGCTGCCGGGGTACCTCGCCGGTCTGAAGCAGGGCTGGGCCTTCTCGTGGCGCTCGTTGATGGCCGCCGAGATCATCGCGTCCTCCCCCGACCTGGGGCTGGGTCTCGGGCAGTTGCTGGAGAACGGCCGGAACAACATCGACATGCCGGGTGTCTTCCTCGCCATCTTCCTGATCCTCATCGTCGGCATCGCCATCGACCTGCTGATCTTCAGCCCGGTCGAGCGGTGGGTGCTGCGCAACCGCGGCCTGCTGGTCAAGAGCTGAGTCCCGTGTTCCGCGCCCCCGTCCTCCTCGTCATAGCCCACGGCAGCCGCGATCCGCGGCACGCCGCGACCGTGCGCGCCCTCACCCGGCGCGCCCGGGCGCAGCGGCCGGGGCTGCGCGTGGAGACGGCGTTCCTGGAGTTCGACGCCCCGTCCGTGCCGCAGGTCCTCTCCCGCCTCCACCGGTCGGGGGTACGGGAGGTGGTGGCACTCCCGCTCCTGCTCACCCGGGCGTTCCACGCCAAGACGGACATCCCGGCGGTGCTGGCGGAGGCCGTCGCCGGCCTCCCGGGCCTGACGGTCCGGGTCGCGGACGTCCTCGGCCCGTCGCCGCTGCTGACGGCGGCCCTGGAGCGTCGGCTCCGCGAGGCCGGCCTCACCCCGGCGGACCGCGCCGGCACCGGTGTGGTGCTCGCGGCGGCCGGCTCATCGGACCCGGAGGCGATCGCAGTGATCGCTGAAATCGCGCGGGAGTGGCGGCACACCGGTTGGTGCGCCGTGCGGCCTGCGTTCGCCTCCGCCTCGTTGCCCCGCACGGAGGACGCCGTACGGGCGCTGCGCGCCGAGGGCCTGCGACGCGTGGTCGTGGCCCCGTACGTCATCGCCCCCGGCCGCCTCCCGGACCGCATCGCGGCGGGCGCGGAGGCCGCGGGCGCGGACCTCGTGGCCCCCGTCCTCGGCGCGGCCCCCGAACTGGCCCGCCTCCTCCTCCACCGCTACGACGCGACCGCCTCCCCCCTGGCCTCCCTCCCCCTGTCGGCCTGACCCCGACCCGAGCCGGCCGGCAGCCGAGCGGCGCGCCCGGCGCCAAAAAAGGGGGGCCGGTTCGGAGCCCACCCCGGCCCGGCTACGGCCCCGGACGGGCACGCACGCCACGCGGGCAAAGGGGGCTTGGCGGAGTCCGACCCCCTAGGCCCGTGCCGCCGCCTCGTCGGTCAGGGCCGTCAGGTCCTCGATCGACATCGATCCCGGCGGCAGCCCCTCCCGCGCGAAGATGTTCGCCGCTTGGCGCAGGGTCTCGTTCACCGGCGTCGGCACCCCGTGCAACCGCCCCAGCAGGCAGATCTCACCGTTGAGGTAGTCCGCCTCGATCGACCCCGTCCCCCGGGCCAGGCTCTGCCACGACGACCCGCCCCGCACCCCCGCCGGCTGCTCGACCTTGCCGTCCCGGGCCGCCGACTGCTCGGCCTCCGAGGCATGGGCGATCCCGGCGGCCCCGAAAACCGCCTTCGCCTCGCGGATCGCCCTGAGCAGCAGCGCCCCCTTCGCCGGAGCCGGATCGGGACCCGTGGTCGCCTGGATCGCGTTGCCGAGGTTGCCCAGCAGCTTGGCGTACTTCCATCGCATGACGTCCTCGACGACCGCCGCCCCGAAGCCCGCCTTCTCCAGGTCGGCGGCGATCGCCCGGACCCGCGCGTCCGTTCCCCCGGCCGCGCGGCCCAGGTGCAGGATGCCGGTCAGCGGCGCGCACAGCGCCGAGACCGCACCCGGCTCCAGGAAGGTGGCGGGCAGCCAGACGCACGCCCCGTACACGCGCGCGAAGCGCCGTAGGGCCAGCCGTTCGCTCTCCACGCCGTTCTGCAGGCACAGCACCGGCAGGCGCTGCGCCGCCGTGCCGCCTCCGGCGACCTCCGCGTCCCCCCACGCGTCGAGCGCCGCGATCGCGTCCTGCGTCTTCACGGTGAGGAACAGCATGTCGTCGGGCCGCAGTTCACCGAGTTCCGCCGGGTCGGTGACGACGGGCATCCGGTGCAGCCGCTCTCCCCCGGCCGTCGTGAGCCGCAGCCCGTCCGCCGCGAGCGCCCGCGCGTGCGCGCCCCGGGCGACGAGTACGACGTCCAGGCCCGCTCCGTCGAGCCGTCCGCCGATGGTCGCGCCGATCGCCCCGGCGCCGATGATGATGTATCGCATGGCTGCGAGCCTGACACACGCCGCGCACGACGGGTTCGGCCCGGGTGGCCGTCAGGTCAGTCCCCGGTCAGCTCGACCAGCTTGACGACGGTGTTCCAGTTTCGGGTCGTCGCGTCGAGGCCCTTGAGGAGGGCCGGTCTGTGGAGCACCTCGCCCAGCTTGGAGGTGCCGAGGCCGCCCGGCGCGTAGAGGTAGACCACCCGGTCGCCGAGGCGGAACTCCTCGGGGAGGAACGCCCGCGCGTCGATGCCGGCGTAGCGCTCCGGGGAGGGCTGCGCGGACAGGAACGTCACGTGGAGCTGCCTGCCTTCGAGTTCCGCGGCCGGGAACGGACAGGCGTCGGCCACGGCGCGCAGGTGGCGGCCGTCCACGACGAGGCAGGGCACGCGGAAGCCGAAGTGCGCCTCGATGGCGGCCTCCAGTGCGCGGGCGAGCATGTCGGGTTCGCGTTCCCTACTGCTGAACACGGCGTTGCCGCTCTGCAGGTACGTCCGGACGTCGCCGTGGCCGAGCTGCTCCATGACGGCGCGCAGCTCTGCCATCGGGACCTTCTTGTTCCCGCCGACGTTGATTCCGCGGAGGAGGGCGGCGTAGGTCGTACGCTCCGTGGGCTTTGGGCTCATGCCCCAACGATAGGACGCCCCACCGACAGCGGTCGGGGCGTTCGGCCCCGATGAGGTCCGCGGCCTGTCGCGCGCCGCCCTCGACGGCCGTGTCCGCGCGTACGGCCTCGGCCCGGGCGACCACGCCGGGGTGGGCGACCAGGGCGAGTACGGCCTCCCGCGCGGTGTGGGCGTCGGCCCCCTCCGTGCATCCCATCGTGCGACCCGCCTCCGCCCTCGCCCGGCTCGCCCGATGCCGACGGGGCATCAAGCCGGTCACCGGCGGGATGGCAGACTGTCGGTGACGTGGTGGCGGGGAGATCCGGACAGGGACGGGCGACGGCGGGATGGACGAGGCGCGGGCCAGGGACGTACTGACGGCGGCGGGCGTCACCGGTGCGGCCGAACTGCTGGCCTTCGGCGAGAACGCGGTGTTCGCGGTCGGCGACCTGGTGGTGAAGGTGGGCCGGGAGGCGGCGCTGCTGGGGCGCGCCGAACGGGAGGTGGCGGTCGCGGACTGGCTCGCCTCCCGCGACGTACCGGCCGTGCGGGCGGCCGAGCCGCGGGCCCGGCTGGTGGACGGGCACCCCGTCACGGTGTGGCACCGCCTCCCGGACGCGCTCCGCCCGGCCGGCCCGCACGACCTGGCACAGCTCCTGCGGCGCGTCCACGCCCTGCCCGCACCGCCGTTCGCGATGCCGGCGCGGGATCTGCTGGGCGGGGTGGAACGCTGGCTCCGGCTCGCCGGCGACGCAGTCGACCCGGCCGACGCGGCGTACCTGCGGGCCCGGCGCGACGCCTACGCCGGCCAGGTGGCCGCGCTGACCCCCCACCTGCCGCCCGGCCCGATCCACGGCGACGCCCTGCCCCGCAACGTCCATGTGGGCCCGGACGGGCCCGTGCTCGTGGACCTGGAGACGGTGTCGGCCGATCTGCGGGAACACGACCTGGTGGTGATGGCCCTCTCCCGCGACCGGTACGGGCTGCCCGCCGGGGCGTACGAGGAGTTCGTGACCGCCTACGGCTGGGACGTGCGCGAGTGGCCCGGCTGCGCGGTGCTCCGCGGCGCGCGCGAGACGGCGAGCTGCGCGTGGGTGGCCCAGCACACCCCGACCAACCCGGCGGCCGCCGCGGAGTTCCGCCGCCGCGTCGCCTCCCTGCGCGAAGGCGACTCCGAGGTCCGCTGGCACCCCTTCTGAGCACCCCGCGGCGTCCGAGCACCTCGTGCGGAGCCCATGAGGAGCCCGTGAGGAGCCCGTGACCAACTCGCGGGGAGCCCACGGGGAACCCGAACCCGTAAGAGGCCCTACCCGTGAGCCGCCGCGCCGCCTGCCTCGCCCCCGTGGCCGGGTCCGGCCGCGTACGCGAGCGGGGGTGCGATCGCTTGCGCGTCCGCCCCCTCCGCGACCCACAGGGCGATGAACAGCGCGGCGGTCGCTTCCAGGAGTCCGGCCCGATCGAGACCGCCGCCGGCCACGGGCTCGCAGCCCACGTCCCGCACCAACTCGCCCACACGCACGAGGGCCGCCTCGTCGTCCCCGCAGACCGGCACGGCAAGTGGTCGCCCGTCGAAGACGGGGGGCCGCATGCGCCACACGTCCTCGTGGCAGAGGTTGAAGGCCTTCACCACATGCGCTCCCGGTGCCGCCTCGGCAAGTCGCCGCGCGGCCGAGGGTCCTCCTTCCGTGAGCAGCCGGAAGCCCGGTCCGAGCGGGTTGGAGCAGTCGAGCAGCACCTTGCCCGCCAAGGCTTCGCGCAGCTCCCGTGCCACGTCCGCTCCCGCCCCGAAGGGCAGCGCGGCCAACACCACCTGGCCGGACTCGGCCGCCGCGCGCAGACCGGCGGGCCTCGCGCCGCCCCCCATGCGCGTCGCGAGCCGCTCCGCCTTGTGTGCGTCCCGTCCCCCGATGACCACCTCGTGGCCGGCCCGCACCCAGTGGGTGGCGAGCGCCTGCGCCATGTTGCCCGTGCCCAGTACGCCGATTCTCATCACGCGGTCCCTCTCCGTGCCTGCTTCGACCGTTCACATCGACGCTAGAAGGCCGTTCGGGCACCATTTGGTATGTGACCACCGACGCCTTCCTCGCCGACTGCCGCGCGCGCCTCGCCTTCGACCTGCTCTCCAACACCTGGAACTCCGTGGTGGTCTGGGCGCTGCGCGACGGGCCCTCCCGCCCGGTCGAACTGCAGGAGCGGATCGGGGGCATCAGTTCGAAGGTCCTCACCGAGACCCTGCGGCGGCTGCAGTCCAACGGACTCGTCGACCGGCGGGCAGACCCCGACGTGCCGTCACGGGTCGAGTACCGGCTCACCCCTCTGGGCCGCACCTTGCTGGCCCCCATCGACGCCGTCGGCGCATGGGGCTTCGAGTACGGCGATCAGGTCCTGGCCGCCCAGGAAACAGCTCGCACCCCCGCCCCCCGGTCTTCTCGGCCGACTTGTTAGACGGGTCGACAGCGGGAGCGGCGTGTCAGGCCCCGGCCGTGGCCGGTATGTGCGTCCGCAGGGGCCACGCCGTGTCGATCACGGCGTCCGGGCTCCCCTGCCCACGGAGGTACGCCTGGAAGTCACGGGCCCAGCGGGCGTGCCAGGCGCCCTGACGGTCATGCAGGTCCGCCGGGCTGAGCGCGGCCACCTCCGGATGCCGGGCCGCTATCGCCCGCGCCACCTGGACCGCCGCCAGCGCGTCCGCCCCCGCGTCGTGCGCGGCGTCGAGGACGACGCCGTACACCCCGCACACCGCCTCCAGGGTGCGCTTCCCGCGCCGGTAGCGGTCCACGGCACGGTCGATGGTCAGCGGGTCCACCACCGGCCCCGTCCGCGCGCCGCCCAGCCGGTCCGCGAGCGACGGCAGCCCGTGCCGGGCCAACTCCGCCGTCAGCAACGACAGATCGAAGGCGGCGTTGTAGGCGACGACCACCGCGCCGCGCAGCCAGTGGTCGGTCAAGGCCCTCGCCACCTCGTCGGCGACCTGCCGCACCGGCCGGCCCTCCGCGACGGCCCGCGCCGTACTGATGCCGTGGATCGCGGAGGCCTGTTCCGGGATCGGTATCCCCGGGTCCGCGAGCCAGGCCCGCCGCTCCCGCACCTCGTCACCACGCACCTCGACGACCGCGGCCGTCACGATCCGGGACTCCCCCGGCTCCGTGCCCGTCGTCTCCAGATCGAATCCGACCAGCGCTCCCCCGTGCCACGCCACCACGGCGTCCCTCCCCCGTACCTGCATCCGGTCAACGGCTTTCAGCCTGCCACGGGCCACTGACAGTCAGGACACCGGCCGGGAATCCTCCCAAACCGACTCGAATTCCTCCCGATACGTGGTGAAAAGTCCGTGCTCGGCGTCTTTCGGAACCCCCCGCCCGCCCCCGCGCAAGACCAGTACGGGCGCCTCCATGCCCCGCGCCCGCCGCAGGTACGACTGGACCACCGCGATGCCCGAGGACTCCCCCTCCACCAGGTACGCCGTGAAGCGGGGCGTCTCGTCGAAGACGTGGATCTCGAACCGTGACGCGTCCCGCAGGCCGGCTCGCACCCGCCGCACGTGCAGGATGTTCATCTCCACGGAACGGCTCAGCTCGCCCTTGCGCAGCCCCAGCTCCCGCTCGCGCCGCTTGACGGCGCTGCTCGCCGGGTTCAGGAACAGCAGCCGCACCCGGCAGCCCGCCTCCGTGAGCCGGACGAGTCTTCGGCCGGAGAAGTTCTGGACCAGCAGGTTGAGGCCTATGCCGATGGCGTCCAGCCGCCGCGCGCCCCCGAACAGGTCCTCCGCAGGGAGCTGGCGCTGGAGCCGCACCCGGTCGGGGTGGACGGAGATGACGTCGGCGTACCGGTCCCCCACCAGGTCCTCGACCGCGTCGATCGGCAGCCGGTCCGCCGCCGGACTGCCCGCGCCGCCGCCCAGTACCTCCAACAGCCGCGCGGAGGCCCGCTCGGCCTGTTCCAGGACCGGCCGCGAGAGCGCCCGGTTGCGGGAGACCACGTTCCGGGTGACCTCCAGCTCGTCCAGGGCCAGCTCGATCTCCCGGCGGTCGTCGAAGTACGGTTCGAAGCACGGCCAGTGTTGGACCATCAGCTCGCGCAGTTGGGGCAGCGTCAGGAAGCTCAGCACGTTGTCGTCGGCCGGGTCCAGCAGGTAGCCCTTGCGCCGGCTGACCTCGCGTACGGCCACCGCCCGCTGGACCCACTCCTGCCCGGCGGGCCCCGCCGCCGCGACGACCCAGTCGTCCTGGCCGTGCACGGGCTCGTAGATGGGCCTCAGCACGGCGCCGACGACGGCCCGCAGCCGCTGCTCGATGAGGTTCAGCCAGATGTAGGCGCGCCCGGCCCGTTGCGCGCGGGTGCGGACCTCGCTCCACGCGTCCGCGCCCCAGTCCAGTTCGGCCCCGGCCCGGGCGCTGCCGGACTCGGGCGGGGCCAGGGACACCGCCCCGGCCGGCACCCCGGCCTGCGCGCTTCCAGCGGCGTCCGCCGGGCCACCCTCGTGCCCGCTGTCACCAGGGGGCAGCTCCAGACCTCCCGAGCTCACCCGTGCACCGCCTTCTGCGTCTGGACGCCCGTCTCCAGTGATCACGGAAGGGTACTCCGCGCGCGCGGCCCGACGCAGCCCGATGGTCCCTAGACCGACCGGCCGTTGACCCATTATCCGATGCCCGGACAGTCCGCTGACCCGGATATCAGCTCTCCGGGTCACCCGGTAGAACCATCCCAAGTCCACGCGTGGAGGCCTCCTTTCGGGGAAGATCTGGCAGAGACGTTGTCCATGCCCGATCAGCCGGGACGTCAGCCGACACCGAGGGAAGAGTCGTTATCTATGCAGGTCTGGCCGGGACAGGCGTATCCGCTGGGTGCCACGTACGACGGCGCCGGAACCAACTTCGCTGTCTACTCCGAGGCCGCTCGACGGATCGAGCTGTGCCTGCTGCACGACGACGGCTCGGAGACCGCCGTCGAGCTCCGCGAGACGGACGCCTTCGTCCGGCACGCCTACCTGCCCGGCATCATGCCCGGTCAGCGCTACGGCTTCCGCGTCCACGGCCCGTACGAGCCCGAGCACGGCATGCGCTGCAACGCGGCGAAGCTGCTGCTGGACCCGTACGCGCGGGCCGTCAGCGGCAGCGTGGCGTGGGGCGAGGAGGTGTACGGCTACCACTTCGGCCGCCCGGATTCGCGCAACGACCTCGACTCGGCCCCGCACACCATGACCTCGGTGGTGGTGAACCCGTACTTCGACTGGGCCAACGACCGCCCCCCGCGCCACGAGTACCACCAGACCGTGCTGTACGAGGCCCATGTGAAGGGCCTGACCATGCGGCACCCGGAGCTTCCGGAGGAACTGCGGGGCACCTACGGGGCGCTCGCCCACCCGGCGGTCATCGGGCACCTCACCAAACTGGGCGTGACGGCGCTGGAGCTGATGCCGGTGCACCAGTACGTCAACGACCACCGCCTGGTCGACGACGGCCTGAGCAACTACTGGGGCTACAACACCATCGGCTTCTTCGCGCCGCACAACGGCTACGCGTCCGGAGACCGGGGCGAGCAGGTGTTGGAGTTCAAGTCGGCGGTCCGCGCCCTGCACGAGGCGGGGATCGAGGTGATCCTGGACGTGGTCTACAACCACACGGCCGAAGGCAACCACCTGGGGCCGACATTGTCGTTCCGGGGCCTGGACAACGCCTCGTACTACCGGCTGGCGGACGACCCGCGCCACTACATGGACACCACGGGCACCGGGAACTCGCTGCTGATGCGCTCCCCGCACGTCCTCCAGCTGATCATGGACTCGCTGCGCTACTGGGTCACCGAGATGCACGTCGACGGCTTCCGCTTCGACCTCGCGGCGACCTTGGCGCGGCAGTTCCACGAGGTGGACCGGCTGTCCTCGTTCTTCGACCTGGTCCAGCAGGACCCGGTGGTGAGCCAGGTGAAGTTGATCGCGGAGCCCTGGGACCTGGGCGAGGGCGGCTACCAGGTGGGCAACTTCCCGCCGCTGTGGACGGAGTGGAACGGGAAGTACCGTGACACCGTGCGGGACTTGTGGCGCGGGCAGCCGCGCACGCTCGCGGAGTTCGCGGGACGACTGACCGGCTCCTCGGACCTCTACCAGGACGACGGGCGACGCCCGCTCGCGTCGATCAACTTCACCACCTGCCACGACGGGTTCACCCTCCACGACCTGGTCTCCTACAACGACAAGCACAACGAGGCGAACCGGGAGGGGAACCGGGACGGCGAGACCCACAACCGGTCCTGGAACTGCGGCGTCGAAGGGCCGACCGAGGACCCGGAGGTCCTGGAGCTGCGCGAGCGCCAGATGCGCAACTTCACGGCGACCCTGATGCTGTCCCAGGGCGTCCCGATGCTCAGCCACGGGGACGAGTTCGCCCGCTCGCAGGGCGGCAACAACAACGCCTACTGCCAGGACAACGAGCTTTCGTGGGTGCCCTGGCCCGAGCCCGGCAAACCGACGCCCGCGCAACTGGAGTTCACCCGTCAGATGGTGTGGCTGCGCCGGGACCACCCGGTGTTCCGGCGACGCCGGTTCTTCCACGGCCGGCCCGTGGAGGGGACGCACGACGAGCTGTCGGACATCGCCTGGTTCACCCCGCACGGCGAGGAGATGCGGGCCCGGGACTGGCAGGCGCAGCACGCGCGGTCGCTGACGGTATTCCTCAACGGCGAGGCCATCTCGGAGCCGGGCTCGCGCGGGGAGCGGATCACCGACGACTCGTTCCTGTTGATGTTCAACGCGGGCGCGGAGCCCCAGGAGTTCACCATCCCGGCGGGGCACGGGGCCCGGTGGCAACTGGTGGTGGACACGGCGAAGCCGGAGGTGCTGCCGCCCGGCACCGGCCCGCAGTACGCGGCCGGCGACCGGGTGCCGCTGACGGGACGCTCCCTGGTCGTCCTCCAGCGGCCCGAGGGCGCCTGAGGCGGTGTCGCGCGTAGCGCCGGCCGGGTCGCGCGCGGGCCCGGCGGTACGCGCTCGGCGCTGCGGGGGGGGGAAGGCGCGCGTCACCCGGATGCGGGGCGAATGGCAAGGAATCCGGCTGGGCGGGTACCTAGGTTCTCATGAGCCAGTCATACGATCGCGCCCGACCGACATCCGTCCCGGCCGTCGGCACGCCGGCCTCCACCTACCGTATCCAGCTCTGTCCCGAGTTCCCGTTCGCGGCCGCCGAGGCGGCCGTGCCGTACCTCGCCACGCTCGGCGTGTCCCACCTGCACCTCTCCCCCTCCCTGGAGGCGGTACCCGGCTCCACGCACGGGTACGACGTCACCGACCACTCCCGGGTGCGCGAGGAGCTCGGCGGCGAGGCCGGGCTGCGCGCGCTCGCCCGCACCGCGCGCGAGCACGGGCTCGGCCTCGTGCTGGACATCGTGCCGAACCACATGGCGGTGCCCGCGCCGCTGCGCCTCAACGGGGCCCTGTGGGAGGTCCTGCGGGACGGACCCCGCTCCCCCTACGCGCGCTGGTTCGACATCGACTGGGAGGCCGGCGGCGGGCAGGTGCTGCTGCCGGTGCTCACGGGCCCCTTGGAGGTGGAGTCCCTCAGGGTCGACGGCGAGGTGCTGCGCTACGGCGACCACGAGTTCCCGCTGCGGGAGGGGACGGCCGGGCTGCCGCTGCCGGAGCTGGCGGCGGCGCAGTTCTACCGGCCGGCGTTCTGGCGCGAGGCCCGGACCTCCCTCAACTACCGTCGCTTCTTCACCATCTCCGACCTCATCGGGGTCCGGGTGGAGGACCCGGAGGTCTTCTCCGCGACCCACGCCAAGATCCTCGAACTGGTGCGGGACGGGGTGCTCCAGGGGCTGCGGATCGACCACGTGGACGGGCTGGCGGACCCCGAGGGATACCTGCGGCGGCTGCGGGCCGAGGCGGGCGAGGGCTGCTGGGTGGTGGTGGAGAAGATCCTGGCCCGCTCCGAACGCCTGCCCGCCTCCTGGCCGGTGGCCGGCACCACCGGATATGACGCGCTGCACCGGGTGGACGGGGTGTTCACCGATCCCGTCGGAGCGGCCGAACTGGCGCGGGACTACGTCAAGTCCACGGACGCGGAATCCTGGGCGGAGACGGCGGAGGCGTGCGCCCGGGAGGTGCTGACCGGCGACCTGGCGGCCGAGCTGGCCACGCTGGAACGGATGGCGGGCGCTGAACTGCGCTCAGCCGTGCTGGAGTTGTTGGTCGCCAACCCGGTCTACCGGCCCTATCCGGGAGGCCCAGGACTGCCGCCCGAGGCCTTGGAGCGGGCGGCCGCACTGGCCGGCGCCGACCCGGTGGCCGCCGTGCTGGACCTCCTGCGCCGCGACCGCGCGTTCGAGGCGCGCTTCGCCCAGACGTCGGCGGCCCTGCGCGCCAAGTCCCTGGAGGACCGGGCCTTCTACCGCTGGGCCCCGCTGCTGTCGGCGACGGAGGTGGGCGGGGAACCCGGCGACCCGGCGGTGTCGGTCGAGGACTTCCACGCGTACTGCGCCGACCTGGAGCGCGACTGGCCGGCCTCCGGGACGGCGCTGTCCACGCACGACACGAAGCGCAGCGCCGACGTACGGGCCCGGATCTCCGTGCTCTCGCAGGCGCCGGAGCTGATGGCGGGGGCCGGCGCGGTCCCGGACGCGCAGCTGGCGTGGGTGGCCCGGCAGAGCGCGCTGGGCCTGGGACAGATCCCCGAGCGGGAACCCCGGCTGGCGGCGGCCCTGCTCAAGGGGGCCCGTGAGGCGGCGCTGCGGACGTCCTGGACCGACCCGGACGAGGAGTACGAGGGGGGCATCGTCGCCCCGCCCGAGGTGGACCTCCCACCGGACCTGGCGGAGGCGGCCCGCGCCAATGTGCTGGGCATGACCCTGCTGCACCTTGCCATGCCGGGGGTTCCGGAGGTGTACCAGGGGGCGGAGAGCGAGTACCGGGCCCTGGTCGACCCGGACAACCGCCGGCCGGTCGTCTTCCCCCGAGAGGAGTTGGCCCGGCTCGACGGGGGCGGTGTCCCGCACGGTCTGGCGGGCGAGAAGCTGGCCCTGTCGGCGGCCCTGCTGCGGCTGCGGCGTGCCCGGCCCGAGCTGTTCACGGGCTACCGGCCGCTGGCGGCCCGGGGTCCGGCGGCCGACCACTGCGTGGCCTTCGGCCGCTCGCCGGGCCTGGTCGCGGTCGCCACCCGGCTCTCGCACCGGCTCGCCGGCGGGGGCGGCTGGCGTGACACGGCCCTGCCCCTCCCGCCGGGCCGCTGGACGCCGCTGCTGCACGAGGGCTCGTACGAGGGCGAGGCGCTGCTGTCGCACCTGCTGGCCGACAGCCCGGCGGTGGCCCTGGTCCGGGCCGAGTAGGCGCTGCCGTACCCGGGGTCCGGTCGCGGTCGTCGGCGCACGACCGCGCCCGGCGCCTCGGGGATCGCGACCGGCGCCGAGGCCCCTACCTCGGGGGACGCCCCCCGGAGCGCTGCCGGAGTTACCCTCCCAGGATGGAACGCGCAGAGGTTCTGAAGCGAGTCATCGGCATCCTCACCGAAGCCCAGGAGATCCGCAGGGCGGCCGAGGCAGGGGAGGAGGACGAGGTCCCCGCGGCGGAAGCGGGGGTCGTCACCCAGCTGCTGAACGAGATGCTGCCCTCGATCAGCGTTCCGGCCGAGTCCTCCCCGCAGCAGGTCGCCCGCCTGGTCGCCGAGGCGCTCGGTCCGGCCCTGCACACGATGGTCGCCGGCTTCAGCCTGGCCTTCACCAGTCTCGCGATGGCGCACGACAGCGGTCGCACGGACCTCTCCTCGATCCAGGTCCTGCAGCAGCTCGCCCTCGAAGTGGAGTCGGGGGCCTTCGACGAGGACTCCTGAGGCCCGGACCCGGGACCCGGGGCGCCCGCCCCGGGCGTCTTGTGGATCGTCCCCCGGATCACTGCCGGCGAGGCGTTGGCCAGCGCTTTTCCCGGATTTCCGGAGAAATGAGAGGCGCGCGGAGCAGTACGGGGAGTGCGCGGCGGGCATGGCATGAGGTGTGACCCTCCTACGAGACATGCGCTACCCCACCCCGCACCAACTTGCCCTGGCCGCACGCTCCCTGGCGGACGAACACCCGGCCCGGGCCCGGGTCCGCCGCGTCGGTCTCTCCCGGGGCGGGGAACCGCTCTGGTTGCTGTCCGTCGACGCCGCGCGGCCGGACGAGAACGTACTGGTCGTCGCCGGGGCGCACGCCAACGAGCCCGTCGGCGGGGCGACCGCGCTCGCCCTGGCCCGCCGCATCATCGCCGAGCCGGCCGCCGCCAACGGCTGCGGCTGGCACTTCCTGCTCTGCGCCGACCCGGACGGCGCGGCCCTGCACCGCACGCCCCGCCCGTACTCCCTCTTGGACTACCACCGGGCCTTCTTCCGGCCCCAGGGGCCCGAACAGCCCGAGTGGGCGCCGTCTTTACTGCCCCCGGACCGGCTGCCGCCCGAGACGACGGCCCTGATCTCGCTGATCGACGAACTGCGACCCGTCCTCCAGCTCTCCCTGCACGCCACCGACCTCGGGGGCTCCTGGGTGCAGCTCACCCAGGACATACCCGGCCTCGCGGAGCCGTTCGCCAAGTCGGCCGCCGAGCTGCGCATCCCGGTCGAGACCGGGGCGTCGGACGCCATCGGCTGGCCCTCGCCGGGGCCGGGGATCTTCGTCATGCCCGAGCCGGGGAGCGGCCCCGACGGGTCCTTCCACCCAGAGGACACCCGGCTGAGCACCTGGTACCACGCCCACCGCTACGCGGGCACCACCGCGATCGTCGAGGTCCCGATGTGGGCCTCCGACTCGGTGGACGACCCGGCTCCGCACCCCGATCCCCGGCGTGCCCTGCGGATGCTGGCCGCCCGGCTCACCGCCGAAGCCGCCCGGGTGGTCGCCGTGCGGGACGAGGCACGCGACAGCGCGCCGCCGGGAGGGGTCGCGCCGCTGCTGCGCGCGGTGGACTGGACGCTGGCGCTGATCCCGCGGATCGCCGCCGAGTGGGCCGGCCCTGGGGCTCCCACCGAAGCCACGACGGCGCACATCGGCAGCATCGACGCGTTCGGACGGCGGCTGTCGCTGCGCGCCGCCGCGATGCTGCTGCGGGTGCTGCGGGCTCAGGGCCACCCGGCCGCGGCCGGACTGGACCGGCTCGTCACCGGCTGGTGCGAGGAATTCGCGGCGCGGTTCCAGGCCCGCTGGGTACCGGTGGCCACCCAGGTCGAGCACCAGTCCCGGACGGCGTTCGCGGCGTGCGAGCGGCTGACGGGGGTCATCCGGTAGCGGGCGGTCCCACCGGGAGGGAGTAGCGGCGCTTGGGGCGTCCGGTGGCCCCGAGCCGGTCGTAGAAGCGGATCGCGCCCTCGTTCCAGTCGGGTGTCTGCCACTCGACGTGGCCGAGGCCCCGCTCGCGCGCGACGCCGGCCACGGCGTCCATCAGCGCGGCGCCCAGGCCGAGCCCGCGCGACTCCTCGGCGAGGTAGAGGCAGTCCATGTGCAGGAAGGGGCGGCCGTCCCAGAACGAGAACTCCTCGGAGCAGGCGGCGTATCCGGCCACCTCGCCACCCGGGGTCTCGGCGAGCAGCACCCACACGCGCGGGTCGGCCCCGAACAGGGCGGGGCGGAGGCGGTCCGCCAGACCCGGCGGGCGCTGCCGCGACCTCTCGTACGCGATGTGCTCGTGGATCAGTTCGACGATGCGCGGCAGGTCTTCGGGGCGCGCCGGGCGCACCGCGGCTTCGTGTTCGCTCATGCCCCCATCCTGCGCCCCGGCCGGGCCCGCGCCGCGACGGGCCCCGAACGGCCTATCCGGCGGAGAGCCGGAAGGACATCTGCCCGAAGCCGACCTGGTCGCCGTCGCGGACCATCGCGCAGCCGGTCACCCGTCGTCCGTTGACGGTGGTGCCGTTCGTCGATCCGAGGTCCGTGAGCATCCACACGCCGTCGCGCAGGCCCAGTTCGGCGTGCGCCCGCGAGACGGTCTCGTGGCTGAGTCGCAGTCCGTTGCCGGGGTCGCGGCCGATCCGCAGGGGTGCGGCGCTCGGGTGCGGCATCAGCAGCGTGGGCAACCGCTCCGTGCGCCAGGCGCGGCGGACGCCGACGCCGACGGCCGAGGCACGGCCGACCCAGCCGAACAGGCGACGCGCCCAGGGGCTTTCGGCCTGCCCGCGCGCCTGGAGGTCGGCGGTCAGTGCGGCCAGTTCCTCGGACCGGCGGGCGACCAGCGCGAGTTCCATCCGCCGCAGGAAGGTGTCGTGGGACAGCCTGCCCAGCGCGGCCCCTTCGCGGAGCTCGCCGAGGACTCGGTCGCGCTGCGCGTCGGAGACCCGCGGCGCGGGATAGGCGGGGAACTCGAAACCGGACGTCACAGGGTGATTGTCGGCCCGTCGTGGGCAGAGTGTCCAGAACTCCCCCGCCCCTGACGGGATGATGGGCCCGAGTGAGGGCGACAGGGCCAGGTACCGCCGGAGACGAGGGGACCGTCCGTGCAGTTCGAGGTGTGGGCACCGCAGACAGGTCGGGTCGCCGTGCGACTGAACGACACCACCCACGAGATGACCCGTGATCCGGCGCCGGACCGCGCCGGCTGGTGGGTCGTGGAAGCCCCGGCCGGCGACGGGGACCGGTACGGCTTCCTGCTCGACGACGATCCGCGGCCCCTTCCCGATCCGCGCGGCCGTCGTCTCCCCGACGGTCCGGACGGCCTGTCCGCAGTGGTCGACTTCACACCGCTGCATCCCGACGCGCCGTCACCGCGCGTGTCCCTCCAGGACGCCGTCCTCTACGAGCTGCACGTCGGCACCTTCACCCCCGAGGGCACCTTCGACGCGGCCGCCACCCGCCTCCACCACCTCACCTCGCTCGGCATCACGCACGTCGAGCTGATGCCGGTCTGCCCCTTCCCCGGCCGGCACGGCTGGGGGTACGACGGGGTCGCGCCCTGGGCGGTGCACGAGCCGTACGGGGGCCCGGCCGGGCTGGCCCGGTTCGTGGACGCGGCGCACTCGGCGGGTTTGGGCGTGGTGCTGGACGTGGTCCACAACCACCTCGGTCCGTCCGGCAACCACCTCCCCGCCTTCGGCCCGTACTTCACCGACACCCACCACACGCCCTGGGGCGCGGCGGTCAACCTGGACGCTCCCGGTTCGGACGAGGTCCGGGCGTACTTCATCGGCAGCGTCCTGGCCTGGCTGCGGGACTACCGGATCGACGGACTGCGGCTGGACGCCGTCCACGCGCTGGCCGACGGGCGGGCGCTGACCTTCCTGGAGGAGCTGGCGGCGGCCGTTGACGCGCTGGCGGCCGAGACCGCCCGGCCGCTGTTCCTGATCGCCGAGTCCGACCAGTGCGACCCGCGGACCACCACCGCGCGCGCGGCCGGTGGCCTCGGCCTGCACGCCCAGTGGAACGACGACTTCCACCACGCCCTGCACTGCGTCCTCACCGGCGAGTCGCAGGGGTACTACGCCGACTTCGCGGTGACCCCGTTCGCGGCCCTCGCCAAGACCCTGACCCGCGCCTTCTTCCACGACGGCACCTGGTCCTCCTTCCGCGGTCGCACCCACGGCCGCCCCGTCGACCGCCGTCGGACCCCCGCGCACCGGTTCGTGGGGTACACGCAGACCCACGACCAGATCGGGAACCGGGCGCTCGGCGATCGGCTGTCCGCCTCGCTCTCCCCGGGGCTGCTGGCGTGCGCGGCGACGCTCGCGCTGACCGGGCCGTTCGTGCCGATGCTGTTCATGGGTGAGGAATGGGGCGCGGACACCCCGTGGCAGTACTTCACCGACCACCCCGACCCGGAACTCGCGGAGGCCGTACGGACCGGGCGGCGCCGGGAGTTCGCCGCGCACGGCTGGAAGGAGGAGGAGATCCCCGACCCGCAGGACCCGGCCACCCGGGACCGGTCCTGCCTGGACTGGAGCGAGCCGGAGCAGGCCCGGCACGCCCGGCTGCTGGAGTGGTACCGCACCCTCGTGGCGTTGCGCCGCGACCATCCGGACCTGCGCGACCCGGACCTGGGGGCGGTCCGCGTCGCCTACGACGAGGAGCGGCGCTGGCTGACCTTCCGGCGCGGCGACCTCCGCGTGGCGGTGAACCTCTCCCCCGAGCCGGTGACGATCGCGCTGGGCCGCAACGGGGTGCGTGTGCTGGCCGCCTGGGAACCCGTCGAACGACCCGGCGGGGACGGCCGCATCCACCTGCCGGGCGAGTCGGCGGTGGTCCTGGGACCCTGAGCCCGGCGGTGCTCCCGGGACCCTGCGCGCCTACGGCGCTTCGGTGAGCCGCGCGGCGACGGCGAGGGCCGCGCCCGTGGGGGCGCCCGGCGCGAGGAGTTCCGTACGGTGCACCAGGCGCGGCGACTCCAGGGGTACGGCGACCCCGGCGCGGGCGGCCCGCGCCACCCGCAGCGGCAGCAGGGCCAGGCCGTGGCCGGCGGCTGCGAGGGAGCACAGGGCGTGCAGGTCGGTGCCGTCGTAGCGCAGGGCCGGGGCGGTGCGGACGGCGGCGGGCGCGAGCCCCACCCCGGGGGCGTCGAGCCAGCGGGCGTCGACCAGGTCGTCCAGTCGGACGGCGGCCCGCCCGGCGTACGGATGCCCGGCCGGGAACAGGACCGCGAGCTCCTCCTCGGCGACGCCGGTGACGCGCAGCGGGGCCACGTCGGGGAGCCGGAGCGGATCGCTGGGAGCGGCCGGACCGTCGACGAGCCCGAGGTCACAGCCCCCGGTGGCGACGACGGCCGGTACCTCGGCCGGGGGCAGCACGCGCAGGGTCACCCCGGTGGCGGGGAGCGCGGACAGCAGCCGGGGGCCGACGGCCAGCGGGGACACGGCGAGGGTGACCCGCCCGGGCGGCGCGGCGGCCAACCGCAGCACGTCGGCGCGGGCGGCGTCGAGGCGCAGCAAGAGCGGGGCGGCGTGCTCCAGCAACCGCTCCCCCGCCGGCGTCGGCGCCACGGGCCGCCGGGTCAGCAACTCGGTGCGCAGGTCGGCCTCCAGCGCGGCGATGTGCTGGGAGACGGCGGACTGGGTGTAGCCGAGCTCCCGCGCGGCGGCGGAGAAGGAGGCGAGCCGGGCGACGGCGACGAAGGTGCGGAGCAGGTGCGGGTCCATGCGCCCCAGCCTGCCACCGGCTGCCGCGGCCCCACCCCGGAGCCGGGCCCGGGCCGCCTCCGCGGGCACCCCGTCACCCGCGCTCGGCGCGCCCGGGCGGGACCCTGCCCCGACGTCCCTATCGTGGGGCGGGTGAGCATCCCCAGTGGCCCCGCGGGCCGCGGCAGGCCACTGCGCGCGTCCCGGACCGACTCCGCCGGCGCGGTGTACGGCTCCCTCCTCGCCACGTCCGTGGTGGCCACCGCCGGGGCCACCGGCGGCTTTCCGCGGTTTCAGCTCGTACTCCTCCTGATCGTCACGGGTCTGGTGTTCTGGGCCACCCACGTGTACGCCCAGCTGGCGGGGGAACGGCTGGTCGGCGAGCCCTGGAGCCGGCACGAGATCCGCCGGGTCGCCCGGCACGAGTGGCCGATCGTCGAGGCCGCGGTCCTGCCCGCGGCCGCTGTCGCCCTCAGCGGCCTCCTCGGGCTGGACTACGCGGGGACGGCGTGGCTGGCCATGGGCGTGGCGGTGACGCAGCAGGTCGTCTGGGCCTGCGTCGGCGCCGCCCGCGCCGGCGCCACCCGTCGCCAGTTGGCGGCCGAGGGCGTCGTCAACCTCGTCCTCGGGCTGATCATCGTGGCCACCAAGGCCGCGCTGAAGCACTGAGGCGAAGCGCCGAAGCGCCGAAGCCCCCGAAGCCGGGCCGGCCGACCGGTCGCGATCAGTTCTGCTTATCGATCGAGCAAGAACAATCGTTGGCGCTGAACACGGCTCCGCCCCAGGATGGCACGCATGATCACCACCACCGCACGGATCGCCCTGGTCGGCGACCGTTCCCCGCACGTGAAGTCCCACACCCGCATCCCGCTCCTCCTCGACGCCCTCGCCTCCCGCGACGGGCTGGTCCTCGACGCCTACTGGCTGCGGACCGCCGACGCGGAGGCCGAAGCCGCCTCGGGGGCCCTCGCCCGCTTCGACGCGGTGTGGGTGCTGCCCGGCAGCCCGTACGTCGACGAGGCGGGGGCGCTGGCGGCGATCCGGGTGGCGCGCGAGGAGCGCGTCCCCTTCCTCGGCACCTGCGGCGGCTTCCAGCACGCGCTGCTGGAGTACGCCCGGAACGTCTGTGGGATCAGCGGCGCCGCGCACGCCGAGACCGACCCCGACGCCGAGGACCCGGTGATCGCTCCGCTCGCCTGCTCGCTCGTCGGCCACGAGGGTCACGTACGGGCCGAGCCGGGTTCGCTGGCCGAGTCCGTGCTCGGCGCCGAGCGGAGCCTGGAGCGCTACCACTGCGACTACGGTCCGGCGCCCCGCCACCTGCCGACCTTGGAGACCGGGGGGCTGCGCCTGTCGGGGCACGACGAGGACGGGCAGGTCCGCATCGCGGAGCTGCCCGGGCACCCCTTCTTCCTCGCCACCCTGTTCCAACCGGAGCTCGCCGGCGACGGCACCGTGCCGCACCCGATCGTGAAGGCCCTCGCGGCGGCGGCAGTGTCGCACGCCGCGCGCGTGCACACCGCCCGTGACCACACCGCCCGTGACCACACCGCCCGGACGCCTGCCGCCGGATAAGGAGTCGCGGGACCACCCTTCTGATCAGCTATGCTGTGCATGCACATCGAACGGGTGGTCCGCCGCCCTTCGTGGTGGGTGTAGCTCAGTTGGTAGAGCACCTGGTTGTGGTCCAGGTGGCCGCGGGTTCAAGTCCCGTCACTCACCCTGTCGACCCTGTGGGGGTACGAGGTTCTCCTCGTACCCCCACAGGCGTTCCTAGCTCCGCAGGAAGGCCTCGACCTCGGTCGCGAACGCCACCGGCGTCTCCTGCGGCGGGTAGTGGCCGGCGCCGGGGATCGTACGGACCCGGCAGTCGGGGTACCAGACCTTCCAGGTGGCCCGCATCACATCGGCGGTCAGGGCGAGATCGTACTCGCCGACGAGCGCCAACACCGGCACGGTGTTCCCCTTGACCTGCGCGGACAGGTCCAGCGGCTGCCAGCTCGCGAGGTACGCGGCGAAGGCCTCGGGGCGGGAGATCGCCCGCGAGTGGGCGACCATCCCGTTCACCCAGTGTCGGCTCGCGCGGTTGCCGGTGACCAGGTCCAGGATGACGCGCCGGTTCTCGGGGTTCTGCGCGGCGCCGTAGAAGAGTTCGTGGGTGGCGTCGTCCATCTCGTACGGGGCCGCCGGCACCGGGGCGATCCCGATGAGCTTCTCGATCCGTTCGGGCGCCCGGACCAACACCTGCTGGGCCGCCTTTGCGCCCATGGAGTGGCCCAGCAACGAGAAGGTGTCCCAGCCGAGCTGGTCGGCGAGTTCGAGGACGTCGTCGGCGATCTCCGGGAGGCTGTACCGGCCGGTGACGTCCCGGCGTTCGCCGTAGCCGCGGTAGTCGAGGAAGGCGTACGAGAACCCCTCGGGGTCCAGGTAGTCGAGCACGGAACCCCAGTTGGCGGACGTACCGAACCAGTCGTGCAACACGACGACGCGAATGGGGCCGGTGCCGATCCTGCGGTGGGCGATGGCCATGCGTTCTCCCTCGGTGACGGGGGTGGCGTGGAAACCGACGCCGTACGTTCTGCCCACCGCGCCCACCGTCACACCGTGGGCCCGCCCGACCCCGCCAATCGCGTCCGGAACCGGCCGGCCCGGCCGGGGAGGTGCGGCAGCCGCCGTCCCGGGACCTCGGTCCGGGGACGGCGGCTGCCGCATGGCGCGGACGGGCGCGTCAGACGGTGCTGATCGCCGGGTCGGATATGCCGGGCGCGCCGGTCTCCACGTGTCCCGCGAAGCGGCGCAGGAAGGTCGCGTCGGCGTCCGAGACGACCTTGACGTCGTACCAGCGGCCCGTCGCGGCCAGGTCGACCGTGTACGAGGCCGTGCCGCCCGCCGCGACCCGCACGGTCCGGGACGCCCCGGCCGCGCCGTTGTAGGCGTTGGTCACCGTCAGGTTGACGGCGGTCGTGCCGGAGTTGGTCAGGGTCAGCTTCAGGTTGCCGGTGGCGGCGTCGTGGCGGGCCGTGACCTCGGGGCCCGCCTTCTTGGCGGGGCCCTTCCAGGTGCGCAGGAACCCGTTCGGGCCCCAGACGGTGAGGTTGATCTGGTAGCCGGTGGAGCTGCTGGTGCTCCAGGTGTCCGACAGGGTCTTGCCCGCCTCGACCGTGTAGGGCCACGGGCCGTCGGTGCGGTTGCCGGAGGTGCTGTGGAAGTGGGCGCCCAGGGCGGGGCCGGAGGAGAAGGTCAGGGTGAACTTGCCGGTGGAGACGGTGGCCTTGCCGTCCACGTACGGGGCGTAGCCGAGTGCGCGCGTCGGCTTGGCGCCGCCCTCCTGCTTGGGCAGGGTGCCGGTGGCCGGCGGGACCGGGTGGTAGGAGGGGTGCGCGTTGTGGTCCGCCGGGACGTATCCGGCGGTGGAGGGCAGCGGGGCAGGGGAGGCGTCCGCCTTGGTGAAGTCGAACGCGGAGGTCAGGTCACCGCACACCGCGCGGCGCCACGGCGAGATGTTGGGCTCTTGGACCCCGAAGCGCTTCTCCATGAACCTGATCACCGAGGTGTGGTCGAAGGTCTCGGAGCAGACGTAGCCGCCCTTGCTCCAGGGCGACACGACGATCATCGGGACGCGCGGGCCGAGGCCGTACGGGCCGGCCGTGTAACCGCCGCCCCCGGCGTACAGGTCCTTCGAGACGTCCGCCGTGGACAGGCCCCAGGCCGAGGACGCCGGCGGGTACGGCGGGACGACGTGGTCGAAGAAGCCGTCGTTCTCGTCGTAGGTGATGAAGAACGCCGTCTTCGCCCACACCGCCGGGTTGGCGGTCAGCGCGTCCAGGACCTGCGAGATGTACCAGGCACCGAAGTTGACGGGCCAGTTCGGGTGCTCGCTGAACGCCTCCGGGGCGGCGATCCAGGAGACCTGGGGCAGCGTGCCGGCCACGACGTCGGCGCGGAGCTTGTCGAAGTAGCCGTCGCCGGCCTTGGCGTTCGTGCCCGTACGGGCCTTCTCGTAGAGGGCGCTGCCGGGCTGGGCGTCGCGGTAGCTGTTGAAGTACAGGAGCGAGTTGTCGCCGTAGTTGCCGCGGAACGCGTCGCTGATCCAGCCCCAGGAGCCGGCGGCGTTCAGGCCGTCGCCGATGTCCTGGTAGATCTTCCAGGAGACCCCGGCCGCCTCCAGCCGCTCGGGGTAGGTCTTCCAGCCGTAGCCGGCCTCCTGGTTGCCGAGGACCGGGCCGCCGCCCACGCCGTCGTTGCCGGTGTGACCCGTCCACATGTAGTAGCGGTTGGGGTCGGTGGCGCCGATGAAGGAGCAGTGGTAGGCGTCGCAGACGGTGAAGGCGTCGGCGAGCGCGTAGTGGAACGGGATGTCGTTCCGCGTCATGTACGCCATCGTCGTCGCGGTCTTGGCCGGGACCCACTTGTCGTACTTGCCGTTGTTGTAGGCCTGGTGGCCGCCCGCCCAGTCGTGGTTGAGCCCCTCGACGAACTGCATGCCCAGATCGGCGACCTGCGGGTTGAAGGGCAGTACGTCCTTGGTCCCGTTGGACTGGTAGAAGACCGACTTGCCGCTGTCCTGGAGCACGGGCCTCGGGTCTCCGAAGCCGCGCACGCCCTTCATCGTGCCGAAGTACTGGTCGAAGGAACGGTTCTCCTGCATCAGGACGACGATGTGCTCGACGTCCTGGATGGTTCCGGTGCTGCCCTGTGCCGGAATGGCGGCGGCCCGAGCGATGCTCTCGTTCAGCATGGCGGCGGCGGCCGTGCCGCCCGCGATCTGCAGGAACCTGCGACGGTTGAGTTCAGCCACGGTGAAGACCTCTGGGGGTGTGGAGGGGGTCGAGGGGCGCCCCAAGGACAGCGGTCCAGGGGGACCGGACGGAGATCCCCGTCTGGCCTTGTGCCGTACAGATGGAGAACGAAAGGGCCGGACGGGGAACGGAACGGCGCCGGGAGGGACCTCCCCGCGCTCCGCCGGGGGCACGGTACGACGCCCCGGCCGTACACAACAGACCTCGTGCACAAGGTGCTTGGGGCGGCCGGGTACTCGGGCACCGCGCACGGTCGATCTGAGCATCCGTACTCAGGTCCGCCCCGGCGGCGCTTGCCATCGTGTGGGACATGTTCACCCAGTCAGGGCGCAGCCCCTCCCACCCGCGGTCGCGGCCGCACGCCGCCGGGATCACCGCCGTCGCCTCTCTGCTGCCCGAGGACGTGCTGACCTCGGACGACCTCCAGCGCGAAGTGGCCGGCCGCAGCGGTCTCGCCCTGCCGGCGCGGCTGCTGACCCAGGCGACCGGGATCGTCTCCCGCCGGGTCGCGGCCGATGGGGTGTACGCCTCCACGCTCGCCGTCGGCGCCGCCCGCCGGGCCCTGGCCGCCGCCGACCTCGACCCCCTCGACATCGACCTGCTGGTCTTCGCCTCCGCCTCCCGCGACGTGGTCGAGCCCGCCACCGCGCACATCGTGCAGGCCGAACTGGGCTCCAGGGCGCACGCCCTGGATGTCACCAACGCCTGCAACAGCTTCGTCAACGGGATCGACCTGGCCCGATCCATGATCCTCTCGGGGCGGGCGCACCGGGCCCTGGTGGTCACCGGCGAGACCCCGAGCCGGGCGGTGCGCAGAGCGCCCGCCGACGCCGCCGAGTTCCGCGCGGGTTTCGCCGGCTACACCTTCGGCGACGCCGCCGCGGCGGTGATCGTGGAGGCGGTGGAGCGCGGCGGCATCCTGGACGTGGACACCGAGACCCACTCCGGGCACTGGGAGGTCGGCGGCATACCGGGCGGCGGCTCACGCCATCCGCGCGGGGACGCGTACACCTACTTCCAGGGCGACGGACACGAACTGCGCGGGGTGTTCGAGAAGGTCGGCACGGCGGTCGTCGACCGGACCCTGCACCGGATGCGGATGGATTGGGACGACTTCGCGAAGGTGCTGGTGCACCAGGTGACCGTGCCGTATCTGGAGAGGTTCGCGGAGCTGACCGGCGTACCGGCCGACAAGCTGGTGGTGACCGTGCCGGAGCTCGGGAACGTGGCGAGCGCGAGCATCGGGGTGCAGTTGGACCGGGTCTTCGACGGGCTGGCCGCCGGGGAACGGGTGCTGTTCGTCGGGCTCGGCGGCGGCATCAGCATCATGACGATGGTCTGGGAGAAGTCGTGAACCTGTGGGTGGTGGTGCCCGCGCACCAGGAGGAGGCCCGCATCGGCGACACCCTGCGGGCCCTCGCGCGGCAGCGCGACCGGGACTTCACCCTCCTGGTGGTCGACAACGCGTCGGCCGACGGCACCGCGGCGGTCGCCCGGGAGTTCGCGGCGCGGGCACCGTTCACGGTGGAGGTGATCGAGGAGCCGGAGAAGGGCGTCGGTTGCGCCGTTGACACCGGCTTCCGGTACGCGATCGCGCAGGGCGCGACGCTGCTGGCCCGCACGGACGCCGACTGTCTGCCCCGCCCCGGCTGGACGGCCGCGGCGCGGGACGCGTTGCTGCGGCGGCCGGGCCTGGTCTGCGGACGGATCACCGCCCGGCGCGACGAGCACGGGCCGTTCGGCCGGGGCGGGTTCGCGGCTCTCGTGGCGCTCGCCGCGCTGTTCGGCCGGCTGCGGCCCCGGCACGCGCGCAGGCACGGCTACCTCGCCCCGTACCGGATGCACGCGGGGAACAACATGGCCATCACCGCCGAGCTGTACCTCGCCGTGGGCGGGATGCCCCGGCGCCCCTCGCCGACGGACCGGCTGTTCCTGAACGCCGTACGCCGGCACACCGACCGGATCACGCGCTGCCGCGCGATGGTCGTGGAGAACTCGACGCGGCGGCTGCGGGCCTACGGGCTCCGCGGCACCGCCCGCTGGTACCTGGACCAGGGCAGCGGCACTCACGGAACGGACGACCCGCGCTGATGCTGGACCGACTCGAACACGCGCTGCGCGCCCGCCCCGAGCTGCCGGCGGTCCTCACCGCCGGCCGGGGCGGCGCTCCCCGGGCGCTGGCCACCCGCGGGGAACTGGCCGGGCTCGCCGACGCGTACGCCGCCGCGCTGCACGCGCGCGGGCTGCGCGCCGGCGACACCGTCGGGGTGGCCGTTCGGCCCGGGCCGCGGGCCCTTGCGGTGCTGCTCGCGCTGTGGCGACTCGGGCTGCGCGGGGCGGTGCTCGACCCGGGGGCCGGGCCCGCAGCACCTCGGGCCCCGCCCCCGG
>NZ_SSBJ01000003.1 GCF_004795055.1 Streptomyces sp. A1136
GCCCCGCCCGGCCGGGGCGCGGGCGCGGGCGCGGGCGCGGGCGCGGGCGCGGGCGCGGGCGAAACACGGTCGCGGCCCTCGGGGCCGGCTGCGTAGGGTCGACCCATGGGGAAACCGCTCGTCGCAGTGTTCAGTGGGGCCGGGATGTCCACCGATTCCGGGATTCCGGATTATCGGGGGCCGCAGGGGTTGTGGCGGCGCGAGCCCGATGCCGAGAAGCTCGTCACCTACTCCTTCTACATGGCCGATCCGGAGATCCGGCGCCGCTCCTGGCTGATGCGGGCCGAGATCGGCGCGCTCGGGGCCCGGCCCAACGCCGCGCACCTCGCGGTGGCGGAGCTGGAGCGCGGCGGGACCCCGGTGCGGGTGATCACGCAGAACGTGGACGGTCTGCACCAGCTCGCCGGGGTGCCCGCGCGCAAGGTCTTCGAGCTGCACGGCTCGGCGCGGTCGGTGGTGTGCACCGCGTGCCACGCCCGGTCGGGGATGGACGAGGCGCTGGCCCGGGTCGCCGCCGGGGAGCCGGACCCGGCCTGCCTCGCCTGCGGCGGGATCCTCAAAGCGGCGACGGTGATGTTCGGCGAGCGGCTGGACCCCGTGGTGCTCGGGCAGGCCATGGCGGTGGCCAAGGCGTGTCAGGTGTTCGTCGCCGTCGGGTCGACGCTCCAGGTGCAGCCCGCCGCCTCGCTGGCCGGGATGGCCGCCGAGGCGGGGGCGCGTCTCGTCATCGTCAACGCCGAGGAGACGCCCTACGATCCGCTGGCGGACGAGGTGATCCGCGAGCCGATCGGGACGGCCCTGCCCGCGCTGCTGGCCCGGATCGGCGCCTGAGCGGGGACCGGTCCGCCGCCCGCCGCCCGCCCGGGCGGCTCCCGACCGGTCCCGGGGGCCCGGTCAGTCCGTGCCGTCGGCGGCGTCGGCGGCCCGGCGCATCCGCGCCACGTCCAGCTTCTTCATCGTCATCATGGCGGCGGTCGCGCGGGCGGCCCGTCCCGGGTCCGGGTCGGCGATCAGGTCGATGGCGCCCGGGGGGACCACCTGCCAGGACACCCCGAACTTGTCCTTGACCCAGCCACAGGCCGATTCCTCGCCGCCGTCCTTCGTCAGGGCGTCGTAGTAGTAGTCCGCCTCCGGCTCGTCGGCGCAGTGGATCTGGAAGGAGATGGCCTCGGTGAAGGGGAACTGCGGGCCGCCGTTGAGGCCGACGAACTTCTGCCCGTTGATCTCGAACTCGGCGATCAGCACCTCACCGACGGGGCCGGGCCCCGCCTCGTTGTAGTAGGCGGTGCGTCCGCGCTTGCCGTCCTTGAAGACGGACAGGTAGTAGTCGGCGGCGGCCTCCGCGTCGCCGTCGAACCACAGACACGTGGTGAAGCCGGTGCTGCTGCTCATCGCTGCCTCCAGAGTGCGTGCGCGGGACGGCCCCGAGGGCCGGATGCCGTCCTGCACATACAGACCGGTCCCCGGCCCACAATTCATCGGTGGGCCGGGGACCGGTCTGTGTCCCCTGTTCGTTTCACTCGTCCGCGCTACATGGCGAGCATCCGCTCGACGACGCGCTCGGCCGCGTGGCCGTCGTCCAGGTCGCAGAACTCGGCGCGGAACGCCGCTCGCGCCCCGGCGTGCTCGGCGGCGACCGCGTCCGCGTTCCGCACGGCCTCGATCAGGCTCGCGGAGTCGGCGATGAGCGGCCCGGGGGCCTTCTTCTCCAGGTCGAAGGTGAAGCCGCGCAGGGTGTCGCGGTAGTGCTCCAGGTCGTAGGTGAAGAGCAGGATCGGCCGGTCGGTCAGGGCGAAGTCGAAGATCGCGGACGAGTAGTCCGAGATCAGGACGTCGGCGACGAGCAGCAGGTCCGTGGTGTCGGGCCAGCGCGACACGTCGACCACGAAGCCGTCCCGGGAGCCCTCGCGGACCTGCTCGTTCACCTTGTGGTGGCCGCGGATCAGCAGGACGTGGTCCTCGCCGAGCGCGCTGCGGGCGGCGTCCAGGTCGATCTGCAGGTCCAGCTTGTAGCCGTTCGACCAGCCTTCGCGGTTCTCCCGCCAGGTCGGCAGGTAGAGGACGACCTTCTTGCCCTCGGGCAGGCCGAGCCGCCTGCGGACCTCGGCGACTCTCTGCTCGTCCGGGCGGACGAGGGCGTCGGTGCGCGGGCTGCCGGACTCGATGATCTCGCCGTCGTAGCCGAGGGCGCGCTTGAGGACCGAGGTGGCGTACGAGCTCGGGGAGGCGAGCAGCGACCACTGGGCGGCGTCGTGCCGCAGCGCGTCGAGCGCCTCGGGGCTCGTGTAGTAGTCGTGCAGGTAGTCGTGGCCGATCTGCTTCAACGGCGTTCCGTGCCAGGTCTGGACGACGGTCTGGCCCGGGCGGCGGCGGAAGTGGCTCGGCACGCTGTCGTTGACGACGTAGTACCGGGCCCGGGCCAGGACGTCCCAGGCCTCCAGGCTGTCGTACTGGACGGCGCGGGCGGTCGAGGGGACCTCGGCCCGACCGTCGCGGACCAGCCAGACGTGGTCCAGCTTCTCGCCGCGCCGCACCAGCTCCTCGTGGATGGCGCGCGGCGAGTCGCCGGCGCCGTTCCCCTGGAAGGTCTCGTACACGACCATGTCCTTGACGGGCAGGGCCGACTGGGCCGGGTACGTGATGTCGCGGGCCACGCGCTGGGCGTACCGCGAGCGGTCGTGCGGGCTGATCAGCGGGTCGCTGACGAGCACCAGCCGGTCGTACAGACGGGCCTCGACGCGCATGCGGCGGCCGTCGGTGGTGACGTGGTGCGGTCCGGAGAACAGGACCGGCGGCAGGAGCTGGAGCGGCGCGCCGCGGTCGACGCCGAGCAGGCTCGCGGTGGTGCCGCCCTGGCTCACCGGGCGCAGGGTGGGCCACCAGCGGCCGTGCGGGAGGGTGGTGCGCCCCGCGTACGCCTCGGGCAGGACCGGTTCGAAGGAGGCCTCGAAGCGGTCGCCGTCCCGGGTGACGGGGTAGCTGAACTCCGTGCCGTGGTGGTTGTGCAGGACCAGCTCGTACGACTCGTCGGCGGCGTCGCCGGGGGCGTGGAAGCTGCCCGCGAGGGTGAGCGTGCCGTTCTTGGACGTGACGGTGTCCACGAGGGGCGGCGAGGCCTGGACCGACAGGACGAGGTGGCCCGAGGTCCCGCGCTTGGCGAACACGGCGCGCTCGGTGGCGTCGTCGGGCACCGGGACGACGAGTCCGGTGAACCCGCCCCGCTCGTCGAGGACCAGGGGGTGCTCGGTGCCGTCGGCGCGGACGACGGCCAGGTTCCAGGCCTGGGGGCCCCACTCGCCGGGTCCGGGCAGTGGTACGTCCGCCAGCTCGGCCAGGCGCAGGACGGCGGTAAAGGGAACGCGGCCGTTGGCGGCGGCCTCGGCCGTGTCCAGCGGGACGGTCAGGGTGTTGTCGCTGCCGACGTGCGTCGCCCGCAGGGTGGCGCCCCGGCCGATCTCGGTGGACAGCTCGCCGGACACCTCGACGGCGCCGTCCGCGGCGGGGAGTACGTCCAGTGCCCGCGCGCGGACGACCTCGACCTTGATCGTCAGGGAGCCGGCGACGGTCGGGACGATCCGGACGTCGGGGGTCGCCCAGTAGGACGGCGGGTTGTGGCCGCTGTCGTGGTCGCCGCCCCGGAGGCGGGCGCGGTGCAGGCCGCCGGCGCCGGTGACGGCGATGGAGGTGGTCCACGTCCCGTCGTTCCACGTACCGCCGCTCTGGAAGACCGTGGGGTCGACGACGGCGGTGAATCCGGCCCAGTCCGCGTGCCTCAGCGCGAGGTGCGGCTCGTGGACGGTGGCCATCGGCGAGGCGACGGTACGGGCCGTGACGACGCTGCGGCGGCGCTTGCCCTGCTCGCGGAAGACCAACATCTTGCGGGAGCCCAGCCGGCTCTCGGCGCCCAGGTGACCGGGCAGCGCGTAGCCGCGCAGGAGCAGCTTGCCGTCGCTCCAGGCGGCCTGTTCCAGCCGGCTGACCACACGGCGCTCGCGCGGGCCGAGCGTGAGCAGCTTGGGGGGAACGGGGGCGGTGAGGAAGGGGTAGTCGGCCTGCGGGCGGGCGAGGCCCTTGACCGGCACGCTGTAGGAGTAGTCGCTCTGGTGCTTGTTGAGGGCGATGAACTCCTCGACCCGGCCCTCCCGGGCGAGGTACGCCTTGAGCCGGTCGGCGACGGTGAGGTCGGACCAGGGCCCGGGGCCGATCTCCCGGATGAGCCCGCCGACCTCCTTGACGAAGGCCGCCCGGAAGTCGGCGCCGCCCTCCCCGACGTACTTGTAGATGAGCGGCAGCTCTTCGCTGAGCACGTTGTGGTCGTACTCGCGCAGGTAGCGGGCGTACTTCTCACCCTGCTTGGCCTTGAGCGCGTCGCGGACCATACGGATGGAGGTGACACGGTCGATGACCGAGACCGGGTCGGTGGAGCGCTGGGTGATGGAGCGCTCGCCGGTCTCGCGCACCCGCCAGTGGTAGACGCAGTCGCTGATCACGTCGACGCTGGTGGCGAAGTAGTGGGCCGGGATGCTGACGGGCGCGTCCTCGTAGAGGATGCCTTCCGGGTACTGGAAGCCGTGCTCGTCCCAGAAGGTGCGCCGGTAGACCTTGTTCCATGCGGTGCGGTCGGTGACCAGCGGCGCGAACTTGGAGATGTGGGTCTTCAGCCGCGTCGTGGCGAAGGGGGCCCGGTGTCCCCAGGACTGCTGCATGCCGACGGAGCGGAAGCGCTTGACGTTGCCGCCGGCGAAGTCGGAGCCCGTCTCGTCGAGGGCGTCGATCAGCAGCTGGTAGGCGTTCGTCGGCATGGTGTCGTCACTGTCGACGAAGGCGAGGTACTCGCTTCCTTCGGATATGTGACGGGCGCCGGCGTTGCGGGCGGCGCCCAGTCCGGCGTTCTTCTGGCGGACCAGTCGGAACCTGCCGTCCCGCGCGGCGAAGGCCTCGCCTATCGCGGCGCTGGCGTCGGTGGACCCGTCGTCGACGAGGATGACCTCGAAGTCATCGAAGGTCTGGGCGGCGATGGACTCCAGGCACTCGTCGAGGTAGAGCTCGACGTTGTAGACCGGTACGACGATGCTCAGGCGCGGGGGCATGGGTGACAGGTTCTCCAGCTTTTTGCTTTGTTGATGATCAACCGATTAGAGCATCTTACTCGGTAACGGGATGATAAATTCCGCCCATCTCGGACATATCAGCCCTGGTCGCCGGGCGGACGGCAAAGAATTCAACCGCCCGCCACCGCGCCGTCGCGGCCCTCGCGGGCCCTCCTCAGATCTCCAGCTCGTTCTCGATCTTCTTGAGCTGGTGCCGCGCCATCGCGAGGTTGGCCCGTCCCCGGTCGAGTGCGAGGTAGAGGAAGAATCCGCCGCCGGCCCGGGCCCTCATCAGTCGGATGAGGTGGTACTGGCTGCCCAGGGTGATCAGGATGTCCTCGATCTCGTCGTTGAGGCCGAGCATCTCCATCGTCCGCACCTTGGCACGCACCACGTCGGTGTTGCCGGCCGCGGCGATCGCCAGGTCGAGGTCCTTGCCCCCGCCCACGGTGCCGAGCGCCATGCCGCTGCCGTAGTCGACCAGCGCGGCGCCGAGCGCTCCGTCGATCGTGGTGGTGGCTTCCTTGAGGGCTGTCTCCACATTGGCCATGAATGGTTCCTCTTTCTGCTTTCCCTGTGGGAGTGACTGGGTGGCTGTGCCGGGACGTCGATGCGGGGTGGTCGTACGCGTACGGAACTCAGGGCGAGGGCGCCTCGGTCGGCATGGGCGGGGTCAGCGGGCCTCCGCGCCGGCCCAGGGCGTACTCGACGAGTTCGGTGATGCGCAGGGTCGAGCGGCGGGCCTCCAGATGGAGCCGGCCCACGTTGACGCGCGGCTCGGCGATCAGGGTGAGGACGGCCGTCTCCCCCGCGGCGTAGGTGGCGACGTAGCCGTGCTCGCCGCGGACCAGCAGTTCCCGGAAGCCGCCCTGGCCGGTGCAGTCGCTGAGCCGCTGGGCCACGCCGAGGGCCGCCGCGGTCAGGGCGGCGACGGATTCCGCCTCGGCGGCGGCGCTGTCGTGGGCCAGCACGAGACCGTCCGTGCTCGCGGCGAGCGCGCCGGTGAGCTGCGGAACGCGGGCGCGCAGCCGTCGGAGCTCCGCGCGTATCTCGGCTTCGGTCTCGGCGGTCACCATGACCGTGTTCATGTCGGCCGGCCTCCTTTCGGGCTGCCTGCGCTCGGAGCGGTCGGCGCGCAGGACCGGTCGCAGCGGGAGCCTCACAGGCTTGCCTCCAGTGCGTCGCGTAACCGGCGGAGCAGCGCCACGTCCGGGGATTGGGTCTGGGTCATCCAGTCGGGCAGGGATGCCCCGGCGACCGGTGCCGGGGCGGGCTCGTGGGGGGTCTCGACCAGGCCGGCGGCCGCCAGCCTGCGGATGTCGAGCAACGTGTGGAAGGCGGGGCGGCCCAAGGCCCATGCCAGGTCGGCGGGGGTGCGTACGCCGTCGGCCTGCCGGAGCAGGAGGCGCTGGCGGGCGGTGATCGTCTGGCCGGGGGCGGCCGGGCGGGGCACGACGGGGGCGGTGTCCAGCCGGGGGTAGGGCCACACCGCGTCCAACAGTTCCCGGCGCCGGCAGGTCTCGCGTTCGACGGCGGCCGCGGGGACCGACCGCACCGAGCCGATCCAGTGGGTGGCCCCGCGCCGGAACCGGGAGGGACCGCTGCCCGGCGAGAGGGCGAAGAAGGCGGCGTCGAAGATGGCGGCGAGGTGGCAGATCTCCAGTTCCCCGCCCGCCAGACCACCGCTGTCGACGAGGAACCGCGCGACCTGGCGGCGGGCACCGGCCTGGTTGACGGCCTCGTTCCAGCGTTCGGGGGCGAGGCCGCCGCCGGTGGTGAGGAGGACGCCGAGACCGGGCGTCGAGGGGCTCTCGGCGTGGACGACCCGGCCGTGCTCCAGGAACAGGGTGCCCCGATCGCGCAGCAGGGCGCCGGTGGCGCGCTCGGCCGCTAGGCGGGTGAGCAGGGGGGAGACGGCGGTCCCCGCGGTCGGGGCTGTCGACGGCGCGGCGGTCATCTGAGCACCAACCCCTCGGCGAGGGCGCGGAGCCTGTGTCGGGCGAGGGCCAGATTGCCGTCGGCGCGGTCGAGCCAGAGGTGGAGGAAGACGCTGCTGTCGAAGCTGGTCTCGACGAAGCGCAGGACGTGGTAGCCGGTGCGGGTGGTGACGATCAGATCCTCCACGGGCGGCCCGGCGGCGCCCGGCCCCGGTCCCGCCTGGGCCCCGGCCGCCGGTTCCGCCGGGGCGAAGGACTCGTACTCGGCGGCCGCGCGGGCCAGTTCGGCCGTCTCGGCGGCGGTGGTCTCGTGGTCGCCGACCGGCGAGTCCCCCGCGGTGCCGAGGGCCAGTCCGCTGCTCCAGTCCACCAGCGCGGCGCCCCGCGCACCGGGCAGGGCCATGGCTTCGAGCAGACATTCGTCGATCCCGGGCACGCGGGCTCCCCTCCCGGCTGGACGTGCTGGGTGCACGGTCGTTCGGCGCGACAGGAGGGAACTTACTCAACTTCCACAGAGCGAAAAGGCGTTCTGGCATTTTCCGCTGGAACATGCACGGTCGCACGTGCCGGCTTGGCTGGATCGTGCCTGCTTTTGATCAAACACAGCCTGAACGGACACCAGCCTGAACGGGCAGCTGATCGAACACGGTCCGTCGAACACGGCTCGGTCAACACCACCCGATCGAGACGCTCTTGTCGAGCCGGTCACGCCGAGTCGGTCGCGTCAGGAAGCGAGCGGCAAGTGGTCCGCGAGCCGGAACGCCCCGCCCTCGCGCCGGACATACCCCTCGTGGCTGAGGGTGCGCAGCAGGTGGTAGACGGTCGGCAGCGGGATGCCGGTGATCCGCGAGAGCCGCTTGGCCGTCGCACCGCCCTCCGCGTGCATCGCCTCCACGAGGCGCAGCGCCCGCTGCACGGAACCGATCAGGGTGGGTGCGCTGTCCTTGTGGATGTGGTCGGTGCCCATACTGGGTCCCCCTGCTCGCTTACGAGGCCGGCAAACCCATCAAAGTGCCTCACCGGCCGCAAAACCAGCCGACCCGCGTAAACCTGAGCATAAGATCAACCGCCGCCCGGCGCCGGGCCGGAACAGGTCACCGGCGTCCCCGGCCTCGGTTCAGGTCCGGGGCGGAAGGAGCGGGCCGAGCGGGCCGAGGTCGAGGTTGAGGTCTTCGAGGGCGTAGCCGTGCTCGGCGCACAGGTCGGAGAGGCGGTCGTGGAGGGCGAGGAGCGTGGCCCCCAGCTCCTCCTCCTGCTCGTCCGTGAGGTCTCCCGCGTCCACACGCCGCAACGCCTGGCGTTCGATGAGCTGCCGCAGGAGTTCCACCAGGGTGAGCACGAGCTTGAGGAGGTCCTCCCCGACGCTGTCCCGGTCGGTGTACATGCGGTGGGCGGCCGTCGGGGGACCGTCGTGGGGCGTGGGGGGTGCCTGGAGGAGCCGGAACGCGTGCGACATCGTGTCACCCACCTCTTGGAGGTCGGGGTCGGGTGACCGGGAGGGGTCCGGGCGCCGGGCGGGACGTTCCTCACCCATCGCGGTAGCCCTCCCGCGCCCGCGTGGGAGGAGGCGTCGTCTCCGAGCCGACGGACACGATCAGGGCGCGTAGCGAGATGCGGACGAGGTCGATGTCGGCGATGGACAGGACGATGTCCCCGGTGATGACCACCCCGCCGCTGAGCAGCCGGTCGAGGAGGTCGACCAACGCCACCTGCCGCCCGGGCAGGGCTTCGTCGTGCGGCGCGAGGCTCATGGGCCGTGCTCCCCGCCCTCGGCGTGCTCGGGCTCGTCCTGGCCCTCGTCCTGGCCCTCGTCCTGGCCGTCGTCAGCGGGGGGCGGGTCCCGTCGCTCGACCGGCGGCATGGCGAAGGAGTAGGGCGCCCAGGGTCCGGTCACTTCGACGCGGACACCGCCGAAGGTGCTCACGGCGTCCTCGACGGCGGCTTTGAACTGCCCCGCACACGCGTCGGGTACGAGGTAGGCGTCGTTCAGGACGTTCTGCGCCGACCCGGCCAGCTCACCGCTCTGCGTCGGGTGACGAACGCGCTGCGACGCGTAGTCGAAGGCCACGGCTTCGACCAGGGCGGCGGCCGTCCGGGCCTGCCCGTACATGACCTCCACCGCGTTGTGCTGCGCCCTGCGGCGCCGCAGGTAGGCCTTGCCCGGGCTGGTGGCGCCACCGGCCCCCGCGCCGGCGTCGGCCTCGCCACCGGCCGGGTCCGGGGTGGGGGCGAGGTAGAGCTTCACTCCGAACTCGGTGTGGCCGCCGAGCCGCTCCAGCCGTTCGGCGAACGTCCGGTACTGCTCGGACAGGGCTTGGCGGGCGCGCTCGTCGTCCTCGTAGACGGTGGCCATCCGCAGGGGCAGGACGGTGGTGTGGACGGACAGTGCCTGTACGACGTCGTGGTGCGCGCGGGCGACGCCCTCAAGCCACTCCAGGTCCTCGAAATGGTTCTTCAACGCGCTTTCGTCGAAATCGCCTCGTGGGACGTGGCCGGCGGCGAACACCAGGGGCGCCGGTGGGTCGCCGGGGCCGGCGGGTGGCGGCGCCGTGAGGAAGAGGACGGGTGAGCCGTAGATGCCCCGCAGGCCGGCCGCCGTGTCTTCGAGGTGTTCCGTGACGGGCGCCACGGCGTAGACGTAGGTCAGGGTCTCCTCGGCCGTGTCCATCACCGCCGCCCCCGTGTGGTGGGGCCGCCCTCGTCGCTTCCGGGTTCCTCGCCGGTGGTGCGGGGTGGGGTGCGACGACCGTCGGGCCGTTCACTGCGCAGGGTTTCGATTTCGGCCCGCAGGCGGCGGTTCTCCTGCTCCAGTGGGCTGCCGGTGTGCCGGGAGGAGAGGGAGGGATCGTGTTCCCACCAGTCGATGCCCATCTCCTTGGCCTTGTCCACGGAGGCCACCAGAATCCTGAGCTTGATGGTCAGCAGCTCGATGTCCAGCAGGTTGATGCGGATGTCGCCGGCGATGACGATGCCCTTGTCGAGCACTCTCTCCAGGATGTCGGCGAGGCTGGACGTGCTCTGCCCGTACGGCATGGGGGCGGCCCGCGACGGAACGGAGCCGAGTCGGCCGGGTAGTGGCTCAGACACGATGGCGGCCTCGCTTCCCCATCACGGTCGTGCCCGGAATTCCGCGATCTCGTCGAGCCTGTCGAGCAGTTCGTCCTCCCGGCGGTCGAAGGCGTCCTGGTCGATCTCGCCGCTCAGCAGGCGCCGCTCCAGGTCGGCGAGCTCCCGCCACACCGGGGCCGGGTCGTAGTACTCCTCCTCCGCCTCGTCCAAGACGCGCTGAGCGGCCCAGACGACGGCGCGCACCGGCGCGGTGGGAAGGGTGAACAGGTAGGTCAGCAGTCCCATGTCTCGCAGCCTCCCTCCGGAGGTTTCCTCGGGGCCGCCCGGTGGGCCCGCGAAGCCGGATCAGCCCACGAAGCTGTAGGGCGGCAGGGGCCCGTTGAGGCGGAGTTCCACGCCCTCTTCGAGGTCTTTGACGAGGCGGGCGTGGGCCGCCAGGAAGTCGTCCTCGTCCTCGCCGTCGACAAGCACCGACAGGTTGAGGAAGTCGGGACTCGCCGGTGGGCGCGTGACGTGTTCACGGGCGTAGGGAAGCAGTTCCCCGGCAAGCGACGCGGCCAGCGCCTCATCGCGTCCCCGCACCTCCCCTGCGACCAGTTCGCCGAGGGCGAGGGGCAGCTGTGGGTCGCTTTCGCCCGCGCGCATCCGCTCGTTCAGCGCCCTCGCTTCGGGCGAGTCGTGCAGGATTCGGCGCAGCAGGGCGTCCTCGTCCTGCCGGGTCGCCCTCACGTGGTATTCGGCGCGGCCTTCGAGTCGCCCGAGAGCGGCCAGGTACGCGGCGGCGTTCTCCTCAAGGACCTGTCTGACGGCCCGGTCGTCCGGGGCGAGGTAACCGAATTGCAGGGGCAGGATCACCGCGTCGGCCATGAGCCGCTCCTGTACCTCCTGGTGGGTCTGCAGGTCCCTGCGTTTGGGTCTGATGTCCTCGGAGACCTCGCTCACCACGGCGGACAGGGGCCCGACGGTCACGGTGCGCACGGGTGTGGGGCGGGAGCCGACGCCGGTGAGCCCGTCGAGGCGGTGGGGGTGGCCCTCGCCGGTGATCGCGTACACGTAGAGCGTCATCGGTCACTCCTTCTCCCGGCGCACAGGCCGCCGGGCGGGACGCCGCCGCCTGGGCGCGGCCTCTTCTTCCTCGCCTTCCTCGTCCGGTTCCTCCGCCCTGCCGGAACGGCCGCCGAGGGAGTCGGTGACCGCCTCGACGGCCCCGCTCAGCGCACCCTTCGACTTGCCGCGGGCGCCGCCTTCCATCATGGTCCCCACGACCTCGGGCAGCTGGGCGGGCGCCTTGCGGCCCGCTTCGAGGTCGAGCCGGTTGCAGGCCTCGGCGAAGCGCAGGTACGTGTCGACGCTGGCCACCACGATCCGTATGTCGATTTTGATGAGCTCGATGCCCACCAGCGAGACGCGGATGAAGACATCGATGACCAGGCCGCGGTCGAGGATGAGTTCCAGGACGTCGTAGAGGTTGCCCGAGCCGCTTCCGCCCCTGCTCATGCTGCCACCGCTCTGCGGCACCATGGTCATGGCGCCTCCTTTCCCGGGCGGCCTGCCTTCAGGTCGGCCGGTCGATCATGCCTCGGGTGTAACGGCGGGTCCGTTCGTAGGAGACCAGTCGGCCTTCGCTGTCGAGGGCGACCGCGTAGCTGGCCATCACGCTGGTCGTGTCGGGTACGCGCTCCAGTTCCAGCACCTCGACCTGTGCCTGCCAGCCGTCTTCCGTCGGTTTGAGCGAGGAGACGGAGTCCGGTGTCCTGCCGATGAGTTGGGCCAGTTGCCCGGCTGCCGATCGCATCGCCGTCGCCGCGTCCGGAACCCCGGGCCGACGTCCCGCGGGAGGGCGGCGGCGCGGAGGCGGTCGTTCCCGCTCCTCCTCGCCGTCCTCGACGGGGCGGGGCCGGACTCGACGCGGACGTGCCGGTTCTGCGGCGGCCATGGGTCACTCCGGTGGGGGAACCGTGCTTGCCGAAACTACAATGTCATCATATAGGCACAGATCACCCTATTTGGGGTAGAGGTGGCACGGAGGCCGTCCGCGCGAGTGGTCCACCGGCCGGCATTGCGCGCGGAGCCGCGCCTCCGCGGTCCGGACCGCTTCCCGAGCGGCGTGACAACCGCCGAGCGCCCCGGTGAAGGGACAGCAGCTCATGGAGGACACGACCAAAATCGCCCTCGCGGCCGCCGTGGCCGGGGGCTACGTACTGGGACGCACAAAAAAGGGCCGCCTCGCCTTCACGGCGGCGACCTATCTCGCCGGCCGGCGCTTCGGCCTCGAACCGGGCCAGCTCATGACCCAGGGCCTGACGAAGCTCAAGGAGATGCCGCAGTTCGCCGAGCTCGGCGACCAGCTGCGGGGGGAGGCCCTGGAAGCGGGCAAGAAGGCCCTGGGAGCCGCGGCCAACCGCAAGCTCGCCGACCTTGCCGAATCGCTGCAACAGCGCACCCTCGAACTCGGCAACGCGGAGGAGGGCGAGGAGGAAGAGGAGCCTTACGAGGACGAGTACGAGGACGAGGAGGAGGGCTACACGGAACCGGAAGCGGAGGACGAGGAGGAAGAAGGGGAAGAGGAAGGCGAGGAGGAGGAACAGGACGCGGAGGAGCCCGAGGAGGCCGAGGACGAGGCCGAGGACGAGGAGGACTACGAGCCCGAGGAGGAGGAGGAGGAGGAGGAAGAAGAGCCCGAGCCGGCACCCCCGCCCCGCAGGCGTGGCCGCCCTCCGACAGGGTCCCGCGCCGCCGCCTCTGAGGCCCCTGCGCGGAAGGCATCCGGACGTGGCTCGCAGTCGGCGGCCCCGGCGAGGAAGACCGGCGCAAAGAAGAGCCCGGGACGTCCCCCGGCCGCCAAGAAGAGCGCTCCGTCCAAGACCGCCGCCAAGAAGACGGCCAAGAAGACGGCCAAGAGCGCGCCGGCCAAGTCGGCACCGGCCAAGAAGAGCGCGGCCCGTACGCCCGCCCGCAAGGCCACGGCCAAGAAGGCCGCGGCGCCCGCACCGGCCCGCAAGACTGCCGCGAAGAAGACGGCAGCGCGCACACCGGCCCGCAAGACGGCCGCGAAGAAGACCGCGGCCAAGAAGTCGGCAGGGCGCAAGCCGTCCACGCGGAGGTAGGTCATGGCACAGTCAGACCGCGCCGGCGCGCAGGAATCGAAATCAGGGCTCGATCAGCTTCTGGAGGCGCTGCCCTCGTTCCTGGGCGCGCAGGCCCAGCAGCTGGCGGACAAGGCGTCCGACAAGCTGGGGGACGTGACCGACCAGCTCCAGGACGTGGCCGACGGCAGCGGAAAGCTGTCCGACGTCGCCGGCATCGGGGGACGCATGCTTCAGGGTGACTCGCCCCTGAAGGCCATGGCGGGGCAGGGTCTGGGCAACCTCAAGGACAAGGTGACCGGGGCCGCCTCCCAGCTCTTCGGCGGCAAGGGCAAGAAGGGCCGCAAGGGCGGCGGCAAGGTCATCAACATCGTCGAGTTCCTCGACGTCGGCCTGCCCCTGCGCACCGTGTACGACCACTGGACGCAGTACGAGAACTTCAGCAGCTTCGCCAAGGGAGTGCGCGACGTCTCCCGCAACGACGACACCACCAGCGACTGGAAGGTGAAGGTCGGCCCCTCCACCCGTTCCTACAAGGCGACCGTCCAGGAACAGGTGCCCGACGAGCGGATCGTGTGGACCTCCGAAGGCGCCAAGGGAACCACCCGCGGCTGTGTCAGCTTCCACGAACTCGCGCCGTCACTGACCCGGATCGTCGCGGTGGTCGAGTACTACCCCTCCGGACTCTTCGAGAAGACCGGCAACATCTGGCGCGCCCAAGGCCGCCGCCTGCGGTTGGACCTCAAGCACTTCCTGCGTCACGTCTCGCTCACCACGGACGAGCCGGAGGGTTGGCGCGGCGAGATCCGCGACGGCGAGGTGGTCCGCACCCACGAAGAGGCTCTGGAAGAAGAGGAACAGGAAGGCGAGGAGGAGGGCGAAGAAGGCGAGGAAGGCGACGAGGAGGACGGATACGAGGAGAGCGGGGAGGACGACGAACCGGAGGAGGAGGACGAGGAAGGCGAAGAGGAGGAGGACGACGGCGAGGCCGCCGACGAGTACGAGGACGGACAAGAGGACCAAGAGGACTACGAGTACGAGGACGAGGAACCCGAGGAAGGGGAGGACGAGCAGGCCGAGCCGGACGACGAGGAAGCCGAGGACGAGGAACCCGAGGACGAGGACGAGCCGGTGCGCCCTCCGCGCCGGCGTGCGCGTCGGTAGCCCGGCGGCATGACGGAAGGGCCGGCCGAGGCCGGCCCTTCCGGGTGGCCCGGGGCGGGCCCGGGCGATGCCCGCGTCAGTGCTTCGAGGTGCTTCCAGGCCGTCAGTGCTTCAAGGTGTCCTTGGCCTTCTGGGCGGTCTGCTTCGCGTCGCCCGCCATCTGCTCGCGAGCACCCTTGGCCTCCAGGCTCTCGTTCCCGACGACCCGACCGGTGGCCTCCTTCATCTTGCCCTTGCTCTTCTTCCCCACGTTCTTGACCTTCTTGCCTGCCGCCATCCTCGTCACCTTCCATGCCACTGTGCTGCGCGGTCTTGAGGGAGCACTTCGGCCTCGACCGGGGCCGGGCCCGTAGAGGAATTATCCGCCCAAAAGGTAAATTGCACATCCTTTACATCGGGACGCATGCCGTCGGCCGCGGGGTGGGGCCGCCCCGAACCCGCACGCTGTCACGCCGTCGGCCGGGCACTTCGACGAGCGCGGGCGGCTCCCGGGCCTCCCCAGCGCCCCCTCGCCCGTGTCACGCTGCCCGTCATGGAGCGGATCATCGAGGAGATACGCGAGGACCTGGGCCGCCGGATCGCCGTGGCGGCCGAGCGGCTCACCGATCGCACGCCGGCCGACGATCCCGCGTACGCCGCGCCGCTCGCGCGGGCGGAGCTGCGCGAGCGGCACCACCGTGTGCTGGAGCGGACCGTCACGTCCTTGGTACGGGTGTCCCGGGGGCTGCCGCCGGACCCGGACGAGGTCCGCGCGGCCGGGGCCGAGGGGGCGCTCGCGGCGGAGCGGGGCCTTCCGCTGGACTCCCTGTTGCGCGGGTACCGGCAGGCCGGGCGGTTGCTGTGGCAGGTGCTGACCGAAGCGGTGACCGCGCACGACCGGGCTTCGCTGCCGCGACTCCTGTCGGGGGCGACCGCGCTGTGGGAGGCGGTGGACCGGATGTCGGACGCCGCCTCCGAGGCGTACCGGCGGGTGGACGCCGCGCGCGGCGACCGCGACCGGGAGCGCGGGGCCGCCCTGCTCGACGCTTTGCTCGACGGTACGGGGACCGCCTCCGGGGCCGCGGACGCCGCCGCCCGCCTGGGGCTCCCGGAGCGGGGCCGGTTCGCCGTGATCGCGTTCGGGCCCGGTGGAGCTCCGGCCGGCCCGGCGCCGGTCCCGGCCGACGGCCCGCGCGTGTGGTGGCGGGTGCGGGCCGACGGCGAGCGCGGCCTGCTGGAGCTGGGCCACCATCCGCTGGAGTCCGTACGGGACCTGCTCGCGCCGCCCGGAGCGCGGGCCGGGGTCAGCCCGGTGGTGGGGTCCCCCGGCGAACTGGCCGGCGCCCGCAGGCTGGCGGAGCTGGCCCTGAGTACCGTCCCGCCCGCCGGCGCGGCTCCCGGCGCCGCCCTGCTGGACGAGCGGCTTCCGGCGGCGTTGGTCGCCGGGGACACCGAACTCGCGGGGCGCCTGCGCCATGTGGTGCTGGGCCCCGTGCTGGCGCTGCCGCCGGAGGACCGCCGGGTACTGCTGGCGACCCTGGGGACCTGGCTGGCCTGCCGGGGGTCCACCACGTACGCCGCGCAGCGCCTGTACTGCCACCGCAACACCGTCTCGAACCGGCTGCGCCGGCTGGAGCGGCTCACCGGTCGGTCGCTCTCCGATCCGGCGCAGGTGGTGGAACTGGCGCTCGCGCACGCGGCGGTGCTCCAACACGCCGCCGGCTGAGCTACCGCCCCGGCCGGGCCCCGTCGGTCTGCCCCGGGCCCGCCCCGTCGGTCCGTTCCGGGGTGGCCGACTCCAGCAGGTAGGGCACGTCGATCACCGCGACGCCCGGGGTGAACAGCAGCCTCGCCTTGAGCCGCAGCGCGTTCTGGTTGTGCAGGGGCTGCTCCCACCAGTGGCCCACCACGTACTCCGGGATGACGACCGACAGCACGTCCGCGCCCTCGGAGGCCGCCAACTCCTGGATGTGGGACATCACGGGGCCCACCACCTCACGGTAGGGCGAGTGCAGCACCTTCAGGCCGATCCCGGGGGCGTGGTCCGCCCAGGCCTCCCGCAGCCGTCTCATGTCGTCCTCGTCCGCGGCCACGGAGACCGCCGTCAGGGTGTCGGGACGCAGGGCCTGGGCGTAGCCGAGCGCCTTCAGGGTCGGGGCGTGCACGGAGGAGACCAGCACCAGGACGTGATGCCGGGCGGGCATGCGGGGGTGGGCCCCGGCCGGGACGGCGACTTGTGCCGTGATGGCGTCGTAGTGCCGGCGGACCCCCTTCATGCCGAGGAACAACACGGGCATGGCGATGCAGACGAGCCAGGCGCCGTGGGTGAACTTGGTGACGAGGACGATGACCAGGACCAGTGCGGTCAGGGTGGCGCCGATCGCGTTGATGGCGAGCCGGCGGTGGATGTGGACGCGTTCCCCGCGCGCGGTGGCCGACGAGGCCAGCTCGCGCCTCCAGTGCCGGACCATGCCGGCCTGGGAGAGGGTGAAGGAGACGAAGACGCCGATGATGTAGAGCTGGATGAGCCGGGTCAGTTGTGCGTCGAAGGCGACGATCAGGGCGATCGCGGCGACGGCGAGCAGCATGATGCCGTTGGAGTAGACGAGCCGGTCACCCCGGTTGGACAGCTGGCGCGGCGCGTACCGGTCCCGGGCGAGGATGGAGGCGAGCATCGGGAACCCGTTGAACGCCGTGTTGGCGGCGAGGACGAGTACGCCGGCGGTGACCGCTTGGAGCAGGTAGAAGAGCGCGTGCCAGCCCCCGAAGGTGGCCCGGCCGATCTGGGCGAGGGCGGTGGACATCGGTGTTCCCGGGGGCAGGCCGAGCTCGGTGGGATCGGCGGCGACGTGCACCTCGTAGAGCATGGCGAGGACGGTGATGCCCATGAACATGGTCACCGCCAGGGCTCCCATCGCGGCCAGCGTGTTGGCGGCGTTGCGGCTCTTGGGTTCGCGGAAGGCGGGCACGCCGTTGCTGATGGCCTCGACGCCGGTCAGTGCCGTACAGCCGGAGGCGAAGGCACGCATCGCGAGGAACACCAGGGCGAGCCCGGTGTAGGTACCGTCGGCCGTGATCGGGAGGTGGGCGGACTCGGCCCGGATGGTGTCGCCGGTCCCCAACCGGAACGCGGCCACCGCGAACATGAGGTAGATGACGAGGACGAAGCCGTACGTCGGGACGGCGAAGACCCGTCCGGACTCCCGTACGCCGCGCAGGTTCATCACGGTGAGCAGCACCACGAAGGCGACGGAGAGGGCGACTTGGTGGTCGGCGAGCGAGGGGATGGCCGAGGTGATGGCTGCGACGCCGGAGACGACGGAGACGGCCACGGTCAGCACGTAGTCGACCAGCAGCGCACTGGCCGCGGTCAGCGCCGCGGTCTGGCCGAGGTTCTCCGAGCTGACGACGTACGCGCCTCCGCCGCCGGGGTAGGCGTGGCAGGTCTGGCGGTAGGAGGCGACGACCACGACCAGCAGGAAGACGATGGCGGCGGCCGCGTACCACGCGAGGTGGAGGAGGGCGACACCGCCGAGGGCGAGGGTCAGCAGGATCTCCTCGGTGGCGTAGGCCACCGAGGAGAGCGGGTCGCTGCAGAAGATCGGCAGGGCGAGCCGCTTCGGGAGCAGAGTCTCGCCCAGCCGCGCGGTGTCGAGGGGTTCACCGACCAGCACGCGTTTCGCATTGATACGCCTCATTCACGCATGATCATCCATATTCCGCGCATTCCTTCTCCCATCGGCGCTGTGTCCCCGATCGGACCCGCGGTCCAGTTCCTCCGCCCGGTGGGCCAGCCACAGGTCGTAGCGGGCGCTCGGCGACCGCAGCAGCGAGCGTTCCATCAGCTCCTCGACCCGGGTCAGGCGTTTGCGGGCGCCGGGCAGCGAGAGGCCGAGGGCCTCGGCCGCCGGGGCCAGCCGCGCGTCGTGCCGCAGCCAGGTACGGACGGTCTCCCACGCGCCAGCCGGGGCGCCGGGCCCGGTCAGCGGCCCCAGATGGGCGCGGGACCAGGTCACCAGGTCCGGGTGGCGCAGGACGCCGTCCAGATCGGTGGGGCCCTCGGCGGCGGGGAGGCCCGGCCGGCGGCCGCCGGCCGGGATCAGGCGCAGGGCCAGCGAGAGGGCCGACTGATCGGCCAGGCGGGCGAGGTCCAGACCGAGCACGGACTCCACGAGCCTGATCCGGGTGGCCAGGGTGTTCCGGTGGATCTTCAGTAGCCGGGTGGCGTACGAGGCGAAGTCGAGCCAGGCGTGGGCGGTGGCCCGCAGTTCCTGCGGGCCGGGGTCCTGGGGGCGCCGGGGCGCGTAGCCGTGCAGGGGCGCGAGCAGGGCCTCGGCCCAGCCGGCGGCCGCGTCGTGGGCGGCCAGTTCCAGCTCGGGGCCGGGGCCGAAGCGGGCGTGCCGGGCGGCACGGCCGCGGGCGACGGCCAAGGCGTGGAAGGCCTGCCCGTAGGCGGTGGGCAGCTGCCGCAGGTGGGCCTGCGCGCTCACCCCGACCACACAGTCCCGCGCCAGTTCCACCAGCGCCCCGGCCAAGTGGTCGCTCCCGCCCTGATCGGCGGCGAGGTCCGCGGGGACCAGCACGATGAGGTGCCGTACGTACACGGGACAGTGGACGGTCCAGGCCCGGCCGCCGGTGAGCCGCTCGCACACGGCGGCCGCGGCGGGCCGCTCGCCGGACCGACACTCGACGACGTAGATCCGCACCGGCTCGGGCAGGACGGGACTCAAGGTGGCCGCGACCTGGCGGGCGGTGGAGATCCGGCCGTTCATCAGGAGGTGCAGCACGGCCTCACGGGCCCGCGACTCGGCGAGCCGTGCCCGCTCTTCGCGCACCCGGGCCTCCTCGGCTGCCAGGACCAGGGCCAGCGGGACGGCGGCGTCCGCGAGCAGTGCGGGTGCGCCGGGGTGATGGGGCAGGTCCAGCACGGCGGCCAACGCGCGCCGCTCGTCCAGCGCGAACAGCAGGGCGGCCGAGCCGTCGTCGTGCAGCACGGCGGAACCGGCGCTCCGGGCGGCCATCTCGGCGGCGGCCCGGACGGCGACGTGCGGCGTCCCGGATTCCCGCGGGCCGTCTCCTCCCGCGACGTCCACCACCCCGGCCCAGCCGCCCAGTCGGGTGGTCAGCCATCGCAACAGCGCGGCCGAGCCGCCGACATGGGCGAGCCGGTGCAGCGCGCGGATGTCGGCGGACCGGGACGGGCCGAGGGGGTCCGGCGTGGCGGGATCTGACGACATGGGGGTTCCCTTCGGCGCGGTCGTCGCGCCGCCGCATTCAACCAGGCACCGCACACTGTGCGCTGTGATACCCGTCTCGCCCGCTCACTGTGCGGGGCGCATCCTGCGGTCCCGCCGCGCGGCGCCTACGTTGTTCCGGAGCGGACGGGCTCCGGCGCCGACGGGGTAACACGGGGGAGGTGCCGGGGCCGGTCCGCTCGCGTCTTCCCGGGGCAGCCGCCGGGACGGGTCCTGCCGCTCCGTCGATCGCGGCCCCGGGCCTCCGCGCCGCTCCGACCTGTTACCGGTGCGTGGCGTCGCGGTCACCGGACGGAGTGAAGGAGACCCCGCGGAGCGGGGTCCTCCGTTCGAGGGGTCCCGCAGCGGGGTGACGACCGGCGCTCCGGAGCACTCGGAGCGCCCGGAGGGCTCGCGGCCCTCGCCCGCGCGCTCGATTCCGCCCGGCCGGACAGCGGTTTTCCGGCCGTGGGTGGACGATGGGAGATGCAGTACCCCGACCCGACCGCGACAGCGAGGAGGTGTGGAGCGATGGCCATGTTCATGGACGTCCACACCGGCATGAAGGGCATCACCGCCGAGCAGCTGGCGGAGGCCCACCGGGCGGACCTGGCGATCGAGGCGCAGGAAGGCGTGCACTTCAAGCAGGCCTGGGCCGACCCCGAATCGGGCACGGTGTATTGCCTGTCCGAGGCGCCCGACGCCGAGGCGGTCAAGCGCATCCACGAGCGGAGCGGGCACCCGGCGCACGAGATCCACCCGGTGCCGCTGGAGGTGTAGGCCCCGCGCGGGGGCGTGACCTGAAACATTCGTACACACGCAGGAGGCCCCGAAGGCCTACGGCATATGCCTTGAGCAACCACGTAGCGGATGTTGCCAAACGCCTTACAGGCCGTCCCGGCCTGTGCAACAGTCGTTACCGGTCCTTCCTTCATGGCCGTGCCGCGCCTGTATCGGAGTTCTCATGCCGTCCCATCTCTTCGCGGACCGTCACGCGCAGCCGCCCGAGCCCGGGTCGGTGGACGCCCTGATCTCGCAGACCCGACGCCTGCGGGGCGAAGTGGACGCCGTGCGCCGAGACACCGTCGTGGACGACGACGACGCCCAGGGCCGCTGGCAGCGCGCCTTGTGCGACCTGGCCGTCCACCACCTCGACGACTTGGGGCAGCACCTCGGCCAGCTCAAGGAGGGCCTGCCGCCCGCGCCCGAGCAGTCCGCCCTGCCGTCGCGGGCAGAACCCGAGACCACGGTCGAGGACCGGCAGACCCGGGTCGGCAGCGCCGAGTGGAACCTGTTGACGGACGAGGTGACCTGGTCCGAGGAGCTCTTCCAGATCTTCGGCCGGTCCCCCGAGGCGGGCGCGCTGCCCCTGGACGAGCTGGGGTCGACCCTGTTCTCCGAGGACCAGCCGCTGCTCACGGCGATGGTCACCGACTGCCTGGTCGACGGCAAGCCCATAGACGGCGAGTTCCGCATCGTCCGGACCGACGGGCGGGTCCGGACACTGCACATGAGGGGCGAGCCGGTACTCGACTCCGACGGCTGCACGGCGTCCATGTGGGCCGTGCTGCGCGACGTGAGCGAGCTGCGCCGCAGCCAGCGCGCGGTGCGCGAGTCCCGTGACTCGTTGCAGCGCCGCCGGGAGATCGCGCAGACCGAGCACCGGCTGGCGGTCGAGCTGCAGGAAGCCGTGCTCCCCCCGTGGCGCGGCTCCCTGCGGTTCCCGCACGACAGCACCGGCGCCTTGGACGTGGCCGCGCACTACATGCCCTCCGCCAGCAGCGCCCTGATCGGCGGGGACTGGTACGACGCGCTCGAACTCACCGACGGCCGATCGCTGTTGACGGTCGGTGACCTGACCGGCCACGGGGTGACCGCCACCTCCGGGATGGCGATGATGCTCGGCGCACTGCGCGGGATGGCCATGGCCGGCATCGAACCCGGCCCGTTGATGGGCTGGCTCAACCAACTGCTGGAGACCTCCGTCCAGCCGGCGCTCGGCTCGGCGGTGTGCTGTCGTTACGACCCCGACCTGCGCGTGCTGTCCTGGGCGCAGGCCGGCCACCCCGCGCCGTTGCTGTTCCGCGGCGGTCAGGGCCGTTCGCTCCAGCCGCCGGAGGGCGTACTGCTGGGGGCTACCTCCGGGGCGGTGTACGGCCAGGCCGAGGAACGGCTGGAGGCGGGTGACGTGGTGGTCCTGCACACGGACGGACTGACCCCGCGCAGCATCGAGTTCAGCCGGTCGGACGGGACCGAGCGGCTGCTCGCGCTCGCGCCGCGGTTCTCGGCGGCGCGCTCGGCGCAGGACTGCGTACGGATCGTGCTGGAGGAGTTCGGCGACAACGAGCGCGAGGACGACGCCTGCGTGCTCGTCGCCCGGATCGGCTTCTGACCACCGAGGACAACCGAGGAACACCGAGGAACGGCGACACCGCCGAGGAACGAGAACCGGACTTCGGGGCCGCGCCGCCGGGCGCGGCCTTTCCCGTGTCGTAGTGCGTATGCCGTGTCGTGCCCCCTGTGTCTCTGTGTCGTCGTACGAGGTCGCGTGCGGGTGCCGTGGGGAGGCGCGGGGGCCGTGGGCGCTCAGACCGTACTCGCCGCCGGGGTGTCCGGCAGGGCCAGCTTGATCTCCTCGCGCAGGTCCTCGATACGCCCGTAGCCGGAGTACTGGCCGGTGAGGCGGTACATCTCGCGCAGCCGGTCCCACGTCCGGTGGGAGGAGGTCTCGTTCATCGACACCAGGGCGAGGCGGGCGTACCGGTCGGCCTGCTCCGGGTCGTCGGCGATGAAGCAGGCCGAGGCCATGGAGATGTAGTCGAAGATCTGCGAGCGCTGGTGCCCTTGGGCCCGCAGCCGCAGCGCTTCCTTGGCATGGCGCTGGGCGATCGGCGCGGCCGTGGGGTCGTGGTCGGCCAGCGTCCGGAAGGCCAGGGCCTGCATCCCGTGCAGGTCCGCCTCGTCGAAGTGCTGCATCCAGGAGGGCGGCGGTACGTCGCCCTTGTCGGAGACGAACAGGTCCTCCGCCTCTCCCAGGGTGCGGCGCATGGCCTGGCCCTTGCCCATGGCGGCCTGCGCCCAGGCCTCGATGGTCTGGAGCATGGCGCGGGTGCGCGGCAGGGTCTCCTCGCCGGAGCCGGACTTCGCCAGCTTCATCAGGTCCAGGGCCTCGTTGGGCTTGCCCAGGTGCACCATCTGGCGGGCCGCCCGGGACAGGGCCTCGCCGGCCCTGGGTCGGTCCCCGCCCTCGCGGGCGGCGTGTGCGGCGATCACGAAGTACTTCTGCGCGGTGGGTTCCAGGCCGACGTCGTGGGACATCCAGCCGGCGAGGACCGCCAGGTTTGCGGCCACCCCCCACAGCCGGCGCTGGAGGTGGTCGGGGTGGTGGTAGGCCAGCATCCCCCCCACCTCGTTGAGCTGGCCCACGACGGCCTTGCGCTGGAGTCCGCCGCCCCTGGAAGCGTCCCAGGCGCGGAAGACCTCGACGGAGCGCTCCAGGGCATCGATCTCCTGGGAGCCGATCGGGGCCGCCTCGTAGCGGTCGTAGCCGGCGGGGTCGCCCTGGTGGGCGCCCCCGCCGAAGCGGTCGGCCTCCTTGGCGGTGGCGGGGTCGGTGTGCAGCCAGTCGTACATGGCGTTGCTGAGGGCTGAGCCGGCGGTGAGCGCGACTCCGGCGCCCATCAGACCGCGACGGTTGAGCATGAGGTCCATTCCCGTGAATTCGGTGAGGACCGCGGCTGTGCGTTCGGGCGCCCAGGGCACTCCGTCGGGGTTCTCCTGCGCCCCGTCCGGCTGCCGCTTCGCGGTGCGCCGCTGCCGTACGAACCCGAGGTCCTCGATGGTCACGACACGACCGAGCCGCTCGGTGAACAGTGCTGCCAGTACCGTGGGCACCGGTTCGCGCGGGGTCTCCCCCATGTCGATCCAGCGCCGCACCCGCGAGGTGTCGGTGGCCAGCTGGTGGTGGCCCATGGCGGCCGCCTGCCGGTTGACCATCCTCGCCAGTTCGCCCTTGGACCAGCCGGCCAGGCCGAACAGGTCGTTCAGACGGGTGTTTGGACCTTTGCTCACGTCAAGCCCCCAGGTTCTCGGCTGAGTTGACAGTAGCCCGCCGTCAGGTGCCCAGCGACTATTCGCCAGGGTTCGCCAGGGTCCGCCAGATGGTGTGCCACCCACGGCGGGGTGTCATGTAGGAATGCGCCTCCCCGACCCGGCCCCCGGCGGAACTCCCCAGGGTGAAGCACGGGTTCCGGCGGGGCGGCGTACGCAACTCGTCGGCGCACGAAGGGAACCGTAAACGCCATGTACGCAGCAACGTCCTCCGTGTCCGCCCCGGTCCGGCCGCACCGCACGCTCCAGGCGGGCGGCGGCCCCTACCTCGAACCCGGCCGACCGGCCGCCCCGGCGCAGGCCGCCGTACGGGCCCGGCGGATCCCGGGAACCGGGGCCCAGCCGCTCAGCGGAAGAATCGACCTCTCGGGGCCGCAGGGCGCCCAACTGCGCGCGGCGCTCGCCTCGGTGCAGCGGATCTGTCCCGAGTTCGCGCCCGTCCAGGTGCTGCGGCGCAGCGGCCGGTCGGTCCTCCTGGTGGGGACGACCGGGCGGATGACCGCCGTCGCGAAGGTTTTACTGGACCACTCGCCCGAGTGGCGCGAGCGGTACCGGCACGAAATAGCTGCGTACCGGGCGTTCGTCCGGCACCGTCCGCCGGTCCGGGTGCCGCGGCTGATCGCCGCCGATCCGGAGAACTGCGTCCTGGTCGTCGAGCGGATGGCGGGCCGGGTCGCGGCCCTGCAACGGCACCCGGTGGAGGCTCCGCCGCGGGCCGACGTACGGGCCGCGCTGGGGGCGGTGTGCCGGGTGAACCAGTGGCGCCCGCCGGCCGAACTCTTCGGGCACCCGCTGGACTACACGCGCCGGATCGCGCGTGACCACCAGCTCGGTCTGCTGACCGACCGCGACTTCGGTGACCTCCAGAAGCTGCTGCACGGCCTCAAGCTGTCCGGTACCCCGTGGCAGTTCAACCACGGTGACGCCCTGCTGTCGAACCTGCTGCTCTCCCCGGCCGGACCCGTCATGCTCGACTGGGAGCACGCGGGCTGGTACCTGCCCGGCTACGACCTGGCGACACTGTGGACGGTTCTGGGCGACGCGCCGGCGGCGCGCGGCCAGATCAGCCGGCTCGCGCAGCAGCAGGGATCGGCGGTCCGGGACGCGTTCCTGGTGAACCTGATGTTGATCCTGACCCGGGAGATCCGGATGGCCGAGACGGCGGTGCAGCGCTCGATGCAGGCGACCACCCCGGTGCAGTCGCCCCCCGCGGGCGCCTTGTCCTCGGGCGAGGAACAGCGGCTGCTGTTGCGCCGGTTGCACGACGACTGCGGGATGGCCCGCAGGGCGGTCCGCGCGGTGGTCGGCACCCGCTGACGCGCCGCCCCCGTACGCGAGGTCCCGCGGCTCCCACCGCCGCGGGGCCTCGCTCGCGTGCGTGCCGGGGTGGCGGTGTCGGATGCCTTGACATCACATGATCCTCCGAACAGGTTTCTGACTCAGCATCAGACATGCTGGAGCCGCCCCCTTCCCACTCCCCCGGAGCCCGCCCATGTCCGCACGGTCCGATCACGCACGCGCTCCGTTCCCCGCCCGCCGGACGGTCCTCGCCGGGACGGGCGCCGGGGTCCTCGCCGCCACCGTGTTACCGGCCGCCGCCGCGCGGGCCGCGGCCGACTCCGCCCTCGACGGGGTTCCGCTCGGTGAGTACGACGTCGTCGTGGTCGGGTCGGGGGCGTCCGGGATGACCGCCGCGCTCACCGCCGCCGGGCGCGGGCTGAGCGTGTTGGTGGTCGAGAAGGCCCCCACCTTCGGCGGCTCGGCGGCCCGCTCCGGCGCCGGGATCTGGCTGCCCAACAACTCGGTGATCCTCGGGGCCGGCGTGCCGGACACCCCGGAGAAGGCCGCGGCGTACCTCGCGGCCGTGGTGGGGCCCGACGTACCGGCCGACCGGCAGCGGGCGTTCCTCGCCAACGGCCCCCGCATGCTGGACTTCGTCATGGCGCACAGTCCGTTGCGGTTCCGCTTCATGGACGGCTACAGCGACTACTACCCGAACCTGCCCGGCGGTCTGTCGAACGGGCGCTCCGTCGAGCCCGACCAGATCGACGGGAACGTGCTCGGGGCCGAGCTGGCCCGGCTCAACCCGGCGTACATGCCGGTCCCCGCCGGGATGGTGGTGTTCAGCCAGGATTACAAGTGGCTCAATCTCGCGGCGGTCACCGCGAAGGGGCTGGCGGTCTCCACCGAGTGCCTGGCGCGGGGCACGAAGTCGGCGCTGCGCGGCGAGAAGCCGCTGACCATGGGCCAGGCGCTGGCCGCGGGGTTGCGCGCGGGTCTGCTGCGGGCGGGGGTGCCGGTGTGGCTGAGCAGTCCGCTGGTCGACCTGGTCCAGGAGGGTGGGGCGGTCACCGGGGTGGTGGTGGAGAAGGAGGGCGTCCGGGGGGTCGTGCGGGCCCGCAAGGGCGTGATCATGGGCTCCGGCGGCTTCGAGCACGACGCGGCGATGCGGGCGCAGTACCAGCAGCAGCCGATCGGCACCCAGTGGTCCGTCGGGGCGAAGGAGAACACGGGCGACGGCATCCGCGCGGGTCAGCGGGCGGGAGCCGCGCTGGCGTTGATGGAGGACGCCTGGTGGGGGCCGTCGATCCCGCTGCCCGGCGAACCGTACTTCTGCCTGGCGGAGCGGACCCTTCCGGGCGGGCTGATGGTGAACGCGAACGGCACCCGGTTCGTCAACGAGGCGGCCCCGTACAGCGACGTGGTGCACGTGATGTACGAGAAGGACCGGGGCGCGACCGGCTCCCACATCCCGGCCTGGCTGATCGTGGACCAGAACTACCGGAACAGGTACCTCTTCAAGGACATCCTGCCGACGCTGCCCTTCCCGGACGCCTGGTACGAGGCGGGGGCCGCGCGGAAGGCGTGGACGTGGGACGCGCTGGCCGGACAGATCGGGGTACCGGCCGCGGCGCTGCGGGCGACCCTGAACCGCTTCAACGCCCAGGCGTGGAACGGGTCGGACCCGGACTTCCACCGCGGTGACACGGCGTACGACCACTACTACACGGACCCGAACGTCCAGCCGAACTCGTGCCTGGCGCCGATCTGGGCACCGCCGTTCCACGCCTTCAAGATCGTGCCGGGAGACCTGGGGACCAAGGGCGGCATCGTGACGGACGCGCGGGCGCGGGCGCTGCGCGCGGACGGCTCGGTGATCCGGGGCCTGTGGGCGGCCGGCAACGCCAGTGCGGCGGTGATGGGGCACAGCTACGCGGGGGCCGGATCGACGATCGGCCCCGCGATGACCTTCGGCTACGTGGCCGCGAACGACATCGCGGACGCGTAGCGTCGCACGGCGTGGTTCCGCGAGGCCCTATCCCTGCTGGAAGAGTTCGGCGGGGAGGGGCTTGAGGAGGGCGTAGAGGTCGTCGGTGATCGGACGGTCCCAGCTGGCGATGGTGACCAGCACGTTGTCGCTGCGGTCGAACTGGACGCAGGAGATGCGGGACTCCGAGAGCTTGACCTTGCGCACGATGAGGAGGTTGTCGCCCTGCATGACGGGGCAGTCCTCGACCGCGGTGACCTCGACCTCCTCGTCGTTCTCCAGGGCGTCGAGGAGCTGTGCCACCTCGAAGGGGACCTGCTTGTCGGCGAGCTCCCGGGCCGGCGAGCCCTCGGGGAGGTTGCCGATGATCATCGCGGGGCCGCGGCCGCCGAAGAGGTCGTAGCGGAGGAAGACACCCTGGCAGCTGCCGTCGGGGGCGGGGAGCAGCCCGGCCCCGAGGTTGCCCGGCCAGTCCCCCGGGTCCATGGCGAGGACGTCGAAGTCCGGGCCGGCGGGGGTGGCGGCGCGGTGGCGGCGGAGGAAGGACATGCCGCCATGGTACGTGGCCGGGCGGGTTTTTCGGTCCGGGGGCCCGCTTCCGCCCGGGGTCGCGCCGGGGGCGGGGCGGGGGCTCGGCGGGGCGCCGGCCGGCTGTCGTCCCCTTGTACGGGCGGGACCAGCGTGAAGCAGTGGTCGGGGTGGCCGGCGTCGCCGGTGACCGTCAGCGCGGAGGCGGGGAGCCGCTGCCGGAGGGACGGCATCGGCTCCTCGGCCGGCCCGGCTGCTTCGATGTCCACCGGGCCGGTGCCGCGGCTCCTGGAACACCTCGTCACCGGCCAGGGTGACCGTCCGGGACCCGGCGGCGTCGGTCGGCGGGGAGCGGTACCGCTCCCCGGCACCCGGCGGCGCGGTCTGCCGGCCGCTCCGGGCCGGGGCCGGCACCCGGAAGGCGTGGCGGACGGCGTCCGCCGCGATCCGGGGGTCCACGGGCGTCGGGGGCCTCTGCTCGGCCTCCGCGAACCGGCGGTGCGGGGCGAGCTCGATCAGTCGCATCCGCTGCCCGGAGCCGCTGGTCCTCGTCGACGGCCAGGTCACACACCGGCACGTCCGGCGCGAGGGCGCACCGAATCCTCCGGCGCCCTCGGCGAACCAGTCGATCAGCGCGGCGGGTGTCGGGTGCCGGGTCGGGGTTGGCGTCCGATCCGCGCCCGGGCCACGCTGCCCGCGCCTCCGGGTCCCGGCGGCCGTGGCGGGAGAGGTCGGTGGGGTCCGGGGCCTCGGTGCGCCGCCTTCGGGCTCCGGGCGAAAGCCTTCGGCTGCGGGCGGACGGCCGCGGCGTCGGGCGAAGCGCCGCGGCCCGCCCCTTCGGCGCTCCCGACGGGCGCCTTCAGGTGCCCTCGTAGAGCCGCCGGTGCCACCACGGGAGCGGGCGTCCGGACCGGTCGCGTCCGACGGCCACGGGTGCGGGATCGGGGAGGGTGCGGCGGCGGAAGCCGGCGTCGAGGGTGCGCAGTACGCGTCCCAGGGCGGAGCGCGCCTCGGGTGGCAGCCCGCGGTACAGGTCGGCCAGTTCGTCGCGGACCACGGCGATGTCGTCGAGCGCGCAGCCGGGGCAGGCGGGGCAGGTCGAGGGCGCCAGGAGCAGTCGGTCGCCGGGACGGTCCAGGAAGGCGCGGTACAGCGCGAGCCGGACGGCGAGGTCGGGGGCGCGACCGCGCAGCGCGTGGTGTATCAGCGCGCTCGCGGCGGGTGACATCCGGTCCACGGGCGGTAGTCCACGCGTCCACGCGGGCGGGCGGCGGCCGTCGAACGGCCCTCGTCGGGCGCGCATCGCGCCGGGACGGTTACGCGGCATCGCCCTTTCGGCGGTCGGTCGTCATGGCGGCCATGATGGCACGACGATCGGCCCCGCCGGGCACCGGGCAGCGGCTCCACGCCCGGCGCCGGCGGTGTACCGCGCCTCGTCAGGTCAGGTCGAACTCCCCGCCCCGCGCGTCCAGGACGAACCTGCGCCACTCGTCGGGCGCGAAGATCAGCGAGGGGCTGTCGGGCCGCTCGCTGTTGCGCATCGCGATGAACCCTTCCACGAAGGCGATCTGGACGTCCCCCGACCCCCGGCTGCTCGACCTCCAGTCGGCCCCGCTGAGATCCAGATCCGGCTTGCCCCAGCCGGCGGGGGCCTGCGAAGTCATGCTCTCGGCCACGTGCGTGCTCCTCCCGGTACGTCGTCCGAGGGCCAGGTTAACCACGCGAGCGGGCGCCGCACAGGCCACGCCGACCCGCCGGCCCGTTCGGATGCCGTCCGGGCGCCCTGCTCCAACGGCCGTCAAGACGTGGGGGGTTCGTTCCCCACCAGCCACATCGCGAAGAACTGCGCCCCGCCGCCGTACGCGTGCCCCAGGGCCCGGCGGGCGTCCGCGATCTGGTGTTCTCCTGCCAGGCCGCGCACTTGCAGGGCCGCCTCGGCGAAGCGGATCATGCCGGAGGCGCCGATGGGGTTGGTCGACAGGACCCCGCCCGACGGGTTGACGGGCAGGTCGCCGTCGAGCTCGGTGACGCCGGCCTCGGTGAGTTTCCAGCCCTCGCCCTCCTCGGCGAAGCCCAGGTTCTCCAGCCACATCGGCTCGTACCAGGAGAACGGTACGTACATCTCCACCGCGTCGATCTCGCGGCGCGGGTCGGTGATCCCGGCCTGCCGGTACACGTCGGCCGCGCAGTCCTTGCCCGCCTGCGGGGACACGAAGTCCTTGCCGGCGAAGAGCGTCGGCTCACTGCGCATCGCCCCGCCGTGCACCCAGGCCGGGGGCCGGGGCGTACGGGCGGCACCCGCCCGGTCGGTGAGGACCATCGCGCACGCCCCGTCGGAGGACGGGCAGGTCTCCGAGTACCGGATCGGGTCCCACAGCATCGGTGAGGCCTGGACCTTCTCCAGGGTGATGTCGTGCTCGTGCAGGTGCGCGTACGGGTTCTTCAGCGCGTTGCGCCGGTCCTTGTACGCGACGAGCGAGCCGACGGTGTCGGGCGCGCCGGTGCGCCGCATGTACGCGCGCACGTGCGGCGCGAAGAACCCGCCCGCCCCCGCCAGCAGGGGCTGCTGGAAGGGCACGGGCAGCGAGAGGCCCCACATGGCGTTGGATTCGGACTGCTTCTCGAAGGCGAGGGTCAAGACGGTGCGGTGGACGCGGGCCGCCACCAGGTTGGCGGCCACGAGCGCGGTGGAGCCCCCGACGGAACCGGCGGTGTGGACCCGGAGCATCGGCTTGCCGACCGCGCCCAGCGCGTCCGCCAGGTACAGCTCCGGCATCATCACCCCCTCGAAGAAGTCGGGGGCCTTGCCGATCACCACGGCGTCGATGTCCGCCCAGGTCAACTCGGCGTCGGCGAGGGCGCGCACCGCGGCTTCGCGCACCAGTCCGGCGATGGAGACGTCGTGCCGGGCGGCGACGTGCCTGGTCTGGCCGATACCGACGACGGCCACGGGCTCCTTCGATGTGGCGGCCTTGGTCATGCTCGGTCCCCTTCCAGGACGGCGACCAGGTTCTGCTGGAGGCAGGGGCCGGAGGTGGCGTGCGCGACGGCGCGGTCGGACGCACCGCGGTGGATGCGGGCGGCGGCCTCGCCGATGCGGATCAGACCCGCGGCCATGATCGGGTTGGCGGCGAGGGCCCCGCCGGACGGGTTGACGCTCACGCCCTCGTCGAGCCGGAGTGCCTTGCGGAGCACGACCTCCTGGGAGGAGAACGGCGCGTGCAGTTCCGCCGTGTCCACCGGGGCTTCGAAGAGACCCGCGCGTTCGGCGGCGAGGCGGGTGGAGGCCGAGTCGGTGAGGTCGCGCAGTCCCAGGCCGTGCGCCTCGATCCGGTGGTCGATGCCGGTGATCCAGGCGGGCCGCTCGCACAGCCGGCGGGCGGTGTCGCCCGCGGCCAGGATGACTGCTGCCGCGCCGTCCCCGATGGGCGGGCAGTCGCCGGTGCGCAGTGGCCGGACCTGGTAGTCGCCCTGGGGGACGGCGCCGGTGAGCTGGGCGTGCGGGTTGCCGGCCTCGGCGGAGGCCCGGCTGCGGGCGCCGATGGCCGCGAGGGCGGGCTCGTCGGTCTCGCCCGCGTCGATCAGCGCCTGGGCCTGGAGGGCGGCCAGGGCGACGGAGTCGGGCCAGAGGGGGGCGAGGTAGTAGGGATCGAGCTGGCGGGTGAGGACGTCGCGTACCGGTCCGGGGGAGGACTTGCCGTACGCGTAGACGAGCGCGGTGTCGGCCTCCCCGGTCTGGATCTTGACCCAGGCCTCGTAGAGGGCCCAGGCGCCGTCCATCTCGACGTGGGACTCGGAGATGGGCGGCCAGGCGCCGACGCCGTCGAGGGTCATCGTGAAGGAGAAGGCCCTGCCCGCCAGGTAGTCGCTGGAGCCGGAGCAGGTGAAGCCGATCTCGCCGGTCTTGAGACCGGTGCGGGCCAGTACCTGGTGGAGGACCGGCATGACCATCTCGACTTCGCTGAGTTCGTCGGTGCGGCGCCGGTGGTCGCTCTGCGCGAAGGCGACGACCGCGACCTGTCGGGCGTACCTGTTCGTCGTGGCCATCAGATGAGCTCCTTGTACGCGTCGTAGTCCGCGTCCGGCTCGCCGGTGGGGCGGTAGTGGTCGGGGTACCGACCGCCTTCGGTCCACACGGGTTCGACGCGCAGGCCCATGCGGACCTGGTCGTAGGGGATGCCGCCGATCCGGCCGTGGAGGGCGAGGTCGGCGCCGTCGAGGGCGATGTGGGCGTAGACGTAGGGGACTTCGATGTCGAGGTTGCGGGCCTTGATGTTCACGACGCAGTACGTGGTGACGGTGCCGGCCGGGCCGACCTCGACCCGGTCGGTGGTGGCGACGCCGCAGGTCGGGCAGGCGCCGCGCGGGGGCACGTACACCTTGTGGCAGGAGGGGCAGCGCTCGCCGACGGTCCGCCGCCCGGAGAGGGCGTTGATGTACGCGGTCTGCGCGCGGCCGGGGCTGTAGGTGTAGTCGAGGCGCGCCTCGGCGACTATCCCGGTGACGGGGTCGGTGAACGCGCCGTCGTGCGGCACGGCTTGGAGCGCTCCCGTGCCCTCGTCGTCTTCGTCGACCTCGTTGATCTCACTGATCTCACTGGTCTCGTAAGGCTCGAAGCAGGCGATGTCGGTGATCGCGCCGGTTCGCTCTTCGGCCCAGCGGACGCGCACCCGCATGCCGGTGTGGACGGCCTCGGGGCCGGGTGCGTCGAGGGCGTGGAGAAGGGCGGTGTCGGCGCCGTCCAGCCTGACCAGGACCCAGGCGAAGGGCCGGTCCAGGGGCTGGTTCGGGCGCGGCTGCCCGTTCCAGGCCCACGTGGTGACGGTGCCGGTGGTGGCGACCTGGACGAGCTCGCGGATCTCTTCGGCGGTGACGGGGTCGTACTCGACGGGCGGGACCATCACCTGTCCGGCGGTGGTGCGGACGCCGAGTACGACGCGCTCGCGCAAGCCGGTGAGGAAGGCGCTCTGCACGGGCCCGAGGGACCGGGTGAACGGGAACTCGACGACGAGGGGCGCGCGCAGCGCCTCGGGCGGCGGCGCGGCGGCTTCTGGGGCTGCGGTCATGGGCTGGGCTCCTGTCTGAAGGCACGACGGGTTACGCCTCGGCGGGGGCGGAGGCGGAGGAGGGTCGGCGATCCGGGCGGACGTCCGCCCGCACGCGCACCGCGCGGCCTGCGCTCAGGCCCGGCGGTAACGCGGCGGGCGCTTCTCAGCGAACGCGCGGGCCCCCTCCTTCGCGTCCGCCGTCTCGAAGATCGGCCACCCCCGACTCAGTTCGGCGGCCAGCCCCTGCGTCTCGGTCAACTCCGCGCCCTCATACACCGAGGCCTTCACCGCCTCCACCGCCAGCGGCCCGCACGCGTTGATCTGCTCGGCGATCTCCAGGGCCCGCTCCAACGCGGTGCCGTCCGGCACCACCCGCCCGATCAGGCCGATCCCCGCCGCTTCCGCCGCCGTGTACGGCCGACCGGTCAGCAGCATCTCCAGTGCGTGGGTGCGCGGGATCTGCCGTGGCAGTCGTACCGTCGAGCCGCCGATCGGGAACAGGCCCCGCTTGACCTCGAACAGCCCGAAGGTGGCCCCTTCGCCCGCGACCCGGATGTCGGTCCCCTGGAGGATCTCGGTGCCGCCCGCCACGCAGTACCCCTCCACCGCCGCGATCACGGGCTTGCGGGGCCGGTGGTGGCGGAGCATCGCCTTCCAGTGCAGGTCGGGGTCGGCGGTGAGCCGGTCGCGGTACTGGTCGCCCGCCATGCCCCGCCCGGCGAGCGCCTTGAGGTCCATTCCCGCGCAGAAGTCCCCGCCGGCGCCCGTCAGGATCACCGAGCGGACGGCGTCGTCGGCGTCGGCTTCCAGCCAGCCGTCGTACAGCCCCACCAGCAGTGGCAGCGAGAGCGCGTTCTTCGCCTCCGGCCTGTTCATGGTGAGCACCAGCGTGGCGCCGTGGCGTTCCACGGTCAGGTGTTCCGTCCCACCCATTGCCGTCCTCCCGTCTCAAGACCTAGAACAGGTTGCAGGAGGGGAGGAGGCAGTTCAATAGTTTTCTGACGCTCAGTCAGTTTTCTTGTCGGCCGCCTTCCCAGTTGACCGTCCCGGCGCTCTAATGACCGCCGAACCGGGCCGGCCATGGGGTCAGCCATGGACACTTTCGGGTCAGGAGGAACGGTGGAGTACAACCTTGCCGACCTGTTCGAGTCGGTCGTCGACGTGGTTCCCGACCGGGAGGCCCTCGTCTACGTGGACCACCCGGGCACCGGCGCCGAACGCCGCCTGACATACGCGGAACTCGACGCGGCGTCGAACCGCCTCGCGCACCACCTCCTCGACAGCGGGCTGAGGGCGGGCGAACACCTGGGGCTGCACCTCTACAACGGGGTCGAGTACCTCCAGACGGTGTTGGCCTGCCTCAAGGCCCGACTGGTACCGGTGAACGTCAACTACCGCTACGTGGAGGAGGAACTCGTCTACCTCTACAACGACGCCGACCTCGCCGCCCTCGTCTTCGAGGGCGAGTTCACGGAGCGGGTGGCCGCCGCGCTCCCGCAGACGACCAAGCTGCGACACCTGATCCGGGTCGGCGACGCCCCCGAGGGCGCCCCGGAGCCCGCGGTCGCTCCGGTCGCGTACGCGGACGCGGAGGCGGCGGGCTCCCCGGAGCGTGGATTCCCGCCCCGCTCCCCCGACGACCTGTTCATCATCTACACCGGCGGCACCACGGGGATGCCCAAGGGCGTCATGTGGCGGGCCGAAGACCTCTTCTTCGCGGGCCTGTTCGGCGGCGAACCGTCGGGCGAGCCGGTGAAGCGACCCGAGGAACTGGCCGAACGGGTGGCCGCGCGCGGCGCCGGACTCACGTTCTTCCCGACGCCGCCGCTCATGCACGGCACGTCGACCCTGACCTCTTTCATCGCCTTCAACTACGGCCAGCGGGTGGTCATCCACCGCAAGTACGCGCCCGAGGAAGTGCTGCGCACGATCGAGAAGGAGAAGGTCTCCAGCGTATCCCTGGTGGGCGACGCGATGTTGAGGCCGCTCATCGACGCGCTGAACGGCCCGCTCAAGGGGACGGACCTGTCCTCGCTGTTCAGCGTCTCCTCGTCCGGGGCGATCATGTCGGAGACGGTCCGCGCCGAGTTCCAGCGACTGGTGCCGCACGTGACGCTGCTGAACAACTTCGGTTCCTCGGAGTCCGGTTCCAACGGCAAGGCGGCGAACGACTCGGGGCCCGAGAAGGGTTTCCGGCTGGAGGTCAACGACCGTACCCAGGTGGTGGACCCGGTGACCCATGAACCGGTGCCGGTGGGCCGGCCCGGGCGCCTCGCCCAGCGCGGCCACGTGCCGCTGGGCTACTACAACGACCCCGCGAAGACGGCCGAGACCTTCTTCCGCAAGGGCGAGGAGCGGTGGGTGTTGCTCGGTGACATGGCGACGGTGGACGAGAGCGGGATCGTCACCGTGTTGGGGCGCGGCTCGCAGTGCATCAACACGGGCGGCGAGAAGGTCTACCCGGAGGAGGTCGAGCAGGCGTTGAAGTCGCACCCGGACGTGTACGACGCCCTGGTCGCGGGGGTGGCGGACCCCCGGTGGGGCAGCCATGTCGCCGCGGTGGTCCAGGTGCGCGCGGGGGCGCCGGAGCCGACGCTGGAGGAGATCCAGGCCCATTGCCGGACGAGGCTCGCGGGGTACAAGGTCCCGCGCCAGCTCGTGGTCGCACCGGCGATCCAGCGCTCCCCGAGCGGGAAGGCGGACTACCGCTGGGCGAAGGCGGTCGCGACGGAGGCGGACGCCGCCCGCTGAGGGGGCCGCGCGGGCGCGGGCTCACAGGGGGTGGCCGTCCGGACCGGTCCGGACGGCCTGGGTGGAGAACTTGGAGAGGAACACGTCGTACCAGCCGTCGTCCCTCCTCGTCGCCGTCGCACCGTCCTGCCAGGTCCCGTTGTCCGCCCACCACGGGCTCCCGTGCGGGTCGCCCTGGTTCTGGTGGATGTCGCGCACGCCCGGACCGCCGTGGTCGAAGGGCTCTCCGAAGACCATGACGGGGCGACCCGGTACGAGGATGGACTCCAGCGCCCGGGAGGCTTCGAGGTGGGAGCCCGAGAGCCAGGGGTGCGCTGGGCCGGGTCGGCCGAGGAGCGCGCGCAGCCGGGCGACCGCGCGGCCGGACCGGTCGGCCAGCGCGGGGTGGCGCTGGAAGTCGAGGGCGCCCGATCCCGAGGTGCGGGCGAGGTCGTGGAAGCCCGGCGCGAGGGTGGACGCGGGTTCGAGCACCGACGCGGCGAGGGTGAGGACCTTCCATCGGACGCCGACGGTGGAGTGCTCGCCGTCGACGTCTACGGCGCACCGGTAGCGGCCTTCGGGTGCGTCGACCTCCAGGTTGACGCGGAACCAGCGGCCCCGGGCATCGGGTTCGTCGCGGAAGTGGCGGTGCAGCGTCCCGCACAGCGCCCCGTAGTCGGCGAGCGGCATGCGGCAAGTCAACCACCGCCGGACCACACGGGCGACTAGGGCGGCAGGCCCGCGCCCGGCGGCCCGGGCGACGGCGAGATCACCGATCACTCGTTCGAGTCATTGCTTTAGCCTGCGGTCTCCGGCAGGCTACCGAATGATCGGTCGGTGCGTTCACGATGGGGTGAGGACATGACGGACTTCGCGGGTGAGGAGCGGGAGCAGGGCGGGCTGCCGGGCCGTGACCCCGGCCCGGATGCGGGCGAGTCGCTGAGCGGTGACGAGCTGGCGGCCCTCCAGCTGAGCCGGTTGCGCGCCACCTTGCACCGGGTCTACGAACGGGTTCCCTTCTACCGCCAGGCCTTCGGGAAGGCCGGTGTGCACCCCGACGACTGCCGTTCCCTCGCCGATCTCTCCCTCTTCCCCTTCACCACCAAGGCCGACCTGCGCGACCAGTACCCCTTCGGGATGTTCGCCGTCCCCCGTTCGGACGTCCGCCGCATCCACGCCTCCAGTGGCACCACCGGCCGGCCGACGGTGGTGGGGTACACCGACGGGGATCTGTCCACCTGGGCGGACGTCGTCGCCCGCTCCATCCGCGCGGCGGGCGGCCGGCCGGGGCAGATCGTGCACATCGCCTACGGGTACGGCCTGTTCACCGGCGGCCTCGGCGCGCACTACGGCGCCGAACGGCTCGGGTGTACCGTCGTGCCCGCCTCCGGCGGCATGACGGACCGCCAGGTCCGACTGATCCAGGACTTCCGGCCGGAGGTCATCATGGTGACCCCCTCCTACATGCTGACCCTGCTGGACGAGATGGAGCGCCAGGGGATCGACCCCCGCTCGACCTCGCTGCGTACGGGGATATTCGGCGCGGAGCCCTGGACGGAGGGGATGCGCCGGGAGATCGAGGACCGGCTCGGCATCGACGCCGTGGACATCTACGGGCTGTCCGAGGTGATGGGGCCGGGCGTGGCGCAGGAATGCGCCTCGACGAAGGACGGCCTCCACATCTGGGAGGACCACTTCTATCCCGAGGTGGTCGACCCGATCACGGGGGCGGTGTTGCCGGACGGCGAGCCCGGGGAACTGGTGTTCACCTCGCTCACCAAGGAGGCCATGCCCGTCGTCCGGTACCGCACCAGGGACCTGACGCGGCTGTTGCCGGGGACCGCCCGGCCGGCCTTCCGCCGGATGGAGAAGATCACGGGCCGCAGTGACGACATGATCATCCTGCGGGGGGTGAACCTCTACCCCACGCAGATCGAGGAGATCCTGCTCCGCGTCCCGGCCCTGGCCCCCCACTTCCAGCTCCGGCTGACCCGGGAAGGCCGGATGGACGCGCTGACCGTCCGGGTCGAGGCCCGGCGGGAGGCGGACCCGACGCAGCGGGAGGCGGCGGCCGCCGCGGTGGTCAGGGCCGTGAAGGAGGGGGTCGGGGTGTCCGTGCGGGTCGAGGTGGTGGACCCCGAGACGCTGGAACGGTCGGTGGGCAAGATCAAGCGGATCCGGGACCTGCGGGAGGAGGCGCCCAGACGCCCCTGAGATACCCGTATCCGATGCCCTGAGGCACCCGACGTCCGCAAGACCCGACGCCCTGAGGGCCGACGCCGCACCTGTTCCGGCGGGGTCGCCGCCGCGTCGTCGGGGAGTCGGCTGCGCGGAGGTCGGAAAACCACCCCTTCGGGCCGTTTTCACCGGCGCCTCCGAGGCAATCGAGGTGCCGCCGGGTAGGTGAAGGGTGTGACCTCGAAGCCCCGGCCGCCGCACGACCGGCTCCGGGCCTCCCTCGTCGGGCTGGCCTGGAGCCGGGGGCGCCAGATGGAGCTGATGCACCGGGCGATGGGTTTCGCGGCCCTCGGGTTCCTGACCCTCGTGCCGCTGCTCGTGGTCGTCGCGGCCGCCGCACCCGGCAGCGGCTCCGGCTTCGGCCGCTGGCTGGGGCAGGCCCTCGGGGTGACGCAGTCCTCGCGGGCCCGGGTCGAGATGCTGTTCAGCGCCGCCGACCTGGCGCTGGAACGCACCACCGCCTTCGGTCTGGCCGCCCTCGCGGTCTTCGGCCTGACGTTCGGCTCGGCGGTCCAGACCGGCTACGAGAAGGTCTGGGACCTCCCGACCGCCCGCTGGCACACCATGTGGCGGCACGTCGTGTGGCTCGCCCTGCTCGTCTGCTACCTCGCCCTCCTCGTCGAGATCCCCGCTCCGTCACAGAACGCGATCGGCAGCGCGATCGGCACCGTGAGCGACCTCGCCGGCACGGTCCTCTTCTTCTGGACCTCCCAACGCCTCCTCCTGGGCGGCCGCGTCCGCTGGCGGGCCCTGCTCCCGGGGGCGATCGCCACCAGCCTCGGCCTGCTCGGCCTGCGCGTCTTCTCCCAACTGGTGTTCTCGCCGCTGATCGCGTCCAGCGCCGTCACCTACGGCCCGTTCGGCACGCTCCTCGTCGTCCAGTCCTGGCTGGTCGGTGTCGGCTTCGTCGTCTACGGCGGCTCCCTCGTCGGCCGCCTGGTCCACGAACGCCTCACCCTGCGCCGGCTGCGCAAGTCGGGCGCGGTTCCCGACGAGGGGCTCGACGACCATGGTTCGGAAACCGACTGACGTCGGCGCCCCGCCGGTGCGAGGATCGGTGGTGATCACCGATACCGGTCGCTCACAGGGGGACTCATGACTACGCAGCATCCGACGGACACACCCGAGGGCCGGGTCTGGCTGATCACCGGGGCGTCCTCCGGGTTCGGCCTGCTCCTGGCCGAGGCGGCGCTCACCGCCGGCGACACGGTCGTGGCGGCGGCCCGCCGTACCGGCACCCTCGACACCCTGGCCACAGAGCACCCGGGCCGGCTCGTCCCGCTGGCCTTGGACGTGACGGACACGGCCCGCGCGGAGGAGGCCGTGGCCGGGGTCGTGGAGCGCTTCGACCGTATCGACGTCCTGGTCAACAACGCCGGCCGGGGCCTGGTCGGCGCCGTGGAGGAGACGAGCGACGCCGAACTCCGCGAACTGATGGACCTGCACTTCTTCGGCCCGGCGGCGCTCCAGCGCGCCGCGCTCCCCCACATGCGGTCTCGGAAGTCCGGCGCCATCGTGCAGATGAGCAGCATGGGCGGACGGCTGGCCTTCCCGGGCGTCGGGGCCTACTGCGCCACGAAGTTCGCCCTGGAGGGTCTGACCGAGGCGCTCGCGGCCGAGGTGGCCCCCTTCGGGATCAAGGTGCTGATCGTGGAACCGGGCTCGTTCCGCACGAGCTTCGCGGGCGGTGGCGCGCTGCGGTCCACGACCCCGTTGCCGGCCTACGAGGACATCGTCGGACCCGTCCGGTCCGGCCTCCCGGCGAGCGACGGCCACCAGCCCGGGGATCCGGTGAAGGCGGTCGCCGCGATCCTCTCCGCCCTGGACGCCCCGCGGACCCCGTTGCGGCTCGTGCTGGGCAATGACGCCGTCGACTTCATCCGCACCCGCGAGGACGCCGTCCGCGCCGAGGCCGAGGCCTGGGAGTCCGTCAGCCGGGGCACGGACTTCGACGACGTCTGACCCGGCCCGGCGCCGGGACGTACGCCCCCGCCCGTGCCACCGGGGGCGTACGAGGCGCCTCACGGGCTCACGGGCTCACGGGCTCACGGCAAGGAACAGGTACGCGGCCAAGAGCACGATGTGCACGCCGCCCTGAAGCAACGTCGCCCGCCCCGGCACGATCGTCAGGGCGCTGACCACCACCGTCAACGCGAGCAGCACCATGTGGACCGGGCCGAGACCGAGCAGCAGTGGTCCGGAGAGCCACACCGTGGCCAGCGCGATCGACGGGATGGTCAGGCCGATGCTGGCGATGGCGGAGCCGTAGGCCAGGTTGAGGCTGGTCTGCATCCGGTCGCGCCGGGCGGCGCGGACGGCGGCCAGGGTCTCGGGGGCCAGCACCAGCAGGGCGATGATCACACCGACGACGGCGTGCGGCAGTCCGGCGTCGGCTACGCCCCGCTCGATGGTCGGTGAGACGGCCTTGGCGTCACCGACCACGGCGACGAGCGCGACCAGCAGCAGACCGAGACTGATCAGGGTGGCACGTAGGCTCGGCGCCACGGCGTGGGCCTCCTCCCCCGACGCGTCCCCGAACTCCCGCACCCCGCTCCCCCGGGTGTCAACCGGGAGGAAGTAGTCGCGGTGACGGACCGTCTGTACGGCAACGAACAGGCCGTAGAGCGCGAGGGAGGCACACGCGGCGAAGGTCAGCTGGGCGCTGGAGAACTCGGGACCGGGCTTGCTCGTGGTGAACGTCGGCAGCACCAGGCTCAGTACGGCGAGCGTCGCGACGGTGGCCAGTGCCGCCCCCGAGCCCTCGGCGTTGAAGACGGTGACCCGGTTGCGCAGGGCGCCGACCAGGAGGGATACGCCGACGATGCCGTTGCAGGTGATCATGACGGCGGCGAAGACGGTGTCCCGGGCCAGCGAGGCCGTCTTGTCGCCGCCACCGGCCATCAGGGTGACGATCAGGGCCACCTCGATGATGGTGACGGCGACGGCCAGGACGAGGGAGCCGAAGGGTTCGCCGACCCGGAGGGCCACCACCTCCGCGTGGTGGACTGCCGCCAGGACCGCGCCGGCCAGGCAGAGGGAGACCAGCCCCACCGCGAAGGCCGGCAGGTCGCGTCCCCAGCTGAGAACGAGCGCGACGACGGCCACCACCGGGACCACGACGGTCCAGTCGAACAGGGACGTTCTGTGCGTTGCCGTACTCATGTGGGCCAACTTGCCAGAACCGTCGCCGCCCTGCGTCACACGGCGCGCTCGCGCCCCTCCCAGTACGGGTCGCGCAGCCGCCGCTTGTACAGCTTGCCGTTGGGGTCGCGCGGCATCGTCTCGATGAAGTCGACCGTCTTGGGCCGCTTGTAGGCGGCCAGCCGCCGCTCGCAGTGGTGCAGGATCTCGGCGGCGAGAGCGGCGCCCGCCTCGAAGCCCTCGGCGGGCTCGATGACGGCCTTGACCTCCTCGCCCCAGTCGTCGTGCGGAATGCCGAAGGCGGCGGCGTCCGCGACCGCCGGATGGGTGAGGAGGGCGGACTCTATCTCCGCCGGGTAGATGTTGACCCCGCCGGAGATGATCATGTCGATCTTGCGGTCGCGGAGGAAGAGGTAGCCCTCCTCGTCCATCAGGCCCAGGTCGCCGACGGTGAAGAAGTCGCCGATGCGGCTCTTGCGGGTCTTGCCCTCGTCCTTGTGGTAGCTGAAACCGCCGGTGTTCATCTTGATGTAGACGGTGCCGAGTTCGCCCGGCGGCAGCCGGTTGCCGTCGTCGTCGAAGATGGCCAGTTCGCTGATCGGCCAGGCCTTGCCCACGGTTCCCGGCTTCTTCAGCCAGTCCTCGGCGGTGGCGAAGGCACCCCCGCCCTCGCTGGCGGCGTAGTACTCCTCCACGCAGCCGCCCCACCAGTCGATCATCGCCCGCTTGACGTGGTCGGGGCAGGGCGCGGCGCCGTGGATGGCGTGTCGCATGGAGCCGACGTCGTAGGCGTCCTTGGTCTCCTGCGGGAGCGCGAGAAGGCGGTGGAACTGGGTCGGCACCATGTGGGTGTGGGTGCAGGCGTACCGGTCGATCAGGCGCAGCATCTCGGTCGGGGTCCACCTGTCCATGAGGACCAGCGGGTGCCCGATGTGCAGTGACGCGCCCGCGAACTGGAGGACGGCGGTGTGGTAGAGCGGCGAGCAGACGAGGTGGACGTTGCCGTCGAAGGGCCTGATGCCGAAGATCCCGAGGAAGCCGCCGAGGTACGCCTCCTCCGGCGGCTTGCCGGGCAGCGGGCGGCGGATGCCGCGCGGCCGGCCGGTGGTGCCGGAGGTGTAGTTCATCACCCAGCCTAGGGTGCGGTCGGCGGGGGGCGTCGCGGGGTGTCCGGCGAGGAGGTCCTCGTACGGGCGGAAGCCGGCCACCGTTCCGACGGCGTAGCGGTGGCTCGCGGGCAGGTCGGCCTCGTCGGCCGCCGCGGTGGCGGCCTCGGCGAAGCGCTCGTGCGCGATGAGCACCTTCGCCCCGGAGTCGGCGACGATCCACGCGATCTCGGGGCCGACGAGGTGGTGGTTGACCGGGACCAGGTAGAAACCGGCCTGGGAGGCGGCGAGGTAGGCGGTGAGGAACGCGACGCCGTTGGGCAGGACGACGGCGAAGGAGTCGCCCTCGCGCATCCCGGCGAGGCGCAGCCCGTGGACCAGCCGGTTGACGTCGGCGTGCAACCGGCCCGCGCTCCACTGTTCGCCTTCGGGGGTGGTCAGTACGGTGCGGTCGGGCTCGGCGATGGCCTGGGCCCAGAAGCCGTTGGTGTCGGTCACGCTGCTCACACCTCTCGGGTCCGGCGGCCGGCGATCCGGTTCACGCGGTCGATGGCCTTCTCGAAGCCGTCGGTCAGCTCGTCGAAGACGGTTTGGACGCTGCGTTCGCTGTTCATCCGGCCGACGATCTGGCCTACGGGGGTCCCGAGCAGCGCCTGCACCTCGTACTTCTGGATGCGTGACACGGCCTCGGCCACGAGCAGCCCCTGGAGCGGCATGGGGAGGGCGCCGGGGCCGTCCGGGTCGTCCCAGGCGTCGGTCCACTCGGTGCGCAGTTGGCGTGCGGGCTTCCCGGTGAGGGCGCGGGAGCGGACGGTGTCTCCGGAGCCGGCCGCGAGGAGCTTGGCGGTGAGGGCGCGGGAGTGCAGGTCGGCTTCGGTGGTGGTGAGCCAGAGGGAGCCGAGCCAGACGCCCTGGGCCCCGAGGGCGAGGCCAGCGGCGATCTGTTCGCCGCTGCCGATGCCGCCGGCGGCGAGGACGGGGAGGGGGGCGACGGCCTCGGTGATCTCGGGGACCAGCACCATCGTGGCGATGTCTCCGGTGTGGCCGCCGGCCTCGTAGCCCTGGGCGACGACGACGTCGATACCGGCCTCGGCGTGTCGGCGGGCGTGTTTGGCGCTGCCCGCGAGGGCGGCGACCAGGACGCCGTGGTCATGGGCGCGACGGATGACGTCGGCGGGCGGGGAACCGAGGGCGTTGGCGAGGAGTTTGACGGGATAGTCGAAGGCGACGTCGAGCTGGTCGCGGGCGACCTGTTCCATCCAGCCGGTGATCCGCCAACCGGATGCCTCGCCCTCCGCGAGTTCGGGTACGTGGTGCTTGGCGAGGGTGTCGCGGACGAAGGCGCGGTGTCCCGCGGGGATCATCGCCTCGATGTCGGCCTCGCTGACGCCGTCGACTGCCTTCTTGGCGGGCATGACGACATCGAGGCCGTAGGGCTTGCCGTCGGTGTGCCCCTGCATCCAGTCGAGATCGCGTCTGAGGTCGTCGGGCGCGGTGTAGCGGACGGCTCCCAGCACGCCGAATCCGCCCGCGCGGGTGATGGCAGCGGCGACCGCCGGGAAGGGCGTGAAGCCGAAGATGGCGTGCTCGACTCCCAGTTTCTTGCTCAGCTCCGTCTCCATGGGCGTGAGGATGCCGCAGGGCGCCGATCGAGGGAAGAGCTTTCCTGATGCAGCGTCAGATTCTTTGCCGGTCGGTCGGTGCGGGAGCCGGGTGCCGCGCGGGCAGATACTGCGAGAGGGTGCGGCGGCGGACGGGAGGACCGGTCATGGACGAGTTCACGGGGGCGGTCGGGGGCGACGACGGGAGAACGGCCGGCGTGGACGGTCGGCAGCGGGGCGCGACCGGCGCCGTGCCCGGCGCCGCACCCGGTGGCCTGAGTCGCAGACGGCTGGGCGCGCGGTTGCTCGCCCTCGGCGGGGTGCTCGTCCTCCAGGCCGCCCTCCCCGGGGCGGCGGGCGCCCGCGGGAACCCCGCCGAGCGGCGCGCCCTCCAGGGGCTGAAGCTGCGCTACGGGTCCGCGCGGCAGGCCGGGCTGCTGGAGAGACACCTCGAAGGAGTGGCGGAAGAGGCCCGGCGCTTCCTCGACCCCTCCCCCGAACACCCGTACTACGCAGGGGCGGTCGTCCTCGCCGGGCGCGGCCGCACGGTGGCCCTGCACCGGGCCATGGGCGACGCGGTGCGGTACGCGGACTACGACGGGCGCACCGACCGGGCCCGGGAGCTCCCCGCGGCGGAACGCATCGCGATGACCGAGGACACCGTCTTCGACCTGGCCTCGCTCTCGAAGCTGTTCACCTCGCTGCTGGCCGTGCAGCAGATGGAACGGGGGCATCTGGAACTGGAGGCTCCGGTGGACCGGTACCTGCCCGAGTTCACGGGCGGCGGCAAGGAACTGGTCACGGTGCGGCAGTTGCTCACCCACACCTCGGGGTTGCGCTCGTGGGCGCCCTTCTACCAGCAGTCCACCCGCGAGAAGCAAATGGAACTGCTCTGGTCGGTGCGACCGCAGGACACTCCCGGGACCGTGTACCGCTACTCCGACCTGAACCTCATCGCGCTCCAACTGCTCCTGGAACGGATCACCGCTCGCACTCTGGACACCCTGCTCCGCGAAGAGATCACCGCTCCGCTCGGCATGCACCGCACTCGATACCGACCACCGCTCTCCTGGCGCCGGGGCATCGCCGCCACCGAGGTACAGCGTCCGCCCTGGTCCGGCCTGGACCGCGGTCTGGTGTGGGGCGAGGTCCACGACGAGAACGCGTACGCCCTCGGCGGCGTCGCCGGCCACGCGGGCGTCTTCGGCACCGCCTGGGACCTGGCCGTCCTGGCCCGCGCCCTGCTCGACGGCGGGGTCTATGCCGGCAGGCGCATCCTGCGCCCCGCCTCCGTCGAGCTGCTCTTCACCGACTTCAACACCGCCTTCCCCGGCGACGACCACGGCCTGGGCTTCGAGCTCTACCAGCACTGGTACATGGGCGCCATGGCCACCCCGCACTCCGCGGGCCACACCGGTTTCACCGGGACCTCCCTGGTCCTGGACCCCTCCACCGACTCCTTCCTGATCCTGCTCGGCAACTCCGTCCACCCCGTGCGGACCTGGCGGGCGGGCAGCGCGCCCCGGGTCGCCACCGGCAACCGCTTCGCCCGTGCCGTCCCCGTCCGCACCAGGCACGGCGGCCCCGCCTGGTTCTCCGGCATCACCCCGGGCGGCTCGGGCACCCTCACCCTCCCCGCGCTGACCCCCGCCACCGCCGCCGCCCGGCTGCGCTGCGCCCTGTGGTGGGACACCGTGCCGGGCGAAGGCGCCTTCCACCTGGAGGCCTCCGGCGACGGGCGGACCTGGGAGCCGCTGCCCTTCACCACCGTGCGCTCCACCGGCGGCGCGCCCGAGGCGTGGCCCCACGGCCGCGCCGACGGCTGGTCGGGCCGCATCTGGCACCGGCTCGAAGCCCCCCTCGCGCCCTGGGCGGGCCGCGAGGTCCGGCTGCGCCTGCGCCACACCGCGACCGGCCGCTATGTGGGGCGCGGTGTGTACGTCGACGTCATCCGCGTCGCCGAACCGGCCCGGCTCCTCTTCGCCGAGGACCGCCCGGCCGACGCCGCCCGCCTGGAGGCCACGGGCTGGACCCGCTCGGCCGACTGAGCGGCGCCGGCGCTCGGAATGCCCGTGTCCCCGCCCGCGTTGCGGTTCAATGCCGAGGTTCGTTGACCTTTCAACACGCGATCGACACGCGAAGGCAGGCGGAACATGACCGACATCGACTGGGACCACCCCATCGACCCCAAGCCCGGCTGGACGCTGGACCACGTCAAGCTGTACGTCGGCTCGAACGGAGCCGAGGGCCAGTTCTGGAACGGGACCCAGACCCTGCTCCTGACCACCCTCGGCCGGGTCTCCGGCAAGCCCGTGCGCACCCCCCTCATCTACGGGGAGGCCGACGGCCGGTACTTCGTCGTCGCGTCCAAGGGCGGCCACCCCGAGGACCCGCTCTGGTACAGGAACCTGACCGAGCACCCCGAAGTGCGCGTACAGGTCGGCCCGAAGATCCTCCAGGGCACCGCGCGCACCGCGACTCCCGAGGAGCGCGCGGCGTACTGGCCCCTGATGGTCGGACACTGGCCCGCCTACGACGAGTACCAGGCCAAGACGGACCGCGAGATCCCGATCGTGGTCATCGAGCCGACCGACCGGGTCGCGTAGGGGCTCAGCGCCCCAGGACCGCCATGGCGGCGTTGTGACCGGGAACCCCGCTCACACCGCCGCCGCGCACCGCTCCCGCCCCGCACAGCAGCACGTTCGGATGCCGGGTCTCGACGCCCCACCTGCCCGTCTCCGGGCCGTCCGCGTACGGCCACGACAGGTCGCGGTGGAAGATGTGGCCCCCGGGCAGGCGCAGTTCGCGGTCGAGGTCGAGCGGGGTCTTGGCCTCGATGCAGGGCCGGCCGTCCGCGTCGAGGGCCAGGCATTCGGTGAGCGGTTCGGCCAGGTGCGCGTCGAGCTGGGCGAGGGTGCCCGCCAACAGCACTTCCCGCGCTCCGCGGTTGTCCTTCTCGAACAACCGGGCCGGGGTGTGCAGACCGAAGAGGGTCAGGGTCTGGTAGCCGCGCGCGACGAGTTCGGGCCCGAGGATCGACGGGTCGGTCAGCGAGTGGCAGTAGATCTCCGACGGCGGCACGGAAGGCAGTTCCCCGGTCGCCGCCTCGGCGTGGGCCCGCGCCAGTTGCTCGTACCCCTCGGCGATGTGGAAGGTACCGCCGAACGCCTCGCGCGGGTCCACCGAGGTGTCCCGCAGCCGGGGCAGCCGCCGCAGCAGCATGTTGACCTTGAGCTGGGCGCCCTCCGCCGGGGCGGCGGGAGCTTCGCCCAGCAGTTCCGCGAGCGCCCGCGGCGAGGCGTTCACCAGCACCGCGCGGCCCGCGACGGCGCCCTCCCCGGTCGCCGTCCGGAATGTCACCTCCGCGGGCGCGCCCGTACCGTCCGTGTCGATGCGCAGGGCCTCGTGCCCGGTGAGGATCTCGGCCCCGGCCGCCCGCGCGGCCCGCGCGAGGGCGTCGGTCAGCGCCCCCATGCCTCCGACGGGAACGTTCCAGTCGCCCGTGCCGCCGCCGATGACGTGGTAGAGGAAACAGCGGTTCTGCGCGAGGGACGGGTCGTGGGCGTCGGCGAAGGTACCGATCAGGCCGTCCGTCAGCACCACGCCCCGCACCAGGTCGTCGGCGAAGTGCCGTTCCACCGCCAGGCCGAGGGGCTCCTCGAACAGCATCCGCCAGGCAGCCTCGTCGTCGACCCGGGCCCGCAGTTCGGAGCGGCTCGGCAGCGGCTCGGTGAGGGTCGGGAAGACCTTGCGGGCGAGCCTGCCCGTCGTCGCGTAGAAGGCCCGCCACCTCTCGTACTCGCGGCCGGAGCCGGTCAGCCGGGCGAAGGACTCCCGCGTGCGGGCCTCCGAGCCGCCGATGAGCAGCCCGCCGGCGCGGCCGTCGCGCTCGACGGGGGTGTACGAGGAGACCGTGCGCCCGCGTACCGCGAACTGCAGGCCCAGGTCGCGCACGATCTTCGCGGGGAGGAGGGAGACGAGGTAGGAGTAGCGCGAGAGTCTGGCGTCCACCCCCGCGAAGGGCCGGGTGGAGACGGCGGCGCCGCCGGTGTGGCCGAGCCGTTCCAGGACCAGTACGGACTTGCCCGCCCGGGCCAGGTAGGCGGCGGCCACCAGGCCGTTGTGCCCGCCGCCCACGATCACCGCGTCGTAGGCCGCCCGCCGGAAGGGCGCCGAGGTCGTCGTCATGGCTCTTGGTAGCACACCTGGCCGAGCCGCTCCAGACAGTAGGCCTCGTCGGCGTGGGCCAGCACCGTGTCGGGATGCCCTTCGCCGAGGGATCGTTCGCGGATGCCGGAGAGATCCCGGTACAGCGGCAGCGCTTCGTGCCAGCGGCCCAACCGTCCCAGCCCGACGGCGAGTTCACGGCGGCTGACCAGCGTGTCCGGGTGCTCCGCGCCCAGCACCTCGGCGCGCGCCCGCTCCACCTCGCGGGCCTCGGCGACCGCCTCCTCCCAGCGGTCCAGGCGCCCCAGGTTCACACCCAGGACGTGCCGGGCGCGCAGCGTCTCCGGGTGGCCAGCCCCGTAGGCGCGGGTACGGTCGCCCACCAGGGCGCGGAACAGGTCGAGGGCTTCGGCGGCGCGCCCGGTGCGAGCCAGCGCGATCCCGGTCTCGTAGCGGGCGGCGAGGGCGTCCGGGTGGTCGCGGCCCAGGACCCGTTCGCGGACGGCGGCGACCTGCCGGAAACCGGCCAGCGCCTCGTCCCAGCGGCCGAGGCGGCCGAGCGCGTACGCGACCTCGTACCGGGTCAGCAGGGTGTCGGCGTGCTCGGCGCCGAGCACGGCGGCGCGGTCCGCCGCGACCTCGGCGGCGGCCCGGTGGGCCTCCTCGTGGCGGCCGAGGGCGCCCAGCGCGCAGGCGAGGTTGTGGCGGCAGCTCAGGGTGTCGGGGTGGCGCGGGCCCACCGTGCGGGTACGGGCGGCGACCACCGCGCCGTAGATCTCGCAGGCCTCGCGGTGCCGTCCGAGACGCCCCAGCTCGTACGCCTCCTCCTGACGGGTCGCGAGGGTGTCGGGATGGTCGGGCCCCAACACCCCGGCCCGGCCGCGGGCCACGGCCGCGTAGGCGGCCAGCGCCTCCTCGGGCCGACCGGCGCGGCTGAGGGCGTACGCGCGGGCGTGCGCGGCACCGAGCGCGTCGGGGTGCCGCGGGTCGCCCGGGGCCGCGGGTCGGGCGACCCCGACGGCGAGGGTGAGCCGGGGGTCGGCGGCGGCGTCGGGCCGTTCGATCGGCCGGGTCACGCCGGGCCGGGCGGTCGTCCAGGAACCGGTGAGCACGGCCCATTCCCCACTGGCGGGGCGGGCGTCGATCCCGGCCTTGCGTCCGGCGCTCATCCCCCGGGCCCACTCGGGCAGCGGGGCCTGCGCGCCGGGCGGCCCGCCGGCGCCGAGGCGGTACTCGACGAGCCGCCGGTGCAGGTGGCGTGCGTCGCCGGGGCGGTCCTCGGGCCGCTTGGCGAGCAGTTCGAGGACCAGCCCGTCGAAGTACTCCGGCAGCTCTGGGCGGTGCTCGCGGGGCGGTACGGGCGCGGTGTCTCGGTGGCCGACCAGGACGGACCAGGAGTCGCCGAGGTCGAAGGGCGGGGCGCCGGTGGCGATCTCGTACAGGACGCAGCCGAGGGAGTAGAGATCGCTGCGGTGGTCGACCTCGCCGCCCGCGATCTGTTCCGGTGACATGTAGTGCGGGGTGCCCATGGCCATGCCGCCGCCGGTGAGCTTGGCGGTGAAGCCGATGTCGTGGGCGAGACGGGCGATGCCGAAGTCACAGATCTTCACGGTGCCGTCGGTGAGCCGCATGATGTTGGCGGGCTTGAGGTCGCGGTGCACGACACCCTGGTCGTGGGTGTAGCCGAGCGCCGCGGCCATCTGCTCTGCGATGTCGACGACGACGTCCACCGGGAGCGGACGCGACTCGTTGTCCTCCAGGAGCTGGCTGAGATTGCGGCCGTCCAGGAGTTCCATGACGAGGTAGAGGGGGCCGCCGGCCGCGCTGTCGTCGCCGAAGTCGTGGACCACGGTGACGCCGCGGTGCTGGAGCGCGGCGGCCACGCGCGCCTCGCGGCGGAAGCGTTCGCGCAGCACCTGGGTGAAGTGGTTGTCCTGCTCGGGCCCGAGGGGCTTGAGGCACTTGACGGCGACCTGGCGGCCCAGCGACTCGTCCCGGGCCCGCCATACCTCGCCCATGCCGCCGCGCCCGATCAGATCGAGCGACCGGTACCGGCCCTGGATCAGTCTGGACTCCGCCATGTCTTGAAGCCGCCCCCGTGTCTTGTGCTACGCCCTCCCCGGACGGTCCAGTATGGCCGCTGGTGTACGCGGTGTGTACGCCGAGGTGCGACTCCCGGGGCCCGTGCGGCGCATCGCTTTCAAGATGTGACCTGGCACCGGCCGCCGGCGCAGACCTGCGGGGATGGTGCGCAGCGTGCGTCCGGTGGGGCGCGGGCGGCGGGTGACCGTCGTTGGGTCGGTGCGGGCCGGCCGGGCGGCCGGTGCGCCCTGTCGGGGAGGGGAACCGTACGCGAGGTCGGCGAGCGGGCGCCACGGCGGATTTCGGCCAGGGACGGGAACGGCCGCGGCGGGCGGGGCGCCCGCCGTCACGGCGCCCCGGCCGATTTCGCGCCCCCGGTCGCGTCCGGCCGGGCCGGCGGCTCGGGCCCGGGCGGTGGCAGGGCGGGCAACGCGGGCAGCAGGCCCGTGGTGACGAACGAGACCGCGGCCGCGAGGTTCGCGACCGGGATCATGACGGAACTTCCCAGCAGCAGGACCACGAGCACCACGCTGCTGACCGGCAGCCGCAGGGCGGCGACCGTGGATGGCGGCCATGCCCGCCGCCATCGCCGGTACGACGCCCAGGCCTAGGAGGGGTGACAGGACCGCCGGCCGGCTCGGGCAGGCCCGTGGCCGCGGCGGCGATCGGCGCGCGCGTGGGCGCGTACGTCAGCAGCGTGAGGGTGATCGCGGAGCGGTTGACGATCTGCTGCCGGCGGCCCCGGCGGCGGCAACGAACGATCCGGCGGTGCCGGAAGCGGCTCAGGTCGGTGAACTCCCGCGCCGAGTCCTCGGCGTCCGGCGCCGGTGGGGCCGCCCCACCGGCGTCACACACCGTCAGGACGACCGCGGCTCGCTCGGCCGCCGACGGCGCGACCGTCGCGCACAGGGTTCGCAAAGTCGCCGATCAGGCCGGGCTCGGCGAGCGGCGGGTACGGGCGCGTCATGTGGCCGGCTCCCCGGATTCGGGTGTTGGCTCCCCCGACGAACACGAACCGCGTCCGGCCCTACGCCGGTTCCGGGGTGAAGCGGCACAGCTCGTCCGCCCCCGGCCGCACGACGCCGTAACTGCCCTCCGGGACCTCCTGCCAGGCGCCGGGCAGGTCGGACAGGGGTTCGGAGACGATGAGGCGGGTCTCGTCGGACACGTCCCGCAAGAAGGTCGCGTCCGGGTGCAGTTTGCGCAGGGTGTCCACCCGACTGCTGTAGAAGAGCGACCGGGAGGCTCCCTGGCTGGAGTACCGGAAGGCCCATACGCTTTCCCCGTCGGTCACGGCGACCGTCATCTGCATCGGGAACTCCACGCCGTGTTGGTGACCGCTGCGTTCCACGACCGCCACCATCCGGGCCACGGCGCCGGGCGGGTCCTGGTCCAGGCCGAGGGTGACCGCGAGGTAGAACATGACCTCGGAGTCGGTGGTGCCCTCGATGTCGGTGAACAGTGCCGGGTCCACCAGGAGGCACAGGTCCCGGCGCAGCAGGTGGAAATCGGCGATGGAGCCGTTGTGCATCCACATCCAGCGACCGTGCCGGAACGGGTGGCAGTTGGACTGTTGCACGGCGGTACCGGTCGACGCGCGGATGTGGGCGAAGAACAGCGGGGATCGGACGTGGTCCGCGATCTCCCTCAGGGTGCGGTTGTTCCAGGCGGGACCGATGTCCCGGAGCACTGCCGGGGTGGCGTCCTCACCCGTGTACCAACCGACGCCGAACCCGTCACCGTTCGTCGTCTCCACGCCCAGGCGCGAGTGCAGGCTCTGGTCGATCAGCGAGTGGGCCGGCTTGTAGAGCACGGTGTCGAGCAACACCGGCGTTCCCGAGTACGCGAGCCATCTGCACATGGGCGATCACCTGTGTCCCTCCCCGCGGCGCCGGGTGACGGCGGCGGGAAGACGGGAGTCAGTGGGTCGGCCGGGCGCGCGCCTCCCGGCAGACCCATTCTCCCGTCCGCCCTCCGTTATCGCCACGCAGGCGGCCGGCGGGGCCCGGCGATCGCCCGCGTCGCGGACTCAGCCCCGCTTCGTGGCGTCGATCTCGGCGATCAGGCCCTCGACGAGACCCCTGATCTCGTCGCGGATCGGCCGGACGGCCTCCACGCCCAGGCCGGCCGGGTCCGCCGACCGCCAGTCGAGATAGGTCTTGCCGGGGAAGTACGGACAGGCGTCGCCGCAGCCCATGGTGATGATGTAGTCGGACGCCTGGGCGGCCTCGGGGGTGAGGACCTTCGGCTCCTGGTCGGAGATGTCGATGCCCAGCTCGGCCATGGCGGCGACGGCGGAAGGGTTGACGTGCTGCCCGGGCGCGGAGCCGGCGGAGCGGACCTCGATCCGGTCGCCCGCGAGGTGGCGCAGGAAGCCGGCGGCCATCTGGGAGCGGCCGGCGTTGTGGACGCAGACGAACAGCACGGACGCGAGCGGGGTGGGGGGCATCGGCTCTTCCTTCGTGAACAGGGTCACGGGCCGTCCGCCGCGCTCGGGCGGCGACGGGGCGCCCCCGGACGGACATCAGCCACGGATGATGTGACAGTATCAGCCCATGATGACGTCAGCCGACACTGATCTGCTCCGGGTCCTGGCCGACCCGCTCAGACTTCGGATCGTCACCCTGCTCGCCGGGGAAACGCTCTGCACCACGCACTTGGTCGAGGAGACCGGCGCCCGTCAGACGAACCTCTCCAACCACCTGAAGGTGTTGCGCGAGGCCGGGGTCGTGGAGACGGAGCCGTGCGGACGGTTCACCTACTACCGTCTGCGCCCCGACGTGATCGAGGCGCTCGCCGGTCGCTTCGCCGCCCTCGCGTCCACCGCGCGCCTCACCGCCGAAGCGGACGTCAAACGGTCCTGCCCCTGACGTCGCCCGTGGCCCGTGGTCCGGCACCCCCGGGGCGGTGTCACGGCTCCCGGTCGACCAGTGCGTACAGGCCGCACACCACGGCGCCGCGCCGTCGCTTGGCCTCGATCGCCGTCATGCCCGCGTGCAGGCCGGTCGTGCCGTGCGCGTAGGCGTCCTCGGCGGGCAGGTAGTACATGAGGTTGAAGTACAGGTGGGGGGTGGGGTGTCGGCGGTCGACGGCGACCGCTCGAATCCAAGTGGTGGCCCCGTAGTGGTAGTACAGGCAGAACCCGACCATCCGCCGCCCGTCGTAGGCGGCCACCACCCGCGCTTCGGTGCCCATCGCCGCCGCCTGCCTCTGCAACAGCCCGGTCATCGCGTCGACGCCGTCCCGGTCGTGTCCGTGGTCCTGCTGGTGTCCGGCGAGCAGGACCCCGGCCTCCTCGGAGCAGTCCGCGAGCGCCTGGTGGCGCACGTCGAGCCCGGCGGCGGCGAAGGCACGGCGTTCGCGACGGATGCCGACGCGGCGTTGCGGGGGCAGGGAGGCGATGTAGTCCTCGATGCCCGAGCCGGGGAGCGGGATGAGGGCGTCGTCCTCCAGATGGAGGGGGCGGTCGGGGTAGAGGCGGGCGAGCCCGGTCGCGGCGGCGCTGGTGAGGTAGGGCCACCAGTGGGTGGTGTGGTGCTTGGTGGCGAAGTCGCGGGCGGCGTCCCGGAGGAGGACGAGGCAGGCGTCCCGGTCCGCGGCGTCGAGGGCGGGGGCGGTGAGCGGGGTGTTGTGGTAGCCGCGGCGCGCGCCGGCGATCACCCTCGGCCGCAGGCGCGGGGGCAGCACGGCGTCGGGCCGGTAGGAGTCGTTCGGTTCGTCGCGCACCAGGTAGAGCGGCGCCGCCGCGAGCAGTCCGCCCTCACGGTCCCGTACGAGCGCGTAGGCGCAGCCGGCGGTCGGGTCTTCCTCCTGGCCCGCGAGCCACTGGTGGGAGAGGTACAAGCCGGCCGGTCGGGCGAGGTGTTCCCACTCGGCGGCGGGGACGGCGTGGATGGATTCGACGACGCTCGTGATCAACGGGGTTTCCTCCGGCGGTGGCGGTTGGGGGCCTTGAGGGCGGGCGCGGCGCACATGGCGATCAGACAGGCGACGGCCTCGACACCCCACGGCAGGAGCGGCCCGGCTTGGAGCAGCAGGGTGAACAGGGCTGGAGCGACGACCATGCCGAGGGCCCAGGAGAACTGGTACAGGCCCTGTGTGAAGCCTCCGGCCGCCTCGGGGGTGAGGCTCACGGACAGTTCGCTCAACGCCGGGCCGAGGAGGATCTCCGCCACGCTGAACAGCGCGATCGCGACCACGAGGGCCGGCCAGGCGGTGAAGGCGAGGGAGGGCAGCGCGGGCAGCGCGAACGCCCCCATCCCGACGGCCATGATCAGGTACCCGGCCGTCACGGCGCGGCGGGCCGCCTTGGGCGCGAGGTGAGCGGTGACGATCGTCGAACACCCGGAGACGATGGCGGTGTTGACGAGGAACAGCGCGCTCGCCGCCGACGCGGGAAGTCGCAGGGCGTGGGTGGTGTAGAGGGCGACGAGCACGGCCAGGAGGGCCTGGGCGAGGACGTAGGGGATGTTCACGGCCACGAGCAGCAGATAACGGCGTGCGTTGTCCGCCCGGGTCGCGAGCGCGCTCGGCGGAGCGTCCTGCGTGAGCGGAGGGGTGGTGGTGAGGACGGCGAAACAGGCGGCGGCCAACAGATAGGTCACGGCGTCCACCACGATCAGCCGGCTCAGCGAGTCCTTCCCGAACAGCGTCAGGGCGCCCGCCGCGGCGGCGGCCCCCACGGCGAGGCCGACGTTGCGCAACGAGCCGGTGAACGCGAACCACGACCGGCGCTCCTCGGGTCCGGTGAGGTGCGTGATCAAGGTGCGCTGTGCGGTGAAGTACATGTTGATCCCGGCCTGCACCAGCACGTACGCGCCGGCGACCTGCCAGAGACCCCCCACGACCAGGAACAGGACGTACCCGGCGGCGGAGAGGACGTTCGCCCACACCACGACCGGTTTCGGGCCCAGGCGGTCCAAGAGGCGTCCGGCGAGGAAGGTCACCGGCAGCGCGACGGCCTGTCCCGCGGTCATCGCGACGCCCACCTGGGCCGGCGCCAGACCCCGCACGTCGGTGAAGTACAGCAGGCCCAGCGGCAGGAGCATGCCGTTGCCGACGGAGTCGATCAGGTTGCCGGTGATGAACAGGCCGCGCCCCCGCAACCGGGGCACGCCGAGGCGGTATGCGGTGCCGGGGCGACGGCGCGCATCCGTGGTGGCGCTCACGGGGTGAGCAGGGAGCTGATCTTGCGCATGACATCGGCCGTGGGGAAACCGGTCGCCTCGTGCAGTTCCGTCAGGGCCTTCACGGTCTTGTCCTCCTCGCCCTGCGCGAGGGTGAGTACGACGATGTCGCCGTGGGAGGTACCGTCGATGAGCAGCTCGTGCGCCGTGACCACCGTGACGCGTTCGCGGAGCGCGGCCGACACCAGCGGGGGGATGCGGCCCTCGGCGAGGAATTCGATCGCCCACCCGGCGCGCGGCACGACGCCGCCGGCGACGGGCAGGCCCCGGGCCATGTCGGCGAGGGTCGTGAAGGTGTTCGTGCCCGACGCGGCACAGGAGAGGGTGGTGGCGCCGCCGATGCGCGGGTTGATCTCCAGGATCACGAACCGGCCGCCGGTGTGGACCATGTCGACGTTGACCGACCCGTGGACCCCCAGGCGCCCGCACAGGCTGACCAGGGTGCGGGCGACGTCGGCGAACGCGGCGTCCGCTTCCGCACGGGGCCCGCACCAGCGCAGGTCGGCGAAGGTGAACACCGGCTCCGCCCCGGCCCGCCCGGTCCAGCACAAGGGCAGGACCCGGTAGGAGCCGGGCCGCCCCACGATGTCCACGCTGCACAGCTCGCCTTCGACGACCTCTTCGACCACCGTCGACACCTCCGGCGGCGTCGCGATGTAGGCGTCCAGGTCGGCGGGTGAGCGCAAGGGGCGGATGCCCATGCTGGTCGAGTCCCATACCGGCTTCGCCATCAGCGGATAGCCGATCTCCGCGGCCCGCACGCGCAGCGCGTCCGGGTAACCGGGCACCGACAGACCCCGGCCCGCCAGCAGGTCCGAGTCGGCACGGAATCCGTCCGGCACCCTCAGGCCGGCCTGCCGACAGAGCTGCTTGGTCTCCCACTTGTCCACCAGCAGCGTCGTCGCCGCGAGCGGTGTCATGACCGTCGGGATGCCCGCGGCGTCCAGGAACGCCTTGGCCGCGGCGTCGCGCAACGCGTTCTCGCACGGCAGTGAGATCGACACCGCCGCGTCCGCCCCCCAGGCGGCGACCGCGTCCGCGAGCTCCCGTGGCGTCACCCCCCGGTCGAGCCGTTGCCGGTACCCGGGGAAGTCGTCGTCTCCGGCGGCGCCGCCGGTGTGGAACAGTCCGGCCTCGATCCCGTCGGCCGTGAGGGCGCGCACCGCCCGCTGGACGTACGGGTCGGCGCGCCGGATGCCGACGGACCGCAAGAACGCCATCTTCCGCACTGTCTCAGCCCACTTCCACTCGGGACCGGGCTATCACCCGATCTGCCAGTTCACGTGCCCGCTCCACCGTTTGCGCGCGGGCCACCACATGCCCGATCCGGCAGGCCGAGTCGGCCGGCTCGGGCACGGTGTCGCCGGGCCGCAGGTGCGACTCGCTGTGCGTTCCGGGCAGGTCCGGGATGAGCACCTGTCGGAGCACGCCGCCGTGCTCGGGCAACAGGAAGCGGATCGTCGCCGCGTCGGTGGCCGAGGGGACGGTGTCGGGGACCCGGCCCAGCACGGCCTGGAGGTAGGCCACGGCTTCGCTCACGCCCGTCGCCGCCTCGACGATCTCGCACAGGTTGTCGCCCGGCAGCCGGGCACCGGTCTCGATCACGTAGGGCGTGTCCGTGCCCGGGGGGATCTTCACCTCGGTGTGCGCGATCCCGTTGCGCACACCGACGGCCAGGGCCGCCCGCGCCGCGACGTGCTGCACCTTCCTGGCGAGCGGCGCCGACAGACCGGAGGGGCAGGTGTGTCCGGTCTCGATCCGGTACCGGCCCTCGGTGGTGTCCTTCCCGACGACCGGCAGGGGGTAGGCCACACCGTCCGCGACCACCGTTTCGCAGGAGTACTCCGCCCCGGGGATGTACTCCTGGACCAAGGCCCGCGAGTCGAGTCCGAGGCCGTGCGGGTAGGCGTGCGTGTACTTCCGGGCCGCGCCCACCGCGGAGTCGAGCCCGGCCGGGCCGTCCACCACGGACACGCCCCACGAGCCGCCCTGCTCCGCGGGCTTGACCACCAGCGGCCACCCCAACTCGCCCGACCGCGCCACCCGCCGCGCCTCGGCCACCTCGTTCACGACCCTCCAGCGCGGGGCCGGAATCCCGGCCGCGGCGAACGCCTCACCCATGAGGATCTTGTTCCTGGCCGCCCGCGCGAGCACGGGATCGTTGCCTGGCAGGCCCACCCGTCGGGCGAGCAGCGCCGCGAGCGGGGTGAACAGCTCGAAGCAGGCGGCGACACCCACGACGGCGTGCCGCCGGCAGAAGGCGTCCATGTCCGCCAAGGCCCTGGGGACGTCCGCGAGATCCGTCGCGCACACCCCGGCGAGGGCGGAGCGCAGCCGGTCCGGATAGCCGTCGTGGATGTCCTTGTGCGTGGCCGCGTACAAGCGCAAGCCCAGTCGGTCGGCGGCCTCGACGAGGAACCGTCCCGCGTTCCCCATCGGCTCGATCACCAGCACTCCGGGCCCGCGCGGGCCCACACCGATTGTCATTGGCCCAGCAAAGCCGGGGGGCGAGGGTAGCGGCTATCGGCCTGACAGACGAAAACAACTCGCCTCAGAGCGTGCCGATTTGGAGCAAACGCCAGTCAACTGGTCAGTAGGCACCCTGCATTTGGTGCGCACACCCCATGGAATCGCACAAGCGTCCCGTGGTCGGATCGTCACGCCAGGTACACCTCACCCGCGACCGAACGGGGACCGAGCACCGTGACCAGCCTCAGCCGCCGGCTCGCCGACCACATCGACCAGGGCGTCATCCCGCCCTACCAGTACTCCTATCCGCCCCGCTCCACCTACCGCCCCCTCCCGAAGGGCAAGTGGACCATCCCCGACGTGTGGGCCATGGACCGCGCCAACTACCAGGTCGCCGAGCTCAACCTCTACCTGCACGTCCCGTTCTGCGACCGTAAATGCGGCTTCTGCAACCTCTACACCATCATCAGCACCGACGAGGACGTCTTCGACGCCTACACCGACGCCTTGTGTACCCAGATCCGGGATCACGCCGAGATCATCCAGGCCCGCCGGCTGCGCACCATCTACATCGGCGGCGGCACCCCGGCCCTGCTCAAGCCCCGCCACTTCGAGCAGATCTTCGCCGCCATCGGGGGCGTCTACCCCAACTGGCGCTCCACCGTCGAGGAGGTCGCGGTCGAGGCCACCCCGTCCTCCATCGCCGACGCGCCCGACGAGTTCAAGGCCCTCATCGACATGGGCCTCACCCGAGCCAACGTCGGCATCCAGTCCCTCGTCCCCCGCGAGATCCGCGAGGCCGGCCGCGGCGGCGAGGACGAGGGCGTCATCCGCCGCGCCATCCAGACCGCGCACGAACTCGGCCTGCCCGACCTGTCCACCGACCTGATCATGGGCTTCGCCGGACAGACCCCCGAAACGTGGCGCCACAGCGTGAACGAGCTGGCCGAGCTCCGACCCACCACCATCAGCACCTACTTCCTCACCGTGCGGCCGGACGCCTGGTTCTCCAAGACCGGTGCCTACCAGTACATGTGGCAGCCCGAGCTGTACGACCGCTACGACTACGCCCGCGGCGTCTTCCTCGACCACGGCTACGTCCAGGAGGGCTCCGTCCGCTACAAGAAGCCCGGCCGCGGCGGCTACGCGCAGAAGGTGCTCACCTTCCACGGCGTACCCCTGCTCGGCCTCGGCGTCGGCGCCCGCTCGTACACCAGCGTGCTGGACTACATGACCGGCAGCGTCAAGCCCTCGACGGCCGAGGTCGCCGACTACATCAAGAAGGCCAGGAACCACGAGATCGTGCCCGTCACCGGCATCGAACTGACCGGCGAGGAGATCGTCCGCAAGCGCCTCGTCCTCGACTCCTACGACCTCGACCTCACGGAACTCGACCGCTTCGGATACCAGAAGCACGCCGCCGAGTTCGAGGCCGTCCTCGACGCGGCCGAGTCCAACGGGCTCCTCCACCGCATCGGCCGCCGCGTCCAGCTCACCCCGAAGGGCTTCAAGTACCGCGACGTCCTGTCCTGGATGTTCTACTCCGAGTCCGTCAAGCGCCTCGACCGGGAGTACTACGAGAACCTGCACGCGGCGAACGAGCGCGCCCGACGGAACATGGGGGCGACGCCCGTGCGCATCACCGGCGTCGACCTGCGCGGCGGAGCCGCATGACCGACCTGTACGTGGCGGCGGGCGGCGGAGGCGACCCCATCGGCACGCTCATCGCCGCCCGCGCCATCACCGTCGACCCCGACCCGCCGCTGATCGCCACCTACGCGTGGGAACGCCCCGAGGTCGACCCGACCCACCGCCCCCTCGGGGAGCGGGACTTCACCGGGCTCGCGCACGAAGCCGGCGGCGTGGCGTTCACGCCCGCCACGCGCGCCCGCCGTCCGGCCGGATCCACGATGCCCGGCCTCGCGGGGGATCTGCCCGCCCGGCTGCTGCTGCTCGACCCCGCCCAAGGACTCGCCGGCCTGGCCCGACAGATCGCCTCCATGGCCGAGGCCGCGGGCGGTCGCGTCCGCGTGGTCGACATCGGCGGTGACGTCCTCACCCATGGCGACGAGCCCACCCTGCGCAGCCCGTTCGGGGACTCCCTCACCCTCGCCGCCTGCCACCTGACGGGCATCCCCACCACCGTCTACGTCGCGGGCCCGGGCCTCGACGGGGAGATCGAGCAAGAGGCCCTCCTGGAACGCCTCGCCGGAGGCCACCCCCTCACCCCCGGCCGCGACGCGGCCTCGGCTGCCGCCCCCGCGCTGGCCTGGCACCCCTCGGAGGCCTCCGCGTTGTGGGCCGCCGCCGTGCAGGGCGCCCGCGGCGCCGTCCGCACGGTCGGCCACACCGTCGACGTCACCGATGTCTCCCCCCGGCTCTACCACCTGCCGCTCGAACGGGCCATCGGCCACAACCCGGTCGCACGCGCCCTCCTCGACGAACGTCCGGCAACCCTGGACGCGGCAGCCGCCCTCTCCCACCGGATCACCGGCATCCCCGGCCTGGCACCCGAACGCGGCCGGACCACCCGGGCCCCGCGGCGGGAACCGTCCACCGGCCGGACCGCCATGCCCCACCGCGACGAGGCCATGAAGCTCGTGCGCGAAGCGGCCGCCGGGGCCGACCACGTCACCTTCCGCCACGCCGCCGGCGTCCTGGGCCTGACCTGGCGGGACATCCCGGCCCTCCGGGACGTCCTGGACACGCACACCCCGCTGCTCCCGCTCACCTGAACGACCCGGCGGGGCCCGACACACCCCGTGTGCCGGGCCCCGCCGACCGGGCGCGGCTAGCGGCGGACGCGGGGCATGCCGAGGCCGATCCAGGAGATGATCTCGCGCTGGATCTCGTTGTTGCCGCCGCCGAAGGTGAAGATCACCGCGCTGCGGTAGCCCCGTTCGAGCTCGCCGTGCAGAACGGCGCCCGCGGAACCCTCCTTGAGTGAGCCGGCCGCGCCCACCACCTCCATCAGCCAGGCGTAGGCGTCCCGGCGGGCCTCCGAGCCGTAGACCTTGACAGCGGAGGCGTCCTGGGGGGTGAGGGTGCCGGACTGGACGGCGCCCACCATCTGCCAGTTGAGGAGCTTCATCGCGTCCAGCCGCGCGTGGGTGCGGGCGAGGCGGGCGCGCACCCAGGAGAGGTCGATGACCCTGCGGCCGTCGGCGAGTTCGGTCTCCGCCGCCCAGCGCCGGACGTCGTGCAGGGCCCGGATGGCCATGGTGCCGTGGGCGGCGAGGGTGACGCGCTCGTGGTTGAGCTGGTTGGTGATCAGGCCCCAGCCCCTGTTCTCCCTGCCGACGCGTCGCCTCGCGGGCACCCGGACGTCCTCGTAATAGCCGGCCGTGGTGTCGTGCGAGGCGAGGGTGTTGATGAGGGTGCAGGAGTAGCCGGGGTCGGAGGTCGGGACCAGGAGCATGCTGATGCCCTTGTGGGCGGGGGCGTCGGGGTCGGTGCGGACCGCGAGCCAGACCCAGTCGGCCGTGTCGCCGTTGGTGGTCCAGATCTTCTGGCCGTTGACGACGTAGGTGCCGGTCTCCTCGTCGCCTTCGCGCACCGCCTTGCATTTGAGCGCGGCGAGGTCGGTGCCCGCGTCGGGTTCGCTGTAGCCGATGGCGAAGTCGATCTCGCCGGAGAGGATGCGGGGCAGGAAGTACGCCTTCTGTTCGTCCGTGCCGAACCGCATGAGGGTCGGCCCGACCGTGTTCAGCGCCATCAGCGGCAGCGGCACGACGGCCTGCGCGGCCTCGTCGAAGAAGATGAACTGGTCCATGGGCGACATCCCGCGCCCGCCGTACTCCTCGGGCCACCCGACCCCCAGCCAGCCGTCGGCCCCGAGGCGTCGGATGGTCTGGCGGTAGAAGCGCTTCTGGGCGGCGGGGTCCGCGTAGCGGGCGTAGACGTCCTGCGGAACCAACTCGGCGAAGTAGGCGCGCAGTTCGCTGCGCAACCGCTCCTGCTCAGGCGTGTATTCGAGGTGCACGGCCCCTCCGGGTGTCTCGCGGTCCGTCCGTCGGCGGGGGCAGAGTAGAACCTGTTACAAGAATCCGGAAGGGCGGCCGACCGGGCTTTCGCCGGGGAGCGGCCGCGGTCACCGTCGCGGGGCGGTGACCGCGGGCCGGCGGGCGGTCGCCCGGGGCCTTCAGTCGAGGGCGGCGATCATGGCCGCGGCCGTCGTCGCCATCGCGGCGCGGGCCGCCGTGAGGTACGGGCGGGGGTCGGCCGGGGTGAGGTGGGCGCGGATCGCCCCGGTCATGGCCACGTTCAACGCGGTGCCGATGTTGACCTTGCGGATGCCTCCCGCGACGGCCGCCGCGAGTTCGGCGTCGGGGAGCCCGGAGGAACCGTGGAGGACGAGCGGGACCTCCACCGCCTTGGCCAGGCGGGCCAGGAGCCCGTGGTCCAGGGAGGCCGTCCGGCTGGTCATGGCGTGGCTGCTGCCGATGGCGACGGCAAGCGCGTCCACCCCCGAGTCGGCGACGAACCGCCGCGCCTCGTCGGGGTCGGTACGGGCTCCCGGCGCGTGCGGGTCCGGCGGCGCCGCGCCGTCCTTGCCGCCGACCTCCCCGAGCTCCGCCTCGATCCACAGCCCGTTGGCGTGGGCCCAGTCGGCGGCGGAGCGGGTGGCCTCCAGGTTCTCGGCGTACGGCAGGTGCGCGGCGTCGTACATCACCGACCCGAAGCCCGCGTCGACGGCCTGACGCAACAGCTCGGAGCTCTTCACGTGGTCGAGGTGGAGTCCCACGGGCACCCCCGCGGCCTCGGCGCACGCGGAAGCCGCCCGGGCGATGGGCAGCAGCCGGCCGGACCTGAACTTCACGGCGTTCTCGCTCAGTTGCAGGATGACCGGCAGGCCGACCCGCTCGGCGCCCTCGATGACCGCCTCGGCGTGCTCCAGCGTGATGATGTTGAAGGCGGCGACGGCTCGTCCGGCGGCCGCCGCCTCCGTCACGAGCGCGCCCGCCGGTACGAGGCTCATCGGACCGCCTCCTCGCCCGCCGTCAGGATCACGGAACGGGTCAAGTGCCGTGGCGCGTCCGGGTCGAGATCGCGATGGGCGGCGACGGCGAGGGCCAGCCGGTGGACCCGTACCAGTTCGGCGAGCGGGTCGAGCCGTCCGGCCACCCATGCGGCGCCGGTCGCCAGGACCTGTTCGGCGAGCCCCTCGGGCGTCTCGCCCAGGGACCACGTGACGGTTCCGGCTCCGGTGACGCTGATCGGTCCGTGCCGGTATTCCATCGCCGGGTAGGACTCGGCCCAGGAGAGCGAGGCCTCGCGCATCTTGAGCGCGGCCTCGTTCGCCAGGCCGACGGTCCAACCGCGCCCGAGGAAGGTGAACTGCCCCGACGTCTCCAGCCCTTGGGGCAGCGGCGCGGCGAGGGCGGTGCGGGCGTCCTCCACGACGGCCGGGCCGTGCGCGCCGAGGTGCGCGCGCAGCAGCGTCAGGGCCGTGGTGGCGAAGCGGGTCTGCACGACCGACCGCTCGTCGGCGAAGTCCAGTACGACGAGTTCGTCCGCGAGAGCCGTCACCGGGGTGGCCGGGTCGCCGATGACGGCGGTCGTCGCCACCCCGGCGTCCCGCAGTCCGGCCAGCAGGTCGAGCACCTCGGTGGTCGTCCCGGACCGGGTCAGCGCCACGACCCGGTCGTAGCGCCGGTGGCGGGGGAACTCCGAGGCGGGGAAGGCGTCGGTCTCGCCCTGTCCGGCTCCCTCGCGCAAGGCGGCGGCCGCCTGGGCCATGTAGTACGAGGTCCCGCATCCGACGATCGCGGTCCGCTCCCCCGGCCGCGGCAGCACCGCCCTTCGCGCCGGGGCCAGTTCGGCGGCCCGCTCCCAGCAGGCGGGTTGCGTGGCCAGCTCGTGCGCGACGTGACTCATACGGGCTCCCTGGAGCAGTGGGTCGACTGGTGCCTGCGTTTTCCTGCACGGTATCGGGCAGTTTCGCGCAACTTCAAGCATCCATCACTCGATCGCCTGGGTTAATCTCAAGCGGAGGGCCGACGGGCGGGCCGGGAAAGTGGGAGTGGGCTCATGACCCGCAAGGAACGCTGGCAGAGACTGCTGGATCTGCTGGTCGAGCGGGGCGGGCTGGAGGTGGAGCCGGCCGCCGAACTCCTCGGCGTGTCCGCCGCGACCATCCGGCGCGACCTCGACCAGCTGGCCGAGCAACAGATGCTGGTCCGTACGCGCGGTGGCGCCGTCCCGCACGGCGTCTCCTACGAACTCCCGTTGCGCTACCGCACCTCGCGCCGGGCCGCGGAGAAGGGCCGGATCAGCGAGGCGGTGGCAGCCCTGATCGCCCCCGGCGAGGTGATCGGCCTGACCGGCGGGACGACGACCACCGAGGTCGCCCGGGCCTTGGCCGCCCGCCCGGACCTCGCGACCGGCACGCCCGCCCTGACCGTGGTCACCAATGCCCTCAACATCGCGGGCGAGCTGGTGATCCGTCCCCAGTTCAAGATCGTGCTCACCGGCGGGGTGGCCCGGCCCCAGTCGTACGAACTGACCGGCCCCTTGGCGCAGCAGGTCCTGGGTCAGCTCAGCATGGACACCGCCGTCGTGGGGGTCGACGCCTTCGACCCGGCGGACGGCGCGGCGACCCGGCACGAGGACGAGGCCGCGATGAACCGTCTGCTGTGCGAGCGCGCCCGCCGGGTGGTGATCGCGGCCGACTCCAGCAAGTTGGGCGTGCGCGCCTTCGCCCGCATCTGCGCGACGGAGGCCGTGGACGTCCTGGTGACCGACACGGGTCTGCCGGAGGCGGTCGCGCGGTCCTTCGCGGCGGCGGGTGTCGAGGTGCGCAGGGTGTGAGACGCCGGCGCGGGTTCGCGCTACGGACGCTCAGTGCGCCGGGACACGTTCCGCCTCGCGGGCCAGGGCGGCCAGGACCGGGGCGATCAGTGGGTGGGTCTCCGCGCCCCGGCGGGTCGCCGCGAAGACGCGGCGGGTGGCGGCCGGCCCGGAGACCGGGCGGACCTGGACCTCCTTGAGGTCCATGCCGCGCAGCGCGGAGCGCGGGACCAGGGCGACGCCTACGCCGGCGCCCACCAGGGCCGTCACCGCGCGGAAGTCGTCGGAGCAGTGGGCGAAGCGGGGCTGGAACCCGGCCAGTTCGCAGGCGAGCAGCGTCACGTCGTGGCAGGGGTTGTTCGGGTACTGGCCCACCCAGTCCGAGTCGGACAGTTCCGCGAGCGATACCGAGGGCAGGCCGGCGAGGGGGTGCCCCACGGGCAGGACCGCGTCGAAGGGTTCCGCGTACAGCGGGAGGACGGACAGCCGGCCGTCGTCCGCGCCGGGGGCGCCCCGGTATTCCACGGCCAGGGCCAGGTCCGCCTCGCCGTCCAGCAACAGCGGCAGGCTCTGGTCGCCCTCCGCGTCGCGCACCCGCAGCCGGATGCCCGGGTGGGCGGCGGCCAGCCGGACGATCGCCGGCGCGAGGACCTCGGCGATCCCGGTGGCGAAGGCGGCCACGGTGACCTCGCCCGCCGAACCGCCCGCGTAGGCGGCGAGTTCGGCTTCCGCGCGCTCCAGCTGGGCCAGCACCTCGTGGGCGTGGCCGAGCAGGATCTCCCCGGCGGCGGTGAGGCGCACGCCCCGGCCGCTGCGGGTCAGCAGGGCGTGCCCGGTCTCCTGCTCCAGCGCCGCGAGCTGCTGCGAGACGGCGGACGGGGTCAGGTACAGGGCCGCGGCCGCGGCGGTCACCGTACGGTGGTCCGCCACGGCCCGCAGGACACGCAGCCGGCGGGGGTCGATCACCCCGCCATTGTCGCAGGTCCGGGCGGTACGGGGTCCCGGCAGTCCCGGCAGTCCCGGCAGTCCGGGCGGTCCGGGCGGTCCCGGGTCCCCGGGCGCCAGGACGGGCGCCCGGGACCCGGTCGGCTCAGACCCCGGCCGTCGCGAGGGCCGCGCGGGCGTCGACGAAGGCGGCCACCGCGCGCTCGACGTCGGCCGTGGAGTGGGCGGCCGACAGCTGGACGCGGATACGGGCCGCGCCCATCGGCACCACCGGGTAGGAGAAGCCGATCACGTACACGCCGCGCTCCAGGAGGAGTTCCGCCATCCGGGCCGCCTCCGCCGCGTCGCCGATCATCACCGGGGCGATGGCGTGGTCCCCGGGCAGGATCTCGAACCCGGCCGCGGCCATCTTCGTACGGAACAGCTCGGTGTTGGCGGCGAGCTGTTCGCGCAGGTCGCCCGCGGACTCCAGCAGGTCCAGGACCTTGAGGGAGGCGGCCGCGATGACCGGGGCGAGGGAGTTGGAGAAGAGGTACGGGCGCGAGCGCTGGCGCAGCAACTCGACGATCTCGGCGCGGGCCGCGACGTAGCCGCCGGAGGCGCCGCCGAGGGCCTTGCCGAGGGTGCCGGTGATGATGTCGACGCGGTCCATGACCCCGTGCAGCTCGGGGGTGCCGCGACCGCCGGGGCCGACGAAGCCGACGGCGTGCGAGTCGTCCACCATGACCATGGCGTCGTAGCGCTCGGCGAGGTCGCAGATCTCCGCGAGGGGGGCGACGTAGCCGTCCATCGAGAACACGCCGTCGGTGACGATCAGGCGGCGGCGGGCGTCCTGGGTGTCCTTGAGCCGGGTCTCCAGTTCCGCCATGTCGCGGTTCGCGTAGCGGTGGCGACGGGCCTTGGAGAGGCGGATGCCGTCGATGATCGACGCGTGGTTGAGGGCGTCGGAGATCACCGCGTCCTCGGCGCCGAGCAGGGTCTCGAACACGCCGCCGTTGGCGTCGAAGCAGGAGGAGTAGAGGATCGTGTCCTCCTGGCCGAGGAACGCCGACAGGCGGGCCTCCAGCTCCTTGTGGACCTCCTGGGTGCCGCAGATGAAGCGGACGGAGGCCATGCCGTAGCCCCAGCGGTCCAGCGCGTCCTTGGCGGCGGCGACCACCTCGGGGTGGTCGGCGAGCCCGAGGTAGTTGTTGGCGCAGAAGTTCAGGACCTCGCCGGCGGAACCGCCGGAGGTGACCGCGACGGACGCGCTCTGCGGGGTGCCGATGACGCGCTCGGGCTTGTGCAGGCCGGCGGACCGGATCTCGTCGAGGGTGGTGCGCAGGTCGGCGCGGACGGTCTCGAACATGGGGCGGTGCTCTCTTTCTCCTGGTCGGCGGAGGGAGGGGGCCGGGCCCCGCCGGGAGGGGCGGGTGCGGGGCCCGGCGGAAGGGGTGGTGGCCGGGGCCGGGGACGGACGTGGTCCGGGTACGGGCACGGTCCGGGCCGGGTTCCCGGGGGATCGGGCGGCGATGGGCCGCCCCGAGTCCCCCGGCGGCGGTCAGGCCGTCCAGTCCAGGATGATCTTGCCGCTGCGCGCGGTCGACGCCTCGTCGAAGGCGGCCTGGAATTCGGTGTGGGAGTAGCGGCCGGTGATGACCGGGCTGAGGTCCAGGCCTCCCTCCAGCAGCACGGTCATCGCGTACCAGGTCTCGAACATCTCGCGGCCGTAGATGCCCTTGATGGTGATCATCGAGGTGACGACCTTGGCCCAGTCGACGGGGAACTCCTGGGCGGGCAGGCCCAGCATGGCGATACGGCCGCCGTGCGTCATGTTGTCGATCATGTCGCGCATGGCCTCGGGGCGGCCGGACATCTCCAGGCCGACGTCGAATCCCTCGCGCAGCCCCAGCCGGGCCTGCGCGTCGGCGATCGACGCCTCCCGCACGTCCAGGGCGAGCGTCGCGCCCGCCTTGCGGGCGATGTCGAGGCGTTCGGGGCTGACGTCGGTGATGACGACGTTGCGCGCGCCGGCGTGCCGGGCGACGGCGGCCGCCATGATGCCGATCGGGCCGGCGCCGGTGATCAGGACGTCCTCGCCCACCAGCGGGAAGGACAGTGCGGTGTGCACGGCGTTGCCGAACGGGTCGAAGATGGCCGCCACGTCCAGGTCCACGGCGGTCCGGTGCACCCAGACGTTCTGCGCGGGGAGCACCACGTACTCGGCGAACGCGCCGTCCCGGCCGACGCCGAGGCCGACCGTGCTGCGGCACAGGTGCCTGCGCCCGGCCAGGCAGTTGCGGCACTTGCCGCAGACCAGGTGGCCCTCGCCGCTGACGAGCGCGCCGATCTCGATGTCCCGGACGTCCGCGCCGAGTGCGGCGACCTCACCCACGAACTCGTGACCCAGCACCAAGGGCGTCTTGACGGCGCCCTGCGCCCAGCCGTCCCAGGCCCGGATGTGCAGGTCGGTCCCGCAGATCCCGGTCCGCAGCACCTTGATCAGCACGTCGCCGGGACCGTACTCGGGCTCGGGGACGTCCATGAGCCACAGCCCGGGTTCGGCCTTGTGCTTGACGAGTGCCTTCATGGGGTGGCTCCAGGCATGCGAGGGGTGCCGTCGCGGGCGTGCGGGCCCGCGCGGTGTCGGTGTGTGACGGGACCAATCTGCCGATCGGCCCGGTGATCGGTCCATCGAGACTTTCTTAAGCGGGTCGACAGCGCAGCTTCACGCCTATGCTCCTCAGGTGACGGGGCAGGGCCGGCCGGGACCGGGCCGGGAGCAGGGGAACGGGGAGGTGGGGGGGCGTGCCGAGTCTGCGCAGCAGGGCGTTGTCGGTCGCGCTGATCGCGACGGGGCGGCGAAGACGGTTCGCGAGCGCCGAGGCGGTACGCGCGAGGGTGGCGCGGACCGCCCGACGGCCGGCGTCGCATCTGCCGCCCCGCTCGCTGGGCCGGATCGCCGAGGTCTCCAGGGCCTTCGTCGGGGCGTGGCCGGTGTACGACATCTCGCCGGGCGGCGTCGAGGCGGTGGCGCAGGTTCTGTACGTGCACGGTGGCGCGTACATCAACGAACTGGTCCGGCCGCACTGGTCGATGATCCGCACCCTGGTCGAGCGGGCCCGGGCCCGCGTCGTCGTACCGGCCTACATCCTGGCGCCGCGCGGGACCGCCGACCGCAATGTCCCGGTCGCCGCGGACCTGCTGAGCGGTCTCATCGAGGGCGGTGGCGCGGGCGGGACGGTCCTGATCGGGGACTCGGCGGGAGCCGGTCTGGCGTTGGCCGCCGCCCAGCGGCTGCGGGACCGCACGGGGGCGCAGCCGTCCCGCATCGTGCTGATCTCGCCGTGGCTGGACGTGACGATGAGCCATCCCGCGCAGGAGGACATCGAGCGGGCCGACCCGTTGCTGGCCCGGTCGGGGCTGGTCGAGGCGGGGCGGTTGTACGCGGGCACCCTCGCCGCGGACGACCCCCGGGTGAGCCCGCTGCACGGGTCGTTCACGGGACTGGCGCCGCTGACGGTGTTCACGGGGACCCGGGACGTGCTGACGACGGACAGCCGGGAGCTGGTGCGACGGGCGCGGGAGGGCGGGGTGGACGTGGAGTTCCACGAGGCGGCGGGCCTGCCGCACGGCTACCCGTTGTTGCCCGTCCCGGAGGGGCGGGCGGCCCGCGACCGGATCGTGGAGCTGGTCAGGGCCGCCGCGGAGTTGTGAGCGGCGACGGCACGGCCCGGGTGTGACCCTTCGACGGCGCGGCGGCCCGTACGGGCGGCGCCGCGTCACCGGTCCCACGGTCAGGCCAGGCAGGTCATCAGGGAGCTGACGGGCCGGGCCCGGTAGGCCGCCCAGAAGGCCTCGTCGCGTTCCGCGTCCGGCGGCGGGGTGCGTACGGGCTGCCAGCCGGCCGTGGCGAACCCGGCTTCGACCGCCGCTTCGCAGAAGTCGGCGTGCGTCCAGGCGCGGAACTCGAAGTGGGCGTCGGGATGGGCGACGAACTGCGCCCGCACGAGCGGGGCCTCGTCGTGCGGTTCGCGATGCAGGACGCGGACACCGTACGGGGACCAGTCCGGGCACGGGAACGCCCCCGGGTTCGGCACGATGGCCAGCAGCCGGCCCCCGGGCCGCAGGTTGGCCCGTACGGACCGGAACAGGGCGTGCAGCGCCTGCCGGTCGGGGGCCTGGTTGAAGAGATAGACGGCGGTGGCCAGGTCGAACGGGCCCAGCTGCGGCATTCCGGCGGCGTCGGCGACCACGTACTCGATCCGCTCGTCCCGCTGGGCCTCGCGGGCCCGGCGGATGCGGTCGGGGCAGTCGTCCACGCCCACGGTCCGCCGGGCACCGCCGCTCGCGAGCAGCCGCGCGGTGCCTCCGTGCCCGCAGGGGAGGTCGAGGGCGTCGAGCCCGCGGACCCCGCCGAGCGCGTCCAGCGCGGTGCGCAGGGTGAGGGCGTCGGCTTCCGAGAAGGCGGCCCGGGGCTTCGACGTGTCGTACTGCTGTCGCATGTCCCAGAGCCTCCCCGGCGACGGCGCGGCGGACAGCCGTCGGGGGCGGACCGTCCCCCGCACGGGGGAGGCGTTCGGGTCAGTCGGTGCGGCGTACGGGGCCGTGCGGCGGGTGCGGGCCCGTCGCGCCGGGCGCATCCTGGCTGTGTGACGGCGAGACCCGACAGCGGCAGCCCGACCACCGACGCCTTGGTCCGGGTGCTCGCACGGGCCGCCATGTCCGCCGTGGAGGCCGTGGGCGGCTACGCGGGCGGGGTGTACCTGCGCACGCGCACGGACGGGCTGTTGCGGTTGGCCGCGCTGGAGGGGCTCCCGGGCCGGCTGTTCCGGCCGTGGTGGCGGATGCACGTGAACCGTCCGTATCCCGTCGCGGAGGCGTTCCGTTCGGGGCAGGCGGTGCACCTGCCCGACGCCGAGTCGGCGATGCGGCGCTTCCCCCAGCTGACGGCCGGGCTGCCGTTCACGTTCGGCTCGCTGTACGAGCCCGTCACCGCCGGGGACGAGCGGTTCGGGGTGCTGATGGTGCTGCGGCCGGCGACGCCCGGCGTCGCGGTCGAGCCGGAGCATCGGGAACGGATGCGGAACGTCGCGGCGCGGCTGGCGGCCGAGCTGGCGGCGCTCACCGCGGGCGGCGAGCCGGTGCTCTGGGACGGCGATCCCTTCTCCCCGCCGCCGCCCGTCCCCCGGGGCGGTGCGGAGACGGCCGTGGACCGCCTCGCACAGGCCGTGCTGTCGATGGACCGCCAGGGCAGGATCCGCTACGCGAACGCCGCCGCCGCGGCCCTCTCCGCCACCGAGGGGCGGCCGCTGCTCGGGGAGGTGCTGTGGGAGGCCCTGCCCTGGCTCGGTCATCCGGCGTACGAGGACCACTTCCGCGCGGTCTTCATGGCCCGCGAACCGGTCCACTTCGTGGCGCGGCAGGGACACCCCCCGGCCGGGACGTGGCTGTCGGTGGGACTGTACCCGGGGCCCGACGGGGTCACGGTGACGGTGGGCTCCGCCGGGTCGGACCGGTACGCCCCGGGGACGGAGGGGTCCGGCTCCCCTGCCGAAGGGTCCTCCTCCGCCCTGTACCGGCCGGTGGCGCTGGCGATCGCGCTGACCGAGGCGGTGACCGCCCGCCAGGTGTCGGCGGTGGTGACCGAGGAACTGCTGCCGGCCTTCGGCGGTCGCCAGCTGGCGATCTACCTGCTGGACGAACGCCATCTGCACCTGGCGTGGGAGACCGGCTTCCCGCGCGGGTTCCTGGACCGCTTCGACGGAGTGGGCCTGGACGTGCGACTGCCCGGCGTGGAGACCCTGACGACGGGCCGTCCGCTGTTCTTCGAGTCGATGGAGCACCTGGCCGCGGCCTACCCGGGGATTCCCCTCGACACCCATGTGGGGGCCCGCGCGTTCCTGCCGTTGATCGCCTCGGGCCGCCCGGTGGGCTCCTGCATCCTCGGCTTCGACACACCGCGCGGCTTCGGCGCGGAGGAGCGCACGGTGCTCACCGCGCTGGCGGGGTTGATCGCGCAGGCCCTGGAGCGGGCCCGGCGCTACGACAGCGAGGCGGCGCTGGCCCGCGGGCTCCAGTCGGCGCTGCTGCCGCACCGGCTGCCGGTGCGCGACCACGTGGTCACCGTGGGCCGGTACCTGCCCGGGACGGTCGGCATGGACGTCGGCGGCGACTGGTACGACGTCGCTGAGACCGGCCCGGACACCCTGGCCCTGGTCATCGGCGACGTCCAGGGCCACGGGGTGGCCGCCGCGGCCACGATGGGGCAGCTGCGCAGCGCGGTACGGGCCTTCGCACTGGGCGGCAACGCGCCGGAGCAGGTGGTGCGCGGCACCAATCGACTGTTGATCGACTTGGACCCCGGCCAGATCGCGAGCTGCTGCTACGTCGAACTCGACCGCACCACGGGACGGGCCCGGGCCGTCCGCGCCGGCCACCCCCAACCGCTGCTGCGCCATCCCGGCGGCCGGACGGAGGTGCTGAACCTGCGGGGCGGGGTGGTGCTCGGTGTCGACGCGGCCGCCTCGTACCCCGTGACGGAGTTCGCGTTGGAGCCGGGAGCGCTGCTCGCCCTGTACACGGACGGCCTGGTGGAGGTGCCGGGCACCGACATCGACGCCGGGGTGGAACGGCTGCGGGTCGCGCTGGCGGCCGCCCGCCCCGTCCCGCTGACCGAGACGGCCGACCGGCTGGCGGGCGGGGCCGGCGCCACCGGTGACCGGCCCGACGACATCGCCCTGCTGCTGGCGTGGCGCACCGGACCGACCGAGAGGGCCCGCGGTGGTCACGAACGGGCGCCCGCTCGGCAAAGCGGAGGAAAATTCACGCTGATCTAGGTGCGGTTCCCGTACCCCCGCCGGGGCAGTATTTACGCCGCCTTGACGCCGGAAAGGGGTTACCGACGGTCCGCGGACAAGGGAATCCGCACATGAACAGCTCTTGACCTGCGGATCTCGCGGAGATTGCATGACGGCCCGGGAGCCACTGGAACACCCTGCTCACCACCGCCCCGGAGGCGATACCGCTCCCGCGCTCACTCCCCCGCATCTGCCGATCGGAACACCGCACCGATGACTGACACGATCAGCGCCCCGCAAGCCCTCGCCCCGGCGACCGCGCCCGTCCCCCAAAAACTGAAGCGTTCCATCGGCGTGGTCGGCGGAACGCTGCTCACGCTCTCGTGCGTGACACCCGCCTCGACGCTCTTCGTGGTCGTTCCCGACCTGTTCGCCGGCCTCGGCACCTGGACCGCCCTCACCATCGCCATCGGCTCGCTGCTCTGTATCGGCGTGGCGTTCTGTTACTCGGAGCTGGGCACACTCATCCCCAGCGCCGGCGGCGAGTACGCGATGGTGTCGACCATGGCGGGCAAGCTCGCGGGCTGGCTGGTCTTCGTGCTCTCGTTGCTGGTCGTGATGATCGTGCCGCCCGTGATCGCCATGGGCACGGCCGACTACCTGGCCCCGGTGGTCCACATACCCGCCCCGGTCGCCGGTGGCGCCGTGATGCTGCTCGCCACCCTCGCCGGCCTGCTGGACCTGAGGGCCAACGCCTGGATCACCGGCATCTTCCTGGTGCTGGAGGTCGTGGCCGCGGCGCTGGTCGCCGTGCTCGGCTTCGCCCACAGCGAGCGGGGCGCCGACGCGCTGGTGCACGGCTCGGTGGCCGCCGAGGGCGGCGGCACGTCGACGGTGACGGCGATGATGGTCGTCTCCGGTCTCGCGATCGCCCTGTTCGTCACCCAGGGGTTCTCGACGGCCGTCTACCTGTCGGAGGAGCTGGAGAAGCCGCGCCGCAACGTCCCCCGGACGGTGCTCGCCACCCTCGCCATCTCCACCGCCGTGATCCTGGTCCCGGTCATCGCCATCACCGTGGGCGCCCCGGACCTGGACGCGCTGAGCGCCGGGGACCTCGGCGGGATGGTCACCGCCTGGTCGAACTCGGCCGTCGGCACCTTCGTGAGCCTGTGCGTCGCCCTCGCCATCATCAACGCGGGCATCGTCATGGTCATCCAGAACTCCCGCGTGCTGTTCGCCTCGGCCCGTGACAAGGCGTGGCCGGAGCCGGTCAACAACGCCCTGGCCAAGCTCGGTCGCTTCGGCTCGCCGTGGGTGGCGACGCTGCTGGTCGGGCTCCCGGGCGCCGCGATGTGCTTCGTCAACCTGGACACGCTGTACGGGGTGACCGGCGTCTCGGTGACCGGCATGTACCTGCTGGTCGCCGTGGCCGCGCTGTTCTGCCGTCGCGGGGCGCACCGCGAGAAGGCCGCCTGGCGCATGCCGCTGTGGCCGGCCGTGCCGGTGCTGCTGATCGCGGTGTTCGCCTACATCCTCACGCAGCAGGAGACGCGCTACCTGCTGTGGACGGGCGGGATCACCGCGGTGGCGACCCTGTACTGGGCCCTGTACCTGCGTCCGCGCCAGGACAGCCGCTGGCTGGTGAGCATTCCGGAGGACGCCGAGGACGAGGCGGAGGCCGCGGTAACCGCCGCGTAGCGTCCGCTCGCGGCGGGGTCGCCCGGCCCGCGGGGTGCGGGCCGTGGCGGAGCGTCCGATCGACGGTGCCGGTGCCGGGGGTTCCCGGCACCGGCACCGTCGTATCAGTCCCGGGGCGGCCCCCAGCCGAGCAGGAGCGCGGTGCTGACCAGCCCGATGTGGCTGAACGCCTGCGGGAAGTTGCCGAGCTGGCGACCGGCGACGGGGTCGTACTCCTCGGCCAGCAGGCCCACGTCGTTGCAGACGTCCAGCAGCCGCTCGAACAGCTCGCGCGCCTCCTTGCTCCGGTCCGTCAGGTGCAGGGCGTCCGCCAGCCAGAAGGAGCAGGCGAGGAAGACGCCTTCGTCGCCGGGCAGTCCGTCGACGGAGGGACCCTCCGTGCTGTAGCGGCGGACGAACCCGCTCGCGCCGAGTTCGTCGCGCACCGCGTCGACGGTCCCGATCACACGCGGGTCGTCGGGGGGCAGGAACCCGACCCTGGGGATGAGCAGGGTCGCGGCGTCCAGTTCGCGCGAGCCGTAGTACTGGGTGAAGGTGTTGCGCTCGCTGTCGTACGCGTTCGCGCACACGTCGGCGTGGACCTCGTCCCGCATGGCCCGCCAGCGTTCCACGTCACCCGGCAGCGAGGGGTCGTGTTCCAGCGTCCTGACGGCGCGGTCGGCGGCGACCCAGGCCATCACCTTGGAGTGGGTGAAGTGCCGGCGGGGTCCGCGGACCTCCCATAGCCCTTCGTCGGGCATGCGCCAGTGGCGCTCCAGGAAGTCGAGGAGCGCGAGCTGGATGCTCCAGGCGTGCCGTTCGGTGGGGAGCCCGGCGACCCGCGCCAGGTAGAGGGCGTCCAGGACCTCCCCGTACACGTCCAGTTGGAGTTGGTCCACGGCCGCGTTGCCCAGGCGGACCGGGGCGGACCCGGCGTAGCCGCGCAGCCAGGGGAGGTCGGTCTCGGGAATCCTGCGCTCACCCGCGATCCCGTACATGATCTGGAGGTCGGCGGGGTCGCCGGCCACGGCGCGCAGCAGCCAGGCCCGCCAGTCGCGGGCCTCGTCGTGGAAGCCGGTGGCCAGCAGGGAGCCCAGGGTGAGCGTGGCGTCGCGGAGCCAGCAGTAGCGGTAGTCCCAGTTGCGCACGCCCCCGATTTCCTCGGGGAGGGAAGTCGTCGCGGCGGCGGCGATGCCGCCGGTCGGCGCGTAGGTCAGTGCCTTGAGGGTGATCAGGGAGCGGACGACGGCTTCCCGGTACGGGCCCACGTAGGCGCATCGGGAGGCCCAGTCGCGCCAGTCGGCCAGGCTCTGTTCGAGCGCCTCGTACGGGTCGAGGGGCGTGGGTCGCGGCTCGTGCGAGGGGTGCCAGGTCAGGACGAAGGCGACCTGTTCGCCGGCGGCGACGGTGAACTCGGAGCGGGTGCTGTTGCCCTGCCCCCAGGTGCGTACGGGCGGCACGCTGCGGAACCAGGCGGAGTCGGGTCCGGCGATGGCGACCCGGTCTCCGTCGCGTCGCCGGACCCAGGGGACGATGCTGCCGTAGTCGAACCGCAGACGCAGGGTGCTGCGCACGGTGACCTCGCCGGACACCCCTTCGACGATCCGCATGACATCGGGCATGACATCGCGTTGCGGCATGAAGTCGGTGACCTTGACCGTGCCGTCCTCGGTCTCCCAGAAGGTCTCCAGGATGAGCGAGTCGTCGACGTAGGCGCGTCGGGTGCACCCTTCGCCCTCCGCGGCGCCCGCCGGGGCGATGCGCCAGTGGCCGTTCTCCTCGTCGCCCAGGAGGGAGGCGAAGCAGGCGGCCGAATCGAAGCGGGGCAGGCACAGCCAGTCGATGGACCCGTCCCGGCCGACCAGCGCACTGGTCATCAGGTCGCCGATGAGTGCGTAGTCTTCGATGGGTTGTGTCATTTGTGCGACCTTCCCCTGAACGCGGGGGGCCAATCAGGTCCGTGCGCCGCTCGGGTCCCGTGGGGCTCGTGGGGGAGGCGGGACCGCGTCGTCAGTTCCGTACGAGGAGCAGTGCCGCCCCGATGGCCACGCCGAGGGCGGCGGCGAGGACGCGGTGGGCCGGGCGGGGCGTCCGCAGCGCCGTGACGGGCAGCAGGCGGTCGGCGGCGTAACGGCCGGGGCCGGTGAGGGCGAGGGCGGCGGCGCCGACGGTCAGCAGCAGTTCGTACTCGATGCCCTTGGGCGCGAAGAACGATCCGGCGCCGTGCACGGCGATCGCGTTGATCATGGTCCCGACGACGGCGGCACCGGCGAGCGGGGTGAGCAGCCCGGCGGCGAGGCCGAGACCGCCGAGGGTCTCGGTGAGACCGGCGAGCGCGGCCATGGCGTCACCGGCCGGGTAGCCGCTCGCGGTGAAGAAGCGGCCGGTGCCGCTGATGCCGCCGCCGTCGAACCAGCCGAACAGCTTCTGGCTGCCGTGGGCGGCCATGGTGAGGCCGAGGACCAGGCGCAGGAGCAGCAGGCCGACGTCGTGGACGGCGGAGGCGGTCGCGGGGGCAGGGATGGAGGCGGGGGTGGCCGGGGCGGTGGCCGGAGCCGTCGTCTTGGTGGCGGAGGCGCTGGTCATGGGGAATCCTTCCGGTCGGCGGCGGTTCACGTTTTTGTTCAAATTCGAACCGTCGGTTCCACGACCCTAAGCCATTGATTCAAATTGGAACAACACGTGTAGGCTGGTGTCATGGCTGGGACGAGATGGTTGGACGAACGCGAAATGCGTGCCTGGAGCGGCTTCCTCGCCGCCTCCGCCCTGGTGAACCGCCGCCTCGACCAGCAACTCAAGGAGGACGCCGGGCTCTCGCACCCCCAGTACGAGATCCTCGTCCGGCTCGCCGCCGCGCCCGACCGCGAACTGCGGATGACCGAGTTGGCCAACGGGCTGATCAACTCCAAGAGCGGGCTGACCTACCAGATCACCCAGATGGAGAAGGCGGGTCTGGTCCGCCGCCGCAGTTGCCCCTCGGACGTGCGCGGCGTCTTCGCCGTCCTCACGGAGGCCGGGCTGGCCCGGCTGGAGGAGGCGGCGCCGGGCCACGTGGCGACCGTCCGCGAGATCCTCGTCGACGTCCTGACCCCCGAACAGCTCGACGCGCTGGCGGCCGGCCTCGGAGAGGTCGGCCGCCGGCTCAGGGAACAGGGCGCCTGAGACGCCGCCGGCCGGGGCACCGGCGGCCGCCGTCACTGCTTGGGCATCAGGACGGTGTCGACGATGTACACGTTGGCGTTGGCGGTCTTGACGTTGCCGCAGACCACGTTCGCGCTGTCGTCGACCTTGTATGCGGTACCGGAACCACTGGTCGTGATCATGCCCTTCTGGAGGGTTTCGAAGGAGCCGTTCTCCAACTGCTCGGGCGCGAGCGCCTGCCCGACGACGTGGTAGGTGAGGATCTTCGTCAGGGTGGCCTTGTCGGCGAGGACCTTGTCCAGGTCGGCCTTCGGAATCTTCGCGAAGGCGTCGTTCGTCGGCGCGAACACGGTGATGTCCTTGGCGTTGTTGAGCGTGTCCACCAGCCCGGCCTTCTTGACGGCCGTGACGAGCGTGGACAGCGCCGGGTTGTTCGAGGCCGCGGTCGCGACCGGGTCCTTGGCCATCCCGTCGAAGGAACCCGCGCCTTCCTTGGGCACGCCGGCGCAGGCCGGACCGAACGGCGCGTCCACCGCCGCGGCCGGTGCGGAGGCGTCGGCCGCGGGATCGGCCGGCGCGGAGGCGGCACTCCCCGCGCCCGACGCCTGGTCCGAACCGGAGGAACAGGCGGCGAGGGCGAAGGGGAGGGTGGCCGCGGCGGCGAGGACGAGGGCCGTGCGGCGGAGACGAAGGCTGTTCACGAGGGTCGCTCTCCTTGCTGTGACGGCCCGCGTGGTGGCCGTCCGGACGAGGGGTGGGAGGTGGTCGACGGTGGCTCGGTCGATCCCCACGCCGGGTCTTCGGCGCCGTCGGGCGTTCGGATTGCCCCTTCACCCCCGAGGGCGACGGGGGGCCAGTACCGCGCCCGCCCGCAGGGCGTCCGGCACTCCGAGGTGGGACGCTGGAAGTGGCTGTCCCCGCCCCGGGAGCCAGGCCCGCCGTCCGGTTCGGCGCCGCCCTGTGGGGTGTCGTCCCCGGCCTGGGGCCGCCTACCGTCAGCATGGACAGACACGCGCACCACACCAGCCGCACCGGGAGATTCTCGTGAAGATGCTGATCAACAGTGCCGAGACCGTCGTCGCCGACGCGCTGCGCGGGCTGGCCGCCGCGCACCCCGACCTGGACGTCGACGTCGAGCGCCGGGTCGTCGTAAGGCGGGACGCGAAGACGGGCGGACGGGTCGGACTGGTCTCCGGGGGCGGTTCGGGCCACGAGCCGCTGCACGCCGGGTTCGTGGGCCCGGGCATGCTGTCGGCCGCGTGCCCCGGCGAGGTCTTCACGTCGCCGGTGCCCGACCAGATGGTGCGGGCCGCCGCGGCGGTCGACTCCGGGCAGGGCGTGCTGTTCGTCGTCAAGAACTACACGGGCGACGTGCTGAACTTCGAGATGGCCGCCGACCTCGCGGGCGAGGACGGTGTGCGGGTCGAGCAGGTGCTGGTCAACGATGACGTCGCCGTCACCGACAGCCTGTACACCGCCGGGCGGCGCGGTACCGGTGCGACGCTGTTCGTGGAGAAGATCGCCGGGGCGGCCGCCGAGGAGGGCGCGCCCCTGGATCAGGTCGCGGCGCTCGCCCGCCGGGTCAACGAGTCCTCGCGGAGCTTCGGTGTCGCGCTGAGCGCCGTCACCACGCCCGCGAAGGGCAGTCCCACCTTCGACCTTCCCGTCGGCGAGCTCGAACTGGGCATCGGGATCCACGGGGAGCCCGGCCGGGAGCGGCGGGCGATGATGACGGCGCGGGAGATCGCGGACGTGGCGGTGGGCGCCGTACTGGACGACCTGGCGCAGGTGGGCCCCGCCGACGGGCCGGTGATCGCGCTGGTCAACGGGATGGGCGGGACCCCGCTGCTGGAGCTGTACGGGTTCCACGCGGAGGTGGCCCGGGTGCTGTCCGAGCGCGGGGTGCCGGTCGCCAGGAGCCTGGTCGGCAACTACGTCACCTCCCTGGACATGGCGGGGTGCTCGGTGTCCCTGTGCCGGGCCGACGAGGAACTGCTGCGGCTGTGGGACGCCCCGGTCCAGACCGCCGCCCTGCGGTGGGGGCGGTGAGCGGCGGTCGGTCGGCCGGTCCCCGCTCCCCGTCGAAGGGCACGCGAGGGACTCCTCGTCAAAGCCCCGTCCGCGCGTCCGCGGATCGTATGGTGGCGGTGCTGGACCGGTCGGGCGGACGTGAGGCGAGGAGATCCGGTGCGTGACACAGACTTCTTCCGGCGCTGGATGGACGCCGCCACGGCGGCGGTCGAACGCGAGGCGGACCGGCTGACGGAACTCGACTCCCCCATCGGGGACGCCGACCACGGCAGCAACCTCCTGCGCGGCTTCGTGGCCGTACGGGCGGCCCTCGCCTCCGGCGAACCGGCCGTGGCCTCCCCGGGTGAGGTGCTCCAGCTCGCCGGCCGGACCCTGATCTCCACCGTGGGAGGGGCGTCGGGACCGCTGTACGGGACGCTGTTGCGGCGCACGGGCAAGGAGCTCGGCGACGCCGCCGAGGTCTCCGACGACGCACTGCGCCAGGCCCTGTACGCCGGGGTGGGCGCGGTCGCGCAGCTCGGCGGGGCCGCGCCGGGCGACAAGACGATGCTGGACGCGCTGGTGCCGGGGGTGGCCGCGCTCGGCACCTCGTACCGGGCGGCGGCCGACGCGGCGGAAGAGGGCGCCCGGGCGACGGTGCCGCTCCAGGCGCGCAAGGGTCGGGCGAGTTACCTGGGCGAGCGGAGCATCGGACACCAGGACCCGGGCGCGACCTCCTCGGCCCTGCTCCTGAACGCCCTCGCCGAGGTCGCGGAGGACCGGGCGTGAGCGCGCCGCGGGCCGGTGTCGGCATCGTATTGGTCTCGCACAGCGCCGAGGTCGCGCGCTCGGTGGCCGACCTCGCCCGGGGCCTGGCCGGGGGCGCGCCGACCGTCCGCGTCGCCGTCGCGGGTGGCACCGGGGACGGCGGGCTCGGCACCAGCGCGGAGCTGATCCTGGCCGGCGTGCGGGAGGTGGACCAGGGAGCGGGCGTCGCGATCCTGGCGGACCTGGGTAGTTCGGTGCTCACGGTCAAGTCGCTGCTGGTGGACGGTGAGCTTCCGGACGGCTGCCGACTGGTCGACGCGCCGTTCCTGGAGGGAGCGGTGGCCGCGGTGGTCGCGGCCTCCGCCGGCGCCCCGCTGGAAGCGGTGGAGGTCGCGGCCGGCGAGGCGTACGCGTACCGCAAGGCCTGACCGGGCGGGCATGTACGCGAATCCCCACAGCCGACCGGGCGGGCACGTTACGCGTATCCCCGGCGCCGACCGGCGGGCACGACGCGATCCGCGACGGCCGACCGGCGGGGCGCCCCGCTCTCGGCCGGCGCCGGCCGAGCACTGGGCCGCCCTGTCGTCGAAGCCCCTCCCCCGCCTACCGCTGGGAGTCCCCCAGGCCCGGGGCGTCCGGTACCGCACCTCGCCGCGTTGATCGGAGCGCCCGAGACGTCCGGTACCCGGGCGCCCTCCGCCTTGCGATGCACGGCACCGGACGCCCCGGGCCCCACGGCGCTACGTCGACGACAGGACCTAGCGGCCCCGCAGGGTTTCGATCTCGCGGCGTTCGCGCTTCGTCGGACGGCCCGCGCCGCGGTCGCGGATGCCGACCACGGCCGCCTCGACGGGGGTGGGCGGCGGCGGGCTCTTGTCGATGTAGCACTCGGCGGCCACCGGCGCGCCGACCCGCTTGGCCACGGTCCTGCGGACCACCACGATCCGCTCGCGGCCCGCGTGGAAGAGCCTGATCTCGTCGCCCTCGCGCACGGCCTGGGCGGGTTTGGCGCGTTCGCCGTTGACCCTCACGTGACCCGCGCGGCAGGCCGTCGCCGCGGTCGAGCGGGTCTTGGTCAGGCGCACCGACCAGATCCACGCGTCCACCCGGACCGTTCCCGATACCTCATCAGCCATGTCCCGACCTTACCGAGACCGGCGGCCTGAAGCGGAACACTTTCGGCGGATACCACAACACCGTCGGCAACTGCCATGTACAACCACCCGAGGGAATTGCAAATGCGCCAAGACTGCACCTACCTTGTCGCACATGCAGTCCTACACCATCGGACAGGCCGCGCGTCTGCTGGGCGTCAGCCCGGACACGGCGCGCCGCTGGGCCGACGCCGGCCGGGTCGCCACCCATCGCGACGAGGGCGGGCGCCGGCTGATCGACGGCCGCGCCCTGGCCGCCTTCTCCGTCGAGGTGGGCCAAGGCGCCCACAACGACGAGGAGGAGCCGTACACCTCTGCGCGCAACGCCTTCCCGGGCATCGTCACGGCCGTCACGCTCGGCGACGTGGCAGCCCAGGTCGAGATCCAGGCCGGGCCCCACCGCCTGGTGTCGCTGCTCACCCGTGAGGCCGTCGAGGAGCTCGGTCTGGCGGTCGGCATGCAGGCCACCGCCCGCGTGAAGTCCACCAGCGTGCACGTCGACCGCGCCTGACCCGGTCGCGGCCACCGCCCGACACCACCGCTCGTCCCACCGAACGTCCCCACCCGCTCCGCCCGTCCCCGGCGCGGGTCACCACCGCGCGGTCCCGGCACCCGGGCCGGCCGCCGACCCGACCGAGGAGCACCGCCCATGCCCCCGACCCAGACCCGTCGCCGCGCCGCGGCCGCCGCCCTGACCGCCGCCCTCCTCGTGCCCGCCCTCGCCGCTTGCGGCGCCGACGGGAAGAGCGACGCGGCGGCCTCGCCGAGCGCCTCCTCCTCCGGCTCCGCCGCGCCCAAGGCGGCGAACCTCACCGTCCTCGCCGCGTCGTCCCTCACCGACGTCTTCAAGACGGCGGGCGCCGCGTACGAGAAGGCCCACCCGGGCACGAAGGTGACCTTCTCCTTCGCCGGTTCGCAGGAGCTCGCAGCCCAGGTCAAGCAGGGGGCCCCGGCCGACGCGCTGGTGACCGCCGACACCAAGACGATGGACGGCCTCGGGGCGGAGACGAACGACGCGACGGTCGTCGCGAAGAACCGCCTGGTCATCGCCGCCGGCAAGGACAACCCGTTCAAGATCCACGAGCTGAAGGACCTCGCGGACTCCAAGATCAAGGTCGTGCTCGCCGCGCCCGAGGTGCCCGTCGGCCGCTACAGCAAGCAGATCCTCGACGCGCAGAAGATCGAGGTCAAGCCGGTCTCCCAGGAGGCCAACGTCCGCGCCGTGCTGAGCAAGGTCGAACTGGGCGAGGCCGACGCGGGCCTGGTCTACAAGACGGACTCCGCCAAGTCGGGTGACAAGGTCGTCACCGTGGACATCCCGGACGACCAGAACGCGGTCGCCTCCTACCCCGCCGCCACGCTCAAGCAGTCCAAGAACAGCGAGGCCGCCGCCGCCTTCGTGGCTTGGCTGAGCACGCCCGAGGCGCAGAAGATCCTTCAGGACGCGGGCTTCCAGAAGCCGTAACGGCGTCCGCGGCCCGAAGACGGGGAGGGACTGCCTGATCCGGGGGGACAGGCAGTCCCTGCCACCCGTCGACCCGCCGCCGCCGGCCGAAACCCGCGCCCCGGCCCCGCCGGGAACCCCCAGCCAGGAACCGCCTCATGAGCAGACTCCGTACCCGCGTCCGGCCCCCCGCGGCCCTGGCGCTGCCCGCGCTCCTCGCCGTGGCGTTCCTGCTGCTGCCGCTCGTGGGCATCCTGACCCGCACCCGGTGGAGCGAGCTGGGCACCCACCTGGGCAGCCCCGGCGTGGAACAGGCGCTCAGACTGTCGCTGCTGGTCTCCCTCTGGGCGCTCGGCCTCTCGCTCCTCCTCGGGGTGCCGCTCGCCTGGCTGCTGGCCCGCGTCGACTTCAAGGGCAAGGCGTTCGTACGGTCCCTGGTGCTGCTCCCGATGGTGCTGCCGCCCACCGTCGGCGGTGTGGCCCTGCTGCTCGGCTTCGGCCGTCGGGGGCTGCTCGGGCCGTGGTTGGAGGGGACCTTCGGCATCACCCTGCCGTTCCACACCTCGGGCGCGGTCGTCGCCGCCACCTTCGTCGCGATGCCGTTCCTCGTCATCAGCCTGGAGGGCGCGCTCGGCGGTCTGAAGCGCAGTTACGAGGAGACCGCCGCCTCCCTCGGGGCCTCGCCGGTGCGGGTGTTCCTCACCGTGACCCTGCCCATGGTGGCGCCCGGCCTGATCGCGGGCGCGGCGCTCACCTGGGCCCGCGCGCTCGGCGAGTTCGGGGCCACCATCACCTTCGCCGGGAACCTGCCCGGCACCACCCAGACGTTGCCGCTCCAGGTGTACCTGCTGCTCCAGGACAGTCCGGAGGCGGCCACCTCCGTATCGCTGCTGCTGCTCGCGATCGCGATGGGCGTGCTGATCGCACTGCGCGGTCGTTGGACCGCCGCCCCGGGCGCGAGCACCTCCGCCGAGGCGGTCGCCGTCGTCGGGGACGCCCCCGAGCCCTCCGCCCCGGTCGAGCCGGCCGTCGCACGCCGCGACGAGGGCGCGTGGCCGCTGCACGCCGAGGTCACCGGCTTCAACGAGCTGACCCTGGACGCCGGGCCCGGCACCACGATCGCCGTCGTCGGCGAGAACGGCGCGGGCAAGACCACCCTGTTGCGGGCCCTGCTCGGCCTGACCCCGCGTGCCCACGCCACCCTGCGGCTCGGCGACACCGACGTCAGCGCCCTCCCCCCGCACCGGCGCCAGGTGGCCTGGGTACCCCAGGACGGCGCACTGTTCCCGCACCTCAGCGCGCTCACCAACACCGCCTACGGGTTGCGCGCCCGCGGGGTGCCGCGCGCGACGGCCCGCGCGGAGGCGCGGGCGTGGCTGGACCGGCTCGGCGTCGGCCACCTGGCGGGGCGCAGGCCCGCGCAACTGTCCGGCGGCCAGGCCCAGCGCGTCGCGTTGGCCCGCGCGCTCGCGGCGCGCCCCCGACTGCTGCTCCTCGACGAGCCGCTCGCCGCCCTCGACCAGACGACGCGGGCGCGCGTGCGGCACACCCTGCGCACCCACCTGGCCGGCTTCGGCGGCGTCTGCCTGATCGTCACGCACGATCCCGTCGAGGCGGTGTCCCTGGCCGACCGGGTCCTCGTACTCGCCGACGGGCGCACCCTCCAGGACGCCCCGCCCGCCGAGGTCACCCGGCACCCGCGCTCCCCCTGGGTGGCCCGGATGCTCGGCCGCAACGCCTGGCCGGGCACCGCCACCGCGGAGGGGCTCAAGCTGGCCGGAGGAGGCCGGCTGGTGGTGCCCGAGGCACTGCCCGACGGGTGCCCGGCGCTCGCGATCATCGCCCCGGAGGCGGTGTCCGTGCACCGGGTGCGGCCCGTCGGCAGCCCCCGCAACGTGTGGCCCGGCACCGTACGGGAGGTGACCGCCGTGGGGAGCCGGCTGCGCGTGCTGGTCGGGTCCACCGAGGCCCCGGACCTCGTCGCGGAGATCACCCCCGAGGCCGCGGCCGAGCTGGGGATCGTCGACGGCGTCGAGGTGTGGACCAGCGTCAAGGCCACCGAGGTGACGCTCGTACGGCTCTGACCGGGGCTCAGGCGTCGGGCCGCACGGAGAGCCAGTCCCCGGCGGCGAAGGCGTCGACACCGATCAGGGTGCGTTCCCCGCGGGCCGCCGAGACGGACAGGACGCCCTCGGAGCGGCCGGCCGCGAAGCGGGGCGCGTCGAGCGTGAGCAGCGCGGCGCGCTTCCCGGTGGTGCGGCGGAAGTCGGCGAGCAGTCCTTGCAGCAGGGCGGCCTCCTTGCGGTCCACGCTCTGCGGAGCGTGGCGTTCCACGACGGCCACCGCGCCCGTGTCCGGTTCCCGGCCGGCTACCGCCAACGCCTCGCGCACCGCCCGCATCCGGTCCAGCCCGGCGCCCCGGTCCAGCGTCCGCCGGCCGCTGTCGAGCGTCACGAACCGTACGCCCCGGTGTACGGCCCCGGGGCGGGTCCCTCCTCCGCCGAGGACGAGGTCGACGCCCGGCGGCGGCGCCTGCCCGGGCGGGAGCACCGCGAACCGCCAGGGCCGCGCCGCCACCCGGGCCGCGGTGCCCACCACGGGATCGACCGCCGCGCGCACGGCGGGAGCCGGCCCGGTCGGCGGGGTGGCGGCGGTCAAGGTGTCCAGCAGCAGCCGGCCGGGCCGGGGGCCGGGGGCCGCCGAGAGCCCGGTGACCGTCAGCGGCGGCTGCGCCCCGCTCGGCAGTGCCAGGGTGATCCGGCGTCGCCCGGACCAGGTCACGGCGGGTCCGCGCAGGCCGAGGGTGGCCCCGTCGGCGTCGGTCAGGTGCACGGTGGGGCGGGCTCCGGACCCGTCCCCCGCCACCCACAGGGACACCGAACGGGCGAGCTCCGGTACCGGGACGGGGCCCGGCGGTGTGGCGGACGCCGTCCCGCTACGGGCCGGGGCCAGGGCCAGCGCGCCGGCGGCCGGGGAGGCGCCCGGACCGGTCCAACGGGCGGGGTCCTCGGGGCCGGCGAGCGGCAGCTCCTCCAGGCCCACGCCGAGCGCGAGCGCGGCGGTGGCGCCGGTGGCCCGGACGGTGACGTCGAGCCGTCCGGTGGCGTGCGGGACCCGGGCGGTCACGGTGAAGGCGCCCCTGCCGTCGTCGGTGACGCGCCAGCGGGAGCTGTCGAACCGGAGCGTCACGTCCCGGGGTTCGATCGGCGCGGCGGCGCCTTGGGCGTCGTAACCGGTCAGCGCGAACCGGGCGTGCGCGGCGGGCCCGGCGAGGCCGATGCGGTCATCGGTGGGTTGGAGCCGGACCAGCGGGCCGAGGACGTCCAGGCGCAGCGAGCCGGTGGCAGGGCCGCGCCGGGCCATGACCGTGGCGGGGCCCGGCCGCAGCGCGTGGAAGACCCCGTCCGGGTCGATCCGGCCGCCGCCGGCGGCGGACCACCGCGGGGCGCCCGGGGCGGGGCCGTCCGCGGAGTCGTGGCCGGTGGCGTCCAGCGTGCGGGTCAGGCCGGGGAAGGCGCGGGCCGGACCGGCCACGGGCTCTACGCGGTACCCGGTGAGCCGGCCGGTGCCGGCGGGGACGGTGAGGACGAGTCCGTTGGGGACCGGACGGAGCGCGCCGTCCGACGGGGAGTTCTCCACGGTCAGGGTGGTGGACCCGCTGCGGCCGGCGAGCAGGGTCGAGGAGCCGCCGCCGTCCAGGTTGAGGGCGTCGAAGGCACCGAGCCGGCGCATCATCCGGCCGAGTCCGGTCAGGGTGAGGCCACCGCTGTCGCGTTGGCGGCCGTCGACGGTGATCAGACGCAGCCGCCGCCCGTCCTTCGAGAGGCCGACCGCGGTGCGCGGGGCGGCGGCGTTGTTGGGTTCGCCGTCGTGGTTCCGCGCGGCTCCGGCCAGGACCAGCGGCTCGCGTCCGCCGAGAGCCGTCTCGGGGGCCGGTCCGCCGGAGACGACGACCGGGCGGGCCGTCACCGCGACCGGGTCTCCGGGACGCAGGGCGGCGAGTTCGGTCGCCGCGGCCCCCGTGGCGGTGAGCAGGGTGGCGCCGGCGGCGGGGCGGCCGACCGGCTGCCGGGCGGGACCGGTCACCCGGCCGTCGCGCAGCTCCACGGCCCGCGTCGCGGTGGCGGGCATGCGGATGCCGGGCCAGTCGGCGGTGTAGAGGGTGAAGCCGTCCGGCGGCCGGGCGGCGTTGTAGCCGGCCAGTGCGCGGACGGCGCCGCCCGGCAGCGTCACGGTCCCCGACAGGCCCAGACGCAGGAGGCGACCGGGGCCCTCGGGCCCGAAGCCGACGGCCAGGCCTCCACCGGGGCCGGGCGAGGCGGAGTGCAGGAGCCGCCCCGTGCTCAGCCCGGGGCCGAGGGGGGCCCGGGTGGCCCGGATGTCGAAGAAGTCCCCGTTGACGGCGCCGACGACGCGTCGCCCGGGACCGGCCGGGTGCCGGGCGGCGGCCTCGGCGAGGGTGGCGGGGCGCCCCGGGTCCGGTCCGGGTCCGCCGAGGTACTCGGCCCGTACGCCGTCGGGTCCGCCGAGGTCGGCGACGAGTTCGTCGATGCGCAGCCACCGGTCGGCCTGGAGGCGGTCGTAGGACTCCAGGCGCACTCCGGGGGCGATCTGTCGGGAGGTGCGGGCGGTCTCGATGCCCTCGTCGTCGGCGGCCCGCGCCGGGGGCGCCACGACGAGGGCGGCGCAGACCAGCGAGGCGAGCAGGGGGACGGTTCGGTTCGACACTCGGGCAGCATCGAACGGGAGGCCGTGCGACGAGAGCGTGTTCGGCGCGCCTCGCCCGCGGGTTCAGCCATTCGCGCCGTCGGGGGAGGTTCAGCCCGGGGGCGGGGACACGTCGAACTCGCACCACACGCATTTCCCGCCGCCCCTGGGTTCCACTCCCCAGGCGTCCGCCAGCTCGTCCACCAGCAGCAGGCCGCGTCCCGACATCGCCCACTCCCCCGCCTCACGGCGGTGCGGCAGGGCGCTGCTGGAGTCCTCCACCTCGATCCTGACCCGCCCTTGCGCGGTCTGGCGCAGGTTGACCCGGCCGCCGCCGTCGGTGTGGACCAGGGCGTTGGTCATCAGCTCGTCGGCGGCGAGCACGATCTCGTCCGAGCGGTCCCGGGCCCCCCACGCCTGCGCCGCCGCACGGATCAGGTGCCGCGCGTGCGCCGGGGACCCCGGGTCGCCGGGGTCGAGCCGGTAGTGCAACGGGCCGCCGCCGCGCGGGACGGGCGTGCCTCGGCGGCGCAGCAGGAGCAGCGCCATGTCGTCGCCGCCGCCCGCGTCGCCGACGAGGTCGCACAGCACGTCGGCGAGTTCCTCGACATCGGTGGGGCCGTCGCGGACCGCGTCCATCAGCTCGCGCATGCCCGTCTCGGAATCGCCCCCGGGACGCTCGATCAGGCCGTCCGTGCACAGCACCAGGGTGTCGCCGGGGTGCAGGTCCAAGGCGGTGACGGGGTAGCCGTTGCCGGACCCGGGTGGCGCGTCGGCGCCGCCGGGCGGGCGCAGCCCGAGCGGGAGGCCGCCCGCCGCCTGGACGCGGTGGGCGCTGCCGTCGCCGCGCCGCATGACCGGGTCGAGGTGACCGGCGCGGACCATGCGCAACGTCCCGGTGTTCAGGTCCACCTCGGCGTAGGTGCAGGTGGCGAAACGTTCCGTCTCCAGTTCCCGCAGGAACGCCGAGGCCCGCGCCATCGCGGTGCCCGGGGTGTGTCCCTCGGCGACGTAGGCCCGCAGGGCGATGCGCAGTTGACCCATGACGGCCGCCGCGCCGGTGTCGTGCCCCTCCACGTCGCCGATCATCACCCCGACCCGGCCCTCCCCGAGCGGGATGACGTCGTACCAGTCGCCGCCGATGTCCCGGCCGACCCTGGCGGACCGGTAGCGGACGGCGATCCGGACGCCGGCGACCTCCGGTATGCGGCGCGGCAGCATGGCCCGCTGGAGGCCTTCGGCGAGGTCGTGTTCCTGCTCGAAGAGCATGGCCCGTTGCAGGCTCTGCGCGATGCCGCTGCCCAGCGCCATCAGTACGTTGCGTTCCTCGGCGGTGAAGTCCCCGGCGCGGGTGTAGAGCAGTCCGAGCGCGCCGATGGCACGGCCCTGGGCGATGAGGGGCAGGTAGACGCCGCTGGACACGTCGAGCGGCTCGATGTAGGGCCACAGCAGCGGGTAGCGCTCCCGGAAGTCGCCCCGCGAGGCGATGAAGACCGGGCTCAGGCTCCGTACGGCCTCGCTCATCGGGAACCTCGCGTCGATGCGGGTGTACTCGATCTCGGGGACGTACGAGCCCAACCGGCCCTCCGCGACCAGGTGGATGCGGCCGCCGTCGACGACGCCGAGCATCACGCTGACCGCCCCGAGGTGCCCGAGCGCCTCCGGGTCCTTGAGGACGTCCGTGACGTCGTTGACGGTGCGGGCGTGCGCGAGGATCGCGGTGGTCCGTTCGACCACCCCGGTCATCCGGCGCCGGCCTTCGTCGTGCGCTCCGTCCGCCCCCGGCTCGCCGGGGTCGTGGGCGGCGTCGCGCAGGATGCCGATGATCCGGTACGGGCGGCCCTGCGGGTCGCGCAGGATGTGTCCTTGGATGTGGGTCCAGCCCGCGCTGCCGTCGCGTCGTCGGCTGCGGAAGTACGCGCCGTAGTGGCTGCGGCCTTCCTTGAGGGCCTGTGCGACGCGTGCGTCGATACGGGCTTCCTCGCCGGACACCAGACGGGCGCGCAGTCCGTCGGGGGTGCCGCTGAACTCGTCGGGGCGCAGGTCGAGCACCTCGAGGGCGGTGGGGTCGAGGTGCATCTGTCCGCTGTCGAGGTCCCAGTCGAACGTGCCCATGCGGTTCAGCGCGAGGCTGGTGTCCGGCCGCGCGGGCCAGCCGACTTCGGGGGCCGTCTCTCCCCGCTGGTCCATACAGCCAGCGTCTCACGGGTTACCGGACGTCGCCGGTGGACGGGTCGTGGGCGGCGGACGGGAGTGCGGCGGGACCGGTCCGGTGGTACGCGGCGGACGAGACGGACGGGCCCGGGTTCGCGGGCTCCGCCGGTGCCTGGTGACCGGGGGAGGCCGTGCTCGGCGTAACCGTATCGGGGGACGCGGTGGTCGGCGTGGCCGTGTCGGGGGCCTCGGTGCTCGGCGTGGGGGGCGAGGTCTGGGGCCCGACGAGGGCCGGGTGGGAGGTGTGCGATCCCGGGTGATCCGGTTCGGGCGGGGACGCGGGAGAGGTGTCGGGGGATTCCGGCGGGGAGGAGGGCGGTGATTGCGGAGGCGAGGGCGGCGATTCGGGAGGCGAGAGCGGCGATTCGGGGGGAAGGGCCGGGGACTCGGGCGGCGACGCCGGCGGGGATTGCGGCGGGGAGACGGTGGGCGGCCGCGACGAGGGCGGCGGCTTCTCGACCACCGGCGGCGGCACGGTCTTGTCGTGCTTGCCCTGGTGGTCGTTCCGGTCGCGCTCGACCCAGCGCCCGTCGTGGTGGTCGTAGATCACGAACGTGTGCACGACGGTCACCGACGGCGCGATGACCACCACCTGGGAGGGCCGGTACGAGGGCCAGGCCTGCCCGGTCCGCTTCGGCTCGCCGCCGCGCAGCGCCACGGGGGGCCCCAGCGGGTTCCCGCAGGCGCAGCGCACCCGCGGTACGCCCCTGTCGTCGACCAGGACCGCCGTCCCGGCCTGGAGCACGGCCTGGTAGGCGGTGGGCTTTCCGTCACGGTAGCCGTGGTTGGTGACCCGGGTGTCGGCGCGCAGTTGGAGCGGGGTCAGCGAGCGCAGGTAGTCGGGGACGGCGGCGGGCTTGACGGCGAGCGCCGAGGCGAAGGCCGCGTTCTTCGCCGGCTCGGCGGTCAACAACCTGATCTGCTTCTCCACGTCACAACTGGCCACGTCCTTGGTGCCGCCGTAGAGCCCGGGCGCCGCCCCGCTGACGCTGCGGGTGACCGTCGTCCCGTTCGCCGCCGTGCCGCTCGGCGCGGTGCTCGGCGCCTGGGGGGACGGGGTCTGCGGGGACGGGGTGCCCTGGTCGGTGGCGGTGGACTCGGTGAAGGGGGCGGGTCCGGTCGCGGAGACGGGCTGGAGGAAGACCTCACCACCGGCCTTGCCCGACGGACTGCCGCGGGTGAGGACCACCACGAGGGCGGCGACGGCCGCCACCGCGACGACGGCCGTGACCAGCCGGGGGACGGAGCGCCACCACGGCCCCTTGGGCGGCGGCGCGCCCGGCCCCGAAGGGGGGCCGGAGGGAGGCGCGGGCGGCGGGCCGCTGCCGCCTCCCCCACCCGAGAGCGGGCCGGAGGGAGGGCCGGAGGGGGGTTGGTCGGACGGCGGTCGTGGGGTGCCCCACGGCTGCCGGGACCGGGGTGGCCGCGGCGGTTCCTCACCCGAGGGTTGCGTGGTCACGGGCTCTTCTTCCCCTGCGGAGGCGGTCCGGGACGGTGGACGTTCCGCAGCTTCCGTACGGACATGTCCATCAATATCCGCGCTTGTCGCACTCCTGCGGACCATTGTGTGCGCCCTTCGGGTGGTGGCCGCAAGCCGGCGGTGCCACCTTTGCGGAGTGAGCAGTCCTTCGACCACGACGCCGACCCCCCGGGTCGCCAAGGCCTGGCGTGACGGCTTCGTCGCCGTGGCGGCGGCTTTCGCGGTCATGTTCGCGCTCGCCGCGGCCGGGTCGGCCTGCGCGGGCGCCGGTGATCTGCCGGGCGGCGCCTACCCGCGCGTGGTCGCCGCGGTCGTCGTGCTGGCCGCGGGCGGCTCGGTCGACGCCTCGGGCGGGGCCGGGTCGTTGGCGGGGGCCGCGCTGGACCTTTCCGTGCTGCCGCTGTCGGTGAGCCTGGCCGGTGCGCTGACGGCGGGCTGCGCCTTCCTGCGGCCCCTGAAAGGACGAGCGGTGGCCACCGCCCGGGAACTCCTGGGGCGGGCCGTCCCCTTGGTCGTGTTCTGGCTGCTCGCCCTGCTGGGTACCGGCGTCGTGGCCCGGCAGACCTTCGCCCTCTCCCCCGGCGACTCCCTGGTCACCGACATCGGCGAACTGGTCGGCTCCGCCCCGACGGTGGGATTCCGGGCCGACCTGCCGGTGACCCTGCTCGGCGGACTGCTCTGGATCGTCGGCCTGTTGGTCGTGGCCCTGCTGGTGTCGCGGCGCGCCCCCCTGCCCGCCGCGCTGGTCCGCTTCCACACGGCGGTGCGTCCGGCCGCCTTCGCCACCCTGGCGCTGCTCCTCGCGTACGTGGCGCTCGCAGGCGTCGTCGGCCTCGTGGTGGCGGTCACCCAGGGACACGCGGAACGCACCTTGGCGGTCCTGTTGCTCGGCCTGCCGAACCTGGCGTGGATCGCGCTGACGGTGGGGTTGGGCGGGGCCTGGGAGGGCCGGGTCGAAGGGCCGTTCGGGCTGCCGCTGCCGCACGCGCTGGACGAGGTACTGCGCGGCCCAGGGCGTTCGACGGTCGACGTGTCCGCCCTCGCGGAACGGGACTCCCGCTGGTGGTTGCTGGTCGTGGTCGCCGCCGTCCTGTTGTTGGGCACGGGCGTGCTGGCGGCCGTACGCTCCCCGTCCGAGGTCCGGCCCTGGCGGCACGCGCTGCACCTGGGCCTGGCGCTGACCCTGGCGGTCCTGACGGTCTGTCTACTGGCGGGCGTCCGGGCGGGTTTCGGGCTGTCGCTGCTGGGGATCGGCGACGTGGGCGGCCTCGGCGGCAGGGTCGAACTCACGCCGGTCCTGTGGCGCACCCTCGGCCCGGCCCTGCTGTGGGGCGCGGTGGCCGGGTACCTCGGCGCCCTCTTGGCCCGTCCGCTGCGCCACCGGGGGCCGGCGGACGGGGCGGAGGGCCCCGCGAAGTCCTGACCCGGGAGGACGGCCGCCCGGCGGCGACCAACCGATGGTCCGTACGGGTGAACCGGCTCGGATCGATTCGGCGGCGAATCGATTCCGCGTGCCAACCTCACCTCCGTGAACACGTTTAAAGGCCTGTTCCGGCCGCTCCATGCCGGCGGTCTGCTTGCCGTATCCGCAGTCGCCCTGACCCTGTCCACCGCCCTCCCCACGGGAGCGACACCCACCGGCGCCCGCTACCTCGCCGGCCCCGTCGGGGCGCGCGACACGACCCCCCGGGAGGTCTCGGCCAGCGCGGTCTACTGCCCCGACGGCATGCTCGTCCAGTCCGGCGGCTACTCGCTGGAGAACGCCAACACCGGCCCCGTGCTGGCCAGTCACCCCGTCGTCGGGCCGGACGGCCGCAAGGGCTGGTACGCCTCCGCCTCGCACGCCGACGTCCGGGCGTACGTGCTCTGCCGCACCGCCCTCGCCTCCGACTCCTGAGCGCGCGGCCTGCCCGACGCGCCTCCTCGACGCGCGTCGCTTCGACGGCCCTCCTCACGCACCCCCGGGGCGCGACCGGAACACCGGCATCGCCCAACGGGGCGGTGGCGGTGCGGGACCCCGGTCCGCGGCCGATCCGAGAGCGCCCGCGAGCCGCCCCGACGACCCTTCGGAACGCGCCCTGTCCCCCGCCGCCCCGGCCGTCTCCCCGGCCCGTCGCAGCGCCCCCGTGAACTCCAGGCAGTCGCGCCACCGTTGCTCCGGCGACTTGGCCAACGCCTTGCCCACCACCTCGTCGACGGCCACCGGAAGGTCGGGGCGGAGCGAGGTCACCGGAGGCGGCTGATCGAACTGGTGGGCCCAGAGCAGGGCCATGTCGTCGTCACGCCGGAACGGCGGGGCACCGGTCAGCATCTCCTGTACGACGCACCCCAGGGCGTACACGTCGCAGCGCCCGTCGACCGGCTTGCCGGAAATCTGCTCCGGCGCGACGTAGTCCAGGGTCCCCACGAACTGTCCGACGCTGGTGAACCCGGTCAGCGACAACGACTTCTTCGTCAACCCGAAATCCGTCAGGTACACGTGCTCGGGGTGCTCGCTGTCGGTGCCCTCCGCCACCAGGATGTTGCCCGGCTTGACGTCCCGGTGGACCAGGTCGTGGGCGTGGGCCGCGTCCAGCGCGGAGGCCACCTGCGCCGCGATGCGCACCGCCGTACGGACGGGCAGGGGACCCGTCCGGTCCAGCAGGGCCCGTAGGTCCTGCCCGGCGACGTAGCGCATCGCGATGTACAGCAGGCCGTCCGTCTCGCCCGCCTCGAAGACAGGCACGATGTGTGGGTGGTCGATCGCGGCGGCCACCTTCGACTCGTGGGTGAACCGCTGTCGGAAGGTGTCGTTGCGGGCCAGTTCGGGCGCGAGCAGCTTCAACGCCACCGTCCGGTCCAGCCGCAGGTCCAGGGCCCGGTAGACGACCGCCATCCCGCCGCGCCCGATCTCGCTCTCCACCTGGTACCCGGCGATCCGCCTGCCGCGCAGGTCGGAGGCCCGACCGCCGAGCGGTTCGACGGACATCACCGGTCGCCGTTCTCGGGGATCTCCACGACCAGGGTCGACTCGTGGCCGACGTCGTCGGGTTCGGCCCCGCCCGGCCCGGTCTCGTGCGGCCGGGCCTCATCCGATCCGGCCCCGTCCGGCGCGGACCCGTCCGACGCGGGCGCTCCCACCTCGGCCGGCGCACCGGACTCCGACTCGTCGGGCGGACGCGGTCCGGCCTCGGAGCCCGGCCCGGCGACGACGGCGTAGGTCGCCGCCCGGCCGCCCTCGGCGTACAGCCACCGCCCGGCCGCCTCGTCGTAGAGCCACACCGACTCCCCGTCGATCACCACGCCCGCCCGCAGTCCCCGCGTGCCCCTGCGGAAGCCCTCGGTGTCCACGCGCCCGGCGGCGAGCTGGTCCGCGGCCCTCCGGTAGCGCTCCAACACGTCCGCGCTGCGTGCCAGCAGCGGTGCGGGGTCCTCACTGCGCGCGAGGGGGCGCCCGCCCGTCGGCGGCGGCCGCGGCACGGCCACCAACAGGCGGCCGTCCACCCACGCGGACCATCCGTTGGAACAGAGGACCTCGCCCCACTCCCCCTGTCGGGACAGCAGTTGCACGGGCAGGAACGGGTCCAGGGCGACGGTCGGCCGTGACACGTCCGGTGCTTCCCAGGCGGGCAGCCCGTCCTGCGGTACGACGTGCGTGGGCCGGAAGTCCGCGGCGTCGGCAGGGCTCGTCATCGAGGTCATCGGGGCTACTTCCGCATGATGGCGGGCTCGTGTCGACGCAACAGTCGGGAGACCACCACACCGAACAGCACGGACAGCGCCGGCAGCATCCCGATGTCGAGCAGCCACACCCCGGCGGAGTGCGCGAACAACGGGTCCTCGGTGATCTTGCCCGGCACGATCGCGGCGAGGTCGATGGTCCCCGCCATGGCGCCGAGCGCCCAGCGCGAGGGAACGAGCCAGGCCAGTTGCTCGATCACCGGCACGCCGTCCAACTGGAGCAGGGCGCCGCAGAAGACCACCTGCACGATGGCGAGGAGGACCAGCAGCGGCATCGTGACCTCTTCCTTCCTTACCAGTGCGGACACCAGCAGGCCGAGCATCATCGCGGTGAACGACAACAGGGCGACGGCGATCGTGATCTCCACGAGCGGGGGCAGGAGGACGCCCTTGCCGCCGGGGGCGTTGAGGTTCACCCCGAGGAGCGCCACCAGCGTCAACACCACGGCCTGAGCGACGGTGATCGCGCCCAGGACGACCACTTTCGACATCAGGTAGGCGGAGCGCGAGAGCCCCACGGCGCGCTCGCGCCGGTAGATGGTGCGCTCCTTGACGAGTTCGCGTACCGCGTTGGCCGCGCCGGTGAGCACACCGCCCACACACAGGATGAGCAGGGCGTTGATCGCCGTCTCCCGGGTGAGGGAGTGGCCGGCCAGGGCGCGGGCCATGGCGCCCATCACGAACGGCAGCGCGATCATGATGGCGAGGAAGGTGCGGTCGGCGCCGAGCGCGGCCGCGTAGCGCCGGACGAGGGTCGACAACTGCGCCGTCCAGCTCTGCGCCTTCGGCGGCGCGGCGGCGAAACGGGCCGCGCCGGCGTGGGCGCCGGCCGCCATGGGCTGCCCCGGTACCCGCACGTAGGTCCGGTACAGGGTCGAGGCGCGGTACTGGCCCGACCAGTCCCGGTCCTGTTGGTTCTCGAAGGCTTCGAAGGCCTCCGGCCACTCGTCGAAGCCGAAGAAGCCGAGCGCCTCGCCGGGCGGTCCGAAGTAGGCGACGCGCCCGCCGGGGGCGAGGACCAGCAGCCGGTCGCAGACGTCGAGGCTGAGCACGCTGTGGGTGACCACGATGACGGTCCGACCGTCGTCCGCGAGGTCGCGCAGCATGTGCATCACCGAGCGGTCCATGCCGGGATCGAGCCCTGAGGTCGGCTCGTCGAGGAAGAGCAGGGAGGGCTTCGTCAGCAGTTCCAGCGCGACGGAGACCCGCTTGCGCTGGCCCCCCGAGAGACTGTGGATGCTCTGGTCGGCGCGCTGGACGAGACCGAGCTCCCGGATGACCTCGTCCACCCGGGCCTGCCGCTCCGCCTTGGCCGTGTCCTGCGGGAAGCGCAGTTCGGCGGCGTAGGTCAGGGCGCGCCGCACGGTGAGCTGGGCGTGCAGGATGTCGTCCTGCGGGACGAGCCCGATACGGCTGCGCAGTTCGGCGTAGTCGCGGTAGAGGTCGCGTCCGTCGTAGAGGACGGCGCCCTGCTCGGCGGGGCGCAGCCCGGTGAGCGCGCCGAGGAGGGTGGATTTGCCGGCGCCGCTGGGGCCGACGACCGCGAGCAGGCACTTGGCGCCGACGGGGAAGGAGACGTGGTCAAGCAGGACCTTGCGGCCGTGGTCGACGCTGACGGCGAGGTCCTGGACGTCGAGGGAGACCTCGCCGGTGTCGACGTACTCCTGCAGTTGGTCGCCGACGAGGCAGTAGGCGGTGTGTCCGATGCCGACGATGTCACCCTCGGCGACGGCCGCCCGCTGGACCCGGGAGCCGTTGAGGTAGGTGCCGTTGTGGCTGCCGACATCGACGATCTCGTACGTCCCGTCGGGCAGGGCGCGCAGCTCGGCGTGGCGGCGGGAGACGACGAGGTCGTCGACGACCAGGTCGTTGTCGGGGGCGCGGCCGATGCGGACGGTCCGTGCGGGGAGCGGTCGTACGGAGGCCGGCCGGTGGAAGGTGGCGGACAGGGCGGGGTTCGCGACGGAGGACGGGCGGGCGGGGGCGCGGTCGGGGGCGGCGCCGAGGAGCACGACGCGGGGGCCGTCCTCGGCGCTGCCGAAACGCAGTTCGCTGCCGGGGCCGACGCTCCATTCGCGGACGCGGTGGCCGTCCGCCCAGGTGCCGTTGGTGCTGCCCTCGTCCTCGACCGTCCAGTGATCGCCTTCGGGGCGCAGGACCGCGTGGTGCCAGGAGACGCGGGCGTCGTCGAGACAGATCTCGCAGTGGGGATCGCGCCCGACGTGGTACGTCCGGCCCGGGCTGATGGGGGTGGAGCCCCGGGCGGTCTCCAGCACGAGTTCGGGTGCGGCCGGCGCACCGGGTCGCTGGACCATGGACAGAATTTTCCCACGATCCGAGCGGCGCGGCATAACGGCAGGTCAAGGGCCTGTTATGGGTAATGACAACGGTCCCCGTTGCAGCCTTTGCCGATGCGCGAAAGGTGCGCTTCACTTCAGGCGTCGGAACCGAACAAACGGGGGATGCCATGACCGGGCACGACCACGACCACGATCACGCCGGGCACGGCGGGCACGGCCACGGGGTGGCCGCGGACGCCGACCGGCGCTGGCTGGCCATCGCCCTCGGCCTGATCGGCGGCTTCATGGCGGTCGAGGTGGTCATCGGTGTCCTGGCCCACTCCCTCGCGCTGATCTCCGACGCCGCGCACATGCTCACCGACGCGGTCTCGATCGTGCTGGCCCTGGTCGCGATGCGGCTCGCCGCCCGCCCGGCGCGCGGCGGGTTCACCTACGGCCTCAAGCGGGCGGAGATACTCTCCGCCCAGGCGAACGGGCTGACCCTGCTGCTGCTTGCGGTGTGGCTGGCGTACGAGGCGGTGCGGCGGCTGCTCGACCCGCCGCCGGTGGCGGGCGGCCTGGTCCTGGTGACGGCGCTGGCGGGCATCGTCGTCAATGTGACGGCGGCCTGGTGCATCTCGAAGGCGAACCGGAGCTCCCTGGCCGTCGAGGGTGCCTACCAGCACATCCTGAACGACCTGTTCGCGTTCATCGGGACCGCGGTGGCCGGTTTGGTCGTGTGGACCACCGGTTTCCGCCAGGCCGACTCGATCGCCTCGCTGGTCGTGGTGGTGCTGATGGTCAAGGCGGGCTACGGCCTGGTCCGCGAGTCGGGCCGGATCTTCCTGGAGGCCGCCCCGGCGAACATGGACCCGGACGCGGTCGGCGACCGGCTCGTCGGGCACCCGCCGGTGACCGAGGTGCACGACCTGCACATCTGGACGATCACCTCCGGGCAGGCGGCGCTCTCCGCGCACGTGCTCGTGGAACCGGCCGGCGACTGCCACGCCGTACGCAGGGACCTGGAGCGCTTGCTGGAGAAGGAGTACGGGGTCACCCACACGACGCTCCAGGTGGACCACGCGCAGGAGGCCCTGCTCTCGGTCGGCCGCCCCGGCGAGGACCCGTGGCCCCGCGACCCGCACTGCGCGGACGCGCACGGACCGGTCCACCGCGAGGGCCCGCACGACCACTGACGGACCTCGCGGCGGGGCATACATGGCCCCATGACGCAAAAGCGCAGCGCCGGACTACTGCTGTTCCGCGAGGTCGCCGCCGGGACCGGCGCCGGAGTCGAGGTGTTGCTGGGCCATATGGGCGGCCCGCTGTGGGAGCGGCGCGACGCCGGGGGCTGGGCCATCCCCAAGGGCGAGTACGGCCCGGACGAGGAACCGCTGGACGCGGCCCGCCGCGAGTTCACCGAGGAGATCGGCCTGCCCCCGCCCGAGGGCCCGTACCTGCCGCTCGGCGAGATCCGGATGGCGGGCGGGAAGCTGGTCACGATCTGGGCGGTCCGGGCCGACCTGGACCCGGCGCTGATGGTGCCCGGCACCTTCACCATGGAGTGGCCGCCGCACTCGGGCCGGCGAGCGGAGTTCCCGGAACTGGACCGCGTGGCCTGGTTCCCTCCCCCGATGGCCCGAAATAAGCTCATCGCAGGCCAAGTCCCCTTCCTGGAAAGGCTGTTGCACCTGCTGTAGGGGTTGACCCGACCTTGACTTGCCAACAAACCCCACGTGCCTGGACATTGCACATATGACGAGCGTCGTGCTGGTGGGAACCCTGGACACCAAGGGTGTCGAGTACGGCTGGCTGCGCGAGAGGCTGCTGCGCGCCGGCGTCGAAGTGATCACGGTCGACACAGGAATCATGGGCGAGCCCCGAATACCCGCGCAGGTGCCGCGCGAAGCGGTCGCCCGGGCGGCGGGGACGGAACTGAGGGATCTGCGGGCGGCGGGCGACCGGGGGACCGCCGTCACCACCATGGCCCGGGGCGCCGAGGCGACGCTGTTACGCCTGCACGCCGAAGGCCGGCTCCAAGGGGTCCTCGCGATCGGGGGCAGCGGCGGGACCTCCATCGCCACCCGGGCGATGCGCGCGCTGCCGCTGGGCGTGCCGAAGCTGATGGTCTCCTCCATGGCCTCGGGCGACGTGACCCCGTACATCGGCTCCGCGGACATCACGATGATGTACAGCGTCGTGGACATCGCCGGGATCAACAGCGTCTCCGCCCCGGTACTGGCCAACGCGGTGGAGGCCGTCGCGGCCATGGCCAGGGGCTACGCCCGTGCCGCGCTGGAGCGGCGCCGCCCGGCCGGGCCGGGGACGGGGTCACGGCCGCTGATCGCCGCGAGCATGGCGGGCGTCACCACCACCGGCGTGGACGCGGCCCGGGAGCGGCTGACCGCGCTCGGCTACGAGGTGTTGGTCTTCCACGTCAGCGGCAGCGGCGGCCGCACCCTGGAGAAACTGGCCGGGCAGGGCGTCTTCGCGGGCGTCCTAGACCTCACCCTCAGCGAGCTCGCCGACGACCTGTGCGGGGGCATCCTGAGCGCCGGCCCCGACCGGCTCAGCGCGGCCGGGCGGGCCGGCGTTCCGCAGGTGGTGAGCCTGGGCGCGTTGGACCTGGTGAAGTTCGGCCCGTTGGAGAGCCTGCCCGAGCGGGTCCGCTACCGGCGGGTCCGCGTCCACAACCCCTCGATCACCGTCATCCGTACGACCGCGGCCGAGTGCGCGGAGCTCGGCCGCCGGATCGCCGCGAAGCTGCGGGTGGCGACCGGGCCCACGGAGGTGTGCGTCCCACTGCGCGGACTGTCGACGCTGGGCGCGCCCGGCGGCCCCTACCATGACCCCGGCGCGGACCGGGCCCTGTTCACCGCGCTGCGCGACGGACTGCGGGGCAGCGCCGCCCGGCTGCACGACTACGACACGCACATCAACGACCCGTCCTTCGGGCGGGCCGCCGCCGACCGGCTGCACGCCATGATCGGCGCGGAACGCGCGGTGGCCTGACCCCTGGCGTCCGACCCTGCCCCGAGACACCCCGTCCCGAGACACCCCGTCCCGCCGGGAACCGGCCATGGCGGAATCCGTGTCCCAGGGGGTGTCGGCCGCACGGACCGGTGCCGGGACAGGGTGGGGCCACGGAGGGGGAACGATGAAAGACGCATGGACGGTTCCCGGGTACACGTCGGTCCGGGAGCTGGGTGCGGGCGGCAGCGGCCGGGTGGTGCTCTCCGTCCACGACGCCACGGGCACGCCGGTCGCCGTCAAGTACCTCGGCGACCGGCTGCGCGAGGACCCCGCCTTCGTCCGGGAGTTCCGGGCCGAGGCCCGGCTCCTGGGCGGGCTGCGCTCCCCTCACGTGGTGGCTCTCTACGAGTACTGCGAGTACACCGAGGCGCCCGGCGGCGCCGCCATCGTGATGGAACTCGTCGACGGGATCTCCCTGCGCGCCCTGCTCAAACGGTCCGGGAGCACGGACCCGGAGGCCGCCCTGGTGCTGCTCAAGGGCTCCCTGCTCGGGCTCGCGTCCGCGCACCGGGCCGGGGTGGTACACCGCGACTACAAGCCGGAGAACGTGCTGGTGGCGGCGGACGGCTCCTCGAAGCTGGTGGACTTCGGGATCGCGGCCGGACGCGGCACCACACCCGGGGTGGCGGGCACCCCCGCGTACATGGCGCCCGAACAGTGGCAGGGCCGGCCGGCCTCGCCCGCGGCCGACGTGTACGCGGCGACGGCCACGTTCTTCGAGTGCGTGACGGGACACAAGCCGTTCCCCGGGACGAACTTCGCGGAGTTGGCCGTCCAGCACGTTGAGGCCCCGGTGCCGGAGACCGAGGCCCCGGAGCCGGTACGCCCACTGATCCGCCGAGGTCTGGCCAAGGCTCCGGAGGAGCGGCCGGAGAACGCCGAGGCGTTCGTCGCGGAGTTGGAGGAGGTGGCGCTGGCCGGGTACGGGCCCGACTGGGAGGAGCGCGGACAGCGCAAACTGGCGGCCCTGGCGGCGCTGCTGCCGCTCCTGTTCCCCTCGGCGGCGGCCACGGCGAGCGGCACCACGGCGCTCGCGACGACCGTGCTCCCGCCCCGGCCCGCGGGTCTGCCGCCGGGGCGGCGCGGCGCGCTCGCGGCCGCCGCCGTACTGGTGATCGGGGCGCTGCTGGTGTTCACGTACGAGGCGGTCGCCGGGGAGGCCGGCGGGGCGTCGGCGCTGAGCGCGTTCGCGACATCGAGTGCCGGGCCGCCGGGCGGCGGGGGCCCGGGGCCGGGTCCGAGCGCCTCCGCGTCCGCGACGCCCTCGCCGTCGATGTCGCCGTCGCCGTCCGCGTCGCCCTCCGCGTCCGTCTCCCCCTCGGCCTCGACTTCGCCGTCCCCGACACCGGGTTCGAGCCACAGCCCTACGCCGACGCCGACCCCCACTCCGACGAAGCCGACCCCCACCGTGAAGCCGAGTCCGTCGGTCACCGTCTCCGGGGTGGAGGCCACCTTGCTGACCAGCCCGAGCACCGGGCAGGTGAGCGTCTCCCTCGACGTGCGCGGCGGACCGGCGACGGTGCTCCTGGAGTGGTTCCTCGGGAACGACCTCGCGGACCTGCGCGTCGCGGACGGTACGGACTCCGTGCCCGTCCGGGCGGGCACGGAGCCGGTGACCCGTACCCACGCCTTCGCGCGCCGGGCGGGCTGCTACCTGAGCGTCCGCGTCACCACCACGCCCTCGTCCGGGAAGCCGGTCATCGCCTCGAAGTACATCCCGAGGTGCACCACGACGGAGCCGCCGCGATGAGCGGTCCCCACGCCCCCGAGGGCGACGACTACAGTGCCACGGTCCTCGGCAGCCACTGGTTCAGCGGCCCGCCGCCGTCGGCCGACACCCGTCGACCGGACGCCGGGCCCGCGGGAGCCGGCCCCACGGACGCGGTTCCCGGCGGCACCGGGCCATCGGGCTCCGGGCCATCGGGCACCCTGCGGTTCGACACCCCGCCGACCGTCCCGGGCGCCGCGCCCGACCGGGTCGACGGACCGGTGCTGCGGTTCGGCCCCGGCGTCACCGCGGCGATGCCCGCGCCGTTCCCGGTGACCGTCCCGCCCGCGGCCGCAGTCCGTGGCCGGGGCCAGTGGCGGCGCTACACCCTGGCCGCCGTGGTGCTGGCGGCCGTCCTCGCCTACCTGGGCTGGCAGCGGTTCGGTCCCGCCCTCGCGGTCCGGGACGTGGCGGTGACCACCGACCCCAAGGGGCCGGGCTGCGACGGCGCGGCCGACGTGGTGGCCGTCGTGACCACCAACGGGCGCCCCGGAACGCTGACGTACCACTGGGAGCGCAGCGACGGCACGCGCTCCGAGCAGCTCACCGAACGGGTGCCGAGGGGACGCAAGGAGGCCCGGCTGCACCTGCTGTGGACCTTCCAGGGAGTCGGCACCTACGTCGCGCGCGCCGAGCTGCGGCTCGACTCGCCGGCGGCGCGCGCCGAAGCCGTCGCGTTCACCTACGACTGCCGGGCGTAGGCCCCTGCCGGCAGCCCCGTGCGCGGGAAGGCCCGCGGCCGCTCGGGGGAGCGACCGCGGGCCGACCTGGCCGGCCTGTCCGTGGCAGGCACGTCTGGGGCGGGCACGCCGGCGGCGGACGGCCCGGCGGGTCAGAAGCGGGCGTGCGCCGTGATGTCCGCGGCGAACTCCCCGGTCATCGCGGGGGTCACCGTAGGCCTGCACTGGGCGACCGCCGCCAGGTAGTCGCTCGTGCTCGCCCCCAACTGCGGGGCGGACGCGCCGCGCGCGCCGACCGCCTCCAGATCCCGCTCGAAGGACACCTGGGCCGCGATGCGCGCCGCGTGCTCGATGTCTGCGGGGGTGAACAGTTCGGTCGCCTCCACCAGCGCCGCCACGTCGACGTCCGGGCGCCCGGCCGTGTAGCGGGACCAGATCGCGGCGCGCGCCCCGGCGTCCGGGGTACCGATCGGGATCAGGTAGTCGAAGCGCCCCGGCCGCAGGAAGGCCGGGTCCAGCGAACGGATGGAGTTGGTGGCGCAGACCAGCAGCCGTTCGTCGCCCTCCCGGAAGCCGGGGATCAGCTTGAGCAGTTCGTTCGTCACGCCGTGGATGCCGCCGGGCTGCGCCGGTTCGGTCCTTACGGGTGCTATTTCCTCGACCTCGTCGATGAAGACGAGGACCCGCTCCAGCTCGGCGATCCGGGCGAAGGCGTCGCGCAGCGCGGCCGCCAGGTTCCCCTCGTCGGCGAGCCGGGAGGGCAGCAGTTCCACGAAGGGCCAGCCCAGGCGGGAGGCGATGGCGCGGGCGAAGGTGGTCTTGCCGGTGCCGGGGGGTCCGAAGAGGGTGACGGCGCGCGGCGGCCGTACGCCGTGCGCGGCGGCCCGTTCGGGCTCGGCCAGCGGGAGGACCACTCGGCGCTCGATGAGGTCCTTCTCCTTCTCCATCCCGGCGACCTTCGCCCAAAGGTCGTTGGGGAGGAAGCGGCCGCCGAGGTCGTCGAGGAGGCCGGCCGCCGGTCCGTGCAGCGGCTCGGTCTTCTCGAAGTAGGCGACGGCGGGCTGGCGGGTGTAGCCGGCGTTGAGCAGGCCCTCCCCGAGCAGGTCCTCCTCGGGCAGGACGTAGGCGATCCGCCCGACGCGGGCGGCGATGAGCCGCCGTTCCAGTTCGACGAGCAGCGCGCTGGCCAGGCCGCGGCCGCGCCAGCCCGCGGCGATCGCGATGCGCATCACCCAGGCGCGTTCGCCGGTGACGCAGGCGAGGGCGGCGCCGATCGGGACGCCCTGGTGGACGGCGACGACACAGGGCTGTCGGTCGGTGAGCGCGCTGATGCACTCGGCGAGCGAGAAGACGGACTCCTGACCGAGTTCCGCCGTGGTGTCGATCAGATGGACGACCGCGGCGAGATCGCTCTCGCGGTAATCGTGGATCAGCCAGTTCACCGGGTACCGCCCCTCGTTCGTGCTCCTGCGGTGAGGCTAGGGGCGCCCTGACCGGATGATCACCCTCCGCGGTGCACAACACCGGCTCGGCAAACCGTCCGCGCCGTCCATAGACTCACGCCTCCCGTTCGGGGGACATGCCGGAAATGCGCGCCGTTTCGGCACTTCCCACATGACCGGCCGGGGATTCACAGCGGATTCTTATGGAACCGGGGGCGCTGTCCACAGGCTCGCTGGGCAGGCTCAGGTGCATGATCCGCAGCATGCTCCCCAGACAGGCCGCGCCCGCGGGCTCCTCCCGCGCCCGGCGGGCGTCCCGGGTCCTGCTCGCGCTGGCGGCGATGGCCGCGCTGCTGAGCGTCGATCTGCCGGACGCCGGCGCCACCTCGGCGCCCGGCACCACCGCGCGGGCCGAGCCCGGCGTCGCCTCCGACCGGGTGGGCGCGCTGTTCGCGGGCGGGACGGACGGAGGGCACTTCTGCACCGCCGCAGTGGTGCACAGCGACGACCGGAGTGTGATCGTCACCGCCGCGCACTGCCTGGACAACCCCGACACCACGGTGTTCGCGCCGGGCTACCGGGACGGGAAGAGCCCGTACGGGCTGTGGCGGGTGACCGGCGTGTACGTCTCCCCGCGCTGGACGCAGGGGCGGGACCCGGACGAGGACATCGCCTTCGCGTCGGTCGCCCCGACGACGGGGTCTCGGCAGGTGGAGGACGCTGTGGGCGGCTTTCCGGTGGTGTCGGAGCAGCCCGAGGACGCGACGGTGACGGTCGTCGGCTACCCGAGCAGTGACGATTCGCCCCTGCGCTGCACCAACGCCACGAGCCTGTTCTCGCCGACCCAGCGCCGTATCGACTGCCCCGACCTGAGCAGCGGGACGAGCGGCAGCCCCTGGCTGGTGGACGGCGCCGTGGCCGGGGTGCTGGGCGGGTACGAGGAAGGCGGTCTGGTCCCGGAGGTGTCGTACAGCGCGGTGATGGGCGACCAGGCGGTGGAGCTCTACCGCGAGGCGGCGGTCGCGGGCTGACCCGGGACGATGTCGACGGCCCCCGCCCGGGGGCCGTCGACGGAGCGCCCGACGGGGCCTAGACGACCTGGGCGGGGGGCCGGAACCAGGTCGGTTCGTCGAGCAGCGCGCGCCGGACGCGTTCCACGGCGAAGGGCTCCAGCGGCGGCAGGGCGTCCGCCGTGAACCAGGCGACTTCCAGCAGCTCCCCGTCGTGCGGGCGGGCCTCGCCGCCCGTGGCCCGGCAGCGGAAGGTGATGTCCTGGAACTGACAGACGTCCCCGTTGGGGTAGGTCATCGGTTGCAGCATCTCGACGAGCACGACCCGCTCGGGGACGCACCGGACCGCCGTCTCCTCGTACACCTCGCGCGCCGCCGTGTCGGCGGGCTGTTCGCCGGGTTCGGCGATGCCCCCGATCACCGACCAGAGGCCGGTGTCGGCCCGGCGGCCGAGCAGGACCCGGTCGCGGTCGTCGACGACGATGGCGGTGACGCCGGGCAGCAGGAGCAGCAGGTGCCCCGCGCCGGCTTCGCGGATCGCGCGTATGTAGTCAGGTGTGGTCATGCCCCGACCCTACGAGGTCGCCTCTCGGCCACCCGCGTCATGCGGCCCGCCGGGCGCGAACCCGGCGGGTCAGGACCAGGCCGAGCCCCCCGGCGGCGACCAGGAGCAGCGCGTACTCCGGCAGTGGCCCGAGCCGGGTGGCCGGGGTCGGCGTCGAACGCAGCGGGATTTCGGCGACCAGCGCGTCGGCGGTGAACATCTTCGTCTGCTGGACGACGGTGCCGTCGGGCCGGATGACCGCGCTGACCCCGCTGGTGACGGGGACGAGCACGGTCCGGCTGTGCTCGACCGCCCGGACCCGGTCCATGGCCAACTGCTGGTAGGTCATCTCGCTCCGGCCGAAGGTGGCGTTGTTGCTCGGCACGGCGATGACCTGGGCTCCGGCCTGCACGGTGGAGCGGACGGCGTCGTCGAAGGCGGCCTCGTAGCAGGTGACCATGCCGACCCGGCTGCCCGCCATGTCGAAGACGCCGGGCTCCTTGCCGGGGCCGAAGTCACGGCGTACGCGGTCCACGTCCTTGCTGAAGATCCGGACGAAGGACCGCATCGGCATGCGCTCGCCGAACGGCTGGATCTTGCGCTTGTCGTAGGTCGCGGTCGGGCCCTTGACCGGATCCCACAAGATCATCGTGTTGCGCAGCGGGCCGGTCGGCGGCTCCAGGACGGAGCCGATGGCGACGGGCACGCCGATGCGCTTGACGGCCCGGTCGATGACGGCGTGGGCGTCCTGCTGGGTGAAGGGGTCGATGTCCGAGGAGTTCTCCGGCCAGACGACGAAGTCGGGCTGCCGGGCGCGGCCCGCCTTCACGTCGTCGGCGAGCCGGAGGGTGCGGTTGGCGTGGTTGTCGAGTACGGCGCGGCGCTGGGAGTTGAAGTCGAACCCGGCGCGCGGGACGTTGCCCTGGACGACGGCGGCCACCGCCGTGCCGTCCTCGGCGGCGTCGGAGACCAGCGGACGCGAGGCGAGGGCCGCGCCGACCGGCAGGGCGACGGTGAGGGCGGCGAGCGCGGCGGCGGTGCGGCTCGGCCGCGAGCGGGCGACGCGCGCGAGTTCGTAGAGGCCGAATCCGCACAGGGCGATCCCGAAGGACAGCAGCGGCGTACCGCCCAGGGCGGCGAGCGGCAGGAAGAAGCCGTCGGCCTGGCCGAAGGCGAGCTTGCCCCAAGGAAAGCCGCCGAACGGCGCCCGGGCGCGCAGGGCCTCGCCGGCGATCCACACGGCGGAGGCCCAGACGGCGCGGCCGGGGAGCGTGCCGACGAGGGCGATGCCGAGGCCGGTGAGGCCGAAGAGGAGCGCTTCGAGGGTGACGAGGGCGATCCACGGCACCGGGCCGACACCCTCACTGGTCCACACCAGCAGCGGCAGCAGGTAGCCCAGCCCGAACAAGAAACCGAGGCCGAAGCCGGCCCGGGCCCGACGGCCGCGCAGGCAGCCGGCCAGCAGGGCGAGGGCGAAGGGGGCCAGCCACCACAGGGGGCGCGGCGGGAAACCGAGGTAGAGCAGGACCCCGGCGAGCGCGGCGAGCGCCGCCCGGGTGGGCCAGGCGTCCCGCAGGCGGTGCAGGAAGGTCGCGCCGCTCTCCGGTGCGGTGGACTGCGCGGGCTCGTTCCCGGCCGCTCGGGTGACACTGGTGCTCATTGGGCGGAGTGTACGTCCCTCCCGCTCGGGGCGGCCCCCCAGGAGACTCAGTGCGCCAGGGCGCGCAGGTGGGTGCGGATGACCCGGACGGCGTTCTCGGCGTCGTCGACGGTGACGGTGAACAGCCTGCCGTCGTCCAGGCGCAGCGCCACTCCCTCGCCCCGGCGGACGACGACGGCGGTGCCCTTCTCCGGGCGCCAGCGGTAGCCCCAGCCGCCCCAGTGCTGCGGGGTGATCAGCGGTACGAACTCGGCGGAGGTCACCTCGGCGAGCCTGATGGTGCGGCGGGGCAGCCCGATGTGACCGCAGCGGATCTCCATGGCCTGGGAATCGACGGTGACGGCCACGTGGACGAAGGCGAGGGTGCCGAAGAGGATGAGCAGACCGGCCGCGAGGCAGCCGATCACGGACATGACCAGCGGAACCGTCCCGGCGGTCCAGCTGGCGTCGACGGCGAGTTCGATGGCGAGCGCGAGGCAGGCGGCGCCGGCCGCGGCGAGCAGCCACTGCACGCGGTTGGAGGCGCGGCCCGTCCAGAGCGGACCCGGGGGGTGACCCGTCATGGGTGCAGCGTACTCACGTCGCCCGCGCCCGCCCCTCGACACGGCGCTTTCCTCCCCCCGCGTGCCTGTCCCGGGAGCGGCCCGACCACGGCATCGTGCAACGCCGGGCGGCGGCCGGCGGCCGGCGCCCGGCGACGATCCGAGGCAGGGTTCGGGAGGCGAAGGCGACGCGCTGGGCGCTGCGGCGCCGCTCTCCGTCGTACGCCCGCGGGGCGGCGGGCGGGGCGGCGACTCCGTGTCCGGCGACCGCGCGGGCCAGGGCCTCGGCGCCGAGCAGCGCGGTGCAGGCCCCCTGCCCCGGGTTCGGGGTCATGGCATGGGCGGCGTCACCGACCAGGGCGATCCGATCGGCCGCGACGACGGTGGGCGGCGCGGGGCGGAGGTGCCGCACCGGGTGGCGACCCGGGTGGCGGGGTCGGTGTCGGCGAGTCCCGCCGGATGGGGTCGCGCCACCCGGCGCAGGCCTCCCGTACCTCCTCGGCCGTGGTGGCTCCCCGACACGGGGGCGGCGGTCACCGGGGCACCTGGCCGGGGCCCGTTTAGGCCGGGGAGCGAGCCCGGACGCGTGGACCGGGCCGCCGCACGTGCCGCTGCCCGGGTACTGCGGGCGGGTGCTGGACGCGGACGGTCTGCGGCTGTCGGCTCAGCGGCTCGCCGGGGCCGACCGAGGCTCGGGGGTCAGCTCCAGCCGGCGGCCGCGGAAGGCGACGCGCAACCTCCGGTCGTGGGTGACCAGGACGACGATCCCGGTGAAGTCGGCGAGCGCCGCCTCCAGTTCCTCCACCACGGCCGGGGCCAGGTGGTTCGTCGGCTCGTCGAGAAGCAGCACGTCCGGCGGCGCTGTCACCAGCCGTGCCAGTTCGAGCTTGCGGCGCTGCCCCACCGAGAGGTCCCGGACGGGGCGGGTCAGGTCGTGCGGGGCGAGCAGGCCGAGGGCCGCGACCCGCTCCGCGTGCTCCGGACCGGACAGCTCCGTCACGGAGCGGGGCTCCCGCCCCCAGGGGTCGTCCTGGCGCAGCAGGCCCACGCGCGGGGGCGTGCGTACGGCGCCCCGCCCCGGCGCGAGTTCCCCCGCGAGGACATGCAACAGGGTGCTCTTCCCTGCCCCGTTGGGCCCGGTCACCAGGAGCCTTTCACCGGGTTCGAGCCGGAAGGTGGTCGGCCCGAGCCGTCCCGGCACGGCGAGTTCGTCGGCCTCCAGGGCGTTCCCACCCTCCGCGCCCACCCCGTTCGCCGTGCCCGCCGGGGTCGCCGTGTCCATCGTGAACCGCCCGGTGAATCGGAGGGGGGTCGGGGGCGGCGGCACCGGGTTCTCGGTCAGCCGGTGCAGCCGCTCCCGGGCCGCCCGGATCCGGCCGGCCGCGCCGTGGGTGCGTGAGCGGGCCCGGAACGCGCCGGCTCCGCTGAAGCCGCGCGGCAGCTTCCGGGGGATGGCGGCGAACCGGCCGATGTTGGTGTCGGCGAGCCGTTCCGCGTCCCGCACCTGCTCGCGCCACTGCTCGTACCGCTGCTGCCAACGGGCGCGTTCGGCGGCGCGACCGGCGAGGAACCCGGCGTATCCGTTTCCGTACCGGCGTACGGTGCGCCGGTCCTGGTCCACCTCCAGGACGGCGGTGGTGACGCGGTCCAGGAAGAGCCGGTCGTGGGTGACGGCGACGACGGTGCCACGATGGGCGCGCAGGTACTCCTCCAGCCGGCCGATCGCCTCGTCGTCGAGGTCGTTGGTCGGTTCGTCGAGCAGCAGCAGTTCCGGTTCGGCTGCCAGGGTCGCGGCGAGTGCCAGGCGTGAGCGCTGCCCGCCGGAGAGGGTGCCCAGTCGCCGCTCCGGGTCGAGGGCGGCGCGCTCGCCGAGCCGGCGCAAGGTGGTCGCCACGCGCCGTTCGGCGTCCGGGCCGCCCCGGGCCTCGTAGGCGGCGAGGAGGTCCGCATAGGCGGCGAGCTCGTCGGGACCGGCCTGGGGCAGCCGCGCCTCGGCCGAGCGGATACGGCGCTCCAGCGAGCGCAGGTCGGCGAGCGCGAGGTCGATCGCGTCCCGGACGCGGGCGGTCGGGGGTAAGTCGAGGGTCTGGGCGAGATGGCCGACCCCGCCGGGCGCGGTGACGGTGACCTGTCCGTGCTCCGGCTGCTCGCGGCCCGCGAGCAGCCGGAGCAGGGTCGACTTCCCGGAGCCGTTGTCACCGACGATGCCGACCCGCTCACCGGGTCGGACCGTGAAGCTGACCCGGTCGAGTACGACGTGGGTCCCGTAGGCCTTGGTGACCTCGGACAGGACGAGCTGAGTGGCGGCGTGTGGGGCACGTGCGCGCAAGGGCGACTCCTTCGTACGGCGAACTGGACGAGCCGGCGGTCCCTCCCGGGCAGGAGCGGCGGCTATTGAGACGAGACGTTTCGTCTCGCGCAATGCCACGACTCTACCTCCGGGCCGCCGCGGCAGCCATCGGATATGTGCCGGGGGGGAGGGCTGGGCGGCGGAACGGCCCGGCGCCGCGCCACCCGCTCTCGATACGTGACACGGCTGCCGTCGGGTCGCGGACGGCGGCGTGCCCCCACCCCCGGACGGGCACCCGGCGGTATCCCCGTCGCCGTGATGCGGTACGTGGCTGAAAAACGCGGCTCGCCACCCCTGGCCCGCGAGCGTTCGCCCGTCCCCCGCGGACTCCTGCGGGGCAGGGAACCGTCCCCGGCACGGCGGGCCGTACCGGAGCGCGGCGTGCGGGTCAGTGCGCGAGCGGCGCGCCTTCCGCGAGCAGACGGCCCTCGGCATAGCCGAGCGCGGCGGCCGGGAGGGGTCCGGGGCGACCGCCGAGCAGAACGGTCAGCCCGCCGGTGCGCGGCAGGTCCGGCTCGGGGCCGGCGCCGATGCGACGCAGCGCCTGCACGGCGACGGCCTCCGCGGAGCCGTGGAAGACGAACTCCGTGCCGCCGGTCCGTTCGGCGACGGCGGCCCGGATCGGCGCCTCGACCAGTTCGTAGTGCGTACAGCCGAGCACCACGTCGGTGACGTCGGCCGGGGTCAGCGCGGCCGCCGCGGCGACGGCCCGTACGACGTCCTCCTCGTTCCCGCGCTCGACCGCGTCGGCGAGGCCGGGGCAGGGCACCTCGGTGACCTGCACCCCGGCGGCGAACCGGGCGATCAGCCCGCGCTGGTACGGGCTCCCGGTGGTGGCCGGCGTGGCCCAGATCGCGACCCGGCCGCCTTTGGCCGCGGCGGGCTTGATCGCGGGGACGGTCCCGATGACGGGGACGGCGGGTTCCAGCGCGGCACGCAGGGCGGGCAGGCTGTGGACGGAGGCGGTGTTGCAGGCGACGACCAGTGCGTCCGGGGCGTACTCGGCGGCGGCCCGGGCGACGCCGAGGGCCCGCCCGGTGAGGTCGGCGGGCGTACGCGGCCCCCAGGGCATCCCGTCGGGGTCGCAGGACAGCAGCAGATCGGCGTCGGGCCGCAGCCGTCGCATCGCGGCGGCCGCCGCGAGGAGGCCGATTCCGGAGTCCATGAGGGCGATCTTCACCCGGTCACCTTAATCGACCCCGTGCCCCGACCCCGCGACCACGGCCCCCGAGGGGCCCCGCGCCACCCCTGTCCGCCCCCTCACCGACCACGCCCGCCGCGACCCGACCGGCCCGGACCGACCACGCCCGCCAACCCGCCGGCCCGGACCGACCACGCCCGCCAACCCGCCGGCCCGGACCGGCCACGTCCGCGCCTGCTTCGCCCGCATCCTCACCGGGCCGCACCCACACCCGCGGGACGCCGGAGGACGCCACGGCGTCCGGATGCGCGACAGGCCCCACCCGGTTGGGCACACTGCGGCCATGGGCCTCCTCCTCACCGCCGCCTACGCATCCCTCGCCGCCTGGCTCTGGCTCACTTTCGCCCGGGGCATGTTCTGGCGCACCGACGTCCGCCTCCCCCCGCGTACCGCCCCCGCCCGGTGGCCGTCCGTCACCATCGTCGTCCCGGCCAGGGACGAGGCGGAGGTCCTGCCGCGCAGCCTGCCGTCCCTCCTCGCCCAGGACTACCCCGGCGCCGCCGAGGTGATCCTGGTGGACGACGGCAGTACGGACGGCACGGCCGCCCTCGCCCGACGCCTGGCCGGGGAACTGCCGGGGCTGCCTCTCAGCGTCGTCTCCCCCGGCGCCCCGGACGCCGGTTGGACCGGCAAGCTCTGGGCGCTGCGCCACGGGATCGCGCACGCGCGCGCCGCCCACCCGACCGAACCCGAGTACCTCCTGCTCACCGACGCGGACATCGCGCACGAGCCGGACAGCCTCCGCGAGCTCGTCGCCGCCGCGACCTCCGCCGACCTCGACCTGGTGTCCCAGATGGCGCGGCTGCGGGTGGCCACGTCCTGGGAGCGGCTCGTCGTGCCCGCCTTCGTCTACTTCTTCGCGCAGTTGTACCCCTTCCGGTGGATCAACCGCCCCGCCGCGCGGACCGCGGCGGCCGCCGGCGGTTGCGTGCTCCTGCGGACGGAGACCGCCGTCCGCGCGGGAGTGCCCGACTCCATCCGGCAGGCCGTGATCGACGACGTCGCCCTCGCCCGCGCGGTGCGGCGCTCCGGCGGCCGGATCTGGCTCGGGCTGGCGGAGCGGGTGGACAGTGTGCGCCCGTACCCGGCGCTGGGCGACTTGTGGCGGATGGTCTCGCGGAGCGCGTACGCCCAACTGCGCCACCGTCCACTGCTGCTGACGGGGACGGTGGTCGGGCTGGTGCTCGTCTACCTGGTGCCGCCGGTCGCCCTACTCGCCGGGCTCACCCTGGACGCCCCGGCCGTCGCCTGGGCGGGCGGCGCGGCCTGGCTCCTGATGGCCGGGACCTACCTGCCGATGCTGCGCTACTACCGCCGGCCCGCCGCCTTCGCGCCGCTGCTCCCGTTCACGGCCCTGCTCTACCTCCTGATGACCGTCGACTCGGCCGTCCTGCACTACCGCGGCCGCGGGGCCGCCTGGAAGGGCCGGACGTACGCGCGACCGAGCGACGCCTGACCCGCGCGGGCGGCCCGCGGTGCGGCTGAATGGGCGTCATACGAGGTCACGTCGTGGGTTCCGGATGGTGACGCCACGTCAAGGCCAAGTGGGTGCAACACCCAACCGGTGAGTACGAGTAGGAACAAGGTGGGGTGGAAGTCGCGAATCGTGCAGGTGGACGTGAAGTGAAACCTGTGGCCCTGACCTGCGAATATGCAGGTCAGGGCGGTGTTGACGACACCTCGCTATGGACCCCGTGAAGTCGTGGGCTTAACTTAGGTCCCATGACCTCCCCCCGCTCCACTTATGGCGGCGGTTACTACTCCGCGCCCTCCTTCCCGGACACCCCCATCTACGACTCCCTCGTCGCCGAACGCGGCACTCCGCAGATCGCCCCGATCCGCGTTCCGGCCGCCTACGACACCCCCGGTTCCGGTTACTCGAGCGGTGGGTACCTGCCGGCCCTCCCGTCCGCCCTGCCCGCCCTCCCGTCCGGGCCCTCGATGCCGCAGCAGCAGAGCGCCCCGGCGTACGGGTTCCCGTACCAGCAGCAGCCCGCACCGCAGATGCAGATGCAGATGCAGCAGCCCCAGATGCCCGTGCCGCTGCAGAACGCCCCCGCGCCGTTCGTGCCGCAGCAGCAGCCCGTCGGCGCCCGCGCGGGGTACGCGCCGCAGCCCCAGCAGCCGCGCCCCGTCGCGGCCGGTACCGGGTACGAGGCCATGCGCCCGGCCGCCCCGCGCCCGATGCAGGCGCCCGCGCAGGTCCCCTCCTACGAGGACCCGTACGGCCGCGCGTACCAGGGGCGCGGCTACTAGGCCGGCCGGTTCAAAGGCGCCGGGGTCCGCGGGGGCGGCGACTGGCAAAATGCAGTCATGTCGAATTCGTACGTCCAGTCGCTCCACGTCCGTCCCGTCAAGTCGCTGACGGGAACCGCTCCCGACGCGGTGGCCGTGGAGCCCTGGGGGCTCGCGGGTGACCGCCGTTGGGCAGTGATAGACGTCGAGGGCGCGATCATCACACAGCGCCAACAGGCTCGACTGACGTTGGCGTGCGCCCGCCCGTTGGAGGGCGGCGGGGTGGCGCTGTCGGCACCGGGCATGGGCGACCTGGTCGTCGAGGTGCCGGAGCCGGGTCCGCTGGAGCCGGTCGTCCTGTTCGGCAAGAAGATCGAGACGGTGGTCGCGGCGAAGGCCGCGGCCGACTGGTTTTCGGCCTACCTCGGCCTCCCCGCCCGCCTCGTGCACCTGGACGACCCCGCCGTGCGCCGGCCCGTGGACCCCGACTACGCCTTGCCCGGCGAAACGGTGAGCCTCGCGGACGCGTATCCGCTGCTGGTCACCACCCTCGCCTCGCTGGACGCCCTGAACGCGTTGATCGCCGAGGGCGATCACCCGGAGGAGGGGCCGCTGCCGATGAACCGGTTCCGCCCCAGTCTGGTCGTGGCCGGCGCCGAGGCGTGGGCGGAGGACGGCTGGCGGCGCATCGCCGTGGGCGACGCCGTTTTCCGCGGGGTTCGGGAGTGCGGGCGGTGCATCGTCACGACCACCGACCAGGTGACCGCGGAACGCGGCAAGGAGCCGTTGAAGACGCTGGCCAAGCACCGGCGGATCGGGAAATCCCTGGCCTTCGGGCGGCAGCTGGTGCCGGTGCGGCTGGGGACGGTGCGCGTCGGCGACGAGGTCCGCGTCCTGGAATAACACCTTCGAGGGGCTCCGGCCGCCCGCCGGAACCAGCGGGCACGGCAGCACCGTTGGATCATTCGAGACGTGTGGGCGGCGGACGCGGGCGGGGCACGGGGGAAACGTGTTCCGGACCGGACGCCGCCGGATGCGCGCGTCTCCCGCGTCCGGAATGCGCGTCCGCCGGGCGTGCGGGAAGCTGGACGCGCAGGCAGGCGGAGGCGAGGGGGTGCCGGACCGTGTGGACAGCAGTGGGTGTGTGGCGTTGGCGGCGCAATCCGCTGCGCCGCAGAACTGATCTTTTCGAGGCGTGGCTGGCGCTGAGCGCGGCGGTGTGCGTCCTCGTGCTCGCCCCGGCCATCGGCTGGTTCGCGGGCGTGCGGGTGGACGACACGCTCCAGCGCGCCGTGCGCGAGCAGCGGCAGGGGCGCTACCTCGTGCCGGCGGTGGTGCTCCGGCCGTCCCAGACGACGCCTGCGGGCGGTCCGGCCGCCGACAAGTCGGCGGGGCCGCAAACGCCGCAGCGGACGCGCATCCTCGCCTCCTGGACCGCGCCGGACGGCAGCAGCCACCAGGGGACCGTACCGGCCGCCGAGGAACCGCCCCGGCCCGGTGACAGGTTCCGGATATGGACGGACACCAGCGGCCGGCTCGTCGGGCAGCCGCTCGCCTCGTCGGCCGCCGCGTTCCACGCGGTGATGGCCGGTCTGGCGGCCGCCCTGGGCGTGGCCGCGCTGGTGGAGACCGTCCGCCGGCTGATCGTACGGCGGCTCATGCATCGGCGGTACACGCGCCTGGACCGAGCATGGGCGGCGGTCGGGCCTGATTGGGGCCGGGCAGGCGCGGGCAGCTGACCTGGCAACTCACGGGCCCCGCGCGCGCTACGGTGGACCGGGCAGACCGGCCGCGGGCGACCGCGGCGCCGGCTGCGGCGGTGACTGCCGTCAATGCGAGGACGAGGGTGGGGGCACGACAGCACCATGGCTCAGGGCACGGTCCAGGTCACACACGGCGGGTCTTCGCGCTGGCGGCGCCGCTCCGGTGAGTACGCGACTCTGACCGCCGCGCTCGCCGTCGCCGGCGACGGGGACGTCCTGTCCATCGCTCCCGGCACCTACCGGGAGAACCTGGTGCTGCGCCACGCCGTCACCCTGCGGGGACCCGAGGGCGCGGTCGGGTCCGTGCGCATCGCCCCGCCCGACGGCGTCGCCCTGACCGTGAGCGCCTCGGCCGTGGTGCAGGACCTCTACCTGGAGGGCCAGGACCGCACAGCGCCCGCGCTGCTCGTCGAAGACGGTTCGCCCGAGCTCAGCGACCTCAGGATCAGCACCCGCTCGTCGTCCGGCATCGAGGTCCGCGGCGGCGGGGCCAGACCGCTGGTGCGCCGGTGCACCGTGGAGAACCCGGCCGGGGTCGGGATCTCCGTCCTGGACGGCGGGGGTGGTGTGTTCGAGGAATGCGAGGTCGTGGCCGCCGGGCAGAACGGGATCTCGGTGCGGGGCGGACACCCTCGCCTGGAGCGCTGCCGCGTCCACCACGCCACGGGCGCGGGCATCGCCGTCACCGGCGAGGGCTCCGGGCTGGAGGCGCTGGGGTGCGAGGTGTACGAGGTCAAGGGCACCGGAGTGCAGATCGCCGCGCGGGCCGTGGCCCGGCTCACCGACTGCGCGGTTCACCGCACTTCGGCCGACGGGGTCACCCTCGACACCGACGCCGTCCTCACGCTCGCCGGTTGCGACATCCACGACATCCCCGAGAACGCGGTGGACCTGCGCTCGCGTTCGGTGCTCACGCTGAGCCGGACCACCGTGCGCCGCTTCGGCCGCAACGGCCTGTCGGTATGGGACCCGGGCACCCGAGTCGACGCCCGGTCCTGCGAGATCCACGACAGCACGGGGGACTATCCCGCGGTGTGGATCAGCGACGGGGCCACCGCCTCGCTGGACTCCTGCCGGGTACACGACGTACCGGACGCCCTGTTCGTGCTGGACCGCGGCTCGCGCGTGGACGTGGTCGACAGCGACCTGTCGCAGGTGCGCAACACGGCCGTCTCGGTGAGCGACGGGGCCACCGCGCAGCTCGACGACTGCCGTATCCGGGAGGCGTCGACCGGGGCCTGGTTCCGTGATCACGGCAGCGGCGGCACCCTCGCCAACTGCTCCGTCGATTCGGTCCAGACGGGCGTGATCGTCACCAAGGGGGCCGACCCGGTCCTGGAGCGCTGCGTCGTCACCTCCCCCTCCGAGGCCGGCTTCTACGTCTCGGCGGGCGGTCGCGGCACCTTCACCGCCTGCCGGGTGAGCGGCAGCTCCGGCTTCGGTTTCCATGTGATCGACGGCAGCCGTACCTCGCTGGCGAAGTGCCACACCGAGCGCTGCGCGCGCGGCGGTTACGAGTTCGCGGAGGACGGCCCCGTCGCGCAGGACTGCACCAGTGACGAGTCCGGGCCGCGCCTCGCCGCCCAGTCGGCCGCCGCCGGCGGCCCGGCCCGCGAGCGCGCCGGAATCCGTACGGTGACGCCCGCGCGGGCGCCCGCCCCCGGAGCCGTCGAGGTACCGGCGCAGCGTCCCGCCGACGAGCCGGACCCGGCCCCCGCCGCCCCGGCCTCCGGCGAGGTGCTGGAGCGGCTCGACGCGCTGGTGGGCCTGGACAGCGTCAAGCGCGAGGTACGCGCCCTGACCGACATGATCGAGGTGGGGCGCCGGCGGCGGCAGGCGGGGCTCAAGGCGGCTTCGGTGCGCCGGCACCTGGTCTTCACCGGCTCCCCCGGCACCGGCAAGACCACCGTGGCCCGGCTCTACGGGGAGATCCTCGCCTCCCTCGGCGTGCTGGAGCGGGGGCACCTGGTCGAGGTTTCCCGGGTGGACCTCGTGGGCGAGCACATCGGGTCCACCGCGATCCGTACGCAGGAGGCCTTCGAACGGGCTCGGGGCGGTGTCCTGTTCATCGACGAGGCCTACGCCCTGGCGCCGGAGGACTCGGGCCGCGACTTCGGGCGCGAGGCGATCGACACGCTGGTGAAGCTGATGGAGGACCACCGGGACGCGGTGGTGGTGATCGTCGCCGGTTACACGGCGGAGATGGAACGGTTCCTGACCGTCAACCCGGGCGTGGCCTCCCGCTTCTCCCGGACCATCACCTTCGGGGACTACGGACCGCAGGAGCTGTTGCGCATCGTGGAGCAGCAGGCGGAGGAGCACGAGTACCGGCTGGGCGAGGGGACCGCGCAGGCGCTGCTGGCGTACTTCACGGAGCTGCCCAAGGGGCCGGCCTTCGGCAACGGCCGCACCGCCCGCCAGACCTTCGAGTCGTTGGTCGAACGGCACGCGGGACGCGTGGCCCAGCTGAGCGACCCGGACACGGACGAACTCACCCTGCTGTTCCCGGCGGACCTGCCGGCGCTGCCCGCGGGGGCGTCGGCCGGCTCCTGAGACGAAGGGGCCGCCCTGGAGACATCCGAGGGGCCGACGGGTAGTGTTCGCGCACCGTCGTCCGGCGCCGCCGGTGCGCACCGCGTCTCGCAGGGGGTATCCCGATGGCTCGCCGACTCCGGGCAGTGGAGCTGGATTTCGCCGAGACGGCGCCGGTCCGGCTCGTCTTCACGGCGCGCGCGACCCAGGCGCCGGCGCCGGTCTACCGGGCCCTCGCCGAGCAGGTGGCGGACTGGCCGGCCTGGTTCAAGGCCGTCACCCTGGCCCGCTCCACGCACGACGGCGCGGGCCGCGAGATCGGGCTGAGGGGCGGGGTCCGGTTCCGGGAGACCGTCGTGGCGGCGGAGCGGGAGCGGTGCTACGCGTACCGGGTGGACGAGACCAACGTCCCCGGCGTCCGGGCGCTGTTGGAGGAGTGGCGACTGAGCCCCTCCGGTTCCGGTACGCGGATCCGGTGGACCTTCGCGGCGGACGGGCCGGCCCCGTTCCGCCTCGCCCTCGCCGCCGCGCGCCCCGGGCTGGGGCGCTCGTTCCGCTCGGCGGTGGGCGCGCTCGACACCCGGCTGAGCGCCGGGCGTTGACCGGGCGCCGCCCACGCGGCCGCGCCCGGTGTCGGGCGGGGGCGGCTCAGGCCGAGGGCTCCTGCCAGGTCCCCGTCGTCAGCAGCGTCTCGATGGTCTTCGTGTACGGGGCGATGTCCAGCTTCTGCGCGGCCAGCCAGTCGTCCGAGTAGTACTTGTCGAGGTAGCGGTCGCCCGGGTCGCACAGCAGGGTCACCACACTGCCCGTCCAGCCCTGGGCCACCATCTCCGCGACGATCTTGAGCGCGCTCCACAGCCCGGTTCCGGTCGAGCCGCCCGCCTTGCGTCCGATGGCCTGCTCCAGCGCCCGGCAGGCGGCGACGCTCGCCGCGTCCGGCACCTTCATCATCCGGTCGATGGCGCCCGGCACGAAACTCGGTTCCATCCTGGGACGGCCGATGCCCTCGATGCGCGAGCCGCAGTCGCTGCTCGCGTTCGGGTCGCCCTGGGTCCAGCCGTCGAAGAAGCAGGAGTTCTCCGGGTCGGGTACGCAGATCCGGGTGTCGTGCTGCATGTAGTGGACGTAGCGCGCGATGGTCGCGGAAGTGCCGCCGGTGCCGGCCGTCGCCACGATCCAGGTGGGTTCGGGGTAACGCTCCAGGCGCAGCTGCTGGTAGATCGATTCCGCGATGTTGTTGTTGCCGCGCCAGTCCGTGGCCCGCTCCGCGTAGGTGAACTGGTCCATGTAGTGCCCGCCCGTGCGGGCGGCCAACTCGGCGGACTCCTCGTACATCTTCATCGAGTCGTCCACGAAGTGGCAGGTGCCGCCGTGGAATTCGATGAGGCGGCACTTCTCCGGGCTGGTCGTGCGAGGCATGACGGCGACGAAGGGGACGCCGATCAGCTTGGCGAAGTACGCCTCGGAGACGGCCGTCGAGCCGGAGGAGGCCTCGATGACCGGGCGCCCGGGACGGATCCAGCCGTTGCACAGGGCGTACAGGAACAGGGAGCGGGCCAGGCGGTGCTTGAGGGAGCCCGTCGGGTGCGTCGACTCGTCCTTCAGGTACAGGTCGATGCCCCACTCCTCGGGGAGCGGGAAGCGCAGCAGGTGGGTGTCGGCGGACCGGTTGGCGTCGGCTTGGACCTTGCGCACGGCTTCGTTCAGCCAGGCCCGGTAGTCCGCGTCGCTGCGGTCGACGTCGTCGGCCCTCGCGGTGGTGCTGGTCGTGCTCATGCGCCTTGCTCCTTCATCACTTCCATGACCCCCTGCCTTCGCAATGTACCTCCCTCACCTGCGCAAACAGTTCCTTTGGGTCTCCATGCGAATCGCTTTAGGGCGGCGCGCGGCCGCCCGTACGCACGCACCGCATACGAGGCGCCGGCGACCTGCGCGCGGCCCGTGGATTACTTTCGGACGGCCCACCGACGACTTTCGGACGGGTCCCGGACGCCCGGCGCAGATCGTCACGCCGGTTCGGTTGCACACCGGCGCACCGTGGGTGACCCTGGTGAGGCGTCACAGAGGGTGCAGCACCCGTAACACTCATGTCGGGGAGTCGCAGCCGTGATAAGTCATTCCCGCAGGCACTGCGTCGTCGAACTGCAGGCCCTGCCCGCGCGGATCGGCCAGATCCGCAGAATCGTTTCAGCGCAATTGCGTCATTGGCGGCTCGACCCCCTCATCGATCGGGCCGCGCTCGGTGTGACGGAGCTGCTCAGCAACGTGCACCGCCACGCCCAGCCGGACAAAGTGTGCCGGGTGGAGATCGAATTCCGGCTCGGTCGGCTCACCGTCTCGGTGCACGACAGCGATCCCCGGCTGCCCGTGGTGCGCGAGTCCGCCGCCCTGGAGACCGGTGGACGCGGTCTCGCGCTCGTGGCGGCGATCAGCGAGGCCTGGGGCGCCCGACACCAGCCGGACGGCCCGGGCAAGGTCGTGTGGTTCTCCATGCGGGCCGCCCCCGCCACGACGGCGCCGGCCCGCACGGTACGGATCTCCCCCAAGGCGGTACGGGAGCACGCCCCGGCTGCGCTCTACCCGGTGGAGCCCGCGCCGGTCGTCACCGCCGTGCCGGTATCGGCCCGGGCGGTCGCCAGACCCGGTTAGCCCAGACCCGGTTAGCCCAGACCCGGTCAGCCCAGACCCGGTCAGCCCGGCCCCGGGTGGCCCGGCCCCGGGTGGCCCGGGACGGGTCGGCGCCGGGCCCGGGTGGCCCGGACCGGGCCGCCGCCGGACCCGGGTTGGCTCGGACCTGGTGACCCGCGGGTGCGGCTCCGCTCGGTCAGGCGGCGGCGCCCAGGGCTCCCAGCGGGTCGTCCAGCACCGGCTGCCACGCCAGCTCCGCCGCGCCGACCAGGCTGTTGTGGTCCAGGGTGCACGGCAGGATCGGCACCCCGCCGCTGCGCCCCCACAGGCTCCGGTCCGCGACCACCGCGCGCAGCCGCTCCGGGTCCGCGTAGAGCAGCTCCCGGTGCAGGCCCCCCAGGATGATCCGGTCCGGGTTCAGGATGTTCACCAGGCCCGCGAGCCCCAGCCCCAGCCGGTCGATGAGTTCCTCGGCGGCCGTCCGTACGGCCGGGTCCGCGGCCTCGGCGTGCAGCAGGTCCCGCGCCTGCTGGAGCAACGACACCTCCGGACCGGGCGTACGCCCCGCCGCCGTCAGGAAGGCCAGCGGGTCCGCCTCCACGTCCAGGCAGCCCCGGCTGCCACAGTGACAGGCCCGACCCTCCGGGTTCACGGTGAGGTGGCCGACCTCCAGGGCGAGACCCGAGCTGCCGCTGTGCAGACGACCGTCGAGCACCAGCGCCCCGCCGACTCCCCGGTGGCCGGTGGCCACGCACAGCAGGTGCTGGGCGCTGCGGCCCGCGCCGTGTCGGTGCTCGGCGAGCGCGGCGAGGTTGACGTCGTTTCCGGTGAGGGCGGGCCCGTCGATCCCGGCCGCTTTCACCCGTTCGGCGAAGATGGCCCGCACCGGGGAGCCGGCCGGCCAGGCCAGGTGCAGGGGATTCAGTGCGGTGCCCTCCGGCTCCGCGACCGCCGACGGCACGGCGAGGCCCGCGCCGACGCAGCGCCTCCCGGACTCCGCGAGCAGCGCGGCGCCCGCGTCGACGACGGCGCCGAGGACCTGCGCGGGGTCGGCGGAGACAGTGACCTTGCCGGGGGCGGTGGCCACGATCCGGCCGCCGAGGCCGACGAGCGCCGCCCGGAAGCCGTCCGGGTGCACCTGCGCGGCGAGCGCGACCGGGCCGTTCTCCGCCACGGCGAGCCGGTGCGAGGGACGGCCCTGGGTCCCGCCGGCGCCACCGGGGCGGGAGTCGACGCGGATCAGGCCGAGTGCCTCCAGTTCGGCGGCCACGGCTCCGGCGGTGGCACGGGTGACTCCCAGCTCGGCCGTCAGCACCGCCCGGGTCGGGGCCCGGCCGGTGTGTACGAGTTCCAGTGCGGGGCCCAGCGCGCCGCGGCCCCGCTCCAGTTTGGTCCTCGTGGCGGCCGCGGCGCGGTCGGCGGCGGAGGCCGCCGATGAGACCGTGGACACCGTGGACGCGTCCCCCACCCGCCGCGGGGCCCCGTTGCCGTTCATGACAGCGATCCTCGCACGAGCGGGAGGTGCCGGGCGCCGCTCACGGCAGGAGGCCGCCGACCCGCAGTGTGATGTTCAGCCGCCCGGTCAGGCCCAATTCGGGCGGCCCGGTGCCGGGCAGTACCTTCGGCACGCCGTGGTACGCGAGCCGGCTCGGTCCGCCGAAGACGAACAGGTCACCGCTGCGCAGCTCGATGTCGCGGTAGGGGCGACCGCGCGAGGCGGCGTTGCCGAAGCGGAACACGCAGGAGTCACCGAGGCTGAGCGAGACGACGGGCGCCGCCGACTTCTCGTCGGAGTCCCGGTGCATGCCCATGCGGGAGTCGCCCTCGTAGAAGTTGACGAGGGCGATGTCGTACTCCTCCTCCGGTGGCCGGCCGTAGACGTCCGCGACGGCGGCCCGCCCCAGTTCGGCGAGCCGGCCGGGCATCGGCTTGACCGGCGCGCCGTCGCCGTCGACGGCGGTGCGCGCGTATCCGTAGGGGTACCAGTGCAGCCCCAGGCACACCTGGCGGGCGGTCATCACGCCGCCCCCGGGGGTGTGCACGGTGCGCAGGCCCGCCGGCGGTCGTGCCCACGCGCGGCAGGCGGCGAGCAGCTCGCGCTGCAGGCCGCGGTCCAGCCAGTCGGGCACGTGCACCGCGCCGGGGGCGATCTCGGTGCGCTCGCGCGGGAAGAGTTCTCCTTCCATGTCCCCATTGTGGGTGACCGCTGTCGGTGGTGACCGGCACACTCCGCTCCATGAAGATCATCGACTTTGTGGACCCACTGGCCCGCGAGGGCGAACTGATGGCGCGGGCGGCCGAAGAGGCGGGTACCGACGCTCCGGTGCCCACCTGTCCCGGTTGGCGGGTCACCGACCTGCTGCGGCACACGGGGGCGGTACACCGCTGGGCGGCCGGGAACGTCCGGGACCGGGTGACGCGGCCGCGCCCGATACCGGAGGCACCCGAGCTGACCGGACCGGAGCTGACGGAGTGGTTCCGGGAGGGGCACGCGAAGCTGGTGCGGACGCTGAGCGAGGCTCCGGCGGATGTCGAGTGCTGGACGTTCATGCCCACGGCGCCGTCGCCGCTGGGCTTCTGGGCCCGCCGTCAGGCGCACGAGACGACCGTCCATCGGTTCGACGCGCAGGCGGCGCTCGGCGTCCCGTTCTCGGCGGTGACGGCGGAGTTCGCCGAGGACGGCGTGGACGAGTTGCTGACCGGGTTCCACGCGCGCTCGCGCAGCGGGGTGCGCAGCGAGGAGAGCCCCGGGTCATACGGGTCCGGGCGAGCGACACGGGGGCGGTGTGGACCGTGCGCCTCTCGCAGGAACCGCCGCACACCGTGCGGGGCGACACGCGAGGCCCGGCGGACCTGGACCTGACGGGCGAGGCGGCCTGGCTCTACGCGGCCCTGTGGAACCGCCTCCCCCTGACCGGTGACGGCGACGGTGACGGCATCATCGCCGGCGACCGGCGGCTCGCACGGCTGTGGAGCGAGACCTCCCCCGTCGCCTGACCCCCGTCGACCGACCCCGTCCCCCGACCCGACCCCGTCCCCCGACCCGGGGGTCCGACCCCGTCCCCCGACCCGACGGTCCGACCCCATGGTCCGACGTCATCGTCCGCCCCCGCCGCCGCACGCGTCACTCGGGCCCACCTTCACGGCGCGCCCCGCCCGAGGGTGGCCGCGAAGGCCGTCTGGGCGGAGGCGGCCCAAGCGGGTCGCGTGTTCCAGGGGTTGGGCATGGCGGCGCTGGTCGCGTACGCGTAGCCCGCGCCGCGGTCGAAGGCGGTGCGGAGGGTGGAGCGCATGGCGGCGGCGTCCGGGACGTCGTGGACGAGGTGCCAGAACGCCGTTCCGTCGGGGTCGAGTTCGACGCCGGCCCGGTAGCCGCCGGACTCGTCGAACACGTTCCCGCCGAGCCGGCCGCCGGAGGTGTAGGCGGCGTAGGTGTCCTCGAAGGTGACGAAGACGTCGGCGGTACGGTGGCCGGGTTCCAGGTAGCAATCCGCGATGGCCGTGCCCGGGTTGTCCACGACCAGGACGGGCGCGGTCGGGTCGAGGGAGCGCATGGTGTCCTCGACGTAGCGGCGCAGCCGCTCGTACAGGTCGCGGGTGGCGTCGCCCGGGCCGCAATCCCGGCTGACGACGTCGAAGAAGATGCCGTCGACGTGCCGGCGACCGTCGGGCGTCTTGAGGTAGTTGTCGACGGAGGCCTTGACCGCGACCGGGTCGCGGTTGCCGTGGTCGGTGTGGACGTAGCCGAGCACCTTGGTCCGCTCCCCCGTCGCCGTGGTGCCGCGGCGCAGGGTGTCCGCGCGGGCTTGCCAGCGCGCGCCGAACGGGGAGTCTCCGTTGCCCGGGTTGAGGACGACCACGGAGACGGCCGGGCCGGAGGCGGTCAGACCCGACAGCATCGGGTCGTCCGCCCAGACGTAGGCGGGGACCGCGACCTCCAGGCTCCGCGTCCCAGGGGCACGCGGGCCGGGCGGAGTGCCGGGTGCGGGCAGGGATTCGGCCGTTGATCCGGCCGCGGCGTCGCGCTCGGGTCCGGGCACCGGCTCGGCCGGGCGCGCGGAGGCCGAGGGCGTCGCGGCCCCGTCTCCCGCGGACGTGGTGCGCCCCGACGCCTCGCAGGCGGGCGCGGGGGCGGTCAGTAAGAGGACGGTCACAACGGCGTACAGCGCCTTCGCGGCGCGGGCGCGGGCCATGGCTGTTCCTCCGACGGCGGCAGGGGTGACCCGAGGAACAGTAGAGGCGCGGTGGCGCGGACGAGGCCGAACTGCCAGGCATTCATACGGCGAACAGACGAGCGACGAATCGTTTCGATCAGCCGATCACCCCTCCGACCACGGCCGGGCGGCACAACCGCGGCCGGGCCGGATCACGGCGCCTGCGCCTCGCGGCCGCTCGGGTCGACGGGCAGCCCGACCTCGTGCGCCATCCGGTCCGCGGCGTGCGCGAAGAAGCCGGCGCGGTCCTCGACGACCCGGTTGAACTGGCCGAACAGCTCGAAGGAGACCAGGCCGACGAGCTGCGCCCAGGCCGCGACGAGGGCCACGGTTACTTCTGGAGGCAGGCCTTCGGCGAAGTCGGCGGTCATCCGCAGGGCTTCGGGGCGCAGCGCCTCGGGCAGCGGGGGCAGGGCCAGGCCCCGGTCGGCGTGGGCGGCGCGCAGGATGCCGATGCAGGTGTTGGCGACGCGGGAGGCGGGACCGACGGTGTCGAGGGGCGCGCTGTAGCCGGGAACCGGCGAGCCGTAGATCAGGGCGAACTCGTGCGGGTGGGCCAGTCCCCAGGCGCGGACCGCCTCGCAGACCGAGACCCAGCGGGCGCGGGGCGGGGCGCCGGCGGTCCGGGCGGTGGCGTCGGCTGCCTCGGAGGCCGCGCCGACGCTGTCGTACGCGTCGATGATCAGCGCGGTGAGGAGTTCGTCCCGGCTGGGGAAGTAGCGGTAGAGGGCCGAGGAGACCATGCCCAGCTCACGGGCGACGGCGCGCAGCGACAGCTTGGCCGCGCCCTCGGCCGCGAGTTGGCGGCGCGCCTCGTCCTTGATGGCGGCGGTGACCTCGATGCGGGCCCGTTCGCGTACCCCTCGCACGGTGCTCATGGGGGTCAGTGTGCCATGTGGGCGGAGCAGTGCTCAAGGAGGAGATCGGCGCTCTCGAATGAGACAGCCGCCCGATTCCGAGAGCATTGCTCTTGTTTTGGTGCGGTCGCTCCGTGCACACTGATCTCAAGCGAGAGCACCGCTCTCCCATCCGCCGGAGGTCATCATGACCGCGTCCACGCCCCAGCCGTACTACGCCAAGAGCAGCAGGCTCGGCCTCCGCGTCAACGCCCTCTTCGGCAAGCTCGCCCGGCTCGGCATCAGCCTTGCCGGCAGCGCCGAACTGTCGGTGCGCGGCCGCAGCTCCGGCCGGATGCAGCGGATTCCGGTCAACCCGCACACCCACGAGGGCTCCCAGTACCTGGTTTCCGTTCGCGGCCACTCCCAGTGGGTCGCCAACATCCGGGCGGCCGGCGGCGGCGAGCTCCGCGTGGGCCGCAAGGTGCGCGCCTTCACCGTCACCGAGATGACCGACCCGGCGCGGAAGGCCGCCGTGCTGCGCGCCTACCTGGAGCGGTGGGGGTGGCAGGTGTCGCAGTTCTTCCAGGGCGTCACCGCGCAGTCCTCCGAGGCCGAGCTGCGAGCCATCGCCGCCGACCACCCGGTCTTCCGCGTCGACGTCCCACGCTGAGCCCGGGACCGCAGGGGCGGCCACGGCCTTCCACCGCGCGGCGGTCCGGGACACCCACTCGGCCTGACGGCCGGACGCCGGACACGGCCGTGCCGGCCCGCCGTGTGCTCGGGCGCCTTCGTCGACCGGCTGTGCCGTGCCCGCGCCCGGCGCAGGAGGGGACGCCCCGCGCCCCGTACGCCCCCGAACGCCGCGTCTGTCGCGTACCGCCGATACGACCGCCGGCGCCGCCGGGCCACCCCGCACCCCGGCACACCCGACGCCCGGCATCCGGTCTCGTCCCCGTCCACGGCGGCCGGGGCCGGATGCGATCCCTCTCCCAGCCCGGCGAAGAGGAGCAACGGCCACGACGACGATCACGACAGCGGCACCCGGGAAACCACCGTCAGTCCGGCATCCCGCGCCGCGGGCACCGCCCGCGCCCGTATGAGGGGCCCGGCGGGGCCACGCCCCTCCCGGGTCCCCTGGTCCCGGGTCCTCTACCGCCGGCGCGCGGCGTACGGTGCCGTGCGTGCGTCGCAAGGCGGGGGATCGCCCGCTTACCGGGTGTAAGCGGGCGCTTGTCGACAAGGCGGCGAGGCGCGGTGCCGGACGTCGCGGGTCAGGCGGGAGTTTCAGGGAGTTTCGAAGAGGCCCTAGCGCCGGCGTGCCTGGCGCGCGTCCAGTACGTGCAGGGCCTTGCGGGCCAGCGGGTACGCGCGTACCAACTCCGCCAGCGTCGTGGACCCCCGGGTGATCCGGGCGAAGGCCATCCAGGCCGGGCGCAGACCGGTGATCGCCGCGTGCAGCAATCCCGGCTTCGCCTCGAACAGGGCGAGCATGCGCTTGCCGACACCCATCTCCACGCCCAGCCCCGCCTTGACCGCGAAGGCGTAGTTCAGCGCCTGGCGACGGGCGTCCACCGCGTCCTGCGCCTCGGAGATCTTCACGGCCCACTCCCCCGCGAGCCGCCCCGAGCGCAGTGCGAAGGAGATGCCCTCGCGCGTCCACGGCTCCAGCAGCCCGGCCGCGTCCCCCGCCACCAGCACCCGTCCGCGCGAGAGCGGCGACTCCGGCGTGCGGCAGCGGGTGAGGTGCCCGGAGGAGACCGACGGCTCGAAGCCCGCCAGCCCCAGGCGGGCGATGAAGTCCTCCAGGTAGCGTTTGGTGGCGGCCCCCTCGCCCTTCGCCGAGATCACCCCCACCGTGAGGGTGTCGCCCTTGGGGAAGACCCAGCCGTAACTGCCGGGCAGGGGGCCCCAGTCGATGAGCACCCGCCCCTTCCAGTCCTCGGCGACGGTCTCCGGGACCGGGATCTCCGCCTCCAGGCCGAGGTCGACCTGCTCCATCTCGACGCCGACATGGGCACCGATCCGGCTCGCGCTGCCGTCCGCGCCGACCACGGCCCGGCCCAGCACCGTCTCCCCGTCCGCGAGGACCACGGCCACCGTGCGCCGGTCGGGTACCGCCGCCCCGTGCTGCTCGACGCGGCTCACGGCCGTTCCCGTACGGACGGTCGCGCCCGCCTTCTCCGCCTCGGCGACCAGTGCCGCGTCGAACTCGGCCCGGTTGACCATCCCGAACAGCATGCCCCGCGAGCGCCGGGTCCGGGTCAGCCGCCCGTTCATCGAGAAGGTCACGGCGTTGATCCGGTCCTTGAAGGGCAGGACGAAGCCCGGCGGCAAGGCGTCTCGCGAAGGGCCGATGATGCCTCCGCCGCACGTCTTGTAGCGGGGCAGTTCGGCCTTCTCCAGCAGCAGGACGCGCCGCCCGGCGACGGCCGCCGCGTGGGCCGCCGAGGCCCCGGCCGGTCCGGCCCCGACCACGACCACGTCCCACACCTCGCCGGGCGCCCCGGCGCCCTCCTCTTCGGCCCGTCCGGCGGCGTTCTGCTCCGCGCTCGTGCCCTGTACGTCGTCGTCGCTGCTCACGATGTGCTGCTGCTCCTGATCAGGCTGGTCCTCGGATGCCGGGGAAATCCTACGGCGGGAGATCGTCTCGCCTCGCTGTGCGAGGATCGATGCTGTCTTTCGCCGTACCCCCTACGCGCACCACGCGGATGCGGGAGGCGTACACGTACACCAACGTCGCACCCAAGAGGAGCGTGCCCATGTCGCCGATTCCGGTCGCCGAGACCATCGCCTCGCTTATGCCCCGTGCCCGGCAGGAGCTGGCCGAGTTGGTGGCCTTCCGGTCGGTGGCGGACTTCTCGCAGTTCCCCCGGAGCGAGAGCGAGGCCGCCGCGAACTGGGTGGCGGACGCCCTGCGCGCCGAGGGGTTCCAGGACGTGGCCCTGCTCGACACCCCGGACGGTACGCAGTCGGTGTACGGGTACCTGCCCGGCCCCCAGGGCGCGCCGACGGTGCTGCTGTACGCCCACTACGACGTGCAGCCGCCGTTGGACGACGCCGCCTGGATCTCCCCCGCCTTCGAGCTGACCGAGCGCGACGGCCGCTGGTACGGGCGCGGCGCCGCCGACTGCAAGGGCGGCTTCATCATGCACCTGCTGGCGCTGCGGGCCCTCAAGGCCGACGGCGGCGTGCCGGTCGGCGTGAAGGTGATCGTCGAGGGCTCGGAGGAGCAGGGCACCGGCGGCCTCCAGCAGTACGCCGAGGCGCACCCGGAGCTGTTGGCCGCCGACACCATCGTCATCGGGGACGCGGGCAACTTCCGCCTGGGCCTGCCCACGGTGACGGCCACGTTGCGCGGTATGACCCTCGTCAAGGTCAAGATCGACACCCTGGCCGGGAACCTGCACTCCGGCATGTTCGGCGGTGTCGCCCCCGACGCGCTGGCCGCGCTGATCCGCCTGCTGGACTCGCTGCGGGCGGCGGACGGTTCCACGACGGTGGACGGCCTGGACTCGGACGCCGTCTGGGAGGGCCTGCAGTACCCGGAGGCGGACTTCCGCGCCGACGCCAAGGTGCTGGACGGTGTGGGCCTCATCGGCGAGGGCACGATCGCGGACCGGCTGTGGGCCCGTCCGGCCGTCACCGTCCTCGGCATCGACTGCCCGTCGGTGTCCGGCGCCACGCCTTCGGTGCACGCGAGCGCCGGCGCGCTGATCAGCCTGCGCGTGCCGCCGGGTGTCGACACGACGGAGGCCATCAAGCTGCTTCAGGCGCACCTGGTGGCGCACACCCCGTGGCAGGCGCGGCTGGAGCTGGAGGTCGTGGGCCAGGGGCAGCCCTTCCAGGCGGACACGAGCAGCCCCGCCTACGCGTCGATGGCGGCGGCCATGGAGGTCGCGTACCCGGGCGAGGAGATGCAGGTCAGCGGGATGGGCGGGTCCATCCCGCTGTGCAACACGCTGACGTCGCTGTACCCGGACGCGGAGATGCTGCTGATCGGTCTGAGCGAGCCCGAGGCGCAGATCCACGCGGTGAACGAGAGCGTCTCGCCCCAGGAGCTGGAGCGCCTGGCCGTCGCGGAGGCGCTGTTCCTCGTGAACTACGCCCGGTCCAAGCGCGCCTGACCCGCGGCGCGCCGTTCGGGCCCGAGGTCGCGACCCGCACGAGGCGGTCTACGCCGCGGGTGAACTCCGCTCCCGGTGAACCTTTCACCGGGAGCGGCGGGTGCCCGGTTACGTTCGGCCCATGACCGAACTCGAAGTGGTGGAGGTCGTCCCCCACCGCCTGCACATGCTGCGCTTCCCCATCGGCCAGGCCTACCTGTGGCGTGACGGCGAGGCCCTGACGTTGGTCGACGCCGGGCACGCGGGGGCCGCCGACGCGATCGAAGGGGCCGTCCGTTCGCTGGGGCTGCGCCCCGAGCGGCTGGAGCGGATCGTCTTGACCCACTGCCACCGCGACCACGTGGGGGCGGCGGGCGAACTCGCCGCCCGGTGGGGTGCGCGGATCGTGGCGCATCGCCTGGACGCCCCCGTGATCCGGGGTGAGGAGCCGGTCCCCGAGCCGGTGCTCCTGGACTGGGAACTCCCGCTGTACGCGCACGGCCTGACCATCCCGCAGGCGCCGCCCACCCGGGTGGACCAGGAGGTGGAGGACGGCGAGCGACTGCCGTTCGGGGACGGCGCGGTGATCGTGCACGCCCCGGGGCACACGCCGGGCAGCGTCGCCGTGCACCTGCCGGAGCACGGCGTGCTGTTCACCGGGGACTGCGTCGCGGGAGTCGGCCGGGTCATGCCGGGCGTGTTCAACGTGGATCGCGACCAGGCCCTCGCCTCCTTCCGCCGGCTGGCCGACCTGGCCCCGTCGGTGGCCTGCTTCGGCCATGGCGACCCGGTGACCACGGCCGCGGCCGACACCCTCCGGTCGGCCGCCGCCAGCGCCTGACGGAGCCCGGCCGGGCCGGGCGGGAACAGCCGGGCCGGGCCCGGGCGGGGCTACGGGACCGGCCGGCCCGACTCCAGATAGAGCGGGCGGCCGCGTTCGCGGGCCCGCAGGGCCCAGCGCAGGCGCTCGAATCGGACCGGCGGCAGCATGCCGGCGGCCTCGGTCTCGGTCGCGAACCGCCACGCCCTCAGCTCCGGCCCCGGCAGCCGCAACCGCGCGATCTCCGGCTCCCCCAGCCGCCCGCCGTCGAACAGCAGCCGCAGCCCCCCGTACGCCGGGGACACCGGCGGCTCCCAGTCCACCACCAGCAGCTCCGGCGGCCGCTCCAGCACCAGGCCCAGCTCCTCGGCGACCTCCCGCGTTCCGGCGCGGGCCGGGGCCTCGCCCGGCTCCACGACGCCGCCCGGGAACTCCCACCCCGGTTTGTACGTCGGATCGACGAGGAGCACCCGGCCCTGCTCGTCGAACAACAACACCCCCGACGCCACCGTCTCCCGCGTCGGCTCGGGCGTCTGGACTATCTCGCACACCGGCGCCGCCCCCGTCCGTACGGCGTCCGCGATCCGCTCCGCGGTCTCCCGCACGGTCAGCGACCCGTTGTCGATGACGTGGGCGTCGGCCGTCAGCCAGCCCAGCGCCTGCCGGTAGGCGGGGATGTGGTCGTACGCCCACCGCCTGACCCGGACGTCGACCTCCTCGGACGCCCCCGGTTCCTCCCGGGTCGCCATCCGTTGACGAAGAATCGTTTCCGCAGGGGCCAGCAGCACATGCCGCACCGGTATCCGCCGGGCCGCGAGGCCGCCGAAGATCTCGTCGCGGTACTCCTGGCGCAACAGTGTCATCGGCACCACCAGCACCCCGCCCAGCTCCGCCAGCATCGCCGCAGCCGTCTCCACGACCAACCGACGCCAACTGGGCAGGTCCTGGTAGTCCTCGACCTCCGCGAGCCGTTTGCGCGGCAGCAGCGCCCGCAGCGCGTCCCCGACGGACTCCGGGTCGAACACGGTGCTGTCCGGCAGGAGTCCGGTCAGTTCGCGGGCCGTGCTGGTCTTCCCGGCGCCGAACGTGCCGTTGATCCAGACAATCACGTCTACCCCTCTCCGATGGCTCGCCTCGAAGCCCCCAGTGGCTTGCCCGCCTCACCCTGCCACGGAAACCCGCTCCCCGACGCAGTGCTTATCCTCGAGGTCAGAGCTCGTCCCGCGGCCTGTCCGCGGCCCGCCCGTGCCCCGCCCGACCGCTCCGCCGGAGGTCCCGTGCCCCACACCCGCCGCCCCGCCGTACCCCCTTACGGCAACCGACCGACCATGAAGGACGTGGCCGCCCGGGCGGGCGTGGGCCTCAAGACGGTCTCGCGGGTGGTCAACGGCGAGCCGGGCGTCACGCCCGACACCGAGCGGCGGGTCCAAGAGGCCATCGACGCCCTGGGGTTCCGCCGCAACGACAGCGCACGCGTGCTGCGCAAGGGCCGCACCGCCACCGTGGGCCTGGTCCTGGAGGACCTCGCCGACCCCTTCTACGGGCCGCTGAACCGGGCGGTGGAGGAAGTGGCACGCGCCCACGGCGCGCTGCTCATCAACGGTTCCAGCGCCGAAGACCCGGAGCGCGAGCGGGAGTTGGCCCTTGCCCTGTGCGCCCGCCGGGTGGACGGGCTGATCGTGATCCCGGCCGGGGACGACCACCGCTACCTGGAGCCGGAGATCCGGGCGGGCGTGGCCACCGTGTTCGTGGACCGCCCGGCGGGCCGGATCGACGCGGACGTGGTCCTGTCGGACAACTTCGGCGGCGCCCTGGACGGCGTGGCGCACCTGATAGCCGCGGGGCATCGCCGGATCGGCTTCATCGGGGACCACCCCCGTATCCACACGGCGACGGAGCGCCTGCGGGGCTACCGCGCGGCCATGGCCGCCGCCGGTCTGCCGGTGGACGAGTCCTGGGTGGCCCTGGGCCCCACCGCCCCCGCCCGGGTCGCGGCGGCCGCCCGCCTGATGCTGACGGGCCGGGAGCCGGTCACCGCCCTGTTCGCGGGCAACAACCGAGTGACGGTCACGGTGGTACGGGTCCTGACCGCCGAACCGCGTCCCGTCGCCCTCGTCGGCTTCGACGACTTCGAGCTGGCCGACCTGCTGCGCCCCGGCGTGACGGTGGTCGCCCAGGACGCGGCGACCCTGGGGCGGGTCGCGACGGACCGCCTCTTCCAGCGCCTGGGGGGCGCGGACCTCCCGCCGGCGCGCATCGAACTCCCCACCCGCCTCGTCCCGCGCGGCTCGGGCGAACTGCCCCCGGCGGCCTGAAACCCCCGGGGGTTCCAGGCCGACGCCCCGGCTCAGCCCGTCGACTTGAGCGTCGCGGAGCGGCGCGGGATCGCGAAGGCGTCGAGCTCGGCGCGGGTGAGCCCGGTCAGGGCCGTGACCTCCTCGGTGCCGACCGCCCCGCAGTCGAGGCCGCGGACCAGGTAGCCGGCCAGGGCCTTGGCGGTCGCGGGCTCGTCCATCACGTCGCCCTCGATCTTGGCGACGTACGCCTTCAGGCGGGCGGCCGCGGCTTCGAGGCCCTCGCGGTAGAAGGTGTAGACGGCCGCGTAGCGGGTCGGCAGGTGGCCCGGGTGCATGTCCCACCCCTGGTAGTAGGCCCGCGCCAGGGCGCGCCGGGTGAGCCCGTAGTGCAGCTTCCAGGCTTCGTGGACGTGCTCGGTGGTACCGATCGGCAGGACGTTCGTCGAGCCGTCGGAGACCCGAACGCCCGTTCCCGCGGCGGCGACCTGCATGATCGCCTTGGCGTGGTCGGCGGCGGGGTGGTCGCTCGACTGGTAGGCGGCGGACACGCCGACGCAGGCGCTGTAGTCGAAGGTGCCGTAGTGCAGACCGGTGGCGCGGCCCTTGGCGGCCTCGATCATCCGGGCCACCGTGGCGGTGCCGTCGGAGGCCAGGATCGACTGGCTGGTCTCGATCTGGATCTCGAAGCCGATCCGGCCCGGACGCAGCCCGCGGGCGGTCTCGAAGGCCTCCAGCAACTCGACGAAGGCGGTGACCTGCTCCGCGTAGGTGACCTTCGGCAGGGTCAGGACGAGGCCCTCGGGCAGGTCGCCGCGCTCCAGGAGCCCGGACAGGAAGACGTCCGTGGTGCGGATGCCCCGGTCGCGGACGTTGGACTCCATGCACTTCATGCGGATGCCCATGTACGGGGCGTTCGTGCCGTTGGCGAAGGCCTCGGAGACGAGGCGGGCGGCGCGGGCGGCGGCCTGGTCCTCCTCCTCGTCGGAGCGCACGCCGAAGCCGTCCTCGAAGTCGACGCGGAGGTCCTCGATGGGCTCGGAGGCGAGTTTGGCGCGTACGCGCTCGTAGACGGGGACGGCCAGGTCGTCGGAGATGCCGAGCACCTTGGCGAAGGTGGCGGCGTCGGGGGCGTGCTCGTCAAGGGCCGCGAGGGCCTGGTCGCCCCAGGAGCGGATCGTGTCGGCGGCGAAGACGTCACCGGGCACGTAGACGGTGTGGATGGGCTGACGGGTCCCGGGGTCGCCCGGGTAGTGCCGCGCGAGTTCCGCGTCCACCGGGGCGAGGGAGGCGCTGATGCCCTCGCTGACCGCGCCTGCGAGGCTCGTCGCCACCTTCTCCTGCTGACCCATCGTGCACTCTCCTCTTTTCCGCTTCACGGAAGCTTAGATCCGCATAGCAGAATTTAGCCATGGGGTTCCGCTCCGTCAATGGTCCCTCCGCCGCCGTGGGCAAACGACTCGGGGCCGTGCGGTGAGAAACACCACACGGCCCCGAAGGCGTTCGACGGAGAGGAGAAGCGCAGGTCAGCCCTTGCGCGCCTGGATCTCCTGGGTCAGCTGCGGGACGACCGTGAAGAGGTCGCCGACCACGCCGTAGTCGACCAGGTCGAAGATCGGCGCCTCGGCGTCCTTGTTGATGGCGACGATGGTCTTCGACGTCTGCATGCCGGCCCGGTGCTGGATCGCACCCGAGATGCCGGAGGCGATGTACAGCTGCGGGGAGACCGACTTGCCGGTCTGGCCGACCTGGTTGGTGTGCGGGTACCAACCGGCGTCGACGGCGGCGCGCGAGGCACCGACCGCCGCACCGAGGGAGTCCGCGAGCTCCTCGATGAGGTGGAAGTTCTCGGCACCGTTGACGCCACGGCCACCCGAGACCACGATCGCGGCCTCGGTCAGCTCCGGCCGGCCGGTGGACTCGCGCGGGGTGCGGGAGACGACCTTGGTGCCGGTGGCCAGGGCGCCGAAGGTGACGGCGAGCGCCTCGACGGTCCCGGCGGCCGGGGCGGCCTCGACCGGAGCCGAGTTCGGCTTGACGGTGATGACCGGGGTGCCCTTGGAGACGCGGGACTTGGTGGTGAAGGACGCGGCGAACGCGGACTGCGTCGCGACCGGACCCTCGTCACCGGCCTCCAGGTCGATGGCGTCGGTGATGATGCCGGAGCCGATGCGGACCGCGAGGCGCGCCGCGATCTCCTTGCCCTCGGCGGAGGACGGGACGAGCACGGCGGCCGGGGAGACGGCCTCGTACGCGGCCTGGAGCGCGTCCACCTTCGGTACGACGAGGTACTCGGCGAACTCGGGGGCGTCGGCGGTGAGGACCTTGACGGCGCCGTGCTCGGCGAGCGCGGCGGCGGTGTTCTCGGCGCCGGCGCCGAGGGCGACCGCGACGGGCTCGCCGATGCGGCGGGCCAGGGTCAGCAGTTCGAGGGTGGGCTTGCGGACGGCGCCGTCCACGTGGTCGACGTAGACGAGGACTTCAGCCATGGGAGTGCTCCTGCGAATGCGAAGTAGTCAGGGGGCGATCGAGAGGGTGTCGGCCGAAGCTCTGGGGCGAACTTCCGACCGGCCAGGCTGCGGCCTTAGATGAACTTCTGGCCGGCCAGGAACTCGGCCAGCTGCTTGCCGCCCTCGCCCTCGTCCTTGACGATCGTGCCGGCGGTGCGGGCCGGGCGCTGCGCGGCGGAGTCGACCGCGGTCCAGGAGCCCTCCAGGCCGACCTCGTCGGCCTCGATCTCCAGCTCCTCCAGGTCCCAGGACTCCACCGGCTTCTTCTTGGCCGCCATGATGCCCTTGAAGGACGGGTAGCGGGCCTCGCCCGACTGGTCGGTCACCGAGACGAGCGCCGGCAGGGACGCCTGGAGCTGCTCGCTCGCGGTGTCGCCGTCGCGGCGGCCGGTCACGGTGCCGTCCTCGACCTTGACCTCGGAGAGCAGGGTGACCTGCGGGACGCCCAGGCGCTCGGCGAGGATCGCGGGCAGCACGCCCATGGTGCCGTCGGTGGAGGCCATGCCGGTGATGACCAGGTCGTAACCGGCCTTCTCGATGGCCTTGGCGAGCACGAGCGAGGTGCCCATGACGTCGGAGCCGTGCAGGTCGTCGTCTTCCACGTGGATGGCCTTGTCGGCGCCCATGGAGAGCGCCTTGCGCAGCGCGTCCTTGGCGTCCTCGGGACCGACGGTCAGGACGGTGATCTCCGCCTCGTCCGCCTCGTCGGCGATCTGGAGCGCCTGCTCGACCGCGTACTCGTCGAGTTCCGACAGCAGACCGTCGACGTCGTCGCGGTCGACGGTCAGGTCATCGGCGAAGTGCCGGTCGCCGGTGGCGTCGGGTACGTACTTCACACAGACAACGATCCTCAGGCTCACGCCGACTCTCCTACCGCATCGTCTTTTTCTGATACCGCCTTGTGCAGGCAGCATAGGCGCCTTGTCGGGCGGATCCCGTTCGGGGCGACCCGCGCCCCCACGGGAATGTTACTCGTCAGTACACAGTGGGTCTTCCCCGGTGGCAAGGCCGACGAACTGTGATCTGGCCAACGCCACCCGAACCCACCCCAGCAGGGACGATTCAGTCCCGCAGCGCGTTGAAGCGCCCCTGGTGGTAAAGGAGCGGACGGCCTCCGCCGCCGGGATGCACCGCGGGGTCGCCGGACACCAGCTCGGCGATGATCACCCGGTGGGCGCCGGCGGGCACCCGGGCCACCACCCGGCACACAAGCCACGCCAACACCCCGGACAGGACCGGCACCCCGTGCGGACCCTCGGCCCAGTCGGTGTCCGGCCCGAAGCGGTCCGCGCCGCTGCGCGCGAACAGGCCGGCCAGCTCCCGCTGGTGCTCGGCGAGTATGTGCACGCCGAGGTGGTCGCAGTCGCGTATCGCGGGCCAAGTGGAGGAACCGGTGCCGATCGTGAAGGAGAGCATCGGCGGGTCGGCGGAGACGGAGTTCAGGGACGTCGCGGTGAACCCCACCGGGGCGCCGGCGCCCGAGGTGGCGGTGATGACCGCGACTCCCGCGGCGTGCTGACGGAAGACGGAGCGCAGGAGGTCGGGCGATCCGGTCGTACCGGTGACGAAACGGGGGGACGGAGCCGTCGGGGCCGTCATGAGGGGCTTCCTTCTGCCGCGTCGGGCGCGGGCACGGTCGGGGATCGGGCGTCGGGGGCGTTCAGTGATCCCAACAGCGCGCGCTCGCGTAGCGGACGAGGTCCACGTCGGCCCGTCCGTAAAGCAGGAGTTCATACCTCATGCCGTCAGCCTGTCGATCTCTCGTGTACACAGTCAAGCCGCACCGGCCAGATGTCGGGCGCGTCACGCCGTGTACGGGCGCGCGCACCGGCGCGTGCGGCCCCGGCCGCCCGCACGGCCCGCACAGAGGCACGTCCCACGCAGGCTCGTCATACGGCGGCTCCCAGGGCGGCGATCACGTCGGCCTTGCGCGGCATCCCGGCGGCCTGCCGGACGATCCGCCCGCCGGAGTCCAGCACCAGCACGGTGGGCGTCTTCTCGATGCCGAGGGCGCGTACGAGGTCGAGGTTCAGCTCGGCGTCCACTTCCACGTGCGCGACGCCGTCCACCATGGAGGCGACATCGGCCAGGATCCGCCGGGTCGCCGCGCAGGGCCTGCAGAACGCGCTGGAGAACTGGACCAGGGTGGCCCGTTCCCCCGGTTCCGCGCCCAGTTCGGCCGCGCCCAGCCGTGCTCCGTCCCCGTGCCCGCGCACCCCTGCTCCCTTCCGTACCGCTGCTTCCGCTCCGGTCGTACGCTGATCCGAGCACCCCGTGGGCGCGCCGCATTCCCGGCGTGACGAGAATCTCCCCGGGCACACGCGCCAGGACTGGCTCATCGGCCGGTATCTGGGGCACCATCCCCATGGTCGCGTACCTACGCTTCCGTAACTTCCAGCCGGGAGCACCTCCCCAGGCAGAAAGAAGGGGTCTCCCCACCATGGCTGAGCTCGTCTACCCTCCCGTCATCGGCGCAGCGCACACGCTCTTCCGCGCGCTGGACATCCGTATCGACATGAAGGGGACGGAGAACATCCCGCGCAAGGGCGGGGCGGTCCTCGTGTCCAACCACATCGGCTACCTCGACTTCATCTTCGCCGGTCTGGCCGCCCGCCCGCAGAAGCGGCTGGTGCGGTTCATGGCGAAGGAGTCGGTGTTCCGGCACAAGGTCTCGGGCCCGTTGATGCGCGCGATGAAGCACATCCCGGTGGACCGCGCGCAGGGTGAGACGGCGTACCAGCATGCCCTGGACTCCCTGCGCTCCGGCGAGATCATCGGGGTGTTCCCCGAGGCGACCATCTCCCAGTCCTTCACGCTCAAGAGCTTCAAGTCGGGCGCGGCCCGGATGGCGCAGGACGCCGGGGTCCCGCTGATCCCCGTCGCGCTGTGGGGCACCCAGCGGCTGTGGACCAAGGGCCGCCCCAAGGACCTCAAGCGCAGCCACATCCCGGTGACGATGCGGGTGGGCGAGCCGCTGGAGGCGCCGACCGACCAGTACGCCGGGGCCATCACCCGGCGCCTGCGGGAGCGGGTGCAGGAACTGCTGGACGCCGCCCAGCGCGCGTATCCGGCCAAGCCGAAGGGTCCGGAGGACGCCTGGTGGCTCCCGGCGCACCTCGGTGGCACCGCCCCCACCCCGGCCCAGGTCAAGGAAGCGGGCTGAGCGCACGCCCGGGCTTACCGGGCGGAGGGCGACCCTTTCGGTGTACACCCTTCTGCCGTAGCGTTCCGGCCGTCGGCACGTCGTAACACCTCCGGGGGGGGGTCACGGTGCGGGGGTTCGGACGGTATCTGGGGGCGGCGCTCGCCGCGCGGTTCGCCTCCGAGGGCATGGGGATGGCCGTGGTGCTGCTGGCCCAGGAGCGGACCGGGAGCGCGGCGCACGGGGCGTTCGTACTGACCGCCTGGCTGGCGCCGCACGTCCTGGCCGCTCCGCTCGCCGGGGCGGCGGCCGCCCGGACACGCCGGCCCCGACTGTTCCACGCGGGCGCGCTGGCCGGGTTCACGGGCGCCGTGGGGGCGTTGGCGCTGCTCCTGGGCCGCGCTCCGACTCCGGTGGTCCTGGCGGTCGCCCTGGTCGGCGGCACCTGCGGGCCGATGGTGACGGGCGGCCTGTCGAGCCTGGTCGCGGGGCTGGTCCCGGCCGGCCCCGGCCGCGACCGCGCCTACGGGTGGGACGCATCCACGTACAACGCCGCCGCGGTCACCGCGCCGGCGGCCGTCAGCGTGGTGGCTGCGCTGGGTTCGGCGGGGCCGGCGATGGCCCTGCTGGGGGCCTCCGGCGCGGTGGCCGCGGCCCTGGCCGCCGGCCTGCGCTACGAGGACCGGGGCGCGGGCTCGGCGCCCGAGGGACCCCGGGCCGGGATCGGCGCCGGGCTCGCCGCCCTGTGGCGGGTGCGGCAACTGCGGGCCATCACCTCCGCGACGACCCTGGCCTTCGTCGGGGTCGGCTCCCTCACCACCACCTCGGTGCTGCTGGCCTCGGCCCTGGGCAGCCCGGACGCCGGCGGGGTACTGATGACGGCCTTCGCGGTGGGCGCGCTCGCCGGTTCCCTGACGCTGGGCCGGGTCACGACCGTCGCACCGGGCCCCTTGGCCTGTGGGGCGTTGGCCGGGACCGCGGTGGCCCTGGCCGCGGCCGCGTTCACGCCCTCGGTGGCCTGGACGGCCGCCGCCTTCGCCGCGGCCGGGGTGTGCGACGGCCCCCTGCTCACCGCGACCCTGCGCATCCGCTCGGACTACGCCCCCGCGGCGGTGCGGACGCAGGTCTTCACCCTGGGCGCCGGACTCAAGCTGACGGCCGCCTCCGCCGGCGCCGCCCTGGTGGGGCTGGCGGCGGGGGCGCCGCCGCGGGCGCTGTTGCTCGGGATCGCCGGGCTCCAGGCGGCCGCGGCCCTGCTGCACGTCGTGCTGGCCCGGCCCGGGGCACGTGGCGGCGGGAGCGGGGGCGGGGCGGTCACAGGGCCGTCGGGAGCCTGCGCCACAGCTCCGGCCGGTCGGCGGACTCCCGGAGAGCCGTGAGCGTGCCCGGGTGCGGGGTGGCGTGGAGGGTCGGGTAGTCCACCTCCCCGAGCTCGGGGCGGACGGGGAAGGCGAGTCGCTCCCGGTCGAGGTCGAACCGGGCGTCGACGCCCTCCTTGTTGCCGCGCGCGTCCAGTCGGGCCCAGCCGTTCCCGCCGGGCAACCGGAGCGCGACGAGCCCGTGGAGGAGGGGTTGGGAGCCGTCGTCCTCCGTGAGGCGCTGGTAGCACAGGGCCGCCGGGACGCCTTTGGCGCGCAACAGGGCGACGAGGGCGTGGGACTTGGCGTGGCAGATGCCGTTGCGCGTGCCCAGCACGTCCGAGGCGCGCCAGGTGACGCGCGTGTCCCCGGAGTCGCCGGAGTGCGGGATGGTGTCGCGGACGAACTCGAAGGCCGCCTCGGCGTAGGCGTACGGGTCGCCGTCGGCGGCGGTCCACAGCGCGTCGGCGGTCTCGCGGACGAGGGGATGCCCGTGATCGATCGCCTCGTCGGCGGCCAAGTACGCGCGGATGTCGGAATGCTCCTGGATCAGTTCCATGACCCAGGAGCATACCTATGCGCCATAACGCATGACTATCGAGTTAGCGGGCGAGCTCTTCCTTCAACGCCTGGAGGAAGCCGTCGACGTCCTCTTCCTGCGTGTCGAAGCTGCACATCCAACGGACGTCGCCGGCGATCTCGTTCCAGAAGTAGAAGCGGTAACGCTCCTGCAGGCGCCGCGACACCTCGTGCGGCAGCCGCGCGAACACCGCGTTCGCCTGCACCGGGTAGAGGATCTTGACGCCGTCCGTCTCGCGGACGCCGGCCGCGAGCCGCTGCGCCATCGCGTTGGCGTGGCGGGCGTTGCGCAGCCACAGGTCCTTGGCGAGCAGCGCTTCGAGCTGCACCGACACGAACCTCATCTTCGACGCCAACTGCATCGACATCTTGCGGATGTGCTTCATCTGCCGCACGGCGTCGGGGTTCAGCACGACCACGGCCTCGCCGGCCATCATGCCGTTCTTGGTGCCGCCGTACGAGAGCACGTCCACACCGGCCGCGTTGGTGAAGGCGCGCATGGGCACGTCGAGCGAGGCCGCGGCGTTGGCTATCCGGGCGCCGTCGAGATGGACCTTCATGCCCAGGGAGTGCGCGTGCTCGCAGATCGCCCGGATCTCTTCGACGGTGTAGACCGTGCCGAGTTCGGTGTTCTGGGTGATCGAGACGACCTGCGGCATGGCGCGGTGCTCGTCCTCCCAGCCCCATGCCTGCCGGTCGATGAGCTCGGGGGTGAGCTTGCCGTCGGGCGTGGGGACGGTGAGGAGCTTCAGACCGGCCATCCGCTCGGGCGCGCCGCCCTCGTCCACGTTGATGTGCGCCGACTCGGCGCACACCACGGCGCCCCAGCGGTCGGTCATCGCCTGGAGGGCGGTGACGTTGGCGCCGGTGCCGTTGAAGACGGGGAAGGCCTGCGCGTACGGGCCGAAGTGGCTGCGGAAGATCTTCTGCAGGTACTCGGTGTACTCGTCGTCGCCGTAGGAGACCTGGTGGCCTCCGTTGGCCAGCGCGACGGCCTCCAGGATCTCCGGATGCACCCCCGCGTAGTTGTCACTGGCGAATCCGCGCACCGCCGGGTCGTGGTGGCGGCGCGCGTCGGTCGTCCCGCTCGCGGTTCTCACGGTTGCGGAGTGAGCCACAGACGCTGTCCGTTCACATCGGAGGCGGGCCGGTCCCATACGCCGGCGATGGCCTCGGCCAGCTCCTTGACGTCGGTGAAGCCCGCGAACTTCGCATTGGGGCGCTCCGCGCGCATGGCGTCGTGCACCAATGCCTTGATGACCAGGATCGCAGCCGCGGCCTGCGGGCCGTCCTCGCCCCCCGCCTTGCGGTAGGAGTCCGCCATGGCCAGCGTCCAGGCCTCGGCGGCCGCCTTGCCCGCGTTGTAGGCGGCGTTGTTGGCGACCGGCTTGTGGGCGCCGGACTGGCTGATCAGGACGTATCGGCCGCGGTCGCTGCGGAGCAGGCCGTCGTGGAACGCGATGGAGGTGTGCGCGACGGTGCGGATCAGCAGCTTCTCCAGGAAGTCCCAGTCCGCGAGGTCCGTCTCGGTGAAGGAGGTGCTCCCGCGCCAGCCGCCGACGAGGTGGACCAGGCCGTCGACGTGCCCGAAGTCCTTCTCGATCCGCTCGGCCCAGGCCTTGGTGGCGGCCAGGTCGAGCAGGTCGACGGTGTCACCGATGACGGTGGCGCCGCCGTGCGCGTACCGGGCCGCGTCCACGGCCTCGGCCAGACGCGCCGGGTCGGCGTCCGACGCGACGACGGTCGCGCCCGCCTCGGCGAGACGGAGCAGGGCGGCGCGCCCGGCGGGCCCGCCGGCGCCGGCCACCGCCACCACCGCTCCCTGGAGCGTCCCGTTGTCGTTCCCCGAGCCGTTCATCCGTGCAGCCTCCTGAGGGCGAGTGGTCACGCGACCACTCGCTGCGCGTCGTCAGCGTTCACAGCAGTGATGCCCTTCGTGGAGGCGATCACTCCCTTGAGCTTCTTGGCGAGCGCCTCATAGAACATGCTCAGCGGAAACTCGTCCGGAAGCACGTCGTCCACGAGCTTGCGCGGCGGCTGCGTGAGGTCGAGGGCGTCGGGGCCCTTGGCCCACTTGGAGCCCGGGTGGGGGGCCAGGTAGGTGGAGACGAGCTCGTACGCCTTGAACCAGTGGACGAGCTTGGGGCGGTCGATGCCGGCCCGGTAGAGGTCCTCGATCTCGGCGCAGAGCTGGTTGGTGACCTGCGGCGCGCGCATCCAGTCGATCTTGAGCGTGTTGTCCGTCCAGCGCACGACGTCGTGCTTGTGCAGGTAGGCGAAGAGCAGCTGCCCGCCGAGGCCGTCGTAGTTCCGGTTGCGGTCACCGGAGACCGGGAAGCGGAACATGCGGTCGAAGAGGACGGCGTACTGCACGTCGCGCCCGTGCTCGTTGCCCTCGGACTCCAGCTTCACGGCCTCCTTGAAGGCGGTGAGGTCGCAGCGCAGCTCCTCCAGGCCGTACATCCAGAACGGCTGGCGCTGCTTGATCATGAAGGGGTCGAACGGCAGGTCGCCGTGGCTGTGCGTGCGGTCGTGGACCATGTCCCACAGGACGAAGGCCTTCTCGCAGCGCTCCTGGTCCTCGACCATCCGGGCGATGTCCTCGGGCAGTTCGATGCCCAGGATGTCGACGGCGGCCGCGGTGACCTTGCGGTAGCGGGCGGCCTCGCGGTCGCAGAAGATGCCGCCCCAGGTGAAGCGCTCGGGGGCCTCGCGGACGGCGATGGTCTCCGGGAAGAGCACCGCGGAGTGGGTGTCGTAACCGGGGGTGAAGTCCTCGAAGGTGATGCCGAGGAAGAGCGGGTTGTCGTACCGGGTGCGCTCCAGCTCGGAGAGCCACTCGGGCCAGACCATCTTCAGGACGACGGCCTCCAGGTTGCGGTCCGGGTTCCCGTTCTGCGTGTACATCGGGAAGACCACGAGGTGCTGGAGCCCGTCGGCGCGCTGGGCGGCCGGCTGGAAGGCCAGCAGCGAGTCCAGGAAGTCCGGCACGGGGAAACCGGCCTCGGCCCACTTGCGCAGGTCCGCGGCGAGCGCGCGGTGGTATGCGGTGGCGTGCGGGAGCAGCGGCGACAGGGTCTCCACGGCCGCGACCACGCGCTCGACGGCGGCGGCGGCGTCGGCCCGGTCGGGGGCTCCCTCCGCGTCGAAGTCGATCGAACCGTCCGGGGCCTGCCAGGGGCGGATCTCCTCCACGGCGGCCTTGAGCTCGGGCCACGCCGGGTGGTCGACCACCCGCGTCCCGGCGGTTATCACGGCGCCACCGGTGCCCGGCACAAGAGTTTCCGTCATGTCACTTCCTCCACAGGAGAACCTCACGTCAGAGCAGCGTAAGGGCGCGAGGCTCTCCTGTTCAAGAGGAGACTCGGGAAAATATCCTGCGCTACCCCCCACTCCACGGGAATTCTTCCCGTCCTCCGGTGCGCAGACGGTCGCATCCGTCCCTCATTCGGCCTTGCGGGCCCACGCGTTCGCGAAGTGGAGGATCACCTTGTCGCCCCGCTGCCGCAAGGTCTCCAGACAGGCCTCCTGGGGCACCGTGCCCATCCGTATGAGGCACATCACCTCGTCGGCCCCGGCCGCGCGGAGCCGTTCGACGTACGCGATGGCGACGTCGGCGCTCCCGTAGGCGTGGTCGGCGTTGAAGGGGGCCGTCGACGTGGGGCGCACCGGGATCTCCTGTTCGTGCAGCCGGGCCACGACCTGCTCGGCCGCCTCGCGCATGCCCGCCGCCCCGTCGGCGCCGGGCACCACCGCCTCGTCCGGGACGCCGGCACCGCCGTACCAGTGGCCGATGGACTGGGCGAAGAACCGCCGCCCGCGGACGCCGACGCGGCGGGCCTCGCGCGGGTCGTCGAGCACGATGGTCGGGCAGAGCACGGCGAAGTGGTCGTTCACCACGCTCGACACGAAGCGGCCGCCGTCCCGGCGGGCGATCGCGGCGTCGTAGACGGTCCGCATCCCCGCGATCGAGTCGGGCCCGGCGAAGTCCATGACCAGGGCGCCCACGCCCAGCTCGGCGGCCTGCGCCGGCGTCTCGGCCCGGCTGCACGCCAGGAACAGCGGCGGGCGCGGCGTCCGGGCCGGCCGGGGCAGGATCGGATGCGGGCCGACGTCCATCAGCTCCCCGTGGTACTCCGATTCCTCCTCCCGCCAGGGCCGCCCGATGATCCGCAGCGCCTCCTCGCCTCGGCGGTCGTCCGTTCCTTGTCGACGCCGAACAGCGAGGTCTCCTGCGTGGTGCCGCCGCGACCCGGCGCCCGGGTCGAGCCGCCCGCCGGAGAGCAGGTCGAGCATCGCGGCCCGCCAACGGGCCCGGGAAGGAACTCCGCCAGACCGCACTCCGGAACAGGCACCCGCACCGGATTTCCCCGGCGACCCCGCCAAGCCAGAGAAGCGCCTGCCGCCCGGCTGGTAACCCCCACCCCGAGCCCAGCCCGGCTCGCTCTGCCCTGGAGGGTGCATGACCCTGGAGGGTGCATGACCCACATCGAACTACTGCCGGCCCAGGCCTCCAGGCTCGGCCGGCACGTCGAACACGATCCACGGTCGCCGGCCTACGCGCACGGGGTCCTCCCCGGAGTCGCGATCGGGCCGGTGGACCGGACCCGGCGGATACCCGTTCTCGACCAGGGCCGGCTCGGCGCGTGCACGGGCAAGGCCGGTACCGGCCTCCTCGGCACGGACTCGGCCGGGCGGCAGGGTCGAACGTCTGTCACCGTCACCCCGGCCGCGGCTGCCGCCTCACACGGCGGGTTCACCGCCGGAGTCCACGCCCTCGACGAGGCGTACGCAGTCGGCCTGCCCTCCCTTGCCACCGTCCTCGATGCGGTCCCCGGCGCCAGTACCCGCCCACCGACACCGGCTCGTCGGGCTGGGGGTCGCGAAGGCGCTGAAGACGCTCGGCCCGGCCCGCGGGTATTCCCTGGCTGAACTCGATGTTCGAGCCCACGGCAGACGGGCGGATCGCGTCGACCGCTCCTCCGGCGTCGCCGGTGGCCACGAGGTCGAGCTGAACCGATACGACGGAACCGGAGCGTATTGGCTCACCAATTCCTGGGGAGCCTCATGGGGACAGTCAGGCTCCGGCTATCTCACCGCCGCCGATCTCAGCCGGCTCCTCTCCCGGCAAGGCGACGTCACCGTCCCCGTCCGGATCTCTCCCGCGCCCACGCCGCACAGGTGTTGGCTCTCGCGCGCCCAGAAGGCCATACGCACCAGAAAGTGAGACCCCGATGGGCATCTACGGGCAGGACTGGGCGTCCTACCAGAGCAGCACGCCGGACACCGCAGGGCTGTCGTTCGCCTTCACCAAGATCACTGAAGGGCTGAGCTACATCAACCCCAAGTGGCTCGGCCAGCGGAACCACGCCAAGGCCGCCGGCCTGGTCTGGGGCGCCTACCACTACCCCCACATGGGCAACGACGTCGAAGCCGAGGCCGACTACTTCCTCAAGCAGGTCGCCTGGCAGCCCGGCGATCTGCTCGTTCTCGACTGGGAGGGTTACGACGACGCCAACACCGACATCTCCCACGCCCGGCAACTCCAGTACAAGGAGCAGTGGCTCCGGTACGTCAAGAGCCGCATGCCGCACAACCCGGTCGGCATGTACTGCAACGTCGACTACTGGCGCAACGTCGACAACACCAGCTTCTGCGGCGACTTCCTGTGGATCGCCACCGCCGGCCGCAAGGCAGGCGACCCCGGCATTCAGGCCAAGTGGATGTTCCACCAGTACGGCGACAGCCCGGTCGACAAGGACTACTGCCCGCTCGCCAGTACCGCGGAACTCCGCGCCTGGGCGCACTCCTTCGCCTCACCCACACACCAGGAGGACATCGTGACCCCTGAGGACATCCAGGCCGTGGCCGCGGCCGTCTGGAACTACCAGCTCCCGAACCTGAACGAGGACGGAACCCGGACCGGCACGTCCAAAGCGGCCTTCTGGTGGCTGGTCTGGCAGGACGTTTTCCAGGTCCAGACGATCAACGCCATCCACGCGGCAGCCCTCACCCCGGACCAGATCAAGCAGGCACTCGTCAACGGCACGCTCAAGGTCGAAGTCTCCGTCGTCGCCAAGCCGTCCGGCACCTGACCGGCCGCGGCTCCCGTCCCACCCGAATCGACCGAGCAGGAGATCCGCATGTCCACGTCCGAACTCTTCCCTCCGCCGACTTGGTGATCAGGACCGGCGCGGCATACGCCCGAGACCTCGCCGAACGCGTCGTCTCCACCGGCCTCCAGGGCGCCAACGCCACCATCGTCGTCACCACCCCCTCGACCTCGGCATGTGGCGCACCGCCGCTCTCGCCGGAGCCGCCGCGTCGACCTCGCTCCTCAAGGGCCTCGCCGCCCATTGGCGGGACGTGACCAACTCCGCGAGCCTCGCCTCGCCAAGGGCGTCTGATGCGGGCCCACGCCGGGAGGTGGGCGCGAACGAGCTTATCGGGGTCAGCCCGACAAATCTCGGCGCGGCGGGCCTGCTCGTCCTCGTAGTCCTCCTCATCCTCACCGGCCGCCTCGTCCCCCGCTCGACGCTCCTCGACATGCGCGACGAGCGGGACACCTGGCGTTCAGCACACACGGAATCGGAGGCCGCCCGCCAAGCCGTAACAACGAGCAGGTCACAGAACTGCTGGAACCGTCCCGGACGGCCGGACACGTCCCGACCTCCCTGCCTCGGGCGAGGGAGGTGGGCGGCGATGCGCTGGTGGAAGCGACTGACCGGGTGCAGGGGTAGGCCGCGCGCCGGCCAACGCGCCGCCGAGTCTGGATCGAGCGCGGTGCGCGCGCCAAGAGGCGGAGGACCGGGCGCCCGGAGGTCGAGGCCGCTGCGAGGATGCTGCGGGCGGCCCGCCTTGAGAACCATTTCGCCGAGCGGATCGCTGCGGCGCTGCGAGGAGGGGCCACGTGACGCACCTGAGTGCAGACCAGTGGGCAACGTCATCGCCTCCGGGATCGCCGCCGGCGCGTGCGCGGTGTTCGCGATCTCCTACCACTTCAGTGCTCCCTGGTGGCGTAGTGCCGTCGGCCGCAACCTCATGGCATTCGCGGCTGCCGTCGGCGCCCTGTGCCTCTACACCATCCTGATCACGGTGTGGCCGGCGGGTTGCGCGGCGGTGGTCGTGCGCGGCATGCGCACTGCGGTCCTCGTCGCGATCACCGCGCTGATGACCCAGCGGACGTGGACGGTTGTACGCGCCCAGTCGACACCCGCAGGAGAAGTGCCCGGGACCGCCCGACGCTCGGTAACGGCATCCCTGAGCAAAACAACGCCCCCCTGCGCCGCCTTCGGGCAGCGGTAGGGGGCGCTTTCGCGCGTTACGAGGTGAGTTCCTTCTTGACCTGTGCTGCCTCGGGGCCTGTGTCCTGGTTCGGCATCGTCCACCGGTACGCCTTCCCCTCCCCATCCGTGTAGATGAGGGTGCCGCCAGCCTGGACGGTCTCCAGGTCGAACACAGCCCCGTCCAAAACGAATGAGCCTGGCTGGACGGTGCGGCCTGCGTTGAAGGAGTCAGCGACCACGTTGAAGGCTTCCCCGTTGCCCTGGGCGATGGCCTGCCCGTCGGGGGCTACCCAGCTCCAGCCGCCGCCATCGATGGGCGCGGCCTGGTCGGCCGCGACCGCGGTCACCGCTCGCGCCTTGTAGCCGACGAAAGCGAACGTCGCCTTCGTCGGCTTGATGACGCTGTTACCGGTGGAGTAGACGATGTTCGTCGGTGTGATCTCCAGCCGGCCAGTGCCTCCGGCGCCGACTGTTTCGGCGGCCTGCCCCAGTTGGAGCGTCGCGGCCGTGGGGGCTGGCTGCGGTGGCGCTATGGCTGGCGCGGAGGAGCTGGGGCGCGGGGCCGACTTGTCCGAGGGCTTCGGGTCGCTTGAGCTGCACGCGGTGAGGGTGATCGCGGCGATAGCGAGGATGACGGTGAGTCGGACGCGCATGGTCGGCTCCTGAGGTCGCGGGGGCGGGGAGACCGTAGCGCCCGGTATGCCGCCGGGTGACGCGAGTTGCCGAACTGCGACGGGCCCCCTCTCGGCCTTCGGGCCGGGAGGGGGCGCTTTCGTGCGTCCAGGGTCAGTCCAGCGGGAGCGCCTGGTGCGCGGCCACTATCGCGTCGATGCGGTGCGCCAGGTCGAAGTCAGCCCGGGTCAAACGGTTTCCGGCATCGTGCGTGGTGATCGACGCGCGTAGGTGGTCGATGCGGAGGTCGAGATCGGCGTGGTGCTGAATTCGCCGGGACCGGTCCGCAATGGTGACGATCGCTGCCACCGCCGCGTGATAGCGAATCGGATAGGTACGGGTGATTACGTCACCGTCCTGCTCCCACCCGGGCAGCCCGGCCAGGTGTTCGGCGATTTCCTCATGCGTCATCGGCTTCGGCACGCCCATGTCAGTTCCCCTCCTTGACAGGCGCCAGGATCTCAGCAAGGTCCCGGCCTACGGGGGCATCGTGCCATGGCCTCATGGCCCGCTCCAGGGTGATCAGCTCACGGCGCATGCGTGCGGAACCAGTCTCGACGGCGATCTCGGCAGCGACCCGCGCGATCTCCGAGGAACTGGAGGTCGAGGACGGGCACCGTGTGCTGGAGATCGGCACCGGGACCGGCTACTCCACCGCCCTGATGTGCCACCGCCTGGGCGAGGACAACGTCACCACGATCGAGGTCGATCCGGATGTCGCCGCACGCGCGGACACAGCCCTGGAAGCGATCGGGTACTCCACCTGGACCGTCACCGGGGACGGGCTCCTCGGCTTTCCCCGGCGCGCACCGTACGACTGGGTGATCGCCACCTGCGGAGTCCGTCGCATCCCCTCCACGTGGGTGCGACAGACGCGCCCCGGCGGGATCATCCTCGCCACCATCGGATCACTGCTCACCGGGACCGGCCTCGCCAAGGTCACCGTGAACGACGACGGGACGGCCGAAGGCCGGTTCGTCACCCAACTTCGAAGATCACGGAGGATTTCACGATGCCTCCAGGGCCGCGCCCGACGCGTCCCGAGTCAGGAAGTGCTTCGCCTCTACGGGACCGACCGCTCCCGTAGAGGCCGGCGGGCGTGGTCGTCAACGGGTGGGGGACGCGCCCACCCGCGGGTGACGGCGCACCGGCCGGACGGGACCCGCGGCCCTGACGGGAAGCGGCCGGTCGGCCCTTTCGGGGCGCCGCACGGGCGGTCCCATCCCGTCCGCGGCGCACTAGCATGCGACCTCACCGCGCGCGGCCGGTCGGGACACCGCGACCGCGCGGGAGCCGCCGTCGACGGAAGCGAGAGAACCTTGACTTTCCTCACCATCGGTCACCGCGGGGTCATGGGTGTCGAACCGGAGAACACCCTGCGGTCCTTCGTCCGCGCGGAACGCTGCGGTATGGACGCCATCGCGCTGGACGTGCGCCTGAGCAAGGACGGCGGGCTCGTCGTCCTCCACGACGAAGAAGTCGATCGCACGACCGACGGCGCGGGAGCCGTCGCCGAACTGACCCTGGCCGAGTTGCGCGAGCTGGACGCCGGCCACGGCGAACGCGTACCGGTCCTGGACGAGGTGCTGGAAGCGGTGCGCGTTCCGCTCCAGGTCTCGGTGCGGGACGAGGCCGCCGCTGGGGCGCTCGCGGAACTGGTCCTGCGCCGCGACCTGAGCGCCCGCGTGGAGGTGGCCTCACACCAGGAGGCGGTCCTCGCCGGGACGGCCCGACGGGTGCCGGGCCTGCGCACCATCCTGTACGCCGACCCGCACGGCACCGATGTCGTGGAACGGGCGCTCGCCGCCCACGCCCGGACCGTCGCCCTGCGGCTGCGCCGGATCACGCTGGAGACGGTGGAGGCGGCGCACGCGGCCGGGCTGCGGGTGACCGGCTGGACGGTGGACTCCCTGGACCAGTTGCGCCTCGCGCGGGCGCTCGAACTGGACGGCGCGCTCACCGGCTTCCCGGAGATCCGCAGCACGGGCCGCTTCACCGCCTGAGCCGGCGGCCGGGACGTCCGCCCCCCGCCCCCGCTGCCGGCCCGGCGCCCCGCGACCCCGGCGGTACGCGGCGTGCCGGGTGAGCGGGGCTACAGCGGCTTGACCAACAGTTCGAAGGCCAGGTCGCCGCGGAGCGGGATGCCGAAGCGCTCGTCGCCGTACGGGAAGGGGCTCAGCTCGCCGGTGCGCCGATAGCCGCGGCGCTCGTAGTAGGCGATGAGCTCCTCCCGTACGTTGACCACCGTCATCCGCATCTCCTTGGCGCCCCACTGCTCGCGGGCTCGCCGCTCGGCCTCGGCCAGGACCTCCTTGCCGAGGCCGCCGCCCTGGAGCCCGGGGCGCACCGCGAACATGCCGAAGTAGGCGTGGTCATCACGGTGTTCGAGCTGGCAGCAGGCGACGAGTTCACCCGCGCGCTCGACGACGAGCAGGACGCCGTCGGCGGCGTCGATGATCTGGCGGACGCCGTCGGGGTCGGTGCGCTGACCGTCGAGGACGTCCGCCTCCGTGGTCCAGCCGGCCCGGCTGGCGTCACCGCGGTAGGCCGACTCGACGAGCGCCACCAGGTCCGGTACGTCCGCGTCGACGGCGGGCCGGAAGCTCAGGGCGGCGGGGTGGGCGGTCGACATCGACGACTCCGTTCATCTGATCGGCATATGACATGCCGGGTACGGCACGCAGAGCCTATCCCGGGGCGGCGTGCGGTCCCCGCCGCAGGGGCATCTCTTCCCCTGACGCCGACGAACCGGGAGGTTCCGCCGTGCACGAATCCCCGCTGCCCTCCACCGCCTCCGCCGTCTCCGGCTGGCTGCTCGTCGCCCTCTGCGCGACCAGCGGTACGTACTGCCTGCTGCGGGCGAGCAGAGCGGGCCGGGCCTCGCGCGGCGCGGCCGCGGCCGAGGCCCTGATGGGGCTCGGGATGGCCGTGATGGCCGCGCCCTCCGGCGTCGGGACCTGGGGGCCCCGGATCTTGCTGGGCGTCTTCTGCGCGGCCGCCGCGCACGCGCTGTGGCTGCTGCGGAGCGGCCCCCGCCACGCCCACCACGCGCACCACGCCGTGGGTTCGCTGGCGATGGCCTACATGGCGTACCTCGGGCTCTCGGCGGGCGCCGGGCACGTACACGGGCACGGCCAGGGCGCGGGGCCGCCCCTGGTGACCGGGGCCCTGCTCGTGTACTTCGCGGGGTACGTCCTGCTGGGCGGGGCCCGGCTGGTGGCGGCCGGCGGTACGCAGGCCGCCACCGTGGGGGCGGGGCCGGTCGTCGAGGCCCCCGGCGAATTGACCCGGGCCTGTCGACTGACCATGGGCATCGGGATGTTGGCGATGCTGCTGAGCATGTGACCGGTCGCGAAACGTGTCCTGCGTCACCAATGGCGCGGACCGTACCCGCAGGTAGCGCCCCCCTCATAGGGTGGCGGCCATGATGGTCCCCGCCGTTCTCCTGCTGCTCGGCGCACTGACCGCGGTGCTCGCCCCCCGCCTGCTGGCCCGGGCCGAGTGGCCCGACCGCGAGCCGGTCGTGGCGCTGTGGGTGTGGCAGTGCGTGGTGGGCGCGGTGTTGCTGTGCCTGGCGCTGTCGATGCTGCTGAGCGCGGCGGCGGCCTGGCAGGCGGTGCGCGGACGGCTCTTCGCCGCCGCCCCGCGCGGGGTGGTCGACGCCTACGCGCTGGGCGCGGCGGGCGGTGCGTGGGCCGCCGCCACCGCGCTGGTACTGGCGGCCGGCGGCCTGTGGACCGGCGCGATGCTGACCCGTGAGGTGCTGCGCGCACGGGCCCGGCGGCGCGCCCGCGGGGCCGAACTGCGCGAGCGGGCACCGCTGTTGCCCGGGGAGGACCCGCAGGCCGCGCGTCTCGTGGTACTGGAGGGGCCGCGCCCCGAGGCGTGGTGGCAACCGGGTACGGTCCCGCAGCTGGTGGTCACCACCGCCGCGCTGGGCCGTTTGAAGGGCAGCCAACTGGACGCCGTGCTGGCCCACGAGCAGGGACACGTGGCGGCCCGCCACGACTGGCTGCTGCACTGCTCGCGGGCGCTGGCCGGGGGCTTCCCGCAGGTGCCGGTGTTCGCGGCGTTCGAGGCGGAGATGCACCGCCTGGTGGAGCTCGCCGCCGACGACGTCGCCTCGCGGCGGTTCGGGCGGCTCACCGTCGCGCTGGCCCTGGTGGGGCTCAACGAGGACCGCGGGGTGTTCGCCCTGGGCGCCGCCCCGGAGGCGCACGTGCCCCAGCGGGTGCGACGCCTGTTGTCCGCCGCTCCGCGGCTGTCCCCCGCCCGGCGGCTGCGGCTGACGGCACTGGCGACGCTGATGCCCGCGCTCCCGTTGGCGGTGGCCTTCGTCCCGGGCCTGAGCGCGCTCACGTAGGCCGCACCCTTCCGGATCGCGCCGCGCCCGCGGCCCGGTCCCGTCCGCGAAAGCCGCTCCCCCGACCGGTGCCTCCGGGAGGCGCCCGGGACCGCGGCGCCTGGCAGGCTGGTGCCATGGACGCACCCACCCCCGGCGCATGGCTGCGCGCGGGCATCAGTCGCGACGGCGGACCGCTGCGCGAGGACGAGCACGTCGTCTGGCTCCAGAGCGGCCCCTGCTACGCGGACAGCCGCGGCTTCGCCGGGACCACGTCCTACGACGGGCGGCGGGTCACCTTCCACCACGAGGTCGGCTCCCCCGGCGAGGACGTCGGAGCGCTGCGCGCGGAGGGCGACGGACTGGTCGAGACCGGCACGAACACCGACGGGAGCACGTTCCTGGAGGTGTAGACCCCCCTGGGCGGCGTCGAAGGGCCCGAGGGTTCCTGGCGCGCGGGCGGAAGCCAGACCGTCCGCGTCGGCCGGCACGTCGTCCATGTGGACGGTGCGGGCGTCGGCGCCCATTTCGAGTTGCCGGGCCCCGGGCGGAACTGAGACACGCCCCGGGCGTTCGCGCGGCACCGGCGAGCGTGGGGGCCGGCCGGCTCGGGCCCGCCGTGGCCCGCTGTTCTGGGCGATCCCCCGCGTCGCCCAGAACAACAGACCGCGCGCTGAGTATATTGGCCCGGAGCCAGTCAACGCAGGAGTAAGCATGGTCCCGCGCAGCGCATCGGTCAATGAAGAATTGCGCAGGCGTTCCCGGGAACGACTGCTCCAGGCAGCGGTGGAACTCGTGGGCGAGCGCGGCTACGAAGCCACCACCCTCGGCGACATCGCCGACCGGGCCGGAGCCGCCCGGGGCCTGATCTCGTACTACTTCCCGGGCAAACGCCAGTTGCTCCAGTCCGCCGTCCACCGGCTGATGCACCTGACCCTGGAGGCGGCCCTGGAGCGGCCGCCCCGGACCGACGACGGCCGCGAGCGGATGGCCCGCGCCATCGACGCCGTCCTCGGGCTGGCCGTGGACCGGCCCCGCCTGATGCGCACCCACATGGCCGGCATCCTCCAAGCCGACGGCTTCGTCCGGTGCGCGGAGCAGCAGCGCCTCGCGGAGCTGCTGCGGGACACCGTCGTCCGGTACGGCTCGACGGACGTGGACACCGACTACCCCCTCCTGCGGGCGCTGCTGATGGGTGCCGTGGTGGCGGTGTTGCTGCCGGGGGCGCCGATGCCGGCCGCTCGACTGCGGGCCGAGCTGTTCCAGCGGTACGGGCTGGACTGGGAGCTCGGCTTCCCGCCGGCCGGAGGGCCGCCCGAGGGAACCTTTCCGCGCTGAGTGACCGGGGCGGCGGCCACCCGGGACGCCGATGTCCACCGGATGCGCGCCGCGGGCTGACGGGCACGGCACCCGGTGTCATGCTGGGAGCACCTGCGGGAGGAGCTCCGCCGTGCTTCGTGTCGCCGTCGTCGGTTCGGGCCCCAGCGGGGTCTACGCCGCGCAGACCCTGGTCCAGCAGCGCGAGGTGCCGGGCGTCCGGGTGGACGTACTGGACCGGCTGCCGGCGCCGTACGGGCTCGTGCGGTACGGGGTGGCCCCCGACCACGAGAAGATCAAGTCGCTGACCGGAAGCCTGCGCTCCGTCCTGGAGGACGAGCGGATCCGCTTCCTCGGCAACGTGGAGGTGGGCGGTCCGGCCCTGCCGGTGACCCGGCTGCGTGAGCTGTACCACGCGGTCGTGTACTGCGTCGGCGCCGCCGAGGACCGTCATCTGGGCGTCCCCGGCGAGGAGTTGCCCGGCGTCCACTCGGCGACGGCTTTCGTCTCCTGGTACAGCGGCCACCCCGACGCGGCGGACGCGGCCTTCGACCTGTCCGGCGTCACGTCCGCGGTGGTGATCGGCGCGGGCAACGTCGCGGTCGACGTGACCCGCATCCTGGCCCGCGGCGTGCCCGAGCTGACCCCGACGGACATGCCGCAGGCCGCCCTGGGCGCGCTCGCGGCCAGTGGGGTGCGCGCGGTGTCGATGGTGGCCCGACGGGGCCCCTCCCAGGGCAAGTTCACCACCAAGGAACTCCGGGAGCTGGGCACGCTGCCGGGGGTGGGCGTCCGGGTGAGGCCCGCCGAACTGGCGCTGGACCCCGCGTACGCGGACCCGGGGGCGGCCGCCGCGTTGCCCGCTGTGGCCCGACGGAACCTGGAGGTGCTGCGCGCCTGGGGCGCGGCCGACCCGGACCCGGCGGAGCGGGACATCACGCTGCGGTTCTACCTGCGGCCGGTGGAGGTGCTGGCCGGGCCCGACGGGAGCGCCGCCGCGGTGCGGTTCGAGCGGACCGCGCCCGACGGGCGGGGCGGGGTGGGCGGCACGGGGGTGTACGAGGACGTCGAGGCGCGCCTGGTGCTGCGCTCGGTGGGGTACCGGGGCGTGCCGCTGCCCGGGCTGCCCTTCGACCCGACGACGGGCACCGTCCCGCACGCGGCGGGCCGGGTGCTGCGCGCCGGACGGGCCTCGGTCGGCGAGTACGTCGCGGGCTGGATCAAGCGCGGTCCCACCGGGGTGATCGGCACCAACCGGCCGTGCGCCAAGGAGACGGCGTCCTCCCTGCTCCAGGACGCGGGGGCGCTGGCCCGCCGCGAGCCGGGGCCGGACCCCCTGGACACGATGCGCGCGGCGGGGCTGCGGCCCGTGTTGTGGCCCGGATGGCTGGCCATCGAGACGGCCGAGGCCGATCTGGGCCGCTCGCTGGGGCGCCGTTCGGTCAAGATCCCGGACTGGGCGGGCCTGCTGGGCGCGGCCGGTTCGTAGCCCTCGGGCGCGCGTCGGGTTGGGTAGCCGCGGTGGTCGCCCTCGGGCGTACGGCGGGTGACGCGGCCCTCAGGCGTGCGCGCCCGGTCCGGTCAGGCGGGCCGCTTCGGCGGTGGCCGCCGTGAGGACGGCGTCCAGGAGGCCCGGGAAGAGGGACTCCAGGTCGGCGCGGCGCAAGTCGTTCAGCTTGGTGGTGCCCCGGTAGGTCTGGCGCACGACACCGGCCTCGCGCAGGACGCGGAAGTGGTGGGTGGTGGTGGACTTGGTCACCGGCAGCTCGAAGTGGGAGCAGGCCAGCTCCTCGTCGACGGTGGCCAGTTCCCGCACGATGGACAGCCGGACGGCATCGGAAAGGGCGTGCAGGACACCCTCCAGCCTGATCTCGGCGGTCTCGGGATGGGCGAGCGGGCGGGTGGCGGCGGCCGGTTCGGGCATCTGCTCCTCCACTCGCTCGCTCGTCCATGGTCGGTCGGTCACCGGTCGGTCATCCGGTCGGCACGGCCGGCCGACGGCGCGGGACGCCCGCACCGAGGTACGAGAACCATCGTAGGACACGCGGGGGCGCCGGCGGGCGGCGACCGGCGCCGCCCGGCGTTCACCAGGCGCGGTGGTAGGGGGCGGGCGTGCGGGGTTCCACGCCCAGTTCGACGGCGGCGCGGCGGGCCCAGTAGGGGTCCCGGAGCAGTTCGCGGCCGAGCAGGACCGCGTCGGCCTCGCCGTTGGCCAGGACCTTCTCCGCCTGGGCCGGCTCGGTGATCAGTCCCACCGCGGCCGTCGGCAGGCCGGTCTCGCGCTTGACCCGGGCGGCGAAGGGCACCTGGTAGCCGGGGCCGACCGGGATGCCGACCCGCGGGGCCAGTCCGCCCGTGGAGACGTCCAGCAGGTCCACACCGTGCTCCCGGAGCAGTCCGGCCAGACGGACGGTGTCGTCGGCGGTCCAACCCCCCTCCTCCAGCCAGTCGGTGGCGGAGATCCGGAAGAACAGCGGCAGTTCCTCGGGCCACACCTCCCGTACGGCGTCCACGATGTCGAGGGCGAGGCGGGTGCGGTTCTCGAAGGAGCCGCCGTACTCGTCGGTGCGCCGGTTGCTGTGCGGGGAGAGGAATTCGCCGATGAGATAGCCGTGGGCGCCGTGGATCTCCAGGAGCTCGTAGCCGGCCGCCAGGGCGCGCCGGGCGGCGCCGGCGAACTGGGCGACGATCGTACGGATCTCCTCCCCCGTCAGCTCGTGCGGTACGGGGTCGCCTTCGGCGAACGGCACCGGGCTCGGGGCGAGCGGCTGCCAGCCGTGCGCCTCGGCGCCGACCGGCCGACCGCCCTTCCAGGGGCGCTCGGTGGAGCCCTTGCGGCCGCTGTGCGCGATCTGGATGCCCGGGACCGCGCCCTGCGCCTTGACGAAGGCGGTGATCGGGCGCAGCGCCTCGGTCTGGGTGTCGTTCCAGAGGCCGAGGTCGTAGGGGGTGATCCGGCCTTCCGGGGAGACGGCGGTGGCCTCCTGGATGATCAGGCCGGTGCCGCCGACGGCGCGGGCCGCGTAGTGGGCGACGTGCCACTCGTCGGCCACGCCCGCGCGGGGGCCGTCGGGCTCGGCGCTGTACTGGCACATCGGGGCCATCCACACACGGTTCGGGATGGTCACCGACCGCACGGTGTAGGGCTGGAACAAGGCGGCGAAGTCGGCCGGGGCGGCACTCATCAGTCTCTCCAGGGATCACCGGGACGCGCGCCACCGGACGACCCGGCGGCAAGTACGAGGGTCACCGTACTACGAATTTCCTCGTACTACGAGACCTCTCGTACTAGTGGCCCGACACCGCCACGCCGCCGCCACGGGCCGCCGCTCCGCGCCGCTGTCGGCGGTCGGGTGCACACTGGCCGGAAAGCTGCCGTGCACGACGAGAACGTCCGGAGGTGTCGGCCATGTCCGACGTGCTACTGCTCGCGGGCACCCGCAAGGGGCTCTTCATCGGCCGGCGCGCGGACGCCGGCCCCTGGAGGTTCGACGGTCCCCACTTCAACGCCCAGGCCGTGTCCGCCGTCGCCATCGACGTACGGGCGCCCGCGCCGCGCCTCCTGGTGGGCGGCGACAGCGCGCACTGGGGACCGTCCGTCTTCACCTCCGACGACCTCGGCGCCACCTGGCGCGAACCCGCCACCGCCGCCGTGAGGTTCCCGAAGGACACCGGCGCCTCGCTGGAACGGGTCTGGCAGCTCCAGCCGGCGGGGCCGGAGGCACCTGACGTGGTCTATGCCGGGACGGAACCGGCGGCGCTGTTCCGCTCGACCGACCGCGGCGAATCCTTCACCCTGGTCCGCGCCTTGTGGGAACACCCCACCCGGTCCCGTTGGGTGCCGGGCGGCGGCGGCGAGGGGCTGCACACGGTGATCACCCACCCGGCCGACCCGGACGCGGTCACGGTGGCCGTCTCCACCGCGGGCGTCTTCCGGACCGAGGACGGCGGCGAGAGCTGGGCCCCGTCCAACCACGGGGTCTCCGCGGTGTTCCTGCCTGACCCGCAGCCCGAGTTCGGGCAGTGCGTCCACAAGATCGCCCGGGACGCCGCCGACCCGGACCGGCTGTACCTCCAGAACCACTGGGGGGTGTACCGCAGCGACGACGCGGGCACCGCCTGGACCGACATCGGCGCGGGGCTGCCGTCCGACTTCGGCTTCGCGGTGGCCGCCCACCCCCACCGGCCCGACACCGCCTACGTCTTCCCGCTCAACGCCGACTCCGACCGCGTCCCGGCGGAGCGCCGCTGTCGGGTCTTTCGCACCCGCGACGCCGGGGCGACGTGGGAACCCCTGTCGAACGGCCTGCCCACCGAACACCACTACGGCACCGTGCTGCGGGACGCGCTGTGCACGGACGACGCGGATCCGGCCGGGATCTACTTCGGCAACCGCAACGGCGAGCTGTACGCGAGCCATGACGACGGGGACAGTTGGCAGTTGCTGGCGGAGCACCTGCCGGACGTGCTCTGCGTGCGGGCGGCGGCCCTGCGTCGATAGGGCGGCGAATGGGCCAGTAGAGTGACTGCCCGTGGCAGCACGACCGTTGAACGAGATCGTCGAGCCGGGCTGGGCCCGGGCTCTGGAGCCGGTGGCGGCGCAGGTCGCCGCGATGGGCGACTTCCTGCGCGCCGAGATCGCGGCGGGCAGGACCTACCTGCCGGCCGGGCCGAACGTGCTGCGCGCCTTCCAGCAGCCCTTCGACGAGGTCAAGGTGCTGATCGTCGGGCAGGACCCCTACCCGACGCCGGGCCACGCCATGGGCCTGTCCTTCTCCGTCGCGCCCGACGTCAGCCCGTGGCCGCCGAGCCTGGACAACATCTTCCGCGAGCTGAACGCGGACCTCGGCGTGCCCCGGCCGGCGAACGGCGACCTGACCCCGTGGACCCGCCAGGGCGTCCTGCTCCTCAACCGCGCGCTCACCACCGCCCCGCGCAAGACCGGCGGCCACCGCGGCAAGGGCTGGGAGGCGGTCACCGAGCAGGCGATCCGCGCGCTGGCCGCGCGCGGGAAGCCGCTGGTGTCGGTGCTGTGGGGTCGGGACGCCCGCAACGTGCGACCGCTGCTGGGCGAACTGCCGGCGGTCGAGTCCGTGCACCCCTCGCCCATGTCGGCCGCCAACGGGTTCTTCGGCTCCCGGCCGTTCAGCAAGGTGAACGACCTGCTGGTGCGACAGGGCGTGGCGCCGGTGGACTGGCGTCTGCCGACCGCCGGTTGAACCACTCCGGTCGATAGGTGGCCTCTACAGCCGACCGTGTCTCACATTCAGCGGATAAATACGGACAGAAGCCGCCGGAAATGACCCTGCTTGAACAACCGGTTCCGATAAACCAGTAGCATGCGGCGCCATGAGCTCCCCCACTGGGCCCGCGAATGGCCTGCCCGTACGAATGCCGCGACCCCGCCCTGCCGGACGGCACCGCCGCCCCGAGCCCGCGGTGGCGCCCGAGGGCGCGCCCGCGCTGGTGCTCGCCGTGCCCGGTGCCCCCTCGGCCGCCTCGCGCGGGCTCGCGGAAGAGATCCTGAGCATCGGCCGTTCCGAGCTGCCCGGCCTGGACGGGCGGATCGGCTACCTGGAGGGTGACGACTCCGACGGCTCCGAGTTCCCCTCGCTGGCCGGTGTCCTCACCGCCGTCGCGCAGGAGCGCTCGGCGCGTGCCGAGTTCGCCCGCGCCGCCGGCCACGAGGTGCCCGCGCCGACGGGCCCGGACGCCGTGGTCGTGCCCCTGCTCGTCGGCCCCGACGGCGACCTGCTGCGCCGCGCCCGGCAGGCGCTGATGGACTCGTCCGCGGCCGCCGAGCTGGCCGACGTGCTCGGTCCGCACCCGCTGCTCGCGGAGGGCCTGCACGTGCGGCTCTCCGAGGCGGGCCTGGCGCGCGCCGACCGGGCCCGGCTGTTCACCGTCACCACCGCCGCCGACGGCATCATCCTGGCCACCACCGGCGGCGAGGAGGCCGTCCAGGCCGCCGGGATCACCGGCATGCTGCTGGCCGCGCGCCTGGCGGTGCCGGTGAAGGCCGCCGCGCTGGACCAGGAGGGCTCGGTGGCCGCGATCGCCGAGCAGCTGCGCGCCGAGGGTTCGACGCAGCTCGCCCTGGCGCCGTACCTGATCGGCCCGGAGGTGGCCGAGGGGCTGCTGGACACGGCCTGCAAGGAGGCGGGCTGCGCCACCGGCGAGGTGCTCGGCGCCTACCCGGCGCTCGGCAAGCTGGCCGTCGCCCAGTACAGCGCGGCCCTCGGCATCACCCAGGGCGCCTCCGCCCACTGATCCGACTCCACGAAGCGTCGAGGGGCCCGCGCACCGATCACCGGTACGCGGGCCCCTCGGGCGTTCCCGGGAACCGGCCCTACGGCCCGAAGACCACGCAGGCGGCCGCCGGCACCTCGACGGAGCCCGCCGCGCGCGGCTCGCCGGTCAGCGGGTCCAGGTCGAACCAGGTGACATCCCCGGACCATTCGTTGGCCACGTACAGCCTGCGCCCCGAGGGATCCACCACGAGGTCGCGCGGCCAGACGCCGCCACAGCCCACGCTCGTGGTGAGCCGGGGCTTGGTGGGCCCGTCGTCGAGCGAGAGGACGGCGATCGTGTCGACGCCCTGCACGGCGGCCCACGCGAACCGCCCGTCGGGAGAGACGGCGACGACCGAGGGGTAGGGCCGGGTGTCCGCCGGGGCGGCCTCGGAGAGCACCGGGACCTCCGTGACCGCTTCGAGCCGCCCGTCCCGCGCGTCCCAGCGGCAGACGGTCAACATCGGCTCCAGCTCGTGCAGGACGTAGACCGTCTCGCCGTCCGGGTGGAAGGCGAGATGGCGAGGCCCCGAGCCCGCCCGGAGCACCGTGTCCTCGTGCGGGCGCGGCCGGCCGTCGGCCGGGTCGAGGGCGTGGACCCGGACGGAATCGGCCCCGAGATCCACGCTGAGGACCCAGCGCCCGCTCGGGTCGGGCGCCACGTGGTGGGCGTGCGGACCCTCCTGCCGTTCCGGGTCGGGCCCCGAGCCCTGGTGGGCCAGGACCGCCGGGGGCCCGGAGGGGATGCCGTCGGCGTCGAGCGGGAGGCTGCTGACGCTGCCCGAGGTGTAGTTGGCGGTCAGCAGCCGCCGCCCCGCCAGGCTGAGGTGGGTGGGGCCCGACGCGCCGACCGGGGCGAGCGGTCCCTGGGCGGTCAGCCCCTCGCCTCCGGTCCGGAAGGCGGCGACCCCGCCGTCCTCGGCCTCGCTCACGGCGTACAGCACGCCCGTGTGCCGGTCGAGGGTGAGACAGGACGGGTTAGCGGCCGTCTCGGTGACGGCCAGGGGCGTCAGCGCCCCGGTGGCCGGATCCACGGCCGCGGTGGTGATGCCGCGGCCGCCCCCCGAGGTGAAAGAGCCGATGTAGGCCCGGTGTCCGCCGCCCTGGTCCGTGCTGCGCGCGCCATCCACAGGTGCCTCATTCCGCCGTCCCGGATCCGGTCGCAACGACGGTAACAGAAGGTCTAGACCAAGTCCCGTCCCCTGGCCCGTTCGTGGGACCCTGCGTGGTGTACGTACGTGGTGGCGCTCGGCCGGTCCTCGTAGGTGCGGTGGAAGACCGGCGTCGCCGCCCCGGAGATCGGCGGGACGATCCAGGACCAGTCGGCGCCCACCGCACGGCCCTTGCGCTCCTCGCGCTCCAGGTGCGAGAGGAACCGTCGGGACTCGGTGTGGTGGTCGGAGATGCTCACCCCGGCCCCGTCGAAGGAGTGCAGGACGGCCCGGTTCAGCTCCACCAGCGCCCGGTCCTTCCAGAGCGAGCGGTCGCTGGAGGTGTCGAGCCCCATCCTGCGGGCGACGGCGGGGAGGAGGTTGTACCGGTCGGTGTCGGCGAGGTTGCGGGCGCCGATCTCGGTGCCCATGTACCAGCCGTTGAACGGGGCGGCCGGGTAGTGGATACCGCCGATCTCCAGGCACATGTTGGAGATGGCCGGGACCGCGTGCCAGCGCAGGCCCCAGTCGTCCCAGTGGTCGGGGCCGTCGGGGTGGCGGATCGGCACCTCCAGCACGGAGTCGGCCGGGACGTCGAACCAGCGTGGCTTGTCGTCGACGCCCTGTACGACGAGGGGCAGGAGGTCGAAGGGGGTGCCGGGGCCGCCCGCCCAGCCGAGGTCGAGCAGGGCACTGGTGAGCGGGGCGTTGCGGGCGTCGCCGACGGTTATGGAGGGGTGGTCGCCGTACCCGGCGTAGCGGATGAGCTGCTCGCTCCAGATGAGCGGTCCGGGGCGGTCCGGGGCATCGGGCGCGAAGACCGTGATGGTGGGACGTATCCGGCCGCCGTTGGTGGCTTCCCGCAGGTGTTCGAAGCACTCCTCGGCGATGGCGTCGGCGTCGGCGAGTTCCCGACGGTCACGGACCCGCAGCGAGTTCCAGTAGAGCCTGCCTATGCAACGGTTGCTGTTGCGCCAGGCCACCCGGGCGCCGTGGACGAGCTCGGCCGGGGTGTGCCGGTAGGTTCCGGTTTCGGCCAGTTCGGCGCGCACGGCGGCCAGCCGGTCCCGCGGATCGCCGGCATCCGGGTTCTCCCGGTGGAAGAGCCGGACGAACTCCTCGGCCGCCTCCCACACCTGAGCGGTGCCCGGGCGCTGTCGAAGGATTTCCATTTCGGGCCGTTACCCCCTGTCCGTTCAGATCCACCCTGTACATGCCGGATGAATGTGCGGTGAACCTGACCCGTTGTACACGGGGCAGGTCAGCGGCGGGGGCGGCCGACGGCCGGAACACCCCTCTGGGTGATCTTTCCGGAACGACCCGGAAAGGTTTCTGCAAGTCAACTAACATGCGGGCCTGTTCGACCGCGCGGCGGACCCGGGATCAGGCGCTGACGACGAGCGGGGCGCGCGGATGCGTCCGCAGCGGGACGTGCAGCGCCACGAGGGCGTGCTCCAGACCGTGCAGGTGCGCGAGGACCGGCTCCGCGGGATCGGGCCGGGACGCAATGGCCGAAACGGTGGGGCCGGCGGCGCCCGGGGCGGTCAGCGCCTCCGCCGCCGCCTCGACCCGCCGGCACGCCGCCGCGAGCCGGGCGTCGTGCGAGGCCTGCGGGTCGGCGGCGACGGCCGCCAGGCCCCGTACCTCGCGTGCGCACGCGTCGAGCAGTTCCAGCACCTGCCTCGCGCGGGCCTTGCGGGCGCGCAGCGGGCTCAGCGGGTGCACCAGCGGCGCGAGGGCCATCCGGACGCGTCCCAGCAGCAGTTCGAGTTCGGCGGCGTGCGGGGCCGGGTCCGCGTCGGGGTGGCCGGCCAGACGGTCGTGGCAGGCCGCCGCGCAGGCCCGGACGCAGTGCAGGGCGCGCCGGATCCAGGCGTCGTTGGCGGCGTGCGTGGTGACGGGGAGCACCAGCACCACGGCGAGGGCGGCGCCGAGCGCGCCGATGGCGGTCTCCTGGAAGCGCAGCAGGAGCAGGCCGGGGTGCAGCACGCCGAGGAGGCCGTAGAGCAGGCCGGCCATCACGGTGACGAAGAACATCATCCACGAGTACGACGGCCCGGCGGTGTAGAAGATCCCGAAGACGCATACGGCGACCAGTGCGGCCGTCGGCGCGGGCGCGCCGTGCAGCGGTACGGCGATCAGCAGTCCGGCGGCGATCCCGGTGACGGTGCCCACGACCCGGCGGAAGCCGCGGACGAGGGTCTCCCCGCGCGAGGCGGTGTTGACGAAGATCCACCAGGCGGTGCCCACGGCCCAGTACCAGCGGTCCTGGGAGAGGACCTGGCCGACGCCGAGCGCGAAGGCGCAGGCGGCGGTGGCCTGGAAGGCCTGCCGGGTGGTGGGCCGCGCCAGGCCGGTGCCCGGCAGACCGGGCGGGGCGGCCGGCGGCGGTGTACGTCGCTCGATGGGCCAGAGCACGAACCGCGCGGCGCCGGCCGCGGCCAGCGCCAACCCGACGGCGGCGAACAACTCGGGCAGTTGCGCGGGCACGGCGTGCAGGAACTGCGTGATGAAGAAGTTCATGAACGCGAAGACGCCGAGGGCGTGGCCGCGCGGCCCCCAGCGGCGCGCGTAGACGCCGACGAAGACGACGGTCAGGAAGGCGAGGTCGCGGGCGAGCGGCAGCCCGTGCAGGGCGGTGGCCAGGGCGAGGACGGGGAACCCGGCGACGGGGAGCAGCGCGGTGGTCACCCGCTGGGCGCGCACGCTCGCGTCGAGCACGGTGAACAGCGCCAGCAGGGCGGCCAGTCCCCCGGTGATGGAGGCGACCAGCGAGAGCCCCACGGCCTGGGTGGCGGCGACGGCGAGCCCCACGCCCACGACGGCGCGCAGTGAGTTCCTGAGTCTCATCAGCCCCGGGTCCGGAGCCACGAACATCCTCTTCACGGCGGTGTGCCGCCCCCCTTGCGATGGTGCGCGCCGGGCCGGTGTCCGCCCGGGGGTGGTGGGCGGCGTACGGGCACGGCGAAGGCGCCACCGTCCGGAACGGCCTCGTTGCCGTCCGGCGCTGCGTGGCGCCGTAAGTACATGGATACGACACAGATAACCACCCGGGAGCCCACTGGCTCAACCCCGGCTCGTCGGGCTGTGCCATTGGCCCGGGGAACCGGGCCTCCGGTCGGCCGTCGGATGCCAACGGACCAGGCCCGTCACGCCTCGCCGATGCGCACCAGCGCGAGGGTGATGTTGTCCGGTCCCCCGGCGTCGATGGCGGCCCGCCACATCTCGAAGGCGGCGCGGCCGTCGTCGTGCTCCCGCAGCAACGCGTCGAGGACGTCCTCGGGCACCGGGTCGGTGAGCCCGTCCGTACAGATCAGGTAGCGGCCCCCGACGGTGAGGGGGGAGGTACGGACGTGCGGCGTGACGGGGTGGAAGTCACGGGCACCGCCGAGCGCCTGGGTGATGAGGGAGGTCGTCCGGCGGCCCGGGGGAAGCGGCGGGCTGTCGTCGACGCTCACCTGGCGCAGCGCCCCGTCGGAAGCGTCGAGCACCCGGCTGTCCCCCACGTTGAAGGTCAGCACGGACTCCTCCAGGACGACCGTACCGGCGACGGTGGTTCCCATGCCCGCCAGCTCCGGCGTTCGCTCGGCGGCGCCGTACACGGCGCGGTTGCACGACTCCAGCGCCTCGCGGACTGCGTCCTCGCCGTCCAGCGACGGCCCCAGTTCCGCGAGCCGCCGTACGACGAGCGCGCTGGCCACCTCGCCGGCCGGCTGTCCGCCGATGCCGTCGGCGACCGCGACGACGAGGGGCGCGCCGAGGGGGAACACCAGCAGCTGTGGATTGCGGGTCTCGGTGGCGCACAACGTCCACGGTCCGATGACCAGGCTGTCCTCGTTGTGCTCGCGCAGCAGTCCTGCGTGGCTCAGTGCGCTGACGGCTGCGTACGGCATCGGTCCCGCCTCTCCGGCGCCCGCGGGGAGCTCTCCCTTCTCATTGTGGCCCCGTGGGAGGGGCGCGGCGGAGCCTGGCGAGCACGAGGACGGTGTCGTCGGTCGCGGTGTCGGGCAGCAGGTGGGCCAAGATGCGGTCTACCGCCTCCTCCAGGCAGTCCAATGGGCCGCGCAGTTGGTCGCACAGGGCGTCGATGCCGGCGTCGATGTCCTGGCCGCGGGCCTCGATGAGCCCGTCGGTGTAGAGGGCGACGACGGCGCCGTCGGGGATCAGCGCCCCGGTCGAGCGGAACGGCACGCCGCCCACCCCTAGGGGGACGCCGAGCACCCCGCCGATCCGCTCGACGGTCCCGTCGGGGTGGCGCAGCAGGGGCGGGGGGTGGCCGGCGCTGGCGACGCGGGCGTGGCCGGTGTGGGGGTCGTAGCCGATGCAGAGGCACGTCGCGAGTTCGATGCCCGCCTCCTGGGCGCAGGTGTCGAGTTCCGCGAGCAGGGCCTCGGGGTCGCGGGTGTGCCGGGCGAGCGTCTTGGCCGTGATGCGGAGCCGGCCCATGGCGGCGGCGGCCGGGACGCCGTGTCCCATCACGTCCCCCACGAGCAGGGCCAGCTCGTCACCGGGCAGCGGGATGACGTCGTACCAGTCGCCGCCGACCTCGGTGACCCGGCTGCCGGGCAGGTAGCGGTGGGCGATGTCCGCGTAGGGGCCCGCGACGGGTGCGCTGGGCAGCAGGGCGCGCTGGAGGGTGAGCGCGATGTCCTGGACCCTGCCGTAGAGGCGGGCGTTGTCCAGGCACAGGGCGGCCCGCGAGGCCAACTCGCTCGCGAGGGCGAGGTCGGACTCGGTGAAGGCGGGGCGGGCCGCGGAGCGGCCGAACATGGTGATGCCCTGGACGGTGCCGCGTGCGATCAGCGGGGCGATGAGGATGCAGGCGAGGCCGCTCTCCAGGAGCAGCCGGGCGCGCTCCCGGTGGGCGACGGTCCTGGTCACGAAGTCGTCGTTCACCGGGACCGAGAGGGGGCGGCCGCTGTCGAGCATCGCGTGGATGCTGGAGCCGGGCGGATACGTGACCCGTTCCAGGCCTGTCAGCAGTTCCTCGGCGGGCGGGGGGAGGGTGGTGCCCCGCGCGATCCGGCGGGTCACGAGCGGCAGTCGCGGGTCGAATATCTCCGGCTCGTACATCCACTCCACCAGTTCCACCACGGAGGCGTCGCAGAACTCCGGGACCACCGCGTCGACCAGCTCGCGCGCGGTGACGTTCAGGTCGAGGGTGGTGCCGATGCCGGCGGCCGCGCGGTCCAGGAGCGCCAGCCGCTGCCGGGCCGCGGTGGCCTCCATGATGGCCCGTTCGCGGTCGGTGACGTCCACCAGGAGGCCGCCCACGCCCCGCCGGCTGCCCACCGCGCCGCTCAGCGGGAAGAGGCTGACGGACCGCACCTGGTCGCGGTCGGGGTGACCTCGGGTGCGCAGTCCGACGAGGGTGTCCACCACCGTCCGACCTTCCCGGGCGACGGCCCGCAGCAGCCGCTGGAACTCCCCGGCGTCGGAGGTGACCATGACGTCCGTCATCCGGCGGCCCAGGTGGTCGGCGACCGTGATGCCGTCCATGTCGGCGAGGGCCTGGTTGAGGTGGACGTAGCGCAGTTCCTCGTCCAGCATGACCAGGCCGATCGGGCAGGTCTCGAAGAGGGCGTCGAGGAACGCCAGGTTGGTCTTGACCCGGTCCAGCTCGACGCTCCTGCTCGCCAGGCCCATCACCACCGAGCGGCCCGTGCTGCCGGTGAGCGGGAAGACGCGGAAGCCACAGTCGAAGACCGTGCCGTCCCGGTGGAGCGCCGGCATCCGCACGCGCCAGTAACCGAGGCTGCGGGCGCGCTCGGCGAGCAGCGCGGCGGCGCCGGGGTCGCGGCCGGGGAAGAGCATCCGCGCGGGCCGGGCCAGTACGGCGGCGGCCTCGTGTCCGAAGAGGCTGCGCGCGCCGGGACCCCAGTAGCAGATCCGGTCCTCGTCGTCGAAGCCGAGGACGGCGACCGGCACGTGCTCCAGCAGCGAGCCCGGCTCCGACCGCAGGGGGCCCGCGTCCGCCTCGCCCCGCACGGGGCCGGGGTCCGCGTCGCCGTCCCCCTGTCGGTCCGGTGGCATCGCTGCCCCCTTCTGCGCGCCGAGTGTGGCGGTGGCTGTGCGGCGCCCGCGCGGCGGGCCCGGGCGGCCTCTTCAATTCTGCCCGCCGCGTCGGGGAGCGGCCCGCCGAGGTGCGCCGGGCCGGATGGGTGGCGAGACTGGTCCCATGACGACCATGGCGACCACGGCGGCCCTGGAGGGCGGCCCGGAGGACCTGCCGGAGCGTCTGGTGCCGGCCCCCGCGCCGGGCGAGACGTGAAGGTGGCGCACCGCGGCGGATACGAGCACTTCAAGGCCACGTCCCGGTTCCGGGACGCCCCGCAGGGGCGGGTTCCCGTGTACGAGTGGTGGGAGCGCACGGAGATCGCCGAGTGACCGGACCGCCTTCCCGGTCCCCCGCCCCGTTTCCCGTGCCCGCCGCCCGATGTGTCCGCCCCCCGACGCAGGCTGGAAGGGTCTTGACCACCAGTCGTACGGGGGAGCGACCACGGGCACAGGCGCGTCGACAGCTTCCGCGATGTCCTGGCCAATCCACGGGTGGGGCTGCTCTTCCTGATACCCGGTTCGACGAGATGGTGGTCCCCGGGCAACCGGCCGAGGGTCGCGCTGGTCGTCGAGATCGACTCGGTGTTCTTCCGCTGCGGCAAGGCGCTGTTGCGCTCCGACCGGTGGAAGCGGGAGCTGCACTACGGCCCGCGGTACGCCGGGCACATCTACGACTGAGGCGTGGCGCGAGGGTGGCGCCGGGCGCCCGCGGGCCGGGCGGGAGTTCCCGGATACGCCCCGGACTCCCGGGTCAGGCCCGTTCCCCGGTCGGCACGCACAGCACCGGTACCGACGACAGGTGCAGCAACTTGTGCGGCGTCGAGCCGAGGAGGGCGCCGCGGAGGGGGCCCTCGCCCCAGGTGCCGACGATGATGACCCGCGCCCCGTGACGGTCGGCGGCCTCCAGGAGGGCTTGGGCGGGCTTCTCGTCGACCACTTCGACCGTCGAGGGGACGCCCGCCTCGTCCGCGGCCGCCACGGCGCGGGCGAGGGCGCCGCGCCCGGCCTGCCGGACGGCTTCGCGGTGGGCGCGGTACTCCTCTCCGGCGCCGCCCGGCGCCGCCGCGCCGAAGACGAGGACGAGGGGCTCGCCGAAGGCGGCGGCGACCTCCAGGGCTACCCGCAGGGCCCGTTCCGCGCCGGGCGACTCGTCGTATCCCAGGACCACGGACGACATCGTGTACTCCTCCCTTGCCTCACACCGGGCTCTCGGGTCTGGGTCGGTGCCGGCCCGGGACGAGCGCCGGGTCGGCCACCCCGCGCCGTTCCTGCCAGAACCGCCCGTCCTTGATCCGCCAGAAGCACATGACCAGCACCCCGACGACGGCGATGCCGATCCCGATGAGCAGCGGCGGGCTGATGCCCAGCCAGGAGACGCCCCCGGCCGAGGTCCGCGGGTCCGACATGTCGTGGACGGACTCGACGAGCAACCAGATCAGCAGTCCCGCGCCGACCACGGGCCCGAGCCCGATCAGCAGGAGGTTGTGGAGGTTCTCCAGCAGATGGCGCCGGTAGTAGACGGCGCAGGCGAGCCCGGTCAGCGCGTAGTAGAAGGCGATCAGCAGCGAGAGCGCGGTCAGCGAGTCGAGGAGCGCGTTCTCGCTGATCTGGTTGACCACGAGGTACCAGCCGATGGCGATCCCGGCCACCCACCAGGTGCTCACGTCCGGGGTCCGGAACCGGGGGGAGACGCGCGCCAGTGACGGCGGCAGCGCGTGCCGGCGGGCCATCGACAGGGCGGTGCGGGAGGCGGGGATGATCGTGGTCTGGGTGGAGGCGAGGGCGGAGGTGCAGACCGCGAGGAGCACCATCCAGTCCCAACCGCCCATCACCTCGTGGGCCAGCACGCCGAAGACCGCTTCCTCCTGGCCCGCGTTCCGGGTCAGGAACCCGGTCCCGGCGTACGCGACGACGGCGTACCCGACCGACAGGTACGTCACCAGCAGCACGACGGTCGACCAGATGCCCGCCTTGCCGGGCGCGGTGGCGGAGTCCTCGACCTCCTCGGTCAGGTTGACGGCGGACTCCCAGCCCCAGTAGATGAACACCCCGAGCAGCAGTCCGCCGGTGAGCGCCGCGCCACCCGCCCCGAAGGGGTTGAGCCACTCGACGGACGGCTCGATCGCGTCGAGGCTGCTGGTGCCGGCGTAGACGCGGTAGAGGGCGACCACGGCGAAGACGAGGAGGAAGAACACCTGGGCCAGGATCAGCACGTCCTGGACGCGGGCGGACATCTCCGTGCCGATGACGCAGACGGCGGTCATGATCAGGATGACGACGACGGCGAGCGTCTGGCGGACGGCCTCGTTCGCGGCCGCCCCGTCCAGGCCGGCGGCGAGCAGCCCGAAGCGCACCGCGACGTCGGCGAGCGAGCCGACGACCAGCACGCCGGTCATGGTGATCGCCCAACCTCCGAACCAGCCCGCCCAGGGGCCCATCGCCCGCGTCACCCAGGAGAAGGTGGTCCCGCAGTCCTGGTCGACCTTGTTGAGGTAGTAGAAGGCGGCGGCGATCAGCAGCATCGGTACGAACGACGCCAGCATGACGCCCGGCGCGTAGATGCCCGCCACCGCGACGATCGGGCCGATGACGGCGGCCAGCGAGTAGGCGGGCGAGGTGGAGTTCAGGCCGATGACGAGCGCGTCGAGGAAACCGATGGCGTCGGCCTTCAGCCCCGCCTCGGCCTCCGCGGAGCGCTCGTCGCCACCGCCGCCGCCCTCCTGGTGACCGCCGCCGCCCCTACCGTCCTGCGCCATATACGCATGCTCGGGCACGCGGCGACGGTGCGCGAGGCGGCTCCGCGCCCCGGGCGGCCGGCGGCCCGACGGGGAAGTCGCCGCCCGGAGCCTCAGGGGCGGGTGTTCCAGCCGGCGACCACCGGCAGGCCGTGTTCCGTGGACAGCACGCCGACCGTGCCGGTACGCAGCAGGAACAACCGTCCGTCCCGGGGAGACAGGCCGAGGTAGCGCGCCGTCAGGACGCGCAGGAAGTGGCCGTGGGCCACCACGACGGCGTCGCCGCGGTCCTCGCGGAGGACCTTGTCGACGCGGGCCAGCGCGCGGTCGGCGCGGGCGCCGACCTGTTCGGCGTCCTCCCCGGGGTGCTCCGCGTCGCCCGGCGGGACCCCGTCGGTCCACAGCGACCAGTCGGGCCGGGTCCGCCGGATCTCGGCCGTGGTGATGCCCTCGTAGCCGCCGTAGTCCCATTCGTGGAGGTCGGGGTCGCTGACCCCGCCGGAGAGACCGGCGAGTTCCGCGGTGGCGACCGCCCGGCGCAGCGGGCTGGTCAACACCAGCGCGGGGTCGCGGTCGCGGAAGAACGGGGCGAGGGAGATGGCCTCCTCGACGCCGCGCGCGGTCAGCGGCACGTCGGTGAGGCCGGTGTGCCGCCCGGTGGCGCTCCAAGCCGTCTCACCGTGTCTCACCAGCAACAAGTCGCTCATCCTTGGACCCTAGACGGTCCGCCCCGCCGATGGGGTGACCGCAGCGTGTCATGTACGCCACGGGAAGCATTTCGATGCGGAAACGGTGCGAGTTGGCCCCGTCGCTGCCGCTCGTCACGCTCGTCCCATGGACGACGTGATCCACGAGGAGTTGCGGACGGAGGTCCCGCCGAGCGGCGGCCCGACCCGGGAAGCACACATGGCGGCGGGGTTCGCCGAGGGTGACGAGCGCTCCATGGAAGCGGCCTACCGGCACTGGCGGCCGCTCGTGCACTCCCTCGCCCGCCGCGCCCTCGGCGACGAACGCGAGGCGGAGGACGTGACCCAGCAGGTGTTCCTCGCCGCCTGGCGCGGCCGACGCCACTACCGCCCCGGACCCGGGGGGCTCGGGGCCTGGCTCACCGGCATCACCCGACACAAGGTGGCGGACGCGTTGGAGGCCCGGACCCGGCGGACCCGCGTCGCCGAGGCCGCCGCGCACGCCCTCCACGAACGCACCCGGTCCCCCGCCGCCCACGCGCCGCCGGAGCCCGACCGGGCGCTCGACCGGGTGCTGGTCCTCGGCGAACTGGCCCGGCTTCCGGCGGCCCAGCAGCGCGTGCTGTGGCTGGCGTTCTACGGGGACCTGACCCAGTCCCAGATCGCCGCCCGCACGGGGCTGCCGTTGGGAACCGTCAAGAGCCACATGCGTCGGGCGTTGCGGGTCCTGCGGCAGTCGCTCGGGGAGCCGGCGCCGACGTGATCCGCTCGATGACGACGAGACCCGAGCGCAGGCCGAAGAGCCGCTCGACGCGCGGTCCCGACACGCCCGGACCCCAGCCGGGCCCGGCCGCCAGCAGCACCGAGTGCCCGCGGGCACCGTGCGGCCCCCACTCGATGCCCGCGACGGCGCGGGCCAGGGCGTGGTCGGCGGTCGCGGTCGACTGCGCCCACAGGACGACGGCTCGGGGACCCGTACGACGCACCGCCTCCCGCAGCGCCTCGGCGGGCAGGGCCGGGCCGAACATCAGGACCGGCAGACCCCGCTCGCCGAGGGCGGCGGCCAGCGCCTCCACGGCCAGGCTGTGTTGCTCCAGCGGGGCGCAGGCCAGGAGCACGGGGGGCACCTCGTACCGCCGGGGCGCGGGCCGCATGCGGCGCAGGGCGCCCGAGACGTGCCAGGACAGCAGGTGTTCCACCTCGACGTAACGTTCGCCCGCCGAGGCCCATTTGCGGCCCACGGCGTGCAGGGTCGGCGCGATGACCTCCTCCCACGCCACGACCGGGCCCAGTTCCGCCAGCGCGGTGTCCAGGAGGTGCTCCACCGCCGGCGCGTCCAGTCGTACGGCGGCCCGTGCGAGCCCCCTGCATTCCGCCCGCACCTCCCCGAGCGGAAGGGCGGCGGACCCGCCCGGCGTCACGGTCGCCGGGCGGGCCTCCCCGGAGCCGCCGGCGGCTGCGTCGAGCGCGGCCCTGGCCGCCTCGGACGGGGGCACGCCCTGCGCGGTGAGCCGGCACATCAGCTCCAGGCGGCCGATGTCGGCGGGGGTCCAGCGGCGGTGCCGGCCGTCCTCGCGGCGGGCCGGGCCGATGGCGTAACGGCGCTCCCAGGACCGCAGCGTGGTCGGCGAGACCCCGAGGCGGCGGGCGACGGCGCCGGTGCTCAGCGCGGCGGCGGGCAGCGACGTCGGGCCCTGCGGCCGTCCGGAGGCGTCGGACGGGGCGGGGACGTCGGACGGGGCGGGAGCGTCGGGCTGGGCGGGCGGCACGGGGTCCACCCGCTCACGATAGGACGCGGCGGAGCCGGGAGCCGCTCACTCGATCCCCCGCCCCCGCCGGAAACGGGCGAGCCCGTCGGCCAGCTCCACCACCGGCTCGGGGTAGTCGAACCGGGCGCGCTCCGCCGCCGGCAGTCGCCACGGTTCGTGCACGCGCGGCGCGGGCAGCCCGGCCAGTTCGGGTACCCAACGGTGTACGTACGCCCCTTCGGGGTCGTAGCGCAGGCCCTGACGGACCGGGTTCAGGACGCGGCCCGGCCGGGTGTCGGTGCCCGTGCCGGCCACCCACTGCCAGTTCATCTGGTTGTTGGCGAGGTCCCCGTCCACCAGGAGGTCCAGGAAGTGGCGGGCACCGATCCGCCAGTCCACGTAGAGGGTCTTGGCGAGGAAACTCGCGGCCAGCAGCCGGCCCCGGTTGTGCATCCAACCCTCGTGGCGCAACTGGCGCATGGCCGCGTCGACGACGGGGTAGCCCGTGCGGCCCTCCTTCCAGGCCCGGATCTCCTCGTGCGCGTCGGTGTCGGTGCGCCAGCGGTCGTGGCGGGCGCGGTAGTCGAGGCGGGCCGCGTCGGGGCGGGCGGCGAGCACCTGGTGGTGGAAATCGCGCCAGCACAGCTGACGGACGAACGCCTCGGCGCCGGGACCCGTGACCGCCCGGGCGCGGAGGACGGCCTCGGCGGCCGAGACGGTGCCGAAGTGCAGGTGGGGGGAGAGTCGGGAGGTGGCGTCGCCGGCCAAGTCGTCATGGGCGTCGTGGTAGCCGTCGACGCCCGTACGAAGCCACGCGGCCAGCAGCCGGCGCCCCTCGCGCTCGCCGCCGCGCGCCAGGCCCGGGGAGGTCCCGGTGACGGCGGCGCGCTCGGGCACCGGGTCGGACCGCAGGGAGCCGGGGACCCGGAGCGCGCGGGGGGCGGACGTGACGGCGCGCGGGGGCAGTTCCGTCCAGCGGCGCAGGTAGGGCGTGAAGACGGAGAAGTGGTCCGAGGCGGCGGGGCGCAGGGCTCCCGGGGTCACCGCGGTCACCACCATGTCGTGCACGTACAGCCGCCTGCCCTCCGCTTCCAGGGCGGCGCGCAACCGCTCCTCGCGGGCGTGCGCGTACGCGCTCACCCCGGCCGCCATGTGCACCTCGTCGGCGTCCGACTCCTTCACCAGCGCCAGCACTTCCTCGACGGCGTCCCCGCAGCGGATCACCAGGCGGCCGCCGCGCTCGCGCAGGGCGTCGTCCAGCGCGGCGAGGCAGTCGGCGAGGAAGGCCCGCCGGTTGGGCGCGCCGAACCCGGATTCCTCGATGGCCCGGTCCCGGACGAAGAGCGGAACCACCTGGTCGCAGGAGGACAGCGCGGCGCGCAGCGGCGGATGGTCGTGCACGCGCAGGTCGGAGGTGTACAGGACCACCGCGACGTTCATGGGCTCTCGCTCCGGGTCAGGGCTGTGGGGTACTGCTTGCGCCGGGTACTTCGGCGGCGGTCGCCGGAACGGATGCGCTCGACGGGCCTTCGCCGCCCAGCCGTTCGGCGGCCTTGGCGATGTTGCGCGCCATCCCGCCGAACACCACGGCGTGGAACGGGGAGACGCTCCACCAGTACATGTGGCCGAGCAGCCCGCGCGGGTGGAACAGGGCGCGCTGGCGGAAGCGGGAGCGTCGGCGGTCCCCCGGATCGGGGTCGGCGCGCAGTTCCAGCCAGGCCAGGCCGGGCAGTCGCATCTCGGCGCGCAGCCGCAGCAGGGCCCCCGGCTCGATCTCCTCCACCCGCCAGAAGTCGAGGCTGTCGCCCACCCGGAGCCTGGCGGCGTCCCGGCGGCCGCGGCGGATGCCGACCCCGCCGACGAGTCGGTCGAGCCAGCCCCGTACCGCCCAGGCGAGCGGGAAGGAGTACCAGCCGTTGTCCCCGCCGATGCCCTCGATCACCCGCCACAGCGCGGCGGGCGACGCGTCGACCGACAGCTCCCGCCGGTCGGTGTAGAGGCTGCCGCCCGCCCAGTCGGGGTCGGTGGGCAGCGGGTCGCTGGGGGCGCCGGGGACGCCGGCGGAGGACCACCGGGTGGTCACCTTGGCCTCGCGCACCCGCTGAAGGGCCAGGTCCAGGGCCCGGTCGAAGGGGAGCGGGGCGCCGGGCGGGTCGGGGACGTAGGCGGCGATGTCGTGCTCGTGGCAGACCACCTCGTGCCGGAGGGACTCGGCGAGCGGGCGGGCCAGCGCCCTCGGGACGGGGGTGACGAGGCCGATCCAGTGGCTGGAGAGGCCGGGGGTGAGCATCGGGACCCGCATGATGAGCCGTTTGCGGAGCTTGGCGACCTCCGCGTAGCGGCGCATCATCTCCTCGTAGGTGACCACGTCCGGGCCGCCGACGTCGAACGCCCGGTTGACCTCGGGCGGCATACCGGCGCTGCCGACGAGGTAGCGCAGCACGTCGCGTACGGCGATGGGCTGGCAGCGCGTGCCGACCCAGCTGGGGGTGACCATGACGGGCAGTCGCTCGGTGAGGTAGCGCAGCATCTCGAAGGAGGCGGAGCCGGAGCCGATGATCACGGCGGCGCGCAGGACGGTGGCCGGGACGGCGGAGTCGAGGAAGATCTCCCCGACCTCGGCGCGGGAGCGCAGGTGCGGGGAGAGGTCCCGTAGCGGGATGCCCTCGGGGGTGAGGCCCCCGAGGTAGACGATGCGCCGGACGCCGGCCGCCCGGGCCTGCTCGGCGAAGACGAGCGCGGCCTCGCGGTCGCGGTCCTCGAAGCCGGAGCCGGAGTTGAGGGCGTGCACGAGGTAGTAGGCGACGTCGATGCCGCGCATCGCCGCCGCGACCGACGCGGGGTCGGTGACGTCGCCTCGCACCGCCTCGGCGCGCGCCGCCCAGGGGTGGTCGCGCAGTTTTTCCGGCGTCCGGGCGAGGCAGCGCACCCGGTGTCCCGCGTCGAGGAGCGCCGGTACCAGTCGGCCGCCGATGTAGCCGCTGGCCCCGGTGACCAGGCAGTGGGTGGCCTCCGCGTCCTTCATGGCGCTCCCGTCGTGGCTGTATCCGCTCTCGTGCCCCCGTTCAGGATTCCGCACGGGTTCCCGCTCGGCATTCCGTGGGATTCCGCGCGGGTCCCGTCGTGGTGGATTCCGCGTGCGAGGCCCGTACGGATGCGCCTGCGGCGGCGTCGCTCGGAGCGCGCCGTCGGTGCGGTCCGTGCCGGGGCCGCCCCCGGGCCCATCCGGGCCCCTTCCGCTCCGAGAGAACGAGGGAACGGCGGAAGGGGGAGCACGATGGCGGAGCGAGGACGACCCCGGCGGCGTACGGCCGTCGTGGGCGGGGGTGTCTCGGGCCTGCCGGCGAGCACCCCGTGCCACGCCGGAGTCGGTGGCCGCCCGGCGGCTGCCGGCCGCCCTGTCGCGTCCGATGACGGCCTTCGCGGGGGCGTACCACGGGTGGGGGTTCCACGAGGACGGCTGCCGGTCGGGCGTGGAGGCGGCCGCCGTGCCGGGGGTCTCCTGGTGGGGGCGGCGGTACGGCGCCGACGTCCCGGCCGCCGGGCGCGCGACGCCGTCGCGGCGCACCGGCCCGTTGGTACAGTCGCGACATGGCGGTGGACGAGCTCGACACCCGCATCCTGAGCCTGCTGATCAAGCAGCCGCGCACCAGCGTGCGCGAGTACGCCCGGCTGCTGGGCGTCGCGCGCGGCACCCTCCAGGCCCGGCTGGACCGGCTGGAGCGCACGGGGGTGATCACCGGGACGGGCCCGGTCCTCTCCCCCGCCGCGCTCGGCCACCCGGTGCTGGCCTTCGTCCACATCGAAGTCACCCAGGGGCACCTGGACGAGGTGGGCGACGCGCTCGCGGCGGTCCCCGAGATCATCGAGGCGTTCTCCATCACGGGCGGCGGGGACCTGCTGACCCGGGTCGCGGCCCGGGACAACGCCCATCTGGAGGACGTCATCCAGCGACTCATCCGGCTTCCCGGTGTCGTCCGCACCCGTACCGAGGTGGCCCTGCGCGAGCGGGTGCCGCACCGGTTGCTGCCGCTGGTCGAGGCGGTGGGAAGAGAAGCGCGCAAATCCTGACAAGATGGTCGTGACACGTATACGACCGGCAGGACGGGCACAACGGATGCTTTCCGTCATATTCGATCTCGACGGCACCCTCGTGGACAGCGAGCCGAACTACTACGAGTCCGGGCGACGCACCCTGGAGAGGCACGGCGTCCCCGATTTCACCTGGGAGCAGCACTCCCCCTTCATCGGCATCGGGACGATGGAGACGCTGGAGATCCTCAAGGAGCGGTACGGGCTGCGCGCGCCGGTCGCGCGGTTGCTGGCGGAGCAGAACGCCGCCTATCTGGAGCTGGCCCGCGCCGGGACCGAGGTGTTCCCCGAGATGCGCAGGTTCGTGGAGCGGCTGCACGCCGACGGCGTTCCGATGGCCGTGGCGTCCGGCTCCTCGCGCGAGGCGATCGACGCCGTCCTGGCCGGGACCGGCCTGGACGCCCTGCTGGGCGTCGTCGTCTCCGCGGAGGAGGTCGCACGCGGCAAGCCCGCCCCGGACGTGTTCATGGAGGCGGCGCGCCGGCTCGGCGCCGATCCCGCCGACTGCGTGGTCGTCGAGGACGCGGCGCCGGGCGCGGAGGCCGCCCTCGCGGCGGGCATGGAGTGCCTGGCGATCCCCTCGGTGGCGGCCACCGCCCACCACCCCGCCTTCGCCTCGGCGGGCCTGTTCTTCCGCGGCGGACCGGGGGAATTCGACGTGGAGACCGCTTACGAGTGGCTCGGCGAGCACCGGGCGGCCTGATTCCCGCCCCTGCGGGAAGACCTCGGGCCGGCCCGAGGTTGGTAGAACCGTGAACGACTTCGCGGAGCGGGAACTGACAGCGGTGGACGTGGTGGTCGTCGGCGCGGGGCAGGCGGGCCTGTCCGGCGCCTACCATCTGGCCCGGGCGGGCATCGGCCACGTCGTCCTGGACCATGCGCCGCGCCCCGGCGGGGCCTGGCAGTTCCGCCAGCCGTCGCTCACCTACGGCAAGGTGCACGGGATGCACGCGCTGCCCGGCATGGAACTGACCGGCGCCGATCCGCTGCGGCCGTCGTCCGAGGTCATCGGGGAGTACTTCGCCGCGTACGAGGAGCGCTTCGGGCTGCGCGTGCGCCGCCCGGTGGACGTCACGGCGGTACGGGACGGCTCGGACGGGCGGCTGCTGGTGGAGTCCGCGTCCGGCGACCGCTGGTCGGCCCGGGCCCTGATCAACGCCACGGGCACCTGGGACCGGCCGTTCTGGCCCCGCTACCCGGGCCAGGAGACGTTCCGGGGCGGCCTCCTGCACACGGCGGACTACCCGGGACCGGCCCCGTTCGCCGGGGCTCGCGTGGTGGTCGTGGGCGGTGGTACGTCGGCGGTGCAGCACCTGTTGGAGCTCTCCGAGGTGGCGGCCGCCACCACGTGGGTGACTCGCCGCCCGCCGGTGTTCCGCGACTCCGGGTTCGGCGAGGCCGAGGGCCGGGCGGCGGTGGCGCTGGTCGAGGAGCGTGTCCGCCGGGGTCTGCCCCCGCAGAGCGTCGTCAGCGTGACCGGGCTGGCGCTGACCGAAGCCGTACGGGCCGGGCTGGTTTCGGGGGTGTTGCGGCGCAGGCCGATGTTCGAGCGCGTCACCCCGACCGGCGTCGCCTGGGCCGACGGGCGGAGCGTGGACGCGGATGTGATCCTCTGGGCCACCGGTTTCCGGGCGGCCATCGACCACCTGGCCCCTCTTCGCCTGCGGGAACCGGGCGGCGGCATCCGGCTCGACGGCACCCGGGCGGTCCGTGACGAGCGCGTCCACCTGGTCGGCTACGGCCCCTCGGCCTCCACCATCGGGGCCAACCGCGCGGGCGGCGCCGCAGTCCGCGAGATCCGTCGCCTCCTGGCCCGCGACACGGCCGTGGCTCCGGCACTGGCCGCAGCGCCCTGACCGTCCCGATCACCCGTCGGGACAGAAGCGGCTGCCCGGCTGGTCCCGGCTCCGGTGGCGCGCGGGTGTGCCGGTCGCACCGTCACACGTTCACCGGGGCGGCCACGACTTCCCCCGCCGGGCCTGCGTGGGCTTTCCCGTTCATCTTCGTACGCGGCGTGCGCGCGGCGGACGTCTGCTCGCCCTCAACCGGCGGCGGCGCCGTCTCGGCGTCCCGGTCCCGGCGGACCAGGGCGGCGTACCGGCCGTCGGCCGCGAGGAGTTCCTCGTGCGTGCCGCTCTCGGCTATCCGCCCGCCGTCGAGGACGACGATCTGGTCCGCGTCGCGCACGGTGGAGAGTCGGTGCGCGATGGTGATGGTGGTGCGGCCCGCGGAGAGCTTGTCGATGGCCTGCTGCACCGCGTGCTCCGTGCGGGTGTCCAGCGCGCTGGTCGCCTCGTCGAGGATCAGGACCGGCGGGTCGCGCAGGATGGTGCGGGCGATGGCCAGGCGCTGCTTCTCCCCGCCGGAGAACCGGTAGCCGCGCTCGCCGACCAGCGTGTCGTACCCGTCGGGCAGGGACTCGATGTGGTCGTGGATCTGGGCGGCGCGGGCGGCGTCGACCATCTCCTCGTCGGTGGCGTCCGGCTTGGCGAAGCGCAGGTTGTCGGCGACGGAGGCGTGGAAGAGGTAGGTCTCCTGGGAGACGACGCCTATGGACCGGGCCAGCGAGTCGAAGTCGAGGTCGCGGACATCGATCCCGTCGAGGGCGACCCGCCCGTCGGTGACGTCGTAGAGCCGGGGTACCAGGTAGCTGAGGGTGCTCTTGCCCGAGCCGGTGGGGCCGACCACGGCGAGGGAGCCGCCCGCGGGGACGGTGACGTCGATGCCGGTGAGCGTGGGCCCGCTCTTGGCGTCGTAGGCGAAGTGCACGTCCTCCAGCCGTATCTCGCCCTTCGCCCGGCCGATCCGTACCGGGTCCTCGCGTTCGGTGATGTCCACCGGCAGGTCGAGGTACTCGAAGATGCGGGCGAACAGCGCGAGCGAGGTCTGGATCTGCACGCCGGTCGACAGGAGGCTCACAGCCGGTCGGAACAGCCCCTGCTGGAGGGTGACGAAGGCGACGAGGGTGCCCACGGAGAGCGAGGGTGCGCCGGTCTGGAGGGCTATGCCGGCGGCCCAGTAGATGAGGGCCGGCATGGCGGCCATGACGATGCCGATGGTGGACATCCGCCAGCGCCCGGCCATGCTGGAGCGCACCTCCAGGCCGACCAGCTTCTCGGACTCCTCCGCGAAGGACCGCGTCAAGGAGTCCGCGCGGCCCATGGTACGGCCGAGCAGGATGCCGCTGACGGACAGGGACTCGGTGACGGTGGCGGCCATGGCCGCCATCTGCTTCTGCCGCTGGGTGGTGATCTTCTTGCGCTCGCGCCCGACCCGCCGGCTGATCCACACGAAGACGGGCAGCAGCAGGAGCGAGACGAGGGTCAGCCGCCAGTCGAGTGCGAGCATCGCGACGACGGAGGCGATCACGGCCGTGAGGTTGGAGACGAGGGAGGTCGCCGTGGAGGTGACGGTGGCCTGCATGCCGCCGATGTCGTTGGCTATGCGGGACTGCACCTCACCGGTGCGGGTCCGGGTGAAGAAGGCCAGCGGCATGCGCTGGAGCTGCGCGTAGACGGCGGTGCGCAGGTCGTGCATGACCCGCTGACCGACGGTGGTGGAGATCAGGGTCTGGAGCACGCCGAACACACTGGTGACCACGGCGGTGAGGATCATACCGAGGGCCAGCAGGCTGAGCAGGCCCGTCCGCCCCTGGGGTATCGCCACGTCGAGGATTTCCCTCAAGAGGAACGGCGAGGCGACGGAGACCAGCGAGGACGCGGCGACGAGTCCGCCGACCACGGCGAGGCGGCCGCGATAGGGCCGGAACAGGCCCATGATGCGGCGCAGCTGGCGGGGCTGTTCCGCGGGGTCCGGACGGTTGGGATCGAGGGATTCCTTGGACGGCGTCCAATCGGCTTCTCTGGGGCGCATGGGCCTCCTTCTGACGAGACTCACCTGAGCATAGCTCATTGTTACCTATACTCACAATGAGTCTGGTCCTGATACTCTTCCGTCATGAGGACCGCAGCATGAGGACCGCAGCATGAGGACCGCTTCCGACAGCACCGTGACCGGCGCGGACGGCGTCGACGCGCCCGACAGCGACGACGGCGTCCTCGCCGAGCAACTGCTGCGCCTGACCCGTCGGCTCCACCGCATCCAAAAGCGCCACCTCGAACCCCTCGGGATCACTCCGGCCCAGTCAAGGCTGCTCCGGCTGGTCTCGCACTACGACTGCGCCGAGCCGCCCCGGATGGCGGAGCTCGCCGCCCGCCTGGAAGTCGTCCCCCGAGCCGTGACCACGCTGGTCGACGGCCTGGAGGCGGCCGACTGCGTGCGCCGCGCGCCCGACCCCGCGAACCGGCGGGTCATCCGGATCGAGCTGACCGACACCGGCCGCGCCACCCTGCGCCGACTGCGCAACGCGCGGACCGCCGCGGCCGAGGAGATCCTCGCGCCCCTGACCGCCGCCCAGCGCGAGGTGCTCGGCGGCCTGCTCGACACCCTGTCCGACGCCCCGGCCGACCGCCGCTGCTGAACCGGCGGTTCACCGGCCCGGACGCCGACCGCCGCCGCCGCAAACCTCGTTGCCGACGACCCGCTCCGCCAGAAAATCGATTGCGGGGGCGCGGCCCGGAAGACGAACCTTGTGTGGTTTGAGTCACTCGACCGTCATGGGGCGTCATGCAGATCAGCGATCTTCCGCATCCGGATCCCGGAGTGCCCGACGCCCGGTCCGGCCCGCGCTTCCTGCTCTGGCTGGGCGGCACCCAACTCGGCGGACAGGCCAAGAGCCTGTGCTGGGGGCTGGTCCACCACTGCGCCATCGCCGGGCTTCCGTTCGCGGTCGGCCTCGGTGTCGAGGCGGCCGTGAACGGGGACGGCCGCCGGTTGCTCCTCGTCGGCGCGCTGGTCGCGCTGCTCGGCGTCGCCATCTCGCTCGGCGACACCATGCTGCACCGGACCAGCGTCACCAACTGGATCACCGCCGCCGCCCGCGTGCAGCAGTTGCTCGCCCGCAAGACCGCCGACCTCGGCTCCGCCCTGACCCGCCAGGTGGCGGCCGGCGAAGTGGTCGCCGTGTCGACGGCCGACGTGGAGCGGATCGGCTGGTTCGTCGAGGCCGTCTCCCGCTTCCTCGCGGCGGCCTTCGCCCTCGTCGCCGTCTGCGTGGCCCTCGTCCTGTACGCCCCCTCGCTCGGTGTCGTCGTCGCCCTCGGGATGCCCCTGCTGGCGTTCTCCTCGCTGCCCCTGCTCCCCCGTGCGACCCGACGCGCCGACGTCCAGCGGGAGAAGGCGGGCAAGGCGACCGAACTTGCCTCCGACACCGTGGCGGGCCTGCGCGTCCTGCGCGGCATCGGCGGTGAGGAACTGTTCCTCGGCCGGTACCGCGAGGCCTCGCAGGAGGTGCGCACGGCGGCCGTGCGCAGTGCGCGCATGTGGGCGCTGATCTCGGCCGTCCAGGTGTTCCTGCCGGGGGTTCTGCTGATCACGGTGGTCTGGTACGGCTCCTCGCTCGTCCTGGACCGGCGGCTCGCCGTCGGTGAGCTCGTCGCGGTGTTCAGCGCCGTGTCGCTGTCGCTCTACCCCTTGCGCAGCGTGCAGGAGATCGCCATGGCCTACTCGTTCTCCCGGCCCTCCGCCACGCGCGCGGCCCGGGTGCTGCGGCTGACCCGCGTCGAGGGCGCGGCGCCGGCGAAGGCGGAGGGCGCTGTCGCGGCCCCCCCTCCGGGCGGGGACCTGTACGACCCTCGGACCGGGCTGCTGGTTCCCTCGGGCCGGTTCACCGCCGTCGTGTGTGGGGACCCCGACCTCGCCGGACGGCTCGCGGAACGGCTGGGCGGGCATCCCGCGGGCGACGACGAAGACGACGACCGCGCCTCGGTGTTGCTGGGCGGCGTGGCACTGGACGAGCTCGCTCTGGACACCGCGCGCCGGCTCGTCCTCGTACAGGACAAGGACCCGGTGTTGCTGTCCGGCACGCTGCGCGAGCTGTTCGACGTACCCGCGTCCGGGGCGGTGACCCCGGCGGCCGCGCTGGAGGCCGCCCAGTGCGGCGACGTGCTGGAGGCCGTGCTCCAGTCGGCGCCGGAAGGGGTGACGGACCCGATGGACGCCCGGATCACCGAGCGCGGCCGGTCACTCTCCGGCGGACAGCGCCAGCGGCTCGCGCTGGCCCGTTCGCTGGTCACCGACCCCGAGGTGCTGGTGCTGGACGAGCCGACCTCGGCGGTCGACTCGCACACCGAGGCGCGCGTCGCGGACGGTGTCGCGGCGCTGCGCGCCGGTCGTACGACGGTGGTCCTGGCCTCCTCGCCGCTGCTGCTGGACCGCGCCGACCGGGTCGTCCTCATCCACGAGGGCGTGGCGCTGCCCGCCGGGACCCACCGCGAACTGCTGCGGGACGAACCCCGCTACCGGGCGGTCGTGACGCGCGAGACGGCGGAGGAACAGCGCCTCGACGGGCTCCCCCTGACCGCCCGGGACGGAGAGCTCGACCACCGGCTCGACGAAGAGATCGACCACCGGCTCGACGAAGAACTCACCGAGATCGAGGAATCCGCATGATCGGCGTGGCACCGCCGCACTACGACCCGGCGTCCCCCGAGTCGGCCGACACACTGCCCGTCGGCACCTCGGCGACCGTACGGGACTACGTGCGCGGCCTGCTCCGAAGGCACCGGCGGGCCCTGGCGGTGCTGGTGGCCGTCAACGCGGTCGCGGTGATCGCCTCCATGGTGGGCCCGTACCTGCTGGGCCGGGTCGTGGACGACCTCTCGGCAGGGGGACGCGAACCGCACCTGGTGCGCGTGAGCGTGCTGTTCGCCCTGGCGCTCGCCGTCCAGACCGGCTTCGTCCGCATGGTTCGGCTGCGCGGGGCGATGCTCGGGGAGGAGATGCTGGCCGACCTGCGCGAGGACTTCCTCGTGCGCTCGGTCGCGCTGCCGCCCGGGGTGCTGGAGCGGGCCGGGACCGGTGATCTGCTGTCGCGGATCACCACCGACATCGACCGGCTGGCCAACGCCATGCGGGAGGCGGTGCCGCAGCTGGCCGTCGGCGTCGTCTGGGCGGGGCTGCTGTTCGCGGCACTGGCGGTGACGGCCCCGCAGTTGGCGGCTGCCGCGCTGGTGGCGCTGCCCGTGTTGGTGATCGGCTGTCGCTGGTACTTCCGGCGGGCGCCCTCCGCCTACCGGTCGGAGGCCGCCGGCTACGCGGCGGTCTCGGCGGCCCTGACGGAAACGGTCGACGCCGGCCGCACCGTCGAGGCGCACCGCCTCGGGGGGCGCCGGGTCGCGCTCTCGGAACAGCGCATCGGCGAGTGGACCGCGTGGGAGCGGTACACGTTGTTCCTGCGCTCCGTGCTGTTCCCCGTCATCAACGTCACCTACGTGACGATCCTCGGCTCCGTGCTGATGATCGGCGGGTACTGCGTGCTGCGCGGCTGGATGTCGGTGGGGCAGCTGACGACGGGCGCCCTGCTCGCCCAGATGATGGTCGACCCCATCGGTCTGGTCCTGCGTTGGTACGATGAACTGCAAGTGGCCCAGGTGTCGTTGGGCCGCCTCGTCGGCATCCACGAGATCGAGCCGGACGGAGGCGACGCGACCGTCTCGCCGCGGGGGCGGGTGGTCCGGGCCGACGAGGTGCGCTTCGGCTACCGGGAGGGCGTGGACGTCCTGCACCGGGTGTCGATGTCCGTGCCGCCGGGGACCCGGATGGCGCTGGTCGGTCCGTCGGGCGCGGGCAAGTCCACCCTGGGCCGACTGCTGGCGGGCATCTACGCGCCGCGGGTCGGGGAGGTCACCCTCGGTGGGGCGCGGCTGTCGAGGATGCCCGCGGAGCGGGTGCGCGAACACGTGGCGCTGGTCAACCAGGAGCACCACGTCTTCGTGGGATCGCTCCGGGACAACCTGCGCCTCGCCAGGACGGGAGCGGGGGACGTCGAGCTGTGGGCGGCGTTGGAGGCGGTGGACGCGGACGGCTGGGCGCGGGCCCTGGCCGCGGGGCTGGACACGGAGGTCGGCTCGGGCGCCTCGGCGCTCACTCCCGCGCAGGCGCAACAGGTCGCGCTGGCCCGGTTGGTGCTGGCCGATCCGCACACCCTGGTGTTGGACGAGGCCACCTCGCTGTTGGACCCGCGCGCGGCCCGGCAGCTGGAGCGCTCGCTGGCCCGGGTGCTGGACGGCCGGACGGTCATCGCGATCGCGCACCGGTTGCACACCGCGCACGACGCGGATGTGATCGCGGTGGTCGAGGGTGGCCGGATCAGCGAGTTCGGCTCCCACGAGGCGCTCGTCGCGGCGGACGGCGCCTACGCGGCGCTGTGGCGGTCCTGGCACGGGTGAGACGCCCCCCGAGGCCGGCAAGCGCGGGTGGGGTGGCGCCGCGGCCGAGGGGTTTCGCGGACGAGAGGGAGCCTCGCGGACGCCACGCGTGGGTCGGTGGTGTCCGCGAGGCCGCGAGGGGCGCCTCTACGCCTTGCGGAGGCGGTCGATGATGCCGTCGAGATCGCGCCACATCATGTAGTCGCGGACGAAGTGGCCACCGGGCTCCTCGTGCCACTCGTGCGCAATCCCGGCCCGGTCGAGGAGGCCGCGGAACTCCCGCTGGCCCGCGAGGACCTGCGTCTCGTTGAAAGAGTCGAACGCGTTGGTCGGGTCGGGGCTGGTGCCCGCGACGAGGAAGACCCGCTTGTTGCGGTAGCTCTCGACGCGCTCGACCGGGTTGTCGGCGGTCACCCGGGCCTGGTCCCAGGGCACGCCGTAGACCGTGCCGCCCGCGAGGTCGAGGGCCGCGGAGGACAGGTTGGCCCAGTGGACGACCGCCCCGTTGTCACGGCGCACGCTGGCCGGACCGGAGTGGGAGCTCACCGAGGCGAAGTGGCCCCAGTATTTGGCCGCGTACTTGAGGGCGCCGAACCCGCCCATCGAGAACCCGGCCACGGCGCGGCCGTCGTACTCGGCGAACGTCCGGAAGTTCGCCTCGACCCAGGGCAGGAGCTGGTTGATGTGGAAGGCCTCCCAGTTGCGGGGGCCGGTGTTGGAAGTGACGGCGTTGGAGTACCAGCCCGCGTGGCCGCCGTCCGGCATCACGACGATGATCGGCCTGCCGGCGGTCCAGGCACGGATGCCGAGACGGTCGAAGGTGATGAAGTCCTGGTCGGTGCCGCCGCCGTGGAAGAGGTAGAGGACGGGATAGGTGCGGCCGCCGGTGTGGTAGTCGTCGGGGAGCAGCACGTTGACGGCGGGCTGCCAGCCGATCGCGTCGGTCTGGAAACGGTAGTACCACATGCGGGCGTCGCCCTCGTTGCGGTCGACGATGCGCAGTCCGAAGCCGTCGTCGGCGGCGCTCGCGGCCGATGCCGTCCCGAGGACGCCCGCGCCACCGAGGGCCATGGCGGCGGAGAGCCCGCCGATGGACTTCAGGAGACTCCTGCGGGTGGGGCGGTGTTCGCTCACGATGACCTCCTGGTCAGGGGTAGGGGGATGGATCAGTTGGTGGTGGTCCAGGTGCCCCGGTCGGGGCTCCAGTGGATGCTCGCGTTCTGGAACCGCTGGACCTTCCCGCCCGGCTCGTCGGTCTCGTCACCGACCGGATAACCGAACACGCCCTCATGACCGCCCGCGTGGAACGCCTGATAGATCGCACCGTGGACCACATGCGTCCCCGTCCGCGACGACCACATGAACAGACCCTGCTCGAAGAACTGGTACCGGCCCCGCGTCCCGTTCGGCGCCGGCGCCGCGTCCGCCTCGTCCATCGTCGGGAAACCCCAACGCCGCTCCGCGTCCGTCGCCCAGAACTTCCCCAAGATCTCCCCGTACACCGCGAACGCCGCGTCCGGATGCCAGATCACGATCCCGTTGCGGAAGCCCTGGAAGCGGCCGCCCATCATGGAGTCACGTTCACCGGAGGTCGGCGGCCCCAACACGCTGTCGAGGCCGCCCATGCTGTCGTACTTGGCCCTGATCGCGCCGTACGGCATCAGGTCGTCCAGCGTGTTGTAGCGGCGGGGGGTGAACCCGCGCAGGCCGTCGCCCCACACCCGTTCCTCGGCCACGTGCCCGAAGTCGTACGTCTCGCGCACCACCGGTTGGGTGTGGGCGGCGTCGGCCCAGCGGGCGAACAGCGCCACGTGGTCCGTGCCTCCGGAGTCGCGCAACAGCGCGTCGCCGGGTTGTAGATCGGCGGCGGGGATGTCGAAGGTGACGTTCCACAGACTCCATGTCGTCAAGGACGAGCCCAGGTGCCAGGCCATCGACACGAAGCCGGAGCAGTCGGGACGGTAGCAGCCGAACTGGTTGGCGTGGCAGCCGCTCTGGCTGTAGGGCACCTGCTCGGCGACCCAGGACCAGGCGCGGTCCATGACCTCACCGCGCCCGATCGAGCCGTCAGGTTCGGAGGCGCTCGCGGTGGGCGCCGGGAGGAAGGTGACCGCGAGGGCCGCGAGGAGCGGTGCCGTCGCCTTGGCCACGCGCCGAAGGATCAGCGATCTCATGGCGTCTCCCGCTCAGTTGGTGGTGGTCCAGGTGCCCCGGTCGGGGCTCCAGTGGATGCTCGCGTTCTGGAACCGCTGGACCTTCCCGCCCGGCTCGTCGGTCTCGTCACCGACCGGATAGCCGAACACGCCCTCATGACCACCCGCGTGGAACGCCTGATAGATCGCACCGTGGACCACATGCGTCCCCGTCCGCGACGACCACATGAACAGACCCTGCTCGAAGAACTGGTACCGGCCCCGCGTCCCGTTCGGCGCCGGCGCCGCGTCCGCCTCGTCCATCGTCGGGAAACCCCAACGCCGCTCCGCGTCCGTCGCCCAGAACTTCCCCAAGATCTCCCCGTACACCGCGAACGCCGCGTCCGGATGCCAGATCACGATCCCGTTCTGGAAGAGCTGGAACCGGCCACCCAGTTGGGCGGGTTCCTCGGCGCGCAGCGGCCATCCGAGGGGGCCGTCGTGCCCGCCCGTGGCTTCGTACCTGGCGCCGATCGTCCCGTAGGGCTGGAAGGCCTCGTCGCGCATCTGACGGGCGACGCCCTCCGCCTGCGGGTAGCGCTCCGGATAGCCGGAGCGCTGGACCGCCTGGGCGAGTTCCCCGGCGCCGGCGCCCTCCATGCCGGGCTCCATCTGCTGGGCGACCTCGAAGAACTTGTTCGCCGCGTAGTCGACGTCCATGACCTGCTCGGGAGAGCCCCAGCCCTGGGAGGGCCGCTGCTGGAAGACGCCCAGCGAATCCCGGTCCCCGCAGCCCAGGTTGTTCATCCGGGACTCCACCCAGCCCGTCTCGAAACCGGCGAGCATCACCTTGTCGGACACTCCCCGGCGCTGTCCGACCTCGTAGACCTTGCGGGTGACGGCGATGTCCCGGTCCGGGGGGATGTCGCAGTAGAACTCCGCCGTCAGGGCGTGCCCGAGGGGGCCCGGTACGTCGGCTGCCTTCCGCGCGGACGCGGGGCCGCCGCCGAGGGCCGTCACCGCCGCCGTGACCAGCAGGACCGCCGTCAGGGATCTCGCACGCCCAGCTTTCGTGCCACGCACGTTCCAGCTCCTTCGCGTCGGAATCACCTTGTTCTGCACAGGCGTTCGGCGTGCCGGGGCGAGGTGCGCACGTGATCGGCCCGCCGACAGCCCGCAAGCTAGTCGCGGTCGCGGCGCGGAGGGCATCCGGAACGATCCGGAGTGACAGCGCCGGGCCGGCTCCGATAGGGATGGGCGGGAGGCGGGCGATGCGGGGAGGCGGGTCAGCCTTCGGGGGCCGGCGCGGGGCAGGGAGGGACCTCGGGGCGGTCCTTCGTGCGGACGGCGGGCAGCCAGGCGGTGAGCCGGGGGGAGCCGGCGGGCAGGCGGACGCGGAACCACCGGGGGGACCAGGTGTCCCGCTCGTCGATGATGGGGATGCCGTGCGCGAGGAAGCAGTCGACGGCCAGTTCGTCGCCCTGCCACACCCGCGTCGGGACGACGTTGTCCGATGTGTAGGGACGCTGGGGGTCGATGGCCAGGCCGAGGCTGCAGTCCGGGTCCCGGTCGGTGCGGGAGGTGCAGCTCGGTTCGGCGTTGAACACCCGTATGCGGTCGGTCGTTCGGATTCCGGGGGCGTGCGGGGCGTCGGCCGCGGTGTACGGTCCGCTCGCGGCGGCCGTCCCGCAGAGCAGCGCGGAGACGAGCGCGACGCGGACGGCCCGGCGGGTGCGGCCCGCGGGGGCGGGACGGGGCTCCTCGCGCGCCTGTGGCCGGGCGGCGACGCGGGCCAGGATGCTCTCGGCGGTGTGGGCGGCCCGGGCCGCGTGGGTGGGGGCCAGGCAGTCGGCGGCCAGGGCGCGCCAGAAGGGCGGTACCGCGGGGTCCAGGCGCAATGGGGCCCGGCCGTCGGCGTACGCCTGGGTCGCCGCGCCGCGTGCCATGGGCGTGGCGCCGGGGAACGGCGGGGCCCCGGCGGTGAACACCTCGTGGATCACGATCCCGAGGGCCCAGATGTCGGCGCTCGGTCGGACCTCGACGCCGTGTTCCCCGAGGGGGGCCTTCCACCGCTCGGGCGGGAGGTAGTCGAAGGTGCCCATCGGGGGCGCGTAGCCGTGGGTGCCGTGCGTGCCGGTGAGCTCGGCGGCGAGGCCGAAGTCGGAGAGTCTGACGGAACCGTCCGCCATGAGCAGGATGTTGTCCGGTTTGAGGTCGCCGTGCACCCAGCCGGTGCGGTGCAGGTGGGCGAGTCCCTCACAGATCTCGGTGATCAGGCGGGCGCCTTCCGCCTCGCTCGGGGCGCCGGCTCGCAGGAGGTCCCGCAGACTGTGCCGGGCACGCTCCATCACGAGGACGAGGGCGCCGTCCAGGAAGGGGTGGTCCGGTTCGTTGAGCACGATGGAGTCCAGGAGGCGGATCAGCCGGGGATGGCCGGCGCGGCGGCCGAGTTCGACCTCGCGGCGGGCGGTGTCCACGACGTTGCGGGCCTGGCGCGGGGCGAGCCCCGAGGTCGGCAGGAACTTCAAGGCGACCCCGGGCGCCGGGATGGCGGGGGTCGGGCGCCCGGGCGCCGGAACCGCGGGCGCCGGGTTCCCGGGCGCCGTCGGGCGGTCCTCGCCGATCGCGCGTCCCGCGTAGACCGTCCCCCAACCGCCGGCCGCGATGGGCTCGGTGACCTCCCAGTCCCCGACTCGGTAGCCGCGCGGAAGCAGTTCCGTGCAGTCACTTCCCGAGGTGTCGGCCGGGCCGTGCACCTTCCCCTCCTCCGATCGGCTCGTCGTGCGGGATCGTCCCGCTCCGGAGCGGCAGCAGTGCCAGGTGCTCCTCCCGTACGAGCCCGAAGCGCAGGGCGAGGCCGACGATCGACTCCCGCTTGCCGTTGCGGCGGGCGCCGCGGCCGGGGTCCTGCCCGCCGGGAGGGGCGACGCGCATCTTCTCCTCGGCGAGGTAGTCGATGTGCGAGCTGACCGCCCGGGCCGTCAGCCTGCCGCAGGCCGGATGGCCCCTGAGCCGGTCGACGATGCGGGGCGTGGTCGGCACCGCGACCGGTGACTCGTCGCGCAGTCGCGGTTCGCAGAGCGCCACGAGGACGAGGAAGTAGGTGGCCGTCTCGTCCAGGGAGTAGGCGGTGACCGTGCGTCCGCCCCACTGGCCGCCCGCGCCGCCGAGGGCGTCCGGGTCGAGGTAGACGTGATCGGGGGCGAAGACCTGGAAGGAGACGGTGGTGTCGCGACGGGTGGGCAGCACGACCCGGGAGAACTCGAAGGGGATGGGCGCCCCGGCCCGGCGCGGCGGCACCCGCAGGTACTCGCCCGCTCCTTCGGGGTTCTCCACCAGGTAGCTGTGCGTCGGGCTGAGATTGCTCAGCTGCCAGTGGTCGTCGGTCACCCGGATCTCGCCCGCGAGTCGGGAGATGGCGGCGTCGACGAGGCGGAGTTCCACGGGCGTGGTGGCCGATCCGCGCCCGAATCGCGCCACTTGCCCCGGGCCGAGCCGTAACGTCACCCCGTCGCCGCCCGGCTCCGCGCCCCCCGCGCCGCCGCTTCCCGGCGGCAGATGGATCACTATCCCGCTCACAACCCGCTCCTCGCCCCCGCACGGGCGGTCGTCACGCCCGCCGAACGTTATACATCGCGGGGAAACGGGCATGGCCGGGTCCGTGGCCGTAATGAGCCGGTACGCGCCGTACCGTCGCCGGGCACGGGCAGGTGGCCGCGCGCCGTACGGGGCGCCCGCGGACCCGTACGCGCCGTCTTCGCGCGGGCCGGTATGCGGCCCGGGCGCCTTTGCCCCACCCGCGGCGAAACGGCGCGAACCGCACCCCCGGCCGGCTCCGGGACCCCGGCGCCCGGCCGGCCGGGGCACTCGCCCGAATGTGTCGCAGGCGCCTCGGGTCGGAGCCTGAGCGGGAAGGGCGGGAGGGCGGGGAGGGATGGCCTGCCCGAAGGTCGGCCTAGATGAAGTTCAGGGCTCCCGCGCCGCCGACCGCGCCCAGCAGCATGAACACCGGCATGAGGACCTTGAGCTCCACCCAGCTGCCGGCCCGGAAGCGCATCACCTTGGGCGGACCGATGGGGTACCAGCGCTTGCCGGCGATGGGGAGCGGCCACAGGATCGGGCAGCCGGAGACGGTCAGCGCGTCGCCGATGTCGTGGACCAGGGCGCCGAGCACGATCGGCAGGCCGAGCCACAGGTACTCCTGGCCGGGTCCGGTGAACAGCCAGCCCGCCCCGTTGCCGGGCTGGTCGAGCACACCGGCCAGGATCCAGGCACTGGTGGCGCCCAGGAGCCACACGAGGATGTCGCTGGACATCCTGGCGGCCCGCCACAGCAGGCCTTCGACGGCCAGCACGAGGTGGACGAAGAGCAGGAGGAGGACGCCCCAGCGGTCGGTGGTGGCCGCGAGGACGGAGGACCCGGCGCCGATGAGGACGGCCCACAGCCAGGTGTGGGTCAACGTGCGGTGTCCGCCGGAGCGGCGGGCGTCGCGCGGGGCACGGGTCGCCTTGTAGACGGCGTAGGAGATCTTGTCCACCACCTCGCACAGCCCCCGGGAGAGCGGGCCGAAGGCGCGGGAGATCGTCGCCGATTTGTGGTCGAGGTCGGGGGCGAGGGCGGCGCCCGCGCAGATGAGCGCGCCGACGACGAGGACGGGCCACGGCATGGGGTGTCCGGCGGCCGCGGAGGCCGCCCCCACCCCCAGCCAGGCCGCCGCGCCGGACAGAGAGTGCGCCGGACCCATCATGGTTCTTTTCCCGCCCCGGTTCGGTCGTATAGGGCCCCGGTGACTGATTCGCTCGGGCCGCGTCGACGGCACAGCGTACAGTCGATGATCTTCCTTCCCGCCGCCGGTTGTCTGATCCGGTGGGAAGCCAGGCAAGATGGGGGGTGTGACCCTCATTGATCAGCTCCCGCCGAACGCCGACCCCGACGCCCTCTTCGAGGCTTTCTCCTCGTGGGCGGAGGAGCAGGGCATCACCCTGTACCCGGCGCAGGAGGAGGCGCTGATCGAGGTCGTCTCCGGGGCGAACGTGATCCTGTCCACCCCGACCGGCTCCGGGAAGAGCCTGGTGGCGGCGGGGGCGCACTTCACCGCCCTGGCCCAGGACAAGGTCACCTTCTACACCGCTCCGATCAAGGCTCTGGTGTCGGAGAAGTTCTTCGACCTCTGCAAGCTCTTCGGCACCGAGAACGTCGGCATGCTGACCGGTGACGCCTCGGTGAACGCGGACGCGCCGGTGATCTGCTGCACGGCGGAGGTACTGGCCTCCATCGCCCTGCGCGACGGCAAGTACGCCGACATCGGCCAGGTCGTCATGGACGAGTTCCACTTCTATGCCGAGCCGGACCGCGGCTGGGCGTGGCAGATCCCGCTGCTGGAACTGCCGCAGGCCCAGTTCGTCCTGATGTCGGCGACCCTCGGCGACATGAAGCGGTTCGAGGAGGACCTGATCCGGCGCACCGGGCGGCCGACCACGGTGGTCCGCTCCGCGACCCGACCCGTCCCGCTGTCGTACGAGTACGTCACCACGCCGATCACCGACACCATCACCGAGCTGTTGGAGACGCGGCAGGCCCCGGTGTACATCGTGCACTTCACCCAGGCACAGGCGGTCGAGCGGGCGCAGTCGCTGATGAGCATCAACATGTGCACCCGCGAGGAGAAGGACAAGATCGCGGAGCTGATCGGCAACTTCCGCTTCACCACCAAGTTCGGCCAGAACCTCTCCCGCTACGTCCGCCACGGCATCGGCGTGCACCACGCCGGCATGCTGCCCAAGTACCGCCGCCTGGTGGAGAAGCTGGCCCAGGCCGGCCTGCTGAAGGTCATCTGCGGTACCGACACCCTCGGCGTGGGGGTCAACGTCCCGATCCGCACGGTGCTGTTCACCGCGCTCACCAAGTACGACGGCAACCGGGTGCGGACCCTTCGCGCCCGCGAGTTCCACCAGATCGCCGGCCGGGCCGGGCGGGCCGGCTTCGACACGGCGGGCTATGTCGTGGCGCAGGCGCCCGAGCACGTCATCGAGAACGAGAAGGCCTTGGCCAAGGCCGGCGACGACCCCAAGAAGCGCCGCAAAGTGGTCCGGAAGAAGGCGCCCGAGGGCTTCGTGGCGTGGTCGGACACCACCTTCGAGAAGCTGATCGCCGCCGATCCGGAGCCGCTCACCTCGCGCTTCAAGGTCACCAACATCATGCTGCTCTCGGTGATCGCCCGTCCGGGCGACGCCTTCCAGGCGATGCGCCACCTCCTGGAGGACAACCACGAGCCGCGCAAGGCCCAGCTGCGCCACATCCGCCGGGCGATCGCCATCTACCGCTCGCTGCTGGACGGCGGCGTCGTCGAACGGCTCGACACACCGGACGCGGAGGGCCGCAGCATCCGGCTCACCGTCGACCTCCAGCAGGACTTCGCGCTGAACCAGCCGCTGTCCACCTTCGCGCTCGCCGCCTTCGACCTGCTGGACCCGGAGTCCCCTTCCTACGCCCTCGACATGGTGTCGGTCGTCGAATCCACCCTGGACGACCCCCGCCAGATCCTGGCCGCGCAGCAGAACAAGGAACGCGGCATGGCCGTGGGCGCGATGAAGGCCGACGGGATCGAGTACGAGGAGCGGATGGAGCGGCTCCAGGACGTCACCTACCCCAAGCCGCTGGAAGAGCTGCTGCTGCACGCCTACGACGTGTACAGCAAGAGCCACCCCTGGGTGCGCGACCACCCGGTCTCCCCGAAGTCGATCATCCGCGACATGTACGAGCGGGCGATGACCTTCACCGAGTTCACCTCCTACTACGAACTCGCCCGCACCGAGGGCATCGTGCTGCGCTACCTGGCCAGTGCCTACAAGGCGCTGGACCACACCATCCCCGACGACCTGAAGTCCGAGGACCTCCAGGACCTCATCGCCTGGCTGGGCGAACTGGTGCGCCAGGTGGACTCCAGCCTGCTCGACGAGTGGGAGCAGCTGGCGAACCCGGAGGTGGAGACGGCGGAGGAGGCCCAGGAGAAGGCCGACCAGGTCAAGCCCGTCACCGCGAACTCGCGCGCCTTCCGGGTCCTGGTGCGCAACGCCATGTTCCGCCGGGTGGAGCTGGCCGCACTGGACCACGTCAACGTGCTGGGAGAGCTGGACGGCGACTCCGGCTGGGACGCCGACACCTGGGGCGAGGCCCTGGACCGCTACTGGGACGAGTACGACGACCTCGGCACCGGCCCCGACGCGCGCGGACCCAAGCTCCTGCAGATCGAGGAGGACGCGGCGCACGGCCTGTGGCGCGTCCGGCAGACCTTCGCCGACCCGAACGGGGACCATGGCTGGGGCATCAGCGCCGAGGTCGACCTCGCGGCCTCCGACGAGGAGGGCCGGGCGGTCATCCGCGTCACCTCGGTCGGTGAGCTCGGCGAGCTCTGACCCGCCCCCGCAAGCCCGCACCACCGGACCCGCCGGACCCGGTCGGACCTGACAGTGGAGATCCCCTGATGACGAACCCCGCCGAGAGACTGGTCGATCTGCTCGACCTGGAGCAGATCGAGGTCAACATCTTCCGGGGCGCCAGCCCCCAGGAGTCCCTCCAGCGCGTCTTCGGCGGGCAGGTCGCCGGCCAGGCGCTGGTGGCCGCCGGCCGCACCACCGAGAGCGACCGCCCGGTCCACTCGCTGCACGCGTACTTCCTGCGCCCCGGCATCCCGGGGGTACCGATCGTGTACCAGGTGGAGCGGGTGCGCGACGGGCGTTCCTTCACCACGCGCCGCGTCACCGCGGTCCAGCAGGGCAAGACCATCTTCAATCTGACCGCTTCCTTCCATCACCCGGAGGAGGGCGGCATCGAACACCAACTGCCTCCTCGCCTCGACTTCCCCCACCCGGACTCGCTCCCGAAGCTGGTCGACGAGATCCGCGAGCACCTGGGCGCGCTGCCCGAGGCGCTGGAGCGGATGGCCCGCCGTCAGCCTTTCGACATCCGGTACGTGGACCGGCTCCGCTGGACTCCGCAGGAGCTCAAGGACGCCGACCCGCGCAGCGCGGTGTGGATGCGCGCCGTCGGCCCGCTGGGCGACGACCCTCTCGTCCACACCTGCGCACTCACCTACGCCAGTGACATGACCCTCCTCGACGCCGTGCGCATCCCCGTCGAACCCCTGTGGGGGATGCGCGGTTTCGACATGGCCTCCCTGGATCACGCCATGTGGTTCCACCGGCCGTTCCGGGCGGACGAGTGGTTCCTGTACGACCAGGAGTCGCCCATCTCGCACGGCGGCCGGGGCCTGGCCCGCGGTCGTATCTACGACCTGGAGGGCCGACTGCTCGTCTCCGTGGTCCAGGAAGGCCTCTTCCGCCCGTATCCGTCCGCGGCGTCGACCTCCGCCGCGACGGACTCCTCCTCGCCGTCCGCTCCCTCGTCCCCGAAGAACTGAGCCCCAGCATGCCCACGCCGGCCCTCCCCTGTCCTTGCGGGCTGCCCGCCGCCTACCCGCAGTGCTGCGGCCGTTTCCACACCGGCGGGCGGCAGGCCCCCACCGCCGAACTGCTCATGCGCTCCCGCTTCAGCGCGTTCGCCGTCGGCGACACCGCCTACCTGCTGCGCTCCTGGCACTCCTCGACCCGCCCGGCCGGTCTGGAACTCGATCCCGGGCAGCGCTGGGAGCGGCTGGAGGTGCTCGCCGTCGAGCGCGGCGGGATGTTCGAGACTGAGGGGTCGGTGGAGTTCCGGGCGCACTACCGCGAGGGACGGCACACCGGGTCCCTGCACGAACTCAGCGGCTTCTCCCGGGAGGGCGGGGCCTGGGTCTACGTGGGCCCCCTCTCCCCCGTCGACTTCGACTGACCGCGCGCCCCGGTCAGGGCGAAGTCGAGGCTGGTGCGGTACCAGTGGATCTCATCCGGGTCCTGCGCCCGGGACAGCCGCGACGCGACGGCCGCGGCCGCCGGAAGCCGCGGATGCCCGTACGGCGGCGCGGGTGCGAGGGCGGCGAGCACGATCCGCTCCGCCGGGTCGGGCACCACCGCCCGGACCTCTTCCTCCGGCAGGACGGAAGCCAGTACGGCCGCCCGCTCCCAGGGGTCGGCGGTCCGTCTCAGCAGCAACCCCACATGCCGCCCGCGCCACGCCCGCGGCCGCAGGTCCGTCCTGGCCGCGATCAGCTCCCGGTCCGCCGGAGATGCGATCCCCGTCAGCATCCCGGCCTCCCGGACCGCGAACTCCCGCAGTTCCGCCGCCAGATAGAGCCACACCACGGCCCGGTACCGGTTGATCCGGTAGCCGATCGGGACGAGGTGCCCGCAGCGCGCGAGCCGGGTCAACCGGCTCGGCCCGATCCCCAGCACCTCGGCCGCGGCGTCCGCGCCGGCCACGGTCTCGACCCGCCCGCGCAGCGCCTGCGGGAACCCCTCGGCGGCGCGGACCCGATCCACTTCCGCCCGGGTGAAGCGGGCGGCTCCGCCGGGCGCACGGGGCCCGGCGCGCACCAGCCCCAGCTGGACGGCGCGGGCCAACTCGCCCCGCTTCAGACCCAGTTCCCGGGCCGCCCGCACGGCACCGAACAGCGGTTCCCGCGGGGCGTCCGCCGTCGTCTCCGCCCGCTGCTCCGCCCGCGCTTCCGGCACGACCCGCCCGGGCTCGTCCAACACGGCGCACACCCGCACATCACTGTTCATCACGGTCCTCCCCCACGAGTGACGATCACTCTGTGTGAAGACCGTAACCGAGAGCGACGAAAGGCGCAGGGGCTGTGGACAACTCCCGTCAGCCGCCCGTGATCCGCCGCTCCGTGACGCCCAGGTGCTCGCCCACCCGGTTCACCATCAGTGTCATCTCGTACGCGACCTGGACGATGTCCGCCTCCGCCGCGCTCAGCGCGCACAGGCAACTGCCCGCGCCTGCCGCCATGACGAATAGGAACCCCTCGTCGTACTCGACCATCGTCTGACGCACGTCACCGGCCCGGAAGTGCCGCCCCGAACCCTTCGCGAGGCTCTGCAGCCCGGCCGCGACCGCCGCCAGGTGCTCGGCGTCCTCCCGCGCCAGCCCCGCGCTCGCACCGGTGACCAGCCCGTCGTTGGACAGCACCACCGCGTGCCGGACCTGTGGCACCCTGCGCGTCAGATCGTCCAACAGCCAGTCGAGCTGCTTGTCCAGTGCCATGTGGAGCCCCTCCCCGTCGGCGCGGCCCACGCGGCCGCGCCCCACCCTGCTCGGTCGTCCGCAAGCCTTCCCCACCAGCTCCTTCCCGGCAAGGAGCACGGACCTCCGGCTCGGAAATGACTCAAGAGGAGCGGCGGACGCCCGCCCGGGTCGCCGCGAGCCGCCCCGGGCCGCCCCCGCACCGTCGACGACCGCCGCGCCCGGCGATCAGTGGGGCGCCGTCGGGGGGCCCACCGAGTCGAGCATCCGGGCGGTGTGCACCCGCCCCGCGTACTCGACCAGCCTGACCAGCACTTCCTTCCCCGAGTCCTTGTCCCGCGCGTCGCACAGCACGACCGGTGTCCCCTGTTCCAGATCCAGCGCCCGCGCCACCTCGTTCGCCCCGTACCGCCGCGCCTCGGTGAAGCAGTTGACCGCCACCACGAACGGGATACGCCGGTGCTCGAAGTAGTCGACGGCCGGAAAACAGTCCTCCAGGCGGCGGGTGTCGGCCAGCACCACCGCACCCAGCGCGCCCTGCGACAGCTCGTCCCAAAGGAACCAGAACCGGTCCTGCCCCGGTGTGCCGAAGAGGTAGAGGGACAGCCCCGCCCTGATGGTGATCCGGCCGAAGTCCATGGCCACCGTCGTGGTCGTCTTGCGGCCGACGCCGCCCGTGTCGTCGACGAGTTCCCCCGCGCGACTGAGCTGTTCCTCGGTCCGCAGCGGCCTGATCTCGCTGACCGACCCGACCAGGGTGGTCTTGCCGACCCCGAAACCACCGGCCACGAGGATCTTCAAGGCGAGTGGCGCCGACTCGTCGTCCGCTCCGTCGCCCGGGGCCGGACCGTCGTCCCGCAGTCCCATCACAGTGCTCGCAATCCTTCGATGACTTCCCGCAGAATCCGCTCGTCGGGCAGCTGGGCAGGCGGCACCGGGCGGCTGACCTTCACGTGGCCTCCCTCCAGCAGGTCCCCCAACAGGACCCGTACGACGCCCACCGGCAGGTCGGCGTCGGCCGCGAGCTCCGCCACGGACTGCGTCTGCGCCCGGCACAGCCCGAGCAGCGCCCGGTGTTCGGGACCGAGCAGCGCCTCGTCCGCGGCCTCGGGGCCCGACCGGTCCACGACGACCAAGGCGATCAGGTCGAACCGGACCCCGTGCGGGCCCGGCTTGGTGCGCCCTCCGGTCATGGCGTACGGACGCACGAGCGGGCCCGCCGCCGCGTCGTACCAGTGCTCTTCCATCTGTGCGGCCGCCGCCCTCAACCGGCGGCAGGCGGTCGCGCCGTGAACCGGGGCGGCGTGTAGAGGTGCTCGCCGACCCGCTTCACCAGCCGGGCCATCTCGTAGGCGATCAGCCCGATGTCGGCGCCCGCGGCGCTGAGCACGGCCATGCAGGAGCCCTCCCCGGCCGCCGCTACGAAGAGGAACCCGTCGTCCATCTCCACCATCGTCTGGCGCACGCCACCGGTGCGGAAATGTCGCCCGGCGCCCTTGGCGAGGCTCTGGAACCCCGAAGCGACGGCGGCCAGGTGTTCGGCGTCCTCACGGCTCAACCGGCTGGACGAACCCACCGCCAGGCCGTCGTTGGACAGGACCACCACGTGGCTGACCTCCCTGACCCGTACCACCAGGTCGTCCAGTAGCCAGTCCAGCTCGCCGGACCCGTGGACCCCGTCCGGACCGGTTCTCCGTTGTTCGATCATCGTGATTCTCCTTCGCTGCCGTCATGGGGGGACTGTTCCTGGGCGCCGCGGGTCCAGCCGGCCCGGTACGCCGCCATCCGGTCGCGGACCTGCTCGGGGCTGCGGCCCGGTGGGTCCTCGAAGCGACCCGCCGCGACCGGGTCCACCGGGTCGGGCACCTCGCGCAGCTGCGGGACCAGGCTGGCCTGGCGGACCCTGCGCGGCAGTTCGGTCACCGAGGCGGCGACGGGCCTGGTGACGGGCGAGGTGACCGGCGTCGGTGCGGCGGGGATCCGGATCGCGCCGTCGACGCGACCGGGACCGCGCGGCCGGAGCGAAGCCACCGGGGCGGGGCGCCCGTGCTCCGGCGCCCCGGCCGGGTCCGGTCCCCCGGCCGGGCCCGGGCCCGACTCCGAGTCGAGGTCGGGGTACGGGTCCTCGGAGTCCGGGTCCGGCTCGGAGTCCGGGTCCGCGGCAGCACGCGCGGGTTCCCGTAGGTCACCGGCCGCCGGATGCCGCTCGGTGCGCGGCCCCGGAGCCGCCCCGCCGACCGGCCGCGCCCGCTCCGCGCCGTGGGGCCGGGCGCCCGGGGCGATGGCGCCCTGGATCAACGCGTTGGGAAGCAGGACCACCGCCGTCGTGCCGCCGTACGGTGACGTGCGCAGGTGCACGCGGATGCCGTGCCGGGTCGCGAGCCGGCTGACGACGAACAGTCCGAGGCGGTCGCTGTCGAAGAGGTCGAGTGCCTCGGACTGCTCGATGCGGCGGTTCGCCTCGTCGAGCGACGTTCCGCCCATGCCGAGCCCACGGTCCTCGACCTCGACGACGTACCCGGCGCCCACCGGCTCGCCGCTGACCCGGACCTTGGTGTGCGGCGGCGAGAACTGGGCCGCGTTCTCGATGAGTTCGGCGAGCAGGTGGGTGAGGTCGGCGACGGCGCCGCCCACGATGGCGGCCTCGGCGAGCCGGCGGACCTCGACGCGCTGGTAGTCCTCGATCTCGGAGACGGCGGCGCGGACGACGTTGGTCAGCGGTACCGGCAACCGCCATGCCCGCCCGGGAGCGGCGCCGGAGAGGATGATCAAGCTCTCGGCGTGCCGCCGCATCCGGGTGGTGAGGTGGTCGAGCCGGAAGAGGTCCCCGAGTTCGTTCGGGTCGTCGGCGCGCCGTTCCATGGAGTCGAGCAGGGTGAGCTGCTTGTGCACCAGGACCTGGCTGCGGCGGGCGAGGTTGACGAAGACGCCGCTGACCCCGTCGGCGAGTTCGGCCCGTTCGACGGCGGCGCTCAGGGCGGCCCGGTTGACGGTGGACAGCGCCTCGCCGACCTGGGTGATCTCGTCGTCCGCGACCGGCGCGGGCGCGATTTCGGCGTCGATGTCGATCTCGCGCCCGGCCCGCAGCCGCTCCATGGCCTGCGGGAGCTTGCGGTGGGCGATCTCCAGGGCGGTGTTGCGCAGTGCGACCAGCTCGACGACCAGGCCGCGCCCGATGCGTACGGAGATGACGAGGGAGGCGGCGACGGCGGCCAGACCCAGCAGCACGGCGGCGCCGGACGCGCCGAACGCGCCTTCGGCGAACGGGGCGGCTCGGTCGGCGGCACCGGCACGGGCGGCCTCCGCGATGTCGCGCAGGGAAGCGCTGACGCCGGTGTACGCGGAGTCCCATCCGGAGGGCACCCCGCGGGTCTCCTTGGCCGAGGTCCCGCCCGCGGACGTCCCGTTCGGCGTCGTCCCGCTCGCCGAGGTCCCGCCCGCCGACGTCCCGTTCGGCGTCGCGGCCGCGCCCAGCGCCCGTTCCTCGACCCCGGTGAGCTCGGTGTAGGGGGCGCTGCCCGTCACGGATTCCCAGGCGCGCCGGCCGGCGTCCGGCAGGTCTCGCGCGGCGGCGTCGGTGACCGCGCGCCGGGTCTCGATGACACCGGTCAGGCGGCGTGGCGTCGCCGCGTTCCGGGCCCCCGGCAGGGCGAACAGCACGTCCTCCCGGGCCAGCAGTTCCCCGGCCCGGTCGAACTCCAGCAGCACCCGGTCGGCGGCCCCGAGTTCGGGGTCCCGGCCGCCCGAGAGCGACCCGGCGGCGGCGAGGTCGGAGTCGGCGACGCGGGTGTAGGTCTCGTAGGCGGTGTCGGGGCTCGCCCGCCGGTCGGTGACTTCCTTGCGGAACGGGCCGAGCGCTTCGGCGGCGGCCACGAAGGCGCCGAGTCGGGAGACCACCTCCGCCGGGTGGTCGCCGGAGTCGGCCACGGTGTTCCGGTCGCCGAGCCGCAGCCGGCGCACGGCCGCGTCGGTGCGCCGGGCCTGTTGTTCCAGTGCGGAGCCCTGCTCGGCCGCGGGATCGGCCAGGAAGCGGACGGCGGCCCGCCGCTCCGCCTGGAGTTCGGTGAGGGCGGCCCGCAGGGGGGTGCGCATCTGCGCGTCGACGCGACGGGCGCGGCTGAGGCGGGCGATGTCCTGGGCGGTGCTCACCGTCGCGAAAGCCCATAGGCCGAGCAGCGAGACGACGGGGACCATCAGCAGGCAGACGACCTTGGCGCGTACCGTGCCGGGGCGCAGACGTACGCCGGGCCCGGCGCCTCGCCGGGCCCCGCGCCGCGAGGTGTCCCCGGGCGACCCGCCCGACGGCTCCTCGGCGGCCGGCCCGGCGTGCGCCCGGCGGCCACGTGCCGGGGGCGCGGACGTCCTCGGCGGCGCGGCTTCCGGTCTCCTGCGGGTTGTGCGCATGGGGCTCCTCGTTCGGGGCGGTGCGGAGGGTGTGGTCGGGTCGGGCGTTCGAGGGAGCGGGCCGGGTGAGCCGGCGGGGCCGGACGGTCAGCGGGCTCCCACGGCGCTCTGTCCGAGGTCGCGCGCCGAGGTGGAGGCGGCCCGTTCGTCGGCGGTCGGGGACAGCGCCACGAACGCGGAGGTGAGGAAGAGGTAAGAGCCCAGTCCGACGGCGAGGGGGAAGATGAACTGCATGGCGGTCGCGCCGGGCAGGGCCGCGTCGGAGGGGGTGACGCGGACGGCGACAGCCAGCATTCCGGTGTAGTGCATGCTGCTGACGGCCGCGCCCATGACGAGCGAGGCGACGGCGACGGCCAGCGGCGACTTGATGTGGAGGGCGGCCCACAGGGCGGCGGTCGCGGCGACGACGGCGATGGCGACCGAGAGCCCGACGGTGAGCGGACGGTAGGAGACCGTGCCGTGCAGGCGCAGGGCGGCCATGCCCAGGTAGTGCATGCTCGCGACGCCGAGGCCGGTGGTGAGGCCGCCGAGGACCAGGGCCCTGCCGCGGCCCCTGCCGTAACCGACGGCGAAGACCCCCGCGCCGACGACCAGCACGGCGACGAGGAGGCTGAGGATGGTCAGCGGAACGTCGTAGTGGATGTCGGTCCCCGTGACCTCGAACCCGAGCATGGCGACGAAGTGCATGGTCCAGATGCCGGTGCCGATGGCGGAGGCGGCGGTCAGGAGCCAGTTGCGGCGGGTGGTTCCGGTCGCGGCGAGGGCACGGACGGTGCAGCGCAGCCCGAGGGCGGCGCCGATGCAGGCCATCACGTATGACAGCGCGGGTGTCAGCCAGCCATAGGCGGCGTGGTGCAGGTGTCCCATGGCCAACGGACGCTAGTGCGGGTGAGGGCGCGAACAAGGGGCGCATTTCGAAAGCCGCTGGAACTGCTGGAATATGACAGAGCTACGTTCGTCTTCGATCACGCCGCATGTCACCTTGTCCACGCCCGACGCGCGGAACGGCGGACCGGAGGCGCGCGCGTGGGAGATCATGGGGCCATGAGCGAAGACCACACGCATGTCCGGGAGTTCTTCGGGTCGCGGGCCGCGGACTGGGACCGCAGGTTTCCCGAGGACGGCCCGGCCTTCACACGCGCCGTGGCCGACTTCGGTCTGCGCGCGGGGGACCGGGTGCTCGACGCGGGCTGCGGCACCGGGCGGGCGCTGCCCGCGCTGCGCGCGACCGTCGGGCCCGCGGGGACGGTGATCGGCGCGGATGTCACCCCGCAGATGCTGGCCGCCGCGCGGGAGGCCGGACGGGACGAGGTCGCGACTCTGCTGCTCGCCGACGTCGCCCGCCTGCCGTTGCGCACCGGCGTGCTGGACGCGGTGTTCGCGGCGGGTCTGATCGCGCACCTGCCCGATCCGGAGTCGAACCTGCGTGAACTCGCCCGGGTGGTCCGCCCGGGCGGGCACCTCGCACTGTTCCACCCGATCGGACGGGCGGCGCTCGCCGCTCGCCATGGGCGCGAACTGTCCCCGGACGATCTGCGGGCGGCGCCCAACCTGTACCCGCTGCTGTCGGCGGCGGGCTGGGAGACGACCTCGTACGCGGACGAGGACGACCGGTTCCTGGTCGTGGCCCTCCGCCGCCCCTGACCCCGTCGCGGGTCGGCGTGCGAGGGCGACGGACGGGCAGCCGGCCCGCGGAGCCCTTCCCGCTTCCACTGCCACGCGCGGCCGGGCGCCCTGAAGGCGACGGTCGAGATCCGCTCCCCGGCTCGGTCCGGCCGTGCGCCGTGCCCTTCCGCTCCCCCGGCCCGACACCGGTCCTTCCGGGGTGGGAGCTCAACTCGTCGTGCGCGTGCGCGGCTTGAAAATCGACTGCCGCAGGCTCTCGACGGGTGAGTTACCCACTGGTTAAGGTGCGCCGACGAGCGAGCGACCGGATCGGGAGGAGGCCACGTGTCAGAAGCGGAGGACGGGGGTTCGCTGTACGTGCTGACCGCCGTGTTGCTGACCCCCACCCGGTTCCCGACGGTCCTGGGCGACGACTTTCCCGAGGCGTGCGCGCTCCTGGGCGTGCCGCCCGTCGCGGACGGGTACGGGCTGGTGCTCGGCCAGGACGAGGACGGCGCGCGGTGGACGGTCGTCGTGGACGACGTCGCGCTGGTGGCGACCGCGATCGCCTCCTGGGACTGCGGCATGGAGTACGACCTGTCCCCCGACGAGCGGACCATAGTGGTCTCGCTGGCGGGCTGGCCGCTACAGCTCACGGTCTCCGCCTCCGGCATACCCGAGCCGCACGATCCCGAGCAGGGCGCGGACGGCACGGGACGCGTGCCGCTTGCCCCGCCCTCGGCGGAGGCGTGGGGACCCGTGCAGCGCCGGTTGGGCGCCGACCAGATCGCGCGGGAGTGGGCCGACTGGCGCGAGCGCGTGGCGACGGACGGCGGGGCCACGGCCGCCGCCCACCCGGGTCTCGCCCGGGCGCTGGAGGAGGCCGCGGGCTACGCGGAGCAGACGCCGCCGCCGGGCCGGGTGCGATCCTCCTTCGCGGAGGAGGGCGCGCGGACGCTCCGGGCGGACGGGCCCGGCTGGTCGCTGGTGGCGCGTACCGGCGAGGCGGCATTCGTCCTGCTCGACGAGGAGCCGGGTGGGGTTCTGGCCATCCCGCGGGAGGGCTTCCCCGCCCATCCCGAGCTGCCGGAACTACCCGGGTTGCTGGCGGCCTTGGCCCGCGTCGCGGGTCGACCGGCCTGAGGGACAGAGGGCCCGCCCCGCGTCGGGCCCGAACGTCAGACGCGTCCGAACGTCAGACGCGCCCGAACGTCAGGCGCCTGCGAGCGTCAGACGCGTGCGAGGCGGGTGTGCGGGGTCGGCGGGAGGGTGACGGCGATGTGATCGCCGGGGCGGACGGTGCCGCCGTGCCGGACCACGCCCATGACGCCGGCCTTGAGTACCGGACGGCCCTCTTCGTCCCGGCCGACGACCTGCTTGAGCAGCCCCTTTTGGAACTTGTCGATCTGGAGACACGGGTTGCGCAGGCCAGTCACCTCCACCACCGCCTCCTCGCCGAGCCGCAGCAGGGTCCCGACCGGCAGGCCGAGGAGGTCCACGCCCTCCGTGGTCACGTTCTCCCCGAGCTGGCCCGGTCCGACGGTGAAGCCGGCCCCGGCGACCTCGTCGAACAGCTCCCGGTGGATCAAGTGGACCTGCCGCAGGTTCGGCTGGGTCGGATCTTGTGCCACCCGTGAGCGGTGCTTGACGGTGACCCCCGCGTGTACGTCCCCCTCGACGCCGAGCCCGGCGAGGAGCGTGATGCTCTCCCGCCGGGGTTTGGTGAACGAGTAGACGCCGTTGCCGGCGACCGCCGTGACCCGCGCGTTCTCCATGTCCGTCCCCCTGGCCGCCGTCAGCGGCCGATCTGCTTCCCGGATATGCCCCTGAGCCGACGCCGCTGCGAGGAGTCCAGCATGAAGTACCCCACCGTGGGCACGCCGATCAGGACCAGGAGCCCGGCCCAGAATCCGACCGTGGCGAACAGCACGAGGGCTGCCACCACTCCGACAACCGCGACCTTTCCGCCTGTGGACATCTGCGGACACCTCCTCCTGCGTCGGCCACTACCCCTTCAACGCGTGACCCCCGCCACGCGTTCCCGGCCACGGGGCGCGCCGCACGCGCCGCCTTCCGGACAGATCCGCGAGGCCGGACCGTCGCGACGACGGGCGCACTACGGTGGACGCGGGCTCCGGCCGTGGCGACACCAGGGAGGGCGACATGGGCGATCCGTCGGTGGCGTTGCCGCGTGGGGCCGACCCCGCGGAGCGTACCCGCGTACTGAGCCGGGCACACGACGCCTTCACGCGGGACGGCCGCGTCGAACCTCCCGTCCGGGCGGTGATCGCGAAATCCTGGCGGCGCTGCGCCCGGGCCCGGGTGAGCCCGGAGTGCGCGCCGCGGGTGGACATGGCGGAGGCGGAGCTGCGCTCGTACCGTGACCAGCACCCACTGGCCCGGGTAATGCCGCTGTTCCGGGACCTCGTCGGCGCCTTCGCCGCACACGGCGCGCACCTGCTGGCGGTGTGCGACGCGCGGGGCACGCTGCTGTGGGTGGAGGGCGAGCCGGGTACGATCCGCCGGGCCGACCGGCTCGGTTTCGTCCCCGGCGCGCACTGGTCGGAGACGGCGATGGGAACCAACGCTCCCGGGACGGCGGTCGCGCTCGGGGAACCCGTCCAGGTCTTCGGAGCCGAACACTTCAACCGTCGCGTGCACCCTTGGACCTGCGCGGCGGCCCCGGTGCGCGACCCGCTCACCGGAGCACTGCTCGGCGCGGTGGACATCACGGGCGGGGACGGACTGGCCCACCCGCACTCGCTGGCCTTCGTCCGGGCCGTGGCCAGGGCGGCGGAGGCGCAGCCGGCCCTCCGGGAACCGGCCGCCCCGGGCCAGGACACCCTGACCGCGCTGGGCCGTGACGAGGCGCTGCTGGTGAGCGGCGGCCGCGAGATCCCGCTGGGGCGGCGGCACAGCGAGATCGTGGCCCTGCTCGCGCACCACCCCGAGGGGCTTTCGGGCGAGGAGTTGGCGCTCGCCCTGTACGAGGACGAGGCCGTCGCGTCCGTCACGCTGCGGGCGGAGATCTCCAGGCTTCGGCGCCTGTGGGGTGCGCGGAACCTGCTGTCCCGCCCGTATCGGGCGGCCTTCGCGCTGGAGGCCGATTTCACCGCCGTCACCCGGCACCTGGCGGCGGGCGCCGTCCCGGCCGCCCTCTCCCGCTATCCGGGGCCCCTGCTGCCGTCCTCCACGGCCCCCGGGATCACCCGGTTGCGGCGCCGGATCGAGGACCAGGCGCGGGCGGCCGTGATCGCCCGGGCGGACAGGAGGCTGCTGGCGGACTGGGTGTGCAGTCCGTGGGGGGCGGACGACCCGGAGGTGTGGCGGGCCCTGGCGGGGGCCCTGCCCGCCGAGGACCGGCCGGCCGCGCTGGCCCTCGTACGGTCTCTGGACCGCGAGCTGTCCGCCGTGCCGACGACGCCGCGGGGCCGGGCGCGCCGCTGAGGCCGGCCACCCCACCCCCAGGCCGCCGCCGCCCGAGGCCACCGCCCGCCGAGGCCACCGCCCGCCCGAGGCCACCGCCGCCCGGGACCACCGCCCGCCGAGGCCACCGTCCACTGGGGTTCTCGGACCCTGCGCCCCCGGGTCCGGCGGCCCGCTCAGGCGTCCCGCACCAGGCCGGTGACGTGGTCGGTGATCATGTCCAGGATCTCCGCGGCGGCCTTCTCGTCCCCCAGGACGAGGAAGTGCAGGGTCAGGCCGTCCGTCATGGCGGCCAGGTACCGGGCGAGGACCTCGGCCGGGACGCCGAGTTCGAATCCCATGACGGCGCGGAGGTCTTCGATGAGCAGGCCGTAGGTGTCGGAGTACAACTGGTACTGCCGTCGGGCCAGGTGGGCGAAGCCGGGCTGGCGCACGGCGTACTGGGTGAGCTCGTAGGTCAGCATGTGCTCGCCGGGATGGGCCACCACGTGGTCCCAGTAGGCCTGGAAGCCGGCCCGAATGGTCTCGTGCAAGGTGGTCGCGTGCGGGGTGGTCCGGGGGCGGAGCGCCTCCCGGACCACCCCGATGCAGTGCTCGGTGATCGTCTCGATGACGGATTCCAGCAGGGCCTGCTTCGAGTCGAAGCAGTAGTGGAAGACGCTCAGGGACAGCCTGGCCTCGGCCGCGATGGACCGGGTGGTCGTCCGGGCGACGCCGTCGCGCGTCATCGCCCGGATCGCCGCCTCGGTCAACTGGCGCCGCCGGTCGGCCAGGGGCATGCGTCCCATGCGTGTTCCTTTCCTACGCGCTCACTGGGCCCGCGCCGCCCGGACGCGCGCCCCGCGGGGTCAGCCGCTGTAGACGCCGACCTCGTAGAGGGAGTAGCCCCACTGCGTGCCGCGGCCCTGCCCGTGGACGCGGACGAAACGCGCCGGGACGCCCGCGAACCGGGCGGTGTCGAGGCCACCGTCACCCGTGGTGGTGGACCAGACCGTCTGCCAGTTGCTGCCGTCGGCCGAGGTCTCGATGCGGTAGGCCCTGCCGTAGGCGCGTTCCCAGTCGAGCGTGACGCGCTTGACGAGCCTCTGGGAGCCGAGGTCGACGCTCAGCCACTGGTCGTCGCTCCAGTCGCTGGCCCAGCGGGTCCCCCGGTCTCCGTCGACCGCCCGGCCGGGCGCGTAGCTGGTGAACGGGTTCCACTCGGAGGTGCTGGCGCTGGTCGCCGCGCCCGCCGCGAGGTTGACGCCGGCCTGGTGGTGCTCGGACGCGCCCCATGTGCGGAGGTACGACTCGGCGCCGCGGAAGAGGTCGTCCACGACGCCCTGGCCGCCGACGATGCGGATGTCCTCGATCCAGTCCGGGACCAGTCCGTAGTGCGCGGCTCCGTCGGTGTTGAGGTCCCAGGTGCGCTGTCCGGCGGTCTGTCGGTCGATGACCGAGCCGCCGTCGGTGCTGCGGAAGGGGTACTTCACCGGGTTCGGGGTGTTCGCGCCGCGCGGGCCGGGCCAGCCGCCGACGCCGTTCATGTCGGTGCCGTAGCCGTATCCGACGTTGTACTTCTCGCGCAGGGCCTGTGTGCGCTTCGCCTCCGCGCTGAAGCCCTCGGAGCCGTTCATGTACTGGGCGGCGAACCCTCCGAGCTTGTAGAGCCGCTCGGTCCAACCGAGGTCCATCCAACTGTGCGAGGAGATGACGCCCGGGTAGGACTCGGTTTCCAGGATGTCGAAGGCCTGGCCGGCCGCCTTGACGCTCATGTGGTCGACTTCGAGCATCATCTTGCGTTTCATCATGCCGCGAACCGCGTACTCGCCCAGAGCCGTGAGTCCTCGGGTGTTGCACTGGGCGTCGGCCGCGTAGGTCGGGACCGCGACGCCCGGCGGCAGTTCGCCCTGCGCCTGTGGCGCGGGGGCGAGGCCGATGGGGTTGTCGTGCTGCGGGCCGGCGCACTTCTCGGTCTGCCAGAAGGTGCCGGTCGACAGGAACTGCCCGACGTTGATGGCCGTGCCGAGGGCGCCCTCGTCGAAGCGGACGCCGCACAGGGCGTTGTCGAACTTGTGGCACAGGAACATGCTGCGCACGCCGAGCCCGTACAGCTCGTCCAGGCCGCGGTCGATGTCCTGCTTGCTGCACTGGGCCACGTCGAGGATCTGCTTGCAGCCGAACGGCTCGGAGGTCTCGACGCCGAGGACGACGGCGAGCTTGCCCTGCTTGACGACCTCACGCGCCTGCGCGGAGTCGGTGACGATCCGGAACCAGCCCTTTCCGGGTCCGCCGTACATCTTGTCCACGAAGGCCTGCATGTCGTACGACTTCTGCGCTTCGAGCCGGATGGCGGCCATCTCGTCGCAGCCGCGGTCCTTGAAGAAGTAGACCGAGCAGATGACCCCGTTGGTGACGAGGTCGTTGACGAGCACCCGCTGGCCGCCGCGCCAGGCGCGTTCGATCCAGGCGTAGTAGTTCTGCTGGTGGGTCAGGGAGTCGTGCGCGGGCCAGTCCTTGAAGGTGGGCCAGCCGGTGGGGTCGTGCCTGCCGTCGCCGCCCTTGGTGATGAAGTCGAAGACGGCGAGGGAGCCGTCGGGGTAGTGCTCGGGACAGTCCTTGAGGGCGTCGGCGACACCGAGGTCGGAGAAGGGCTTGCCGCAGATGAGTCGTCCGCCGAAGCCCTCGTTGGACATGATGTGGTCGTGGGCGTCGACGAAACCGCGTACGTTGCCCTGCGCGTCGGTGCCCTTGAAGGGCTCGCCGGTGACGTTGATCGCGGAGTCCGGCGCCGGGCGGGCCACCGGGTCCCACCAGTCGGGGTCGGCCGCCGCGGCCCCCTGGGTGGGGCCGAGGACCATGGCGAGCATGGCGAGGAGTAAGGACAGGACCGCGATCGGCCTGCCTCCGATGTGCGGCTGTCGGGTCACGGCCATCACCATGTCTCCGGTCGGTGGACGGCGGGTGCATTGTCATGTCCCGCGCAAGGTTCCCCGAGAATCCCGACTGCCGCCACAAGAGTCAAGAGTCCGGGACGCTTGACCTGACGGATCGTCGGATACCTTGCTGCCCGCGTGTGGGCACGCCCCGTCCGCCCCTCCGCCCTGCGCCGACACGCCTCCGCCTCCGACCTCCGGGACGGCGAGGCCGCCGGCCCGGAGCAACGGCACCGTGTCGGCGAGGTCGCGTGCGGTGACCGCGAGGCGGATCGAGGTCACGTCCCGCATCGGATGATCACGGTATCCGTCGGAGAGGTACCGCTCGGGGCCCATGTCGCCGGGGTACGAGGGCGGCTCGGTGTGGCCGCGCGGGTCGGCGAAGCACTCCGGCCGGTATTCCATGCCCCAGGCGCCGAGGGCGTCGTACTGGTCGGTGGTGAGGACGGCGTCGAACCACGCACCCGCCGTCCCCGAAGTCCCGCGTCTGGAGGAAGGCGACCGGGTCGGGGACGCCGTGGCGGGGCAGGTGTCGGGTCACCCTGGCCGGGTCGCCGGCGCGTTCGACCGAGAGGCCCGTTCCGCCGGCGCCGAGGGTTCCGTCCCGGCCGCGGACGTCACCGACCCCGAACGGTTCGAGATACGTCTCGTGTCCCATGAGGTAGCGGCCGGTCCAGGTCTCCCCGCCCGATCCGGTCGTGGTGCGGACCTGGAAGTCGGCGAAGTCCCGCAGGTAGGCGGAGTGCTCGACGGCGTCGGCGGTCTCGCGGTCGAAGACACCGTAGGCGTGGTTGAAGAACAGCGGTTGCCGACCGGTCGGCGTTCTGTTCCCGTCGGCCGACGCGGCGCTCGTGGCGCCACCGGCCGAGAAAGGTCAGGGCCGCGACCGGGACGAGGAGGACGCGCACCACACGGCGAAGCGACATGGGGGGTGATCGTAGGTCGCCGAGCGCGGCTTCCCCGGCCTTCGCGCCGCGCCCACCGGACCGGGCGGGAGCGGCCCGGTCAAACGGGTGGCCGCGGCGGCCGGTGAGGGGGCCATGGCGATCCGCCTCGTACACGAGCACCGGGAGAAGAAGGGCAACCTCGTCCGCACCGCCGGACTCGAGCGGCCTCGACGGTGGCGGGCCGGCCCGTGGCCCGGCACTGACCCTTCCGGGACGATGCCGACCCTTCCGGGATGACGCCGACCCTGCCGGGACGGACCGGGAGACGATCTGCCGTACCGCCGGCACCTGCCGGCGGGGGCGGTGTGTCACGCGGCGTCGGCGCCGCCTCGGGGGCATCCTGTGGACACTTGCGGTCGCGGGGGCAGCAGACGAGAAGGGCACAGTCATGCGGGTGTCGCCCCGGAACGTCACGGTCGTGGCCCTCCTGGCGGATCCGGACGCGCCCACGGAAATCGCGGAGCGCATGGCCCGGATGCTTCCCGCGCGGCTCGCCGACAAGTCGGACGGGGGGCGACGGTTCGAGGTCGAGGTGGTCAGTGAGCCCTTCACCGCGGAAACGGAGGACCTGGCCACCCTGATGCGCCGGATCATCGACCGCGGAGAGGCGGAGCCTTGGGACATCGTGGTGGCCCTCACCGACCTTCCGCTGCACTCGCACGGGCGCAAGCTCGTTGTGGACCTGAGCCACGCACACGGCCTGGCGCTGCTGTCCCTTCCCACGCTGGGGGGTTGGCGTCTGCCGACGAGGGCCCGGCGGGTCGTGGAAGAAGCCGTGCTCGGCCTGGCGCGTGCGCGGGCCACCGGGGCGGAAGGACCCTCGCAGGCTCCGCCGCTGCTGGGGGCCTTCGCCGGTCGTCTCGCGCCCATCCGCCCGGGCCCGGTCGGTGAGGAGGAGACCGCTGATCTCCGGTACGTCGTCAGCGGGCCGCGCGGTTACCTGAGGGTGCTCGTCGGCATGGTCCGCGCCAACCGGCCGTGGCGCCTGGTGCCGGGCCTGTCGAAAGCCCTGGCTGCCGCACTCGCCACGGGAGCGGTCGCCACCGTGAACTCCACCATCTGGAGCCTGTCCGAGTCCCTGAGCGTGCCGCGTCTCGTGATCGCCATGGTCGGGTCCGTCGCGCTCATGATCGGCTGGCTGATCGTGGACGCGCAGCTGTGGCATCGATCGGCGGAGGCCTCCAGAGAGGCGAGGCAGAGGGCGAGGCTCTACAACGCCTCGACGATCATGACCGTGGGTATCGGGGTGCTCGTCTGCTACGCGGGACTGATCGTCATCAACTTGGTGTTCGCGCTGTTCATCCTCACCGACCAGGTGTTCACCTCCGTGACGCGGACCCCCTTGCACGGCACGGAGTACTGGACGTTGTCCTGGTTCGTCGCCTCGGTCGCCACGGTGGGCGGCGCGCTCGGATCGGGCTTGGAGAGCGACGAGGCGATCCGGGCGGCCGCCTACTCCAAGCGCGAACAGCAACGTCGCCAGATGATCCTGGACGACGACGGTGACTAGAAGAAGCCGAGCTTCTTCGGGGAGTAGCTGACCAGCATGTTCTTCGTCTGCTGGTAGTGCTCCAGCATCATCTTGTGGGTCTCGCGGCCGATGCCGGACTGCTTGTAGCCGCCGAACGCCGCGTGCGCGGGATAGGCGTGGTAGCAGTTCGTCCAGACCCGGCCGGCTTGGATGGCGCGGCCCGCGCGGTAGGCCGTGTTGATGTCCCGGGTCCACACTCCGGCGCCCAGGCCGTACGCCGTGTCGTTGGCGATCCGTACCGCGTCGTCGAAGTCACGGAAGGAGGTCACGGACACCACCGGACCGAAGATCTCCTCCTGGAAGATCCGCATCCGGTTGTCGCCCTCGAAGATCGTCGGCTGTACGTAGAAGCCGCCCGCCAACTCGCCGCCGTATCGCACGCGCTCACCGCCGGTGAGGATCTTGGCACCCTCCTGCCGGCCGATCTCGACGTACGAGAGGACCTTCTTGAGCTGCTCCTCCGAGGCCTGGGCGCCGATCATCGTTCGGGTGTCCAGGGGGTGGCCCGCCTCGATCAGTTCCGTGCGGGCGACGGCGGCGTCGAGGAAGTCCCCGTAGCGTCCGTGCTCGATCAGCGCGCGCGAGGGGCTGGTACATACCTCGCCCTGGTTGAGCGCGAACATGGTGAAGCCCTCCAGCGCCTTGTCGCGCAGGTCGTCGTCCGTCGACCAGATGTCGTCGAAGAACAGGTTGGGGCTCTTGCCCCCGAGTTCCAGGGTGACCGGCTTGAGGTGCTCCGCCGCGTACCGCATGATCAACCGCCCGGTGGAGGTCTCCCCCGTGAAGGCCACCTTCGCCACGCGTGGGCTGGAGGCGAGCGGCTTCCCGGCCTCCTCCCCGAAGCCGTTGACGACGTTGACCACGCCCGGAGGCAAGAGGTCGGACACCAGGCTCAGCCAGTAGTGCACGGAGGCGGGAGTCTGCTCCGCCGGCTTGAGCACCACCGTGTTCCCGGCCGCCAGCGCCGGCGCCAGTTTCCACACCGCCATCAGGATGGGGAAGTTCCACGGGATGATCTGCGCGACGACGCCGAGCGGTTCGTGGAAGTGGTAGGCGACCGTGTCGTCGTCGAGTTGGCTGAGCGCCCCCTCCTGGGCGCGCAGGGCACCGGCGAAGTAACGGAACTGGTCTATGGCCAGCGGCAGGTCCGCGGCCAGGGTCTCGCGGACCGGCTTGCCGTTCTCCCAGGTCTCCGCGACCGCGAGGGCCTCCAGGTTCCGCTCCATCCGGTCCGCCACGCGCAGCAGGATCGCGGAGCGCTCGGTGACCGACGTGCGGCCCCAGGCGGGCGCGGCCGCGTGCGCGGCGTCCAAAGCGCGCTCGACGTCCTCGGCGGTGCCGCGCGCGACCTCGGTGAAGGTCTGCCCGTCGACCGGTGAGGGGTTGCCGAAGTATTCGCCCCGGGCGGGCGGTACGTACGCGCCACCGATGAAGTGGTCGTAGCGGGACGCGTACGACATGAGGGCGCCCTCGGTACCGGGCGCGGCGTAACGGGTCATGGTTCCTCCCCTTGCCGGGCGCGGGCCGCCGTCGGCCGGCGCTCGGGGGAAGGGTAGGGGCGGGGAGGTTGCGTCGACGTTGCACGGACGCCGACTTCCCGGTCCCCCGCGTCCGGCACCGGTCACAGACCTGCGTCGCGGGCCCGGACGCCGGGGAGCGACTCCCGCCGCACGAGCAGCCGGGCCCGACCGTCGGCGACGGCGACCACCGGGGCCCGTCCGACCAGGTCGTAGCCGGAGGCCATCGAGAGCCGGTAGGCGCCGGCCCGGGACCGCCGCCAGGTCACCGGGGCACCCCTCGCGGGAGTTCGGCGCCGGCGGCGATCACGTCACCCGCCTCGAAGTGCCGCCCACCACGGTCTCCCGGTCGGACGGGGCGGACGAACGGCGTCCGATCAGCCGGGGCGCTACCGCACCCCTACGGGGCGGGCCGGCCGGGATGGTGCCGACTCGCCGGCCGCGCGGACGTCGAGGCCCAGGGCTTCCTCGTCCACCCGGCGCACCAGGGCGCGGCAGAGGAACGCCTTCGCCGCGCAGAGGACGTCGGCGTCGGGCAAGGCCCGGCGGTGGCGGCGGCAGCGTGCGCGCACCTCGCCTCGTCCAGGACGGCGGCGGGGGTGCCGAAGCGGTCGGCGATCTCGGCGAGTGCGACTCCGGCGACGGCGAGCCCGCCGCCGGGGAGCCGGGTGGCCGAGGCGGGCCACACGGACAGGCCGTCCGGGGCGGCCGGGAGGGGCCAGGGCGGTACGTGCCGGGTGGTCATGGCGTGGGTGTCCCTTCTCCGCGTGCGCGCCGTCAGCCGATCCGCGGGACGGGGGCCGCCCCCACGGGTTCCGCGTCCACGCGGGCCGGGAACGCCCCGACGGGTTCGGCGGCCGGGGCCGCGTCGCATGCGCGGACCCCCGCCTCGGAGGTCGCGGCCGCGTCGCGGGGTCCCGGTGCGGAGCGCGGGATGCACAGCAGAGGGTCGACCGTGACGGTGGTGACGCCCAGCGGCCGGACCAGCGCCCGCAACGCGGGTTCGGCGAGTCGCGTCCAGCGCTGGTCGGGGCCGAGGGCGGCGGACAGCCGGTCGGGGGTGGTGAAGCCGACCGCCGTACGGCCGCCGAGGGGCGTACGGAAGACGCGGGCCGCGTACCCCGCGGGTCCCGGCCGGACGGGCACGAAGAGCGGTCCGGCCGGGCCCCGTTCACTGGGTTCGGGGTCTTCGCCGTGCAAGAGCGCTGCCATGGGTTTCCTCCTGGAGGACCCTCGGTGGGATTGCGCCCCGGCGCGGGGAGGCGGTCCGGGGCACTCCCCGACGCTATGCGTGGCGCCCCGGCTCGCGGAGCCCCCTGACGCCGTGTTGACGGCCGACGGTCCGGCCCTGACGGACTCCTTACGCGGGCCGCCGCGGGCGCCGCGGCCCCCGAGGTGCCCCACGCCCCGCCCGTCCGACCGGGCGGGGCGTGGGGCCCTGCCCGGCGAGACGTCATCCGATGCGTCGCCCGGTGCCGGGCCGGCTCAGCGCACTGGCCGGAGCGAGGCCCGGCGACGGTGCTGTCCGCCTGGTGCGGCGCGGGCGCGTTGCCCTCGCAGCGCAGCGGACCGGTGACCTGGTTGGCCACCAGCATCACTCCCCCGGTGTTGGCGCCCAGGTTGACGGGACCCGTGATCCGGTTGCCGCCGCAGGCTCCCGTGTCCCCACCGCCCTCCTCGTCGCCGCCCTCGTCCCCGTCCTCGTCGGAACCGAGCAGCACCCACCGGCGCTGCCCCGCACGCTGACGGGGCGGGTCAGCGTGGACCGGCAGACGGTGAGGGCACGCGCGCCCTCGACCGAGACCGGGCCGGTGATCCCACCGTCCAGGACGGCCGGCGCGCCGCCGGGCCGGAGGGTGACGGGACCCGATTGCCTGCCGCCGGAGGAACGCAGACGGCCTGGTCGGCGCCCACCGTGAGCGGGCCGGAGCGGTTCGACGCGAGGCACGGGCCGAGAACGAGGCGTTGACGGCGCCGCCGCTGCCGCCGATACCGAGCCAATGCGTGACGTCCGTCCCGGCGACGCCGGTCGAGCCGGTGTACTCGATGGAGCCGTCGGGACTCGGCGAAGTACCGTTGATCTTGTTGCCGTTGGACGATGTGCCGGTCGATGGCCTGGTTGACGCCGCCGCCGGCGACGAGGCCGCCGGAACAGTCCGCGTGGGTCGAGATCTCGGCGAAGGCGGCGGCCGGCCCGGACGTGGCTCCGGGCGTCTTGACCGTCACGCTCACGGTGTTGGCGTACGCGGTCGCCGGTATGCCCAGGGCCAGCGCGGCGCCGATGACGAGCGCCTTCCCGGTTGCACGGCGGAGCAGAAGCCCCTTGTTCATGGAGTCTCCCTTGAGGGATGCGCGATGGGGAACGCGGTACGGAAGGGATGTGCGGTGACGCCGTGCCCACGGAGGTGCCGAGCGCGGTCGGTGAGGGCGGGCGGGCCGGTGTGTCGACCCGCGCGGGAAGGGCCACGGGGTGGTGGGGGCGGGAAACAGCCGGTTCGCCGTACTCATCCGCATTGCACCGGCGGGCTCTAACAGGCCCTTAGCGACGCAATTACGGCGCGAATCGAGACTCTCAGGTAGCGAATGCGCTATCTCGCGCCGGCGTCGGATCAGGATGTGACGGAAGTCTGACGTCGCCGCGTCGCCCCTGGTGGCGGGCGCACTTCGGTGGTCCAATCGGCGCGTGAGCAAAGAGCAGATCGGGCCGCCCCCGCCCGGAACCGACCCGCACCCGGACCTGGGCCCCGACCCCGACGGGACCGGCAGCCCGGTCGGCCGGCGGCTGATCCTCGGCATGGTCGGGCTCGGCGCCGCCGGCCTGTTGGCGGCGCCCGTCCTGCAGCGCGGTGTCGAGACCGCGCTCGGCGCGGCCGCCGACAAGGACCCGACGGGGCTCACGGGGCTGCTGCCGAACGGCGGCGGGTTCCGGTACTACTCGGTCGCCTCCTCCGTCCCCGAACGCGGCCCGGACAACTACCGGTTGACCGTCGACGGGCTGGTCGAGCGGCCGGCCACGTACGATCTGGACGCCCTGCGCCGGCTCCCGCAGACCCGCGTGGTCCGGGACGTCCAGTGCGTCACCGGCTGGCGCGTCCCCGGTACGTCCTTCGAGGGCGTTCCGGTGTCCACGCTGCTCGACGCGGCGGGGGTGCGCCCGCAGGCGCGGGCCATCCGGTTCAGCTGCTTCGACGGCGCCTACACGGAGAGCCTCACCCTTCCGCAGGCCCGCCGGGACGACGTGATGGTGGCCCTGCGCATGCAGGACGAACCGCTGGGCCACTCCCACGGCGGGCCGGCGCGGCTCTACGTGGCCCCCATGTACTTCTACAAGTCCGCGAAGTGGCTCTCCGGGATCACCGTCACCGACGAGGTGGAACCGGGCTACTGGGAACGACTCGGCTACGACGTCGACGCGTGGGTCGGCAGATCGAACGGACGCGACGATGCCCCGACCGTCTGAACGAGCCCCGTCCGAACGGCCGCAGGCTGAACGGCCTCGGGCCGACCTCCGGCGCGTACACCGGTTCGGCCGCTCCCAGCGGTGGGTCCACCGGACCACCGCCGCCCTGATGGGCGTGTGCGTGGCCTCCGCCGGGTGCCTCTACCTGCCGCCGCTCGCCGAGTTGGTGGGGCGGCGCCATCTCGTGGTCACCGTTCACGAGTGGTCGGGGCTCCTGCTGGCGGTTCCGGTCCTGTTCGGCCTGGCGTCGCGCGCCGTGCGCGCCGACCTCGGCCGCCTGGGGCGGTTCGGGCCGCACGACCGGATCTGGCTGCGCAGCACGCTGCGCGGGGGGCGGGAGCGGCCGGCGGGCAAGTTCAACGCCGGCCAGAAGCTGTACGCGGGCTGGTCGGCCGGTGCCGTCCTGGTGATGCTGGGCACCGGACTGCTGATGTGGCTGACCGGCCTCGCCCCGCTGGTCCTGCGGACCGGCGCCACCTTCGTGCACGACTGGCTCGCCCTGACCCTGGGCGTCGTCATCGCCGGACACATCGGCATGGCCGTGCGTGATCCGGAGGCCCGGCGCGGCCTGCGCACGGGCTCCGTCGACCGGAGGTGGGCGGAGCGCGAGCATCCGCTGTGGCGGCACGGCGGGTGACGGGCGGCGCTCCCACGACGCCGCCCGCCGCCCGGGCCCGTCAGCTCCCGTCGCGTACCGCGACGATGCCGTTGAACACGCCGACGTAGGCCGTACCGTCGGGACCGAGCGTGATCGGCGCCCAGTTGTTGTCGTAGAGGGGGCCGGTGCCCGTCAGCTGCCGCCAGCGACGCTCACCGGTGCGGAAGTCCACCGCGGTGAGGTACCAGGCGTCGATGCCCCAGGCATTGGGTTCCTTCTCGTAGAAGTAGAGCAGCCCGTTGCCGGTGGACAGTTTGGGTACCACCGAGGGGGAACGGACGGCGCTCTGCCAGACCGTGTCGCAGCCGCTGCCGTCGGGGCGGACGTCTATGCGGCTGACCCCGCCGACGACCGACTTGCCGAGCAGCAGGCTGGTGGGGTTCTCGTAGCCGTAGTTGTTCTCGACGACGATGCTGTTGCCCCAGGTGATCAGGGAGTTGTCGGTGGTGGAGGCACCCGAGCCGAAGACCGGGACCTCGCAGACCAGCCGCCGGTCCGCCGGGACGTCCACACCCCGCCGGTAGACGAGGACGTTCATCCGGTCGTCGGCGTTGTCGGTGATGGCGACGTAGCCGTCACCGAAGAGGTCCGGGGTCGTGCCGGAGCCCTGGTTGACCGACCCGGGCTTGGTTCCGGTCCCCCGGTCGTAGGTCTGGCGCCATTGGATCTCGGGCGTGCCGTCCGCCGCGGCGCGGAAGCTGTACAGCGCGTGATCGCTGACGATGGAGACGCCGTCCCGGGCGACCGAGAAGGAGTTCTGGATCTCCTCGCCGTCGAGGCGGACGGAGCGGATCAGGGAGGTCGCCGGGTCCACGGTACCCACGCGTCCCCGGCGGGTGACCCACCAGATGCGGCCGTCCCAGTCGGGCATCACCGAGGTGACGGGGTCGCAGGTGCCGCTCGGCCACAGGTTGGTCCAGCCGACGCAGTCGTGGGGGACGTGGCCGGTGAGGTCCCAGTCCGCGTCGACGGTGAACTTCCAGCTCCCGTCCGGGTTCTGGGAGTGGGCCAGCCGCAGGACGTGCTGGCGGGAGTCGGCCAGCACGGCGCGGTCCTGGTCGTCCAGGTAGAAGTAGGCGCCGCCCGAGGTGTCCTTGAAGATCTTGGAGAAGTCGAGGGAGGTGATCGCCTCGACGGTCGAGGAGCGCTGCGGGAGCTGGTGTTCGGCCAGGGTGGCCAGGGTTCGCGGATCGAGCAGCTTGACCTTGAAGCCGGAGAAGGTGCCGCAGACGGTCACGAGGCGGCCGGCCTTGTCGAAGGTGGCGGTGGCGCATTCGCCGCCCAGCGTGGCGATCTTCTCGCTGGTGACCCGGGGATTCCTGCCGAGCGGGCCGGACCAGGGCGAGGTGGCGCTGCCCGCGGCGTCGGAGTGCATGCCGCTGCGTCCGTTGGGCGCGAGGTAGGGGTGCTGCGGCGGGGCTTCGCCGGGCAGCGGGACGGCGGTGGCCGGACCACCGTCGTACTGGCTGACCAGGCGGTGGCCGGGGGCCTTGGGTATCTCCTCGGCCTGCGCCGGGGAGATACCGTACATCGCCACGAACACGGCGACGGCGGGGACCACAGCGCAGTTCAGCGCTCTTCGGAACATCCGGGCTTCCTCCATTCCCAACCGTTGTGTTGACACAACGTCTGACATCGCGCCGCCGCCAGACGCTAGGTCGAACGGTCGGAGGAGTCCATGGAGGAGCCGGATGATTCACGAACGCGCAACAGTGGATCACCGCGCGGGACAACGGGGTCGGGAGGTCCCGACGGCCGGGACTGGGTCAGGGGTTCAGGCCGGAGACCACGCTCGCCGTCGCCGCGAGTCCGCTGTGGATGGTCGCGGCGATGCTGCTGCTCGCGAGGTAGAAGCCGAGCAGGACACAGACGAGGGCGTGGGAGAACTTGAGGCCCCCGCCCCGCAGGAAGATCCACGCGAGGACGAGGAGCAGGACGATCACAGAGAGGGAAATCACCATCGAAGCCTCCTTCGGGCGCCGCCATGGTGGCGCAGCCGAGGGGTTCCTCGGGCAAAACACGCGTCCGCCGTACGGGTGTTGACCCTGCGTGACCCGCGCGGGGCCTACGCGGGTCCTGCGACGGGACCCCGGGGGGCGCCCGGGGCTTGCCGGGCCGCCACCCGACGTGCCATATATGTCTAGACCTTTACGAGGCTTGCGGCGGAAGGCGCTCCCCGTGCGAGACAGCGCGCGACACCACCCGGGGCGGACCTCCGCCACGCTCGCCCTGTGTCTGACCCTGGCCGCGTGCTCGGGGGGCGGGGCCGGACCGCCGGCCGCCCCGGTCGGGGTCACCGCCCAGGCCGGCAGCGCGACTTCGGTCCATGTGATGTGGGAGGCCGCCTCCGGGGGGACACCGGTGACGGGGTACCAGCTGTTCGAGGCCGACCGGCTGGTCCGGGACCTGCCCGCGGAGAAGACGATGGTGGACGTCACCGGGCTCAGGCCGCTGACCGCCTACGCCTTCACCGTCCGGGCGAAGGACGCCGCCGGGCACCGCTCCGCCCTCAGCGCGGCCGCCCGGGTCACCACCCCCGCCGCGCGGAGCGAGGACCACCGGGCCCCCACCGCCCCGGCCACCACCACCGGCCGCGCCGACGGTCCCCGCTCGGCCAGGCTCGTCTGGGCGCCGGCGAGCGACGACACGGGCGTGACGGCGTACGACGTCTACCAGGGCGGTGTCCGCGTCCACACGGTCGGCCCCGGCGAGACCTCCACCACCCTGACGGGCCTCCAGCCCGGCACCCGCTACGAGTTCACCGTCCGGGCCCGGGACGGCTCCGAGAACACCTCTCCCGACGGGCCGGTCGCCGAGGTGACCACGGCCCCCGCCCCGGAGCGGGGGCCGGACACCGCGCCGTCCGACTTCACGGCGCTGCCGTCCCCGGGCGTCGTCGCCCTGTCCTGGACCGCGCCCGACATCGGGCGCCAGACCGACGAATACCAGCTCTACGTCAACGGACAGCCCGTCACCGTCATCCGGTTCGGGGCCGGCGCCGTTCCGCGCGGAAAGGTGGAGTACCGGCTGACGACCACCGAGCCGGCGGGTACGGTCTGGTCCCTGAAACTGCGGGCCAGATTGCCCGACGGCACCTGGGGCGCCTTCACCCCGGAGCGACGGACCGCCCTCGCCGGTTGAGCGACCGGCTTGAGATCCGGTGGTGATTCTGGCGCGAACGGCATGGCCACGAAAGAAGATCACGCACAATACATCCGTGTTCGGTGAGTACTCGGTCAACAACAATCAGGCACACTCCGCAGGTGGCGCGCCTGGGCCAGACTTCCGCGCCGTGCCGGGAAACCTGCCGCCGGAGTCGGCGGGGTTCATCGGACGGGAGCGCGAACTGGGGGAGCTGCGCGGGTTTTTGGACCTCCGTCGGCTGGTCACCATGACGGGCGTGGGCGGCGTCGGCAAGTCCCGGCTCGCCCTGCGCGCCGCGGCGACCGGCCGGCCCCGGCGCGACGGGGTCTGGTGGGTCGAGCTGTCCCCGTTGCGCGATCCGGGTCTGCTCAACACGACCGTGGCGCACGCCGTCGGGCTCGCGGACCACACCGCGCGCCCCCTCGACGAGGAACTGTGCGCGTGGATGGCCGACAAGGAACTGCTCCTGGTCCTCGACACCTGCGAGCACCTGATTCCCGCGTGCCGCCACCTCGTCGGCGAACTGCTGCAATCCGCGCCCGGGCTGACGGTGCTCGTCACCTCGCGCGAACCGCTGGGAAGCCCCCGCGAGTTGGTCTTCGAGGTGCGCCCCTTGCCGTACGGGGAACCGGACAGCGACGCCCTCGCCCTGTTCCGCGCCCGCGCCGTCGCCGCGCTGCCCGCGGCCGCCGAGGCGTTCCGCGATCCCGAACGAGCTTTGCTGGCCGCCGAGGTGTGCCGCAGGCTGGACGGCATCCCGCTCGCCCTGGAGCTGGCGGGGGCGCGGATGCGGACGTGGACGCTGGAGCAGATGGTGCGGCGGCTGGACGCCCGGTTCGAGGTGCTGACCGACGCCCGGGCGCTGCTGCCGCGCCACCAGACCCTGCGGACCGCGATCGGCTGGAGCCATGAGCTGTGCGAGCCGGTGGAGCGGTTGCTGTGGGCCCGACTGTCCGTGTTCACCGCCGACTTCGACGTGGCCGCGGCCCGGGCGGTCTGCGCGGGCGGCCCGCTGCCCGCCGCCCGGGTGGAGCGCGTGCTGGCCGGGCTGGTGGCGAAGTCCGTGGTCCGGCGGATCGAGGAGCGAGGCTCGGGCACCCGTTACCGGATGCTGGACACTATCCGGGAGTACGGGCGCGACTGGCTGAGCGAACTCGGGGAGCTGCGCGCGGTCGCGGACCGGCACGCCCACTGGTACGCGGCGCTGTGCCACGCGGCGGAGCGGGGCTGGATGGGACCGGGGCAGGTCGACTGGTACCGCAGGATGAGCGCAGAGCACGCGCAGGTGCGCACCGCCCTGGAGCACCTGCTGCGCACCGATCCGGCGGCGGCGCAGGAGATGGCCGGGGCGCTGTGGTTCTTCTGGGCCGCCTGCGGGCGCGTCCACGAGGGCCGCGGCTTCCTGGAGCGGGCGCTCACGGCGGGTCCGCGCAGCGGGCCGGCGTACACCCGGGCGCTGTGGGCGCTGGGGTTGACGGCCCTGGCCCGGGGCGACATGGACGCGGCGGTGGAGCTCGGTCGGCGGTGTGCCCTGGAGGCGTCCCGGCTCGGCGACCCGGAGCCGGAACTGCGCGCCGCCTACCTGCGCGCGGTGGCGGTGATGATGCCGGGCGATCCGGTGGGGGCGCTCGGGCTGGCGGGGCCCCGGGCCCGGGCCGCCCGCGGCGGCCGGCCGGACGGGACGGGGTGGCTGCTGTGCCGGCTGGCCACCGGCTACGCGCTGTGCGACGAGCGGCGGTTCGAGGAGGCGGCCGAGGAAGCGCGCGGTCTGCGCGAGGCGTGCGCGGCGCTCGGTGAGAGGTGGTTGCGCGCCTACGCCGACTACCTCCTGGCCGTGGCGGCGCTGGGCGTCGGCGACCACGGGGAGGCGGCCCGACACGCCCGGGCCATGCTGTCCGGAAAACGGCTGCTGGGAGACCGCTTCGGCATCGCGCTCGGCCTGGACCTGCTCGCCGCGGCCGTGGCGGGGCTGGGCGACGGGGAACTGGCGGCGCGGCTGCTGGGGACCGGGCACGCCTGGTGGCGCACCGTGGGGCGCCCGCAGATGGGCTCCCCCTCGCTGACGGCGCTGCGCGACGAGGGAGAGCGGCGGGCCCGCGCCGCGATCGGCGACGCGGCGTACGAGAGCGCCTTCCGGGGCGGCGCGGCGGCGGCGACCGCCTGAGCGCGCGCCCGCGGACGCCCCGGGTCCCGGACCGGCGGCGGACGGGCCGCCGTCAGTACGGGAGGGGTCTGCCCGACGGGGTCCGCAGGTCCAGGTCTCGGGGGGCGGGCTTGGGGACGGGCTTGCGGATCAGCTGCTGGCGCATGCTGCCTCCTGGCTCAGACCAGGGCCGGTCGGCGGGGTTCCACCGTGCGGCCGTCGGGGAGCAGCTCCCCGGTGTCGTCGAACACCACCAGACCGTTGCAGAGCAGGCTCCATCCCTGTTCGGGGTGGAAGGCCACGGTGCGGGCAGCGTCGTGGTCGGCGCTGTCGGCGGACGGGCAGGGGGGCTGGTGGGAGCACATGGCGCACCTCCTCGCAGTGTGGGGCGGGAGGGCCGGTGGTCACCCGGTCGAATCCGCGATCCACGGTGGCGGTGAGTATTACCGATCGCCGCCCCCTGACGGAACCCATATTCGCGGTCGAGTTCAGGGTGTGTATGCCCGATTACCATGCGCTCATGCCACTGATCCGGATCGTTCACCGCACCTCCCTCCCGGCGGCCGAGGCCTGGCTGAGGCTGACGGACTGGACGCGCCACGGGTCCGAGGTCCCCCTCACCCGCACGACGGTCGAGACCGCGCCGCCCACGCGCGTGGGAACGCGCTTCACGGCGCGCACGGGAGTGGGAAGGGTCACCTTCGACGACCCCATGGAAGTCACCGTCTGGCAGCCGCCTACCGCCGGTTCGGCGGGGGTGGTGCGTCTTGTCAAACGGGGACGGGTGGTCCTGGGGTGGGCGCGGATCGAGGTCCTGCCGCTGGAGCCGGCCGGCGCGGAGGTCCGGTGGCTGGAGGACCTGCGGGTACGGGGGCTCGGGCGGCTCTTCGACCCGGTCGTGGCGCACGCCGGGCGGCTGCTCTTCGGCCGTGCCCTCGCCCGGTTGCTGCGTTCCTGACAAGGGAGGCTAGGGTTCCGTGATCACCTCGCCCGGGTGATCCCGTCACGTCTCCAGGGGGACCTCCATGGCCACTCCGCCACCACCGCAGCAGGGCGCCGCCCCGCACAACCCGTACGGCACGCCGCCGCAGCAGGGCGCGGCCCCGCAGCACAACCCCTACGCCATGCCGCAGCAGCCCCAGCCGCAGGGGGTTCCGTACGGCAACCCCTACGCCGCCTACCAGCAGCAGCCTCAGCCCCGGCAGCCCCACCAGGCCGGGTACGCCTGCCGCTTCTGCGGGGCCCAGCCGGCAGCGCCGGGCACGGTGCGGGGACACCAGGGCATGGTGTTGATGATGCGGTTCCTGAGCACGCACGGCCCGTTCTGCCGGGACTGCGGCACCTCCATCGTGCGCGACATGTCGGCGAAGACCCTGTGGCAGGGCTGGTGGGGCCCGGCGTCCTTGTTCATCACGCCCCTCACGGTGCTGGTCAACCTCGTGCCCCGCTCGGCGTTCCGCAAGCTCGGCCCTCCGGTGGGCGGCTTCCGGCCCCCGCTCGACCCGGGCAAGCCGCTCTGGCAGCGCCCGCCCGCGCTGATCATCGCAACGCCGATGGCCTTGATCGCCCTGTCCATCGTCGCGCTGATCGTGATCGGCGCCGCGACGAGCTGAACGACGGCCGCCCCCGTCCCCGCGCGCAGGCGCGGGAGTGCGGGGGCGCGCGCAGGGACAACCGCGGCCGGGGCACGCCTAGCGAATGGGCATGTCCGAGATCGTGCGGGCGATCACCAGGCGCTGGATCTCGCTCGTGCCCTCGAAGATGGTGTAGATCGCGCTGTCGCGGTGCATGCGCTCCACGGGGTACTCCCGGGTGAAGCCGTTCCCGCCGAGGATCTGCACGGCCTGGGCGGTGACCTTCTTGGCCACCTCGCTCGCGAAGAGCTTGGACATCGAACCCTCCGCGGAGGTGAACGGCTTGCCCGCGACCGCCATCCAGGAGGCCCGCCACACGAGCAGCCGGGCCGCGTCGATCTGCGTGCGCATGTCCGCGAGTTGGAAGGCCACCCCCTGGTTGTCGATGATGGGGCGGCCGAACTGGCTACGGGTCTTCGCGTAGTCGAGGGCGACCTCGTAGGCGGCGCGCGCCGTGCCGACGGCCATGGCGCCCACCGCCGGGCGCGAGGCCTCGAAGGTGGCCATGGCCGCGTTCTTCACCCGCTCGCCGCCCGCCCTGGCCCGCTCGTGGGCGCGCGCGAGACGCTCGTCCAGCTTGTCCTTGCCGCCGAGCAGGCAGGAGCCGGGGACGCGGCAGTCCTCCAGGACCACCTCGGCGGTGTGCGAGGCGCGGATGCCGTGCTTCTTGAACTTCTGCCCCTGTGACAGTCCCGGCGTGTTCGGCGGGACGATGAAGGAGGCGTGCCCCTTCGTCTCGAGTTCCGGGTCGACCACGGCGACGACGATGTGGACGTTGGCGATGCCGCCGTTGGTCGCCCAGGTCTTGGTGCCGTTCAGGACCCACTCGTCCTTGGCCTCGTCGTATACGGCGCGGGTGCGCATGGCCCCCACGTCGGAGCCGGCGTCCGGCTCGGACGAGCAGAAGGCGGCGACCTTGACGTCGGTCGCGTCGCCGTACATCTGCGGGATCCAGGTGCCGATCTGCTCTTCGGTGCCGTTGGCGAGGACGCCGATGGCCGCGAGTCCCGTGCCGACGATCGACAGGGCGATGCCCGCGTCACCCCAGAAGAGCTCCTCCATCGCCATCGGGATGCCGAGACCGGTCGGGTCGAAGAACTGCTGGGCGTAGAAGTCGAGGGAGTAGATGCCGACCTTGGCCGCTTCCTGGATGACGGGCCACGGGGTCTCTTCGCGTTCGTCCCACTCGGCGGCCGCGGGCCGGATCACATCGGCGGCGAAACCGTGGATCCAGTCACGCACCTGCTTCTGGTCGTCGTTGAGCTCCATGGTGAACTCCGCCATGTCCCCTCCAGCTGTCTCGCGTACCCGTGCCGCCACCGGCAGGCCGTTACCTGCGGTAACCAGCCACGGCGCCCCAGTCTGTTACCGGCGAGTAAGCACTGTCAAGCCGAGCACCGACCGCCCAGCGGGCGCCGCCGGGTCGATCGTCAGGGTGTGCGGGGTGTTACGTTGCGTGGGCGGCACGCACATCGCAAGGGCGGGGAGAGAAACACGTCATGGAGACCACGCAGCAGGCCGGCGAACCGGGATCGGCCGAGCGCCGACGGCGGGAGCTGCTCGAAGCGGCCGACCGCGTCGTGCTCAGGGACGGCCCCAAGGCCTCGATGAACGCCATCGCGGCGGAGGCGGGCATCACCAAGCCCATCCTCTACCGGCACTTCGGCGACAAGGCCGGCCTCTACCAGGCGCTCGCCGTCCGCCACACCGACGCCCTGCTCGACTCGCTGCGCGCCGCGCTGGACGCACCCGCCGAGCGTCGCAGCCGGGTCGAGTCCACCCTCGACACCTACCTCGCGGCCATCGAGGCGCGACCGCAGGTGTACCGGTTCCTGATGCACCCGGCCGAGGACTCGCAGTCCGCCGAGCGCGGTTTCGACGTCGGCCTGCACTCGGCCCCGCTGCTGCGCCGTCTCGGCGAGGAACTGGCCCAGGTCATCGGCGAACGCGTCGACCTCGGACCGGGCGGCGAACGCCTGGCCCGGGTGTGGGGTCACGGCATCGTCGGGATGATGCACGCGGCGGGCGACTGGTGGCTCGGGGAACGCCCCTGCGAGCGCGCCGAGTTGGTGGCGGGCCTCACCGACCTGCTGTGGGGGCGCCTGGCCACCGCCGGCAACCGCGTGGGCGGACCCGGCTTCTGAGCACGGCCCGGGTACGGGAGCGGCCCGGACGCGCCTCGCCCGCGACCGGGCGCGGCCGGCGTACGGCCCCGGACCGGCTCCCGTCAGGCCTCGCGACCGGCTTCGGCGAGCCCCCGCGCACCCCACGCCGTCTTGCCGATCGCACGTCGCAGCCGGCGCGCCCGCAGCCCGGTGACCCGGTCCGCGTAGACGGTGCCGTCCAGGTGGTCGCACTCGTGCTGGAGGCAGCGCGCGAAGAACCCGGTGCCCGAGATCCGCACCGGCGCTCCGTCGGAGGTGACCCCCTCGACCACCGCGTGGTCGAAGCGGACCGTGCCGGCCTCCAGACCGGGCAGCGACAGGCAGCCCTCGGGACCGAGGAACTCCTCTCCGTCGGCGCTCACCAGACGGGGGTTGACCACGTGTCCGACGTGGCGGACGTCCTCGTCGTCGGGGCAGTCGTAGACGAACACCCGCCGGCCCACCCCGATCTGGTTGGCGGCGAGGCCGACGCCGTCGGCCGCGTACATCGTCGCGAACATGTCCTCGACGAGCCGGTCGAGAGCCGGTCCGAACTCGGTGACCTCGGCGCACGGCGAGTGGAGCACCGGATCGCCCAGCAGGCTCATGGTGCGGACGAGTCCGGTGGTACCAGGGATGAGGCGCTGTCGCATGGCCGTAAGCGTACGACGGGCGAAGATATGAGCAGATCCGCGCCGCCCCTGGGGCGCCGCGGTCAGGGCCCCGGCCGGTACTGGATAGGCTGGGGCCGACCGACGCAAGGAGGACAAGGGACGATGGCAGGCAACACGGAGCCGCTTTCGCCGCGGGCCAAGCTGGCCGTGACGGCGGGCAAGGCCGCGGCGGCGGTGTCGCGGGCCGCGGGACGCGGAAGCGGATCGGTGATCGGTGGCAAGGTCGCACTCAGGCTGGACCCCGATCTCCTCGGCGCGCTGGCGCAGCATCTCGACGTCGTCCTCGTCTCCGCGACGAACGGCAAGACCACGACCACCCGGCTGATCGCCGAGGCCCTGCGGGCCAGCGGTCCGGTGGTCTCCAACGCACTCGGCGCGAACATGCCGGCCGGCATCACCTCCGCCCTGGCGGGAGGCTCGGACGCCAAGTACGGCGTCATCGAGGTCGACGAGAAGTACCTGGCCGGAGTGGCCCGGGACGTCACCCCCAAGGTGATCGCCCTGCTCAACCTCTCCCGCGACCAGTTGGACCGCGCCGCCGAGACCCGCATGCTCGCCGAGAAGTGGCGCGAGGGGCTCCAGGGCTCCAAGGCCGTCATCGTGGCCAACTGCGACGACCCGCTGATCGTGTGGTCCGCGTCCTCCTCGCAGAACGTGGTCTGGGTCGCGGCCGGCCAGGAGTGGAAGGACGACGCCTGGTCGTGCCCCTCCTGCGGCGGTGTCATGCAGCGCCCGGGCGACGACTGGTTCTGCGGCGAGTGCGGCTTCCGCCGTCCCACCCCCAGCTGGGTGCTCTCCGGTGACCACGTACTGGACCCGCACGGCAGCGCCTGGCCGATCCATCTCCAGCTGCCCGGCCGCGCCAACAAGGCCAACGCCGCCACCTCGGCCGCCGTGGCCGCCGTGTTCGGCGTCCCGCCGCAGGTCGCGCTGGAGCGGATGTACCAGGTGCAGGCCGTCGCCGGCCGCTACGACGTGGTCTCCTTCCAGGGCCGTGAGCTGCGGCTGCTGCTCGCCAAGAACCCGGCGGGCTGGCTGGAGACGTTCTCGCTGATCGACCCGCCGCCGACGCCGGTGATCCTTTCGGTCAACGCGCGCGGCGCCGACGGCACGGACACCTCCTGGCTCTGGGACGTGGACTACCCGCGCCTGGCCGGGCACCCCATCTTCGTGATCGGCGACCGCAAGCTGGACCTCGCGGTCCGCCTGGAGGTCGCGGGCCTGGACTTCCGGGTCTGCGAGACCCTGGACGAGGCCGTGCAGCTCGCCCCGCCCGGACAGATCGAGCTCATCGCGAACTACACCGCCTTCCAGGACGTGCGCCGCCGCGTCGGCAACTAGTACTCATACCTCCAGAGGACACAAGAGCATGAGCGACAACAGCCTGCGTCTGGTGTGGGTCTACCCGGACCTGCTCAGCACGTACGGAGACCAGGGCAACGCCCTCGTGGTGGAGCGCCGGGCGCGCCAGCGCGGCCTGGACGTGCAGCGCGTGGACGTGCGCAGCGACCAGCCCATCCCCACCTCGGGCGACATCTACCTGATCGGCGGCGGCGAGGACCGGCCGCAGCGCCTGGCGGCCGAGCGCCTGCTGCGCGACGGCGGCCTGGAGCGGGCCGTCTCGAACGGGGCGATCGTCTTCTCGGTGTGCGCCGGGTACCAGATCCTCGGCAACGAGTTCGTCAACGACGTGGGCGAGCGCCAGCAGGGCCTGGGCCTGCTGGACGTGGTCACGGTCCGCGGCGAGGGCGAGCGGTGCGTCGGCGACGTCCTCGCCGACATCGACCCGCGCCTGAACCTGCCCCCGCTGACGGGCTTCGAGAACCACCAGGGCGTCACCCACCTCGGCCCGACGGCCAAGCCGTTCGCCCGCACCCGGCTGGGCCGGGGCAACGGCACCGGCGACGGCACCGAAGGCGCGTACAACGACACCGTGTTCGGCACCTACATGCACGGTCCCGTGATGGCCCGCAACCCGCAGATCGCGGACCTCCTGCTGAAGCTGGCCCTCGACGTGAACGCGCTGCCGGGCCTCGACGACCGCTGGTACGAGGCGCTGCGCGACGAGCGCATCGCGGCGGCCACACAGCCCGCGTAACGCGTCCGTCACGCCCCGTTCGGCCCGGATTCCCCTTGGGGGGTCCGGGCCGACGTGCGTTCCCACGACGGATGTGACCAGCATGTGGAGGATGGTTCAGTCCAGTGGGAATCCGCTTGTAGGCTGGCGGTCAGTACCAACCGGACGACGTGGTCCGGTCGTCGGCCCACGTTGCAAAGGTTCTTCCTGCCATGCGCATTGGTGTGCTCACTTCCGGAGGCGACTGCCCCGGCCTCAATGCCGTCATCCGCTCCGTCGTGCACCGCGCCGTCGTCGACCACGGCGACGAGGTGATCGGCTTCCACGACGGCTGGCGGGGTCTGCTGGAGTGCGACTACCGCAAGCTCGACCTGGACGCCGTCAGCGGCATCCTGGCCCGCGGTGGCACCATCCTCGGCTCCTCCCGCGTCCAGCCCGCGCATCTGCGCGACGGCGTGGAGCGGGCCCGCGGGCACCTCGCGGACCTCGGTCTCGACGCGATCATCCCGATCGGCGGCGAGGGCACCCTCAAGGCGGCGAACCTGCTGTCCGAGGGCGGCCTGCCCATCGTCGGCGTCCCCAAGACCATCGACAACGACATCGCCTCGACCGACGTGACCTTCGGCTTCGACACCGCCGTCGGGGTCGCCACCGAGGCCCTGGACCGACTGAAGACCACCGCCGAATCCCACCAGCGGGTGATGGTCGTCGAGGTCATGGGCCGGCACACCGGCTGGATCGCGCTCCACTCGGGCATGGCGGCCGGCGCGCACGCCATCGTCGTCCCCGAGCGACCCTTCGACATCGAGGAACTGACCGCGATCGTCGGCGAGCGGTTCTCGGCCGGCAAGCGGTTCGCGATCGTCGTGGTCGCCGAGGGCGCCAAGCCCGCCGCGGGCAGCTCGATGGCCCTGGAGGCCGGCGGCACCGACATGTACGGCCACGAGCGGTTCGCCGGCATCGGCAACCGGCTCGCCGTCGAGCTGGAAGCCCGCCTAGGCAAGGAGGCCCGTCCGGTGATCCTCGGCCACGTGCAGCGCGGCGGCACGCCGACCGCGTACGACCGGGTCCTGGCCACCCGCTTCGGCTGGCACGCGGTGGAGGCCGCGCACCGGGGCGAGTTCGGCATGCTGACCGCGCTGCGCGGCACCGACATCGTGATGGCGCCGCTCGCCGACGCGGTGCGGACCCTCAAGACGGTGCCGGTCGAGCGGTACGACGAGGCGGAGACCGTTCTGTGATGTTTCCCCCCTTGTGATGCCGCCCCCGGACGCTTCGGCGTCCGGGGGCGGCACTACTGTGGTGGAGCGCCACAGTCAAGGGAGTGAACAGATGGATCACAGCGGTCACGGCATGGACATGAACATGGACATGGACATGGACCTGCCGCCGTTCACCCTGGGGCGCGGGCTGGAGTTCTCCTTCGACGCCTTCTTCCTGATCGGCTCGGTGCTGGGCCTGGCCCTGTACCTGTGGGGCGTGACGCGGCTGCGCCGGCGCGGTGACGCGTGGCCGGTGGGCCGGACCGTCTCCTTCACCGTCGGCGTGCTGACCGTGGCCCTGGTGACGTGCACCAAGCTGAACGACTACGGCATGGTCATGTTCAGCGTGCACATGGTGCAGCACATGGTGATCAGCATGCTGTCCCCGATCCTGCTGCTGCTCGGCGCCCCGGTGACGCTGACCCTGCGCGCGCTCGCGCCGGCCGCCCGGGGCGTCAAGGGACCGCGCGAGCTGTTGTTGATGCTGCTGCACAGCCGCTACCTGAAGGTGATCACGCACCCGGCCTTCACGATCCCGTTGTTCATCGCCAGCCTGTACGGCCTTTACTTCACCCCGTTGTTCGACTTCCTGATGCAGAGCCGGGCCGGGCACATCGCGATGATGGTGCACTTCCTGGCCGTCGGCCTGATCTTCTTCTGGCCGATCATGGGCGTGGACCCGGGTCCGCACCGTCCCGGTTACGTGATGCGGATGCTGGAGCTGTTCGCGGGCATGCCCTTCCACGCGTTCTTCGGCATCGCGCTGATGATGGCGACCGAGCCGATGATCAAGACCTACAAGGACCCGCCGGCCTCGCTGGGCGTCGACGCGCTGCTCGACCAGCAGTGGGGCGGCGGCATCGCGTGGGCCTTCAGCGAGATCCCCTCGGTGCTGGTGCTGATCGCGCTGGTCTATCAGTGGTACCGCTCGGAACAGCGGGCCGCGAAGCGCTCGGACCGGGCGGCGGAGCGCGACGGGGACCAGGAGCTGGAGGCGTACAACTCGTATCTCGCCTCCCTCCAGGGGCGTGGCCGGTAGCGCTGCGGCCCCTCGCCGCGCCACCATGGGGCATGAGCGGATCCGTTAAGGCGATGGCCGTGCTGACCTTCGGCTCCTTGGTGGCCGTCGCCGCGTACTCCGTGGTGCTCGGCAGCAACGGCTGGCTGTGGTTCGTGTGGGTGCTGCTCGGCATGCTGACCGCCGGGCTGGCCGCCACGCGGCGCACGTGACACTCCCCCCTCGCGGGCAGGCTCCCGGTGTCGGCGTCCGCCGTGCCCCCAGGCACCCGGCGCGCCGCACTGACCTGTCCGCCGGGTGAAGGGAAACGGCCGGTGTTCTACCACCTGCTCAAGCACGTGCTGCTCGGCCCGCTGCTGCGGTTGCTGTTCCGGCCGCGGATCGAGGGCCTGGAGAACATCCCGCCGGAAGGCGCGGCGATCATCGCCGGCAATCACCTGTCGTTCTCCGACCATTTCCTGATGCCCGCGATCCTGAAACGCAGGATCACCTTCCTGGCGAAGGCCGAGTACTTCACCGGCCCAGGGGTCAAGGGGCGGCTGACGGCCGCCTTCTTCCGCAGCGCCGGGCAGATCCCGGTGGACCGTTCCGGCAAGGACGCCGGACGGGCGGCGCTGCGCGAGGGGCTCGGGGTGCTGGCCAAGGGCGAGCTGCTCGGCATCTACCCGGAGGGCACCCGCTCGCACGACGGCCGGCTGTACAAGGGCAAGGTCGGGGTGGCGGCGATGGCGCTGGGCGCGGGTGTGCCGGTCGTGCCCTGCGCGATGGTCGGCACCTTCGAGATCCAGCCGCCCGGGCAGAAGATCCCCAACATCCGGCGGGTCACGATCCGTTTCGGCAGGCCGCTGGAGTTCTCCCGGTACGCGGGGCTGGAGGGCGAGCGGGCGATCCTGCGGGCCGTCACCGACGAGATCATGTACGCGGTCCTGGAGCTGTCCGGCCAGGAGTACGTCGACCGGTACGCGACCGAGGTGAAGGCGGAGGAGGAGCAGGCACGGAAGAAGGCCCGGCGCAGGACGCGCTGAGCCTTCTTCCGTACTCCGTGCTCCGTGCGGCCGCCGCGTGATACCGCGGCGGCCGCCGCGCTCGGTGCTGCCGGGGTCCTAGCGGACGGCCGGGAGCTCCTCGCGCGGGGCGAGCTCGGCGCCCTGGGACCGGGCCGCCGACTTGGCGGCGGTGGGGGCCGGGGCGACCGGGGCGGCGTGCGGTCCGCACGTCACGTCCTGGTCGTCGACCTTGCCGGTCAGCAGGTAGCCCTCGACGCGGGTGTTGATGCAGGGGTTCACCAGGCTGGTGACACCGTGCGAGCCCGCGCCCTGCTCGGTGATCAGGCGGGAGCCGCCGAGGCGGCGGTGCATCTCGACGCCGCCCGCGTACGGGGTGGCCGCGTCGCGCTCGCTCTGGACGACGAGGACCGGCGGCAGACCGCGCTTGGCGCTCGCGCCGACCTCGATCGGGGTGCCCTGCTTGGACTTCCAGGTCGCGCAGGGCAGGTTCATCCACGCGTTGGACCAGGTCAGGAAGGGGTACTTCTTGTTGAGCGCGGTGTTGTCCCGGTCCCACTTGGCCCAGCTGGTGGGCCACTTGGCGTCGGCGCACTCGACCGCGGTGTAGACGGCGTTGCCGTTCTCCGTGGCGATGTTGCCCTTGATGTCGGAGAGGTCCGGGGTGACGGCGTCGATCAGCGGCTTCTCGTCACCGGCGACGTACGCGCTCAGGGCCTGGGCGGTGGGAACCCAGGAGGAGTCGTAGTACGGGGCGCTCTGGAAGAAGCCGATGAGCTCCGCCGGACCGGCCACGCCGCCGAGCGGGTTGGCCTTGGCCTTGGCGCGCAGTTCCAGCCACTTGGCCTCGACCTTGGCGCGGGTGTCGCCGATGTGGAAGACGCCGTCGTTCTTGGCGACCCAGTCCTCCCAGTCGTTCCAGCGCATCTGGAAGGCGACGTCCTGCTCCAGGTTGGCCTGGTACCAGATGTTGTCCTGCTCCGGGTTGACCACGCTGTCGACGATCATGCGGCGCACGTGGCCCGGGAACAGGGTCGCGTAGACCCCGCCGAGGTAGGTGCCGTAGGAGACGCCGAGGTAGTTCAGCTTCTTCTCGCCGAGCGCGGCCCGGATGACGTCCAGGTCACGCGCGGTGTTCGGCGTGGTCATGAACGGCAGCATCTCGCCGCTGCGCTCCTTGCAGCCGTCCGCGTACTCCGCGGCGAGCTTGCGCTGGGCGCGCTTGTCGGCCTCGTTGGACGGGACCGGGTCCGCCTTCGGGACCTTGACGTACTCCTGCGGGTCGACGCAGGAGATGGGCGCCGAGTGGCCGACGCCGCGGGGGTCGAAGCCCACGAAGTCGTACGCCTTGGCGGTGTTGACCCACAGCGGCGACTTGGTGGTGGTCCGGCGCGGGAAGCGCATGCCCGAACCGCCCGGGCCACCGGGGTTGTAGACGAGGGCGCCCTGGCGCTCCTCCTTGGTACCGGTGCTCGTCGCGCGGTCGACGGCGAGCTCGATGGTCTTGCCGTTCGGCTTGGCGTAGTCGAGCGGGACCTTCACCCAGCCGCACTGGATCGGCTTCTCGAAGCCCCAGTCGGCGGGGCAGTCCTTCCAGTCGATCCCGGCGCGGGCCGCGCGGGCGGCGGCGACCTGGACGCCGATCGCCTCGTTGTAGCCGTTGTCGCCGCCGGAGGCCGGAGCGGCCTCGGCGGTCGGGGCGAGCAGCAGGCTCGCCGCCAGTGCGCCGGTGATCAAAGTAGCGGCGCTCCCCAGCGCCGCGGTGCGTATCACGTGGTTGTTCCCCCTGCGTCATCTGCCGTAGCGGGCAGCCGTATTGGTCGTATCCGGTCATCGACGTTGCAGGGGGATCTTTGCGCCTGACCGGGACCGGGCGACAGAGCACGGTCCGGTTCTTTGCCAACCCGATATGCGGACGGGGGTGTACCGCTGAGCGGTGTCCGGTTCGCCCCTTGTCCGCCCCGCCGTCACCAGCCGTACGTCGCGCAGGCGGTGTCGAGCAGTTCCCGCAGGCGCAGCGCGTCCGGGGCGAGAGCCGTCACCAGCACGGCCGGTCCGGCCAGCGGGGTCACCGCCGCGAACTCGCCCAGTACCGCCGCCGTCGGGGGGCTGTCCGCGAACGCCGAATCCACCACCAGGAGTTGGCCGAGCGCCCGGTGGCCCGCGAGTCCCGCCGGGCCGTCCCAGCCACCGGGGGCCCCGGGTCCGCAGGCCAGCTCCTGGTCCAGCAGCGGGCGGCCGTCGCGGGAGACGGTGATCCGGCTTCGGAGCAGCCCGGGGGCCTCCCCGACGCGGCCGAGCACCTGCTCCTCGCGCAGCAGGAGCCGGGCGGTGGGGGCGAGTTCCACCCGGGTGCGCACGCGCAGGTCGCTGCCGCGTACGGAGACCAGCGGTTCCGGCAGCCAGCGCACCGCCGCCTCCTGCGCCAGCGTCAGCCGTACGTCGTACCGTGCGGGCGCCCCGCCCCGGCCGGGCAGCGCGAGGGTGGCCGCCGCCGAGCGGAGCCCCAGTCGGGCCCCCGGTCCGGCGTCGGCCTCGACGCTCAGGTGGTCGCCGCCGAGCGGCGCGCTCATCGCGCCGACCAGCATGACCCCGGCCTCGCCGGCCTCGCCCCTGGTGCGGCGCAGGGCGAGCGGGCCGTCCCCGACCAGCAGTGGCAGGGCGGTGCCGCCCCGGCCGTCGGCGACGGCGGCGATCCGGGCGGTGGCCGTCAACCCCGCCGCCGCGGTGGCCTGCGGTGCGAGGAGGGGCGCGCTGGTCACCGTACGGACCAGGCGGCGATCCGCCCGCGCACCCAGTCGGCCACCGGGGTGACGCCCTCGGGTCCGCGCAGGGACTGGAACGCCACGGGCAGGTCGCCGCGCTGCTCGGCCGCGTCGCGGGCCATTCGGTCCAGGTCGGAGCCGACGTAGGGGGCGAGGTCGGTCTTGTTGACGATGAGCAGGTCGGCGGTGGTGACGCCGGGGCCGCCCTTGCGCGGGATGTCGTCTCCCCCGGCCACGTCGATGACGAAGATCTGGGCGTCGACCAGGCCCCGGGAGAAGGTGGCGGTCAGGTTGTCGCCGCCGGACTCGACCAGGATCAGGTCCAGGGGCGCGGTGTCCCGGTGTGCTTCCTCCAGTTCCTCGACCGCCTCCAGGTTGGCGGAGATGTCGTCGCGGATGGCGGTGTGCGGGCAGGCCCCCGTCTCGACGGCGCTGATCCGCTCCGGCGGCAGGACCGCCTCGCGGAGCAGGAACTCGGCGTCCTCGCGCGTGTAGATGTCGTTGGTGACGACGGCCATGGACAGTTCCGCGCGCAGGGCCCGGCAGAGCGCCGCGACGGTGGCGGTCTTGCCGGAACCAACGGGTCCGCCGAGGCCGACGCGCAGGGCGCGGCGCGTGCCGTCGGCGCGTACGGGCTCGGCGCTGTGGGTGTGGCGGTGGGGGTAGCTCCCGCCGTGGTCGAGGTGCATGTTTCTCCTTGGGTGGGGGCGGCGGTGGTCAGGAGGCGAAGAGCCGGACCGGCCAGTCGGCATGGACCTGCGCCGCGATGTCCAGCAGCGGCGAGGAGGCGGCCGGCAGTGCTTCCAGGCCTTCGTGCCGGGCCAGCAGGGCGGCGCTCGCGGCCCGACCGGACACGGCGTCGAGTTCGGGGGCGAGGCCGGCCAGGACCGCGCTCGCCTCGAAGGGATCGAGGCCCAGCAGTCGGACGGTCGCGGTCGCGGGACCGCTGACGCTCTCGTACGCCGCCACGTGCGCGGCGTCCAGCGGCCCGAGCCCGGCGGCCCGCGCCGTGACGCCGAGCACCACCGGCTGGTGGGCGCCGCGCGGGAAGGCGGCGGCCAAGGCGTCGAGTTCGGCGGCCGGCCAGGTGGCCCGGGCCGCCCGCAGCAACTGTCGGCCGAGCCGGCGCGCGGCCATCCGCAACGCGGGTGAGGGGGTCCGGGCGTCGGCGGCGGCGTCGAGATCCGCCGGGTCGAGGCCGTGGGCGGCGGCCGCGGCGAGGCCGGCGGCGACGAGGCCGGAGGTGTGCAGCCGGCCCCGGCAGAACTCCGCGAGCGTGGCGGCGTCGTGGATCCGACCCGCCTTGCAGGCCGCCTCCGCCCCGCCGGAGTGGGCGTGCCCTCCGGCGGGGAAGCGGCCGTCCGCGAGGACGAGCAGCGCGGCGAGGCTCATCGGCGGACGCCTCTCGGGGGAACGGTCCCCTGGGCGGAACGGGCGCCCATCAGAACAGGAAGTATCTCTGTGCCATGGGCAGTTCCGCCGCCGGCGCGGGCTCCACGACCTCGCCGTCGATGGTGACGGTGAAGGTGTCCGCGTCGACCTCGACCCTGGGCATGGCGTCGTTGTTGCGCATGTCCGTCTTGCTCACCTTGCGGGTGCTCTCGATGGCCACGAACCGCTTGTCGAGGCCGAGGCGTTCGGGCAGATCGTCGTCGAGGGCGGCCTGCGCCGTGAAGTTGAGCGAGTTGAGGGCCGGCGCGCGTCCCATGGCCCCGTACATGGGGCGGGGCAGGATGGGCTGCGGGGTGGGGATGGAGGCGTTCGCATCACCCATCTGGGCGTAGGCGATCTGGCCGCCCTTGACGACGACCTCCGGCTTGACCCCGAAGAAGGCGGGGGTCCACAGCACCAGGTCGGCGAGCTTGCCGACCTCGACCGAGCCGATCTCCCGGGCCAGGCCCTGCGCGACGGCCGGGTTGATCGTGTACTTGGCGACGTAGCGCCGCGCCCGGTGGTTGTCCGCCGGGCCGTCGCCGGGCAGGAAGCCGCGCCGCTTCTTCATCACGTGCGCGGTCTGCCAGGTGCGCAGCACGACCTCGCCGACGCGGCCCATGGCCTGGGAGTCGGAGGAGATGATCGAGATGGCCCCGAGGTCGTGCAGGACGTCCTCGGCGGCGATGGTGGAGGGCCGGATACGGGACTCGGCGAAGGCCAGGTCCTCGGGGACGGCCGGGTTGAGGTGGTGGCAGACCATCAGCATGTCGAGGTGTTCCTCGATGGTGTTGACGGTGTGCGGCCGGGTGGGGTTCGTCGAGCTGGGCAGGATGTTCGGCTCGGAGACCACGGTGATGATGTCGGGTGCGTGGCCGCCGCCCGCGCCCTCGGTGTGGTACGAGTGGATGGTCCGCCCGGCGATGGCCGCGAGGGTGTCGGCGACGAATCCGGCCTCGTTGAGGGTGTCGGTGTGGATGGCGACCTGGGCGCCGGTCTCCTCGGCGACGCTCAGACAGGCGTCGATGGCGGCCGGAGTGGCCCCCCAGTCCTCGTGGATCTTGAACCCGAGGGCGCCGCCGCGCAGCTGGGAGTACATGCCCTCGCGGGACATCGTGTTGCCCTTGCCGAGCAGGCCGATGTTGACGGGGTAGGCCTCCAGCGCCGCGAACATCCTGGCCAGGTGCCAGGGGCCGGGCGTGACGGTGGTGGCCTTGGAGCCCTCGGCGGGTCCGGTGCCGCCGCCGACGAGGGTGGTGATGCCGGAGGCGAGGGCCTCGTCGATCACGGTGGGGGCGATGAAGTGCACGTGGGCGTCGATGGCGCCGGCGGTGACGATCTTGCCGTTGCCGGCGATGATCTCGGTCTCGGGCCCGATGACCAGGGAGGGGTCGACCCCGTCCATGGTGTCGGGGTTGCCGGCCTTGCCGATGCCGCAGATCCGGCCGTCGCGGATACCGAGGTCCGCCTTGACGATGCCCCAGTGGTCGAGGATCACGACCCCGGTGATCACCGTGTCGGGGGCGCCTTCGGCGCGGGTGGTTCGGGCTTGGCCCATGGACTCGCGGATGACCTTGCCGCCGCCGAAGACGGCTTCGTCGCCGGATCGTCCGGGGCCGCCGCTGAGGTCCTGCTCGATCTCCACGAAGAGGTCGGTGTCGGCGAGCCGGATGCGGTCGCCCGTGGTCGGTCCGAAGAGGTCCGCGTACGTCCGGCGCGAGATCTCAGCCATCGAGCGGCCCTCCGGTTTCCCCGCGCAGGCCCGGCACGGTGCGCAGGCCGCCCAGCGGGACGAGTTCGACGGAGACGGGGATGCCCGGCTCGAAGCGGACGGCGGTACCGGCGGCGATGTTGAGCCGGAGCCCGTGGGCGGCGGCGCGGTCGAAGTCGAGGCCCGGGTTGACTTCGGCGAAGTGGTAGTGCGAGCCGACCTGCACGGGGCGGTCGGCGGCGTTGAGCACGGTGAGACGGGTGATGGCGCGACCTTCGTTCAGGCGCACCGGACCGTCCCCGAAGGCGATTTCGCCGGGGATCATGTGGGTGCTCCCGTTCAGACGATGGGGTCGTGGACAGTGACGAGCTTGGTGCCGTCCGGGAAGGTCGCCTCGACCTGGACGTCGTGGATCATCTCGGGGATCCCCTCCATCACCTCTTCGCGGCGCAGCACGGTGCGACCGGAGGCCATGAGCTCGGCCACGGTCCGCCCGTCGCGGGCGCCTTCGAGGATGTGCGAGGTGATCAGGGCCACTGCCTCGGGGTGGTTGAGGCGCACCCCCCGCGCCCTACGCTTCTCGGCCACGTCGGCCGCGACGTGGATGAGCAGTCTTTCCTGCTCGTGCGGTGTCAGTTGCACACGTATCACCAAGTTTCCGGGACAAGATCAACTTCGCGCCAAGAAGACCCTAATCGCCTTCAACACTTTGTTGACCTGCACATATCCGTGCCAAGCATGTCTTGCCCAACGCGGGGACAGGCTTTCCGTCCCGCACACCAGTGCTTTACCAGCCCATGGGTGATCATTGGTCGAAGCACACGGGCGCCAGAGTAGGACCCGCACTTTTCCGCCGAGTTAACCCACGTTTCCGAGAGGCACCCGGTTCACCCCCGGAAGTGGTGAATCGGGTCGACCTCGACGCGGCAGCCGGCGCGACATGGGGCTCGGGCGGCTCGACGGGACGGTCGAGCGGCTCCTCCCGCCCGCGCCCTCAGCAGCCGGTGACGGTCCTCGCCGGGGCCCCGGCCCTCCAGGGAAGGGCGATCCACACCGTCTTGCCGCCGTCCTCGGTCGGCGTGACCGACAGACGGCCGCCCGCCTCGGCGGCGAGCCAGCGGATGATGACCATCCCCCGCCCGTTGTCCTGCTGGACGGCGGCCGGCAGTCGTCGGGGACGGCGCGGGTGACTGTCCGTCACCCCGACCCGCAACCACTCGCCGCGCTCCAACCGGACGTCCACGGTGAAGGTGGGCGACTGCCCGAAGGTGTGCTGCACCGCGTTGGTCGCCAGCTCGGAGACGATCAGCCGGACGGTGTCGGCCGTCTCCGACTCCTCGGGCAGTCCCCATTCACCGAGCACCTCCGCGACGTACCGGCGGGCCGCGGCGACCGCGGCCGGGTCGCTCGGCAGAGTGACGGATGCTTCCTGGTGGTCTGCCATGGCGACGTCCCTTTCCCACCGGGGCGCAGCCGCCCCGGATCTACGCTGAGCGTCAGAGTGCACCCATCGTGCCGTCGTTTCCTTCGTTCCCCCAAGATATGCATATATCTGTCGCTCAATGCGGTGAACTCTGCTACGGAAGAGCGTATTTGGACGACAGACTGGTGCGAGGTGTGCCGGTGGAAGGAGAGCGGGTATGCAGCACGGTCCCGCGGTACGCCGCCGCAAGCTGGGCGAGGAATTGCGTGCGCTCCGTGACCGTACCGGCCTCACCAGTGGTGAGGCCGCCCGGTTGGTGGGATGGCACCAGTCGAAAATCAGCCGCATCGAAACGGGTCGAAGTGGCGTGAAAACGGAGGACATCCGGCTCCTGCTCGATGCCTACGGAGACCTGGTGAGCCCCCAACAGCGGGCCCTGCTGGAGGCGCTGGGCGCCTCGGCCGCGGGCCCCGGGGCCGGGGGCGGCGACCGTGCGCCCGGCCGCCAGTGGTGGCACGACTACCGTGGGCTGCTGCCCCAGGAGTACCGCGACTTCATCAGCCTGGAGGCGGGGGCCCGCTCCGCCCGGACCGTCGAACTCTCGGTGGTCCCGGGCCTGCTGCAGACGCCCGGATACGCGCGGGCCGTGACCCGGGCCGCGCTGGGCGGGCTGCCGGAGCCCAAGGTGGACGCCCTGGTCGAGGTGCGCCTGGCACGCCAGTCGGTGCTGCGGGCCGACCCCCCGCTCGAACTCAGCGCGGTGCTGGACGAGGCGGTCCTGCGCCGGCAGATCGGAGGGGACGGGGTCATGCGGGAACAGTTGCGACACCTGGTGGAGGTGGCGCGACTGCCCCAAGTGCGGCTACAGGTACTGCCGTTCAGTGTGGGGGGTCATCTCGGCCTGACCGGACCGTTCGTAATTTTCTCATTTCCGAACATCGCCGATCTGGACGTGGTGGTCCTCGACCATTTGACGAGTAGCCTCTACCTGGAGCGGAAGGAAGACCTTGAGGCGTACAGCGCCGCGTTCCGCACCATCCAGGCGCACGCCCTCCCGCCCCATGACTCGTCGGACCTGATCAGCTCTATCGCTGACGACGTGTAAGGAGGCACCCCCGTGTCCGCAACCCCCTTATCCACCCGCGGACTTCTGATCAGCGCGCGGTGGCGGCGGAGCAGCCGCAGCACCGGAATGAACAATTGCGTGGAAGCCGCCGTCCTCAGTGGTGGTCTCCTGGCCGTTCGCGACTCCAAGCGGACGGAGGGCCCGGCCGTGCTCTTCACCGGACCCGCCTGGGACGGCTTCCTCGCCTCGGTCCGGGCGGACGCCCCGGCCTGACGTTCAGCCGTCCGTGGCTCCGGCGGGAGCGGTCCGCAGGATCACCGCGACGGCCCGACTGATCTCGTCCCCCGTGAGATCGGCCCGGGCGGTCAGCCGCAACCGGGAAATGCCGTCCGGGACCGACGGCGGCCGGAAGCACCCCACGGACAGACCTGCCTCGCGGCAGTCGGCGGCCCAGCGCAGTGCCGCCGAAGCCGACGGGGCCCGTACCGACACCACGGCCGCGTCCGGCCGGGCCGAGGTCAGGCCGGACGCGGTGAGCCGCCCGTAGAGCAGGGCGGCCACCTCCCGAGCCCGCGCGGCGCGTTCCGGTTCCCGTCCCAGCAGGCGCACACCGGCGAGCGCCGCCCCCGCGGCGGCCGGGGCCAGCCCCGTGTCGAAGATGAACGTGCGGGCCGTGTTGACGAGATGCCGGATCACCTTGGCCGGCCCGAGCACGGCGCCGCCCTGACTGCCCAAGGACTTCGACAGGGTCATCGTCGCGACCACTCCGGGCGCGCCCGCGAGCCCGGCCGCGTGCAGCGCTCCCCGGCCGCCCTCACCCAGGACGCCGAGCCCGTGGGCGTCGTCCACCACCAGGGCGGCCCCCTCCTCCCGGCAGGCGGCGGCGTAGCCGGCGAGCGGGGCGGCGTCCCCGTCGACGGAGAACACCGAGTCGCTGACCAACAGGGACCGGCCCTGGTGCCCGGCGAGCGTCTTGCGCGCCGCGTCCGCGTCGCCGTGCGGGATCACGGCGACGTCCGCGCGCGCGAGCCGACAGCCGTCGACGATCGAGGCGTGGTTCCCCGCGTCCGACACGACGAGCGTGCCGCGGTCGCTCAACGCGGTGACGGCGGCGAGATTGGCCGCGTACCCGGACGAAAGGACCAAAGCGGCCTCGAAGCCGCAGAACGCCGCGAGTTCGCGCTCCAGCGTGGCGTGCAGCTCGGTCGTGCCGGTGACCAGGCGGGAGCCGGTGGCTCCGCCGCCCCAGCGCTCGGCCGCGCGCTGGGCGCCGGCGACCACCTCGGGGTGCCGGGACAGTCCGAGGTAGTCGTTGCTCGCGAGGTCCAGCAGCGGTGAGGAGGCCGGGCGCGGACGCAGCGTCCGGACGAGCCCGGCCCGCTCGCGCGCCAGGTGCGCCTCGTCGATCCAGGCGAAGACGTCCGGGGGCTCTGGGGGGTGCTGGAGCATCGGTGGGGTCCTCGCGTTTTGTCGGCTGTCCACAGGCCTGCTAGACCTTAGCCCGCCGGGACGCCAGCGCCGGGTGTGGCGATACACACACTGCGCTCAAGCGATGTTGTAGGATAACTCCTTGGCCGTGAGCGGTCGCGTGGTCCAGGATCGGCGTCATGGACCTGCTGAACACCCTGGTGGAAAAGGGGCTGCGGCGCGAGCTGCCGACCCGCGAAGAGGCACTCGCCGTACTGGCGACTTCCGACGACGAACTGCTCGACGTGGTGGCCGCGGCCGGCAAGGTGCGCCGCCAGTGGTTCGGCCGGCGAGTCAAGCTGAACTACTTGGTCAACCTGAAGTCGGGACTGTGCCCGGAGGACTGCTCCTACTGTTCCCAGCGCCTGGGATCGAAGGCCGAGATCCTCAAGTACACCTGGTTGAAGCCCGAGGAGGCCTCCCAGGCCGCCGCCGCCGGTGTCGCGGGCGGCGCGAAGCGCGTCTGCCTCGTGGCGAGCGGACGCGGTCCGACGGACCGTGACGTGGAGCGGGTCGGCAAGACGATCGAGGCGATCAAGGAGCAGAACGAGGGCGTCGAGGTCTGCGCCTGCCTCGGCCTGCTCTCCGAGGGCCAGGCGGAACGCCTCAAGGACGCGGGCGCCGACGCCTACAACCACAACCTCAACACGTCCGAGGCGACGTACGGTCAGATCACCAAGACGCACACCTACGCGGACCGGGTCGACACCGTACAAAAGGCGCACGCGGCGGGTCTGTCCGCGTGCTCCGGTCTGATCGCGGGCATGGGCGAGAGCGACGAGGACCTGGTCGACGTCGTCTACTCGCTGCGCGAACTGGACCCGGACTCGGTGCCCGTCAACTTCCTGATCCCCTTCGAGGGCACCCCGCTGGCCAAGGAGTGGAACCTCACCCCGCAGCGCTGCCTGCGCATCCTGGCGATGACGCGCTTCGTCTGCCCCGACGTCGAGGTCCGCCTCGCGGGCGGCCGTGAGGTGCACCTGCGCAGCATGCAGCCGCTCGCCCTGCACCTGGTGAACTCGATCTTCCTGGGCGACTACCTGACGAGTGAGGGCCAGGCCGGCCAGGCCGACCTCGACATGATCGCCGACGCCGGTTTCGAGGTGGAGGGCGCCGGTTCGACGACCCTTCCCGCACACCGCTCGGAGCGGGCGGCGGCCGGCGGCTGCGGCTCGCACGGCGCGGCCGGTTCCGTCTGCGGCTCGGCCGCCCCGGGCGACTCCGCCGACGCCCCGGGATGCGGTTCCGCGTGCGGCGGCTGCTCGGGTCACCCGGAGCCCTCCGCGCACCCGGCCCCCCAGGAGGCTCCCGTGCGCGCCCAGGCGGAAGCCGGAGAGGTGCGCTCGGACCTGGTGGCGGTACGCCGCCGCGGCGCGGGGACGGATCTCGCCCCCAATGCCTGATCAGCACGACGTGTCGGCCGGCGCTCTGCTGGCGCTGGACCGGCAGCACGTCTGGCACCCGTACGGCCCGATGCCCGGGCGGCAGGAGCCTTTGGTCGTCTCCTCCGCCGGGGGTGTCCGGCTGCGGCTGGGCGCCCCGGCCGGTGGTCGGGAGGAGTTGGTCGACGGCATGTCCTCCTGGTGGGCGGCCATCCACGGCTACAACCACCCGGTGCTGAACGAGGCCGTCACCGCCCAACTGGGCCGGATGTCGCACGTGATGTTCGGCGGGCTCACCCACGAGCCCGCCGTCCGGCTGGCCGCGAAGCTGGTCCAGATCACCCCCGCCGGTCTGGAGCACGTCTTCCTCGCCGACTCGGGTTCGGTCTCGGTCGAGGTCGCGGTCAAGATGTGCCTCCAGTACTGGCGCTCCCTCGGCCGTCCCGGCAAGACCCGGCTGCTGACCTGGCGCGGCGGCTACCACGGGGACACCTGGCAGCCGATGGCGGTCTGCGACCCCGAGGGCGGGATGCACGAGCTGTGGTCGGGGCAGTTGCCCCGACAGGTGTTCGCCGACGCGCCGCCCGGCGGCTTCGACTCCCCGCCGGACCCCGCCTACACCGCGCACCTGCGCTCCCTGGTCGCCACGCACGCGCACGAACTGGCCGCCGTGATCGTGGAACCGGTGGTCCAGGGCGCGGGCGGGATGCGCTTCCACAACCCCGGATACCTGCGCGTGCTGCGGGAGCTGTGCGACGAGTACGACGTCCTGCTGATCCTCGACGAGATCGCCACGGGCTTCGGCCGCACCGGCGCCCTGTTCGCCGCCGACCACGCGGGGATCACTCCCGACGTGATGTGCCTGGGGAAGGCGCTGACCGGCGGCTACCTCACCCTGGCGGCGACGCTGTGCACGGCGCGGGTGGCCGACGGGATCTCGCGCGGGGAGGTGCCGGTCCTGGCCCACGGGCCGACCTTCATGGGCAACCCGCTGGCCACGGCGGTCGCGCTGGCGTCCGTCGAACTGTTGCTGGGCCAGGACTGGGCGGTGGAGGTCAAGCGGATCGAGGCCGGACTGCGGGAGGGGCTGGCCCCCGCCGCGGCCCTGCCCGGGGTGAAGGACGTACGGGTGCTGGGCGCGATCGGCGTCGTCCAGCTCGACCACGAGGTCGACGTGGCCGCCGCGACGCGGGCGGCGGTGCGCGAGGGCGTCTGGCTGCGCCCGTTCCGCGATCTGATCTACACGATGCCGCCGTTCGTGACGGGTGACGAGGACGTGGCCCGCATCTGTCGTGCCGTCCGCGCGGCCGCCCAGGAGGGGTGACATGACGATCCTCTTCGTATCCGGTACGGGCACGGAGATCGGCAAGACGGTGGTGACCTCCGCGGTCGCCGCCGCGGCGGTCGCCGCCGGCCGGTCGGTCGCGGTGCTCAAACCCGCCCAGACGGGCGTCGGGCCGGACGAGCCGGGTGACGCGGCCGAGGTCGCCAGGCTCGCGGGACCGTCCGTCACGGCGCGGGAACTGGCGCGCTACCCGGAGCCGTTGGCCCCGGACACGGCGGCCCGCCGTTCCGGCCTGCCGACCCTTTCCCCGGCCGACGTCGCGCAGGCGGCCCGGAAGCTGGCGGCCTCGCACGACCTCGTCCTCGTGGAAGGCGCCGGCGGTTTGCTGGTCCGCTTCGACGAGGCGGGACACACGCTCGCCGACGCGGCGCGGCTGCTGGACGCGCCGGTCCTGATCGTCGCCCCGGCGGCCCTGGGTACGCTCAACTCCGCGGCCCTGACTGCGGAGGCGCTGGCGGCGCGGGAGCTGACCTCGCCGGGCGTGGTGATCGGCAGTTGGCCGGCCTCCCCCGACCTGGCGATGCGCTGCAATCTGGCCGACCTCCCGAGGGTGTCGGGCCTGCCGCTGCTCGGCGCGGTCCCGCAGGGCAGCGGCGCGCTGGCGCCCGCCGCGTTCCGGGCGGCGGCCCCGACCTGGCTCGCCCCGCCCCTGCACGGCGACTGGTCGGCGTCCTCCTTCACGGCCACCTGGCCGGCCTGAGCCCGGCGCCCGGCCCGGACGCGCCTGTGCTGGGGGCGCGGACCGGCCGGGGCGCCGTGGGGGCGGGCGCGGCAGGGCGCGACGGGGGGCGTTACGGCCGTTGTCGGCGCGGCGGCGCGCGCCGCCTGCCGGCTCGGTGCCCGTCTGCCGGCTCGGTGGCCGCCTGCCCGCTCAGTGGCCGCCGCGGGGCTCGTGGCAGCCGCCCTCCAGGTACACCCCGTGGACCTCGATCTTCACCGGCGGCCCCAGGTACCCCGTCACACACGGCCCGCTCTCCGGGACCGACAGCACGAAGGTCAGGTTCTCCGGCCCCGACCCGTACACGTCGCCGCTCTCGACCCGGTAGCCCAGCCCCGTCAGCCGAACGCGGAGCTCCTCCGTGGTGCGGGGCGTCCCCTTGCCGTCGGAACCGCCCAGCCCCGCCTCGATCCGCGCGGCGTGCGCGTCGCCCCGGCACCGGGCGGCGGGGGTGAGCGGGGCCTGGGTCTTGTACCCGTGGTTTTCGACGTACTTGCGCGCCGCCGGGTCCGTCGGCAGTTCGGCCGGGGTGCTCGCCGCGGTCGGGAGTGTCTCGGCCTTGCCCGCGCACCGCGCGGCGACCTCCGGGAAGAGCTTGTCGTGGCGCTCCACGGCGGCCGCGGCCCGGGCCGCGTAATCGATGCTCGGCGCCGCGGAAGGGGCCGCGGAAGGGGCGGCCGACGCTGCCGCCGGCCCGGCGCCCGGGGCTACTGTGGTCCCACAGGCGGTCAGCGCGAGCAGTCCCGCCGTGAGCAGCACGGTACGGGCCGGGTCGGTGCGGAACGTCACGGCGTCTCCAGGTCCTGTGGCGGCCCTACACACAAGGGCCGAGTCATCCGATTATCCGCACGGTTCGACCGGGGTTCCTGAGTACGCGTACTCACTCCCGCGGTCCCAACTCCCCCGCTGCGGCGGCCCGTAGCACACGCCACCGGCGGTCCCACCGGTTTCGCCGGCCGCCCGGACGGGGAACAGCCCGGCAGGGCAACCGCACCCGTCGAACCCGCCCGGAGGCCCGTCATGCCCGCTTCACCTCTCGGTTCGAATCCCGTCCACCACCCCCTCTTCGCCCGGTTCTACGCCCGCGTCAGCACCACCGCCGACACGCGGGGCGGTATCGCCGCCGTCCGGCACGAGCTCCTGCAAGGGATCTCCGGCCGCGTCATCGAGATCGGGGCGGGCAACGGACTGAACTTCGCCCACTACCCCCGCGCCGTCTCCGAGGTCGTCGCCGTCGAACCGGAGCGCGTCCTGCGCCGGCGCGCGGCCGCGGCGGCGCTGCGCGCCGAGATCCCGGTGGATCTGGTGCCCGGTGTCGCGGAGGCCCTCCCGGTCAAGAGCGAAGCCTTCGACGCCGCCGTCGCTTCGCTCGTGCTGTGCACCGTACGGAGCCTTCCGCGGGCGCTGTCCGAGCTCTACCGCGTACTGCGCCCGGACGGCGAGCTGCGCTTCTTCGAGCACGGTCTGGCGCCGGGGCCGGGCATGGCCGGCGTCCAGCGCGCCCTGGACCGGACCGTCTGGCCCCGCCTGTTCGGCAACTGCCACACCGCGCGCGACCCGCTGGCCTCGATCGAGGCCGCCGGGTTCCGGATCGTCTCGCAAAGAACGTTCCGCCTGCCCGAGCGGGGACCGGCGCTGCCGACCTCGTACTGCGTCCTGGGCACGGCCCGCCGGGGCGTCGACTGAGCCGTCCCCGCTGCCGGGACGGGGCGACCGACCGGCCTGCCCGGGGACCGCGGGGCGCGCTGCCGGTCCGCCGGGCCGCCCGACCGTGGGGCCGGTCCGACCGTGGGGCCGTCGGGCCTTTCCGTCGGCGTCAGCCCTCCAGCGGCTTGACCCAGCGCGTCCAGTGGTCCTCCGGGTGGTACCCGCCCGCCCGCCAGGCCGCGTGCGCCGGCGTGTTGCGGTCGAGCACCATCGCGTCGGCCCGCCGACCTCCGAGCTCGGAGAAACGCTCCTCCGCGGCGGCCAGGAGCGCCGCCCCGATGCCCTGCCTGCGGTGCTCCGGGTGCACCGCGAGCCGGTAGAGGTGGCAGCGCCAACCGTCGAACCCGGCTATCACCGTGCCGACGAGTTCACCGTCCCGGCGGGCGAGGAGCAGGGCGTGCGGGTCGCGGGCGTGCAATTGCCCGACGCCCGGCAGGTCGTCACTGATGCTCGCGCCCTCGGCGGCGGTCTTCCAGAAGGCCAGTACGGCGCCGAGATCCGCGGCCGACGCGGCGGCGATTTGAAGATCACTCATACGGCGATCCCAGCACCCGGCGGTTCCGGTCGAAAAGCACACCCCTTCCCCTTTGCCCATCCTTTACCATGTCGGGAACGTCCTCCCGACCGAAAGGTGTGAGCGTCCGCCCATGGGCGAGCCTCCCAGTACCCGTAGCCGATTCGCGCCGGCGCGACGTCGCGCGATACCCCCCCTCCTGACCGATCATGGGACGGAGGTGAGCGACCGATGACCGAAGTGCTCCTGCTCGTCCTGGCGGTGCTGCTCTGCCTCGCCTGTGGGGTGTTCGTCGCGGCCGAGTTCTCGCTGACGACCATCGAGCGCGGCGAACTCGAAGACGCCGTCGAGCGCGGTGAGCGGGGGGCCGAGAGCGCCCTGGCCGCCGTCCGCAGTCTGACGTTCCAGCTGTCCGGCGCACAGCTCGGCATCACCGTGACGGGCCTGGTCATCGGCATGATCTCCAAGCCCTCGATCGCCGCGCTGCTCAAGGGCCCGTTCCAGGCCGCGGGCCTGTCGGCCGGCGCCGCCTCCTCCACCGCCCTGGTGGTCGCCACCGTCCTTTCCACCGTGGTCCTGATGGTGGTCGGCGAGCTGGTCCCCAAGAACTGGGCGATCTCCTCCCCCCTCGCCATCGCCAAGCGGGTGGCCACCCCGCAGCGGGTGTTCAGCCGTGCGTTCAGGCCCCTGATCAGCCAGCTCAACAGGACGGCGAACCACATGGTGCGCCGGTTCGGCATGGAGCCGGCGGAGGAACTGGCCTCGGCGCGCAGTCCCCAGGAGCTGGTCGCCCTCGCCCGGCACTCCGCGAAGGCGGGAGCCCTGGAGAAGGACACCGCGGAGCTGTTCGTGCGGACCCTGAACCTGGCCGATCTGACCGCCGAGAACGTCATGACGCCGCGGGTCCAGGTCACCGCCCTGGACGTGCAGACCACCGCGGAGGACGTGGCGAACGCGACGCTGGCGACCGGCCTGTCCCGTTTCCCCGTCTACCGGGGCAACCTCGACAGCGTCGTGGGCACGGTGCACATCAAGGACGTCCTCGCGCTCCCCGCCGAGGAGCGACACGGCTATCCCGTGTCGCAGTTGCTGCGCGCGCCCCTGCTGGTGCCCGAGTCGCTCACGGTGGACCGACTGCTGGACCGGCTCTCCGGCAAGCAGACGATGGCCGTCGTGATCGACGAGTACGGCGGCACGGCCGGTGTGGCCACGCTGGAGGACATCGTCGAGGAGGTCGTGGGCGAGGTCCGCGACGAGCACGACCCGCACGAGACCCCGGACCTGGCCCCGGCCGGTTCCGACGATCAGGGCCGTCCGCTCTACTCGGCCGACGGCGCCGCACGCACCGATCAGCTGCGCAGGATCGGCCTGCGGGTGCCGGACGGCCCCTACGAGACGCTGGCGGGGTTGATGGCGACAGAGCTGGGCCGTATCCCGGAGGTCGGGGACCGCCTGGAGCTGGACGGCTGGCAGCTGGACGTGGTGGACGCGAGTGGACGCAGGGCGGCCCGCGTACTGCTGCGCCGGCCCGCCGACGACGAAGGTGCGGGGGACGCGCGATGACCGTGGTCCAGTTGCTGATCGGCCTGGCGACCCTGGTCGTCAACGGCTTCTTCGTCGGCGCGGAGTTCGCGTTGATCTCCGTCCGACGCAGCCAGATCGAGCCGTACGCCGAACAGGGCGACCGGCGCGGCCGCGCGGTGCTGTGGGGCCTTGAGCACGTGTCGGCGTTGATGGCGGCGGCGCAGTTGGGCATCACCCTGTGCACCCTGGTGCTGGGCGTGGTCGCGGAACCCGCCATCGCCCACCTGCTCGCGCCGGTGTTCGACTTCCTCGGCGTGCCGGGCGGGCTGACTCACCTCATCTCGTTCGTGATCGCGCTGGCCCTGGCGACGTACATGCACATGCTCTTCGGGGAGATGTTGCCGAAGAACGTGGCGCTGTCGGAGCCGGTCCGGACGGCGCTGTTGCTGGGGCCGCCACTGGTGACCCTGACCCGGGCGTTGAAGCCGGCGATCTTCGCCATCAACGCGTTCGCGGGCCTGCTCCTGCGCCTGCTGGGCGTGGACGCCAAGGACGAGGTCGCGGCGACTTTCTCGGACGACGAGCTGGCCCGGATGGTCAAGGACTCCAGTGCCGCCGGCCTCATCGACAACCGGGCGAGCGCGCGGCTGCACGACGCCCTGGAACTGGGCCGACGGCCGGTCACCGATGTGGTGCTGCCCGCGGACCGGGTGGTCCCGGCGCGTGAGGACATCACCCCGGCGGGGCTGGAGCGACTCGCCGCCACGTCCGGGTACTCCCGGTTCCCGGTGATCGACGCGCAGCACCGGATCCGCGGCTACCTGCACGTCAAGGACGCGCTCGACGCGGACGTGACCCAGCGAGACCGGCCGTTCCCCGCCTCCGCGCTGCGCCCGATCGCCCAGGTGCGGGCGGACACGCCGCTGGACGACGTGCTGACCGCCATGCGGCGCAGCCGGACACACCTGGCCGCGGTACAGGGGGCGGACGGTGCGATGACGGGGCTGGTGACGATGGAGGACGTCCTGCGCGAACTCTTCGGCAGACCGGCCACCACCTAGCCGCCGCCTTCGGGCGGTCGTGCGGGGCCGACCCTCGTGCGCGGCCATGCGCGGCCGTGCGCTGCGGTTCGCGGCGGTGCGCGTGGGGTGTACCGCGCGGTAGCATCGCTGCGCCATGGAGATGAATGCGTCCTACACCAGTCTCGTCGCGATCGGCGACTCCTTTACCGAGGGCATGTCCGATCTGCTCCCGGACGGCTCCTACCGGGGCTGGGCGGATCTGCTGGCCGCGCGCCTCGCGGCGCGGGAGCCGGGCTTCCGCTACGCGAACCTCGCGGTGCGGGGGAAGCTGATCGGCCAGATAGCGCGGGACCAGGCGCCCGTCGCCGCGGGGATGGGCGCCGATGTGGTGACCCTGGTGGGCGGCTTGAACGACGCGCTGCGGCCGAAGGTCGACATGGGTCGGGTGCGCGGGCACTTGGAGGAGGCCGTGGGCCTTTTGGCCCCGACCTGCGGGACGCTGGTCCTGATGCGCTCCCCCGGCCGCGACGGGCCGGTGATGGAACGTTTCCGCCCGCGCATGGAGGAGCTCTTCGCGATCCTGGAGGACCTGGCCGACCGGCACGGCGCGCTCCTCGTGGACCTGTACGGGGCACCGGTGCTCGGGGACCCTCGGCTGTGGGACGTGGACCGGCTGCACCTGACCGCCGAGGGCCACCGGCGCGTGGCGGAGGCGGTCTGGCAGGCCCTGGGCCTGCCCGCCGAGGAGGACTGGCGGGCCCCGCTGCCCCCCGGAGTGGCCCCCGGCTGGTCCGTGCGCCGGACCGAGGACCTCCGCTTCGCCCGGCAGCATCTGCTGCCCTGGATCGGGCGCCGGCTCACGGGGCGTTCCTCCGGCGACGGCCGCGCGGCGAAGCGCTCGGAGCTGCTGCCGTACGAGGCCCGCGAGCCCGACCGGCTCTCGTAGCAAGGCACAATCCGGGGCGGGTCGCCCACCTGCGTAAACGCACAGCGGCGGCCCAAGTAGAATCCCTACACGTGACAGCCAAGTCCCGCATCCCCAATGTCCTGGCCGGCCGCTACGCCTCCGCGGAGCTCGCCGTCCTGTGGTCCCCCGAGTACAAGGTGACGCTGGAGCGGCGGCTGTGGCTCGCCGTGCTGCGCGCCCAGAAGGACCTCGGCATCGAGGTCCCGGACGCCGCCCTCGCCGACTACGAGCGCGTCCTGGAGACCGTCGACCTCGCTTCCATCGCCGAGCGCGAGAAGGTCACCCGGCACGACGTGAAGGCCCGCATCGAGGAGTTCAACGCCCTCGCCGGCCACGAGCACGTCCACAAGGGCATGACCTCGCGCGACCTGACCGAGAACGTCGAGCAGCTCCAGATCCGGCTCTCCCTGGAGCTGGCGCGGGACCGCACGGTCGCCGTCCTCGCCCGTCTCGGCAAGCTGGCCGGCGAGCACGCCGAGCTGGTCATGGCCGGCCGCTCCCACAACGTCGCCGCGCAGGCCACCACCCTGGGCAAGCGCTTCGCCACCGCCGCCGACGAGCTCCTGGTCGCCTACGACCGCCTGGAGAACCTGCTGGCGCGTTACCCGCTGCGCGGTATCAAGGGCCCGGTCGGCACCGCCCAGGACATGCTCGACCTGCTGGGCGGCGACGCCGCGAAGCTCGCCGACCTGGAGCAGCGGATCGCGGCCCACCTCGGCTTCGCCCAGGCCTTCACCTCCGTCGGCCAGGTCTACCCGCGGTCGCTCGACTACGACGTGGTCACCGCTCTGGTGCAACTGGCCGCCGCCCCGTCCTCGATCGCCAAGACGATCCGCCTGATGGCCGGCCACGAGCTGGTCACCGAGGGGTTCAAGCCCGGCCAGGTCGGTTCGTCCGCGATGCCGCACAAGATGAACACCCGCTCCTGCGAGCGTGTGAACGGCCTCATGGTCATCCTGCGCGGCTACGCCTCGATGACCGGCGAGCTGGCCGGCGACCAGTGGAACGAGGGTGACGTCTCCTGCTCCGTGGTCCGTCGCGTGGCCCTGCCCGACGCGTTCTTCGCCTTCGACGGTCTGCTGGAGACCTTCCTGACCGTCCTCGACGAGTTCGGCGCCTTCCCGGCGGTCGTCGCGCGCGAGCTGGACCGCTACCTGCCCTTCCTCGCCACCACCAAGGTGCTGATGGGCGCGGTGCGGGCCGGGGTCGGCCGGGAGGCCGCCCACGAGGTCATCAAGGAGCACGCCGTGGCCTCCGCTCTCGCCATGCGCGAGCAGGGCGCCGAGCGCAACGAACTCCTCGACAAGCTGGCCGCCGACGAGCGGATGCCGCTGGACCGGGCCCAGCTCGACGCCCTGATGGCCGACAAGCTGTCCTTCACGGGCGCCGCCGGCGACCAGGTCGCCACGGTGATCTCCCGCATCGAGGACATCGCCAAGCAGCACCCGGAGGCCGCCGGGTACGCGCCGGGGTCGATCCTCTGACCCCCGACGAGCTGAACGCCGCCCGCGACCGCGTCGTCCCCGACGTGGTCGCGGGCGGCCTGCGCGTGCTCTTCTGCGGCATCAACCCGGGGCTGCTCTCCGCCGCGACGGGCCACCATTTCGCCCGCCCCGGCAACCGTTTCTGGCCGGTCCTGCACCTGTCCGGTTTCACCCCGCGCCGGCTGGCCCCGGCCGAGCAGGAAGAGTTGCTCTCCTACGGCCTCGGGATCACCAACGTCGTGGCCCGCGCCTCGGCGCGCGCCGACGAGCTGAGCACCGAGGAATACCGGGAGGGCGGCCGGCTCCTCACGGCCAAGGTGGAACTCCTGCGCCCACGGTGGCTGGCCGTGGTCGGTGTCACCGCGTACCGCGTCGCGTTCCAGGAGCCCAAGGCCAAGATCGGTCCCCAGGAGCGCACCATCGGTTCCACCCGCGTCTGGGTCCTCCCCAACCCCAGTGGCCTGAACGCCCACTGGACGGCAGCGTCCATGGCCGAGGAGTACGCCCGCCTCCGCGTCGCCGCCGAGGAGACCGATCAGGCACCGTAGACCTCGGTGCCCGGCCGGGCACGGACAACGACGGGGGCAAGGACGGCGACGGCAAGGACCACGACCCTCGGTGGGGCTACGGCGGGTCGATCACGGTGACCGCGACCATCAGCCGGTACGGGTCCTCCGCCTCCCAGTGGGCCACGCAGGCCACGAGCCACCGGTCCTCGGCCCGCCACAGGTGCACATGGTCGGTGCTGTTGCTGAGCTCCCCCCACGGCTCCGGCATCTCCTCCCCGTCGAGCGCCCGGTGCAGCGTTCCTTCGAGACTGAAGACCTGCGGTTCTCCCCACCGATCGGTGAGCGCCTGCTCCAGTGCCCCGTACTCGGCACTGATCTGGTCGGCCGCCTCGATCCGCCCCGAGCCGTCGTCCTCCCAGAAGTCCCGGGTCTCCGCGAGCTGGACCAGGTGGTATCCCGGCCCACTGCCGTGCCGGCCGGACCAGACGGGCTCCGAGGGGAACACCTGCGCCCGGAGCCGGTCGATCGTGTCGAGATGCTCTGCCGTGGTCATGTCGTCAGTATCCCGGCGGCCACTGACAATTGGCCCGACCTCACGCCGCCCGCCGGCGCACCGCCCCCGCGTCGAGCGCTGCGGCGATGAACTGCAGGGGCGGCGGAGTCGGGATCGGGGACATCAGGCGGCAACCGGGCCTTTCGCACCGTGAGTTCGAGGCAGGCCTGTTCCGCATCCCCGGCCTGAGACGACCGTGTGGATCCGGCCGAGGGGGGGCCGCTTCTCGCCGCAGCTCCGCGCGCGCAGTACGATCCGGCTGACAGGGCCGCTAGCTGGGAGGACACACGTTGGGGCAGCTGACCGGCGGGGATCCCTCTCTGCTCCGGCGCATCAATTCGGCCGTGGTGCTGCGCGCCCTGCGGGCGGCCGGATCTCCGACCCTCACCGACCTCACCCGGGTCACCGGCCTGTCGCGGCCGACCGTGGAGGGAGTCGTCGAAGGGCTGATCGGGGCCGGGCTCGTCGTCGCGGCGGACGCCGAGGAAGGTGCGCGGCGCCAGGGCCGACCGGCCAGGAGGTTCCGTTTCAGGGCCGAGGCGGGTCATCTGCTGGGCATCGAGATCGGCTCCCACAGGGTCGCCGTCCTGCTGTCCGGGCTGGACGGGCGGGTGATCGGCGCCGGCACCAAGGACGTCGCCGAGACGGCTTCGGCCGACGAGCGGTTGGAGCGGGTCCGCGCGGCGGTGGCCGACCTGCTGAGGCGTGCCGGCATACCCCGGGACTCGCTGCGGGCCGTGGGCGTGGGCAGCCCGGGCATCGTGGAGGCGGACGGCACGGTCCGCCTCGGGACGGCGCTGCCGGGCTGGACGGGGCTGCCGCTCGGCGACCGGCTGCGGCGCTCGTTCCGCTGTCCGGTGCTGGTGGAGAACGACGCCAACGCGGCAGCGGTCGCCGAGCACTGGAAGGGCGCGGCGCGCGACACCGACGACATGGTCTTCGTGATGGCGGGCCTGAGCCCGGGGGCGGGCTCGCTCATCGGCGGCCGGCTGCACCGAGGGTTCGGCGGAGCGGCGGGCGAGATCGGCGCCCTTCACCTGCTGGGACGCGAGGCCACCCCGGAGAGGCTGCTGTCCACCACCGGTGAGCCACTGCACCCGCTGGACGAGCCGGCGGTCGCGGAGGTCTTCGCGATGGCCCGGCGCGGGGACGCGCGTGCGGTGGCGGCAGTGGAGCGCTTCCTGCAACGGCTGGTCCACGACGTGGCGGCGTTGGTCCTGGCGATGGACCCCGAGCTGGTGGTGGTCGGCGGCTGGGCGGCCGGCCTGGACGGGGTGCTCGACCCGCTGCGCCGCGAACTGGAGCGGTACTGCCTGCGGCCTCCGAAGGTGGAGTTGTCGCTGCTCGGTGAGGCGGCGGTGGCCACGGGAGCGCTGCGGCTCGCGCTGGACCACGTGGAGGAAGAGCTGTTCGCGGTGGAGAAGACGGTGACGGCCCGCCGCCGCTGGTAGCGGCCCGCGATTCGTCCCGGCGCCGCGCGGCCGGCGGCTCCCGCGCCGTGGGTCCGGCGGGGGGGGACCGACGCCCCGCCGCTGCCGGCTGGGACCCTATGGCTCTACGGTCCCGGGGCGCTACGACCCCACGGCGCTAAGACGAAGCCACCGATCGCCCTCGGTGGCCGTCCCCCGGGCCCGCTGCCGACGCCGCCCGGTGGGCGCCCCGGGCGCCCTGCGCCTGCGGTCGCACGCCGTCCGCGTCCGGGAGTGGCAGGAGTGCCCGCCCCGCCTCAGGAAGCGGCGCGGGTGGTGTCCGTGATCTCGACGCCGGAGTCGCCGAAGGTCAGGCGGCAGGTGTCCGCCCGGTAGGTCGCCACCGAGACGGCCGCCGTCCCCTCGGCGGTGAAGTAACGGGTGGTGACCAGCAGCACGGGCGCGCCGGGCAGCCGGTCGAGTTCCTTGGCGTCGTCGGCGCGGGCCGAGCCGAGTTCCACGGAGCGGTCCTGCCCGTCGAGCGTGAGCCGCTGGAGTTCGCGTAGGACCGCCCGGGCCCGGGCGGGGCCGGTCGGGGCGTCGATGGCGGAGAGCCCGGGCACGGACCCGGCGGGAACGTACAGGAGCTCGGCGGCGACGGCCTGGCCCTGCGTGACGCGGGTCCGGCGTACCGTGTGCACCGGCTGCTCGGCGGTGAAGCCCGACCCGGTGGCCAGCAGCGTCCGGACGGCGGCGGGCACCACGGCCTCGACCGCGTCCACGCACTCCCAGCCGTCCACGCTCTCCCCCGGCCAGCTGTGGCCCGTGCTGCCGACGGCGACGCCCACCCGTGGCGGGGCGACGGTGGTGCCGACACCCCGACGCCGCTGCAGTCGGCCCTCCAGCTCCAGTTGCTCCAGCGCCTGGCGCAGGGTGGCACGGGCGACTCCGAAACGCGCGGCGAGCTCGCGCTCGTTCGGCAGCACCTCACCCACGGCGAAGTCCTGGTCCAGCGCCTCGCTGAGCACGGTCTTCAGGTGCCAGTACTTCGGCTCCGGCACCGATTCGAGCTGCGTGGTCCCCACCCTGACTCCTCCTGCAATCGCCGCAACGCCGTGTTCCAGCGGCAGTTCCGCACCGCAGTTCCGCGCCCTTGTTTATTAAAGGTTCCTGCACTATCCCTGCGACGATAGGACGGCGCTCCACCTTGGTCAAGACCAATGCTCGCCGCTTTGCCGGGCAGATCGGGCATATGTAGCAAGCCGTTCACAGGATGTTCGCGCGCACGGGAGGACCCCCCTTCGACCGCGCCCCGCCCTCGCGGACCCTCGGCCCCGCACCCGGATCCCGCGCCGCCGGGCCTTGCCGTCGGCGCCTACTGAGCGGTAGTCATTACTGACAGCCTGTCTCACGCGCGTCCACCCGACGAGGAGCAGCATGACCGCCACGGTCTCTTTCCCCATCGCCTCACCGCACGGCCCGCGCACCGCCACCGTCGCCTACGAACGCAAGGGCGCCGGCGAGCCGCTCCTCCTCCTGCACGGCATCGGCCACCACCGCCAGGCCTGGCATCCCGTGACCGACATCCTGGCCGTCGAACACGACGTCATAGCCGTGGATCTGCCCGGCTTCGGCCTCTCCGGCCCGCTGCCGCACGGCGTCCCCTACGACCTGGCCACGGTCGCCCCGGCGCTGGGCGCCCTGTGCTCCGCCCTCGGCGTGGAGCGCCCGCACATCGCGGGGAACTCGCTCGGGGGGCTGCTCGCGCTCGAAATGGCCCGCGGTGGCCTCGTCCGCTCCGTCACCGCCCTGTCCCCCGCGGGTTTCTGGTCGCAGGGCGAGCGCCGCTACGCCTTCACCGCCCTGCGCGCCATGCGCGCCGGAGCCCGTGCGCTGCCCCACCCCGCGCTGGAGCGGCTTTCCCTCACCGCCTCGGGCCGGGCGGCGCTCACCGGGACCATCTACGCCCGTCCGACGCGTCGTTCGCCCGCGGCCGTGGTCGCCGAAACGCTGGCCCTGCGCGGAGCCACCGGCTTCGACCAGACGCTGGCCGCGGGGAGTTCCGTACGGTTCACCGCCGACCTGCCCGGACTGCCCGTCACCATCGCCTGGGGGGACCGCGACCGGCTGCTCCCGCGCCGTCAGGGCGTACGCGCGAAGCAGACCATCCCCGGGGCCCGTCTGGTGCGACTGCCGGGGTGCGGTCACGTCCCGATGAACGACGACCCGGCCCTGGTCGCCCGAGTCATCCTCGACACGGCGCGCACGGCCTCGCCCGCGTCGGCGTCGGCGCCCGCGTCGGCGTCGGCGTCGGCGTCGGCGTAATCAGCTGACGGGTGTTCACCCGCGGTTCGCGTGGACGACGCGGCTGGGCCGGTGTGCGGCGGCACACTGGTCCGGCCCGCCCCCGCCGGCCCCTGGAGACACCCGATGGCACCCACGCCGCACACCCGACGGTCCGTGCTCGGCAGTTCGCTCGCCGTTCCGGTCGGCCTCGCCCTGTCGGGCGCGCTCGCCGCACCCGCCCTGGCCGCACCGCCGTTCGCCGCTGCCCGCAAGGCGCCCGCCCTCGCCCTGTCCGGCCGGCCCCGCGCCTCGTGGGGCGCCCAGTCCGGCGAGATCACCGCCCACTCCGCGACTGTCTGGACGCGCTCCGACCGCCCGGCGCGGATGTACGTCGAGACCTCCCCGAGCGAGTCGTTCCGCTACGGTGTGCGCCGCCACGACGGCCCCCTCCTCGGGCCCGGCACCGACTTCACCGGCACCACCACCGTGCGCGACCTGCCCCCCGGACGGCAGATCCACTACCGCGTAGTGCTCACCGACCCCGCCGACCCGCGCCGCACCGGCGAGCCGGTCCAGGGCACCTTCCGCACCACGCCCGTCTCCCGCCGCGCGGACGTGCGCTTCCTGTGGTCCGGGGACCTCGCGGGCCAGGGCTGGGGCATCAACCCCGACCTCGGCGGGTACCGCGTGTTCGAGGAGATGCGGCTGCTCGACCCCGACTTCTTCCTGTTCAGTGGCGACACGATCTACGCGGACGGCCCGATCCAGGCGTCCGTAGCGCGCCCCGACGGCAGCGTGTGGCGCAACGTCACCACCGAGGAGAAGAGCAAGGTCGCCGAGACGCTGGCCGAGTTCCGCGGGAACTTCCGGTACAACCTGCTCGATCGCAACCTCAGGGACTTCAACGCCCAAGTGCCGGTGCTCGCCCAGTGGGACGACCACGAGGTGCGCAACAACTGGTACCCGGGCCAGATCCTCGACGACCCCCGCTACGCCGTCAAGGACGTCGACACCCTCGCCGCGCGGGCCCGGCAGGCCTTCGGCGAGTACTTCCCCGTCACCGACCTGCGCGGCGGCCGTGCCGAGGGCCGGATGTACCGGGTGATGCGGTACGGCCCGCTGCTCGACGTGTTCGTCCTGGACATGCGGACGTACCGGGACGCCAACTCCCCCGGGACGCGGACCGAGGACCCGATCGGCATCCTGGGCGCCGAACAGGCGGCCTGGCTGGGGCGCGAGTTGTCCCGCTCCCGCGCCACCTGGAAGGTCATCGCCGCCGACATGCCGCTGGGCATCGTCGTCCCCGACGGCGCCGCGAACTTCGAGGCGGTCGCCCAGGGCGACCCGGGCGCGCCGCTCGGCCGCGAGCTCCAGATCGCCGGACTTCTGCGTCACATCAAGCACCAGCGCATCACCGGCACCCTGTGGCTCACCGCCGACGTCCACTACACCGCCGCGAACCACTACGCGCCGGAGCGGGCCGCCTTCACCGACTTCGCGCCGTTCTGGGAGTTCGTCTCCGGTCCCGTCGGGGCGGGCGGCTTCCCGGCGGGCCGGCTCGACGAGACCTTCGGCCCGCGGACGGCGTACGTCCAGTCGGCGCCGGTCGCCAACATGTCCCCGGCGGAGAACCCCCCGTATTTCGGGGAGGTGTCGATCGACGGCGACAGCGGCGAACTCACCGTCCGCCTGCGCCGTCAGGGCGGCGGCGTACTCTTCACCAAGACGCTTCAGCCGGGGCGCGTGGGGCAGCACACCTAGCGGCTTAACCAGTCGGTCACAGATCGTTCGCGGTCACGCAACACCCCTGCGTCACAGTGGTGTGCATGACTGACCGTAACCCCGCCCCCGCCCAGCGTTCCCACCGCCACCACTGGCGCCGTGACCTCGTCGAACTGGCTGCCCTGTTCTGCGCCGTCGCGGTCGCCGACGGCATCGCCAATCTCGTCGCACACGGCCCCCGGGGGCCCGTGCTCCTGGTGGCCTCGGCCGTCGCACTCCTGGTCACGGCGGCCTTCCACACGTGGTGGGCACGTCGCCACAGCCATGCGCCGCCGCCCGGTCCGGCGCTCCCGGACACCGGCACGGCGCCGGCCGCCGGGGGCCGGGCCGCCTCCTCCGCCCCGACCGCCGCCGCGCTGTGGCGGATGCGGACGACGGTGCGCGACGAACCCGGCAGCCTGGCCGCGCTCTGCTCGGCCCTCGCCCGCAACGGTGTGGATATCCTGACCCTCCAGACCCACCCGCTGCCCGAGGGCGGCACCGTCGACGAGTTCCTGCTCCGCGCCCCCCAGCAGCTGCCGTCCGCCGACCTGACCCGGGCCGTCTCCGGGGCGGGCGGCCACAGCACCTGGATCGAGCGGGCCGACACCCACGACCTGGTCGACACCCCGACCCGGGTCCTGGGCCTGGCCACCCGCACCGCCCTGGACGCCGCCGAACTCCCCCTGGCCCTGCGCCAACTGCTCGGCCGCTGCACCATCCACTCGATCCCGGCCACCACCCTCTCCGGCCGCCCCAACGCCGGGGCCGACGCCCCGGTCGAGGGGGTGCTGGAGGCGACGGTCATGCGGCTGCGCGACCCGTCGGGCGGTGCCATCACCGTCGAGCGCCCCTACCTTCCCTTCACGCCCACCGAGTTCGCCCGCGCCCGGGCCCTGGTCGAGCTCGACGCCCGCCTCGGCCCCCGCGTGCCGCGCAGCCAGGACGTGCTGACCCTGCCCGAGGGCAACGAGATCACCGTGCGCCGCGCCGACGGCTCCGACCTGGCCGCCGCCCGTGCCATGCACGACCGCTGCTCCGAGCGGACCCTGGGCCTGCGCTACCACGGCCCGGTCGCCGACGCCGACCGCTACCTCGGGCACCTGCTGAGCCCCCGCTTCGGCCGCACCCTGGCCGCAACCACCGCCTCGGGCAAGCTCGTCGCCCTCGGCCACCTGCTGTGGGACGGCGACGAGACCGAGGTGGCGCTGCTCATCGAGGACGACTGGCAGCGCCGCGGCATCGGTTCCGAGCTGCTGCGCCGCCTCATCACCATGGCCGTCGAGGCCGGTTGCGACAGCGTCTACGCCGTCACCCAGGCCTCCAACACCGGCATGGTCGCCGCCATGCGCGGCCTCGGCCTCCCCCTGGACTACCAGATCGAGGAGGGCACGCTCGTGATCACGGCCCGGCTGGGCGCGACGCCGGTCACCTCACGGGTGCCGTACGAGGTCCCGCGCGGGCGTCCCGCGTACGAGGCCAGGCGCCACCGGGGCTGACCGGCCGGTCGGCGGGCCGCGAGGAGCGGAGGGCGGAGGGCGGGCAACCCGATCCGCCCTCCGGCTGTCAGGCCGGTCCGCCCACGCCCCTGAGTGGCAGGCCTCGCGCAGGCCCCGCCCACGCGGGGGCGGCACCCGCCGGCAGGCCCGTGAACAGGCCCGGCGGGCAGAGCCCGTAAGCAGGCCGAGAGCGAACGCCGATGACGCGGGGAGGTCACCCGTACGAAGATGGCCGCATGTCAGACACCCTCCACCATGACAGCGCCTCCCGGCTCCCCCGTCAGGTCGCGGACGCCTACGTCGACGACCTCATCGCCCTCGACCCGATCCTGGGCACCTACCTCGGGGTCACCGACTGCTCCGACAAACTCTCCGATTTCTCCCCGGCCGGCAGCGCCGCCATCGCCGAGCTCGCCCGCACCACCCTCGCGCGGCTCGACGCCGCCGAGCGGCTGCCCGGTGCGGACACCGACGTCGAGCGGCGTTGCGCGCGCCTGTTGCGCGAGCGGCTGACGGCGGAGCTCGCCGTGTACGAGGCCGACGAGAAGCTGTGCGTGGTGAGCAACATCCACTCCCCGGCGCACGAGGTCCGTGAGGTCTTCACCCTCACCCCGGCCGAGACCGAGGACGACTGGGCGGCGATCGCCCGGCGGCTGCGCGCCGTTCCCGAGGCCTTGGCCGGTTACCGCGAGAGCCTGGAGCTCGGCTTGGAGCGCGGGCTCCACGCCGGCCCCCGCGCCACCGCCACCTTCGTCGGTCAGCTCACGACCTGGGCGGGCCAGGACGCCGGCGCGGACGGGGACTTCTTCGGCGGGTTCGCGGCGGCCGGGCCCGAGGCACTGCGCGAGGAACTGGACAAGGCCGCGGCCGGGGCGACCGCCTCCGTCGTGGAGCTGCGCGACTGGATGCGCGACGTGTACGCCCCGGCCGTCGAGGGTCGCCCGGACACCGTGGGCCGCGAGCGGTACGCCCGTTGGGCGCGCTACTACAACGGCACCGACCTGGACCTGGACGAGGCGTACGCGTACGGCTGGGCCGAATACCACCGGCTGCTGGCCGAGATGAAGACGGAGGCCGCGAAGATCCTCCCGGGTGCGGACCCCTGGGAGGCGCTGCGGCACCTCGACGAGCACGGCACCCACATCGAGGGCGTCGAGGAGGTGCGGGCCTGGCTGCAGGGCATCATGGACGAGGCCATCGAGAACCTCGACGGAACCCACTTCGACCTCGCCGAGCGGGTCAAGAAGGTGGAGTCCATGATCGCGCCCGCGGGCGGCGCGGCGGCTCCGTACTACACCAACCCGTCCGAGGACTTCTCCCGCCCGGGCCGCACCTGGCTGCCGACCATGGGCCAGACCCGGTTCCCGCTGTACGACCTGGTGTCCACCTGGTACCACGAGGGTGTTCCCGGCCACCACCTCCAGCTCGCGCAGTGGACGCACGTCGCGGACCGGCTCTCGCGCTACCAGGCCGGCGTCGGCATGGTCAGCGCGAACGTCGAGGGCTGGGCCCTGTACGCGGAGCGTCTGATGGACGAACTCGGCTACCTGCGCGACGCCGAGCAGCGGCTGGGCTACCTGGACTGCCAGATGATGCGCGCCGCGCGGGTCATCGTCGACATCGGCATGCACCTGGGCCTGGAGATCCCGGCGGACTCGCCGTTCCACCCGGGCGAGCGGTGGACGGTGGCGCTGGCGCAGGAATTCTTCGGCCTGCACAGCGGCCGGCCGGCGGACTTCATCGAGAGCGAGGTGACGCGCTACCTGTCGATGCCGGGGCAGGCGATCGGCTACAAGCTGGGCGAGCGCGCCTGGCTGCTGGGCCGGGACAACGCGCGCGCCGCGCACGGCGACTCCTTCGACTTGAAGGCGTGGCACATGGCGGCGCTGTCCCAGGGCTCGCTGGGGCTGGACGACCTGGTGGACGAGCTGTCGAAGCTGTGAGCTGAGCCGAGCGACGCGACGGGCCCTCGTCTCCGCCGGGCGACGCGCACGGGCCGCTCGTCTCCCCCGAGGGACGAGCGGCCCGTCGCGTCGGTCCGAACGGCGTTTTCGGCGGTCGTTCAGCAGCCGCAGTCGTCGGAGTCGGTGGGTGCGGTCAGCGGGTCGGCCTCGGCGCGCTGCTCGCTGCCCTGCCAGGTCTCGACCTCGAAGCCCTCGCGGATCCAGTACTCGATTCCGCCGAGCATCTCCTTGACCTGGTAGCCAAGGCGGGCGAGGGCCAGGGCGGAGCGGGTCGCCCCGTTGCACCCGGGGCCCCAGCAGTACGTCACCACGGGGACGCTCTTGTCGAGGAGCCGCTCGGCCTGCTCGGGGACGAGGGCGGTGGGCAGGTGGATCGCACCGGGCACATGGGCCTGGTCCCAGGAGGGCGTGGAGCGGGAGTCGACGAGCTGGAAGCCGAGTTCGCCACCCTGCTCGCGGTGGACCTTGAAGGCGGCGGCGACATCGGACACGTCCGCGTGGAAGGCGAGGCTCGCCGCGAAGTAGGCGGCGGCCGCGGCCGGGTCGGCCGGGGGCACCCGGAGCACGGGGTTGTCGGTGGCGGGGACGGTGGTCGCGGTGGCGTGGGGCCGGTCCTGTGTCGTCGTCATGGCTGGAAATCTATGAGGTGTCGGACCGTCACGGAAGCAGCGTCCCCCGGCGTTGCCCTTGTCCCGCCGGGGAATCCCCGGTACACCTGCATGATGACCGACTATTCCCCTGACGCCACGGACTGGCGGATCCTGAAGGCCCTCCAGGATGACGGCCGCGCCAGTTTCGCCGATCTGGCCCGCACTGTCTCCATGTCCGCGAGCGCCGTCACCGAACGCGTGCGGCGGCTGGAGGAGGCCGGCGTCATCACGGGTTACACCGCCGTGGTGAACCCGGAGAAGCTCGGCAAGCCCGTCCTCGCGCTGACCCGGCTGCGCTATCCGCACGGCAACTACAAGCCGTTCCACGACCTGTTGGAGGCGACCCCCGAGATCCTGGAGGCGCACCACGTGACGGGCGACGACTGCTTCGTCCTCAAGGTCGCGGCGCGCTCGATGTCGCACCTGGAAGAGATCGCCGGGAGGATCTCCGGTCTCGGCCCGGTCACCACCAGCGTCGTCTACTCCTCGCCGCTCCCCCGCAGGCCACTGAGCCCGTGAGGGAGCGACGCCGCGTCAGCCCGCCTGCCCGGCCACACGGTGGCGCACCACCGAGCCGCCGCGCTGCTTGACGATCTCCAACTGGGCCTGGACCCGGCTGCGCAGGTCGGCGACGTGGCTCACGATGCCGACGCTGCGGTCGCGTTCGCGCAGGGAGTCCAGTACGTCGAGCACCTCGTCCAGTGCCTGGTCGTCGAGGCTGCCGAAGCCCTCGTCGATGAAGAGGGTGTCGAGGCGCATGCCGCCCGCCTCGTCGGTGACCACGTCGGCCAGTCCCAGCGCCAGGGCGAGCGAGGCGAAGAAGGTCTCGCCGCCGGACAGGGTGGCGGTGTCCCGCTCGCTGCCCGTCCACGCGTCCACGACGTGCAGTCCGAGGCCGGAGCGGCCCCGCCCGCTCGCCCGCGCGTCGGAGTGGACCAGCGTGTAGCGGCCGCCGGACATGCGCAGCAGCCGCACCGTCGCCGCTGCCGCGACCTGCTCCAGGCGCGCCGCGAGGACGTACGACTCCAACCGCATCCTGCGTTCGTTGTCGGCGGAGGTGCCCGCGGTGAGCCCGGCCATCCGGGCCACCCGGTCGTACTCCTCGCGCAACGGGCCCAGGGCGCGCAGTTCCGACTCCGCCTGCCGCGAGAGCCGGTCCAGCTCGGCGCAGCTCACGCGGGCGGCGTCGACGGCCGAGCCGGCCGCCCGCAGCTTCGCGGCCGCCGCGGCCGCGTACTCCTCCGCGCCCTGTGGGTCGGCGGGCGCCACGGCGGCCGCCGCGGCGGTGTCCTGCTCGGCGTGCCGGTCGGCCAGCATGGCCTCCTCGGCCTGCCAGGCGTCCAACCGGTGTTGGAGGGCGGTGCGCTCGTACTCCGGCAGTACGGCGTCGGCAGCCGCTGCCGTCGTGTCGAACCCGGCCTTGAACGAGGCGTCGGCCAGTTGGTCGTCGGCCTCCTTGAGCCGTGCGGCGGTCGCCTCGGCGCGGCGCAGCGCGGCCGCGGCCCCGGTGACGATCCGGACCCGCTCCTCCAGGACGCGGGCGCGGGCCGCGACACTGGGCGCGTCGCCCCGTACGAGGGCCAGCTCGGCCTCCAGCGCGCCTTGTTCCCGCTCCAGGGCCTCCCGTCGCGAGGCCCTGGCGGCGGCCCGGCGTTCGGCGTCGAGCCGGTCGGCGCTGCGGGCGGCGTACTCGCGCTCGGCGCGGGCCAGGCGCTCGCGGGCGGTGTGCAGTCCGGCCGCCGCCGCGTGGGCGGCGGCGTGCCGGGCGCTCAGGTCGGAGGTGAGTTCCAGGAGTTCGGCGGTGGTGGCCTCGCCGGCGGCGGCCGCGGCTTCGGCCTCGGCCTCCCTGACGGCGGCCAGTTTCCGCTCGGCGGCGCCGCGCCGTTCCTCGGCCTGCTCGAAGAGGGCGTGGGCGGCGTCCTCGGCGGCCCGGTCGACGTGGCCGGCCGCCGGACGCGCGGGCAGCGGGTGCTCCGCCGATCCGCACACCGCGCAGGGCTCCCCCACCACCAGGGCCGCGGCGAGTTCGGCCGCGATCCCGCGCAGCCGGGTCTCCTTCAGCTCCAGCCAGCTCTCGCGCGCGGCGGCGGATTCCTCGCGCAGCCGCAGCAGCGCGGCGTCCGCGACCTCTGCGTCGGCCGCGAGGGCCTCGCGCCGCCGGGCGGCGTTCAGGCGCAGTCGGGCCGGCTCAAGTCGGGCCGCGAGCTGCTCGGCGAGGGTGGCGGCCTGCTGGGCGGCTTCGACGCGCCCGGCCAGCTCGGCGCGGGTGTCCTCCCAGCGGGCGAGCCACTCGGCGGTCTCCTCACGCTGCTCCTCGGCGTCCCGGGACTCCCGTTCCAGCGTGGCCCGCTCGCGGCCGATCTCGGCACTGCGCTGCTCGGCCCGCCGGGCCGCCCCGACCGCGCCGAGCTCCTCCCGCAGCCGCTGCTCCACGGCGGCGAGCTGTTCGGCTCCCGCCTCGGCGAGGTCGGGCGGGAGATCGGCGAGGGCGAGCGTCTGCGCGTGGGCGGCGGTGAGGTGCGCGGCGGCGGCGGCCCCGCGCAGTTCCAGGGCGGGTGCGACGAGGGCGCCGCGGCGGGCCCGGTCGAGCAGGGCGCGCACCCGCTCCCGTTCGGGCCCGGCGGCTTCGAGGAGGGCGGCCCGGCGCAGGGTCTGCGCGTGACGGCGTTGCAGCCGGTCGAGTTCCCGCGCCTCCTCGGCGGCCCGTCGGGCGGCCGCGTACCGGCTCTCGACGGCGGCCAGCGCGTACTCGGCGACGGTGAGCCGCTCCCGGGCGGCGCAGCGGGCGACCGCGGCCCAGGCGCGGACGGCCTCGGCGAGTCCGGGGTCGCCGGGCTGGTGGCGGGGCAGCGGCCAGGCCCGCAGGTCGGCGCAGTCCCCGGCGGCCTGGGCGATGCGCTGGGCGACGCCCAGGACCCGCTCGTCGCCCGCGCGCACCTTGGCCTCGGCCGTACGGCGCCGCTCGGCGAGCAGGGTCTCGACGGCGGCGAAGCGGCGGGTGTCGAAGAGCCGCCCGAGGAGCCGGCCGCGCGCTTCGGCGCCGGCCCGCAGGAACTGGGCGAACTCCCCCTGTGGCAGCAGCACGACCTGGCAGAACTGTTCCCGGCTCATGCCGAGCAATTGCTCGATCTCCTCGCCGATCTCCTGGTGGGAGCGGCTGAGCCCCTGCCAGGAGCCGTCGAGGCGTTCGCGCAACAGGCTCTGGGCGCGGTCCCTGGTCGTGCCGGTGCCGCGCTTCTTGGGCCGGTCCTGTTCGGGCCGCCGCGTGATCTCCAGGCGGCGCCCGCCGGCGGTCAGTTCGAGGGTGACCTCCGTCGCGGTGTCGGGGGCGGCGTGGTCGCTGCGCAGGCTGGTGAGGTGGGGGAGGCGGGAGCCCGGCACCGCCCCGTAGAGCGCGAAGCAGACCGCGTCGAGGATCGAGGTCTTGCCCGCGCCGGTGGGTCCGTGGAGCAGGAAGATCCCGGCGCCGGAGAGGGCGTCGAAGTCGATCTCCTGGGGCTCGGCGAACGGCCCGAAGGCGGTGACCTTGAGCCGGTGCAGCCTCATCGGAGGGTCTCCTCGGCCACGGCCTGGGTGCGTACGTCGTCGAAGGCACCGCGCAACACGGCTCGTTCGGCGTCGTCGGCCCGGCCGCCCCCGCGCACGTGAGCGACGAAGTCCTCGGCGATCTCCTGGTCGGTGCGACCCTTCAGCCGCTGCGCGTAGGAGGCCGCGCCGTCCTCCTCGCGGCCCTCGGGCTCGAAGGCGAGGCTGAGGACGTGCGGGAAGCGGGCGGCGAGACGGGCCATGGGGTCCTCGGGGCGGACGGCGTCGGTGAGGGTGGCCTCGATCCAGCGGTCCTCGTGGGCGTGGAGGGCCGGGTCCCGCAACAGCTCCTCCAGCCGCCCGCGGAGCCGGCCGAGGGCGCGCGGTACGGGTGTGGCGATCCGCTCGGCGCCGGCCAGTTCCCCGGCCGCCCCCAGTTCGATCAGCCACATCGTCTTGCGGTGGTCGGCCTCGGAGAAGGAGTAGGCCAGCGGGGAACCCGAGTAACGGACCCGTTCGTCGATCGTCTGGCAGCCGTGGAGGTGGCCGAGGGCCACGTAGTCGACCCCGGCGAAGACATCGGCGGGCACGGCCTCGACCCCACCGACCGTGATGTCGCGCTCGCTGTCGCTGGGCTGTCCGCCGGTGACGAAGGCGTGGGCGAGGACGACGGAGCGGGTCCCGGGGGCCCGGCCGGCGAGGTCGGCGCGTACCCGGTCCATGGCCGCGCGCAGGACCGCCTCGTGGCCGACCCTCGGTGCGCCGAGGGTGTCCTTCACCAGGGCGGGCTCCAGGTAGGGCAGCCCGTACAACGCCACGTCACCGTGTACGTCGGCCAGCACCACGGGGTCGGCGCAGCCGCCCGGGTCGGTCCTGAGGTATATTCCGGCCCCCTCGATCAGCCCCGCCCCGACGCCCAGTCGGCGGGCGGAGTCGTGGTTCCCGGAGATCATCACCGTGGGCACGCCGAGCCCGGCGAGGCGGTGCAGGGCCCGGTCGTACAGCTCGACGGCGGGCAACGGGGGCACGGCCCGGTCGTAGATGTCGCCGGCGACGAGGACGGCGTCCACCCGGTGCTCCTCGACGGTCTCGACGAGGTGGTCGATGAAGGCGGCCTGGGCGCCGAGCATGTTGACGCGGTGGAAGGACCGTCCGAGGTGCCAGTCGGAGGTGTGCAGAAACTTCACTCGCCGGCCTCGCCGCGCATGCCCGTCCCCCTGCTCGTCCTCCGGCCCTTTGCCCCCACTACGCTAACCCGTCGCCGGGGGCGCCACGGCCCGCTTCGGCACCTCGGGACCCTCGCGCTCAGGACGCGTACGTCTCCCCGCCCAGGGTGAGGGTGGCGCTGCCCGCGGTGTTGTCGGCCAACCAGGCCTCGAAGGCGGGGAGGTCGGCTTCGGGAAGGGCGACCTCGATCTCCACGGCGGAGCCGTAGCGCAGGTCGACGACGGTACGGCCGGTGGAGCGCAGGTCGTTCTGGGTCTTGCCGGCCCGCTGGTGGTCGACGGTGACGGTGGCCAGCCGGTACCGGCGGCGGGTGACGGTGCCGAGGGCGTCGAGCGCTTCTCCGACGACCCCTCCGTAGGCCCTGATCAGCCCGCCGGCGCCGAGCTTGACGCCGCCGTAGTACCGGGTGACGACGGCGACCGCGTACCGGATGTCGCGCCGGGTCAGCATCTGCAGCATCGGCACCCCGGCGGTGCCCCCGGGCTCGCCGTCGTCACTGGCCTTCTGGACGGAGGCGTCGGCGCCGATCACGTAGGCGAAGCAGTTGTGGGTGGCGGTGGGGTGCTCCTTGCGGACGCGCGCGATGAACTCCTGCGCCTCCTGCTCCGTCGCGGCGGGCGCGAGCGAGCACAGGAACCGCGAGCGGTTGATCTCCGCCTCGTGCACGCCCTCCCGGGCCACCGTCACGTACTGGTCTGCCTTCACCGCTCCACCCTAAGCGGTGGTCGAGAACGGTCCGGTCGCCCGGGCGCCGCGGGCGCCCGGCCCGCCGGTCGAAATGCGCCCGCCATGGGGGCGACCTACGGTGAACGCATCCGGCCCTCTCGAACGCGGGAAGGGGAAATCCATGTTTTCGCTGCCCGGCAAGAACATGGCGCGCGGCGGAATGCGGCTGCTCCTCATGGTCGCGCCCGCGGCGCTACTGGCCTCCCAGGCGGTATTGCCGATAGGCGGTTTCGTCACGAGTGCGACACCGGCCCGTGCCGCCGAGGGGCTCGCGGTCCCCGCCGCCGTGACGCTACCGGCTCGGCCCGATTACGAGCGGCTCGCCGTCGCCACGCTCGACGAGGTGACACGGGGCGACTTCGCCGCCGTCTCCGCCCGCTTCGACGAGGCCCTGCGCGGACAGGCCAGTGCGGAGTTCCTCGCGAAGTCCTGGAACGACTACGAAAAGGCGTTCGGTCCCTTCGAGTCGCACGGGGACCCGAAACAGGTCGCGTCCGGTAATGGGAATGTGGTCGACGTCCCGCTGCACATGGCGAAGCGGCCCGGCGATTTCCGCGTCACCTTCAATACGCACGGACAGATCGTGGGCCTCTTCTTCCTGCGGACGGGAGTTCCGGTCCCCTAGGCCCCGGCGGGGAATTCGATACGCGCCCTTTCCGTTGATCCCCCCGTGCGGGCCGGCGGGACCGGTCCGGCGGGCGAGCAGGAGGCGGTGCGCGTGTACGGCGACCAGGAGACCATCCGCAGGATCCTCACCGAAGTCGGGGACACCTGGGCCGTGGTGGGCCTGTCGAACAACGAGCGGCGGGCGGCCTACGGGGTGGCGCGCGTGCTGCAGAGGTTCGGGAAGCGGGTGGTTCCCGTACACCCCAAGGCGGAGACGGTCCACGGGGAGCCCGGCTACGCGACGCTGGCTGACATCCCGTTCGGGGTGGACGTGGTCGACGTCTTCGTCAACAGCGACCTCGCCGGCCCGGTCGCCGACGAGGCGGTGGCGATCGGCGCGCGCGCCGTCTGGTTCCAGCTCGGTGTGATCGACGAGGCCGCCTGCGAGCGGACGCGCGAGGCGGGCCTGCTGATGGTCATGGACCGTTGCCCCGCGATCGAGATCCCCGCCCTGTGACGCGGCCCGTCAGGGCGCGGGAGCCGGCTCGTACCCGCTGACCGGCGGGATGGAGACGGCCATGGTCATCTCCATCGGCTCCGGGCCGTCGTTGCGGTATTCGTGCGGGACGTTCGCCTCGAAGGAGACCGCCCCGCCCTGCGGCACCTCGTACGGTTCGCCGTCGACGGTGAGGGTGAGCCGCCCGGCCGTGACGTGCAGCATCTCCAGGGTTCCCGCCGGGTGCGGGTCCGACGCCGTGCCCTCGCCCGGCTCCAGCCGGTACGCCCACACCTCCAGCGGCCCGCGCCGGTCGTCACCGAGCAGCATGGTCGCACCGCTGCCCCCGGCCGTGGACCACATCCGTACTCCCTGGCCGGGCGGCACGAGGTGGACCCGCGGGCCGCGGTCGCGGTCCAGCAGGGTGGTGATGCTGACGCCGAGGGCGTCGGCCAGCTTCACCGTGGTGCCGACGCTGGGGTTCGTCCGGGCCTGCTCGATCTGGATGATCATCCCGCGACTCACGCCCGCCCGCGCCGCCAGCGCTTCCAGGGTGAAGCCGCGCTCACCGCGCCAGCGCCTGAGGTTGCGCCCGAGCGCTTGAGTGAGCTGTTCCAGGTCCGACACCGTTCCCCCAGCTTCGCGTCCAATATTTTGGATGACACAGTCCAGCAGACTGAACTACGGTGTGGTGTACTCGACGTTGCACCCCACCGTTCACCACACTGTACTGCGAGGCCCCCGGATGACCGTCCTCTTCGCCCTGGCGACCGCCCTGCTCTGGGGACTCGCCGACTTCGGCGGCGGGTTGCTGACGCGCCGCGTCCCGGCGCTCACGGTGGTGGTGGTCTCGCAGGTGGTCGCCGTCGCCGTGCTCGGCGCCGTGGTGCTCGCCACCGGCGCCTGGCGGGAGGCGGGACCGCACCTGTGGTTCGCGGTCGCGGCCGGACTCGTCGGGCCGGTCGCGATGCTCAGCTTCTACAAGGCGCTGGCCCTGGGCCCCATGGGCGTGGTCTCCCCGCTCGGGTCGCTCGGCGTGGTCGTGCCCGTCGGAGCCGGACTGGCACTGGGCGAGCGCCCCGGGCCGGGGCAGTTCGCCGGGATCGCGGTGGCCGTCGTCGGCATCGTCCTGGCCGGCGGCCCGCAGCTGCGCGGAGCGCCGGTACAGCGTCGGGCCGTCCTGCTCACCCTGCTCGCCGCGTTCGGCTTCGGCGCGGTGATGGCCCTCATCTCGGAGGCCTCCCACACCGTCACAGGTCTCTTCCTGGCCCTGTTCGTGCAACGCGTGACCAATGTCGCCGCGGGCGGCGCGGCCCTGGCGGTACAGGTGCGGCGGGGCACGCCCGCCCTCCCGACGGCCGACGGCCCGCGCCTGCTGTGGCGACTCCTGCCGGCGCTGGCCTTCGTCGGCCTCGCGGACGTCGCGGCGAACGGCACGTACTCCGTCGCCGCCCAGAGCGGCCCGGTCACGGTGGCCGCCGTGCTCTCCTCGCTCTACCCGGTGATCACCGCGTTCGCCGCCTTCGCCGTCCTCAAGGAACGCCTGCGTCCGGTCCAGGCGGCCGGGGCGGGCCTCGCCCTGGCCGGCACCGTCCTGCTCGCCGCCGGTTAGTCGGCCTCCTCGGGGCCGGGCCGCCTCCCGGGCCTACCCCACGCCGGGCGACACGACCTCGCCCGCGCCCGGGCCGCGCCCACGGGCCTGTCCCTCGGCCTGCTCCCGGGCCTCCGCCGCGGCCTCCGCCTCCGCCAGGGCGGCCAGCCCGCGCAGTTGCTCCGACGTGATGCCGTCGGCGATCGGGATCGGCGCCGGGGTGCGCAGCGGCGGTTGCCAGCCCGTCTCGGGTTCCCAGCGCCGCACGACGCGCGCCGGGGCCCCCGCCACCACCGCGTGATCAGGCACCTCGCCCCGTACGACGGCCCCCGCCGCCACGACAACGTTGCGGCCCAGCCGCGCCCCCGGCAGGATCACCGCCCCGGTGCCCAGCCAGCAGCCCGGGCCGATCTCCACCGGCTCACTGCGCGGCCACTGCCTGCCGACCGGCTCGTGCGGGTCGTCATAGCTGTGGTTGGTGGAGGTGATGTAGACGCCCGGCCCGCAGAAGGTGTCGTCCCCGATGCTGATCCGGGTGTCGGCTATGACGTGGCTGCCGCGACCGAGGACCACCCCGTTGCCCAGCACGAGCACGGGGTCCGGGCCGAGGTCCAGATCGGGCATCATCCCGGCCGTCAGGGTGACCTGCTCGGCGATGATGCAGTGGTCGCCGAGCCGGATCCACTGTTCGCCGAAGACGGTCCCCTGCGGGAAGGCCAGGCGCGTGCCTTCGCCGATGGCGCCGAAGCGCAGCGGCCCGGGCGTCTCGGCGGTCACGGCCCCGGCCCGCTGCATCCAACGCCACCCGGCCTGGACGGCGCGGTTGGCCACGCGACGGCGCAGGGATGAGAACGTGTTCTGGTTCTTCGGCACCGGGCCACCGTAGCGTGCCGGGTGCCGGTACCGCGCCGTGATCTTCACCCCATCGCCCACGGCCGCGTCCCCGTGTCCTACCGTGCTGTGAGCGCGGCACCGGCGGAGCACAGAGAACCGAGGGAAGAGAACATGACACAGCAGGCGGCCCAGGCACTCGTGGCGGCCGTGGGCGGGAAGCAGCCCGTCATCGACCCGTCCGCCTTCACGGCGCCCACCTCCGTGGTGGTCGGCGACGTCACGCTCGGCGCCGGCTCCAGCATCTGGTACTCGGCGGTGCTGCGCGCCGACTGCGGGCCGATCACCCTGGGCGCCGACAGCAACGTGCAGGACAACTGCACCGTCCACGTGGACCCCGGGTTCCCGGTCAGCATCGGGGAGCGCGTCTCCATCGGCCACAACGCCGTCGTGCACGGCTGCACCGTCGAGGACGACTGCCTGATCGGCATGGGCGCCACCGTCCTCAACGGCGCGGTGATCGGCGCCGGTTCGCTCGTCGCGGCGCAGGCGCTGGTCCCCCAGGGCATGGTGGTGCCGCCCGGCTCACTGGTCGCCGGCGTTCCCGCCAAGGTGCGGCGTGAGCTCACGGAGGAGGAGCGCGAGGGCATCCGCGTCAACGCCCTGATGTACACGGGGCTGGCCGAGCAGCACCGCGCCTCCGTCGGCCCGCGCGACTGACCGGACCCCGGGGACCGGCCGGTGTCCGGCGTCGCGCTCAGTCCGAGATCGACGCCGGCGCCGGGGCGGCGGGCTCGTCCTCGCCGAGGCGCTCCGCGGCCGCCGCCTTGCGCATCCGGTAACGCAGCACCAAGGTCACCGCGAGCCCGATCAGCAGAGCCGCCACCAGCGCCAGCCACGAGAACCGCTTGAGCCACGGCTCGGCGACGATGCCGACGGTGTAGATGACGGCGGTGGTACCGCCCGCCCAGATGATCCCGCCGAGCACGTTCGCGATGAGGAACTTCCAGTACGGCATGCGCAGCACGCCCGCCAGCGGTCCGGCGAAGATCCGCAGCAGGGCCACGAACCGCCCGAAGAAGACGGCCCACATGCCCCACTTCTCGAAGGAGCGTTCCGCCAGGGCCACGTGCCGCGGCCCGAAGTGCTTGGGGAAGCGCCGGCCCAGCCGCTCCAGCAGCGGCTTGCCGCCCCGGCGCCCGATCGCGTAGCCGATGGAGTCGCCGACGATGGCGCCCGCGATGGCGCACAGTCCCAGCACCACCGGATCGATGTGCCCCTGCTGTGAGGCCAGCAGGGCCGCGCTGACCAGGATGATCTCGCCGGGCAGCGGAACGCCCAGGCTCTCCAGACCGATGACCAGCCCCACCAGGAGATAGACGCTGATCGCCGGGATCGTCTCCAGCCATTCCTGGATGTGCACCGGTACGTCCTCCAGAGTCGTCCCCGGCGCGCCCCCTGTGACACGCCGAACAGGCAGCCTATCCGCTCGCCACGACAGCCTTCCCTCGCAGCGGCAGTTCGCGGGACGAACGGCCGATGTACACCTCACGGGGGCCGGTGCCGCGCACCCAGGCGTGCCGCTCCGGGTCCCAGGACGAGAGCGCCCGCGCGTCCACGTCCACGGTGACCCGCCGCTCCTCCCCCGCGCCCAGGGCCAGCCTCCGGTAGCCGACGAGCGCGCGCACGGGCTGGTCCTGTTTCAGCTCACCCGACGGGCCGACGTACACCTGCGCCACGTCGGTGCCCTTGCGGCGGCCGGTGTTGCGGACGGTGAACTCCACGCGCAGTCCGCCGCGCAGGGGCCGCACCGCCGGTTTCGTGTACTCCCACGTCGTGTACGAGAGCCCGTGCCCGAACGGGAACAGCGGCTCCACGCGCTGCGCGTCGTACCAGCGGTGCCCGACGTGGACGCCCTCGGAGTACTCCTGGCGCCCGCCCACCCCCGGGTAGCGCAGCGGGTCCCCGCCGACCGGGGTCGCCCGCTCGTCGGCCGGGAACGTCTGGGTGAGGCGGCCGCCCGGGTCGACGTCGCCGAAGAGGACGTCGGCCGTGGCCGCGGCGCCCTCCTGCCCCGGGTAGAACATCTGGAGCACGGCCCCGGTGCGGGCGAGCCAGGGCATGGTCGTACCGGAGGAGGTGTTCAGCACCACCGTGGTGCGCGGGTTGACGGCGGTGACGGCCTCGATGAGGGCCTCCTGGCCGCCGGGCAGCGCGAGGGAGCGGCGGTCGCTGCCCTCGGTGGCGTCCTCGTAGGCGAACAGCACCACGGCGGCGGCTTCCTTGGCCGGCTTCACCGCTTCGGCGACGTCCGCGGCCCGGCTCGCGCGCGTGGTGTGCCGGAGGCGGAACCGCTGCCCCCGCTCCCCGCCCTCGGCGGTCACCGCGAGCCGGTGGGGGCCGGCCTTCAGGGGCAGGGTGTGGCGACGGACGGTGAGTCCGTCCGGAGCGGCGGCGAGCAGTCCGCCCGCGAAGTACTCGGCCACGCCCTGCCGCACCGGGAACAGTTCCCGCCCGTCCAGACGTACGGAGGGCCGCTTGCCGGTGTAGTGGACGAGCAGGGTCCACTCGTCGTCGGCGTCCAGGGTGAACTCCCCCTCGTGGCTCCAGGCGCGGCCGGCGTCCACGCCCCGATCGTCCAGGTCCGCCGGCGGGGTCAGCAGCGTCGGCGGGAGGGCCCGGCCGTACAGGTCCTCGCCGAGGGCGTAGCGGACGGCGGCTCCGTTGCCGGCGCGCCGTGTGATCGCGGTCAGCGGGGAGGGTGCCCGCTCCGGGAGGACGTGCGCGCTGCCGCCGCCGCCGACGAAGGGCACCCGGCCGGTCGGCCCGATCACCGCGAGGGAGCGGGCCGAGGCGCCGGCCAGCGGCAGGGTGTCGTGCTCGTTGCGCAGCAGCACCGCTCCCGCGGCGGCCACCTTGCGCGCGGTCCGGGCGCCGGCGAAGGGGTCGCGCGCCGGTCGGGCCGGTGGGTGCGGGGACAACAGCCCGAAGCGGTCCATCGTGGTCAGGACGCGGCGTACGGCGAGGTCGACGGCGCTGCGGGGGACGGCGCCGGCGCGTACGGCCTCGCGCAGGGGCGGGCCGAAGTGGGTGCCGCCGGGCATCTCCATGTCGAGGCCGGCCGTGAGGGAGGCGACGGCGTTGTGGGTGGCATCCCAGTCGGACATCACCCAGCCGTCGAATCCCCAGCGGCCGCGCAGCAGTTCGTCGAGCAGCGCCTTGCTCTCGCAGGCGTGGACGCCGTTGACCTTGTTGTACGCGCCCATGACGGCGCCCGCTCCGGCGGCGACGGCGGCCTCGAAACCCCGTAGCTCCGTCTCGTGCATGGTCTGTTCGCCCGCGATGGCGTCGACGGTTTCCCGTCCCTGTTCCTGGTTGTTGAGGGCGAAGTGCTTGACGGTGGCGATGAGCCCCTCGTCCTGGATGCCGCGTACGACCGCGGCCACGAGGTCGGCCGTCAACCGCGGGTCCTCGGCGAACGTCTCGAAGTTCCGCCCGGCGTAGGGCGTGCGGATCAGGTTGGCCATGGGCGAGAGCAGCACGTCCTGGCCGAGCGCCCGCCCCTCGCGGCCGATGACGCGGCCGTACTCGCGGGCCAGTTCCGGGTCGAAGGCACAGGCCAGGAGGACGGGGGCGGGCAGCGCGGTGGCGGGCCGGGCGACCCTGATGCCGGCCGGTCCGTCCGCGAGGCGCAGTGCGGGAATCCCTAGGCGGGGTACGCCGGGCAGGTAACCGGCCTGTCCGAGCGGGGCGGGGTCCGGGGCGCCGTGCAGGAGGGCGGTCTTCTCGTCGAGGGTGAGTGCGGCGAGGAGGGCGTCGATCCCGGCCGCGCCCACCGTCTTCCCGGCGGCCGGCGAGGGTGCCGTGGTACGGGGTGCGGCGCCGGTCGGCGCCGCACCCGCGCATCCGGCCACGCCCAGGACGGCGCCCGCCGCCCCCAACATCCGCATCGCGGAGCGTCTGGACACGGGCTCGCTCATGGGGCTCCCTGCGGCGTCGGCGCGGACGGGAGCGGCCCGCGCCGGACCGCTCCCCCGCCCACTGTCGGCCCGCGCCCCGCCGGCCCGTGCCCGGACGCGCCACCGGGTACGCCAGGTTCAGCCCTGCGGCGGCCGGCCGCCGTACCGCGCGCCCATGCCCGCGCGGGGCGCGCGGAGGGGACTACGCGTTGGGACGCAGGGTCCAGACGACGGTCATCTCCCCGGTCACGGCCTCGTCCTCGCGCCGGATGGCGACGGTCACGGGGAACTCGGGGCGCCCGCCCGCGTCGAGTTCCGCGACCACCTCGGCGGCCGGGCGGCCCAGGGTGGCGGTGGCGGTGACGACTCCCTTGGCCAGCTTCTTGTAGCCGATCTCGGCCTTGACGGCGAGCGGTACGGCGCGCGAGAGCTGGTCTCCGAACGCGGCGAGGACGATGGCGCCGCTCGCGGACTCGGCGAGGGTGAACATGGCGCCGGCGTGCGGACCGCCGACGTGGTTGTGGAAGTCGGGCTGGTCGGGCAGCCGGACGACGGCGCGCTCGGGGGTCGTCTCCAGGAACTGGAGGTTGAGGGTGCGGGCCATCGGCACGGTCGCGGCGAGCAGTTCGCCCACGTTCATCTGTTCTGCGCTCATGACACGCGATGTTACCCACGAGTAAGACCGGTTGACCAGACCGGACCAGGGGGCGGCCGTGGCCACTGTCCCCCCCTCCCACTATCGTTACCGGCCATGTGGCCAGGACAGCAGCAGCCGCCCGGGGGACAGCCCGACCCCCAGGACGCGCGACAGAACCCGTACCAGCAGCAGCCGGGACAGCCGAACCCGTACCAGCAGCAGCCGCAACCGGGATTCGGTGAGCCGCAGCCCGGCTACGGATACCCGCAGGCGGGCTACCAGACGCCCCCGCCCGCACAGCCCTGGGGCGTGCCCCAGTCGCCGCCGCAGCCGTCGGCCGGCGGCCGGAGCCCGTACTCCACGAAGGCGGTGGCCATCGTCGCCGCCTCCGCGGTGGTCGTCACCGCGGCCCTCACCGGGACGTTCGTCCTGACCCGGGACAAGAAGACCGACCGGGCCGACAACAAGCCGGCCGCCGCCTCGTCGAGCCCCGCCGCCGGTCCGGCCTCCCCGGCGACCCCGGCCTCCCCGGGCGCCAACCCGCGCGCGGGCGGCGAGGTCAAGCCGGTGATCCCCGGCTGGAAGGTCGTCATCAACCCGTTGCACGGCACCGCCTTCGACGTACCGGCGGACTGGACCGTCGCCAGTTCCGGCCTGAGCAGCGGCTTCGAGGACTCCAAGAAGGGCGACGGCTCCGCGCTCGTCATGATGACGGCGCCGGCCTTCTACAAGCAGGACTGGTGCAAGGTCGACTCCAACAAGGACGGCAAGGAGGAGACCACCGAGCTGGCCGGAACCGGCGCCAAGGGCGCCCAGGGCGCGAAGGACACCGCCGAGGCCGCGCGCATCGCCGCCGAGAACTGGGTGTACGCCGCCTACGCCCAGGACTCGCCGAACCCGAAGGAGACGGTCAAGTCCACGGACTCCAAGGACTTCACGACCCTCTCCGGCCTCAAGGGCAGCTTCTCCACCGCCACCGCCACCGGCCTGCCGAAGAAGAACAAGTGCTCCTCGGACGGCAAGAGCATCGCCTTCGCCTACAAGATCGCGAACGGTGACTTCGCCGTCTGGGTGCTCTACGCGGCCGCGGGCGTCCCCGGCGAGGTCTCCAAGGAGACCTACGAGAAGATCATGAGCTCGGTCCGCCTCACCGGAAGCTGATCTGCCGCCTACCGCCCCCGGGCCGACAATCCGTTTGGATTCTCCGGCCCGGGCGGGTGATAGTCCCGTGGTGAGTCCTCCTCCCGCCGCCCCTTCCCGCACGCCCTCCCACCGCCGGCCCGCGTGGGCCGGCCGCAACTACAGCCTCCTGACGGGCGCCGCCGTCGTCACCAACCTCGGCAGCCACGGAGCGCTGATCGCCGCCGCCTTCGCCGTCCTCGACGCGGGCGGGAGCACGGGGGACGTCGGCCTGGTGGCGGCGGCCCGCACCCTGCCCCTCGTCCTCTTCCTGCTGATCGGCGGTGCGCTGGCCGACCGGCTGCCGCGACACCGGGTGATGGTGGCGGCCAACGCCCTCAACTGCCTCTCCCAGGCCGCCTTCGCCGCACTCGTCCTCGCCGGTGACCCGAAGCTGTGGCAGATGATGCTGCTGACCGCGCTCTGCGGCACGGGCACCGCCTTCTTCAACCCCGCGGCCGAGGGCATGCTGCTGTCGAGCGTCTCGGGCGAGCACGCCAACCGCGCCTTCGCCCTGTTCCGGATGGCGATGAACGGCGCGGGCATCGGCGGAGCGGCCCTGGGCGGGGCCATGATCGCCGCGATCGGCCCCGGCTGGGTCCTGGCGGTGGACGCCGCGGCCTTCGCCCTCGCCGGCGCGCTACGGGCCTTCCTGCGGGTCGACCACATCGCCGACCGGGCACCCGGCGGCGGCCTGCGGGCCGATCTGCGCGAGGGCTGGGACGAGTTCAGGAGCCGCTCCTGGCTCTGGGGGATCGTGCTCCAGTTCTCCGTCGTCGTCGCCGTCGTGGGCGCGGCCGAGGCGGTGTACGGGCCCCTCGTCGCCCGGGACCGGCTGGGCGGGCCCGCCCCCTGGGGCGCGGCCCTGGCCTTCTTCGGCCTGGGCACGATCGGCGGGGCGCTCCTGATGACGGTGTGGAAGCCGCGCCGGCTGCTGCTGGTCGGCACGCTCTGCGTCTTCCCCATGGCCCTGCCCTCGGCGGCGCTCGCGGTGCCGCTGCCGGTCTGGGGGCTGTGCGCGGTCATGCTGGTCAGCGGGGTGGCCATCGAGGTGTTCGGCGTGAGCTGGATGACGACCCTGCACCAGGAGATACCGGAGGAGAAGTTCTCCCGCGTATCGGCCTACGACTGGTTCGGCTCCGTTTCGATGCTCCCCCTGGCCACCGCCCTGGCCGGTCCGGCCGAGACGCTCTTCGGGCGGACGCGGGCGCTGTGGGGCTGCGCGGCGCTCGTGGTCGTGGCCACCGCCCTGGTCCTCGCCGTCCCGGACGTCCGCCGCCTCGCCCGCCGCCCGGCCCCTGGCCGGGTCCCGGCCCCGTCCGCGTCGTCCGAACCCGCCCCGTCATCCGAACCCGCCCCGTCACCGGAGCCCGTCCCGTCGTCGGAGCCGGCCCCGTCGTCAGAGCCCGTCGCCCGCTGAACCCCGGGCGGGTGCGGCCGGTGGCTACCCCAGGCTGAACGCGCCCGCCGGAGGCTCCGGCGAGGCCACCGCCTGGGCGTCCCGCACCACGTCCGCGCCCCGTACGAACCGGGCGAGGGGCGCCCCCGCCTCCACCCGCGCCGGGAACGCGTCGGCCGCGCACCGCCGGGCCAGGGCGGCCACCGGGATCTCCCGGTCCGAGGCCACGAGCACCGCGTTTCCGAACCTCCGCCCCCGCAGCACCCCCGGCTCCGCGATCAGCGCCAGCTCCGCGAACGACGCCCCGAAGTTCGCCAACTGCCCCCGCAGGAACGCGAAGGGCGCCCCGTCCGCCAGGTTCGCCACGTACAGGCCGCCGGGCCGCAGCACCCGCGCCGCCTCCCGCGCGTACTCCGACGAGGTCAGCTGCGCCGGGACCCGGGAGCCCCCGAAGACGTCCGCCACCAGCACATCGGCGCTCGCCCCGGGCGCGCCCTCCAGCCAGGCCCGGGCGTCGGCGGCGTGCACCGTGATCCCGCGGTCCCGGCCCCACGGCAGGTGCTCGGCCACCAGCTCCACCAGCCCCGCGTCGAACTCCACCACCTGCTGGCGGGACCCCGGCCGGGTCGCGGCGGCGTACCGCGGGAGCGTCAGCGCGCCCCCGCCCAGGTGCAGCAGATCCAGCGGCGCACCCGGCTCCGCCGCGCAGTCCAGTACGTGGGCGAGGCGACGTACGTACTCGAATTCCAGGTGCTCCGGCTCGTCGAGGTCGACGTACGACTGCGGCGCCCCGTCGACGGTCAGCAGCCAGGCCCGCTCCCGGTCCACGTCCGGCATCAGCTTGGCGGTTCCCTGGCCCACGTCCCGGATCACCGGGATCTGCTCGTCGTTCACCCCACCATTGTCAGGCCCCCCAGACGCGCGCCGCCTCCCGCGCGTGCGCCGCCGCCTGGGCCAGCCCGGCCCGGGCGGCCGGGTCCCGACGCGCCGGGTCCAGGACGTTGCGTCCGAACGTCTTGCGGGCCTCCGCGGACGGGGTGATCAGCAGCACCTCCGCCCCGGCCTTGCGCAGCCGCGCGGCCTGCGCCGCGGGCGAGGGGATCAGCTTCGACCCGAGCGACATCGGCGCGACGATCACCACTCGCTCGTAGCCCGCGGCCAGGTCGGCATTGGTCGCGGAGCGGACGCCACCGTCGATGAACCGCCGCCCGTCCACGGTCACCGGCGGCCACACCCCGGGCACCGCGCAGCTCGCCGAGACCGCGTCCAGCAGTCCGGCGCCGCTGTCCCGGTCGAAGGCCGCCAACTCCCCCGTCAGCGCGTCGACGGCGGTCACGACCAGTCGCCGCTCGGGCCATTCGTACGAGACGAGCCGGGATTTCAGCACCTCGCGGCGCACCGCCTCGGGCCCGGTGTCGGCGGCCAGCGCGAAGGCACCGACCCGCCGCCGGTAGCTCGCGGCGTCCCGGGAGCGCAACATCGTGACGGCGTACCGCGCGAACGTGGCGGCGCCCAGCCTCGCCGCGGCCTCGCCGGTCGCGTCCCCGAGCTGACGCTCGTACAGCTCTCTCGGCGTGAGGAGTCCGGAGGTGAGCTGGGCGCCGACCACCGAACCGGCCGAGGTGCCGACGACGAGGTCGGCGGTGGTCAGGTCCGTGCCCGCCGCGGCCAGCCCGCACAGGATGCCGGTCTCCCAGCCGATCCCGGTCAGTCCGCCGCCGCCGAGCACCAGTGCCGTCCTGCCGCCCATCGTCGCCGCCCCTCGTCGTGTCGCACCCGTGTGGTGACGGCAGTCTGACGCAGCCCGACCGCCGCCACCACACCGGGTGCCTCCCCGATCCGGTCGTCGCCCTAGCCGACCGAGGTGATCGTCCCCGCACCGACCGTGCGCCCGCCCTCGCGGATCGCGAAGCCGAGGCCGGCCTCCAGGGGAACGTCCCGGCCCAGTTCGACGGTCATGGTGACCGTCTCCCCCGGCCGGGCCACCGCCGCCGCCCCCAGGTCCACGTCCCCCACCACGTCGGCGGTGCGGATGTAGAACTGCGGCCGGTACCCGGAGGCCACCGGCGTCGTCCTGCCGCCCTCGCGGGCGGAGAGCACGTACACCCGGGCGGTGAAGCGACGGCTGGGCACGACGCTGCCGGGGGCCGCCACGACCTGCCCGCGGCGCACCCCGTCGCGCGGCACCCCGCGCAGCAGCAGCGCGACGTTGTCCCCGGCCTCGGCGGACTCCATCGGCTTGCCGAAGGTCTCCAGGCCGGTGACGACCGTCTCGACGGGCTCCCCGTCCCCACCGAGCACGCTCACCCGGTCACCCGTGCGCACGGTGCCGCGCTCGACGGCGCCGGTGACGACCGTCCCGCGTCCGGTGATGGTGAGGACGTTCTCCACCGGCAGCAGGAACGGCGCGTCCGTGTACCGCACCGGCATCGGCACGTACGTGTCCACCGCGTCCAACAGCGCTTCGACGGCGGCGGTCCAGCGCGGGTCGCCTTCCAGTGCCCCGAGCCCGGAGACCCGGACGACGGGCGCGCCGTCGCCCCCGTAGCCGTGGGCGGTGAGCAGGTCGCGGACCTCCAACTCGACCAGGTCGGTGAGCTCGGGGTCGCCGGCGTCGGCCTTGTTGAGGGCCACCACGATGTGGTCCACGCCGACTTGGCGGGCGAGCAGCACGTGCTCGGCGGTCTGGGGCATGACCCCGTCGAGCGCGGAGACCACGAGGATCGCGCCGTCGAGCTGGGCCGCGCCGGTCACCATGTTCTTGACGTAGTCGGCGTGGCCGGGCATGTCGACGTGGGCGTAGTGGCGGGTGTCGGTCTCGTACTCGACGTGCGTGAGGTTGATGGTGATCCCGCGCCGGGCCTCCTCGGGGGCCCGGTCGATGCGGTCGAAGGGGACGAAGGAGGCTCCGCCGCGCTCGGCGAGGACCTTGGTGATGGCGGCGGTGAGGGTCGTCTTGCCGTGGTCGACGTGTCCCATGGTGCCGATGTTGAGGTGCGGCTTGGTGCGCACGAAGGCCGTCTTGGCCATGATGTCTTCCCGTGTGTCGTGAAGCTCTGAACGGGACCCCCGGAGCCAACCGACCCTCCCCCTGTGGGGTCCGCCGGACGATCCGGGAAGGGTCAGCTTCGTGCGCCGTCGAACGCGGCGAAGGGAAGTGCCTCTGCGAGGACGGCAGCCTTCGGCGCGTCCGCGACTGCGGACGGCGCTGCGGGGAAGGCGTACCGGGACATGCACCTGATCCTGCCTCAGGGTGCGCGGGCCGTCGAACGGTTTTCGCGGAGGCGGATCGGACCGCGGCCAGACGTGGCCTTCGTCACGGTCGGCGCGGGGCGCGGCCCGCCGGCCTCGTGGGCGTCGGCCGCCGTTCGTCCGGGCGTGACACGCAGGACGGCGCCTCGGCGGACCCTTCGGCTAGTCTCCCCGGATGTCCCTTCTCCTCGCGCCGTGGGCCCGGCTGTCGCTGCTCGTCCTGCTGCTCGCGGGCGGGGGCGTGGGCGTGCTGCTGTACCAGCCGCAGCGGCTGCTGTCGCAGGGCCTGCCGCCGGGACTCCCGGTGGGTGTGGCGACGCTGGTGTTCGCGACGGTGTACGGCCTGTGCACGGCCGCGTTCGTCCCGAGACCGTTGCTGAACCTGGCGGCCGGCGCGGTGTTCGGGTCCGTCCTCGGATTGTTCGCGGCGGTCGCCGGCACGGTCCTCGGCGCCGGGATCTCCTTCGGCCTGGGCCGGGCCTTGGGCCGCGGCGCGCTGCGGCCCCTGGTGCGCGGCCGCTGGTTGCGCGCGGCCGACGGACAGCTCGACCGGCACGGCTTCCGCTCGATGCTCGCGATCCGCGTCTTCCCGGGGGTGCCGTTCGCGGCAGCCAACTACTGCGCGGCGGTGTCCCGCTGCGGCTGGCTGCCGTTCCTGTCCGCGACCGCGCTGGGCACCGTGCCCAACACCGCCGCGTACGTGATCGCCGGGGCTAGCGCCGCCTCCCCGGATTCGCCCGCGTTCCTCGTGTCCTTCGGTTTCATCGCGGTGTCGGGGGTGGTCGCCGCGGCGGTCGCCTGGCGCAAGCGGCACCGCCTCCTGCCCGGGGCCCGGCCGGTGGCGACGTGCGGGCTCACGCCCCGGCACCCCCCTGTGGTCACCGGCGTTCCGCACGGGCCCTAGCATCGGACGCGACCTTCCCGACGATCACAAGGACGAGCGCACCCCGACATGAGCTGGTTCGAATCCCTAATCCTCGGTCTCGTCCAGGGGCTTACGGAGTTCCTCCCGATCTCCTCCAGCGCCCACCTCCGGCTGACCGCGGCATTCGCCGGCTGGCAGGACCCGGGCGCGGCCTTCACCGCGATCACGCAGATCGGCACCGAGGCAGCCGTGCTGATCTACTTCCGCAAGGACATCGCGCGGATCGTGTCCGCTTGGTTCCGTTCGCTCTTCGACAAGTCGTTGCGCGGGGACCAGGACGCCAAGATGGGCTGGCTGGTGATCGTCGGTTCGATCCCGATCGGTGTGCTGGGCGTCACGCTCAAGGACGCGATCGAGGGCCCCTTCCGTGATCTGCGGCTGACCGCGACCACCCTCATCGTGATGGGCGTCGTGCTCGGCATCGCCGACCGGCTGGCGGCGCGCGACGAGGAGGGCGGTCGCCACCGCGCCGTCCGCGAGCGCAAGACGCTCAAGGAGCTCGGCGTCAAGGACGGTCTGATCTTCGGTGTCTGCCAGGCGATGGCGCTGGTTCCCGGTGTCTCGCGTTCCGGTGCGACGATCTCCGGCGGTCTGCTGATGGGCTTCACGCGCGAGGCCGCGGCACGTTACTCCTTCCTCCTCGCCATCCCGGCCGTCCTGGCCTCGGGCGGCATGGAGTTGACGAAGCTCGGCGAGGGCCAGGTGTCCTGGGGTCCCACGGTCTTCGCCACGGTCATCGCCTTCTTCGTCGGTTACGTCGTGATCGCCTGGTTCATGAAGTTCATCTCCAGCAAGAGCTTCATGCCCTTCGTGGTCTACCGCATCCTGCTGGGCATCGCCTTGATCGTCCTGATCAGCATGAACGTGCTGAGCCCGCACGCGGGCGAATCGGCGGGCTGAATCACCGTTTCGCGTGAATCGGAGGCCGTCCGGGAACGTTCCCGGACGGCCTCCGCGTCGTTGTGCCTGTAACGAGACGAGAGACCTGAGAGAAAACAGCAGGGGGTGCCCCGTGCGTCGAGTGGTTCTGGAGCGTTTTCCGGCCGGAAGTCCGAGGGGAAGTTGGCCGGCCGAGGAGTACGCGGCCCAGCGGATGCGGGAGGGCGTGCCGGCCGAGGTGGTGATGGACCTGGACAGCGACGCCTTCCTGGTCGTCGTGCGCCAACGGGAGGCGCGTTCCGGTCGCTGACGGACCGGCCGGGACCAAGTCGCGCACGCCCCTTGGCCTCGCGGCCGGGCGCCCGCACACTGACCCGATGACGCAGCGTGTGGACCTCGCGACGGTGATGGACCGGCTGGCGATCGACGAGGTCGTCTCGGGGTACGCGGTGGCCGTGGACGACGGCGACTGGGACGCCTACCGGGCTCTGTTCACCCCGGACGGACGGGCGGACTACCGGTCCGCCGGTGGGGTGGAGGGCCCGGCCGCGGAGGTGGCGGGGTGGCTGGAACGGGCCATGACGCTCTTCCCCGTACGCCAGCACCTGATCGTCAACCGGCTCGTCCGGCTGGAGGTCACCGACGGCGCGCCCGGTGACACGGCGCGGGTCGGGGCCGACTTCCTCAACCCCATGCGGCTGGCCGACGCCGGGTCCGACCCCGCCCTCACCGCCCCGAACTTCGTCGCGGCGGGCCGCTATGACTTCTCCCTGGCCCGCACGCGCGATGGCTGGCGGCTCTCCGGGGTAACCGTGCACGAGAAGTGGCGGCACCCGGCGGGCTGACGCGGCCCGGCCGTCCCACACTGGAAGTGGAGGCGCCTCATGGTCCCGGAGCACAGTGGGTGGTGGCGCGCGGCCGCCGCGGCCGCCGCGGGGGCGCTGCCCGCGCTCGCCTTTCCCGCTCCCGCGCTCTGGTGGTTCGCCTACGTCGCCCTCGTGCCCTGGATGCTCTTGCTGAGGTCCGCCCCGTCCGGCAGGCGGGCGGCCCTGGAGGGCTGGCTCGGCGGGACCGGGTTCGTCTTCGCCGTCCACCACTGGCTGTTGCCCAGCCTGCACGTGTTCCTGTTCCTGCTGGCGGCCCTGCTCGGAGCGCTCTGGATTCCCTGGGCGCTGCTCGTACGGGAGCTGCTCGGCGGGGTCGCGACGCCGGGTCGGGCGGGCGCCGCGCTGGTGCTCGTACCGGCCGGATGGCTGCTGCCGGAGCTGGTGCGCTCCTGGCAGGGGTTGGGCGGGCCGTGGGGGCTCCTGGGGGCGAGCCAGTGGCAGGTCCCGGCCGCGCTGGTGCTGGCATCGGTGGGGGGCGTGTGGCTGGTGAGCCTGCTGGTGGTGGCGGTGAACTGTGCGCTGGCCCTGCTGGTCGCCGTACCGGGGGCGCGGGTGCCCGCCCTGGCGGGGGTGACGGGATGTGCGCTGCTCACGGGGGCGGTGTGGCTGTGGGTGCCGCGCCCGGAGGTGTCGGGCGGGCTGCGCGTGGCCGTCGTACAGCCGGGCCTGGTCCCGGACGGTCCGGACAGCACGGAGCGGCGGTTCGCGGCCGGTGAGCGGCTGACCCGGGAACTGGTCGGGGCGCCGTCCGACCGGCGCCCCGACCTGGTGGTGTGGGGCGAGAGCAGCGTCGGGGAGGACCTGGCGCGGCGGCCGGACCTGGCCCGGCGGCTCGCGGCGCTGTCCGCGCAGGTGGGGGCTCCGCTGCTGGTCAACGTCGACGCGCCACGCGGTGACCGGCCCGGGATATACAAGAGCTCCGTACTGATCGGCCCGGACGGACCGACCGGAGACCGGTACGACAAGATGCGTCTGGTGCCGTTCGGCGAGTACATACCGGCGCGGGCCCTGCTCGGCTGGGCCACCTCCGTCGGCAAGGCGGCGGGCGAGGACCGGATGCGCGGGGCCGCACCGGCCCTGATGAGGCTGCCGGACCGGCCCGCGGTGCGACTGGGGCCGCTGATCTGCTTCGAGTCGGCCTTTCCCGACATGAGCCGGCGGCTGACCCGTGACGGGGCCGCGCTGCTCGTGGTCCAGTCGTCGACCTCCAGCTTCCAGGACGGCTGGGCCCCCGCGCAGCACGCGTCGCTCGCCGCCCTGCGGGCCGCGGAGGACGGCCGCCCGGTGGTGCACGCCACCCTGACCGGGATCAGCGAGGTGCACGGGCCCTCCGGGGAGCGGATCGGTTCGGCGCTGCCCACCTCGGCGCACGCGGCGGCCGTGTACGAGGTTCCGCTCGCCCGGGGCACCACGCTCTACGTGCGCTTCGGGGACTGGCCGGTGGGCGCGGCCCTCTCCGCCCTGGCCGCCTACTGCGCGGCGCAGGCGGCGCGTTCGCTCAGGAGGCCTGCTCCAGAGCCGAGCGCACCACCCGCTCGCACAGCTCATGGGTGAGCAGGGCGTCGCGGGCGCTGAGTACCCGGCCCGCGCCGACGGCCTCCAAGAAGGCGTCCACCACCTGCTCGATCCCACGCTGGCGGGCGACCGGCACCCAGTCGCCGCGCCGGCGCACGGTCGGCTGCCCGCGGTGGTCGATGACCTCGGCGAGGTTGACGACCTGGCGCTTGGTGTCCTGCCCGGACACCTCCAGGATCTCCTCCGTGGAACCGGAGAGGCGGTTCATGACGCCGAGGGCGGTGAACCCCGCGCCGGACATCTGCAGGACCACCTGGTGCATCAGCCCTTCGCGGACCACGGCCCGGACGTCGATGTGGTCGGCCGCGCCGGGCAGCAGGAAGCGCAGGGTGTCGACGACGTGGATGAAGTCGTCCAGGACGAGGGTGCGCGGGTCCTCCGGCAGGCCGACCCGGTTCTTCTGCATGATGATCAGTTCGCGCGGGTGGTCGGCGCACTGCGCGTAGCCCGGGGCGTATCGGCGGTTGAAGCCGACGGCGAGCGAGACACCGCGCGAACCGGCCAGTTCGACGAGGGCCCGCGCATCCTCCAGCTCGTAGGCCAGGGGCTTGTCGACGTAGGTCGGTACGCCCGCTTCCAGCAGCCGGGTCACGATCTCGGGGTGCGCGGTGGTGGGCGCGTGGACGAAGGCGGCGTCGAGGCCCTGGGCGATGAGCGCGTCCAGGGTGGCGTGCCGGCGTTCGGCCGGGACGTGGTGGACGTCGCCGATCCGCCGCAGGGTCGCGGGGGTCCGGGTCTGCAGGTGCAGCTCGACTTCGGGACGGGTGGTGAGGACGGGCAGGTACGCCTTGCGGGCGATGTCGCCGAGTCCGATGACGCCGACCTTCATCGGGCACCTCCTGGTTGCCGCCTTGTGGGACGCTCGCAGCTTAATCCCTGGTGGCAGGGGCCGCGTTCGCCGAAGATGGGCGGCATGACCAGTTCTGGATCACACCGTGAAGAGCCGTCCACCACCGCGAACGAGCGGGAGATGCTGGACGGCTGGCTCGACTACCACCGTTCCACGCTCGCCTGGAAGTGCGAGGGCCTCAAGGAGGAGCAACTGCGCGGCACTCCGCTCGCGCCGTCCGAGCTGAGCCTGCTGGGCCTGGTACGCCACATGGCGGAGGTGGAACGGTACTGGTTCCGGGAGATCATGCTGGGCGCGGACCTGCCGGAGCTGTACTCCACGCGCGAAGACCCCGACGGGGACTTCCACTTCACCGCCGACGACACCTGGGCGGAGTCCGAGGAGGTCTGGCGGACGGAGGTCGAGCTGGCCCGGCAGGCCGCCGCGGGCCGTTCCCTGGACCTGCTGTCGGAGCCCGAGAGCCATCACCGCGGCGAGGTGTTCAGCCTGCGTTGGGTCTACACCCACATGATCGAGGAGTACGCGCGCCACAACGGCCACGCGGACCTGCTGCGCGAGCACATCGACGGCGCCACGGGCGACTAGGACGGGTTGCGACGGCGGCGCCGGGCGTCGGGGGCCCGCAGGCGTCAACCCGGCGCGCGCCGGCGGCCGGCCGTCACCCGTGCGGGGGCAATATCGGTTCCGGGTTTTCGCAACGGGGTCCGCGCACAGCAGAGTTGCGCGGGTGCATCCAACCCGAACCACGACGAAACTGCTGCTCGGAGTGGCCTGTGCCGTCTCGGCCGTCTCCGGCTGTGTGAACGTGAGCCCCGCCGCGACGGCGCCCGCGCCGGGCACCTCCAGCGGGCTGCCGCCCCACCACGAGCCGCGCGGCGGGCCGGGGGCCCTGCCGGTGGTGGTCCAGGCTCCCGCCGTGGAGGCGCTCAAGGCGGCCCCGCGGGAGTCCGCGCGTCCGGCGGCTTCGGGGGGCCTGCGCCCGCCCGTGACGCGCTCGTCGGACCGGCCCCCCGCGGGGCCGCAGGAGGCCGCGCCGGCGATGATCGACATCCCCGAGCCCCGCAGGGCCACCAAGGCGGTCACGGGGCGCCACGGGGGCCTGCCCGAGCCGTCCGGACGCGAGGCTGCGGTCGGCCGCGAGCTGACGCGGGAGCTGCCGGTCCGCCCGGCCGACGTGTGCGCCCTCGGACGGCGCCACGGGCGCTGGCACCCGGACAGCCCTGAGGCCCGGATCTGCGCGGGCGTGCACGGCGGCTGACATCGCACGACACCCTCCCTCGTGGCCCTCCTCGCCTCGGCCGTATCGCGGTCGCCCCGCCCGCGGCTACCGGGGCCGCGGCCACGGGGGCCGCGGGGCTCGGGGGCCGCGGGGCTCGGGGCAGCCGGCCACGGGGCTACGGGCCCTGCTCGGGGAACGGCCCGGCCCGGCCGCCCCGATCCCCGTCGAGCCGCCGCTCCAGCCGGGCGATGGCGGCCCGTACCCCGTTGCCGTAGCCGTCGTCGGCCAAGGCCGACGTGGCGGCCCGGGCCCGCGCGAGGTGGGCCCGGGCCGCCTCGGGGCGGCGCAGCTTCACGTAGTCGGCGGCCAGGCTCAGGTGCAGCGACGGGTAGAACACCCGGACCGCCTGACGCGGCTCCCGCCGCGCGGGCGGTCCGTCCGCGATCCCCTCGGCGGCGCTCAGGGCCAGCAGGTCCCACGCCAGTTCGTCGGCGGGGTCGTCCTGGGCGTCGGCCATGTAGTGCGCGAGGGTGCAGCGGTGGAGCAGGTCGCCGCCCTCCCCGATCTCGGACCAGATCTCGCCGAGCCGGTTGCGGGCCTCCTCGCGGTCGCCGGCGTGCAGCAGGATGACCGCCTGGCCGATCCTGGTCATGACGGCGTCCTCCGACGCCTCCCGCTGCTCCGTCAAAGCGACCTCCGCCTGCTCCGCCGGACCTGCCCCGGTCCGATCCTCACGACGCTAACCGGAGCAACCGGCTCAGGCACCGAGGCGGCGCGGTGTGGCGTCAGCCCAGGTCCGGGATGCGCCAGTCGATCGGCTCATGCCCCTGGGCGGCGACGGCCTCGTTGATCTGGGTGAAGGGCCGGGAGCCGAAGAACTTCTTGGCCGACAGCGGGGAGGGGTGGGCCCCCTTGACGATCACGTGCCGTTCCTCGTCGATCAGCGGGATCTTCTTCTGGGCGTAGGCGCCCCAGAGGACGAAGACGACGGGGTCGGGGCGGGCGGACACGGCACGGATCACCGCGTCGGTGAACTTCTCCCAGCCCTTGCCCTTGTGGGAGTTGGGCTCGGCCTCCCGGACGGTGAGCACCGCGTTGAGCAGCAGGACGCCCTGCCGGGCCCAGGGCATCAGGTACCCGTTGTCGGGGATGGGGAGGCCGAGCTCCTCCTTCATCTCCTTGTAGATGTTGCGCAGCGAGGGCGGGGTCTTGACCCCGGGCCGCACGGAGAAGCACAGGCCGTGGCCCTGGCCCGCGCCGTGGTAGGGGTCCTGGCCGAGGACCAGTACCTTCACCTTGTCGAACGGCGTGGCGTCCAGGGCCGCGAAGACCTGCTCGTGGGGCGGGTAGACCGGCCCGTTGGCCCGCTCCTTCTCGACGAACTCCAGGAGCTCTTTGAAGTAGGGCTGGTCCAGCTCCCCGCCGATCGCGGGGAGCCAGGACTCGGGCAGCATCTGGCTCACGTCTACATCCTCCGGTACAGGTCCGTGCAACTGCTTGGTGCGACTTGACCCGAACCTACCCGCAGGCACTGACAACGCCTCATCCGCCCGTGGCCGGGAGCGCGGCTACCAGCTGGTCTTGCGGTACAGCTCCCACATCTGCATGACCGTCTGCGGGTCCAGCGCGCGCTCGGCGCCGGCGACGTCCTCGCGCGCGGCCACGTACAGCTTGCCCTGCCACAGGGGCAGCAGGCGAACGTCCTGGGCGAAGGTCTGCTGGGCCTGCTCGAACTCCTTGACGCCCGCCGAGCGGTCGCTCTCGCGCCGGGACTTGGGCAGCAGGTCGTTCAGGATGTCGGCCGGCTCGTACGGCGTGCCGACCGCGTTCTCCTTGCCGACGAACGGCGCGATGAAGTTGTCCGGGTCGGGGAAGTCGGGGAACCAGCCTCGCCCGAAGACCGGGAACTCGCCGTTCTTGTAGCCGTCCTGGAACTCGACCCAGGGCTTGCTGCGCAGGGTGATCCTGAAGAGACCGCTCTCGTCCAGCTGACGCTTGAGTTCGGTGAACTCGTCCGCCGTGGAGGAGCCGTAGCGGTCGGTGGTGTACCAGAAGGTCAGCTCCACGGGCTGGGTGATCCCCGCGTCCCGGAGCGTCTTCCTGGCCTTGTCGACGCTGGGCTGACCGTACATGTCGTAGAACGGCGTCTTGTGACCCAGGACGCCCTTGGGGACCATCGAGTACAGCGGCTCCGCCGTGCCCTGGTAGACCTTGCTGACGAGGGCGCCGCGGTCGATGGTCTGGGCGATCGCCTGGCGCACGGCCGGCTTGGCGACCTGCGGGTCCTTGGGGTTGAAGACCAGGTAGCGGATCTCGGAGCCGACGTTGTCGACGACCTGGACGCCCTTGTCGTGCGAGGCGGGGGTCTGGAGGTCCTTGATCTCCGCGGCGGACAGGCCTCGGTAGGTGGCGTCGATCTCCTTGTCCTTGAGCGCGGTGACCATCTTCTTGGAGTCCGTGAAGTAGCGGATGGTCACGGAGTCGTTGCGCCGGTTCGCGAAGCCCACGTAGCCGTCGTTGCGGCCGAGTACGGCTTCCCCGTCCTTGTACGACGTCAGGACGTAGGGGCCGGAACCGGTGGTCTTGCCGTCCTTGCGGATCTTGTCGGCGGGGTACTCGCCGGGCGGCACCAGCGAGGCGGCGGGCGAGCCGAGGACGTACGGGAAGGTCGCGTCGGGGGTCTTCAGGTGGAAGACGACGGTCAGCGGGTCAGGTGTCTCGATCTTGTCCAGGCTGCCGAACAGGTCTTTCGGGCCGGTCTTGGCGGCGATCGTCTGGATGCGGTCCAGGGAGTGCTTGACGGCCTTGGCGTCGAGCGCCTCGCCGTTGGAGAACTTCAGTCCCTTGCGCAGCGTGCAGCGGTAGGACTCGTTCGCGGAGTCGGTGAACTCGCACCCCTGCGCGGCGTCCGGCTCGGGCTTGGTGCTGCCGGTGGGGAAGGCCAGCAGGGTCTGGTAGATGTTCCGGTACAGCTCCCAGGAGCCGTCCCAGGCCGCCGCGGGGTCGAGGGTGCTCGGCTTGCTCGTCGTACCGACCACGATCGGCTTGTTGTCGGCACCGCTGTCATCGGAAAGCAGACCGCATCCGGCGAGCAGGGATATGGACGCAAGGGCTGCAGTGATCTGCAGGCATCTGGTCCGGTTGAACACGTGCACGCTCCTCGATCAGCCAGGGGTGCGGCAGACCCTACCGCAGTGCCTCACAAATCCAATGGGCAGGTTTGGTGAGGCACTTGACCGATTTCATGCACATTAGGTACGCATTTGCCTCCCTTTTGGAGGCAAATGCGTCCGGTTATCGGTCAGTGCACTCCGGCATTGAGAAACATTCCTCCGTCGACGACGAGAGTTTGTCCCGTGATCCATTCCGCTTGTGCAGATGTAAGAAACGCCGCCGCCCCTCCGATGTCCTCGGGGACACCGAGCCGACCGAGCGGATAGGCGGCCGACGCCTCCTGCTCGCGGCCCTCGTACAGGGCCTGCGCGAATTTGGTCTTGACCACCGCCGGGGCGATCGCGTTGACCCGGACCCCCGGCGCCATCTCGTGCGCGAGCTGGAGGGTGAGGTTGACCATGGCGGCCTTGCTCATCCCGTACGCGCCGATGAAGGGCGAGGCGGAGATCCCGGCGATGGAGGCGATGTTCACGATCGCGCCGCCGTTGTCCTTCTGCCAGGCGTGCCAGGTGCGCTGGGCGAAGCCCAGTGCCGAGATCACGTTCGTCTCGAAGACCTTGCGCGCCACACCGAGGTCGAGGTCCGCGATCGGCCCGAAGACGGGATTGGTTCCCGCGTTGTTGACCAGGAAGTCCACCCGCCCGAAGGCTTCCATCGTGCGCTCCACGGCGAGGGCCTGGTGGGCCTCGTCGTGCGCCTTGCCGGGGACGCCGATCACCCGGTCCGCCCCGAGGGCCTCCACGGCCTCCTTCAGGGCGTCCTCGTTGCGTCCGGTGATGCAGACCCGGTCGCCGCGGGCGACCAGCGCCTCGGCGATGCCGTAGCCGATGCCCCGGCTCGCCCCGGTGATCAGCGCGACCTTGCCGCTGTCCGTTCCTTCGTGTGCCGTCGTCATTGCGCCGTGCCTCTTCTCGGTTGCGGTGCCCCGCGTCGGTTGCCGTGCCTCGTGTCGCTCCCGTGCGTTCAGTCGAGCGGGCCGCCGGCCACGTACAGGACCTGGCCGGAGACGAAGCCGGCGGCGTCGCCGGTGAAGAAGGCGATGGCGCCCGCGATGTCGTCGGGGCGACCCACGCGCTGCACCGGGATCTGGGTGGCGGCGGCGGCCTGGAACTCCTCGAAGCCCATGCCGACGCGGGCGGCGGTCTGGGCGGTCATCTCGGTGACGATGAAACCGGGGGCGACGGCGTTGGCGGTGACGCCGAACTTGCCGAGCTCGACCGCCAGCGTCTTGGTGAAGCCCTGGAGACCGGCCTTGGCGGCGGAGTAGTTGGCCTGGCCGCGGTTGCCCAGCGCCGAGCTGCTGGACAGGTTGACGACACGGCCGAACTTGGCCTCCACCATGTGCTTCTGACAGGCCCGGGCCATCAGGAACGCCCCGCGCAGGTGCACGTTCATGACGGTGTCCCAGTCGCTGTCGCTCATCTTGAAGAGCAGGTTGTCCCGGAGCACACCCGCGTTGTTGACGAGGATGGTCGGGGCGCCCAGCGTGCTCGCGACGCGCTCGACCGCGGCCTCCACCTGCGCGCTGTCCGAGACGTCGCAGCCGACCGCGAGGGCCGTGCCGCCCGCCGCCGTGATCGCCTCGACGGTGTCCTTGCAGGCGGCCTCGTCGAGGTCCAGCACGGCGACCGCACGGCCCTCGGCTGCCAGGCGCACGGCGGTGGCCGCGCCGATGCCCCGGGCCGCCCCGGTCACGATCGCTACACGCTGCTCGGTGGTGGACATGCTGGGTCTCCTCGCGCTCGGAATCCTCTGGAGCGGTCCCCCACGGGTGAGCAACCGCTTAGTAGCTTCAGCTGAGGAGACGCTAGGAGCCCTGGCACCCGGTGTCAACGGCACCGGGCCCCAGGGCCCCAGGTCGTACGGATCTTCCTCCGGGTCAGCGCACCAACAGGCCGAGCAGCCGCTCCACCTCGGCCTCCGGGTCGGCGGTCAGTCCCGTGTGGACGGGGCCCGGCTGCACGACGGTGCTGCGCGGCGCGATCAGCCACCGGAACCGGCGCCCGGGATCGTCACCCGCCGCCTGACCTGCGCGCTCGCCGCCCCGGCACAGCCCCTCGACGGCGTGCAGGGCGGCCCGCACCCCCGCAACGTCGGCGCCGGGGTCCAAGGCGCGGAGCTTGGCCTCGTCGAGGTGGGTGCGCGCGGCGACGTAGGACTTCGCCCGGCAGTACACGATCACGCCGGCGTTGAAACACTCGCCGCGCTCCACGCGGGGCACCACACGCACCAGCGCGTACTCGAACACGTCCCGCTTGATCACTCGCTGTCGCTCTTCTTCTTGGTCTGGTGGGGCCATTCGGGCAGGTGGTCGGTCAGCCAGCCCGGCGGCTTGGACGGGGCCTTGACCTCTGCCTCCATCGAGATCCTCTCGTGGATGGTGGCCGCGCGCGTCAGCAACGCCTCCACATAGGCCAGGCGGAGCTCGTCGGTCGAGTCGAAGCCGGGCTCGTCCACCAGCCACTCGTCGGGGACGTCGGAGGCGACCTCGGTGAGCAGTTCCCGCGTGACCAGGGGCGCGAGCGCCTCGGCGGCGGCCGCGATGTCCGGGCCGAAGGGCGCCAGCACGTGGTCGGAGGCGTTGTAGGGCTTGGCGGCGGCGCTCTCGGCGGTGGGCCAGTTGTGGTGCCAGATCATGGTGGCGCCGTGGTCGATGAGCCAGACGTCCCCGTGCCAGACCAGCATGTTGGGGTTGCGCCAGGACCGGTCGACGTTGTTGATCAGGGCGTCGAACCAGACCACGCGTCCCGCCTCGACCGGGTCCACCTGGTACGCGAGCGGGTCGAAGCCGATCGAGCCGGGCAGGTAGTCCATGCCGAGGTTGAGTCCGCCGCTGGCCTTGAGCAGCTCCTGCACCTCCTGGTCCGGCTCGCCCAGCCCGATGACGGGGTCCAGCTGCATCCGCACCAGCCTCGGGACCCGCAACCCCAGCCGCTGGGCCAGGAGCCCGCAGACGACCTCGGCGACCAGGGTCTTGCGCCCCTGACCGGCTCCGGTGAATTTCATGACGTAGGTCCCGAGGTCGTCGGCCTCGACGATCCCCGGGAGCGAGCCGCCCTCACGCAGGGGCGTGACGTAACGGGTCGCGATCACTTCGGACAGCATCCGCCCAGGTTACGGGGGTCAGCGTGCGGGGTCCCACCCCTTTAGCAGCGCCTCGGTGGTGGTGACGGCCGCGACGAGGGAGAGGGAGTGGCGGATCACCTCGTCCGTGTAGGCGGCGGGCACCCCGCAGACGGCGTCCGCGGGCACCACGACCCGGTAGCCGAGGTTCACCGCGTCGAAGACGGTGTTGGGGATGGCGATGTTGGACGAGACCCCGGTGACGACCAGCGTGCGGACGCCCAGGTTGCGCAGCAGGGGGTCGAGGTCGGTTCCGGCCATCGGCGACAGGCCGTGGAGGCGGCGCACGATCAGGTCCCGCTCGGCGACCTCGATGGGCGGGGCCACCCGTACCGCCCGCGTTCCTGACAGCTGGCGCACCGGCAGTCTCCCGGCGGCGCGGAAGAGCCGGGCGTTGGTGTTTCCCCCCAGGCCGTCCGGCCGCCGTTCGGCGACCGCGTGCAGCACCTGTACGCCGGCCCGGTGCGCGGCGGCCACCAGGGCGGCCACCCGGTCCAGCATCCCCGAGTCCCTGGCCTCTCGCGCCAGTTCGGGCAGGGCGCTCTCGTCCCCGACCACGCCGTTTTGGCATTCGACGGTGAGGAGTGCGGTGGTGGCGACATCGGGTGCGGGCGCGGGTTCCGGCATGGCTCCCCCTGGCGTGACGGCCGAAGAGCACGCATGATTCCTGACACACAGTCAGATGTGAAGGGTGTGGGACGCGTGGACGCAACACAGCGGCGGGGCCGGCGCATCATGATGACCGACGAGGAGGTGGACGCCTTCCTGCGCGAGCAGCGCACCTGCCGGGTGGCCACGGTCTCCCGCGACGGACGCCCACACGTGGGCGCCCTGTGGTTCGTCTGGGACGGCCGGTCGCTGTGGCTGTACTCGATCACGCGCAGTCGCCGCTGGTCGGACCTGCGCGAGGACCCGCGGATCTCGGTGGTCGTGGACGCGGGCGAGGCCTACGACGAGCTGCGCGGGGTCGAGCTCTCGGGCAACGCCGTCTTCGTGGGCGAGGCTCCCCGCACCGGCGCGCACTGTCCGGAACTGGCCGTGCCGGAGCGGCTGTTCCCGGTCAAGAACTTCGGCATCGCGGAGATGCCGCACGACGGCCGGCACGCCTGGATCCGCCTGACCCCCGACTCGGTCGTCTCCTGGGACTTCCGCAAGCTGTAGGCGGCGAGGGTACGCGGGCCGGTGGCGCTCAGAGACCGAGGGCGGCCGCCCGCAGGGCCTCGACGGCGGCCCGGATCGAGGGCCGCCGGTCGGCGTCGGCCCGCCAGACGACGTAGACGTGGCGCTGGACGGCGTCGCGGACGGGCAGCAGCCGGACCCCCTCCGGCATCGGCCCGCGCCCGAGCCGCGGTGTCACGCACACCCCGAGACCGGCTTCCACGAAGGCCAGTTGAGTGTGGTGCTCCTCGGCGATGTGCGCCACGCGGGGCTCGATGCCCATGTCGCGCAGGGTGAACACCAGCCACTCGTGGCAGAACTGGCCCTCGTTCCAGGAGATCCACTCGTCGGCGGCGAACTCCGCGAGGGAGACCTCGCTCCGCCCGGCCAGCCTGTGCCCGGCCGGGACGGCGACGTCGCAGGAATCGTCGAGCAGGTGCGCCCGGGTCAGTTCGGCCGGTACCGGCATCCGCTTGTTGTACCAGTCGATGGCCAGCGCCAGGTCGAGATCACCGCGCACCACGGCCGCCATCGCCTCCTCGGGCTCCTGCTCCCGGACCCTCGGTCGCAGTTCGGGGTGGTCGACGCGCAGCGCGGACAGGGCGGACGGCAGCAGACCGCGCATCGCCGTCGGGAAGGCGCCGATGCCCAGCTCCCCGACCGCGCACCCGCGCCGGGCCTCGACGTCGGCCTGCGCGAGCTCCACCTGCGAGATGATCCGCGCGGCGTGACCGGCCAGCAGCCGTCCCGCGTCGGTGAGTCGGACCCCGCGGCCGTTCTTGGTCAGCAGGGGCTGCCCGACCTCCCGCTCCAGCTTGGCCATCTGCTGGGAGACGGCGGAGGTGGTGACGTGCAGGCCGTCCGCCGCGCCGCTCACCGAACCGTGGCGGGCGAGGGCATCGAGGGTGCGCAGGCGCTCAAGATTCAACATGTAAGCAATGCTACGACGTTACACCGAGTAATTATCGCTTGTTCTAATCCTTCGCACCTACCACAGTGACCCTATGAGCGCACCCGCCACCGCCCGGTCCGTCCCGACGAACGCCACGACCGACACCGTCCCCCCCACCCGCCGCAGCGCCCTCGACTGGCGCGTGCGGTTCGTCATCCTCTCGGTGATCTGGGGCTTCAGCTTCCTACTGATCAAGGTCGGCACGGAGGGCTTCGCCCCGTTCCAGGTCGCCCTCGGACGGGTCGCGTCCGGGGCGCTCACCCTGCTCGCCGTGTTGCTGGTCCGCCGCGAGCGCCTCCCCCGCGGTCGGCGCACCTGGGCCCACCTGAGCGTGAGCGCGCTGCTGCTCAACACCGCGCCGTTCTCCCTCTTCGCCTTCGCCGAGCAGAGCATCCCCTCCGGCCTGGCGGGCATCTGCAACGCCACCTCACCGCTGTGGGGCATGGTGCTCTCGCTGGTCGCGCTGTCCGAGGACCGCCCGACCCGTCGCCGCTTCGCGGGGCTCGGGTTGGGCTTCCTCGGGGTCCTGACGGTGCTCGGCGCCTGGCAGGGCTTCTCCGGGGTCGACGCCAAGGGTGCCGTACTCGCGCTGCTGGCCTCGCTCTGCTACCCGATCGGCTGGATCTACGTACGTCGCACCCTGGCGGGCGTTCCGGGCTCGCCGGTGGCCATGACCGGAGCCCAACTCATCCTCTCCACGCTCCAATTGCTCCTGGTCAGCGCGCTGTTCACCTCGGCGCCCACCGGCCTGCCGCTCTGGCCCACCCTCGCGGTGATCGCCCTGGGCGCGCTCGGGACGGGCACGGCCCTGCAGATGCAGTACGGCCTGGTGTCGGAGATCGGCCCGACCACCGCGCAGATGGTCACGTACTTCGTCCCGGTCATCGCCACGACGGCGGGCGTGCTGGTCCTCGGCGAGCAACTCCACTGGAACACCCCGGTGGGCGCGGTGATCGTCCTCGCGGGCGCCGCGCTCACCCAGGCCCGGCCCGCCGTCCGCCGGGCCGCCTGACCCCGCGCGGGGGGCCGGTCAGCCGAACCGGCCCCCCGCCACCGGCCGCACCGCGGCGGCCACCGCGTCCGCGAGGCCGGGCAGTTCGGCCGGCGCCACCGCGGACACCGTCACCCGCACCCCCGGGCCGCTGTCCACCCGGAACCGGGCCCCCGGCGCGACGGCCCACCCGGAGCCCAGCAGCCGCGTCACCGTCCCCGTCTCGTCGGCGACGGGCACCCACACGTTCATCCCGCTCCGTCCCCGCGCCGGCACCCCGCGCTCCGCGAGCGCCGCGACCAGTCCGTCCCGCCGCTCGCCGTAGGACCGGGCCACCGCCGCCGGGTCCACCGCGCCGGAAGCCCACAGCTCGACCACCGCGAACTGGAGCAGCCGGCTCACCCACCCCGGCCCCAGCCGCTGCCTGCCCCGCACCCGGTCCATCGTCACCGCGTCGCCGGTGAGCACCGCGAGCCGCAGGTCCGGCCCGTAGGCCTTGGCCGTCGAGCGGATCAGCGCCCAGTGCCGGGTCACCCCGCCCAGGCAGTGCAACGGCAGGTCCACGATGCCGTGCCCGTGGTCGTCGTCCACCACCAGCACTTCGGGGTGGCGGCCCAGCAGTTCGCGCAGCTCCGCGGCCCGCGCCCCGCCGACCGCGGCGCCCGTGGGGTTCTGCGCGCGCGAGGTCACCACCAGTGCCCGGGCGCCCGCGGCCAGCGCCCGCGACACCGCCTCCGGTCGCGGGCCCTCGTCGTCCACGTCCACCGGCAGCACCCGCAGGCCGAGGGCGGCCGCGAGGTCCAACACGCTCCCCCAGCCCGGGTCCTCCACCGCCACCGCGTCCCCGGGCCGCAAGTGCGCGGCCAGCACCCGCTCCACGCCGTCCAGCGCGCCCGAGGTCACCGCCATGGCGCCGGGCGGCACTCCGTCGGCGTCCAGGCCGGCCCTGGCCAGGCGGGCGAGCTCCGGCGCCACCGGGTCCTCCCCGTAGAGGGTCGGCGCCTTCGCGTACCGGTCGGCCGCGGCGGCGAGGGCCCCGTCCAGCGCCGGCAGCAGCGACACGTCGGGGTTGCCCGAGGCCACGTCCCGCGCGCCCTCCGGGACCACCGCCCGCAGTTCGTCGCGCGGCGCGCTGGCGGGCCGGGCCCGGACGCGGCTGCCGCGCCGTCCGTCCGTCTCGATGACCCCGCGCTCGCGCAGCGTCCGGTAGGCGGCGGCGACGGTGTTGGGGTTCACCCCCAACACCCCCGCCAGCTCCCGCATGGGCGGCAGTAGCGCCCCGGGCGCGAGCGCGCCCGTTCCGATGCCCGCCTCGACGCTGGCCGCGATGTCCGATGCGCGACGGCCTGTGATCCGATACTCTCCTAGCACAAACGTTATTATGCACTAGTACAACGGAGTTCGCACCATGAGCGTCACGCCCGTCACCGAGCCGACCGATCAGCCGACGACCGACCCGGCGACCACGGACGCCGCGCCGACCGACTCGTACGCGCCCACCCCGCGCACCGTCCCGACCCGGTCCAAGGAGCGGGCGCGCTACGACCGCGAGACGGTCCACTCGATACTCGACCAGGCCTACGTCTGCCACCTCGGCTTCGTCCGCGACGGCGCCCCGGTGGTGCTGCCGACGCTCTTCGGCCGCGTGGGCGAGCGGCTGTACCTCCACGGCTCGACCGGCTCCCGCCCGCTGCTCGCCGCGGGCACGAGCGACCCGGGGCTGCCCGTGTGCGTGACCGTCACGCACGTCGACGGCCTGGTGCTGGCCCGCTCCGCCTTCCACCACTCCATCAACTACCGCTCCGTCGTCGTGCACGGCACCGCCTACCAGGTCACCGACGAGGAAGAGCGCCGCATGGCGCTCGACGCCCTGGTCGACCACGTCGTCCCGGGCCGCTCCGCCGACTCCCGCCCGGCCAACACCAGGGAACTCGCGGCCACGGCGGTGATCCGCCTGGACCTGGACGAGGTCTCGGCGAAGCTCCGCACCGGTGGCCCGAACGACGACGCCGAGGACCTGGACCTGCCCTTCTGGTCGGGCGTGGTCCCGGTCGCCCCCGCGTACGGAGCCCCGGTCCCGGCCGCCGACCTGGCCCCCGGCATCGCCGTCCCGGACTACCTCGCCACGCTCTGAACCACCGGGGCGGGCCGGACCTCGACCGGCCCGCCCACGGGCCGTCGCCCCTCGGCGGCGATCAGCGCCCCGACCGCCGTCAGCAGCAGGACGGTGCCCAACACCACGGCGCCGGTCAGCCGCTCCCCGAGCAACAGGACGGCGATCACCGCGGCGCTCACCGGCTCGATCAGCATGATCACGGACACCGTCGCGGCCCGCACCGCCGCGGCCCCGGTGAAGTAGAGGGCGTACGCGAGGGCCGTCGGCACCACGGCGACGTAGACCAGCAGCCACCCCACCCGGGCCGGTTCGGCGGTGTGCGGGAGCAGCCCCTCCACCACGGCGAGGGGCAACAGGCACACCGCGCCCACCCCGACCGACCAGGCGGTGGTGACCAGCGGGTCCCCGCCCGCCCCGCGCTGCCCCAGCCACCGGGCGCGCAGGGTCATCCCCGCGTAGCCCGCCGCCGAGAGCAGCGCCCAGCCGACGCCGAGCGGCCGCACCTCACCGCCGCCGCTGCCCAGGACCAGCACGGCGAGGCCGGCCAGCGCCCCGCCGACCGCGGCGGCTCCGCCCCGGCCGAGCCGCTCCCCCATCCAGTACCGGGCGCCGAGCGCGATCAGCACGGGCCCGGCGCCCAGGGTGACCACGGTGCCCACCGCCAGGCCCGTCTCCCGTACGGCGCCGAAGTACGCGGCCTGGAAGAGGGTGAACATCAGGCCGGTCCCGATCAGTGACCGGACCGAGGGCCGGGGCGTCGGACCGGGACGCCGGCGTACGGCGAGCACCCCGGCCAGGACCACGAGGCCGCCCGCGCTCCGCCAGAACGACAGGGCGAGCGGGCCTAGGTCACTGGCGAGGAAGAGGAGGGAGGCGGCCGCCCCGGCGGTGCCCCAGGCGGCTCCGGCGACGACGAGGTACAGCAGACTGCGCCCGGCAGCGGGCGAATGGTTCGACACAGGTGTCTCCGCGCATGCGTGAAGGATGAGAAAGGCAGGTCATCGCTTCGCGGGCAGCGCGATCCCGCCCGGGTCGCTCCCGGGCCGGGACTGTGTGCGTGTGGGCCGCCCGCGCTAGGCGGCGGGAGGCGGGAGCACGGCGGTCGAAGGCATGATCGCAGCCTATGCGTTCGTCGTCTCGCGGTCCAGCACGGCCGGGTCGGCCGCTGCCGGCGGGGTGGGCCGGGAGGACTGCGCGATGAAGGCCCCGCCCAGGACGAGCGCGCCGCCCAGCGTCTGCCAGGTGGAGAGGTGCTCCCCGAGGAGCACCCAGGCGAGCACGGTCGCGACGACCGCCTCCAGGCAGGCCACCACCCCGGCGACCTGCGGCGACAACTTGCGCACGGAGACGACGCCCGTCATGTACGCGAACACGGTGGCGATCAGCACCACGAAGGCGAGCATCACCGGCGCGGGCACCGGTGTGTCGCCCATGACCGCGTCGCCCGCGAGTACCCGCCAGTCGATCCGCCACGGACGCGCGACCGCGGTCATGACCAGTGTTCCGATGAGCATGCCGAACGCGATGACGCCGAGCGGGTCGGGTACGTCGGCGCCTTGGTCGCTGCCCTGGTCCGCGAAGACGAAGTAGCAGGCCTGGCAGCAGGCGGCCGCGAGGCCGAGCAGCACGCCGAGCGGGTCCAGGCTGAGCCCGGCCCAGATCTCCACGACGCAGGCCAGTCCGACGACGGCGACCCCCGCACCGAGCGCGGCGGCCCGGGTCACCGGCTTGCGCTGCACGAAGCGGATGTACCCGAGGAGCAGGCACGGGCCCAGGTACTCCAGCAGCAGGGCCACACCGACGGGGATGCGGGAGAGCGAGGCGAAGTAGAAGGCCTGCACACCGGCGACCGCTATGAGCCCGAAGCCAGCCAGCAGGAGGGGTTTGCGCCGCATCAGGTCGCGGTGGCGCCAGGCCAGCGGGGACAGCACCAGGGCCGAGCCGGCCACCCTGAGCCACACCATGTGGAGTGGGTCCAGACCCGCTTCGATCAGCGGCTTCGCCGCCACCCCGGAACCGCCGAACGCACACGCCGAGACGAGGGCGAGGCCCAGTCCGGCGTTCTTCCCTGACGCTTGCATGGGGTCATCATGGCAGGGCCGGACAGGAGTATCACTCGGATGACACCTGTTGAGACGCACCGTGGAACGGCCTCGCTTTCGGGCCCGGGGCGGGCCGCCGGCCGGGCCGGCGAACGCGGTCGTTCCTGACGGGTCGTCAGTATTGAATGTTCCGGCCGCCGGGGCTACGTTCCGCGCACGTACCCGATGAGAAGGGGTGGCCCCATGGCCGAAGTCACCGCGGAATCACGCATCGAGGCGCCCGCCGCGAAGGTCTGGGCGCAGCTGACGGACTGGGACGCGTACGGCCAGTGGAGCACGACCCACACCGACTTCCCGAAGGGCGGCCCCGCGGCCCTCTCGCTCGGCTCCACCTTCACCGAGAACATGAAGATGATGGGCTTCCCGGCCGAGGTGCTGTGGACCGTCTCGGAGCTGGAGGCCGAGCGCCTCTTCGCCATCACCGGCAAGGGGCCGATGGGAGTGGCCGTCCTCACCCGGTACAGCCTGCTCCCTGACGGCGACGCCACCACCGTCCGCATCGACGGCGAGTTCACCGGGGCCGCCGTGTCGCTGATGGCGGGCAAGCTCAAGGACTCCGCGACCGCCGCACTGAACGAGTCGCTGCGCAGGCTCTCGGCACTGGTCGCCTGACGGTCCCCGCGGACACGCCGCACAGGCACGCCTCGCGCGGCCCGCC
>NZ_SSBJ01000390.1 GCF_004795055.1 Streptomyces sp. A1136
GGTTGCCAGAAGCCTTGTGCGGTGGCGGTGAAGAGGTAGTTGGACAGGGTGTCGCCGTGGAACAGGGCGGTCCAGGCGGTTTCCTTGGCGTGGGTGCCGGGCAGGGCCGCGCGGCAGCGGGCGGCGCCTTCCTCGCCGGTGGCGGTGGGGTCGGCGGCGAGGTGGGCGGCGATCTCGGTGTCGTCGGTGGCGCCGAGGACGGCGAGGCGGGTGAGGATGCGCCAGCGCAGTTCGGGGTCGAGTTCGGGTCCGCCGGGGACGGTGTCGTCGGCGAGCCATGCCTGGATGGTGTCGGGCTGGGTGGTGGCGTCGATGAGGTGGCGTACGGCGGTGAGGCGGAGGCCGGGGTGGGTGCCGTCCTCGGTGCGGCGGATGAGGTCGCGGCACAGGGCGGTGAGGGTGGCGAGGGCGGCGGGCCGGTCCTCGGGGGTGGTGTAGCGGCCGGCGGCCCGGGTGTCGGCGAAGGTGAGGACGCCTTGGAGGAGGGCGAGGTCGGTCTCGTACGGGAGGT
>NZ_SSBJ01000391.1 GCF_004795055.1 Streptomyces sp. A1136
GCCATCGCGAGATAGACGCCGGACAGGCGCAGCGTCGGGATGCCGATCACCAGCGCTACCAGCGCCGGCAGGATGCCGCCGGCTGCGAGCGCAACCGGGAAGGGCAGACCGGTCTGCATGGTAATCAGGGACGCGACGTAAGCGCCGATCCCCATGAACGCTGCGTTGGCCAGCGACAGCAGGCCGCACGACAGCGTGACGTAGATTGACAGGGCCAGCATGGCGTTGACGCCGACGCTGAAGATGACGGTGTTGTACGTCGCCCAGAATCCATCCCACCATTCCATCATAGTCATGGGATTAAGCCTTTCTTTCCAGCACTTTGCCGAACATGCCTGAAGGCTTGACCAACAAAATCAAAAACAGCAGACCAAACGCCACCGCATCGCGGAAGTCGCTCGAAATATATGCCACCGTGAGCACCTCGGCAAAGCCGAGGAACAAGCCACCGATCATGGCGCCGCGAATGTCGCCCATGCCGCCCAGGATGATGACGGCGATGCCCTTGTG
>NZ_SSBJ01000392.1 GCF_004795055.1 Streptomyces sp. A1136
CCATGAACCTGCTCGGCCTGCGCGACACCATCCTGTCGATCGGCCTGCCCTACTTTGCCTCGGCGTTCGGCATCTTCCTGCTGCGCCAAACCTTCAAGACGGTGCCGCGCGAACTGGACGAAGCGGCCACCGTGGAAGGCGCCAGCGCCATGCAGGTGCTGTGGAAGGTGTACGTGCCGCTGGCCAAACCGATCTATCTGGCGTTCGGCCTGGTCTCGATCAGCACGCACTGGAACAATTTCCTGTGGCCGCTGATCGTGACGAACTCGCCGGCCACGCGGCCGCTGACGGGCGGTCTGTGTCTGTTCGGCGCACCCGAAAGCGGCGTCAACATCTCCATCATCAGCGCCGCCACGCTGGTCGCGATTGCGCCGCTGATGATCGGCTTCCTGGTATTCCAGCGCCAGTTCATCCAGGCCTTCCTGCGGGCAGGCATCCGTTAAATTTCTCTCAACACCAACACCACATCTGATGAATGTCATACAAATCACCGACATCCACCTGGTGCC
>NZ_SSBJ01000393.1 GCF_004795055.1 Streptomyces sp. A1136
CGTTTCTCGCATATCGATTTCAGTTACGAGAGCAAACGCCAGATCCTGTTCGACGTCGATTTTGAAGTCGCCGCAGGCACCACCACGGCGGTGGTCGGCCACAGCGGCTCGGGCAAGTCGACGCTGTCGCGCTTGCTGTATCGCTTCTACGATATCGACGCCGGCGCCATCACCATCGACGGCCAGGATCTGCGCAACGTCACCCAGGCCTCGCTGCGCAAGGCCATCGGCATCGTGCCGCAGGACACCATGATCTTTTCCGAGAACGCGCTGGAGAACATCCGCTTCGGCCGCGCCGACGCCAGCGATGAAGAAGTCATTGCGGCCGCGAAGATGGCCGCCGCGCATGAATTCATCGAGCGCCTGCCGCAGGGTTACCAGTCCTTCCTCGGTGAGCGTGGCGTGCGCCTCTCGGGCGGCCAGCGCCAGCGCATCGCAATCGCCCGCGCCCTGCTGAAGAATCCGCCGCTGCTGTTGCTCGACGAAGCCACCAGCGCGCTCGACGCCG
>NZ_SSBJ01000394.1 GCF_004795055.1 Streptomyces sp. A1136
CGGTCGACGATGGAGTCGCGGTTGCGCTCCAGCTGCTCCAGCTCGTCGGTCAGGACGCGCAGCCGGGGTTCGAAGGCGGCGGCCCACGCCGCGGCGTGCTCGGGCAGGGCGGCTGCGGGCAGTTCGCGGATCTGCTGGCGGGCCGGGGTGCGGACCTGCTCGTAGCGGGTGGCGTTGGCGTGGCGCACCAGGATGTCGGAGGCCTCGCGCACCGCGGAGTCGGCCGCCGACAGGTCGCCGGAGCAGCCGCGCAGGGAGCGGCGCGCCTCGGCGGCGGACTGGCGGGCCTCCTCCAGGCTGCCCGGGTAGGGCTCGGGGGCGCTCTCGTCCTCCGGCGTCTGCCCGTTGTCCCGCAGCAGGTCGCGCAGCAGCGCCGCCGTCTCGTCGAAGCCGCCCGCCGCGTCCTCGGCCGCGCGGTGCGCGCTGAGCAGTTCGGCGTGGGCGGCGCGGGAGGTCTCCAACTCGTCGGTGCGCGTGGCCAGTTCGGCCGTCGCGGTGCGCAACAGC
>NZ_SSBJ01000395.1 GCF_004795055.1 Streptomyces sp. A1136
CTGCAGCGTGGCAACCGCTTGCGCCGTATCGCGCGCACGTTGCAGGTCACTGGCGTAGATCGCGTCGAGCGGCTCGTTGCCGAGCGCCCGACCCAGCGCCGCCGCCTGCCGCTGCCCTTCGGCGTTGAGCGGAATGTCGATGTGGCCTTGCAGCCGTTTGTCGACGTTCCAGTCGGTTTCACCGTGGCGGATCAGCAGGATGTCAGTCGTGGTGTGCGTGGCGGGCGTGGCAGTCATGGCGATGTTACTTGATCAGGTCGGGATTGAGCGTGTACGTGCCGGTGATGGCGGCCTGCGCCAGCACATGGCCTTGCAGTGCGTTGTGCACGTCGGTGCCGGTGAACTTGCCCGTGACGGTCAGTTGTTCCTGGTCGATGGCGTACAGCGTGAAGATGTAACGGTGCGCGATCGCGTCGTTCCACGGCGGGCAGGGGCCGTCGTAACCGAAGTAGTCGCCGCTCATGTCGCCATCGCCGGCGAACCAGCTGGTGTAATCGTTGAGGCCGT
>NZ_SSBJ01000396.1 GCF_004795055.1 Streptomyces sp. A1136
GCGGCTCGCCCCCGACCCGCTCCTTCGCGCGCCCGAGGCGGTCGCCATCCTGGGCGACCCGGACGGGCTCGCCCCGCGCGGCCGGGACCACCTGGAACAGGAGGTGCTGGCCGCGGTCGGCCGCGCCGAGACCGCCGAGGGCGCGGTCGCCGCGGCCCGCGGGGTGCGCCGCCGCGAACTGTTCCGCACCACCGCCGGCGACCTCATCGGCTCGTACGGGACCGAGGACAGCCCCGCCGAGGAGGACCCGGGCGCGCTCGTCGACCGGGTCGGCAACGCGGTCACCGACCTGAACGCGGCCACCATCGCGGGCGCGCTGCGCGCCGCCGTGCGGGCCGAGTGGGGCGACACCCTGCCCACCCGGTTCGCGGTCATCGGCATGGGCCGCTTCGGCGGCCACGAGCTGAGCTACGGCTCCGACGCGGACGTCCTGTTCGTGCACGAGCC
>NZ_SSBJ01000397.1 GCF_004795055.1 Streptomyces sp. A1136
GACGGCGTATCCGGAGGAGGTCGTCGACCGCAAGTGCCGCACCGAGGCCGCCCGGCTGCACCGGGTGCTTGACGCGCTGGGCGAGCGCCGTGACGCGGAGCCCGCCGCCCCGACGCTCGCCCGCGTCATCGACCACCTCACCGCCTCCGACGGGGAGGCCGCGGAGCACCTCGCCGACCGGATCGCGGCGGAGGTGGCCGTCGAGGAGGCCGCGTCCGCGCCGCCCGCGCCGGGCCCGGAGCCCTGGGGAGCCGACGCGATACCGCTCTTCCCGCTCCAGCCCCCTCGCACCGGCCGCGAGCTGCTCGCCGACCACGTGACCGCGATGGTGTGCTGCGCCGCGGTCGACACGGCGGGCGCGCTGCCCGGGCTCGACTGGCTGGACGGCCCCTCGCTCCTCATCGACGACGTACGCCGCTCGGACCTGGCCTCGCCCGTCCTGACCCTGGTCGAGGACCTCCTCGGCCGAGAGCTGGAACTGGCCGACTCCCCCGTCCTCGACGCC
>NZ_SSBJ01000398.1 GCF_004795055.1 Streptomyces sp. A1136
TACACCACGCCCGACTCGCCTTCATGTTCGGTGCGGATCATTTCCAGCAGTTGCTTGCGCACTTCGTTCTTTTCAACGATGCGATAGCGGATGTTCGGGCGGTCGAAGCTGGACACGAAATGCCGCGCGTCGTCCAGCGACAGGCGCTGGGCGATTTCAGTGCGCGTGTCCGCCGTGGCCGTCGCGGTAAGCGCGATGCGCGGCACGTCGGGCCAGCGCTCGTGCAGCATGGACAGGCCCAGGTATTCCGGCCGGAAATCGTGGCCCCATTGGGATACGCAGTGCGCTTCGTCGATGGCGAACAGCGCGATGCGGCCGCGTTCCAGCAGTTGCAGGCAGCGGTCGGTCAGCAGCCGTTCGGGAGCGACGTAAAGCAGGTCGAGTTCGCCCGCCAGAAACGCCTGTTCGACGTCGCGGGCCACGCGCCATTCCTGCGTGGAGTTCAGGAACGCGGCGCGCACGCCCAGTTCGGTCAGGGCGTCGACCTGATCCTGCATCAGCGCGA
>NZ_SSBJ01000040.1 GCF_004795055.1 Streptomyces sp. A1136
GGTACCCGCTCCGCGGGTACCTGAGCGCTGCGCGCTCAGGAGAGACCGGCCTCGCTGCGCTCGGCGGGGCTCGGCTTCGCCGAGCCAGGGCCGGCCTTCGGCCGGGGTCCTGCGCTTCGCTCCGGACGGGTTCAGGGCTTCGCCCTGAACAGGCCGCTGCGCGGCCGGAGGTGACCCCGCTTCACGGGGTCCGGGCCTGCGGCCCGTTGGGCGGGTCCGCTTCGCTCCCCCACGCAGGGCCCTTCCGGCTTCGCCTCCAGGACCAGCCCGCTCCGCGGGCTGCCTGATCGAGGCAGTCTTGTTCATTTTAACCAAACGGACGAGCCCCTCGGAGCCTGTAATGCCACCAAGCACCCCTCCTCCAAGGGTCCCGACCCGCGAAGGGATCGGGCAGCGTCCTTCGCCACAACTCCTCATCCAAGCGCACAACCGTGTCTTCAAGTTCCTGACGTGCTGGCGCCGGAAGGAGCGGCAACACCCGCTCAAGCATGTCCCTCGCCTCAGCAACATCCTCAAGGCTGTCAGAAGGACACGGACATACAGCGTACGGAATCTCCAGATACCGGCCTGGCTGAGCCAAGAACTGCCGATACCAATGCAGGGCCACTTCAACACAGCCCGGCCACACGTCATCGATATCGGCCCGCCGCTCCAGCCTGTGGACCGCAGCAGACGTCCGCCGTGACAAACGGTCAATCCTGCAGGGGCGACCCCATCCAGAAAGCCGCACATGTGGGGCGCGCAACGCGCCCGGCCGCCTACGCGGCATAACCCTTTCGGGCAGCGATCGTCATACCTCCCATGATCACATGATTCGGCCAGCACTGTCGACCCGCTGCACCACCACCCTGCTTCGAACTGAGCCACGGATCAACTCAGGACTCAGACCATGGCCCCCCTACCTCGTCAGAGCGATCCGGTTATCGCCGCCACCGGCCTGGATCATCGTGCGGGTGGCGCCGTAGCGGTAGCGCAGATCGGTGATCGCGACCAGACGGCCACCGGCAAGGACCTGGTCCCCCACCCGCAGTTCGGTGGGCGGCACGTCCACCGGCACCCACCCGGCACGCGTCCCCTCCTCGGGTCCGGCCGGCTGGGCGTCGAGCTGCACGCAGTCGACGGTACGGGCGACCCACTGGAACCCCGAGGCGTCCACCAGCCGCACCACCAACGGGGAGGGGTAGACCCAGACGATGACGCCGTGGGCCTGACGGTCGCGGTCGAACACCCTCTGACCGAGGGCATACCGGCGCCTCACCGGTGGCCGGCTCGCGCACGCGGCACCCCGCTCCGGGTCATCACGACCGCGGCGAACGTCAACGACGTCACCCAGACCCTCGCCCTGGTCGACGGCATCCCACCGGTGGCAGGCCGTCCCGGCCGTCCCCGCCGCAGGCCCGAGGCCCTGCTCGGCGACAAGGGCTACGACTCCAATCCCAACCGCGATGAACTGCGCAAACGCCGGATCCTGCCCGTCATCCCCCGCAAAGGAGCCCCGAACGTCAAAGGCATGGGCAAGCTCCGCTACGTCGTCGAGCAGACCTTCGCCCTGCTCCACCAGTTCAAACGACTCGCCGTCCGCTGGGAACGCCGCACCGAACTCCACGACGCCTTCGTCTCCCTCGCCTGCAGCCTCATCTGCTGGCGACGCCTCAACAAGCCCGACTCATGATCGTGTTACGAGCTCTTAGCAAGGTGCCGGGAACATTACGCTCCCGGCACCTCCTTGCAAACCTCCTTCCGCCCGGAGGAAGGAGAGATAAAATCTCAGCCCCGGCCGAACCCGATGTAGGCGGCAGCGCACTGGCGCCATTCATCCTGGAAAGTGTTGTTCATCCTTCCGAGGTTTCCGCCATGCGACCGCAGATATCCCATGACTCCATCACAATTCGACCTCGTCGGTTGGAATCGCGAAGTGCAGCTGTCACCACTGCCGCCCCCGAAGTCACAGCTCCCGGCCGCCGCAGGCGAGGCGGTCGCCAAGCCGAGTACGGGCAGGGCGAGGGCCACTGCGGTCGCAACGGCGCCGGATTTCATCTTGCGCGAAATGTTCATTGATTTGGTCCCCTCATTGATGAGAAAGGTCGGCCATGCGCTCTATCGGAGTCTGCGGCCTACCGGCCACACGCCCCGGTCAGCTCAGAGCGAGTTGCTGCGGTTGCAGCGGATCCTTGTGATGCGGGAGTTGGGCCTTGGGCTGGTGGAGATCGGGGCAGTAATGGCGCAGCGTCCGCGACGTCACACCCGACATCCGGGCCACCTCCGCGATCGACCAGGCCATCACCGACTCCCATCCCAGCCGGACTTTCCGGCCCACACACGACCGTAGAAGTTGACGCAACGGCAAGGTCAAGCTCGCAAGCCGCCTCCACCGGTTCCACCAGGCCAGGGTGAGGCGCAGGCCACCGGACCCGGACCGGAACCGGTCGATCACCCGCACCTCGCCCATGACCGCCAACGGGTTGGTGCCGGGCGCGGTCAGCCAGCGAAGCGACGCCCCGAACTCGCCGGCCACCAGCTCGGCCACCGTGTCGGCGTCCGTGTCGGTGGACCAACCGGACAACACGTCCTCCCACGCCGGGTCGTCGGCCAGGACCAGGTGCGGGTCATCGAGCCGGAACCGGCGGGTGGCGCCCCCGGTTCCGGCCAACACCAGCGGGGCGACCGTGGGCCCCGTGGGGATTCCGATCTTGTCGTGAGCCAGCAGCCAGGCAACCACCTGGGGGCGGTCGAACTGCGGGCGCACGTCCGTGCCCGCCACCGGCTCCGGGAAGTCGCCGTGCCGGCGGCGCCAGTTCACCACCGCGGCCCGGGTTACCCCCGCCATCCGCGCCACCCCCGCCAACAACACCCGCTCCCACACCGGACTCGCGTCAAGGGCGGCGAGCGGGGAGCGAGTGCCCGGGGCGACCCAGCCAAGCCAGACGACCTGGTCGAAGTCGACGCGGCGGACGCCGAGGCGGCGGGCGGCCTGGTCCGGGCCGAGTGGCACGTGTCGGTCGAGCAGGGCGGGCAGGTCCCGGCGGCGGGCGAGGGCGGCCACCTGGTCCGGGTGGACGTCGGGGAACTCGACATCCCCGCCGAGGTAGACCAGCAGACCGGCCTTCACGAGGCGGCCGACCGCCGAGGCCGTCACCCTCGGCCGGAGAATCGGCAGCGGCACCCCCAGGGCCTCCGTCAGCCGGTCCGCCGCCCACCCCGCCCCGACCGGGCCGCGCAGCGCCGCACGCACCGCCTCGGGGTCGGCGGCCTCCACCACCGCCCGCGACCACAACCGGGTACCGGCGTCCGCTGGCGTCACCAGACCGCTCCCGGTCGCCCACCGCCAGGCCGCCACCGGAACCCGCAACCGGCCCGCCGCCGCGTACTCGTCGTACTCCTCACGCACCGAACGCCCCATCCGAACCGCACCCCAATCGCACACCGAGGCGGTCCGACCACCGAACCGCGCCCGAAACATGACTGAACATCCCGGTTTATGTCAATCGCTGTGGTTTCAGGGAGAGTTGGGGGCACACCGCACAAGCCGCCTACGCGTACGCGAGGGAAAAATTCACCCCTGCGGGGGAGACCGGGGCCGGCTTCCGACACACGACAGCGCGGGCCGCCACCGGAGTGGTGGCGGCCCGCGCCGAGTTCGTCAGAGGCGCCCTCTCAGCCGGCCGCAGCGGCCGGACCCTCCCCGAACCGCGGGACGTCGTCCACAGTCACGTCCAGGCGCAGCCGCTTGAAGCGCACCGGGTGGCGCCAGACGCCGCCCCGGTCCACGGCCCGGTCGGCGCTGATCTCGGCCACCAGGTCGGGGCGGACCAGGCGCACGTCCAGGACGTCACGGGACCCCCAGGTCGCGGCGAACGTGACGCCCTCCCAGGGATGTCCGGTGTCGGCGGCCGTCAGGTGCTCGGCGACCAGGCGGGCCGCCTCCGTGCGCAGCGGTACGGTGCGGCCGACCGCGCGCAGCCGGCCGTCCTGGTCGTGGCGGCCGAGGATCAGGAGCTGCGGGCGGGTGAGGGTGCCGGTGGTGGCGCCGATGATCGCCTCAGTGGTGTCCCGGCGACGAACCTTGATCCACGCCCCCCTGTGGCCCGGCATGTAGCGGCTGGTCAGGGGTTTGACGACGATGCCTTCGACGCCGGACACGTCCGTCCAAGAGTCGAGCCATTCCCGGGCCTGGGCCGGGTCCGTGGTCATCGGACACAAGGTCCACGGGGCCGTCAGCGCGTGGTCGGCGAACAGGGCCTCCAGGCGGGCGCGGCGCTCGACGTAGGGCAGGTCGAGCAGCTCCCGGCCACCTTGCTGCAAGACGTCGAACGTCAAGAAAAAGGCCGGCAGCTTCGCGGCCAGCGCGGAGGCGCTGCGGGTGCGGGCGGCGGAGCGACGCTGCAACCCCTCGAACGACAGGGCGCCGGCCTCCACGTCCCACGCGAGGAGTTCGCCGTCCAGGACCAGGCCGGCGGGGAGCCGCGCCTCGGCAGCCGCGACAAGATCGGGGAACGCGCCCTGCACCAGGGACCCGCGGCATCCGCGCCCCTGCGGTGGCCGATCACAAGCATCCGGCCGGCCCCCTGCCCGCCCGGCCCGTGCCCGGGGCGGGAACCGGGGACATTAGGGAGCTGTGTCGCGCGGCCCACGGCGTCACCAGCCCCGCCATCGCCCCACTGTGTCACCAGACCTACCGCTGACCTGGCTGGTGTGGGCGGTGCCCTACTCGGTAGGCGGGATGTCCTGGGCTCTGGTCGCGGTCAGCCAGTGGGTGACGACGGTGTCGATGTAGGCGTCGGTGAGGGGCTGGCAGTCGAGGAAGCGGCGGACCATCACCGGTCCGATCAGCAACGTGAACTCGTCGGCCGTCATCTGCACGCCAGAGGGTGCCAGGAGTTCGTTGAGTGCTTGGTGGCGGTCCTGACTGATCCGGGTCAGTGCCTGGTCGGCTTCGGGGTCGCGGTCGGCTTGGGCGACCAGGGCATCAGCGCGCTGCCGGTGGCCGTGTCGCTCAGGCCATGGCGCAGGCTGCGCAGGTAGGTGGTGAGTACCTTCCGCCTTCTTTCCCCTTCCACTTCCAGTCGACCTTGGACTGCTTAGTGGTCGGCTCCGGGAGTCTTTCAGGGGTTGACGTAGCAGTGGTGCTGCGTGAGGGCTGCCCCTGGGGCGAAGGAGGGGCGCTGAGGGGCGTGTAGACAGATAATCTCCGCACAGATAGTCTTCTCGAAGAGAATCTTCTTGATCAGGAGGCCACTGATGTGGACGTACGAGCACAGCACCGAGACCGACGCCGCACCCGAGGCGATCTGGCGTCTGTGGGCTGACGTCGAGAATTGGGGAGTCTGGAACACCGACATCGCGAGCATCCAGATCAGCGGCCCGTTCGCGGCGGGCGCTGAGATCGTGATGACGCCAGCCGGCCAGGACCCGGTGCACCTGATCGTCGCCGAGGCGACCGTCAACAAACTGTTTGTGGACGAGGCCCGGTTCGACGGGCTGCTCCTTCGCACCATTCACCGGCTCGACCAGGGCGAGCGAGGCCGCACTCGAGTGACGTACCGGATGGAGATCACCGGCACCGGCGCCGACCAGCTCGGCCCGCGGATCGGTCCGGCCGTCACCGCGGACTGGCCCGAGACCATGGCCGCCCTGGTCAAGCTGGCACAGGACTGATGGCCCTCAGCCCCGGCGACAGCCCCGGATTCCTGCTCTGGCACGCCACGCTGCGCTGGCAGCGCGATATCAACGCGGCCCTCGGCCCAATGGACCTCACCCACGTCCAGTTCGTTCTGCTTGCCTGCACCTGGTGGCTGAACACGCACGGCGAACACCCCAACCAGCAGGCCCTGGCCGGCCAGGCCGGCACCGACGTCAAGATGACCTCGCAGGTCCTACGCGCCCTGGAGGCCAAGGGTTTGATCGAGCGCGAGGTCGACCCCGCCGACACCCGCGCCAAACGGCTGCGTATCACCAGTGCCGGAGCCGAGCTGGCTCCGCGCGCGATCGCCGCCGTCGAGAACGTCGACGCACGTTTCTTCCAGCCGGTGGCGCACGACGACGCCGTAACCATGCTCAGCCGCCTGGCCAACCCCGAATCCTGAAGCCCCCAACGCGGACACCGTCGGCCCCAAATCCGTCGCCCGACGGTGTCCGCGTGACACCGCCCGGTCCCGATGATCGGGGTGTCCTCACTGCGGGAGGAGGTGTCCTTCCCCAACACCACTAACGTGGACGAGCTGGTGGAGTGGACGCCGGGCCTGGACAAGGTCACGGTGTACGCCACGTACGCGAGCCTCGGCCTGGGCACGCTGGAGCGGGCGCACGCCGGGGGCTTGGCGGCCTGGGACCTCATCGTCGTGGACGAGGCGCACCGGACGTCGGGCCGGATCGGGAAGCCGTGGGCGGTCATCCACGACAACACCCGCATCCCCTCGCTGCGCCGGCTGTACATGACGGCCACGCCCCGGCTGTGGCAGCTCGGAAACGAGGAAGAAGCCGGCGCACCCGGCGAGCTGGTCGCGAGCATGGACGACGATCCGGACGGCCCGTTCCGCAGCAGGTGCTTCACCTTGTCGCCTCTCACACCGAGGGCCTCCGGCACTGACCGCCCCTACCAGCCAGACACCCTGTGGACACCGCGCACCCGTCGCGGCCACCAGGACACCGATGCGGTCATGCGGCGCCTGGAGATCCTCGAAGTCCTCAAGACCGCCGACATGCCCGTCGGCCTGTCCGATCTGAGCCAGCATCCGATCGTGACCACCCCGCAGCCAATCGGGGCCGAAGTGCCAGCAGCTGGCTGCGTAGGCCACGAGCAAGAACGTTTGTCGACGCGTTGTGAGAACGACGGTGGGTCAGAGGCCTCGGAAATGTTGGTGAGAAGTAGGAACGGTCGGGGTGGTTCGTGTCGACCCGGTGGTGGTCTGCGTTGGCTGGTGGTTAGGGCAGCCCGATTGGTGCGGACCTCAGCGGGTGACCGTTCAGCTCGCCGCAGCCCTCTTCGTCCCACCACATCCCACCTTGCGCGGTGAGGTAGGGGTGTAGTCCGCGGACGTCTCCACCTTCATGAAGTGCCTGCGCGACCGCGTGGAGAAGGCTCGCCAGATCAGGCCAGGAATCGGTGAAGTCACCGCCACCGCTGTGGCCCGCCCAGCCGAGACGCCCCGTGTCAGAACCAGGACGTTGGTCGATGACCTGGGCAGCGCCATCGGCGCTCTCAGCCCAGGGAATCCAGAGGCGGTGCCACCAAGGCTCCTCTTCCCAGGGGCGAGGGGTCAGGCCTTCGTTCTCCGCCGCGACGTCCATGCAGGTCTGCCAATGGTCCACGATGCCGCTCACTGTGAGCGGGGACTGCTCCGGCAGGATGGTTGTCCAGGCGCTCACGCTGTTGTGGCATCGCAGAGATTCAGCGAGATCATCGGGCAGTCGGGCGCCGAGGATCCGTTCCGCATGCCGGATCTCGTCCGATGTCGCCGGCGGATTGAGAAGTGCGAAATCGGAGGCCACGCGCGTAGCCAGCCAGGCGTCGATCAGGCGCCAGGACTCCGACGGGGGCAAGATCTGCTGTGCCATGGCGTCATCCTGCCCCACACGTCTGACAAGGCGAAGAGAGGCCCCTGCCGAGTGATGAAGCGAGGTCAGCCAGCGGCCTGCTGTTCGGCGCGGGCGCGGGTGGTGGCGAGGCGGTAGGAGTCGGTTCCGGTCTCGATGATGTTGCCGCCGAAGGTGAGGCGGTCGACGATGGCCGCGCAGAGGCGGGGGTCGGTGAACGTCTTTGTCCACCCAGAGAAGGATTCGTTGGAGGCGATTGCCACGCTGTTCTTCTCCTCCCGCTCGGTCAGAACCTGGAAGAGGAGTTCGGCGCCGCGGCGGTCGAGTTCCGTGTAGCCGAGCTCGTCGATGCACAAAAGATCAACGCGGCCGTAGCGGGCAATGGTCTTGGTCAGCTGCTTCTCGTCAGCGGCCTCGACGAGCTCGTTGACCAGCTTCGTCGCCAGCACGTACTTGACCCGGTAGCCAGCCATCGCGGCCTCGGTGCCGAGGGCGATTAGCAGGTGGGACTTGCCGGTGCCGGAGTCGCCGATCAGGCAGAGAGGCAGACCCTTCTTGATCCATTCGCACTTGGCGAGAGTGTGGACCATGGCCGCGTCGATGTTCAGGTTGGCGTCGAAGTCGAACTTGCGGAGTGCCTTGTCACGGGGGAAACCGGCGGCCTTGATGCGGCGTTCGGAGCGTCGGCGGGCCCGGTCGTCGCACTCGGCGAGGAGGAGCTCGGCGGGGAAGCCGAGGTAGGACATCTGCTCGCGTTCGGCCTTCTCGGCGAGCTCGGGGAACTGGGACCGGATGGTGGGCAGCCGCAGCATCCTGCATGCCTGGTCGACGGCGGTGGTGGCGGCCTGCTCGGTGAGTCCTCGCTGGCGGGGAAGGGACACGGTGTTCTCCTCAAGGGGTGGGGCGGTCGGATCGGCGGAGTCGCAGGAGCTGGTCGTAGTGGGCGACGGAAGGCAGCGGGCGTGTGTCGGGCGGCAGACGGGCCCGAACGGCAGCGGGCAGCGGAGCGATACCGGGCTGACTTCCAGGGACGACGGGCTGCGCGGGCTCCTCGGGCTCGGCGTCAGCCGCCTTGCGGGCCTCCAGGGCGACGGCGTCCGCGGTCAACGCGCCAGATTTCAGCGCTGCGGCGAGGCCGGTGATCAGGTGTTCGTGGGGCAGGTGGCGGCTGAGGAGGAGGACTTCGATCAGGGCCCGGGTGCCCTCGCGTTCGCCGTGGGCCTTCACCGCGGCCTGCCACCAGGCGTCGTGAATGGGGGTGAACCGGCCGGCGGCGCGGGCCTGGTCGAGGGCGGTGGCGCCGGGCAGGGCACCCGGTTTGCGGATCAGGGCCTCCAGGTAGTGGTCGAGTTCGAGGCGGGTAGCGCCGCGGGCGATGAGCCGTTCGTGCCGGGCGACTTCCTCGCGGCCGTCGTAGACCACCAGCTCAGAGGCGTGCAGCATGACGCGGACGGTGCGGCCGATCAGGCGGACCGGCACCGAGTAGCGGTTCATCCGGACACAGATCTGGCTGTAGCGGTCGACCCGTGGAGTGGAGAGCCTGCCCGTCTCGAACGGATCCTCCGGCAGCGGCGCCAGCAGCGGCTGCTCGGTCGCGAAGTACTCGCCGATGGTGCGGGGACGGGAGCGGATGCGGCGGGCGTCGTCCTCCTGATCCCATCGGTCGATCTTCGCGTTGAGCTCGGCGAGCGTGTCGACTTCGGGGACCGGGACGAGGTGGTTGCGGCGGAACCAGCCGATCTGGCCCTCGACTCCGCCCTTCTCGTGGGCGCCGCGGATGCCAGGCTGGCAGTAGAAGGCTTCCAGCCAGTAGTGCGAGCGGAAGGCGGTCCAGCGTTCGGCTTCAACCCGGCGGCGTGAGAGGCCCAGCACCTGGGCGACGGCGGCCCTAAGGTTGTCGTAGCGGACCTTCCCGGTCGGCACCCCGCCCAGCACGTTGAGAGCGTGGACGTGGCCCTCGAAGAACGCCTCCTGGCCGGCCGAGGCGAAGATCCGGTGCACGGCTTTCCCCGAGTACGACAGCCGGAACGCGAACAAGTAGCAGGTCACCAACTCGCCGGCCAGCTTCACCGTGACGTCCCCGAAGTCGACTTCGGCCTCGGCGCCGGGCTTGTGGGTCTGCGGGACGAAGGCGTCCACGACCCCCTTGCCGGCCTGCAGACGGATCTCCTCACGGCGGCCAGCGACGTATGCGCGGACCATCTGGTAGGAGACGTCAACGGCGTCGTGCTCGTCCAGCAGCCGGTCGTAGATCCGCTTGACCGTGTGCCGCTGCTTCCGCGGCGCGGTCAGATCCGCCGTGAGAATGGCGTCGATCAAGGGCCTGTAGGGGTCCAGCCGCGTCTCCCGCGGCCGCATCTTCTTCCGCGGCTCCGGCACCGCCGACACCAGAGCCCGCTGCACGGTCTCGAAGCCGACGCCGTACTTCCGCATGACCGCCCGCAGCGACATGCCCGTCCTGGCGTCACGGCGGATCGCCGCGTACAGATCGACCTTGGACTTCGGCAGCATCCGGGCCCCCTCGTCGTGCAGAGCACAACAAGGGTCCCGAATCAAGGACCGGAGCGTTCTCGGAACTCAGCAACATCACTCGTCAGTGGAAGAGGGCGTTCCTGTGGTTGAGCTACAGGCGTTCCTCTAACTCGCTAACAAAGCCAAGCAGCCGACAGCGGGGGCTTGCCCAGGGTCAGATTTCCACCGCCTGCTGCTCGGCGGTCAGGGCCTCCGCGCGCCGCCCCACCGCCGACAGGAAGGACCCGAGGTTGGACAGCGAGCGTGCAAGGTCGGGTTCGTAGGCAGGGGTGGTCCGAGTGAGGCGTTGCCAGGCTCCGCGGGCGTCTTGTGCGGCTGTGAGGGCGTTGTCGCGAAGTCCGGCGTAGGAGAGACGTACGGCGAGGGCCTCGTTGGTGCGGGCGTGGGTGAGGGGATCTTGTGTGGTGTCGAGGCGGTGGCGGGCCAGGCGGGAGGTGATGGCGGCGACGCCGACGTCGAGGTCGGTGTGCCGGCCGGTAGGTAGGTGGGGCTCGATGGCTTCCAGGACCGTGATGTCGATGTGGTCGAGGCCGGCCAGGGCCGCGAGGGCGGCGCCGCCTGCGTGCAGGGCGAGTTCGGGGTAATTGGTGAGCAGGGGGTAGAGCTGGCCGGTGGCGATGTGCGGCCAGCGGCGGGCGGTTTCGATCAGCACGGTCAGGGTGCCGCGGGTCCAGGGTGCGGGTGTGTCGGTGCCGGCGCGTCTGAGGACGAGGCGTTGAGCGACCTGGTGGGCCCAGTCGTCGGTGACCGCCCCGGACACGGGCTGGGGTGCGCCGGGATCGTCAGGGCTGGGCGGGGTGGTCAGGCCGATGAAGTCTTCGCCGAGGCGGTCGGGATACAGCGGTTCCAGGACCGTGTGGCTGTGTGCCGGGGGGTAGCAGTACTGGTGGTCGTCCAGGAGGGTGTTGGCCGCTGCGTCGGTGTCGGCGAGCCCGGCGCGGTGCAGGGCGTCCCAGCCGTGCGGGTCGCGGGCCAGGGGGCCGGTGAGGGTGGCGGTCAGCACGGTGCGGCCCATCGCGGTCGGCCCGGTGGACAGTACCCCGGTCGGGGACCGATGCAGCTCGCTCCAGTAGGCACGTTCGCGTTTCAGGAGGTAGGCGGAGGCGCGGGCCGGGTCAGTGGGGGCAGGGTCACCGTGGCGGCGGGCGTCGACGGCGGCCAGGGCCGCAATATGGATGGTCAGGACCTGGGCGTAGTCCTCGTCAGTGTCCAAGGCCGGGGGCGGATCGATGGGGCGGGCCTGATCGGTGAGCAGGCCGAGGTGGTCGGCGAAGCGGTCCCGTGCCTGCTGGAACAGTTCGGCGCGTGCCTGCGGGTCGGCGGCCAGCGGCGGCAGCAGGTGGGTGCTGACACCGGCATCGAGGTGGTCGCCGATCCAGGTGTCCAGGCTGTCCCACCAGACTCCGGCCGGGCGGGCCAGCAGCAGGACACGGACCGGGACGCTGCCGCGGTTCAGCAGCGCTTCGCGCAGCAGTCTGCGCAGGTCGGCAGCGGGCCAGCGTTCGGCGTAGTCGGCCACCAGCAGGATTCCTGCCTTGGTCTCGGGGGGTGGGGTGGTGGCGACGGGGACGGCGTCGGCCTCGTTGACGGCCGCCTGCCACACCGTCCAGCCCGCCTGGCGGCTGATTTCGGCGAAGTGGGCGGCAACGCGGGTCTTGCCCTGCCCGCCGGGACCGTGGACCAGCCGGACGGCGAACCGATCGGCTGCCTCGTCCCGCCAGTGGGCCAAGGTGTCCAAGTCGCTGCGCCGTCCGGTGAAGGGCACCACCTGATGCCCTGCCCGGAGCAACCGGGAGGGCTGTGTCATCAGTTCGCGGGCCCGCACCGGACGGGCCGCGGCGGGGAAGTCCTCGATCCGGTAGCCGGGCTTCCAGTGGTAGACGAACTGGACATGCTGGGTGCCGTGGTCACCGACCTGCAGTGCAGTCGGTCCGTGGAAAACGCTGCCCCGTACGCCGGCCTCGGCGCCACCGGGGTCGCCGCCGGTCATGCTCCGGGGCCGAAGCGGACATCCTGCCGGTTGTTGTTCCCGGCTTGGAACACGGTCGGTCCGCTGAACGTGTTGCCGGACATCAGCCCGCCGTTGACAGCCAGCCCCGACCCGGCCTGCTCCAGCACCTCCCTCAGCTGATCGGCGGCCTGGGCGCGCCGCTCATGGTCCAAGTCTTCCAGCAGGGTCTCGATACGGGTCCGCCACATGCTCTGGTGGCGGACCCGGACCAGCTCCACCGCGGTGTCGTCGGCGGCCGCGAGCTCGGCCGCACTGCTGTCCAGCCGCTCCACCTACCGGCGCTCCCGCTCGGCGTCCCCACGGCCGAACCACCGCGCCACCTGACCACGCAGGCCGTTCCACGCATCGGTTCCCACTGCCTGCACCACCGCCGTGCCCCCCGCCGCGGCCAACGCCGTCAACGACTCACTCAACATCCGGCCCCCCTGCTGTCACTCACTGCCTGCGATTCGCACTACGACGCTAGAGCCCTACCGCCGGGTACACAGCCTCTTTACCCGAGAGGCGCCGACCCGAGTCCTTCAAGTTCCTGTCTCCGCCACGCTCCTCCGGACCTGCTCATGGCCGGTAACCAGCGCTTCGTCACCGGCACGCCCGAGCACCCGAACCAGGACGCCACCCGCCGCACCGAGACCGCACCGTCCCAGCAGCCCTTCGCCGTGCTGTTCGGATGCTCCGACTCCCGGCTGGCCGCCGAGATCTCCCGAGGACTTCCGTACCGGCGACATGCCCGGCGGTGCGGACTACGAACAGGTCGCCCAGGCCGCGGTCGAGGATGGCCGGCTCGGCCTCGCGGGCCGACCGCCGGTCCTTTTCAGGGAGCTTGGCCCGGGGTCGGTTTGGGGGTCCCGGTGGGGGTCGCGTGCCGTGGCGTGGCCGAGGACCACGACCAACGGCGCATTCAGCACATGCACTCCGAACTCGATGCTCGAACCGGTTCAGGCGCTGCGGGGTTTGCGGCCGGCAGTCTTCTTCGCCGCAGCCTCCTTCGCGGCCGTCTTCTTCGCCGGGGCGGTCTTCTTGGTGGTCTTCTTCGCGGCGGGCAGGTCGTGGACGGTGGCGTCACCGCCGCCGGTGCGGGAGGCTTTGGCCTGGCTGACGGACTTCTCCAGCATGGCCATGAGGTCCACGACCTCCGCCGAGGCCGGGGCGGGGGTCTCGACCGGCTCGGGGCGGGTGCCGGCGGTCTTGGCCTGGATCAGTTTGTCCAGCGCCTCGCGGTACTCGTCGTGCATCTGGCCGAGGTCACGGCCGGAGAGGGTGTCCGCGAGCGCGATGGCCGCCTCGATCTCCTCGTCGGAGACCTCCACGTCCGGCACCTCGACCTGGGAGGCGTCGCGGATCTCGTCCGGCCACCGCATCCCGTGCAAAACGATCACATCGTCCAGCACCCTGAGCAGCCCGAGCCGCTCACGGTCGCGCATCGCGAACTTGGCCACCGCCACCTTCGAGGACCGCTCCAAGGCTTGGCGCAGCAGTTCGTACGGCTTCGCCGCGACTCCTTCGGCGGCGAGGTAGTAGGAGGCTCCGATACGGATCGGGTCGATGCTCTCGGTGGGCACGAATGCCACGATCTCGATGGCCTTCGCGGTGGGCAGGGGCAGCGCGTCCAGATCCTCGTCGGTGACCGGAATGGTGCCCACCGCCGTCTCATAGCCGCGGGTGATCTCCTCCGAGGTCAACTCCTTGCCGTCGACCTCGCACACCTTCCGGTACCGGATCCGGCCGCCATCCGCGACGTGGAACTGGTGAAGCGAGATCGCATGCGACTCGGTCGCCGGGAACACCTTGATCGGAATCGTGACCAGGCCAAAACTGATCGCACCAGACCAAATAGGGCGCATTTACGTTTCTCCTCGCGAAGGCTCTCATTCCAGCCTCGCACCATCACCGGCCCCTCCACCGCCCCAGCGGAACCGGCCGGGCGCATGCCCGACACCCTGCCGTGTACCCCCCGCAGCCAGCCCGCCAGCAGCGCACGCCTGTGACGGTGGAGTTCGTCGAGCGTTGATCCGGCATGGACGAAGACTTCCTCGACGCGCTCCTCGATGCCGCGGGCGAGACCCGACTCAAGCTACTGACCGAGGACGAGGCCAGAGCCGTCATGATGCTTCTGGGCGCCCTCGAGGACGAGACCCGCTCAGAAGAGGTTCGCCGGGCCAGGCGAGATGCGCTTCCGCCTCGGATCATGCCTCGGAGCCCCAGCGGCCTACGGCCCGATGCCGTCGTGACGACAAGCCCCGACGCGGCGTGGCCATGACCGAACTTGCTGTCTCAGCTCGCAGATGTACCTGGATCCGCCCGGAACCGGGACACGTCCCGCGCCGTGAGGTCCAAGCGCAGGCGTTTGAAGCGGACGGGGTGCCGGTAGATGCCGCCGTGGTCGACGGCGGTGTCGGCGCTGATCTCCGCGACCAGCTCGGGACGGACCAGGGTCACATCCAAGGCATCGCGGCTGCCCCACGCCGAGACGAACCGCATGCCCGTCCACGGGTGCTCGGGGTCTGCCGCGGTCAGATTCTCGCCGACCAGGTGGGCCGCCTCCGGGCGCAGGGGGACCGTGCGGCCGATCGAGCGCAGGCGGTCGTGGGTGTCGTGGCGGCCCAGGAGGAGGAGGTGGGGGCGGGCGAGGGTGCCGGTGATCGCGCCGATGATCGCTTCGGCGGTGTCCCGCCACCTCAGTTTGTACCAGCCTCTGTATCCCGGCCGGTAGGGCTGGTTCATGGCTTTGACCACGATGCCTTCGAGGCCGGGGACGTCGGTCCAGGACTCCAGCCACTTCTGGGCCTTGATCAAGTCCGTGCTCATGGGGCACAACGTCCACGGGGCCTTGAGCCGGTGGGTGGTAAAGAGGGCTTCCAGTCGCAGGCGGCGCCGGCGATACGGATGGCGCAGCAACTCGACACCGTCCTCCTGGAGGACGTCGAAGGCGATGAAGAACGCGGGCAGCGACGCTGCGAGCTCGCGCGCGGCGCGGCCGCGGGCGGCGGCGCGGCGTTGCAGCCCCTCGAACGACAATCGGCCCGCTGCCGTGTCCCACACGACGAGTTCACCGTCGAGGACCAGGCCGTCGGGCAGCTGCTCGGCCGCGGCGACGAGGTCGGGAAACCGGTCCTGGATCAGCCTCCCGCGCCGGGTCTGCACCAGTAGCCGCTCGCCGGCGCCGGTCGGGGTGAACAGCAGCGCCCGGTAACCGTCGAACTTCTGCTCAAACGCCGGCTCGCCCAGCACGCCGGAGCCCGGCACCGACTCCACAGCCTGCGCCAGCATCGGCTCCACCGGCGGCCGCAACGTCACCCCGGCCCCTCCTTCATGCACGCGCGCTCCCCACAGCCGGCGCCCACCGTGATGCGAGACGGGTGGCCAGCTCGGCGAGGCGCACGACTGGCTTACGCGGGCGGTGCTGCTCCAGCCTGAGACGTTCTCTGCACCCCGCACACAAGGGGTTCCCACCCACCCCGTATCTATGGGTGGTCGTCTGACTTCTCTCCACCGACAGCGAGATCGGCGCCGTCATCGAAGCGCCGGCCGAAGACCTTCTCGTTTCGACAAGTCCTGCCCCGGGTGCTCGGCTACGGACCTGCGGACGCCGTACCCTCGCGTGCAGGCATCTGACTGGCCTCCCCTCGAGGCTCGGCGGCGCCCTGCCCAACGAGCCAGAGATGCTGCAGTTGACACCGCAGCATCTCGTGACTGGCGAGCCGCAGCCACACGCTTGACCTCTACTGCCCGCCTCGTATGGCCAGCACCAGCCAGACGACTGGTACCGCTGCCAGAACGATCAGCAGTAGACAGCACGGCAGCGGGGACGGCCCCTTGAGGGGCGGCTGGGCTGCTATCTGCGGGGCCACTCGGCGCACGTCGTCGGCGTGATACCACGTCTTACTGGCGGACCCGGTAGTGGTCATCCAGCTGTCCGTACGGACCCGCACTCCGTGGGCCAGCGCATTTACATACACCGAGCGAGCACCCACGCCCGGCCACAAAGTGCTGACCTGGCGCGCCGTCAGCCAGACGCCCTCGAACTCGCCAGCCATATCGTGCCCCTCTCCCGGCAGCCAGTGACACAGCATCACGAACTGTCCCATGGCCAGGCGCAATTCGTCCCTCCCATCACTTCTCGGGGTTCCGACGCGCCGATCCGCTTCCCGGGATCTGACTGCCGCCCGACCCCCATTTCACGGCGACGTGGTGGAGGACCGTTAGTGCAGTCAACAAGCCATCACCGACAGGGGCCGGCCTGGTCCCGCGACCAGGTCACGGGCACCGGGCGCGGTATGGGGGTGCTCATGGGCGGGTCTTCTCGATGACGGCACTGTGGTGAACCGTTTCGCCGCCTGTGACTGAGGGCTGCACTTGGCCCCGGAGCGTTCTACTTGGCCCCTTGAGCGTTTTAGGTAGCGGCCCGACAGCGGCGGCCGCCTCTCACCTGAGGTGTTTGCGAGCAGCGGCCCGGCGCCTCCACTTGTCATTGGCTCCGCGTACGGTCTGCGCATGCTTGATCAGAGACCCCCCTTGTCATCGGTATCCGACTTCGCGACCTGGGAGCCCGTTCTGCGGCTCATGCTGGCCGACGACACGGATCGGCGTGCCGCCCGGTTTGCGCGTGTCGCAGGGCGCATCAGCCAATACGGCACGAGCCTTGCGTATCGAGGATCCATGTCGTCGAAAGCGCGGACCGCGGTGGAGAACATATAGCGGGCGCTCGCGCGCGGCGGAGTCCAGGAGATCGCGTTCAGGGCGGAGATCCAGCCGGACGGTCGGACCACGCTCGGCCTGGTCTTGCCGAGCCCGGTCGTGGAACCGGCGCTCTGCCCTTGTGACCGTGCGCTTCATGTGGCCTCTTGGCCACACCTGGTCGTTCCCAGGCCGGGCAGTCGGGATCAAAGGGCCCAGGGCAGTCGGAGGGCCTCGATTTCCGTGTCGTTCAGGAGGGCCTCGACGAGCGGGGCAGGGCCTGCCACCTTGGTGGCCCAGAGGTCGTAGTCCGTGCAGAGGACCCAGGACCGGTCCTGGGACCAGAGGTTGGACGGGGTCCAACCGTCCTCCTCCGGGTGGTCGTACAACACCTTGGCATCCGCGAGCGCGCCAGCCCGGACGTGCAGGTTGTCGAAGTCCTCAGCCCTCTGCAACAGCGGGTTGTAGTAGGCCAGGCAGCGGGTCTCAGCACCCTGCGGGCTGTGCTCGGTGAGGATGTCGACCAGGCGGTTCCAGTCGTCCCGGTCCAGGCTGCCCTCCGACGGCCCCGCGATGCCGACAGGCCAGCCACTCGGCTCCCGGAGCGAGGGGAATGAGCGATAGCAGGGCAGCCGCCCCTCGGCCGCCACGGGATCACCGGTCCGCCGCGAGAGCTCCGCCCAGCGCAGCCGACGCCAACGGGGGCCGCGGGGCTCACCCGGCGTCCCCCCGGACACGTCCGCGGGATCGAGGCCCGGGATGATCTCGGGCCCGCCGCCATTCAGCACTGCTCGTTGATACGCGACATAGGACATGCCGGTCGGCCCGAGTTCGTGTTCGTACATGGAGTGGAGCACCCAGGCGGCGTCGGGCAGTGCCGGCGGCATGAAGCCGGTGAGCCCGTCATCGTCGGCCAGCTCCCGCAGCCAATCAGTCTCCCCAGCCGCGGTCAGCGGCCACCGAGCGGTCGCCGGAGCAGCGGATGTCTCGTTCATCCGTTCAGGATCTCACTCGCCGCAGCGGCGAGCGCCGGGATCACTTCCCGGCCTCCACCACGTTCCCGGCGCCCTTGACAAACATGATTGGGAATCAGTCACACCGCCCCTGGAGATGACCTCGTGGGCGCGTCGCGCAAGTATTCGAACACATGTTTCACTAAGTGGATGGCATCACTCCGCTTCCCCGACGATCTGATCCACCTCCAGCAGCAGTGGACCCGCACGTACAACCTGCTCGCCGTCGGACAGGAGAAGGGAGCTGCGGAGCTGCGGCGGGAACTGATCGGCCTGTCCTGCTTGATCAGCGGGCTTCCGTTCTGGCGGGCCGGCGGGTACAGCGCGGTCCGGCGGGTGGAGCTGCGGCGGGCCGCCGAGGCCGCAGCGGGCGGGGAACAGCAGTTCGTGGTGCGCTACACCGACGGCACCTTCACCGTCTCCGACCCAGGACCGCGACCGTCATGAGCGACACCAAGGAGCGGCTGGAGCGGTGGCGGGCCGTCCAGGCATGGCTGACCTGGCAGCAGCACCAGGTCGCGCGCACCATCGCCGCCCTGGAGGCGGCCCTGGCCGAGGAGCAGAGCCGGCTACGTTGCCGCCGCCTCCGGACTGGAAGGCGGAGGCGATACGGACCCCCGGCGGCCCACAGGTGCTGCGTGTTCACCTCGGCGCGTGCCGGATGGGCAAGGGCAAGCCCATCGGCCGGGAGCAGGCGCGGCGCATGCTCGCCGACGGCGTGGAATCCTGCCCGTACTGCAGCCCCGACACCGCCCTCGGCATGCCCGGATGACCGACAGGACGCGGCCCGCTCACGGCCCATGCCAATCCGGTGTCGGATGCCTGCAGGGAATGGAACCGTGTCCTATGTGGTGAGGCGGACGAGTCGCTTGTAGCAGCAGATGGCGGCTGCGAGGCCGAGAAAGGCCAGGTAGTTGCGGGGGTGGCGTTCGTAGCGGTGGTTTCTTCCAACCCCGGCGGCCGACCAGGGCCGGGACGGGATGGATTCGGTGCACCGGCCGGAGAGCCGGCCTTCGTGCACAGGTTCCCGAACCCTCTGCGGACGCGGGCAGGTGTCAGTTTGTTCGGCTCGGTCGGCTTCTCCCAGGGCCTGCGGAGGTCAGCGGCCAGTGGGCGGACGAGCCGGAGCTGGGCGTAGGCGGCGATCACCAACCAGGTCCACCGGTCGCCCGCTTCCCGAGTTGCGGAGACGTTGTTCCTCTTGGCCTGCTGAGCACAGTTGGTGTCGCGCGTCAGGTGCCCTGGAAGCACGCGGAGTGGCAGCATCGCGTCGTATCGTCGGTCTCGGGGAAGGGTGAAGTCGTGCTTCGGGAAGATGGCGTGGTGCGTGCTCTTCTGGCGGCGGTGGCGATCCTGGAGGATCTCGTCAAGGTCGGACCGGACTCGCACATGGCCTTGAGCGCCCTGAAAGAGATCGGCTTCGAGCTCAGCGAGATGGAATCAGAGAAGACCCGGCGGTTCTTCGAGGCGCTTGAGCGTGTCGCCGCAGCGGAGCGGGACCGTGCCGCCTGGATCCGGGACGTTCCGAGTGCGCCGGGCATTGACGTCTAAACGCCCGTGCATCCTGGTGTCGGCGTACTTGAGAAAGTGCTCAACGAGGTACAGACAAACGTGCTCAGTTGAAGATCGCCGACGACATCCCCGTCTGCTGCGACGACGACACGGACGCCGCGAAGCTCGGCAACGGCGGCATCGAGTACACGTGCGGCCGCTGCCGCACCATCCTGGAGCTCGACAATCTGGCCTGGTCTCCGACCTCCGGGAGAAAACCGCCCTCTGAGCTACCTGTAGGCGAGTAGGCCCCGGCCGATATTCCCGGCAGGGGACCTCACCGTGTCCCTAGAATCCTGCTTCGATGAAGAGACGCGTGCAGTTCACCGAGCAGGTTGTGCGGTTCCGTGACTACATGCCGGCTGCGGACCGGGAAAAGTTCCTGCGTCTCGTTGCCAGGATCGCAGCCGAGCCCGAAGGCGCCGACAGCCACCTTGCCTACACGAGCGACGCTGTGACGCGCGCGGCCTGGGAAGACCGCGTAATGGTCCACTACGTCGTGACGAGCTTCTTCGTGGTCGTCATCGAGGCTGACATCTACGACGCGTCGCGTGGCTTCAACGAGGTGTAGTCGGGCACACCGGTCGGGGCCTTCGTCGTGGGCGCGGGTACTGCCCGGGCGATCCACCGGCCCAGCACATCACCAGTTGGGCACGTTCATCCGTACGTGGCTAAGTGGTCGGCTCCGTAAATCCTTCGGGCGTTGACGTGAGGTCAGGCGGAGGCGGCTTGGAGAAGGGCTTCGGCTGCGGCGGTGCGGGCGTAGAGGACGGAGCGGCCGGCGCGGTGGGCGCTGACCAGGCCCGCGTTGCGGAGCGCGGTGAGGTATTGGGATACCCCTGCGGGGGAGAGTCCGGTGCGGTGGGCCAGCTGTGTGGTGGAGGCCGGGATCTCCAACTCGGTTAGCAGCAGGGTCCGCGAGCGGCCGAGTACGGCGGAGAGGGTGTCGGTCTGGGTGACGGGGCGCTTCGTCCATAGTGAGCCGACACCGCGCGCCGGATAGGCGAGTTGGGGCGGGTCCGGCGGCGTCGTTCGGGTGCGCAACCCTGGTCCGGTGAAGGCTGAGGGGATCAGCAGCAGTCCCGTGCCTGCCGTCGTGCGGGTCAGCGGCTGCTTTCGGCGGGACATCCGGAGCGCGTTGTCGTCCCAGCTCACGGACGTGTGCAGGTCGTTGAGGAGGTGGCCGGCGCCGTGCTCGGCGGCCAGGCGGGCCCGGTAGAGGATGTCTGCGTCCAGGACTGCCCGGATTCGTGCCCAGTAGGGGGCGAGTACCAGCTCCCAGTACGTTTCGAGCTCTTCTGCGAGCTTGGCCAGGAGGCCCTGTGGGTCGTTGTGCAGGGCTCGCAGCCGGGGGCCGAGGTTCCCCTGGTGGCGGGCGAGGTGATCGAGGTCCTGGCGTACCCGGTCGGCGGGCGAGGTCCGGATCGCGTCTCGCTCTGCCGCCGGGGTGGGGGCCGGTCCGGCGGGGGCCGGGTTGAGGAAGTCGGGGACGTAGCCGCCGGTGGGCGGGACCAGCTCGCAGAGCCAGCCCCGGTCCAGCCCGGCGGCCACCATACGCGGGCGTACCTGGTCGGCCCAGGGTCCGTGGATTGGATGCGCGGCGGCGGACGTCAGCAGTCGGAAGCTGGGTGCGACCTCCCACATCGGTGAGACGGCGAACCGCACCTGCGCCAGATCGCTCGTCGAGAACGCCAGCTCTGCCACGATGAACGCTCCTCAATGGATTCAGGCATGTATGAATCAATGGCGGGCCAGCGTACCGTGCGTAGATCATCCCGCCATGACCTCACAAACGATTACCGCGGCGGCATCGGGCACCTGGAAGCTCGGCGACCTGACGGTCAACCGGATCGGTTTCGGCGCGATGCGCCTGACGCAGCACGGCGAGGCATTCGCGGCCGATGCCGTCCCACGCGACCGCGACCAGGCGATCAGTGTGCTGCGTCGCGCGGTCGAACTCGGCGTGAACCACATCGACACCGCCGCGTTCTACTTCTCGTCGCTGCGCTGTGCCAACGAGCTGATCAACCAGGCACTGGCCCCCTACCCGGACGACCTCGTCATCACCACCAAGGTCGGGCCGGGCCGCGACCCCTCAGGCCAATGGCTTCCGCACGCCACCCCCGAGCAACTCCGCGGCCAGGTCGAGGAGAACCTGCGCCAGCTCGGCCGCGACCACCTCGACGTGGTGAACCTGCGCATCGTCGGCACCGACTCCATCGCCGAACGCTTCGGCGCACTTGCCGAACTGCGCGAGGCCGGACTCATCCGGCACCTAGGCCTGTCCAACATCCGCCCCCACCACCTCGCCGAGGCCCAGACCATCGCACCGGTGGTCTGCGTCCAGAACATGTACGGCATCGGCGCATCGCCCGAGCAGAAGGAGTTCATGGGCATCTGCGGTGGACAACGCATCGCGTTCGTGCCGTTCTACTCGATCGCCGGCACCGGACGCACCGCTGGTGCGACCACCGACCACAGCCCGGAGGTGCACGCCATCGCCCGCGCCCACGGCGTGAGCGCAGCCCAGATCCGGCTGGCGTGGACACTCCACCAGGGCCCCCACGTCCTGGCCATCCCCGGCACCGGCGACCTCGACCACCTCGCCCAGAACGTCGCCGTCGGCTCCCTGCGCCTGTCGGTGGAAGAACTCAGCGCCTTGGACCCCCTCCACCACGAGACGGCATGAGCAAGACCCCCATGGCGTTGTGATCCACATCTGCTGATCGGCCTGTCTGCCTTGCCTGTTCCTGCCGCCCGCCCCATAGCCCTGACGGCCGCCGAACGGCAACGGTTGAAGAAGGCGGCCTACGGTCACAAGACTCCGCACCAGGCCAGGGTCCGGTCACAGATCGTGCTCCTGGCGACTCGGGGCAGGTCCAACGCGCGGATCGCTGTCGAGGTGGGTGTGCACGTGGACACCGTGCGCACCTGGCGGGGCCGGTTCGCCGACGGCGGCTTGCCAGCCCTGGCCGACCGCAGGCGCAGCGGGCGCCCGGCCCGCTTCACCCCCGTGCAGGTCGCCGAGGCCAAGGCCCTGGCCTGCCAGCTCCCGGCCGAGACCGGGGTGCCGCTGGCGCGCTGGTCGTGCCCGGAACTGGCCGCCGAGCTGACCGCGCGCGGGATCACCGACACCGTTTCGGCGTCCACCGTGCGTCGATGGCTTCGCCAGGACGCGCTCAAGCCCTGGCAGTACCAGGCCTGAATCTTCATCCGGGACCCAGACTTCGGCGCCAAGGCCCAGCGCATCCTTGACCTATACGCCCGAAACTACGAAGGCGAACCCCTCGGCGCGGACGAGTACGTGGTCTCCAGCGACGAGAAGACCTCGATCCAGGCCCGCTGTCGCTGCCACCCGACCGTCGCCCCAGGCCGGGCCAGGGCGATGCACGTCAACCATGAATACGGCCGCGGCGGGGCCGTGGCCTACCTGGCCGCCTACGACGTCCACCAGGCGCGAGTCTTCGGCCGCTGCGAGGCCAACACCGGCATCGCGCCGTTCATGGCCTTGGTCGAACAGGTCATGACCACCGAACCCTATGCCAGTGCCAGACGCGTCTTCTGGATCGTCGACAATGGCTCCTCTCATCGGGGGAAGAAGGCCATTGACCGTCTGACCAAGGCGTTTCCGAACGCGGTCATGGTCCACACCCCTGTCCACGCTGGGCCGGGGTGCCGCGGGGGTCAGCGCTCGGACTTTGGGGGCCGCTGCATCAGCGCGGACGCGGCCTGGTCGAGCGTGACCTTCTCGTGCAGCAGGTCGGAGACGATCTCGGTGATCGGCATCTCGACGTCGTGGGCGCCGGCCAGGGCGAGGATCGCCTCGGCGGACTTGACGCCTTCGGTGGTCTGGCGGGTGGCTGCGGTCGCCTCGGTCACGGTCAAGCCGTGGCCGAGGTGGGTGCCGAAGGTGCGGTTGCGGGAGAGCGGGGAGGAGCAGGTCGCCACCAGGTCGCCGAGGCCGGCGAGCCCGGCGAGGGTGGCCGGGTGGGCGCCCATCGCGGTGGCCAGCCGGGTGGTCTCCGCGAGTCCCCGGGTGATGAGCATGGCCTGCGCGTTGTGGCCCAGTCCCATACCGGAGGCGATGCCGACGGCGAGGGCGATGACGTTCTTCACCGCGCCGCCGAGCTCGCATCCGATGACGTCGGTGGAGGTGTAGGGCCGGAAGTACGGGGTGTGGCACGCGCGCTGGACGCGGTGGGCGGCGTCCTCGTCGGGGCAGGCGATGGTAGCGGCAGCGGGCTGGCCCTCCATGATCTCGCGCGCCAGGTTCGGGCCGGACAGCACCGCGACCCGCTCGGCGGGCAGGCCGGTCACCTCGGTGATGACCTGGCTCGCCCGCAGCCCGGAGCCGATCTCGATGCCCTTCATCAGCGACACGATCACGGTGTCCGGGCCGATATGCCGGGCCCACGCCGCGAGGCTGGTGCGCAGGGACTGCGCGGGGATGGACAGCACGAGGAAGTCCGCGCCGTCCAGCGCGGCGGCCGGATCGGTCGTCGCGGTCACCGTGTGGGGCAGCTCAACGTCCGGGAAGTACCCGGCGTTGCGGTGCGTCGTGTTGATCGCGTCGGCGATCTCAGCGCGGCGCGCGTGCATGATCACGCGGGTGCCCGCGTCGGCCATGATCTTGCCCACGGCAGTGCCCCACGAACCAGCCGAGGACACCGCCGTACGGGCGCGGTGCTGCTGGTTCACTACCGGGTCTCCTTGCCGGACGCGGGGCCCGTCGCCGGGGTGGCGGACGGGCGCGACCATCCTATCGGCCAACCCCACTTCGGCCGGGTCTGCCGCCAAGCACCGCAGCATCAGCAGGCGCCCGGCCTCGCAGGCCTTCCACGCCACCCGCTCCACCGCAGGCAGGCCCTGCCAGAAGTACGGCAACGGGCAACGCCCGCTGACGGCGCTCGCCAGTAGACGGCGGAGGAGCGCTGGGGTAACGCTTCGACGGACAGTTGCCCGACGGACGCGGCTCGGACGTCCTCGCCCTCCGGGTCGCCAGCAGAGTCCATAAAGGCGTCGACATCCGGGGCCGCCGCGACGCGCAGCTGCCAGGTGCGCCCTCCCGTCGCAGTTCAGCCGCCCGCCGAACGGGACGGCCGTCCTCGTCGCCTCACCAGAGCCGCTGACAGCGGGAGCACCGATCGCCGCCGCTACCTGCGCCACGGCTGCCGTGATGAAGCACCGCTCTTCCTCGACAAGCGGCAGGGCTGGGTCAGCGCCCACTCGTTTCTCAAGTGCCGACAGCGACACTCACCCACTTCATCGAGCCCCGAGGCTGAACGACATGCCTAGTGCTGTGACCGCATAGGTTCACCGGGTCGATCGGCCAGGCTGCGTGCGTGGAGCGTTGCCACTTGATCGTTCCGCGATCCTGCCCAGCCCGGGTGTCCGTAGTCGGAGTCTCGAACCACCCTGCGAGACTGCGCCCGGCGGTGCGCCGCTACATTGCCGCGATGGACGTGAACGAATTCCTGGCCCGCCCTCTGGTCGCCCGTGTGGCAACCGTGGGCCCCTCGGTCCGCCCGGTGTGGTTCATCTGGGAGGAGGAGGCATTTTGGTGGCTTACTGGCTCATACTCCCGGCTGGAGCGGGTCATCGCCGAAGATCCGCGCATGGCACTGGTTGTGGATACCTGCGAGCCGGCCACGGGGGAGGTGTTCTCCGTGACGTGCCGGGGGAGCGCCGAAACAGTGGCGCTTGACCGGGCGCGGGCGGAACGGAAGTTGGGTAAGTACCTCGGGCCGGTGGAGCTCTGGCCAGCACGTTTCTCGGAGCCGCTAGAGGATCCGGCTACCAAGATGGTGCGGTTTGTGCCCGACCATCCTCCTAGGCTGCAGGATCGGTCTTGGTAGGTTCAGATGCCGTTTTCGCATCTCACGAGTGTGCGCCCGCCCCAGCGGATGCCTTTCTCGCTGCGGATACGGGCGCGTTCGCGGGCTTGGGCAGCGAGGACGTCGGGGTGGCGGGCGTTCTTATTGCGCCAGCGCAGGTATGCGTGCAGGGCCCGAGTCTGGACGGTGTGGTTGGGATGGTTCGAGTTGGCCAGGGTGAACTGACGTAGCGGTCCGAAGTGGGCCTCGATGGGGTTGGCCCAAGAGGCGTAGGTGGGGGTGAAGCACAGCTCGACCTTGTTCTTCATCGCCCATCGCTTCATCCGCCCGTTCATGTGGGCGGAGAGGTTGTCGAGGATCACGTAGATCGGAGCGCCGTCCGGGCGGGCGGCCCGAATCGTTCTCAAGGCAGCCCAGGTGTGGTCGATTCCCTTGCGCCTGCGGTTGACGCCCCAGAGCTGGTCGTCTCCGACGGAGTAGCAGCCGTGGAAGTAAGTGATTCCTTGGGTGCGGCGGTAGGTGGACGGCAGTCGGTCGGGGCGGCTTTCCACAGCCCAGCAGGAGCCGGCGGTCGGTCGGATACCGAGCGGGCCGAACTCGTCAAAGGCGAAGGTTCGGTTGGGCCGCTGGTTGATCGCGTACTCGATCCTGGCCAGCTTGGCGTCGAAGTCCGGATCCGGGGACTCCTTCCAGGTCTTCGTGCGCTGGAAGGAGATCCCGCGGCGGCCCAGTAAGCACCGCAGGGCCTCACGGCTGATCCAGACAGGCCGGATGGTGTTGCGTCGCAGGTGATCGGCTAGCTTGCGTTGGACCAGCGGGTGAAGGGCTTGCCCAGCACGGTTGGGCGGGTGGTGGCCGTCTGGACGACGAAGTCCTCGTCGTCACGGTCGAGAAGGCGGGGACGGCCTCCCGCCCAGCGAGGGTCCAGGCATGCGAGCCCGATCTCGTTGAACCTGTGGATCACGTCGCGGACGGTGTCCTCGTCCGCCTGGACCAGCCGGGCTATGACCGGGACCGTGCTGCCGCCGGCCGAGGTCAGCAGCATCATCGCCCGCCGGAACCGCACTGAGCTGGTACTTCCCCGCCGGACGATGTGCTGGAGTTTCTGTCCCTCCTGCTCGGTCACCCCGCGAACCCGGACCGGTTGCGCCATCCCGCCTCCCTGCGCGGATTGGAGAACTCATTTCCAACCAGCACCACGAGCAACCCGGCGAACCTCTCCGGTCACAGCACTAGCCACCATGGTCGGCTTGTGGTGGTCGAGACCCGGCTACTGCAAGACGGCCGGGAACGACTCGCGCGCAGTCTCGCGCGAGTGGTGCCTCATGCCCAGGCCCTTCCGCCTCGGCACCCACGTCCCGCAGCGACTTCTTCGGCGATCGGGGCGGCGCCTGAGGACGACCGAACCCGGCATGGCTGGGTCGGATGCCGTGGCTCCACCAGGCCGCCAGGGGATGCCGTCAGCTTCGCTGAGGCTCCACCATCATGGCCCTTCCCATGCGCTTGCCCTGTGCGTCGAAGACACCGATCCGGACCGCGTCGGTGGCACGCTGAGGCCACTGCGTGTACGCCTCGCCGATCGCCTGGGCCTGCGTGTCGGGATCGTCCTTCTTCGGATTCAAGTCGGTGTGGATGTAGGCGTACACGGCGTCTCCCTCCACCACGCGCTGCACCGCCTTCACGTGGCTCACGACGGACCGGTCCGGGTTGTTTTCGGAGGCTGCCCACGCCTTGAAGAGATCACCGTCCCTCGCCTCGTCTTGGAGGTAGAACCCGTGGGGCTGGCGCGTAAGGCGGTCGGGTACGGCGAGGTCTCCCTTCGGATGGTCCTCCAGTGAGCATCCGGCCAGTGCAAGGAGGGATGCGGTCAGCAGCAGACGGCGTGCGATCAAGGCGGGCTCCTCGGGTCCAGGAATGGGAGAGCCCCCACACCGTAGTCAGCGCGGGGGCTCGGATGACAGTGGGTGTTACATGGTGAGTTCGTCGGCCTTGTCGCCCCAGTTCCCGCCGTACGGGTAGCTGTAGCTGTGCAGGTTTCCGAGGCATCCGCCCAGTGTGGTGATGATGGACGGGTCCGGCATGCCGGTGCGCCAGTCGTAGAGTGCCATGCCGCCGGACTCGTCGTTGTTGCAGGTGGACGACGCCTGGTCGCGGAAGGAGTAGTCGCCCAGGTTCTTCGAACCGTCACTGTAGAAGGTGAGCTGGCGGCCGTAGTACCAGATGTCGGCCCAGATGCGGGTGGAACCGAACGGGGCGTAGGCGGTGCCGTCACCGTCGACCGCGATGGCCATCGAGCCGGACTTGTTCGGTGCGCCCTTCTTCACCGTCAGGTCGGATCTGCCTTCGGGCGCCTCGGGGATCGCGTACTTGGTCCCTTTCTTGGCCTTCTTGTAGGAGTTGGTGGCGGCCTTCTCCTCGTCTTCGGTGTCGAAGCACTTGACGGTGAGGTCAGGGTATTCGGCGCAGTTTTTGGCTGTGTCCCAGCCGTTCTTGGTCAGGTTGATCTTCTTGCCCTTGTACGTGGCGAAGATGTCACCGGTCTTCTTGGTACCGGCCCGGTCGGCCTGCTCCTTGGCTTGCTCTGCGGCGGGGTCGACGGTGTCGGCACTGGCGACCTGGGCTCCGGCGAACACGAGCAGCGCGGCGGCGAAGGGTATGGCGATCTTTCCGGTCTTCAACATGTCTCCAAGAATTCTGGTCAGATGGAATGAACTCACCACCCTACTAACCGCGTTGGGAGTCACCAAGGAGATTCCACAGGCTGGGACAGGAGTGGAATGAGGTCCACCAGTTTGGCAAATTGGTGCGGCGGGGTATAGAGCGCGGCGAGGGGGCAGCGACATGAAGCAGCCCCGAATTTTCCACGCCCACTTCCACCTCCCGCACGACGCCCACCCCGACCTGTACGAGCAGCTCCTCGCCCTCGCCCAAGACATCACCCCGCGCGTGCAAGCGAAGCCGCCCGAGCAGCCAACCGTGACCTGACCCGCGCCCTCAACCAAAAGAGCTGACGCGTCTTCACAGGCTTTTGCGGGCACTCGCCTGCGATGCCACGTCATTTCGATCACCGTTTGAGTGCTCCGGGCGGCGGGCCCAGGCGGTGGCCGTACTCGGTCAGAGCGAGTTTTCCGGTGCCCCGGGTCGGTGTCGAAGCATCGATAGACAGAGGGTTCAGCCCCAAGGCGCCGGCCAGGTTGGGCGCGAGGTCGAGGAGTTCCCACATCCATTCGTCGGCGTCTTCCTCGGTGTCCACCCGGTTGGCTGCCAGCGCGGCGCGCCGCTGCTGCTCGCACGCGAGAGTCCTCCCAGTTCCAGGTGCTGCACATCCTCGTCGGGGAAGTAGCCGAAGCGGCGGACGACGACGCCATCCTCGGCGATCAGGATCGCTGAGCCGTCCTGCGAGGCGCTCCACCAGTAGGCCTGCGCGCGACCGAAGCGAGTGCTGAGTCGTTCGCACGCTTCGAGGACCTCGTTCTGGCGTTCGGTTGCGCTGGGATCGCACCAGGAACCCACCACCAAGGTCCAGCCAGCGAGCTCAGGAGTAACGAACACCCTGCGGTACACATCGAGCGGATCGGCGTCGAGGCCGCCATGGCTGTCGATGTCCGCGGCATACACCCCGACGGCGAACGGGACCGGACGCGGTTGCGACAGCCCGAGCATCTCCATGACACCGGCCTGGTCCCCGGTAGGCACCGCGATCCAGGAGAGGAAGCAGCAGGAGAGCGGAACTGGTGCGTCGCCGGCGATTTCGATCCTGGCCAGCCGCTCCAGTGCCGCGATGTCACGGGCACTGATCACCGCCTCGCCGCCGATCTCCGCCAAGGCCTCCAGAGCACCCGCACGCGCCGCCCCGGGACCGTCGACGCGGACCGCCTGGAGCAGCGGCACCACGGCGGTTCCCCACGGCGAGAACGCCTGAACCGCAGCCTGCCTGACCTTCGCGTCCCGGTCACCCAGCAGCGGCAACACATGTCGCGCGGCAGCGGGCACGTGGCTGCTCCAGCGGCTGATCGCTGTCACAGCGGCACGCCGCAGGGTCGAATCGTCAAGCAGGAGGGCGTCAACGTAGCCGTGCAGTGCCGCCGCGCCGAATCCGGCGAACGCCCGCAACAGCCGATGAGGCGCTTCTCCTGGTGCCGAGGTCTGCAGGGCGCAGAGCACCGCCTCGAACGCCTCCGTGCCCATGCGGTGCAAGACGGCCAGCATGACTGGCTCGCTCACGGGCGAGGCCGGTTCCTGCAGTTGCCCGATCAGTACTGGTAGGGCCTCGGCCCCCAGTTCAGCTACGGCAGTGGCGGCGGCATCCCGTTCTGTCAGGTCATCGGCCCCGAGAGCGAGAACCAGTTCGAGTGTGGTCACGAGCGCACGCTAGCCGGTCGCACTGACAGGGCGGCTCCAGCAGCTCGCGAGGACCTGCTCTGGGGCTGCTCGACCCCTACGCATCATCTCGAACGGCCCGACCAGCGCGTACAGGAGCCCGAAGCACCAGGCGCTTCGTACTCCAGTCATACTTCGTGATCAGGCTCGAGGGCTCACGGGGGCGACTCGCCTCGGCCGGATCGCAGGGGGAGACAGATGAACGAGCGCACGGTCATGCTGAACATGCTCGCGCAGGACCTGCGCCCGATCGAGCAGGGTGTCGAGTGGTTCGAAGCCCTGCCAGCTGACAACCAGTTCGAGGTCCTGCGGGAGCTGGGCGGACACTGTTTGCAGGCCCGCGCAACGGAGGAGGACGGGCCCGAGAGCGTTCGACGCGCCGGCCTTCGGCCGACGCATACCCCCGCGGTTTTGATCACGCGTGGGCAGCTCAACGTGCAGTTGGAAAAGATCATCAATCTGCCGCAGGACGAGCGGGTGAAGTCATTTCGGCTGCTGGTCGCGCTGCTGGGGGTGTCGGACGAACGTCGCCGGGAGCGGTTCTGCGCCCCCTGGTGTGGTCATGCTTGGCACCAGTTGGCGAGTGGAACCGATCGAGGAACGGGTACCGCGTGATCATCAATGGTTGTGTGGACTTTTGAAGATGGTGCTTTGGCCGCCAGCCATGGCGTAGACCCTGCTCGTTGGCGGGCGATTTTAGACCAGGTCATGGCCCAAAATTCAAGATCTTCCATCCCAATTTTTGAACGCACCTTACTCGGCTCGCGTATCCAAACGGCCGGATCCCTACTGCAAGTCGTAGCCTGCCGGGCTATATACGGGCCAGATCCCTGGTGTCGCTCGATCCAGCGATAGGGCCACACATTTTGCACTCGCTACGGTGGCCCGCACTGGCGCTGAGCTGCATCGGCTCGTACACACCCGCCGTGCACCACGGGTACTCCCTGAGAGGACTCGCTCTGTGTGACCTGCTGTGCCGCCCTGCGGGAAGCCCAGCAGAAGCCAAGCCAGACCGGAGCCTGAGCTGACGGAGTCTTCTGGTCCAGGAACGTGCAGTGAACCCCGTCTCCGGGATGCCACTCCCCCACCGGCCCCGCCGTGTCCCCGTGTGGCACCGGGGCACCGGGACCAGGCCACTGCGGTCGTATCGGCGGGACACGCACCAGTCACCCGAGCCGGCGTACGGGACCCCGTACCGGACCACCCCACCCATCGACGTCGGCGCGACGGCACTGGCCGGCCCGCCAGAGTCACCCGCAGGCCGCCCGACCCCGACCGGAATCGCTCGATCACCCGTACCTGGCCGAGCACCGCCAACGTGGCCGTTCCCGGCGCGTCAACGAAAGCACCGATGCCCCGAACTCCCCGGCCGTCAGGGTGGCCAGTTCGTCGGCGTCCGCATCGGTGGACCAGCCGGACAAAGGACCGCATCCCCCGCCGCACCGCACCGGACAGAGGCGTTCGGAGATCGCCGCCGCCCTTGCCGCCGGGCAGCAGTGGCAAGGGTCGGCCAGCCGTCACCGGGGGCTCCCTCGCCGCCCGCTACGGTGTCAGCACCCGCACCGTCGAACGCCGCATCGCCAAAGCCCGCGCCGGCAACTGGCCGGAAGCTCGACTTCGCCGGTTACCACCAGCCGTTGCGGGAGCGCCAGATCGGGGTGGGCTGACCCGTGATCTTCCTGTGCTCCACGACGCCCAGGATGTAGTAGACCTTCCCGAGCCACCAGATGGCCCATGCTTCGGCCACCAGTAGGTAGGCACACAATTTGATCATGCCGGAGATGAGACCGGCTCCGCCCTTGCGGCTGGAGCCCGGGGTGAGCCGGGCGGAGCCTCCGATGGACAACGGACCCGGCAGTGGAAGGGACCAACGCAGTCGCACGATGTTTTTCCAGGGGTTGTAGTCGTCTCTCCGCTCCCGCCTCGGCACGGCCGGAGCGGCCTGCTTGCAGCGGCACCGCGGACGCCGGCTGTCCGGGCGCCGCGTGAGCGGTAGTGGGGCACAGCGGGCTGGGGGCAGGCCCAATGGCCCTGCCCCCAGCCCTTCAACGCCCGGCCTACGGTGCCGGGTGAACTCCACGTCCGTGCCGCCGCAGCCGGCCGCGATGTCCAGCAGCCGCTCCCGCTCCGCCTCGTCGACGGCCAGGCCCCAGCGGAGCTTGGTCGCGGTCCACTCCGCGCCGTAGCGGCACACGGCGTCCGGCGCCAGCGGCAGCCACTGGGCCGGGTCTTGGTCCGCCTTGCTCCGGTTCGAGCGAGCCGTCACCGCCACCAGCGAGGACAGCTGGCCCTGGTCGTTCGCGTACGCCTCCCGCCGCACCGGCGTCCACGCCGAGGCCCCGCTGTCCCACGCTTCGGCGAGCGGGACCATGTGGTCGATGTCCAGCTTGGACGCCTCCGTGACGGTGGTGTCGTCGTAGCACGACCACCACACCCCACCCGTTACTGAGCTTGTAGTCGTGGTGTCGTCAGTGTGAGTCCGGTTCCGGTGAGGCATCCGTCGATGATGTCGCTGCGGTATTGGATCTGGCGGAGGCCGTGTCGGAGTCGGCGCATGAGGTGGTCGGGGTCGGTGAAGGCGGTGTTCGCCTGGCTGGTCCGGCGGAGGATGGACCAGATGCCTTCCACCGGGTTGAGGTCGGGTGCGTAGGGCGGCAGATGGTAGGCGGTGATCCAGTCGTGTGCGTCGATGAAGGCCCGCATGCGGCGGTCTTTGTGGACATTGAGGTTGTCCCATACGAGGACGATCGGTCCGCCGAGCTGCTGGTGGGCGGCGATGAGGAGGTCGCGGTACTCGGTCCAGGCGAAGCTCTTGCGCCCGCCACTCTTGTGGTCGGTATGCCGTTTGGGCCGGTAGACGAGGCGGGAGCGTTCGCCGGGCTTGTAGCAGCACATTGCCGCGATGGAGAAGCGGCGCTGGGAGCGTCCGCGGACCCGGATGACCGGTGTGGTTCCGCGTCTGGCCCAGGTGCGGGAGGTCGGCGGCGTCATCGAGAATCCGGCTTGTCCGCCCCATGGCGCTCAGCTGCGGGGATGGTTCACTGGCTGGACAGCGTAAGGCCGCCGGGGAGGGTGTGTGGAAGAGCCAGGATTCCGAGTTCTGCTCACGGAGTCAGGAGACCGGAAGGCGGAGGCGATCCGTGCGATCCGAACGATCATCGGCCTCAGCCTTTGGAACAGCAAGCTCCTGCTGGACAGTGCGCCCGTAGCGGTCACAGAACCCGACTGGCTCGAAGCCGCCCAGGACGCGGCCGGTGCCCTTGAGGCCGCAGGTGCCCACGCGACGGTGCTATGCGACTGGTGCGACCGCACCATCACGCGAGAGGCTGGCCCGCTTGACCCGACCCCGTGCAGCGGGCCATGGCCTCCCGAGACCTGTCGAGCGAGTTGCCCACCAGCCACGGACTGGGTACGCCCACTGCTGACGGACTCACAGCCAGACCTGAGAGACACGCTCTAGGTCCCGCCGGGAGCGTCGGCCGCTTCTCCAGTCTCAGGGGGAGCTGGCCGACGACCCATCGGAGCGAAGCAGGGCCCGCAACTCGTCGGGGGTGACAGGCCCCGGGTCACGAACGGGCTGGCCGACATCGGCAGGCCAACTGGGACGGAAGCGTTCGACGAAGTCTGTGAAGTCGGTCCGCAGATACCGAGAGTCGGACGGCTTCAGCCGGATCTGCTGGCGGCTGTCTGTCCACCAGATCTCGAAATCGGCAACCGTGCCCTCCGCCGGCCAGTCTTCGACCTCGCTCGGCAGCAGCAGAACGTCGACAAAGCCTCCGACGCTCAGGCCGATGTCCACGAAGATCCCGATCGCACCGGGCCTGGGAACCTCCACCACGGTGCCCTTGAAGACCTGCCCGAAGCGCAGGTCCCTCCGAATCCGAGTCCACTCGGCATCTGTCACCACGAACAGATCATCGCACCTCCGTCCGTCTGCCTCAGCGGCACGGCACTGCCGTCATTTCTCGGGTTCTGGCTCACTTTCCGTGGAGTGATTACGAAGAGTCAGATCTTCGGAGCCATGCGATGGCGGTTTGGATGAGCGCGAAGCTTCGGCGAGGTGAGTTCCAGGGCCCGGTTGTCGCGTCCGGCGCTCATGTGATTGAGCCAGCGTTCGTACCAGTCGAGAAAGTCGGTGGCGGAGGAGACGTTGGGGCCCCAGTACCCGTCGCTGTTACCAATGAGGATACGGCCGGTGAGGGGTCCGGTCACCGCGATGAGGCATACGTCGGTGCAGCCCATCTCGATGATGTGGAGGAAGAGGTCGCGTCCGTGGCCCCTGGGGTCTCTGCCGTCAAAGCCGCGGGGTGTCCCTGGTTCTCCGCGCGGATTCATGACCCGCAGGGAACATCGCTCCAGCGGCATGAGGCCGTAGAACGGCGCCGCGCCTGAGCCGCCGATGTGCGTCAGGAACTGCCGATAGGCGTCGGGCAGGACGATGTCGTGCTTGGCCTCGAATGCAGCAACGCGTGCTTCCGCCAGCTTCGGTCCAAGGCGAAACTCGTGTTTCTCTTCTCCGAAGGAGTGGCTGCGCAGGGGTTGGAAAGGGATCGCGGCCAGCTTGCGACGCAGGCGGGGTATGCGGGGATCCATGGTGCATCTTCTCTCGTCCCCGTCACCCTATGGGTGGCTGTGGTCAGCTGGCCAGAAGAACTCTCTTCCTCAGGAGAGCGAAGCCGGCCCGGCCGAACATCTGGCGTTTGAGCATCTTGATCCGGTTGACGTGTCCCTCGACGACGCCGGAGTTCCAGGGCAGGGTGAGCCCGGCAATGACGGCATCACGGTCACGTTCGATGCCTGCGGCCAGGGTGTGGAGGCTGGGGAGGTCGTCGCGCCGGACGGCGTCGAGCCACTGCGGAAGCCGTTCGCCCTGGCGCTCGGTGAGCATCTGGGCGAAGGACCGGACGTGAGTGGTGAGGGCGTCGAGTTCGGGGCAGTGGGCCAAGACTGCCTTGAGCCGAAGGTGGTCGATCTCCTCCAGCCGGGGCATTACTTCTTCCACGGGCCGAACTGTCAGCCACACCACACTGGGGGCGAATCATTTTCAGGCAGCTTCCGGAGGCCCCGCCCGCCCGACAAAGGTCACTCCGCGTGATGATTCACAGAAAGTGAGCCAGAACCATTTCTGGCTCTGGCTCATCTTCTGTGGAGCAATAACGCTGCGTGCTGTCGAAACCGTACTCATCCGACCTGCGAGAGGATGGGGTGGTGATCCGCTACGACCCCGAGATACAGGCTCTGTACCGCCGCTACTGCCTCCCGGCACGCCGCTACCTGAAGCTTGGCGGAGCAGTACTTCGCATGTCGCGCGAGGAGTACGAGCCGTTCGTTCATGCCCTGGCCGCTGATGCGAAGACTGTTTCCGACGCCGAGCTCACCGTCCTCTTCGAGGGCAGCTGGCGCGAGCGGCGGACCGCGGCATGGCTCGTCGCTGTTTCGCGCCGTGACCACTTCCGCGAGCGTCTGGGAGCGCTGCTGCTGAAGAGCGAGGTCTGCTGCGCGGGTGGGGCCTACTGCGTGGCTCTGGCGAGTTTCGGCACCACACGGGACGCCGACCTGATTGCCGCTTACCTGGATCGCTACCTGCGTCGGCCCGACCTTGCCTACGACCAGCCGACGGCCATGGGGGCCCTGGCGTACACCGACTCCGTCCTGAACGGCGAGCTGGCCAACCCCTTCCTTCAGGAGGGCGGCCTGTGGCGGCAGTGGTTCAAGGACGCGCCCCACATGCAAGGCGATGACGGCATCTCCAACTATCTGGGCGGCATCCGCCTCGCCTGCGCCGTCATCGACGATTGCGCCAACACCTGACTGCATTTGATTTGTTCGCTTTCACAGGCTCTGGCTCGACGTCCGTGCCGCGGCCGCTCTCCGTCATGCCAGTAGGACGCGCTTGCGGAGAAGGTGGAAGCCCGCCCGCACATCTGGCGCTTGAGCATCTTGATCCGGTTGACATGCCCTTCGACCGCGCCCGAGCTCCAGGGCAGGGTCAATCCGGCGGTGACGGCGTCGAGGTCGCGGTCGATGCCGGCAGCGAGGGTGTGGAGGCTAGGCAGGTCGTCCTGGCGGACGGCGTCGAGCCAGTCCGGGAGGCGCTCGCCCTGAGGGGCCGTGAACACACGTGCCTGGATCGTGTTCCTCGACGAATCAGGCGTCTCCCTGCTCCCTCAGATCCGCCGCACCTACTCGCCCCGAGGCCGGACCCCGCTCCTGCGGCACCGCCTGAACTGGAAGCGTGCATCGATGGCCGGGGCCTTGGGCTACCACCCCACCGACCCCGACCGAGGGGCCCGCCTGTGCTTCCATCTCAAGCCCGGCAGCTATGACACCGCCACCCTCATCGAGGTCCTGGAGCAGATGAAGGCGTTCTACCGCGGCGAGCGGGTGGTCCTGGTCTGGGACGGCCTTTCCGCCCATTGGAGCCGGGCGATGCGGGCTTGGGTCGCCGGCCAGGACTGGCTCACCCTGGAGCGATTACCCGCCTACGCACCCGAGCTGAACCCGGTGGAGCTGCTGTGGTCCTCACTCAAGAAACGTGAACTCGCCAACCTCGCCGGCGACCACCTCGCCGATGTCGCCGACGCCACCGAGCAAGGCATCCACCGCATCAACGACAACCCACAACTGCCATGGTCCTTCCTCGCCCATACCGGCCTGACCATCCACCCACAACACCCACCGAACTTACGAAAGATCAGTAGAGCTGCCTTACGATCACGAAGGCGGCGAACATCACGACGACAAAGGCAATGGTTCCGACCAGTCCGACCACGGTCGGAGTCAGCCGGTCTCGGAACTGCTCGGACGGCCGAACCCGTGCGGTCTGGTCCGTGCTCAGCTCCCACCAGTTGACGACCCGTTGGAACTGCTCGTCGAAGTCGGGGGCGGGGTGCATGTCACTGCGGTAGAGCCCGGGCAACGAACGACGCCGGCCGCCCGAGAGGAACATTCGGACCGCGTGCGAGGACGAACCCTGGCCCTTGGTCTCGCGCACGTCAATCCACTGGATCTCGTGCCAGGGGTATGTGCGGCCGTGCCCCAGACCCCAAGAGATGGTTATTCCGTCGGCCCCGACCCTGCTCCAACTCCGGCACGACAGGAGGACAAGCGGGGCGAGGAGGGCGATACCCGCCCACCAGCCAGCAGAACCCCACCGCACCGAGCCGGACGAACGCTGTGACCCCCTCGACGACCACGAGGACAAGCGCCAGCGCCACGGATGACTTCGCCGGACGACTCCGGCCCCCCGACGGGAAGTTCAATTCGATCACACCCGGCACACTACGCCTCGGCCCTCCAGCGGCCCGGGCGACCCGGCCTCGCGGCCAAGGCCCGGGTGTGGTGCTTGCCCTGGAAAGAGGGAGTGAGCCTCCAGCAGCTCCTCGATCCGCCCAGCCGGCAGTTTCCGCTGGTCAAGGACGGCGGTCAGGGGTCCGGCCAGGCTCGGGACGATCAGCGCGGCCGCCTCGGTGCCCGGCACGGTGACGGTCTGCTCGTCCAGGGCGTTGAAGCTGTCCTCGACCATGCTCCCGCGATCCTCGGTGCCTCGGGCCGCAGGAGGGTGACCTGGCGACGCCCCGTCCGGCCCTGGGGATCTGCCGTCGTCGGCGGCCGTGACGTCAGATTCGACGATGACCTTGTAGCCACGTTCGTATGCCTGCCTGCCGGTGGTGCCGCAGCCAGCCCACCGGGGCCCATACCTCGGCGGGGCCGGGCCGGCGCCAGTCGGTGTCGGCCGCCCGGTCCCCGGGCTCTGAAGCAGGGCTGGCTGTGGTCAGTCGGGTCCCGGTTTCTTGGGCGGACAGCCCGAGCGCGAACCATTGACTGATGCGGCCACTGGCGAGTGAGGACGGGACGTTCGTGACCGTGGGCCGCTCGGGGCGGCGGGGGCTGGTACGGGCGCGGGCCGTTTACTGCTGCGGGGCACTCAGCAGCGCTTCAGGCAGGTAGGCGGATCGGGTACCCAACTGCCAGCCGTGCGCCAGACTGGCGATGGTCGCCAGCGTGACGGCTCCCAACGGCAGCAGGCTCCGGGCAGCCGGGTCCGCGCCAACGCTCTCTCGGCGCGTCACCAGTCGTTCCCGAAGGGCCTGCTCGCACTCGTCCTGGTCGTCGTCCGGGAGGACGCACAACAGCCGCTGGTCCGACGTCCGCGTCCCGGCCACATCGAGTTGCTCGGCAGTACGCGCCCGCTCGGCGGCGTCCCGCTTGGCCAGCGGCACCGGGCCGGGGAGCACGCCCTGGTAGGGCCCTTGGACGACGGTCAGGTAGCCGCACAACGCGTCCATCTCCACGACGTCGGCCGGGTCGGACACCGACTCCCGCTTCGAGTACGGAACGCCGTCACGGATGGCGGCGGCGTAGTCCTCGCGCAGGAGAGGACCGATCATCCAGCTTCCGCTCCCATATCAGTCCGCTGATCACGGACCACGCGAACGCATCCGTCCACGTCCGCGCCGAGGTCACGGGGGCAGTCGGCTCCCACGTCTCCTCGTAATACAGCTCCTCGCTCGTGAGGGTCTCCGTCACGAGCGGGAGATGCACCGAAAAGTCACCGTCGGGGAAGCACGCGAGGCTAGGCACGCACCCATGGCGCACTCCGCGGCTGTGATCAGCGCGGCGCGCGACTCGGAGGTGCAGGGCGGGGTCGGGCACGGTACGCGCGGCGACGTGCTCGGCCAGTTCCTCTCCGAGTTCCCTGAGTCCTTGCCGCAGCGGCATGCCGCCGTACCGCATCGTGTGCCACCGGCCGACTGGCGGCGGCGATCGGTGCTCCTGCTGTAATGGAGCGCGACTGGTCCTCGCGACGACGAGGACGGCGCGGACTGACGGCGTCAGGAAACCAGGGCACCAATGGGCTTGCTGCCGCCTTGGTCGGCGACTTCGCTGCCGGACTGCTCACAGTGATGCTTCGTACGCCTCGCGGATGGAGGCAAGGATGCGTCCGTTGTCATTGACGAGGTAGCCGTTCGCGCGGGCCCAGAGCCGTATCGCCTCGCCCTCCGGACCGTGATTGTGCATCCGGCCCCCGGTGCTCTCCCTTGCGACGCCCGAGGAGACCCCTTCCAGATGGTCCGCTACATCCTGAAAGAAGGCGAACAACGAGGTGAATTCTCCCTCCTCGGGGTTGGAGCCCTCATTCCAAGACCCGACGCCTCCAGTCCGGGTGTTCAGGAACCTGCCGTAGAAGCCGTCGCTCTCCGCGACGATCGGCACCCACTCACGGCGCCAGGACGGATAGTCCGAGTCTTCGGAGGGTTCCATCTCCTCCATGTCCACCTTGTGTGAGTAGACACGCTCGATGTCCGTGAGCCCGAGAAGGAGGCCGCCGCTGGGGATGACTCCCGCGCATCCCAGCGCCACCAGACATGAGCCGGCATCGGGTTGCTTCCCAGTACCGACGTCGTTCGCCAGGAGCCACTGCCGCAGTTCCTTCGGCAGCTTCAGTCCCATGCGCTCTTCAGCATCGCTGACGGCTGTCGAACTGCCTGGGCCGCCAAGAGTCGCGAAAACGTCGGGAGCGTTCTGTTCGAGCCAGTTGGTGACGCGGCTCCACGCCTGTCTTACGTCTTCTGCTTCAGGCGCCGGTATTTCACTCATGTGCGATCCCCGACGGAAGGAGCACGCCTGTTCGCGTTGCTGTCCCTCAGGAACCGGAGCACGGGCTCCAAGGTTCTGACGTCATCTATCGAGAACGAAGGCGACCACTGATCATCCATGGGCAGACCGTACGTGGGTGCACTGACATCGAACCCTTTGGTCCCCCGTGCTGTGGCGGGCCAACCCGCTTGGTGTGGTGGAAGGCCTTCGGAGACGGACGTGACACACGGCGTTTCTCATGAGTTCTGCGAGACCCTTCGGGATGATCGCGTTTCCGCAGGCCGCCGTTCGCAAAAGTCTTCTCGAGACCGGCATGTTGTGCGAGGCACTTCTGAGAGACTGCCGGGACTCCGCTCATGTCCGCGCTAAAAAGGGGGCGAACTTGCAGGTCCGAGCCCCGTGGACCGGGGTAAGTCCGGTTCCAAGATGCATGTCCTGTCCGACGCGGCCGGACTGCCCCTACGCGTCGGACTCTCCGCGGCCAACACCCACGACAGCCAGGCCTTGAAGCCGATGCTGTCCCATTTCCACATGGGACACGAATCCCACGCAGCCGATTCCAAGCCCCAGCGCCTGCATGCTGACAAGGCATACGACATCCCTGAACTGCGGAAATGGCTCTGGGGCAAGCGCATCGGCGCCCGTATCGCGCGGAGGGCATCGAGTCCAGCAAGCAACTCGGGCGCCACAGGTGGGTCATCGAACGGACCATGTCCTGGCTGACCGACTACCGCCGGCTCAACCACCGCTATGAACGGCATCCCCGCAATTACCTGGCCTTTCTTGGCCTCGCCGCAGCCCTCTGCTGCTACAAACGCCTCCTCAAACTGACCATGTAGGACACGGTCTTAGTCGAGGGATACGAGTTGGCCCAGCGTCAGGAGCCATACGCTCGACGATGTCGCAACACGTGGGGATCCCGGCAGGCTGCCGGGCAGATGCGCTTTCGTCTAGGACTTGTCCGGGCGATCAAGTTCGCAGCCAGATGACGAGGGCTGTTGCTGTGGCGGTGCCGAGGAAGACGTACCCGCGCTTGTCATAGCGGGTGGCGACTGCCCGGGACTGTTTCAGGCGGTTGATCGCCCGTTCGACGGTGTTGCGCTTCTTGTAGCGGTCTTCGTCGAAGCCGGGCGGCCGTCCACCGCGCGAGCCCTTTCGCAGGCGGGCGGCATGACTGTCGGTCTTCTCCGGGATCGTGTGCCGAATGCCCCGTCGTCGCAGGTACTCACGGCAGGGTCCGTTGCTGTAAGCCCTGTCGGCAGCCAGGCTGTCGGGCTTCTTGCGCGGCCTGCCCGGACCGGTCCTGGGAACCCGGATCTTCTCCAGAACCGGGCTGAACTGAGTGCAGTCCGCCCGTTGTCCACCGGTGACCACCAGGGACAACGGGCGGCAGCGTCCGTCCGCGCTCAGGTGGACCTTGCTGGTGAATCCTCCCCGCGAGCGGCCCAAGCCCTCACCTCCAGCACCACCTCCACCAGGCGGGCGACCAGGCTCTGCCATGGCGTTTCGCCCTGGTGTTCCACCTCCTCGGCCCCCTTTGACGCAGGCGCCGGAGGCGGCTCGGTCCGAGCGCCGGCCGCGTGCTGATGAGCACGCACGATGGTGGAGTCGACCGAGATGTCCCAGTCGATCTCACCTGCCGCATCGGCTGCGGCCTGGACCTGCTGGAGCAGACGCTCCCACGTGCCGTCGGCCGACCACAGCCGGTGGCGTTCACAGACGGTCTTCCACGGCCCGAACCGTTCGGGCAGGTCACGCCACTGCACCCCGGTCCGCACTCGGTGCAGAATTCCGTCGATCACCTGCCGGTGATCCCGCCACCTGCCACAACGCCTGTTACTGACAGGCAGGAACGGCCGTAACCGTTCCCACTCAGCGTCTGTCAGATCACCCCGCCCCATGCCCATATCAACGACCCGAGCGCGGAGTAGTCACATGATCGACCGGACAAGTCCTAGTCGGCGACGACTCCCGTGTTCTGACAGGCGGTCAGCAGCCACCGGCCGTCGGTTTGCTTCGAGATCACGTACAGGGGGGCACCCTCGCTCTCCTCGCCCGGAGCCAGGTAACGCTGACGGACCTTGACCGCCGCGACGTCGGGGCGGATGAAGAGCACGTGGACCACCTCGTAGGTGACCTTGCCGTCCCAGCTCGCCGCGGGGAGGACCGTGCGGGTGAACTCCGAGATCGCGTCGAGGCCGATGAGGACCTTGCCGTGGGCCGTCGTCCAGACCGCGTCCGGGTGGAAGAGGCCGAGGAACTCTTCGGGGTCCTTGTTCTGCTGGGAGTGCTCGACGGTGGCGACGAGTTGGCTGATCGCTTCGATGTCCGCCGCCTGGGATGTGGATTCCGTGGCCATGTGGATCATCGTCACACCTCAAGCGTGATTGAGGTCAAGGGTGTGGCGATGTAAAGATCACCGGATATCCAGCGCGATTCCGGCGCAAGTCGCCCGGCAGTCTGAGTCCAGGGCAACGACCCGGCACGAGACATTTACATGATCGGCCGGACATGTCCTAGTCCCCGCTTGGCTCTCCCGCCCTAGGCCTGCGGGCCGAGGTCGCCCTCGACGACGGTCTGGAGGATGCGGGGCCGGCCCCACAGGGCGAGGAGTTCGTTGGCGAGACCGGCGACGGCCAGGGGGTCTTCGTCGAAGGGCCCGTTGACAGCAGCCGCCAACAGGCCCTGCGGGACGGCGTCTGCATCGAGAAGGGCACCCCACTCCGGGGATCCAAGCTCCAGGTACTCAAGCCCGGTCAGCCCCGCGATCTCAGTGGGGTCAGCGAGAGTCCCAGGCTGGGCGACGAGGGATCGCAGCCTGGGCAGCCCGATGAGCGGCGCAAGGCTGACTGAATGTGCGCCCTGCGCGCCGAGGGTCAGGGTTTCCAAGTCGGGATGCACGGCGTTCTCCAAGGTCTCCTGGTCGTAGGCGAAGGAGGTCGCGGCCGGTGCGTGGGGCTCTGCGCCGTCGGATTGCGTGGGGGGCCGGTCCAGCAGCAGGTCGGTCAGGGAGTCGGCGAGGAGGCGGGCGCCGATCTCCTCCTCGTGGGATATAAGGATGACCTGCCCGGTGTGGCCGTGGGGGCCTGGGGTCAGATCGATGGCCAGTCGGTCGCCTCCTCCGTTGTCGGCGAACGCGATCCAGCCCGGCGAACCGGCCAGTCCCTGCACGGCCGCCGTCGGCGGTGTCTGGACCGCTTCCATCGCCGCGTGATGCCAGGGGCACTCGCGGGTTCTCGCTTCGGCGACGTACAAGCCTTCGAGATCGAAGAGTTCGCAGCGGACCGCCTCGGAATGGCGGCTCGCCGCCTCGTGGTCGCCCCTCCAGTCCGCCCACTGGGCCCGTGTCACCCGATACAGGCTCTTGAGCTCCTCGGGCAGAGGGATGCCCAGACGCGACTCGGCCCCCGCGATCTCGGCGTCGGTGGCGCCGACGGCGTCGGGCAGTCGTCCGCGCACCGTCCGTTCGAGCAGCGCCAGGTCCGCCGAAGCCGCCGAAACCGCCCCCGGCGTCGGGTCCGGAAGGCGCCGCCAGGGCTCAGGAAGCGCGTCCTCAACCAGGACGAGCGCACCTGGGTTGAATGCGAAGCCGAGCTCCACCGCCCTGCTGGGTATGAGGAGGTGGAGCCGGGTGCGTCCCGACGTCTCCGTCTCCATCACGAATGTCACGGCACCGATGCCGTCCTTCACCAGGACGTCGCGCACCCGCAGCACGGCGTCGTTGTGCATCTGCTGCAGGGGCACGCTCCAGGCGCTGCGCGTGATACGGCCCACCACCCGACCGCCCGGCACGGCAAGCCGCTCCACGTTCTCTGCCCGTATGAGCTGCAGCAGCGGCTCCCACGTTGCAAATGCATGGATCGACGACCGGCGATTCTCTTGATCGTTCATGAGGCCGACCGTACCCGGGGGGTCTGACGTTGCTCCTTCGGCGAGGTGTCCTGGCCCCGTGCTGACAGGCGGCGTCCCTCGTCCGCCATCGGCTTCCCCCACCGTGCTGTGCGCGGTGGGCACCACTGACCTGCAGCGTCCTTGTACTGACGGGGTGGCGCCGGCCGCCAGCGCCGTCAAGGGATCGGCCAGACGGCCGGGGTGAGGAGGGCGACCAGCAGGACGCGCTGGATCGCGCCGAGCGCGGAGGGCGGGGGCAGGAACGGGAAGGTCATGGCCCCCATCAAAAACGGTGCTCTCTTGCTGTTACTGAGGTTTTCAGGGTGGGGTCGGTGGGTTGATAGCCAGGCTTGCGGTGGTGAGGCAGCCGTCGACCAGGTGGAGCCGGAGTTGGGTTCGCCGGACCCGCCGCGCCCGTCGGGTCGACTTCCCACCGGGATCGTGGTGCGCCCCGGATCCCAGGCGATCATCGACGAAGCACCGTGAGAGCCGGTTCAGCGCGGGGGCGGCAGTTTACGCCGCGCCCCACGCGGCCGGTGCTCCTCGCCGCCGCGGGCGGCGGGTGTCAGTTGAGGCCGACGGCGGCCAGCGCCGTTGTCCAGTCGGTGGCGATGGCGCGCTGTGCCGGAGCGAGCTGGATGGTGCCCGCGCAGACCGCCTTGTACAGCTTGTATTCCACGGTGTCCTTGTCCCCCGCCGTGGAGCCGCCGGCCTGGTAGCGGGGCTCGGGCCACAGGTTCTGCGGGCTCGTGGGGTTTCCGCCGAGGCTGAGTGCGACGAGGTGGTCCTCCTCGTAGTCCGCCGTATTGGTGTCGGCGTAGCCGTACTCGGCGATCTGCTTCACCTTCAAGGCGTTGGTGTAGCTGGTGGAGGGTCGGATCGAGGAGCTGTAGCCGCCCACGCAGATCGTGGAGTGGATGTTCGCCTGCGTGACGTTGGGGTTCAGCGCGCCCGGCTGACAGGAGGAGACGGGCCGCGGCAGGTACGCCTGGGAGCAGGTGGCCGTGGTGGAGGCGGCGGTGGCGTGGGCGGTGCTGCCGGTGGCGGCGATCAGTCCCGCGGTGGCGAGGGCTATCGAAGCGGTAGTGGCGGTGAGACGACGTATCGCACGCATGGGGATCTCCGCAAGTGTGGGGGTGGCGGGTGCGTCGAGCGTGGGGCTCGGCTGACGGAATGACACCACTCCCCGCATCTACGCGGATAGAGCCTTGCGGTGAACATCGGGTTATCTCTACTCGGCCTTCACAGTCGGGTCCGCCCGAGATCACCATCGGCCGCATATCACACAGGGGTGACGTCCATCAGGGACCGCCAGTGGCCGGGCAGATGGGGCGGCGAGGCACGCAGATGACAGTGACGGCAGTGGCGGCCCGTCAACTTCCGATGTCCCGAACCGCTATGTCACGTCCTGGTGACAAAGCTGGTGAACGAGCTCGTCGAAGCCGCCGAGGAGAAGAACAGCGTCGCCATCGCCTCGAACGTCGACCGGTGGTGCGGACGGACAGGCGCACGCCGAGCCGAGCTCCGTGGCGGGCGATGGCAGCTGTACACCATTTCAGGTCGGCGAGTGCGCTGCGGCCGAGGTTGAGGTGGGTGCAGCCGCCGAATCGAGAGCACGAGCGGCTCCCGGTATTCAACCCCAGCGGTAGGCCGCTGCTACTCGCACTGGTCAGGGTCTGGCGTGATTGGGCTGGGGGGAAGGACCCTGTGTGCTTCCGAGAGGTCGAGCCAGGGCCGACCACAGGTCAGCGGCTCCAGCCGCCGTACCTGGCCGTGAGCTTGCGGGCCTCATCAGTGTTCAGGCCCAGCGCGGCCGCCACGGCGGCGGGCTCTTGAGCGCGGGCATGCCGCGCCGGCCAGTGTGCGGTGCGCTGGGCGATGATCTCCAGTGTGCGGGCTGCCTTGAGTGCGGCGAGCGGTGCGTCCTGGCCGAGTCGGTCGATCGCGACCGGACGCATGTCCATCGCGATGAGGCGTCGCAGCAACATCCGCCCACGCTCGCAGCCGCACCGCGGACCGGCACGGTCGGCGCAGACGAAAGCTCGGACCGGGGGGCGCGGTGCTGTGCGGGGGGGGCGGTGTACCGGGTGCGCGCGAGACTGTCGCGCATCGTCGGGTGGCGCACACCGGATCGGTCCGGTGGCGCACATCGCGGGGCGCACCAGAGCGACGTCCGTCGTCATCCGGTGCCAGGCGAGAAGCATGGGAGCCCAAGCTCGCCGTGCCCCTCTTACCACCGCCCCGCCCCGCCTCGCATCGGAAGCGGGGCTCTTCGTACGGTGGGCACCAGCCCTGGGCGGCCCCTCCCATCGGCCCCGCTGTCCCCCTGGCTGTCCATTTCCCACGCAGCAAGATCAAAACAGGAGCGCCGTGTCCTACACCAACCGCTGGCATCTGCAAGGTTCCGCCGGTCATGCGTACTCCGGCGAAGAAGCTCGACACCTGCTTCGACACCGGTGGGACTGGGCGAGCCAGGAGACTTGGTTTGAAAATGACACTGGTGAGCTCCTGGCTGTGGTCACCAATGGCCAACGTGCGAAGGTCACATTGAGGGGTCGGTCAGGCGAGCTCGATGAGCACCTCGTCGATCCACGCGGTGCAGGCTGCTCCGGCGGCTACGTAATGTCCACCGGACAGGTCGATAGCTACGACGACCGCGACACCGTCACCTTCGATGCCGCCGGCCATGCCGTGGCACACCTCATCGAGCATGGCGTCTGGCCCCCGAACGTGACCGTCGAACGCGGCCGGGTGAATGACCGCGGCTGGTAAGGCGCCCTCATCGCTCGGCTGCCCTTGAAGACCCGCGTCCACTTCGGCCGCTTGCCAATTGTCCGTGACCGCACTCGGGCTTCAACCGCCTGCTCTCCACGCTGACCGACAACTTCCCCGCCCCTGCTGCCTTGCTGGCTTCAAAAGCGACGGCGTCCGCTGTCAGAGTGCCGGGCCTTGAGAGCAATGCTCGGAACCTGTGGATCGGCGAGGGAACGCGAAGGGCGTACCTTCCCGAATGATCCTTTGATGGTCTCCGAATAGGCCCGCGTTGCAGCGCGGGTTGGGAAGGCACGCCCGTGCTCAGCGTAGTCACCGACGACGGCTCGACCCAGTCCGGCTCCCTGATCGACGAAATCGTCCGTGAGGGCGCCCGCCGGATGCTCGCCGCCACGCTGGAGGCGGAAGTCAACCAGTACATAGCCGAGTTGACTGCCGAGACCGATTCTGCCGGCCGACGTCTCGTGGTCCGCAACGGCCACCATCAGATCCGGACCGTGGTCACCGCGGCCGGCCCGGTCGAGGTCAGGGCACCGCGGGTGAACGACCGCCGCGTCGACGAAGTCACGGGCGAGCGCAAGCGGTTCTCCTCGAAGATCCTGGCTCCGTGGTGCCGCAAGTCGCCGAAGATCTCCGAGGTCCTGCCGCTGCTCTACCTGCACGGATTGTCGTCCGGGGACTTCGTGCCCGCTCTGGAGCAGTTTCTCGGCGGCACCGCCGGCCTGTCGCCCGCCACCGTGACACGGCTGACCAGGCAGTGGAGCGACGATCACGCCGCCTTCCAGGCCCGGGAGCTGTCCGACCGCGACTTCGTCTACGTGTGGGCCGACGGCGTGCACCCCAAGGTCCGCCTCGGCCAGGCGCACTCGTGCGTCCTGGTCCTGCTCGGGGTCCGTTTGGACGGCACCAAGGAACTCATCGCCCTGGCCGAGGGCCTGCGGGAGTCCACCGAGTCGTGGGCCGACCTGCTGCGAGACTGCCGCCGACGCGGCATGCGTGACCCCGAGCTGGTGGTCGGCGACGGCGCGATGGGCCTGTGGCGGGCGCTCGCCGAAGTGTTCCCGGCCGCACGGCCGCAGAGGTGCTGAGTCCACAAATCCCGCAACGTCACGAACTGCCTGCCCAAGTCCGCGCAGCCCGGGGCGACGAAGGCGATGCAGGAGATCTACAACGCGGAGGACCGCGGCCACGCGGAGAAGGCGATCGAGGCGTTCGCGAAGACCTACGGCGCCAAGTTCCCCAAGGCCGTCGCGAAAATCACCGCCGACCGGGAGGAACTCCTGGCGTTCTACGACTTCCCGGCCGAGCATTGGATCCACCTGCGGACCACGAACCCGATCGAGTCGACGTTCTCGACGGTCAAGCTCCGGACCAAGGTCACGCGAGGTGCGGGCAGCCCGGCGGCCGCGCTCGCGATGGTGTTCAAGCTGGTCGAGTCAGCTCGGGCTCGATGGCGTGCGATCACCGGTGCCCATCTGGTGCCCCTGGTCCGCGCCGGGGCACGGTTCGAGAACGGCGTCCTCGTCGAACGCGAGGAGCAGGCAGCCTGATTGGCTGAAGGAGCCACCAGCCGACCCATGGCTGAGCTGGCCTATCCTCAGTCAGGCTGATTTGGGGCGGCGAGAGCTTGGCGCGACTGGACTACCGCGCCCAGCGTCCCATGGCTGGCGCGGTGCCGATCAGGCACTCGATGTCGGCCGGGAAGCCGGCGAGGGCGTAGGCGGTCAGGCGCAGGTGGCCCTCAAGGCAGACCAGGTTGTCCTGCCTCTCTCCGACGAGGTGAGCGGAGGAAATCGCTCACCTCTGATGAACGCGTGGGCCGCGTCGACGAACGGTTTGTTGGGCACGTCGAACGCCCCGTAGCCCTGCCTTGATGCGTGCGGCCGCGTCGGCCGGCCGGCGGCTGCCACCCGACAGTTCGACCCAGTAGGGATAGTCGAGGTACCGCACGTCGGCCGCCTCGTCGGTGGACAGGAGTGCCCTGGTCCATGTGACGTGAGCGGGGAAGTTCTCGAACAGGTCACGGTTCTCGCCGTACCCGCGTCGCGGCGAGCAGAGCGCGACGTGCGAAGTTCGCTCCAGCGTCGGAGAGGTCCGGATGCGTCAGCAACTGCTCTGCCTGCCCGGCTACCGCCAGATGGGGCCGGAGGTTCTGTCCGAACCTCTGGCTAGACAGCTCGCCGCTCAAGAAGCAGGCGACCATCTCGTCCTCATTGCTCACACCCAGTACCTGCACGACCGTCAGCATAGGATCGAACTCGGTGGGTGCCGCAGCCTGCTCGCACGTCATCTCGTTCACAGGTCTTGACTATTGCTCTTTCTCACCCTGCCCTACCGTCTACCCGGCGTGAGTCCGTTCTCGTAGGCGATGATCGCCAGGTGGACGCGGTCCCGGGCCTCGAGCTTGGCGAACAGACGCGCGACATGGGTCTTCGCCGTCGCCCCGCTGATCACCAACCGCTCGGCTATCTCACCGTTCGACAGCCCCTGTCCGACCAGTGCCAGCACCTCGCGCTCCCGGTCGGTGATCCCAGCGATGAGACGTGAGTCCTGGGCGGGCTCGGTGGCCGGTGCGGGGGCCGCGGGGGTGGCGGAGGTTCCGGCGAAGGCGGCGATCAGCCGTCGGGTGACGCTCGGCGCGAGCAACGCGTCGCCGGCCGCCACCACGCGGATCGCGGCCAGGACCGCGTCCAGGGCCATGCTCTTGAGCAGGAATCCGCTGGCGCCGGCGCGCAGAGCGCCGTAGACGTACTCGTCGTCGTCGAAGGTCGTCAGCACCAGCACCTTGGGCGGGTCCGGCTCGGCGGTCGCCTGCCGGGTCGCCTCGATCCCGTCCATGCCCGGCATCCGGATGTCCATCACCACGACGTCCGGCCGCAGCTCGCGCACCAGGCGCACCGCCTCGACGCCGTCGCCGGCCTCCCCGACCACCTCCAGGTCGGCGGTGCCGCCGATCAGGATCCCGAGCCCGACCAGCATCAGCGGCTGGTCATCGACCAGCAGTACTCGCACGCTCATGCCGGGAGCCTCGCAGCCACCCGGAATCCGCCCTCCGGACGCCGGCCCGCGCTGAACTGGCCGGACAGCAGCGACACCCGCTCGCGCATGCCGAGCAGGCCGAAGCCGCTCCCGCCGGCCGCCGCCGAGCGCCTGGGACGGCCGGGCCCGCCGGGACCGTCGCCCCCGTCGTCCACCACCTCGATCGTCACTCCCTCCGGCTCGTATCCGACCGCGACCCGGCACGTCCGCGCCCCGGAATGCCGCACCACGTTCGTCACCGACTCCTGGACGATCCGGAACGCCGACAGCTCGATCTCCGGCGGCAGCAGACGCCGCTCGCCCCGCCAGGCCACGTGGACCCGCACCCCGGCGTCGGCCGTGCGTTCGGCGAGCCGCGGGATATCCGCCAGGCTGCCGGCCGGCGCCAGCGGAGCGGCCCCCGGCATGGCGTCGTCCGGCTCGGCGCGGCGGAGCGCTCCGAGCATGCGCTGCAGCTCGAGCAGCGTCTGGCGGCTGGTGGACTCGATGCCGGTCAGCGCCTGCCGCGTCTGCTCGGGCTTGGTCTCCACGACCCGCGCCGCCGCTCCCGACAGCACCGTGATGATCCCGATGCTGTGCGCGACGCTGTCGTGCAGTTCGCGGGCGATCCGCAGCCGCTCGGCCATGACGGCGCGGGCCGCCCTCTGCTCATGCAAGGCTCCGAGGTACTCACGGCGTTTGCGATACACCCCCCCGAAGACCCACGCGACCGCGAACCACAACGCGAACTGCCCGGCCCACTGGGCCGCGTCGCTGACGGTCTCCCCGGGGTAGACGTGGATGTTCTCGACGAACGCGGCCGCGACGGCCGCGACGGAGCCGACGGCGGCAGCCTTTGGCCGCCGGACGGCGAGGTGCCCGCCCAAGAAGACGAGCAGGACGAACACGATCAAGGGCCGCACGCCGAAGAGGTCGCCGAGGACCGATTCGCCCAGGATCGCCGCGAAGACCGCCGCCGGCAGACGGCGCATCAGCAGAACCGGAAGGGCGAGCACGACGCACAGACCCATCATCTGGAAGGGCCCGAGGCCGGGAAACCGGAACAGGCCGGGACCACGACGGATCGACCAGCAGAGCATCAGCGCGTAGAAGCAGGCGGTGGCCAGTACCACGGCCCGGTCCGTCAGCCAGGTCACGCGCTTCGATGTCGAGAGACGCTGGAGAAGCTCTTCCATACGGAGATCGTATTCAGCGGCGTCGGCTCCGCGCGTCGCCCCGGGGATGTACGCGGGGTACACCCCCGGGCCGACGGCCTGGGGAACGGTGACATCCACCGGCCGACGCGACGGAGGAGCTGCGGAACCTAGCGTCGATCCCATGAAACGCAATCGCCGTATCAGCGCTGTCGCGGCGCTGGCGCTCGCCGCCCTCGTCACCGGAACCGGCACCGGGTTCGCCGCCACGACCACACCGTCGGCCACACCGGTGGCCACATCGGTGGCCACGCACGCGTTCGACACCGCACCGGCCACGGCCACGGCCACCGCGCCCACACGGTCCTTCCAAGGCACCCTCCCCGCGCCGACCGGCCCCTACGCCGCCGGCAAGGAGGTCATCCACCTCACCGACGCGAACCGTACCGACCCGTGGGTGCCGTCATCCGGCCCCCGCCAACTGACCGTCACGATGATCTATCCGGCCGTCCCCGGGACCGGGACTCCGGCCCCTTACATGACCCTCGGCGAGGCAGCCGGAATCCTCCAGCGCCAGAAGACGCCGGCGAGCTCCGGCGTCACCCCGCAGACCCTTTCCAGCGTCACCACCCACGCCTTCGACGGCGCGCGGCCGCAGAGGGGCAAGTATCCGCTGGTGGTCCTCTCAGCCGCGCACGAGAACCCGCGCATGACGCTCACCGCGCTCGCGACCGACCTGGCCAGCCACGGCTACGTCGTCGCGCTCGTCGGCCACACCAACGAGGACAGCGGCGAGACGCTGGCGAACGGCCAGACGTCGTCGTGCGTGATCTGCGACAACCCGGCGCTCAACCTCGACTCCGTCGTCGCCAGCCGCGCGACGGATGTGTCCTTCGTGATCGACCAGTTGACGCACGGCAATACCGCGTGGCGCCTGGCACACCTCATCGACAAGCACCAGATCGGCATGGCCGGACACTCCCTCGGCGGAGCGTCGGCCGCCGCCACGATGATCGCCGACCCGCGAGTACGGGCCGGAGTGAACATGGACGGCACCTTCCACCCGACCCCGATGCCCGGCCAGATCAACCGGCCGTTCCTCATGCTGGGCACGGCCGAAAACCACTCGGCCGGCGGCCACAACACCACGTGGGAGCAGGCATGGGCCGCCCTCGGCGGCTACAAGGAGTGGCTGACGGTCACCGACGCCGACCACTTCAACTTCAGCGACCTGGACCTGCTTAAGAAGCAGGCCGGGTTCCCGACGCAGGGCCTCTCCCCGGAACGCGGGCTGGTGATCACCCGCGAGTACGTGACGGCGTTCTTCGACCAGACGCTGAAGGGGATCCACAGTCCGCTGCTGGACGGCCCCTCGCCGAACAATCCGGAAGTACTCTTCCAGCACTAGTGCAGCGCCGCGTTGATCCTTCGGGGGTTGATGCGGCTTTGAGTGGGCTGCCGTCGTAGGGCCAGCGGTAGGGCTTGGCGTCGTGTTCGTCGTAGGCCAAGACGAAGGTGTCGATGGCCGCGGCCAGTTCGTCGCGGAAGGCGAACTGGCCGCGGCGTAGTAGACGTCGGGTCAGGGTGGAGAAGAACAGCTCGTCGGGTAGCCTCAGCGCGTCTCCGCGCTGGGGCCCCCTCAGATCCGGCCGTGCCCGATTTCCAGGCAACCGGCTCAAGCAAGCCGCGAGGGCTGTCGGGCAGGCAGAAGTGCTGTCCCGGTGCTGCCGTCGCGGAGGCGGCGGTGGCAGTGGGCGTGTATGAGACGGGTTGCGACGTGTCGAGTCGACGTTCTCCACGGTCAAGCTGCGGACGAAGGTCACCCGCGGTGCCGGCAGCCCGGCGGCGGCCCTGGCGATGGTGTTCAAACTGGTCGAGTCCGCACAGGCCCGCTGGCGCGCGATCACCGGGGCGCACCTGGTGCCCCTGGTCCGTGCCGGCGCCCGCTTCATGAACGGTCACCTCGTGGAGCGCGCCTCGGACCTGGTGGCGTGAGTCCTCGGGTCGTATGCGATGCTCCGGGCGTCACCACGACAGCGAGGAGAGAACATGCTGGTCACGCTGACTGGAGGTGCCGGGGCGGGAAAGACCACACTGGCTACCGCACTGGCGGCTACGACGCCCCGGGGGCCAGCGCGGGTACTCTGCGGTGACGACTACTAATTCCTCACTCCTGAGCAGGGGGTTTGGGAGCCGGATGAACCCGGGGTGCCGCGGTTGGACGTCGGCGATCCCCGGTCGCTGGATTTCACGCGTCTCGCGCACGACACCGACGCCGCGTTGGCCAGCTCCGCCCGTTGTCATCGTGGACGGCCTCTTCGCCCGTCATGTCACCCCGCGAACAGCGAACGTGCGGTTCGACATCTTCGTCCACCTGCCTGCCCCCCCCTGCGCCTGGCCCGGAAGATCCAGAGTTGGCCCGCGATCCCTGCCGGGTCATGCGAGCTCACCGCCGAACAGCACGTCCAGGTCGCTCGCCTCGCGTGGTGCACGTATCTCCGTACTTCGTGGAGCACTCAACGAAGTACGCCGACACATGGCCAGGATCGACTCCAGCTGCAGATGGGAAACCGGCGCTAATGGTGACGTCGGGTATTGGAACCGTCCGAATGCCTCCTGCGGGTCACCTGTGCTGCGCGTCTGGTGCCGCGCTGACGAGGACTGCCAGGGTTGCGCGGAGATCTTCGATCTGTCGGTAGTGGAGGGCGGTCATCCCCACGTCGCGGGCTGCTGTGACGTTGGCGGCGGTGTCGTCGATGAACAGACAGCGGTGGACCGGGGCTCCGACCCGCTCGGCGGCCAGCTGGTAGACGCGAGGATCGGGCTTGATGAGGCCGATGCGGGCAGTGTTCACCACGGTGTCGGCGAGATCGTCGAGCCCTTGTCGGGCGAGGTCTCTCTCCAGCCGGGTGGTCGCGTTGGAGACCAGGGCGACGGTTGCGACCGCGCGGGCCTGGGTGAGGAGCGACACGACCTCATGGTCGACACGGGGCATCAGATCGGACCAGGCGGTGACTGCGGCGTGGGCGCGGTCGCTCGATCCGCAGATTTCAGCGAGGTCCTCGGCCACTGCGGAGCGCCACTGCTCGTCGGTGATTTCTCCGGTGATCGCGGGGTGCAGGCGGGAAGGCGCGAAGGCTGCGGCCGCGAGCGCGCCTTCGGGAAGTCCGTGGCTGCGTTCGAGGTCGTCGGCGCTCGGCCAGTGCCGAAGGACACCGTCGATGTCGCAGAGAACCGCGTCGTAGGGGCGCGAAATCATGATGAGGACTCCTTGATGGTGGTTGTCCGCGAGCTCACTTCGGCGGCGTAGTTGGCCCAGTCGCCTGCCGAGAGGCGTTGCCAGGCGACGGCGACGTCGGTGTGGATGCCCAGGGTGCGGGCGAGGATCGCGGCGGGGATCTCGGTGGCGAGCTGGAAAAGAGCGGTGCTGCGGGCCTGGTTGGGGCGGATACCGAGATTGTTCAGCCGCTGCGTCAACTGTGTGGTGCTGATCGGGCGTCCGGGCTGGCCTCCGGGGAAGAGCCATGTAGAGGGAGCCAGGGCGCCGATGGTCGCGTGCCCCTTGCGGTTCGCGGCGACGGTGCGGGCCAGCTGGGCGACGGGCTCGGGCAGCTGAACGGGTGCATTACCGAGGTGGAGACGTACCTTTTGGGCGCCGACCTCGACGTCCTCGATGGTCAGTCGGTGGATCGCCGATGGCCCTTGTGCGTAGAGGAGGAGAAGCAGTCCTGCGAGGCGGTCTTCGGGTTTGAGGGTGTCGTCGTGCAGGAGCCGGCGTGCGACGTTCCACCGGTGCTCGTCATCCAGTGGCTGGGTGGGGCCGTGCCAGCGGACAGCGGGGACGTGGACGGTGGTGAGCTTGTTGGCGCGAGCCCAGCGGACGAAGTGCCCGGCTGTGTGGCGGTAGGTCGCGGAGTCGTCGGTGAGCCACTGGTCGAGGTTGGCCTGTCGGCACGTCTCCAAGGCGAGGTCGTGAGCCTGAAGCCAGGTAAGGAAGGCGACGGCCGCATGGGTGCGTTGACGCGCGGATGCGAACTGCTGCGGAGTGAGGTGGCGGCCGTTGCTGCGTCGGCGTCGTCGACGGACCAGGTGCCATATCGCGTACTGATGCAGGACTTTGCGCTGTTCGGGGTCTTGCTGTGATGCGAGAAGGCCCGTGAGGAAACGTTCGAGGCGGACCATGTACTCGTCCCGCTCGGGCAGGGCACCGACACCGACGAGGACTTGGCGAGGTGGGCGAGGGGCGGGCTGTCGGGCAGCTCGTCGAGGGCCTCGTGAGTCAGGGCTCGTCTGCCGGCCGCGAGGTCGGCCAGGACCGGAGACACGAGCGGCTTGTTCAGCCACCGATTGGCGGTGAGTGGGTGCTCGGTGGTGGCGATGTTGTTCCGCAGGGCTTCGAGACCGGGATGGAGGGCAGCGGACGGAGGGCCCAGGAGCTCGTTGAGGCGCCGATTGATGAGACAACGAGCGCACTGGCCGGGGTGCGGGTAATCGGGCTCGCTGCAGGTGGGGCAGGTGTGCCAGACCTCAGGCGCGGTGCAGCCCAGGCAAAGGGGCTGGTCGAGAGTTCCGGAGACGACCGCCGCGACGCCGCCGCAGGCCGAGCACGGCGCAGAGTGACGCTGGCAGTCCAGGCACCATGGCCGACCCGTAGTCCGGGAGGTGCCGCAAGGTTTCTCCGCGTCGCAGATGCTGCAAGTCGCGGTGGGCAAGGAGGGGCAGCCTTGGCAGAGCGGGCCGTCCGGTGTGCGGGTGTTCACGACCCTTCGTCGGCCGCAGTTGATGCAGGTCTCCAGGTTCGCCGGGTCGCTGACCAGGCAGTTCGGACACACCGGCCGGCCTTGGTCGTCGCGGGTGGCGGGCTCTCGGCGGGCTCCGCATCCCGAGCACTCCTCTATACGGGAGTGGGAGATGCACATGCGGCAGACCCGCTTTCCATCCAGAGGCTTGTCGATGCGTACGACTCTGTGGCAGCCGGGGCAGGACGGCCGGACGATCCCGGCGATGCCGGCCTCGTGCAGCAGGTCGATCAGCTTGAGGATCGCGCGGTGGGGTGCGAGGTGACCGTCGCCGGTCAGCAGAGCTGGGTGGGATTCCAGGGCCCAGGCAAGTTTCCGCTGGTAGGAGGGACGAGGTGCCGATCGACGGACCGCCTCGGAGACTGCCTCCCGTTCGGCCTGCGGATCCAGTTCAGCGATCAGGGCGCCGATCACTGCGATGGGGTCACGTCCGTCGTCGTCAGGGCACTTGCCGCATCGCGGCCGCCCGGTCCGGTCGCGTGAAGCGACCCGGCGGGTGTTTCCGCAGGCAGCACACGGCTCGGGCTGTGACCGCCCGCAGTTCCAGCAGTACCAGTCCTGGCCGCGGCGCTGGAGCGTTCGTATCTGCCTGCCGCATTCGGCGCAACACGGCGGCGAGACCGTCTGGACCCCGGCCTCACGCAGGGCGATGAGCAGGGCGCCGACGGCCCTGGGCACCGGCGAGCGACCGTCGTTCAGCACGCGAGGATGCTCACTGAGATGTGCCGCGAGGAGGCGTGACTTCGAGCGTCCGCCCGCGACGCTGGCGACCACGGCACGGATCCGGTCCGGCTCCAGCTGATGTTCGATGGCCGCGACCAGGTCCGCAATGAGCCCGATCGGGTCGGAGACGGCCCGCTCGGGAGGACCGGGTGCGGTCACGGCCGCTCGAAACCGCGGATGCGGGCTCGCTTGGGTCGCAGCTCACCGACGCCTGCCTCGGCACCGACAGCCTTCTTTGTTCGGGTAGCGGTTCCGGCACCCGCCGCGGCGGTCGGCTCGATGAGGTCGTCCATGGTGCAGTTGAGGATGTCGAGCAACGCCATGAGGGTCTTCAGGCTGAGCCGCTCGGGACGCTCGACGACGAGCCGGTAGACCTGGCTGGACGACAGGGTGATGCCCCGTTCGTCCAGTAGCGGGATGAGGTCGGTGGTGGAGAACAGCCCTCGATCGGCCATGACCTTGCGCAAGTGCCAGTGGTAGTCGAGCTTCGCGGCCATCAGCGGTCCTTGATTGCGGGGAACGGGGCGAGCGCGGGCGCAAGTGCCCTGTGGAGCATGGTGTTCATGAAGTCGTCGCTGACGTGGGTGTAGATAGCGGTGGAGCTGTCATTCTCGTGACCGACTTGCTGCTGGAGAAACCGCCGGTCAACCCCGTCCTCTGTGAGGTGGGTGACGTAGGAGTGGCGAGCGGAGTGGACAGTCAGCGCCTTCGGGAGCTTCAGCGCGTCGCGGTAGGCGATGAACCGGGCGTTGATCTCCGCCGGCTTGACCCGGCCGCCCCGCTCGGTCACCCACAAGGCGGGGTGATCCTCGTAGCCGAACCGCGGCCGTACGTTCTCCACGTAATCGGCGACCGCCTCCACCGCCCAGTCCATCACCGACAGCACGTTCCGACGGCGCGGCGGCTGCCCCTTCTTCGCCTTGCCGTAGCGGACATTGAGGGTGCCGTATCGGCCGAACTGCGGTGCCTTCGCGTTCCGCCCGAAGTCGACCACATCCAGCTTCGATGTCTCCGTCCGGCGCAGACCCCACCCATAGATGACCTTGAAGAGGGTGGCATCGCGGTAGGCGGCGAGGGCTCCCTTGCGCTTGGCCCGTACCGCTCGATCGACCTGGTCATCGGCGTAGTCGAGGAAGCGTTGGATCTCCTCACGGGTGAACGGCCTCGCCTCGGGGCGCCCCTCGTAGTCGTTGAGATGGGTGATGGTGTTCCACTCGTGGCAGATGGCCACGGGGTGAGTGCCGAAGGCGTCCTCGCAGGCCGCCGACCAGCCGTAGCGGCCGTCGATCAAGAATTCGCTGAACAGGCGCAGGCTGCCCTGATAGCTGCGGATCGTGGACGGCGCGAGGTGCTTCTCGCTGGTCAGCCACAGTGACCACTCGTCCACGTGGCCGGGCGTCCAGGCCCACGGGTATTCGTTGGTGTGCTCCAGAAACCGCCGTACGAGTCTTTCGCGGGCGGTGACCGTGTCCTCACGGAGCCCGCGAGCGGCTTGTTGGGCCCGCCAGCCCCGCACCATGGCTTCGACCATCGCGTCCTGTGGACGCAGCTGGGCCACCCCGGAGACCAGTTCCAGGTGAGCTGCCCCCGCCAGATCGGCGCGTCGCTGTAGACCCACTCTCGCCCTCCCCTTCAGAGGGCAAATCCTGCATCAGATGGGATCTGATCGCCAAACTCCCAGCTCAAGCCGCCAAGTTGCATGAGGGTAGAGCCCTCGCCGGACCCTGGACTGCCCTCGCGACCTGCACTTTCTCGCCCGTCTGATGCAATTCCTGAGAGTTGCGGTAGTAACCCCTGGTGGTTTCGAAGCTGTCGTGGTCCATGAGTTCGGCCAGGACGTCGACGGGGACGCCCGAGTCCGCGTGGCGCTGTGCGAAGGAGTGCCGGTAGGCGTAGGGGAAGATCTTCTCCTTGTCGAAGACCGTGCCGTCGTCGAGGACGAAATCGGGCAGGGTCTCAACCCACTCGCGGTGCATGCCGGACAGGTGGTTGGAGTCGATCGACCGGTCCCCGCGCAGGTTCAGGTTCTGCGAGGGCAGCAGCACCAGCTTCGACGGGGGCCGGTCGGGGAAGCGTTCCCGTACGCGTTCCTGCTGGGCGATGATCAGCTGGGCGGTCGGCTCGTGAATGGGCAGCTGGCGACCGATCCGCTGTTCCTTCCAGTTGTTGTAGAGCAGGACTGGCTTGTCCTGGCTGTCGCGGGTCAGACAGTTCAGCTCCAGCCGGCAGACCTCCTCGGGCCGGCGGCCGGTGTCCATGAGCAGTTCGACATCACGAAGTGGTTCAACCGGGAGGTCTGGACGTCCGCCCTCAAGGCTACGGCGTCACCCGCCGCTGACCCAGGCCGTGCCTCCAGCGGCGAGCGGGCAACTCTGCGAGGGCTCGGCGGTGGGGCCGCTCCCGTCTCAGCCCCGCGACCGGTTCGGACGGTGGGGCCGGCGCCGGCCCGGTGAGGGGTCGGGAGCGGCCTCCGGTGAGGAGAACCCGCCCGGTACTGCGGTGCGCTGCGCCGGCTGCTCCACGGAAGGGGCCGCCGGGGTGGGGACGGCGGGCTTGGCCCCAGCCAGGATGGTGATGTGCGGGATGTGCCGGGCGCAGGTCTGGCAGACCTCTGCCAGGGTCCAGACCTGGCCGACGGCCGGGTTGTGGACGAGGACCAGCAGGCTGCTGCCGGCGCACTGGACGGCGGATTCGTGGAGGGCGCAGTGCGCGCTGCCGCAGCTGCAGGCGGCGTTGAGGCGGGCGCCGGCGAGGCGTCCGTGGGCCTTGATGTGCTCGGCGGCGAAGCGGCGCATGCTCGCGGCGTCCTTCGAGCGGGGCGGCATCCGGCAGGCGGCGGTGCTGCAGGTGACGGACACGGTGTGATCGGGGTGGCCGGTGAGGCGGACCGTCCAGGTCCGTCCCGGCACGCGTGCTCCGGGCATCAGGGTCAAGTCGGGGTCCCGTCGTTGGGCTGGTAGGTGCCGGCGTTCTGCCGGGCTCGTGCAGGGGGCCGCGTGCGTACGCCGCGGCCGAGGGGCGTCCCATGGGCGGCGCGGGGCGCTCTGGTTCAGAGCGGGCGCAGGACGGCGACTACCTTGCCGAGGATAACGGCGTCGTCGCCGGGGTTCGGCTGATGCGCCGCGTTGTGCGGCATGAGCCAGACCCGGCCGATCTCGCGGCGCAGGCGTTTGACGGTGGCTTCGCCGTCCAGGATGGCGGCCTCGATCATGCTGTCGCCGACCACCGGAAACCGAGAAGTTCGCCGAATCTTGGAGGGCTCAGGATGGAAACCGATGGCAGACTGCCCCGACCACGTTCACTCTGACGTAGGTTCGCGTGCCCCGCCGTAGGCTGATCGGCATGCCGAGCCAGGAGAGCCCCCAAAACGCTGTCAAGCACTGGCAGGAGTGCGCCGACGTCGACGATTTCCTCGACCAGATCCGCCTCCGCCCCGGCATGTGGCTGCCCGACGGTTCGCTCCAGCACCTGCAGTCCATGCTCACCGGCTACTGCGTCGCGCTGGGTATCCACTCCATCGATGAACCCTTCGGCTTCTGGCCCGAAGGCGACTTCACCTGCTGGCTCCGGAATCATCGCGGGGTCTCCAGCTCCCTCAGCTGGGCATCTGAAATTGAACGGACCACGCCGGTGGGATCAACTTCGGTTGCCCAGTTCTTCCAGTTGCTCGATGAATACCGCGGCCGATAGAGCTCTCACTCAATCTCAGCTACGTCGGCACGGGGCAGCCGGTGCCACTGGTGGCCGCACCCGTCGGAACAGAAGCGCTGGCGTCGGCGATGGTCGGCAACCGCCAGCACTGAGATCAGCAGCCGGAACGCCTTCCGGCGCTCGTCCAAGGGAGCCAGACTGGCGATCTTCCCCAGCTGTTCGTTGATCCGGCCGCGTGTGATCAGAACTGCCGGAGTGTGGGTCGCGCGGAGGCCGGCGCGGCGAATGGCCTCGGGCCCGTCGTCGGAGGTGGCTCGCGCCTGGACGCAGTAGTGAGACAGGAGCCGCAGGGCTGCGACCTGCTCCTCGACGAGGAGGCCGTCGAACCAGGCGAGGCCCTGTGCCATGGGGCGGCGCTCCTGAGCCAACTCGTTGAACATGACGGCCCACTTGTTCACGCCTCATCCCCTTGACCGGAACCGGGAACATTCGTTCCTGGCATCGAACCACACCAGTCATTCAACCGATCCACGCGATCATGTCAGAGCCCGCAGCTAGGGTCCGTCTTCAAATCGATCTTGCCCAGAGCAGAAGTGATGCGAGTGTGACCGCCGCTTCGTATGAAGTGGCGGTCTTCTCGTAGCGGGTGGCGATGCCGCGGAAGCCTTTGAGCTGGTTGAA
>NZ_SSBJ01000399.1 GCF_004795055.1 Streptomyces sp. A1136
TTTGAAGTGTATCAATAATGACTATTTATGCAGGCTATGAAGCGACACCGTGCGCAGGAAATTTTTCCATATGAGCAACAATTTGCCGTGCGTAACGCTCCGGCTGTTCCAGGTCGGGAAAATGCCCGCAGTCACCGAACTGCACGATCTCCGCCCGTGGCAGGCAATCGCGTAGGGACTCCGGCGACGTGTCCCGATGGGAGCGATCAAGATCGCCCCAAATCAGCGTGCAAGGGACGTTCGGCAACGAGGCCAGGGAAGCTTCGCGCAACAGCCCCTGCACCACGCCTGCCAGGCAGAAGCAGCCGCCGGCATCGAACGAGCGGCGGGCGGTTTCCTGAAACGCGCCGGCATCCGTGTTTGCAGGCAAGGCGCTGCGATACCACAGCTGCGCCAGTTTGCGACGGGCCAGCCAGGTGATCAGCTGTCCCGCTACCGGCACGCGCAATGGTCGCGGAATCATCCGGTAGGCCCACGCTTGCATGGCCGCCAGCGCTGGTGTTTG
>NZ_SSBJ01000400.1 GCF_004795055.1 Streptomyces sp. A1136
CGCACGGTACAGGCGGCTCTTATCTCGGGCACTATGACACCGCCATTGCGCTGGCCGAAGCGGGCTTCGTGGTGGCCGCGGTCACGCATACGGGAGACAACTATGCCGACCAGAGTCGCAGCCTGTTCATCCTCGAACGTCCGCGACATATCAGTCGCGTGATTGACTACATGCTGTCGGGCTGGAGCGGGCATGTGCAACTCGACGCGCAGAAGATCGGTATGTTCGGTTTTTCTGCGGGAGGATTCACGACGCTGGTCAGCATCGGCGGGCGGCCTGATATGGTGAAGATCGCACCGTTTTGCGCGGCGCACACCGCGGACTTCGCCTGTCAGTTGATTGCGCGCAATCGCGGTGTGGTCAGCACGGTAGCTGCCGCTGTACCCGCCAAAGACGGCACGAAGGACGATCGCATCAAAGCCGCCGTGGTTGCCGCACCCGCCATCGGTTTCACATTCTCTCCCGACGGACTGCGGGAGGTCACCATGCCGGTGCAGCTATGGCG
>NZ_SSBJ01000401.1 GCF_004795055.1 Streptomyces sp. A1136
GTCTACGACGCGGTGACCTCCGACCGTCCCTACAAGAAGGGCTGGGATCCGGCCGAGTCGCTGACCGCCATGTCGTCGTGGAGCGGCCACTTCAACAAGACCCTGCTGTCGGCTTTCGTCAAGACACTGGGCATCTATCCGATCGGCTCACTGCTCAAAATGGAATCGGGCCGGCTCGGCCTGGTGATCCGCCAGAGCGCGGCCGGGCTGACCAAGCCGGTGGTGAAGGCGTTCCGCTACGACAGCAACGGTGACATCGTTGACTCGGAAGTCATCGACCTGTCCGACCCGGCGGCGACCGACAGCATTCTCCAGCGCGGCGGCGAGGAATGGCTGAAGTACAACGGTCTCAACAAGCTGTGGATGCAGCCGACCACGCTGCAACCGCGTTAATTCGCAGACGCTCCACCCGCGTTACCAGGTATTGTCGCGCGCCGTCTCCAGCAGGAAGTCGCGCAGCAAGCGTGCGCTCGGTCCGACTCGCTGCGAGTGGACCAGGTAGAT
>NZ_SSBJ01000402.1 GCF_004795055.1 Streptomyces sp. A1136
CTGCGCAGCAAACAATCAATTCCGTTGATTATTACCATTGCGTTTATGAACTTTTATATCGACTTATCGAGAGTAGCATTGCCCTCGTACCCACTTTTTCGCCCTACCAAGGAGCAAAACAATCATGAAACGCCAACTACTGCTTAGCCTTACCCTCTCGATGCTGGCCAGCACTGCTTTTGCACTGCCTGCCGCTGACCAGGCGACTCCTCAAGTGAAAGACAGCCGCTCGGTGTTCAGCCAAACCGTCGCCGCCGACGGCTCGGACCGCACACCTCAAGGCCAGACCCTTGCCGAAGGCGGTAACGATCGCCTCGTATCTGGGGCTGTCGAAGGCGTCGGTGGAGCGTGGTCTGAAGGTGCTGTCGCATCCGGCGCAGGACGGTGTGACCGAGCTCGAGTCGGAGCGGCGGACGTTGCCGGGCGGTAGGGGTACGTCGGCGGTGCGCCGGACGCGCCCCATGGACCGCACGGAGGCGTTCGTGTGGGTGCCGGTGGCGGCTG
>NZ_SSBJ01000403.1 GCF_004795055.1 Streptomyces sp. A1136
GTCGCAGGCATTACATGCTCTCCTCTAAGGCGTCTTTTGGAATGATGATGTTGGTCACGCTGGAATCCGGTGCGACATTGAGCGCGCGCAAGGCGTTGGCCGTCACGCTGGCGAAGACGGGACCGGCGACGGTGCCGCCGAAGTGGCTGCCGGCGCTGGGCTCATCCAGCATCACGGCGATGATCAGGCGCGGATCGCACATCGGCGCAATGCCGACGAAGGACAACACATATTTCTTCACGTACTTGCCGCCTTCGATCTTGTATCCGGTACCGGTCTTGCCGCCGACGCGATAGCCGGGCACCTGCGCCTGCGGTGCGGTGCCGCCCGGCGCCACCACGGTTTCCAGCATGCGGCGCATCTGCAGCGCGGTGTTTTCAGAGATCACGCGCTGGCCGATCGGCGAATCGTTGACCTTAGTAAACGACAAGGGGATCAGGTCGCCGTTGCGGGCAAAAATCGTATAGGCATGCGCCAGCTGGATCAGCGAGACCGAGATGCCGT
>NZ_SSBJ01000404.1 GCF_004795055.1 Streptomyces sp. A1136
CGTCGCGGCCGCCTTCGCCAGCGCGGTGCTGTGCGCGACGCTGGTGCTGGCGTTCTCGGCGCTGCGCGGCGTCAGCGCCACCATGCTGGTGCTGGGCGGCGTCGGCCAACTGGCGGGCACCGTGATCGCCGCGTTCGGTCTGGGCGAGGTGAACAAATTCCTGGAGCCGGTCGCCGGCGCCGTGCTGGCCAAGATCGCCATCCTCGTGTTCATCATCGTGTTTCTCCAAAAGCGCCCGCAAGGCCTGTTTGCACTGAAAGGCAGGAGCGTGGAATGAGTACCCTCAATCTCCCATTGAAACCTTCGCTGTTTTCGCGTCCGGCCTGGATCGGGATCGTGGTCTTTACCGTGATCCTCGGGCTGCTGCCGATCTTGAATCTGCTTCTCCCGGCCGGCCATCCGCTGTCCATCTCCAGCTACACCATCGCGCTGATCGGCAAGTTCATGTGCTACGCGATGGCGGCGCTGGCGCTGGATCTGGTGTGGGGCTACACCGGCATCCTG
>NZ_SSBJ01000405.1 GCF_004795055.1 Streptomyces sp. A1136
GGCCTGTACAAGACCTCCAGCAACCTGACCACGCTGTTCGTCGGCGCCAAGATCGGCGACGAACTGTACGAAGAACTGGAATCGGCCTTGCTGGTGTCCGACGCCGGCGTCGATGCCACTCAGTTCCTGCTCGATGCGCTCAAGAAGAAGGTCAAGGACGAGAAGCTGACCGAAGCCGACCAGGTGCGCCAGGCCTTGCGCACGCTGCTCATCGACATGCTGCGCCCCTTGCAGAAACCACTCGTGCTGGGTCGCCACCAACCGCTGGTGATGATGATCGCGGGCGTCAACGGCGCCGGCAAGACCACCACCATCGGCAAGCTGGCCAAGCATTTGCAGGCGCATGACCAGTCAGTGCTGCTGGCCGCGGGCGATACCTTCCGCGCCGCTGCGCGCGAGCAATTGACGATCTGGGGCGAGCGCAACAACATCACCGTGATCTCGCAGGAGTCCGGTGATCCAGCGGCGGTGGCCTACGATGCGGTGCATTCAGCGACCGCGCG
>NZ_SSBJ01000406.1 GCF_004795055.1 Streptomyces sp. A1136
CCTCCTGCGCCTCGTCCGCCATCAACGCATCCACGCCGCCCGAGATCGTGAAGACGCCCAGCCGCTTGCCGGCCGGGCGCTGTTTCCAGGTGTCCAGCGCGTAACCCAGGTTGAAGAATTCTTCGATGCTGCGGGCGCGCAACGCGCCGTACTGGCGGAACAGCGCGTCGTAGACGGCGTCGTCGCCGGCCAGCGCGGCGGTATGAGACGCCGCTGCCTGGGCGCCGGCCTGCGTGCGCCCGATCTTGGTGACAACCACGGGCTTGCCGGCCTCGCGCGCGGCGGCCAGTGCGCGGCGCAGCTTGCCGCCGTCGCGGCAACCTTCCATGTAGGCCATGATGACGCGGGTGTCGGCGTCGCGCGCCAGCCAATCGATGCAGTCGGCCACGTCGATGTCGGCTTCATTGCCGGTGCTGATCCAGTGCGACAAGCCCAGTCCGCGCTCGCGCGCCATGCAGTACGCATAGGCCCCGAACGCGCCGCTCTGCGACACCATGCCGATG
>NZ_SSBJ01000407.1 GCF_004795055.1 Streptomyces sp. A1136
CTCCGGCCGCGGCGGCCGCAGCGCGTCGAAGATCGGCTGCGCCTTGGCGACGTCGTCCTTGGTGCCGCCGACCATCAGGGCGTAGCCGTTCTCCAGGCCCCAGACCCCACCCGAGACGCCGGCGTCGATGTAACCGATGCCCTTCTCGCGGCACATCACGTCGTGCACCTGGTCGTCGGTGTACTTGGAGTTGCCGCCCTCGACGATCACGTCGCCCTCGCTGAGCAGCCCGGCGAGCTCCTTGACGGTGGCCTTGGTCGGCTCACCCGAGGGAACCATCACCCAGACGACCCGCGGCGCGGCCAGCGCCTCGATCAGGGCGGGCAGGGTCTCCACGTCCCGCTTGCCGGGTGAGTGGTCGTAGCCCACGACCTCGTGCCCGGCCCGGCGCAGGCGCTCGGCCATGTTGCCGCCCATCTTGCCCAGCCCGATCAGTCCCAGCTGCACGACGTCGTCCCCTCTCGGCGGTTCTCGAAACTCGGTCCCTCATCGTGCTGGCCGGG
>NZ_SSBJ01000408.1 GCF_004795055.1 Streptomyces sp. A1136
GGTATTTGAAGACATGCAGGAATTGCCTGCGCTGATCGCGGCCTTGTTCGCCGAACGCGCTGCATAAGCAAAAAACCACGAAACAAGGAGATCATCATGGCAGCCGTCACCATCCGCAACCTCGCCAAGCGCTACGACGACAACGAAGTGATGCGCGACATCAATCTCGACATCGACGACGGCGAGTTCGTCGTCTTCGTCGGTCCCTCCGGCTGTGGCAAATCGACGCTGCTGCGCATGATCGCTGGCCTTGAAGACATCAGCGCCGGCGAACTCAACATCGGCGAGCGTCGCATGAATGACGTCCCGGCCGCCAAGCGCGGCATCGCCATGGTATTCCAGTCGTATGCGCTGTATCCGCACATGACGCTGTACGACAACATGGCCTTCGGCCTCAAGATCGCGGGCAAGTCCAAGGCCGAGATCGACAGCGCCGTGCAGCACGCCGCCAAGATCCTGCACATCGATCATCTGCTTGATCGCAAGCCGCGCGCCTTGTCCG
>NZ_SSBJ01000041.1 GCF_004795055.1 Streptomyces sp. A1136
AACGGCTCGATGAACTTCCACTGGGCATTGGTGAGTTGCCTGCGCGTCACGACCACAGTCCTACCGGATTCCACCCCGCGCAGAGGACAGAACTCAGGAACTGATCACGACATCACACAGGCCCTAGGACCTGTCCGGGCCGTCCCCGCCCGTCCGTGCCGCAACCGGGGCCCACGTCGGGTCTTGCGGTGCACAGCAAGGACGGGCGGGGACGGACGGTCTGGCCCGTCTCCACCCAAGGCCTCCGCTCGGCGGACGCCCCCTCGCTGCCGCAGCCTGACCACCGGGGCATTCGCGACGACGCTCCCGGTAACGACGAGTTCAGACGGTACCCGGGGTCTTCGCCATGACCCGTTCTCTGCGCACGCCATCGGGCAGGAGATCGCCGAGCTCATCGATGTCTGCGAATCCGTGGCGTCCGTAGAGGGCGATCGCCTTGTCGTTGTCCGGCATCACCGACAGACGCAGCACCTTGGCGTGCCGTTCCACGGCCCACGCCTCCACCGCCCCGATCAGGAGGTCTCCCACTCCGTGGCCACGCGCCGCGGGACTGACCCACATCGAGATCAGCTCGACACCGGAGTCTTCCTCGGCCGGGACTCCGCTGGCCATCCCGACCGGATGACCGTCGAGGACCGCTATGACATCGCGCGCACCAGGAATTTCCAGGCGAGCACGCCAACGTTCCTCTCGATCGCCGGCTCCCTTCCACTCTGCCAACGTCGATCCGAACGCGTAAGGTGCCTCGGCCAGTGCCGCAAGTCGCAGCTCCCGCCAGATCGGCCAGTCGTCTGAATCCAAAGTGCGCAGTTCAAGCATGATCAATACCCTGCCCTGCCCGGGACACCGGCGGCAAGACAATTACCCGTGCGCCCATGCCCAGCGCAACCGATGGCGGAGAGCTGCGCGAGCCGTTCCGGGTGAGTGTGACGGCCCTGGAGCGGGGGGTGCCGATCCATGGCCCGGGCTTGATGTCCTAGTCGGGGGAGACAGACCGGGACGGCTGCGGCCAGGTGTGGTGCCGTCCGACCGCGCCCCCCGGGCGCGCCACCACCGGGAAGGACCGCGCGGAGGGCGTGGCGGTATCGGTGGGTGCGAGGTCAAACGGGTGCGCTGAGTGGGTCCTGCGCTGCCTCGTGTAGGGCGCGCATCGATACGAATCGCGTTCAGGTGACTAGTTTGCCTGCATGCCGAGTGCTCAGACGCCGATGAAGCTGCGAGACGTTCCGGGCTGGGCGGTGGGGTTGTGTCTGTTCGGGCTTGCCGCCGGTCTCTTCATGATCCTCTGGTACGGGGCGGATCCGCCGTTTCGGGCCAGGCCGTCGGCGGACGGCGAACTGTTGCTGCAGTTCGCGGCGACGGCCGATACGGCCCGCACCATCGTGAGGGACGGGGGCGGGGCCAAGCTCTTCCAGGACGGCCTCGTGCTGGACTGGCGCTGGTTCATTCCCGGATACGGAGCGGCCCTCGCCGGGGCCTTCGGACTTGGGCACCTGCTCCTCTACCGGAAGTCCACCCGCCTGTGGGCCCGGCGCGCGCTCATCGTCACCCCTGTGGCGCTGGCGGCGGACTGCGTGGAGAACATCTTCCTCTGGAAGGCCCTGGACCGGATCAAGGCGGCCCCGGACGGTCCTGTACTGCCGTGGGTCGGCGTCCTGCGGACGGCCGCTGAGCGTGATCTGGAGCGGAACCTGCAGTGGGCGACCTACTTCGCCCAAGTGAAGTGGGCGCTCGTCATCCCTCTGGTGGCAGCGGCCGCGCTGATCGTCGTCACCCTCTACTGCCGTCGTGTGCAGGACCCCTCCTTCCTGGCGAGCGCGGGGGAGAACCATCCCCGTCCCGTCGTCGCCCACACCAATCGGCCCGCCGACGAGACGGAGAGCCAACGGAGCCACCCCGACGTGATCCTTCCGCCCGCCGCGCCCCACGACTGGGAGCCCCTACCCGAGTGGACCGCCCCCGACCCGGCACAACCACACCAGACCCAGGCCCAGGGCCCCGACGACAACACGGTCACCCGCTGGCGCACGCGTGCGTACCAGCCGCCAGGTCGAAAGCCTGCGGAGCTCGGCTTCTGCGTTTCCGGCGGCGGTATCCGGTCGGCCTCGATCACCCTGGGCGCACTACAGGCGCTACGCGGGCAACTGCTCAAGGCGGACTATCTGGTGTCGGTCTCCGGCGGCGGGTACACAGCCGGAGCCCTCCAGCTCGCCCTGACCGGCGCCCGGCTCAAGGACGCGGACGGGAACCCTACGGTGCGGCCGGGTCTTGCGGCGCCCGCCGACGCGTTCGCGCCGGGCAGCCCGGAAGAGGACCACATCCGCCGCCACGCCAAGTACCTGGCCGACACGCCCAAGGAGAGGATGCACGCCGCAGGGGCGGTATTGCGGGGCATGGCCGTTTCCTTCGGCATGTTGGCGCTGGTCTTCGCCGTGGCGGGACAGTTCCTGAACGTGTTCTACTCGCACCTTCCGCTGACCGACCTGCACCGCTTCATGCCGCAGGCGAAGGCGTCACCCGCTTGTGAAGTTCCGAACGTCTCGAAGTGTCCCGCGCCCACAGAGGTGTTCCTGCCGTCCTTCGAGTTGTATCCGCACGCCTGGCACCCCGTTCTCGCCCTGTTCGGCCTGGCAGGCCTGCTGTCCGTGGGGGCCGCCTTCGTAGGGGCTCGGGACATGCGGTCCCGCCCCGCCTGGCTGCGCGCCATCGTCAACACGATCGTGGCAATGGCCTTGGCGGTCGCCGTCATCTCCATCGTCCTCCCGGCGGTGATCTGGTTCTTCGCCTGGCTCGCGCACGAGCAGGGAGTGGTCTACAACGACGGCAGAGGGCTGTCGCTGCTCGCCGCGCTCACGGCGGCGGCGACTGCGGTGGGCACCTGGTTCACCGTCGTCCACAAGACGGTGCAGGAGCTGAAGCCGGACGGGGACAAGGCGGGCCTGTTCGGCAAGGGCGGTCCGTCCCTCGTGGTCCAGGTCGGCGCCGGCTGGGTGAAGGTGCTGGTGTGTTGGCTGGTGCTGCTCCTGGTCGCTTTCTTCTATCTCGCCCTCATGTCCTGGGCCGCCGTTTACGCCGATAGTTGGGACATCTGGTGGAAGGCCGGAATCCCGATCGCCCTGATCGTGCTGTCGTTCGTGATCGACCAGACCACCTTCAGCCTGCACCCCTTCTACCGACAACGCCTGGCGGGTGCCTTCGCCGTCCGGCGCGCGGTGTTGAAGGACGGCTCGGTGGGCGCCGTGCCGTACGACTACAACCACGAGCCGACCCCGCTGGACCCCTACGCGCAGCGGGTGCAGGGGTTCCCCCAGGTCATCTTCGCCGCCACGGCTGCCATCTCGCTGCGCAACCGCACCGCCCCCGGGCGCCCCGCCGTGCCCTTCACCTTCGCCTCCGACTACTGCGGTGGCCCCGACACGGGCTGGGTCCGCACCGACACCCTGCAGAACACGGCCCCCGCGCTGATCGGACGCGACCTGACCGTGCAGTCCGCCGTCGCCGTGTCAGGAGCGGCCTTCGCCTCCGCGATGGGCACTCAGACGATGTTCATGGAGCGGTTGCTCGCCCTGTCCAACGTGCGACTGGGCACCTGGATCCCCAACCCGCTCTACCTCGCGGAACTGGCGAAGTACGGTCCCTGCCGGATCATGCCGCGGCTGCCACGGGTACGGCGGCTGCGGTACCAACTCCAGGAACTGGTGGGCTGGTACTCGGATACCACTCCCTTGTTGCTGTGCACGGACGGCGGGCACTTCGACAATCTCGGTCTGGTGGAAACGCTTCGGCTCCGCTGCCGGACGATCTACGTCATCGACTCCTCAGGGGACACACCGCCGCTGGCCACCACCCTCGCCCAGGCGGTCACACTCGCCTACGAAGACCTCGGAGTGAAGATCACCTTCAGGGACGAGGGGCAGAACCTGCTGGACCTCGTGCCCGGCAGCGCCCCGCCCCTCCCGCCCGAGACACCGATGGCCGCGCTGAACGCCCGGTTCTCCGCCACCAGCGTGGTGCGCGGCACGATCGAGTATCCCGAGCCGGTCGAGTTCTCGCCCGGCACACCGGCCGACACCAAGGGGACGATCATCTTCTTGAAGGCCAGTCTGACCCCCGACATGCCGTACGAGCTGCTCAGTTACGCCCTCAGGGAGAAGGCCTTTCCCCGCCAGGCCACCTTCGACCAGTGGTTCGACCATGCCCAGTTCGACGCCTACCGGGAGCTCGGGCACCACATCGGTACCAAGGCCGGGGGCAGTGCGTCCTGACCGGCTGTCCAGCCGGCCGACGAGTGGCGGAGGTCGAGGGGTACGAGGATGCGGGCCCGCCGGTCCTCAACGCGGTCGCTTCCGCGGACGTCCACAAGGTGACCTGGTTGCGCCGACGTCCGCAGCCGGGAGCTCCCTGGGTGATGACCTCGACGAATGGGTCGGCGTGGCTGCTTGCCCGATGTAAGTGCCGGGCGTGTCATGTGTCCCGTCCAGTGAACGCCCGCCCCGTGCGGGAAGAAGCCCCGCCGCTTTCTCGCCCGGGAGCGGCTACGAGCATCGCCTCTCGCACACCAGGCGCGGGCGTGGGTTTCGCCGCGTGCGGACCGCCAGGAGCCGGCCGAGGGCGGCGGGACGAACATACGGCGTCGACGGTGAGGGAACCATGGTCAAATTTCCGGCGCGCCGCTCCCTGCTCACGGCCGGGACCGGCGGATCACTCGCGGCCGTAGCCGCGGCAATACTGCTACGGGATCACCCCGGGGCGCCGGGACCGGCGCCGTCCTCCACCCAGCCCGCGGCCTCCGCCTCCGCCGGGACCGGCTCGCTGCGCACCGACCTGACCGTGCGCAGCCGGCTGCTCGGCAGGGACGTCCCGTACAGCCTCTACCTGCCCGCCGGGGTGAGTTCCGTGCCCCGGCGCGGTGGGCAGGATGGCGGGATCCCGGTCCTGTTCCTGCTGCACGGAGTGAGCGGTAAGCACACCGACTGGGTCGCCAAAGGCGGCATCGTGCCGACCCTGGAACGGGCCGTCGCGGCGGGTCGTATCCCGCCGTGCGCCCTCGTCATGCCCGATGCCCGGCGCGACCCGGGCAAGCCCGGGGGAGGCCAGGACGAGACGTTCTACATCAACGACGCCGGGTCCGGCCCCGATGCCCTGCGCTACGAGGACATGTTCATCGAGGAGTTCGTCCCGACCGTCGAACAGGCCCACGGGCTGGGCGGTCGGGCGGATAACAGGGCCGTGGCCGGGCTCTCCATAGGGGGCTACGGCGCGCTGTGGTACGCGCTGCGCTACCAGGGCCTGTTCGGCGCCGCCGCCGGGCTGAGTACGGCACACTTCACGGACGAGGGCTACCGCGCGATGCCGATGGAGGAGTGGAACCGCTTCTTCGGCCATGCCTTCGGCAGAGACCGGGCCGGATCCGCCCGGCTGACGGACCGCTTCATCGATCACGACCTGGCCGTCGTCATCGGTCGAACCGAGCCCGCGCGGCTCCGGCGCACTCGTTGGTACCTCGGTTGCGGGACCGAGGACACCAACTTCCTGCCGGGAACCGAAGACCTGCGCACCGCCTTCGCGGCCCGGGGAGTGAACACCGAGGCGGTCCTTCAGCCGGGCATCCACGGCTGGTCCTACTGGAGCGTCGCGGCGGAGCCGATGCTGGATTTCGTGGGGCGGGAGTTCTCCTGACCCCGGACAGAGGCGGTTTGTCCAGGCGCGTTCGGGTTCAGTGATGGTCGACCTGGCAAGCCACCACCTCTGGTGAGAACGCCATTCCTCGGCACCGGCGGAGTCGGTGGCCGGCAGGGGGGGCGAGGCGCGCCAGATGGGGTGGCGTCGCCGGCGGCCTGGGGTTTGGCCCCCGCCGACGGCACAGCCGAACCGAATGGGATGTCGGGCACGGCCGTGCGAAGACCGCCCTCGCCTGCCGATCAGGTCGCTGTGGTCGGCCGGGGAGGGCGCTGTCGGGCTCGGACGCAGATGGGGTCCAGAAGGTGATGGGGTCCAGAAGGTGATGGTGTTCAGAAGGTGATGGTCCGTCCCTCGCGCTCGGCTTGTCGCGCGGTGTAGGCGACGCCGTGGACCTTGATGCCGTCCGGGTTGAGGAGGGTGATCGTGCCGCCCTGGTCGTCGAGGTGGAATCCGTTGCCACTCGGGACGGTGAGGGTGGTGCCGGGCTGGAGCGTGCCGGCGGGGAGTGGGAGGGTCTGCTGGTTGCGATCGGTGAGTTGCCATCCTCGGAGATCGACCGGTGCCGGAGAGGCGTTCAGCACGGTGACGGCTTCTGGTGCGGGACCCGAGGGGTTGACCAGTGCGGCCATGATCCGCAGGGGTTCGTCGCGGTCGCCGGAGCGGGGTGGTGCGCTGTCGAGGGGGTGGCCGGTCTTGTCGTCGGTGTGCCAGGCCTGGGACTGGAAGGCCAGGAAGACCGCTACCCAGCGGCTTTCGGCGGGGAGGTGCACCAACAGGGCGCCGTCCTGCCAGACGCCGTTGTCGGTGCGGAAGCGGCCGCTGTTGCCCTGGTTCATGTGGATGTCGTGTACGCCGTTGCCGGGCCGGAAGCCGAACACCTTGTCGGCGATGTTCGCCTCGGGGCCGAACCGTTGCCCGAAGACGTAGAGGGCGGCGGTGGGGTCGGCGATGGCACGCTGCACGTAGTGGTCGAGCAGATCGGCCAGGTCATTGTCGGCGCCCTCGACATCGGGCGGGATCAGTCGCATCGCGGCGGGGTCGAACAGGTTGCCGCGGATGAAGTCCAGGGCGGCCTTGCCCGCTTGTGACGCCAGGGCCGTCCATCCGCTGCCGGCCGCCGGGAGCAGCTCGGTCACAGGGTGGCGGAAATCGTCGTCGGCCAGGTAGAGCAACTCGGAGGGCGCCTGTTGTGACTCCACGTTGACGGCGGCCCGGTAGTGGGTGCCTGCGTTGTCGGTGAGGTGGATCTGGTAGTGCGGGGTATCACTGGATCCCTCCCGGCGCCGGTCGACGGCGCGGGCGGCCAGGACACCGTAACCCTTTAGGGGCATGGGTCATCCTCTGGATTCCGGTGGGAGCGGCACGGCCGGGGTGTGGGCGTGTCGATGGAACAGGCAGGGTGCGGGCCGTCGAGGACGTCGGCCGGGTCAGCCGGTGTCGGCCGATCGCCGACCACCCGCGTCCCGAGCACAGAGTGGGCGAGCCCTGTCGTGCCGGTCGGAGCCTTGCGCTTTGCCGTGTACACGGCCTGATCCTCGGGCCGGAAGCGGCCACCGGGCAGTTGCGGGTTCTCCGGATTCCGGGTGCCGGTCACCGTCATGTTCCACCCTCGTCGCGCGTGGGGCAGTCCTGACGACCGCCTGTCCTCATCGCCGTTATCCCCCGACCATGCCCCGGCGGGACACCGAATCACCGAATGTTCACCCGCCTCGCCCTGCGGCCCATCTCGCGCTGGGTCCAGGCGACTCGGCCGCACCGATACAGGTCATCTCGGCGGCGAGCCGGTCCGGGCGCACGCGTCGAGGGGGCGGTGAGCCGCCGGCGATGGCACATGAGGGTCGGCGTCGCCGGCCGGCCATGGCTCATCCCGGGTCACCCGGGCCGGCGTCATCCGGCACCACGGTGTTCCGTATGCGACTGCGGCCTCGCGCCGCACCCGCACTCCTACGAACGGGCAGGCTGGGTAAGCCTTACGCAGCATCACCCTCTGCCGGGCCACGCGACGCGCCGCTGACGGCGGAAGCGGGCGGTGGGGCCCGGCCCGGCCGCCACGGCTCGGGAGCGGGAGACCTCGGGGCCCGGAAGGTCCCACGTCACAGCGCTGCGACGCCCTCCTGACAAGCGTAGATTTGATGGTGCGCCCGGCTGGAGGGAGACGATCCCATGGACACAGCCATCCGCATCGAGGTACTGCCTGCGCGAATGGGCGACTGTTTGCTCGTGGAGTGCGCGCGGGGAAGCGGGCCGCCTTGGCGCATGCTCGTCGACGGCGGCCCTCCGGGCTCCTGGCCCCGGCTCGAAAAGAGGTTGAGCCGGCTTGAACCCGACGAGCGGCACCTCGATGTCGCCGTGGTGACCCATATCGACAGCGACCACATAGGCGGCATGCTCCCGTTCCTGCGGAGCGAGTACGCCGAAGACGTCGGTGACTACTGGTTCAACGGCCCTCCGCACCTGCCCTCGAAGGGCCGCGTGGAGCAGCGCAGCGTCGCCGAGGGGCAGAGCCTGGTAGCGGCGCTGCTCGGGGAATCCGTCGGTCCCGTACTGCCGTGGAACCGGGCATTCGGCGGCGGTCCCATCGACACCGGGGACGAGTTCGGGTTCATCGAGGTGCCGGTCCAGGACGGGCCGCGGATCACCGTGCTCTCACCGACCTACGAACGCCTGACCATCCTGGAGCGCGCGTGGTTCGAAACCATCGACCAGGCCCGGCGCGGCTGGCTGAGCGAAGTCAGGCCCGACATCCTGGAGCCCCTCGGCGATCTGGCCGTCGTTGCCGCCCGGCAGACCGCCGACGACACGACAGCTCCGAACGGGAGCAGCATCGCGCTGCTGATCGAACACCGTGGCGCCCGCGCCGTGCTCGGGGCGGACGCCTTCGGCACCGTGCTGGAGGACGGCCTGAAAGGGGTGGCCGCGCATCGCGGCCTGCCGACCCTCGATGTGGACGCCTTCAAACTCCCGCACCACGGCAGCCGGCGGAACGTGACCCGGGCACTGCTCGAAGCCGCCCCGGCCCGGCACTACCTCGTGTCCACCAACGGCGACACCTACCACCATCCCGATGACGAGGCACTCGCCCGCGTCGTAGTGACCGCACCGGACGGCCCGACGCTGTGGTTCAACTACCACACGCAGCGCACCGCCCGATGGGCTGATCCGGAGCTGTGCGAGCGATACGGCTATCACGCCAGCTTCCCCGCGGAACCGGAGACCGGTGCGGTACTCGAACTACCGGCGACGGCGTGATGCTCCACCGGGATGTCGGGACCTCGCCAACCTCTGGACCTTGCTGCCGCGCCCACGCAGCCCCTGCGGGTCGCCGGGCCGGGCGGTGCTCGATCGCGGCCACGTCCGCCGTGGGTGGGCGCCAGGGGGGCGTACAGGGGGGCGTATCAGTGATGCCTGGCAGCGGCTGGGGTGCGCCACAAGACGGTCGTCCATGCCGACCTCCGCGCCGTCCCGCAGCAGACGCTGACCCCGGGCGACCGACGGCCGGCTGACGTGGCGACGCGGGCGGAGCGGGCGGGGGAGGGGCAGAGACCGAAACGTTCCCGCGCGCCGCCGCGCACGTATGCGGGCGCGGCGGCGCGCCGCGACTGGCCGTTGGGGGAGTAGCGTGGAGAGAGCCAGGTTGCCGCGCTCGCGCAGCATCGAACGCACACCCGGCAAAACCGCAGCGCCCTCGCCGGGCCTGCACCCCTCACACGCCCCTGCCCGGCATCCCCCCCCGCCGGGTCGGGGCCCGGCCCCGGCCAGCCTCTCCCCCCCTGGCTGGTCGGGGCTCTTCGTGCTCCTGCGGCCGCGACATGGCGGTGCGCCCCTCGGTTCTTGCAGCCGCTTCCGGGGGGATGGCCGGTGCGTACCATGCCGGGACCTGCACTGCCCGACCGCGCGCTCCGTCTTGTCGCATGCGGACGCCGTCTGGGAGGGTGACGCTGCGGAGCGGGCTGAGCCCGGCGACCTGCGCCCGCGATCACCGCGCACAGGCCGACCGCGCCGTGTGCCCGGGCAGTGCGGTCTCCCCGGCCCGTCGGGAACACGGCGGCTGCGGTCTTCGTAGGAGGTACGCCACCCGTCGAGGGGCGCGTCGCCGCGAGAGTCGACGAGGCCGCGTCACCGACCCCGTCACGGGGCAGGCGCGGGTCTGTGACTCTCCTACTGCTGTTCCTGCTGCCGCTCGGACTGGCCCTCGTACTGCTGGCGACCGGCGAACCGCACAGACACGGCCGGCACCGCCACACCCGCTGATTTCTCCGGTACGCGCCCACCCCGCGTGCGTCGGTCCCAGTTCTCCGTCACCCCCCGCCGGTCACATCCCTTCCGCGGATCACCGCGCTCCCCCGCGCGGGTGAGCCCCATCGGGGGAGCGGCCGTCGGGGCTGTCGGCCCGACGCTCCGCTCGTGTGCGGCCGACAGCCGACGGGGAACCGTCGAACCGCAGCGCCCGGTCCGACGGTGAGCTCCATCTGGTCCTCGACAACCTGCGCAAGCCACAAGGCGCCCGAGATCAAGCAGTGGCTGCTGAACACACGGCGCACCCTGCGCTTCAGGCTTGCGGGCGCGTCCTGGTGGCACCTGTTGGAACGGTGGTTCGCAGAGCTCACACAGAAGCGGTCACCTCCTTGCGGGATTCAGCAGCCGTCGTACTTCCAGGTGCCGGACTCGCGCGCCCAGGGCTGCGAGGTCTGGTTCAGCAGGGGGACGGCGTAGGTGTAGGAGACGCGGGCCATGTCGCCTGCGAGCTGGTCGATGGTGAGTGTCTTGATCTCCTGCTTGCCGTAGGCCTTCGCCGCGTTGTTGATGACAGCGGTGAACACCTGCTCGTTGCCGGCCTTGTCCTGGCAGCGCTTCGAGAGGGCGGCGTAGGCGGCTTTGCCGTCGGGCGCGAAGTACGCCGCGGAATACGCGCGGACGGCCTTGTCGAGGTCGGCACGGGCCGGGTCGATGCGCGGCGAGGGCGAGGAAGAAGGTGCCGGAGCGTCGGCCGGCGGAGTGGCCTTCGCGTCGCTGGGCTTCGGTTCACTGGAGCAGCCGGTCAGTGCGAGGAGAGCGGCGGCGGTGACTGCGGTAATCGCGTGAGGTGTGCGCATCGCGCCATGTTCGCCGGTCGCGGACCGCCTTGGGTGGTCTGTGATCGAGCTGTGACGCACGAGGCACCGCGCCCCTCGTACGCGAGGTCCGCGGCCCAGGCATCTGGGCGCCGTAGGCGTGGGAAGGCCCAACGTGTCAGCTCGCGCTCCAGGTGCCGGACGCGTCACCGGGCAGGTCGCCGGTAGCCGTCGGCCCTGGCCGACACCGCCGTCTACAACGACAGTCCGGGCAATGGCGCCCGGGCCGCCGATCCTCGGCGCCGATACCGCGGGGCTCTCGCAGCAGTGGAACTCCGGAGTCTTCGAGGACCGTGCCGTCCGGATCGACTGCACGCACTTCTCGACCGCTGCCCGCGCGACGCCAGCCCACCGGTGGTGGCCGGATGGCGAACTCCGTCGGCCGACGCCTGTCGACTCACACCGACACACCAGCCGGGTCGCCGCGTCCACCTCCCGCTGACGGGCAGGACCGGAGCCTACCTGACCGGGATTCTCGCCGGCGATGTATCGATGACCGGAGCCGGCGAATACCCGCAGGGGAGCGGCGCGCGCAGGGAACTGTAGGCTCCGCGCTCGTGAGCGACATACGACAGGCGACCATCGCCTTCAGCGGAAGCCTGACCCGCGAGGAATTCGACGAGGCGTTTGCGGCCACAGGGCGGCTCAGGCGTCTGCGGTGGCTCACCGGGGTGCTTGCGGTCCTGCCGGCGGCCTTGAGCCTACGGCTTTCCGCCGACGGCGGCTCGGTTAACGTCGGCATGCTGACACTCGCTCTCCTTTACGGTGTGCTCGCCTGGTTGCTGCCCCGGCTGCTCATCGGCCGGGCGTTCCGCGCCGACCAGGCCGAGGGAGAGAAGCAGGCTGTCGTCGACGACACCGGCGTCGTCGTCTCCCGCGGAGACAGGGAACTCGTGCGCGTGCCGTGGCGCGCCGTTCACCGCTGCTACGAGACGGAGCGGCTCTACGTCATGACCGGCCGCCTAGGCTGGAAGTCCGGCCTCCTCATCGTGCCCAAGCGGCTCCTCACCGGGCCCGGCGAGACCGAGTTGCTGGGCGTCTTGCTGGAGACTCGGGTCAGCCGGTCCAAGGGCTCCCGGGTGCAATCCCGCCAGGTGTATTGATCACGAGCGTCGCTGACACTCGGCAGACCCCATTCGGTAGGCGGTCGCTCGTCAGACGGGTCGTATCGGGGCGTCCCGTGGCCCACGCGGCGGCCGAGGTGGGGATGCGGCGGGCCGCCACGGCCCACACGTGGGACGCCGCACCCCCTATGGCCGCGATCGAGGGTTCGGGTCTGCAACCTGCGCCGGTCGAGGGATGCGGAGCACCCGCGCGGCCGCCTTGTTCCACGCCGGGGGTCATGATCCGGACCGGACTACTCCTCGCCGGACCCCAACCCCGACCGAGACCCCGATCCAGCGCCCGACTCGAACCTTCTCGTTCGGCCTCCCGAGCAGCACTGCTTGCCTCGGTGGTCGCGTACCGGCTCACCGCACCTGATCCCGACGCACCGCCACCGGTACGGCTCGTGGCGGCCGGGCCGGTCAGACGTCTGGACCCGTTTCAGGCCTGCGATGGCTGCGAGGCTGCCTTCTGTCCGCAGCCGGACCGCTGCCGCCGACTGCCCGACCGAGAGGTACACGGCTGCCCGAGGCCGTCCGAACGGCCGCGGCCCGTGCGTGTTGATCCGCTGCGCCGTCCGGCCGCTCCGGCGGGATGTCGCCGCGGCTCCGTCCTCTGGGCCGTGTTCTGCTGGCCGAAGTCCACGCCTACCGTCGTCGAAAGATGGTGCCCGGTGTACCGAGCCCGCTTCCTCGCCGCGGCCGTCCCGTCCCCTCTCGCGGCCGCCCTCCCCACGGCCCTCTCCCGCGCTGCCCGAGGACAGGATGATGTCGTATTCAACCTGTCCCGCAATCCAGTTGCGAGGAATTCGACGCAGAGTAGCGTGGGAAATGATCGATGTTGCTTGATTTTGGAGGTAAGCGATGTACCTTCGACGGCTGCGGCGCCGTATACCGCATCGTATCGTTCTTTTCGGCAACGGCCGTTTGATTCGAGGATTCAGCGGGGGGCTCTACGACGGTCACGGGTACCAAGGCTGACACAGCCCACCATGTCCAACTCGGCCTGCCGCAGAGTCCGTGCGGCAGGCCGAGTCTGGAGTGTGTGAGGTGTCGGAGGAGACCGATGCCCTGGCGGCCATGACACGGATTCTGTCACCGCATTGCCGTGTCACCGCAATGTCCAACGGCGCTTTGATTTCCGACTGGAGGCGACGGACCCGTTTTCTGGGCATGACGACGACCGACGTGCGGAAGTTCGTCGAGGGAAGCCCTGAAGAACGCGCCGAGCTCGTCAAAGATCTCATGCGCGCCGGGTGTGCGACGGCTTGCCGAAAGGCGTACTCGGACGCCGAAGTCGGGCTCTGGCTGCGCGGAGTGCACCTTTTGATCCGAACTGTGGGGTTCGGCCGCGTCCTTCGGCTCCTGTCCTTGGTGGCCCCGGTGTGCGCACGTGCAGACCTTCCCTCGACGGAGGAGATGGCGCGGCTGAAACGAGCGCTTCGATCACACAGTCGCAGAAGCTGGTTGGTGAACGACGACTGCAAGGCCGCAGCCGTGACGGCCTTCGTCCTTCTGCGGCGATGCGGCCTGAATGCCGTGCTTCACATCGGTGTGCGCGAGCACCCGTTCGCCTTGCATGCCTGGAGCTCCTCGGCGGGCGTGTGTATCCCGGATGCCGATCCGCGAGGGCACGGGTTCACGCCCGTTCTCTCGATCAGTTGCGGCGGCGAGTGACGTGCAAGCACTCCGCCTTGACTGGGACGGCGGTGCTCCGAGGCTCCTGGTGGCGAAGGCCATGGCGCGGCAGGGACTCGTGACGACGGTCTCCTCACCGGCCGGCACTGCCGCGGTCGTCGGCTGGGTCGGCTCGGCCCGTGACCGCGTGGCCGGCGCACGCGGGCTCCTGGACGATGTGGGCCGCTCAGGAGCCACATCTCGTCTGCCCATCGGCGACTACGCGGCTGTTCTGGTGTGCCGCGACCGCATTGTGCTGATGCGCGACGACCGTGCGCGCATTCCCCTGTTCTTCAGGGAGTCCGGTGGGCGCGTGAGCGCGGTGAGTACGTCGGCGCGCAGTCTGGGCGACTTCGAAGAGCTGGAACGCCGTTACTTCTGCCGGTATCTGACCGGGAACATGGCGCAGCCGCACTCGGCACTCACCCCGTTCTCCGGTGTGCACCGCGTCCTCGGTGGCGAGATCGTGGAACTTTCGATCACGGGGCAGATGCGCGGTCGGGTGCGAAGACGGGTCGGTGAGGCCGACGACCTGCGGGTATCGGCGGCAGAGGGGCTCAGCCTCAGTGGGGCCGCGAGGTACTTGCGCCTCGCACTGGAGAACGCCGTCGGGCGTCGAGTGGGGCGAACGACGGCATGTCACGTCTCCGGCGGCACCGACTCCACCAGCATCGCGTTGCTCGCGGCACGACTGCTGGGTGCGGGGCGGGCCCGCGGTGAGGACCTCGTCCTGCTCGCCGGACGCTTCGACAGAGGGGAGTTGGCCGGGGAGCAACCGTATCTCGAAGAGGCGATGAAGGAGATTCGCCGTCTTGCACCTGCGGCCCGCCCGATGATTGTGGACGTCAGGGACGTGGCTGACTTCGACGACTTCCAAGACCACGCGGGCGACGCGGACGAGCCTCATGCGCACGCCTTTCGCGCCCCGTTCTGGAGCAGGCTCCACGGCACTGCGGCGGAACTCGGCTGCGACATCCTCATGACCGGTTGCGGGGCCGATCCGATCGCGGACGCCAACCCCATGCACCTGCACATACTGGCCCGTACGGGGCAGCTTCGGCAGATGACGAAGCAGGCACGTGCCTGGGCCGCAGGAACCGAGCGCGGCGTGCGCGACGTGGTCTACCACTACGTCATGCGGCCGGCCCTTCCACTGGCAGCGGAGCAAATCACCGCGCTCGTACGCCGCGGAACCGTGCTGGGCGGCCTCGGAAGCTTCGCCCGCCCCCGCTGGCTGCGAGCCGGATTTGCGCGGGCCCACGGCTACCGTGAGGCAAGCATCGCCGAGAGCCGCTTCGTGCTCGGGCGCAGGCCGGAGGAGTCGTTCTTCGAAGCGGCCAATTACCTCGCCGCTCCCGACGCGGTGTCCTGGCACCGGGCACCGCGGGACGGTTTCTTCCTCTCGCACCCCTTCCTCGATCGGGAGGTCGTCACCACGATGCGCCGCCTCCCTGTTGAGGCCACGTTCCATCCGGGCCGTCCCAAGGCGGTGCTGCGCGAAGCCATGAAGGATCTGCTCCCGTCCCTGATCCGCGACCGAACGGTCAAGATTCCCTTCGACCAGCTCTACGCCCGTGGCTTGAGAACACACGGTGACGCACTCATCGACCTCTGCCGCTCCGCGAGGCATCCGCTGGTCGAGGAGATGTTCGACATCGAGGTGCTGTGCCGGGCCGTCAGGGAGGCACAGCTCGGCGTTGGGAACGCCGAATCCTGGGATCGCATGAACAGCTCTCTTGCCCTCGTGGCATGGCTGGAACGTTTGGCCCCACGCTCCGGCGCGACCGGTGCGGTAACGCCGGTCATCGACGGTTGCTGCTCTTGATGTCCCACAGCGATCGCTGGATCGGCCCCGTCACGACATCGACGAGTCCGTACCGGTCCCTCACCCCCCGGTTTTCCGCTTCGGACGGGATACGATTGCCCTCTGCCTTCCTTGTGATGGACGCGGACACGTCTGCGCCCCGCGTGCCGAACCTCCAATAGATGTCGACGAAACGGGGGTCCATGGTGCGCTCGCTGATCGAATTGTTTTCATGCACCCTGCCGCTGTAAATGAGGGAGTCGAAATCCTTCTGTTCCTTCACCCACAGGGGTACTTCGCCGCCGTTCCAGGAATATCTGTCAAATCGGACCGCATCCAGGCGGAGTCGGTCCTTGCGTGCGAGACTCGCGGTGGCGTAAAAGGCCACTTGGTCGTACGGCGTGTCGATGGGCAGCTGTACAAGGGTTCGCATGGCGAACGAGTCACTTGCCTCGATCCAGCCCCCTGGGACCATCCACGGCTGCGCCGCCAGCAGCTCGCCGGGCTGGTGGATCTCCCTGCGGGAGAGCGGGCTTCTCTCCTGGTACCCCTTCCACCGCTCGGCGTCGACACGCCATTCCTGCCGCAGCCGGTCATGCCTGCTCACCGGCACTTTTTCCCCCATGGCATGGAACTCGGCGCCCATGACGTAGAAACCCACATCGCTGTGGTTTTCCAGCGTGATGTCGACCGGCACGGCGAATGATTTTCGGTCGGTACTCAATGCAGGCGGGCCCATGACCAACTTGATGACGGGCTTGGCCCCGTGCCGGTACGGCTGGTAGAGGTTTTGATAGCCGAAATTGGCGATCGCGAATACGGTGGAGACGATGACCGCCGTGGCCACCCGCTTCGGAGCGGGGATCACGGTCAATGTCCGCCACACCGTGAAGACGGCCCAGGCGGAGCCCGCCGTGAGCAGGCCTGACAGCACCTTGTAATACGGGGAGTCGCCGTTCAAGATCTCGAATAGGAGCATGGTATTGGTCAGCAATGCCGCGACCGTGCCGACCAGCGCGACGGTTCCGGAGTAGGGGAAGCTCTTCCGGAACCAATGGTCCATGACCGCGGCGCCGCCAAGCAGTGCGGTGGCAGAGGCGACGACGAGGCCGGCGCCGGTGATGCGGCCCACGAAGGTCAGGGCCTCGCTGAGGTCCTCGATGCCGAACCGGCCCAGGTAGGCCGCCGTCAGGAGGAGGACCAGAAGGATCGCTACCGGTGTCGTCCGTGATCGTCGGGTTCGTCGCGCCCGCAAGCGCGAGTCGGATACGGATTTGGGCGGAGTCCTCACCTGATCGCCTCCTGAGGCTGCGAGCCGTACGCGGTGCTCCGGATGAGCCGATGAGCGCTGTGACCGGCGGGGGGTCGATTTCCCACACCGTCCATGACGGTCCGGCTGCCCCGAGGGTCGAGCACCATCGTCCGTGCCGATCCGTGGGATCACCATCCGGATGCCTCTGGACGGCCTAAGGAGGCCCGCACGATCCCCGAAGCGCGCGACCTGAGCCGTACCGACGTCGCCGAGCAGCACGTCGGCCGGCTCGATGTCCCTGTGGACCAGCGCCCGCGCCCATTCCTCAAGACGGCCAAGAAGGCGCATCAGGAGCCCCCGGCCATGTCGGAGGACGACAAGCAGACGGCAGCACCGAAGCCGATGCTCGGCATGAGCATCGCGATCGCGCCGGCGCCGCCGCGCTGGGAACACCAGCCTGTCCGGACGCCTCTTCCACCAGGGATGCGGGCCTTGCGTTCAGCTTCCGGCAACAGCGGCTCGACCACCGCCTCCAACTCGTCGTCACCGGAGAAGGCGGCCTGCTTCAGCACCTGACGAAGTCTGCTTTCGAGGGCGAGATACGAACGCCTCGGCTATGACCTGCATGATCTGTCCATATTTGGCGGCGAGCACCGACTGCGTCCTCTGTCGGCGGCGGTCGTCGACGGGCATCTCGACCGGCTCGCGGCAGAAATGCTCGAATCCGGCCGGACGGATGACGGCGGGCGGCAGCGCGTCCCGGGCGCGGCCACCATCCGGAGGCTCCGGGCGGTCACGTGATCACCCACGGAGCGGCTTCGGGGCGCTCATGGCATGTCCGCCGATGTCCGCCGCGTCCGCGAGCTGCTTCCGCCACCACGCCTGCGCCGCGCCGGCGTCCATCACGGCCCAGGCAGGAGTCTGCTCCACCTGGGCCCGGCCGAGCCTGCGAGCGAGGGCGACGAGTTCCCGACCGGCGGACCCCCTCGCAGCCCGGTAGGCGTCCAGCAGCTCGTCCCAGGAGTCCGACCGGTGCCAGGCGCTCTCGAAAGCGCTGGCGTCCTGGAGGGCCTTCGCCGCCCCGCTGGTGGTGTGCGGGCGGGCAACGACGGCCGCGTCACCCGCCAGGAGGAGGCGGCCCGCGGTGGTGTGCGCGCTTTCCAGGTCGTAGATGGGCTGGACGAAGGTGTGCTCCGCGTCCGTCAGCGAGATGACACGGGCCCAGTACGGCGGAAAGCAGCGCTCCAGCAGCTCCGTCAGTGCCGCCGCGAGCTCGGCCGTGACCTGACCGGGCGGGAAGCTGGTGGGGCTGTCCAACCGCAGCCGCCCGCTCTGCGGGGGCATGGCGTACAGAACCCAGTTCACCCGGGGGCCGGCCGGGCCCGGGATGCGGTAGACGACACAACTGCCGCCCTCGAAGCACACGGTGGTCACGGCGTCGCGCGGCCAGTCCGCCTCGCCGGTCTCCTCCAGCCGGCGGGCGTCGAAGTTCCCGCGCCAGCAGACGTACCCGGCGTACTCGGGGCGCGAAGTGTGGCAGACCGTCTCCCGTACCACCGAGCGGTAACCGTCGGCGCCGACGGCCAGGTCGTATCGCTCGGCGGCCCCGTCCGCGAGCCGTACCTCGGCCCGGTCTGCGGTGACGGCCACCCCGGTCACGGTCACGCCCTGGCGGTATACCACCGATGCAGGCGTCGCTTCCCGTAACCCGCTCCACAGCAGTCCCCAGTGGTACGAGTGAAAGGGGAAGGGCTGCTCCCAGAACAGGCGCCCGGCCGGTCCGGCGGAGGTGTCCCGGACCACCCACCGGCGTCGGACCAGCCGGTGGGCGGCGATGCCCGGGGGCAGGGCGCCGGTCGCCGCGAGTTCGGCGGCCCGCTCATCGTGGACGCACAGCCGAGCCCCCTGTCGGCGAGCCGCCCGCGAGTGCGCTCCAGCACCACCACCTCGTCCGCCCCGGCGCGTGCCGCCGCTGATGCGAACGCACATCCGGCGATGCTTCCGCCAACCACCGCGACCGTACCGCCCTGCATGGTTGCTCCCTCGATTCGCCGATCCGCATCCGGTCCCTTGCCGCGACCGGCGGGGCCTGTCCTACGGGGACTCTCCGGCACGGACCGCGCATCCGGCAAGGGAGCACACCCGCCGGGTCGAGACTCCGTCACACCGTCTTCTCTCGGATGCCGACGACCTGCGCCCGGGCGTGCTTTACAACGAGGGACGCGGCCACCTGCGGGAGCAGCACGAGACGGGGTGGTGCCTCACCTTCCTTCTCGCGGTACTCAAGGAAACGGCGGAGACGGAGCACCGCCTCGTGACGACCGACCAGCTCCTCGGAGTCTCTCGAAGCTGATGCTGTCCGGCGGCTCGACCGCCGCGAGTTCGGCGTGCTTGGCGACAATCGGGTGACCGCGGGGTGTCAGTGGTCTTTGACACCATGTGGCCATGAGCAAGGTAGTGAACTACAGCATGGCAAATCGATGCGCGGTCGCGCGTTTCCTCCCCGCCCGGGGCCTGAACAACGACGAGTCGCGACTTCTGGGGAAGATGCGAGAGGAGGCGCGGAGGCGTCAAGCCGACCTCGATGCCCAGGGCGTGGACTGGGGCTTGTCGGTGCCGGACGCACTCGAGGAGCTGATTGCCGGTCGGGCCGATTCCTCCGATGGATATGCCGGATGTGCCTACTACACGGCCCTCCAAATCGTCATCGACCACAACGCAAGCGATTCCGACACCCTGGCGAGCTACAGCAGCCCCACCACCTTCTTCTCGGTGCTGGACAAGGCCCTGCGGGCAGAAGGCGTTCCGGCTGAACTCCTGCCGAGCCAGTACATCCACAGTGGCCCTCCCGCAGAGATCGGGTTCTCCATCCCCCATCCCGTGGACGGCTCGCCGGAAATGGGCTGTTGGCCGATGGTGACGATCGGGCCCGCGCTGGAGGCCTACCGAGTGGTCCTGGACCGCATCGACCCAGATCTGCAGTACGACTTGAAGGAGTTGATCCAGGCCCTCGACGGCTGGTTCTCGGAGTGGAACACAGGTCGGGGCGCCTGGTGGTGGGCCGAGGACGGCTCGATCTTCTTCTCGATCACCGGCTGACCGACCGTCGAAGCCGGCCTCGCCGACTGGAACTCCGCACAACGTAGAAGCAGTACGGGGGTCCTTCGGCAACACCTTCGGTGAGCCAGCCGGCGCCGTGCGCGGCAACGGGGCTGGTTCCTCCCTCTCAGAGCAGTTGCTCGGCGAGTCCGACGATGATGCCCTCCGGGCCGCGGATGTAGCAGAGCCGGTAGCTGTCCTCGAATCGTGCGATCTCGCCGACGAGTTCGGCGCCGTGAAGGCGCAGGCGTGCAACGGTGTCCTCGATGTCGTCGACGGCGAACATGACGCGGTGCGTGCCCAGGATGTTGTGTGGCCGTTTGCGCGGCCCGGCGCTGACCGCCGCAGGGCTGCGGTACTTCGCCAGTTCGAGCCGGCTGTGACCGTCCGGGGTCCGGAGCATCGCGATGTCACAGCGGACGCCGTCGAGTCCGGTGCACTGGTCGGCGAAGACGCCCTCGATCTCTGCCCTGCCCTCCAGCTCCATGCCGAGTTCCACGAAGAACGCGATGGCGCCGTCCATGTCCTCGACGACGATGCCGACGTTGTCCATCCGCTGAATCGCCATGCTGGTTTCTCCTTCTTCTTTGTGTGGCCGGCGGTAGCCGCTGATGTCCCAGGGGACGGAGTCGATCGCACGTTCTCGACAGCGCCTCAGCGCCGCTACAGCAGACCCGCGAGCCACCAGGGCGGACCGCCGGTTTGCGAGTGAGCATAAGGCGCGCGGTATGAAATGAGTGGATTGCCTGCTTCCGTGAAAGCACTCCGGAAGAGGGAAGCCGGACTTGGAATCCCTGGTCAGACGCCCTGCTCCCACCCGGGAATGACTCCCTCCACAACCGCCTCGGGCGCGGCAGTCGCGGCGGCGGGCCCCGGTCTTCGACCAGCAGGTGTACAAGCGGCCAGCGGCAGTTCCTTCGGGGCCCGCGGGCACGCCTCCGCGGGCCTCGGCCACCCGACGTGCCGATCCTGCGTGGTCCTTGGCGCGCACCCGCACGCCGCGGACGCTCACCGCCGCGCCCGGGGCCGGTGAGCTCGTGGTGAGCGTGCGGTGAGCGGGTGCCGCGAGTGTGGAGCCATCGCCGGGCCCACACCGCGGACCGGCAACCGAACGAGGAGTGGATGATGGGTGTTCTGACGGGCAAGACGGCACTGGTGACCGGTGGTTCGCGCGGTATCGGCCGGGCGGTGGCCCTGCGGCTGGCCGCCGACGGCGCACGGGTTGTGGTCCACTACGGCGGCGACGAGGAAGCGGCCAAGGAGACCGTCACCCGGATCGAGGAAGCCGGCGGGCGGGCGTTCGCCGTGCGGGCCCGCTTCGGCGAACCCGGCGCGGTGGACCGGCTGTTCGACGAAATGCTCGCCGGACTCGACGGCCACGGGCTGGACATCCTCGTCAACAACGCGGGTATCTCGTCGGGCAGTTCGGTCTCCGAGGTGACCCCGGACGAGTGGGAGCGGCTGCTGGCGGTCAACGTCACCGCGCCGTTCTTCGTGATCCAGCGGGCGCTGCCCCTGCTCAAGGACGGCTCACGCATCGTGAACATGGGTTCCACGGCCAGCCGGTTCGCCGTCTCCACCCAGGTCGGTTACACGGTTACCAAGGCCGCACTGGAGTCGCTGGCCCCGTCCCTCGCCAATGAGCTTGGCCGGCGCGGGATCACCGTGAACACGGTGGCGCCGGGCGCGATCCGCACCGACCTGACCGCCGGATACACCGCGATCCCCGAGGTGGTCGCGGGGCTGGAGGCGATCACCGCGCTGGGCCGCCTCGGGGAGCCCGAGGACGTGGCCGACGTCGTGGGCTTCCTGGCGGGGCCCGGGGGACGGTGGATTACCGGGCGGACCATAGACGTGTCCGGCGGTACGTACTTGGGCCCCATCGTCTGAACCGTCCGCACGAAGGCGGGCGGGCATAATTGCCGGCATGCGCTTCGGGATCCTCGGCGGGACACAGGTGTGGAGCGACGACGGGACCGAGGTGGCCCTGGGCGGGCCCGCACGGCGCGCGCTGCTCACGCTGCTGCTCGTCACGCCCGGCGAGGTCGTCCCGGTCGACCGGCTGGCCGACGGCATCGCGACCGTCGTGGCCGGCGGTCCGGACGGGACGGCGCCCTCGGCCCACGCGATCCAGTCCCAGGTGTCCCGGCTGCGTTCGGCTCTGGGCGACGCGGCGCTGGTGCAGCGGGTTGGGGCCGGCTATCGCCTCGCCGTTACCGAGCAGGACGTGGATGCCGGACGCTTCGAACGGCTGGCGCACCAGGGCCGTTCGCTCCTACGGGAGGGCGACGCCGAAGGCGCCCTCCCCTTGCTGCGCGCGGGACTGGAGCTGTGGCGGGGCCCGGCGCTCGCCGACCTCGCCGACAGCGAGCCGGCCCGCGCGGCCGCCGTAGGACTTGAGGAACTGCGGCTGACGGCACTGGAGGACCGGCTCGAAGCGGAGCTGAGGATCGGCGAACACCAGTACGCAGTACCGGAGTTGCGTGAGCTGCTTGGCCTTCATCCGCTGCGTGAGCGGCTCGCCGGGCTGCTGATGCGGGCGCTTTCCGCCGACGGCGGGCAGGCCGCGGCGCTGGTCGTGTTCGAGGAGGTCAGGCGGCGGCTCGCCGACGAGCTGGGCGCGGATCCCGCGCCGGAGCTGGTCGCCCTCCACGGTGAGCTGCTGCGGGCCGACGCCGTCCCCGCCCGCGCAGCGCCGCCGGCCCCGCTCACCGCCTTCGTCGGCCGCGCCGGGGAGGTGGCCGAGATCGCGCAACTCCTCGAAACGGCCCGACTGGTGACGCTGACGGGGCCGGGCGGCGTCGGCAAGACCCGGCTGTCCGCGGAGGTGGCCGGCGCCGCACGCGACGAGGTGTGCTTCGTGGAACTGGCCGCGCTGCGCGACGCCGCCGCGCTGCCCCAGACCCTCCTCGGGGCGCTGGGCCTGCGCGAGAGCGGCCTGCACCTGGCGGCGGGACCACACGGACCGCTGGACCGGCTGATCACGGCGCTGTCCGGCCGCGGGCCGCTGCTCGTCCTGGACAACTGCGAGCACTTGGTAGAGGAGGTCGCCGTCCTGGCCGCGCGTCTGCTGGCGGCCTGCCCGCGCCTTCGCGTGCTGGCGACGAGCCGCGAACCGCTTGGTGTCATCGGCGAACACCTCCACCCCGTACGGCCGCTCGACGACGGCGCGGCCGTGGCCCTGTTCACCGACCGGGCCCGCGCCGTTCGCCGGGGCTTCGATGCCGCCCCCGACGCCGTACGACAGGTCTGCGCCGCGCTGGACAACCTGCCGCTGGCCATCGAGCTGGCGGCGGCCCGGCTGCGCACCCTGACCCTCGCGGAGCTGGCGGCCCGGCTGGACGACCGGCTCGGGGTGACCGGAAGCGGCAGCCGCGCCCCCGAGACCCGGCACCGCACGCTGCGTTCGGTGGTGGGCTGGAGCTGGGAACTGCTGTCGGAGCCGGAGCAGCGGGCCGCCCGGCGCTTCTCCGTGTTTGCCGGTGGGGCGAGCGTCGCGTCCGCGCTGCGGGTCTGTGCCACGGACGAGGACATCCTGCAGTCGCTGGCGGACAAGTCGCTCCTGGAGTGGACAGGTGGGCGCTGCCGGATGCTGGAGACGATTCGCGCCTACGGTGCGGAGCGGCTGGACGCCGCCGGCGAGAGGTGGGAGGTACGGCGCGAGCAGGCCCGGACGCTGCTGGAGCTGCTGTCCGAGGCCGAACCGTGGCTGCTGCGCGGCGAACAGCTGCGGCGGCTGCCGGCCCTCGCCGCGGAGCAGCCCGACCTGCCGGTGGCGGTGCGCTGGGCGATCGAGGCGGGGGAGACCGACACCGCCCTGCGTTTGCTCGCCGCCGCCTCGACGTATCTGTGGATCCGGGGTGCCGCCGGCACGGCGGCGCCGGCGGCCCGCGCCCTCCTCGACGTCGTGGGGGACACGCCCCCGGACGGGCTGGGCGAGGAGTACGCGATCTGTGTGCTGCTCGCCGCGTCCGGGCCGGCCGGCGTGGACGCGTGGCGCCGGCACCGGGCGGCGGCGGGTAAGGCACTGACCGCGGCATGGACGGCCGACCGGTCGGGCCGCCACCCGGCCGCCCTGCTGCTGTGGATGATGCACAACGCGACCGGCGAGGGGGACGCTCCCAGCGCACTCGCCTTCGTCGCGGCCCAGCGGGACAGTCACGAGCCGTGGGCCAGGGCCGTCGCCCACTACGTCACCGGGTTCGGGGCGCTGGGCGAGCAGGACCCGGCGGCGGCCGAACGGGCCTTTCGCTCGGCGGTCGCGCAGTTCCGCGCGCTGGGCGACCGGTGGGGCACCGCGCTGGCGCTTGACGCCCTCGCCGGTGTCGCGGGGGCACGGGGCGACGGGCCGACGGCGGCCGCGCTCACCGACGAGGCGCTCGGCCTCGCCGAGCAGCTGGGCGCTCTGGAGGACTGCGCCGACCTGCTGGTCAACCGGGGCGACCTGGGTGCCGGCGGCGACCCGGCCTCGGCCCGTGCCGACTACGTCCGGGCGGCCGGGCTGGCCCGCCGGGCCGGCAGCACCGGGGCCCTGGCGGCGGCCCTGCGCGGGCTGGGCGACCTCGCCCTCGTGGAGCGGGACGCGGCCATGGCGGAGGACCTCTACACCCAGGCCCTGGGACAGCTCGACCCGCACTGGGTGAAGGGGCTCGGCAACCGCGTGCGCACGCTGGCAGGGCTGGGCCGGGTCGCCGAGGCGCGCGGTGACGACGCGGCCGCCCTGGCCCGGTACCGGCAGGCCGCGCGGGCCGCCGAGTCCGCGGCCGTGCCGGCCACCACGCTGCCCGAGGCACTGCGCCTGCTGGGTCTACCCGAGCCGCTGGCCGCGCCGCTCGTCGAGGCGGTGAGCCGGGGCGGACAGCGTGGTGAGCCGGAGCCGGAGCGGGAGCCGATGGCGAGGTGAGGCGATGCTCGTGGATGCCCCCGGCTGCTGCTGCTGGGTGGTGGTGCCCCACCGGTGCTCACGGCGGACGGCGGTACCTCCCTCGCCCACTTGGCGGCGGGAGGCGCGGCGGGCGTCGCGACGAGGCGGACGAACACGCCTGCCGGGCGGGCGGGAATTCGACGACGAGGCTTAGGGCGGGAGCATCTGCGTCATCGGTGACTGCGGCGGCGTCAGTCCCGGCAGCAGCCAGGACTGGAAGGGGGCCAGGACGGCAAGGACGACGAACGCCAGCCCTACAGCGGCGGAGAAGAGGGGGCCCAGACGCCACAGCTTCTCGATGAAGATCACCACGGCCACCGCCGCCATCGCCAGGACGTTCATCACGCCAAGCGGGACGAGGACGATCATCAGTCCCCAGCAGCAGCCGACGCAGTACGCCCCGTGGTGGGCCCCGACCCGCAGGTCGCGGGCCCCGGGCCGGAAGGCGGCGTAGCGCATGAGCTGGCCCATGGGACTGCGGCAGTGCCGCAGGCAGAGGTTTTTGAGCGGGGTGAACTGGTACAGCCCGGCCAGCAGGAAGGCGCCCGCGCCGATCCAACGACCGACGGTGGGGTGCTCGTCCACCAGGGCTCCGGTCGCCGCGAGGAGCCCGTAGGCGATCAGGCCGAAGACCGTCCAGGACAGGAGGTATCCGACCACGAACTGGGTGGTACGGGCCACGCGGGTGGCTCCGGCGGACTGCCGGCCGATGGCCCGGGTCCAGGTGATGGCCACGGGGGCCACGGACGGGAACATCATGGCGATCATCATCGTCAGCCAGAACAGCAGGAACACCGGGAGGCCCATGCCCATGGTGCCCGGCTCGACCCCCATGTCACGGGCTTGGCCGACGACCAGCACCCAGGCGAGCAGGGCGATCAGTGTCAGCAGGGACCAGGCGAGCGCCAGCTGCCGGGCCGACAGCAGATTTGCCGGACGCAGGGGTGGTGCCAGGGCCCTCCGGTCGAAGCGCACACCTCCAGCACATCACAGTGGACCTGTGCGTGCCCGTGCGGAATCGGGACCGCCGGGCCGCCGGGGAGGATAATCGGGATGGAGACCCTGTACGACCCGGGCGTGGGCCGGTGATGGCCCCGGGGGCTCTGCCGTCCGCCCGAGACCGACGTCCGGTACGCGGTCACGAGGAGGCAGGGATATGTCCGAGACGACGGCGACCGTTCCGAGGTGGCACGCGGCAGGCGACTGGTTCGACACCTGCAAGTGCAACGTGCCCTGCCCCTGCTCCTTCGCGCAGCTGCCCACCGACGGCGACTGCGAAGGCGTCCTGGCGTGGCACATCCGCGAGGGTCACTACGGGGATGTACCGCTGGACGGCCTCAATGTGCTGATGCTGGGCTCCTTCGTCGGTAATCTCTGGGCCGAGCACTCCGACACGTACGCGGCGGTCTTCGTGGACGAGCGCGCCGACGACGCGCAGCGCGAAGCACTCCAGATGATCTTCGGTGGGCAGGCGGGCAGTTGGCCCGCCGAGATGATGAACATGATGGGCGCTGAGCTGCGCGGCATGGAATTCGCCCCCATCGAGTTCGAGGTCGCCGACGACCTCGCGAGCTGGCGGGCCGTGGTCCCCGGGCGGGTGGAGGCAAGCGCGGAAGCACTCACCGGACCGACCACGCCGGAGGGCGCCCGCGCCCAGTCCACGAATCTGCCCGGCGCGGAGACCGGACCGGGCCAGGTCGCGACCTGGGGCCGTTCCACAGCGGACCGCGCGGACGCCTACGGATTCCAGTGGAGCAGGGAAGGCCAGTCGAGCAAGCACATCACCTTCGACTGGAGCGGGCCCGACCAGGGTCCGTCTGAAGAAGCGCTCGATGCCGGATCATGAAGTGGTGATACGTCTACATGAACTGATCTGAGGGAAGAAGGAGTTACTCGCTCCACTGAAACGAGTGCCAACAGCGGGCGGCCTCGGGCACAAGCAAGACCGCGGGTCGCCAACGGGATGGTCTCCGAGATCCGGACTGAGATGGGGAAGCCGCTCTACGCCACACTGACCGACCGGCAACGTACCGAATTGGCACAGCTCGTCGACATGTTGACGGCGACGCCGCCCCTATGACCGACTTTCGGCGGCAGGGCACACCGCATGCCGGCGACCGCACCTTGGCGACACCCGCGGTGTGGCCCGGGACGCGCCGATGGCGGAACGGCGCACCGGCAGCGAACTGACAGGCCCACCGACGGCGGCACACCGCTCACGCGGCACACCGCTCACGCGGTCCGCGCCATGCCCCCCGGGGGTCCTGGAGCCGGCAAATCATGACCGGTCCGACGGGGATGTCGCGGCGGCGCCGATGTCGGGCTTCGCGGGCGCTCAGCCATGCTGTCCCGGTGCGGCAGCGGTCAAAAGCCGGCGCGTGGAACGCCGGCGAAGACCTCAGCTCGCCCTCGGGCTGACGGTCGGGGAGAACTCGTGTTGACACCCCGCCGCATCCCCTTGCGGAGCCCTTCCCCCCGGGTGTGGCACAGGCCCGGCAGGCGGTCTGCGCCTCTCCGGCTTAGCTTGGAACCGTGGTCTCGCAGTAAGTATCGGCAGCACGGGGCCCCGGCAGACGGTATGCACCGCTGACGTGAGGGCCATCCGGCCCACTGTCCAGCGATGTTCGAAACAGGTTCTTGAGTGCCTTCACATGGCGTGGCCGAGTAACGGTACTTACCTCAGCCGCCCGCATTTCCGGCATGATGCCGCGCCCGTCGTGAAGTGTGGACCATCACCGCCAAGCGGGTGTCTACAACTTCGACCCCCGGCGGCAACCGTGGCAGCGCTCGGACTCGCTTTTCCCGTACCCGTTTGCCTCCGAACATCTACCCGAACGCACGCCTGCGGTGACGGTTTCGAACCAGCGAAAGGAGCAGTCATGGGCACGCTTCCGCGCTCGACATCCCACTGGCCACGACGCTTTGTGCTGAGTGCGACAGCACTGGCGGTGCTCGGCCTCGCCGCCTCTCCGGCCGGCGCAACGCCCTCGGACGTGGGCACCCCGGCCGGCTCGACCCAAGTCGGTCTGGACAAGGCGCCGCAAGGCCTCTACTTGTTCCAGTACACCTACCGGGGGCACCTCAAGATCGGCGGAGGGAACTTCACCCTCGGTGGCAAGGTCTACATAGCCGTCAAGTACAACTCCGGGCAGCTCAGGTACCACGGGAATGTGATCGCGAAGTCGAATTCCGGCGTCCCCGGCGGGGCCGCCTATCTGGAGACGGACATCGCCGCTCCCTGCGCCCCCGGCAACAACGGCTACGCACAGGCGTACGACTACAGCACTGGGACTTGGTCGCCGAAGCTACCGGTGGCGATCTGCGTGCGGTTCGACTGAGCTTGCGGTGCGCAGCGCGCAACCGTAGCGCCCTCGCCCGCCGATCCGTGGTCGAGACTCCGGCGTCGGGGAGGCGTGGCCGACCCTGACCCGGAGGGCCGACACCCGCGGCACGGCCGAGCTCCCGGTCTCAACCGCGTTGCGCCGGCAGGGGGCGCGGGCCCGGCCGGCGGCGGCGGACTCGGCCACGGTAATCGCGATGCGGCAGGTGAGGAGGGCCTGGGCCGCTCGCGCGGCGGGGTTCATCACCATGCCTGCCTCCCTCAGGGACTACCTCTATGACGCTCCGGCGCGCCTTGTATATCGTTGGTGCGAGCGGGGCCGGCGACCGTAGACCTCCGTGACCGGCGAACTTTCGGCCGAGGGGATGCGCCCCGTCTGGCAGGTCCCGGGCGAAGGGGATGTCTGGTGGACCGCGAGGGCGGACGTGGTGGCGGAGTGGATCGTGAGGTTACGGTCATCGGCGCCGGCGGTCTGCGACGGGTAACCCGCCCCCTACACCCCGGACTGCAGCCCTATCTGTGCGGCCGCACCGGCTACTCCCACCTGGCCCCGCCCTACCAGGTCCGGATGGTTCCGACCGGCCACGTCATACTGACGCTCAGCCTGGCCGAGCCGTTCAGCCAGATCCGCCGCCTCGGCATGCCGGGCCCGGGCACCGGCCGGATCGGTTCGGCGGTGGTGGGCATGGAGGACCGGCCCGCGTGGTGCGCACATCCCGGTGGCCGGCAGGAGGTGATCCGCCTGGAGTTCACCCCCCTCGGTGCCTACCGGCTGCTCGCCCTTCCCATGCGCGAGTTGACCAACCGCGTGGTCGAGCTGGACGGCGTCCTGGGCCCCGAGGCCGGTGTGCTGGTGGAGCGTCTGGCGGCCGCCCGTGACTGGGGCGCCAGGTTCGACCTGCTCGACGCCGTGCTGCTGGCCCGGCTCGGGCGCGGCCCGGAGCCCGCACCCGAGGTCGAGCACGCGTGGCGTCTGCTCTCCGACTCGGCCGGTGCGCTTCCCATCGCCCGGCTCGCCGACGAAGTGGGGTGGAGCCGCAGCTACCTGGTTCGCCGGTTCACCGAGCAGGTCGGGCTCACGCCGAAGACCTCGGCCCGAGTCCTCCGGTTCCGCCGCGCCGCGGAGCTGGTTGCCCGCGGGCCCGTGGACCTCGCCGGAATCGCCGCCAGGTGCGGCTTCTACGACCAGGCCCACCTCACGCGGGAGTTCCGATCCCTGGCCGGCCTCACCCCCGGCCGGATGGCGACGACCACCCGCCCGGTGGACGAGGCCTTCGCGCTCTAGGACGAGGTCACATTCGTCCAAGCCGAACGCTGCTTCGCGCGGCTACGTTCGAGAGCGGGGTCGGGGCCGGCCGGAGCACACCTGACCGCCTCCACCGGCTCCGTTCGATCGAACGTGACCCGGAGGGGCACACGACGGATGTGGCACAACGGGATTCCGATTCTGCTCGCGATCACGGGCCCGGTGCCGGCAGGTGCCGAGGAAGCGGAAGTTCTTTCCGACGGAGGGGCACGGCCGGCTCAGGGAAGCCGTCCGACAGGCCGTCTTGGAGGGCGCGGTCCTGCTGGAGCGGCACCGGGCGGCGCGCGGGGCCCAGGCCTGGGCTGCAAGGCCGGCTCGGGCTCGCTCTCGGCCCGTTGACGCACGCCGCCCACCTTCGTCGTTCCGCGCACGATCAGCGGCCGGAGGGACCTGGGCGCCATGGATTGATTCGGGAGGGAACACGTAGATGACGACACCCCTGCGGGCGGGCGATCCGCGTGAAGTGGGCGGTTATCGGCTGGTCGGGCGGTTGGGCGGTGGGGAGCTGGGGACGGTGTTCCTTGGCCGCTCCCGCAGCGGCCGGCTGGTGGCGGTGCGGGTGGTCGCGCCCGAGTTGGCGGCCGATGCGGAGTTTCGGCGCCGTTTCTCGGAGCTGACCACCTCGGCGCGGGCAGTGAGCGGCGTCTACACGGCGCAGGTGGTGGACGCCGCCGCCGATGGGGACGTGCTGTGGGTGGCGAGCGAGTACATCCCCGGTCCGTCGCTGCGGGAGGCGGTGGCGGCGCACGGGCCGCTGCCGGAAGAGGCGGTGCGGGCGCTGGGGTCCGGGCTGGCGGAGGCATTGGCCGCTGTACACGCGGCCGATCTGCTGCACGGTGGTCTCACCCCAAGCGACGTGATCCTCGCTGACGACGGTCCGCGGCTGACCGACTTCGCGCTCGACCGGCTGAGGGACGCCGCCCATCCGTCCCGGACGGTCGCCGCGGCACCGGGCGGCGTGTTCCTCGCGCCGGAACAGGTGCGCGCCGGCACGGCCGTCGCGGCCTCGGACGTTTTCTCCCTCGGCTCCGTGCTGGTCTTTGCCGCCACCGGGCGCAACGCCTTCGGCGATGGAATCGGGTCGGATGCGCTGCTGCGCGTGGTGACGCGGGAACCGGACCTCGCGGGGGTGCCCCACCCGCTGCTCGGTCTGATCGGCGCCTGCCTGGCCAAGGACCCGCAGGCCCGCCCGGATCTCGACGAGGTGGTACGCAACCTGGCCGGGCCAGGTCCGGGCGACTGGCTGCCGCCCACCCTCGTCGCCATGGTGGGCGAGTGGAAGGCCGAGGCCGGCACCCACATCGGGACCAGGGCACAGCCGGGGCGGCGGGCGCTTCTGGCGGCTGCCGGTATCGCCGCCCTCGCGGCCGTCGCGGTGCCCGTGGGGATCTGGGCCGCCGCCGGCGAGGACCGGCCGGCCAGTGGCACCCCCGGCTCCTCCGACAGAGCCTCGGGCGGCGGGCCCGGGACCGGCTCCGCGGCCGAAGTCGTGAAGTTGACGGCGGGCGCGCTGGTCGAGGTGGGCCGTGAGAACGGCGACGGCAAGGGGATCGCCTTCAGCCCGGACGGGAAGCTCTTGGCGACCGGTGGCTTGAACAAGGTCGTCCTGATCGACCCGGTCGCGGGCGGCCAGGTGGGTGTGCTCGCGGTGGACCGCGCCCTGGGCGACGCCAACGCCGTCGCCTTCTCCCGCACCGGCGGCCTTCTCGCCGCCTCCTACACCCTGCCTCCCGACCTGCGCAGCCGTGACGACAAGGACCGTGAGCACGGTCGGGCTGCCGTCACGGTCTGGGACGCGGCCGGCCGCCGGGAGGTGATCACGCTGGTCGCCGCCTCCCAGGGGAACCTGCTGGCGCAGCCGTACACGGTGGCGTTCAGTCCGGACGGGCGGCTGGTCGCGCTCGGCCGGGACGGGCGTGACAGCATCGGCACGGCGTTGGTGTGGGAGGTGACGTCCGGCAAGCAGGTCGCGTCCCTGGTCCTCGGGCCCGGGTCGAACGGCACCCTGGGCGCCGCGCGCAGTGTCGCGTTCAGCCCGGACGGCAGGATCTTGGCCGTTGGCTACGGCAGTGACCTGAAGGGCGCGGTGGATTTGTTCGACGTCTCCTCGTCCTTCGCCCCGATCGCGACCCTCGCCCTGGGAAAGACCGACCCGTACGGTGTGACCTCGCTCGATTTTGCCCCCGACGGGAAGACCCTGTTCGGTTCGTTCGGCGGCGTCGCCGTGTGGGATGTGGCCGGCAGGAAGCGGACCGCGACCCTGGCCGACGTCAACGCGCACGTCCAGAGCGTGTCGATCAGCCCCGACGGGAAACTGATCGCCGGCGCTGCCAGTGCCTACTCCCAGGGTGGTGGGGTGACGGTGTGGAACCTCGACTCCCGCAAGTGGACGCATGTGGAGACGGGGCGCAGCGGCGGGGGGCAGGTTGTGTTCGGTCCGGACGGCAAGCAGCTGGCCCTGACCACCGACACTGCCGAGCTGCTGGGCGCCGTCCAGTTGTGGTCGGTCGGATGATCCGGCCGCTGGACGCGGAGGACCCGCGTCAGGTCGGGCCGTACGAGCTGGTGCGGCGGCTGGGCCGGGGCGGGATGGGCGAGGTGTTCCTCGGTCGGTCGCCGGGCGGCCGGTTGGTGGCGGTCAAGGTGGTGGCAGCCGAGCTCGCGCACGACGCCGACTTCCGCCGGCGCTTCGCGCTGGAGGTGAAGGCCGCACGGAAGGTCGGCGGGTTCTACACGGCGCAGGTGGTGGACGCCGACACCGACGCGGTCCGGCCCTGGCTGGTCACCGCCTACATCCCCGGCCCGTCGCTGCACCAGGTGGTTCGCGACAGCGGGCCGCTGCCGCTTCGGGCGCTTCGGGTGCTCGGCTCCGGCCTGGCCGAGGGTCTGGCCGCCATCCACGCCGCCGACCTGGTTCACCGGGATCTGAAGCCCGCGAACGTCATCGTCGCCGACGACGGCCCGCGGGTCATCGACTTCGGGATCGCCCGAGCCCTGGACGGCGGCCAGCACACCGGGGCGGTGATCGGCACCCCTGGCTTCATGTCGCCGGAGCAGGCCCGGGGCGAGTCCACCGGGCCGGCCTCCGACGTGTTCGCGCTCGGCTGCGTCCTCACCTACGCCGCCACCGGGCACAGCCCCTACGGGCAGGGCCGCCCCGACGTCATCCTCTACCGGACGGTGCACGAGCCCCCGGATCTGGAGGGGGTGCCGGACGAGCTGACTGCGTTCCTCCGGATCTGCCTGGCCCCCGAGCCGGGCAGGCGTCCGCTGGTGTCGGACGCGCTGCAACACCTGGTGACCGCCGCCGACGACACACAGTGGCTGCCCGCCGGGGTCGCGGCGATGATCGGCGAGCGGCGCGCGGCGACGGTCGTCCTGCGCGAGCGCGCCACCCCCGAACCGGCCGTCACCGGACCGGGCTCCGGCCCGGAATCCGGGCCGGTGCGGCGCCGCCGCGCGGTGCCGGTGGCGGCGGCCGCGACCCTGGCCGTCGGTGCCGCCGCCTGGGCCACCGTCGCACTGCTGCACCCCTTCGACGCCGGAGGCGGCTCGGGGACGTCCGGGTCGTCGGCGAGCGCGAAGGCCGCCGCGTGGAGCGGGGACCCGTGCGACGTCACGAACTACTCCCTCATCCAAGACCACCAGCTCACCAGCGTCGGGCAGGCCGGCGGCTTCACCAACGGCTCCGACCGAGTGAAGACCTGCACCTGGAAGGTCGGGGCCGCGACGGTGGACAACAACCAGACGATGACGTTGGCCTACTCCACCGCCCCGTTCCACCTGATCACGGACCGCAAGAATCCGAAGGAGTCGGCCAACCTGCACCTGGACGGGCTCACCTCCGCTGCGGCCTACGTGAACCAGGAGGAGGACCGGTGCGAGGTCGACTGGCGGACCCCCGACGGCTACGCCGCCGTCCTCGAATCCGAACCCCGCGGCAGTGCCTCGTGTAGCCGTGGCGCCCAATTCGCCCGAGACCTGGCCCCCAAACTGGCCGGCGGAACACAGACCACCTGACCGACCGGCCCCGCGCCCGCCGGGGCAGCGGGGCCGCACGGTGGAGGCGCGGGGCGGGAACACGCGTCCGACCTCGTAGATCGCCTCGGGTGGTGCTATCGCTGGTTCGGATGACTGACGATCCGACCTAGGGTGTGGTGAGTCCCCGGTGGCGGAGTCGCCGGGGACGTGAATGGGTCTGACCTGTCACCCGAGTCTCGGTCAGCGTGACTAGTGCGGGGTGTGTTCAACGCCCGGGCCGGTTCGAGCAGCCTCGGCTCTGGCTGATGTCGAGCGGCGCGGCCCCCACACCCTCAAGGACCCCAGCTGACTCCTCCGCCGAATTTCCCCCATGGAGCATTGCCGATCGCGAGAACCTGTGCTTCCGGGGCACCTGGTGATGCAGGCGAAACTGCCGGTCGACTCCCCGTCCCCGACGAAACCCTGTGCGGCGATGGGGGCATCGATGTTCCCGCGCTCGACGGGCGTGCCCCGGGTGCTGAGGGCGGCGCCGATCACCTCTTGTTCGTGGCCGGCTCCGACGAGTTCGTGCGGCTCTGTAAGGCCCGGGCCTGACGCGCGTACCGATTTCCCGGCGTGGGGCATCACCACCCCGTGACCGCGCTTGCCGCCGGCCCCGGGAGCACGGTGGACTTCCGGCGCCGCGGGCGCCGCCGCGTGCGGCGTGCGACGCTGGAGGGAGAACGCCCTCGAGCACCCGGACCCGAGCGCCGGGGGACGCGGGAGGCCCGATGGGACGGGACGTCCCGGCGCTGAGGTTCACCAGGGAGGACCGGCGCCGCTACCGGAACAAGACGCAGTCCTGCCTCGACGCGTTCGCCCGCATGCTGCGCGAGTCCCGGTTCGATTACGAGCGGCCCCAGGTCGGCCTTGAGATCGAGCTCAACCTGGTCGACGGTTCCGGCGAGCCGGCCATGTGCAACAGCGACGTTCTCGCTGCCATCGCCGACCCCGCCTGGTCGACCGAGCTGGGCCGCTTCAACCTGGAGATCAACCTTCCGCCCCGGCGGCTGGCCGACGGCGGTCCTGATGCCTGGGAGCGCGAGATCCGTGACGCGCTCAATCACGCCGAGGAACGGGCCGCGACGGTCGGCGCCCACCTCGTCATGATCGGCATCCTGCCGACTCTCCAGCAAAAGGACGTGGGAGGACACGCCCTCTCGGAGAACCCCCGGTACCACCTCCTGAACGAGCAGGTGTTCGCCGCCCGCGGCGAGGACCTGCGGATCGCCCTCGACGGGGTCGAGAGGCTGCGGGCCTACGCCGACACGATCACCCCCGAAGCGGCCTGCACCAGCGTCCAGTTCCATCTCCAGGTCGCTCCCGATGACTTCGGCCCCTACTGGAACGCGGCGCAGGCCATCGCCGGGGTCCAGGTCGCCCTCGCAGCCAACGCGCCCTTCCTGTTCGGCAAGGAGCTGTGGCGCGAGACCCGTATCCCCTTGTTCGAGCAAGCCACCGACACCCGTCCCGAGGAGATCAAGGTGCAGGGCGTACGGCCCAGGGTGTGGTTCGGGGAGCGCTGGATCACCAGCGTGTTCGACCTCTTCGAGGAGAACCAGCGCTACTTCCCCGCCCTGCTGCCCCTCTGCGAGGACGAGGACCCGCACGCCACCCTGCAAGCGGGGGACGTGCCCGAGCTGGCAGAACTGAGCCTGCACAACGGAACGATCTACCGGTGGAACCGGCCCGTGTACGCCGTCGCCCACGGCAAACCGCACCTGCGCGTGGAGAACCGGGTCCTGCCGGCCGGGCCGACCGTGGCCGACATCCTCGCCAACGGCGCCTTCTACTTCGGCCTGACCCGGGCACTGGTCGAGGAGGAGCGCCCGGTGTGGTCCCGCATGTCCTTCTCCGCCGCGGAGGAGAACCTGCACCTTGCCGCCCGGCACGGCATCGACGCCTCGCTCTACTGGCCCGGCATGGGCGAGGTCCCGGCCGCCGAACTCGTCCTGCGCCGACTGCTGCCGCTGGCGCACCGGGGCCTGGAAGCCACGGGCATGGACGACATGTGGCGCGAACAACTGCTGGGCGTGATCGAACAGCGCTGCGTGTCCGGGCGCAACGGCGCCACCTGGCAGTCGGAGATGTTCCACCACCTCGACGACAACCTGCGCCGCCACGAGTCGTTGCGCCGGATGACGTGCCAGTACATGGACTTCATGCACATGAACGCCCCGGTCCACACCTGGCCCGTCGACTGAACAGTCCTCTCGCCCGGTCTCAGCCGGCGCCCTCGTGCGCGCCGACCTTCCCCGAGACCGCGTCCTGGAGCGGTGTCATCCGGTCCACCAGCTGCCGGAAGTCGGCGGTTCGACCGTCGGACCACCCATGGCGACCACCATGACCCGGCGGTGGCCGCTGAAGGCCTGCACCAGCCCGGTGTCCGCGGGCAGCGCCGGCAGACCCGATCCGGGAGGCGGAGCCTGAACAGCGACCTGGTAGTCGTCGAAGCAACCGGCACTGTCCTCGATCATGGCGGCCGGCCGTCGTCCGACCTCGTCGGGCTCCGTGCAGGAGTCCATCACGCTCGAACCCAGCCGGGTAAAGGGGCCCCGGAAGCACCCTTGACCTGCTCCGGGAACAATTCGGCGAGCGGCAAGACGGGGGTACGGCACTCGACGGGGCAGATTCCGTAGGTCTCGCGCAATGAACGGCCGGAGTCATGGTGCGGCGACGGTGTTGCACGCGGCCGCGCGACGGGGGGCGGGCCGGCGCCTGTCTTTCGGCTCCGCCATGTGGCAGCGGCTCCGGAGCAGGCCCGTACCGGGGCACGCACCGTCAGGCACCTCGGCGGGCACGAAGCACGTCCGCCGTCAGGTCGTCCTCCAATATGAGGCCGGCCGCCGCGAGCTCCCGGCCCAGCTCCCGCCTCGGCAGCGGCCACAGGAGGAAGGACTCCCGGGCCTGGCGCAGGACCCGCCCCTGACGGCACACCAGATAGGAGTAGTCGTAGCGGATGCGGCCGTCCTCGGCGCATTGGGTGAGCAGCCCGTGGTAGGTGTCCAGGCCCAGCCGGACCTGCCCCAGCCCACGCCGCACCGGCTGCGCGGGGACACCCGACGGTGGCCGGTCCAGGAACAGCAGACCGCCCGGCACCAGCAGTCCCGCCAGCACCCGCCACAGCGCGCGGCGCTCGACGGGCGGCAGACAGGGCACCAACCGCAGGCAGACGGCCAGGTCGGCGGGCCCGTCCAGCGACAGGTCGAGGGCGGAGCAGGCGTGCACCGTCACCCGCTCTCCCGCGGAACCGCCCACCGGGGGGTGCAGTCGTGAGAGCAGTACGGTCCGCATCGCGGGCGAGGGCTCCACCGCGTGGACGGGGACGTTCGAAGCGCCGATCAGTACGCCGGTGACCAGGCCCGTCCCCGCGCCGACTTCGACGATCCCGAGCCGCGCGGCGGCTGCCGGAGCGGCGAGGGCGAGCGCGTGCCGGTGATAGGCACGGGCGTGCAACAGGTCGTAGAACTCGGCCGACACTGCGTACGCCTCACCGGGCGCCTCCCCGGAAAGTCCGGGGAGCCCGGAACGGCCCGACGACCCGGGGACGCCGGGGCGGCCACAGTGCTCCGGCGGCGCTTCGTGTTCGGCCGGTCGTAAGTCCACCCGTCTGTCCATCGGGCCATCATGGCCGCACCCGTCCCGCCCCACGAGCCCTGGATCCGGCCACGGAGGCCGGTCCGCGCCCCCGCTCCGCCCCGGGCCACGGGGCGGAGCGGGAGCCCTCCGGCTAGCGGGTCAGCACCGCGGCGGCGACCGAAGGGGGAACCGGCGCGAGGGCCGCGGGCCGGGTGGTGAAGGTGCCGCGGCCCCGGGTCCGCCCGCGCAGTCGGGTCGCGTAGCCGAACAGCTCGGCCAGCGGCACGACCGCCGTGACCAACGCCGTCCCCCGCCCACCGGACACGGACCCCGAGATCCGGCCGCGCCGGGCCGCGAGGTCACCGAGCACCGCGCCCACAGCGTCCTCGGGCACGCTCACCGTGACCTCCACCACGGGTTCCAGCAGTTCCACGGTGCTCGCGGCAAGCGCCTCGCGCAGGGCGAACCGGCCCGCCGCACGGAACGCCGGCTCCGAGGAATCCTGGGAGTGCGTGGCCCCGTCGGTGAGCGTGACCCGCAGCCCCGTCACCGGATACCCGCCGAGCGGTCCTTCGGCGAGGGCGTCCCGGCAGCCGGCTTCGACGGCACGTGCGTACTCCTGCGGCACCCGGCCACCGACGACCGCGCACCCGAACTCGAAGCCCGAGGCCTCACCCAGCGGCTCGACGTCGATGACGACGTGCGCGAACTGGCCCGCCCCACCGTCCTGTTTGACGTGCCGGTAGACGAAGCCGGTGACGCCACGTACGACGGTCTCCCGGTAGGAGACCCGCGGGCGCCCGACGACGACCTCCAGGCCGTGACCGCTACGGATCTTCTCCACGGCCACCTCCAGGTGGAGCTCACCCATCCCCGACAACACCGTCTGGCCGCTCTCCGGATCAAGGCGCACCGCCAGCGAGGGGTCCTCCTCCACAAGGTGCGCCAAGGCCGCCGCGAGCCGCCCGGTATCGCCGGCGCGGCCCGCCTCGACAGCCACCGACACCACCGGTTCGGCCACCGAGGGCGGTTCGAGGACCAGCGGAGCTCCCGGTTCCGACAGGGTCGTGCCGGCCCGGGCGGCCTTCAGTCCGATCACGGCGACGATGTCGCCCGCCACCGCCTCCTCCCGTTCCTCGTGCCGGTCGGCCTGGACCCGCAGGATGCGGCCGATCCGCTCCGTACGCCCCGTCGCGGCGTCCAGTACGGACTGGCCCTTGCGCAGTGTGCCCGAGTAGACCCGTAGGTAGGTGAGCCGCCCGGTCGCCGTCGCCGTCACCTTGAAGGCCAGCGCCGCGAACGGTCCGGCCGGATCGGGGGCGCGTTCCTCGTCCAGGCCTCCGGCCGCGCCGCTCGTACCCCGTACCGGCGGCATGTCTGCGGGTGACGGCAGGTACGCGAGTACAGCGTCCAGCAGCGGCTCGATCCCGCGGTTGCGGTAGGCCGACCCGCACAGCACGACGACGCCGTCCCCGGCGAGCGTCAGCTCGCGCAGTGCTCGGGCCAGGGTCGGCCCGCTCAGCGTCGAAGCCGCGCAGAACTCCTCCAGGGCGTCCGCGTGCAGAGAGGCGACCGTCTCCTCGAGGAGCCGGCGGCGCCGCCGCGCCTCCTCCCGCAGCTCGTCGGGCACCGGTCCGCTCTCGTACATGCCGTCCCCGCCGTTCGTGTCCGCGCGCCCGTGCGGGTGTCCGTCCGCGTGCCAGTGCAGCGCGCGCATCTCCAGCAGGTCGACGACCCCGGTGAATCCGTCCTCCCGGCCGATGGGCAACTGGACCACCAGCGGTACCACGCCCAGCCGTTCGCGGAGGGAGGCGACGGCCGAGTCGAGGTCGGCGCCCGCCCGGTCGAGCTTGTTGACGAACGCGATCCGCGGCACCCCGTGCCGGTCGGCCTGCCGCCACACCGACTCGCTCTGCGGCTCGACCCCGGCGACGGCGTCGAACACCGCGACGGCGCCGTCGAGGACGCGCAGGGAACGCTCGACCTCGTCGGCGAAGTCGACGTGGCCCGGGGTGTCGATCAGGTTGACGCGGTGGCCGCCCCAGCTGCAGCTCACGGCCGCGGCGAAGATGGTGATGCCGCGGTCGCGTTCCTGGGCGTCGAAGTCGGTGACGGTCGTTCCGTCGTGTACCTCGCCGCGTTTGTGGATGGCACCGGTCGCGAACAGGATGCGTTCGGTGACGGTGGTCTTGCCCGCGTCGACGTGGGCAAGAATGCCCAGATTGCGGACGGTGGCGGGGGAAATGGAGGCGAGGGGTCGCCGGTTGCTGCGCATGGCCTGGGGCCTTTCGAGTGATGAGGAAACAGGCAGCGCGATTCCCGGAACTGCACACGTCACACGGCCCCGCCTCGCCCCGGCCGGCGTGAGCCGGCAGCGGGGTGCGGAGGGAGGGGGCGGGAACTAGGACAGCGTCACGGGCATACGGTGGCGGCCGCGCAGCCGGCACCGGGCATCGCGAGACACCGGGATCACGTCGTACCGGGCCGGGGGAACGAAAGCGGTGGTGCGTCGCATGCACATGGCCCGGTTCCCCTTCTCTTCACTCGGCATCGGGACACGCGGTGCCCCGTCGGCAGCGCGTGGGGCGAGTGTAGTGAACGCGATCGCGAGCGGGCGCGGCATTTTCCGACTGCGGAGAGGCCGCGAGGGACGGTAGTGGACCGCAGGCGCCGCCGGGCGCCGGTAGGGGCCAACGACCGGCGTCCGTAAGCCGTTCGGGTCGACCGAGCCGGACCACCTGCACGACCGGGTCGGTCGTCAGGCGCGGCCGCGGGCGTCTGCGCGAGCTCCGGCGCCGCAGCTCCGGGCATCCCTACCCAGTCGGGGGCGCGGAGCTTCGGTCGTTGCGCGGCTCTGCTGGGCGTCGGGTGTGGCCACGGTTCGGCTACCGGCCTCGGGGGGTGGTCGCGGCCAGGGAGACTGGCGGGCGGGGTTACCGGCTGTCCTGGATGCCGAGCGGCGCGGTGACCCGCGGCCGCCAGCCCTCCTCGGTCAGCACCACCAGGTGGACCGCCGCCGCACGGGTGCGCAGCGGCAGCAGGCTGTCGATCGCAGCGCGGACACGGCCGGCGGCGGTCGGGTCGTCCGCACCCATGGCGACGGTGACATGGGCGGCGGGCCGCACCCCGAAGCGGCCACCGTACGGACGCGATCCGGGCCAACGGGCGAGGAACGCATCGACGAGTGGCTGGAGTCGCGGAACGGCGACGCCGATGAAGCCGGACGCCGTCACGACTTCCTCCAACAGCAGGTCGACGGCCGGGAAACTCGCCGCCAGGGATCGCACACCCTCTTCGTCCTGTCCTGACAGCGCCGACTCCGCCACGAAGGGGTAGAGCAGCGAGACGTGCGCCGGCACCCCACGACGCACCAGAGCCGGATCGACACGCCACGCCGCATCAAGGAGCGGGGCGGCATCGGGCAAGACAACGACGACGGCACTGGTCCCTGGCTCTGGCACTCCACCATCATCGCAGGCCCGACACACGATCAAACGCTGCCGGATTGGGTTTGCGGTGTGGTCGAGGGTTTGTCCCCGATCACGCCGGGTGGTCACGGAGCGTCAGGCCGGAAGGGAGGGTCGCCCGCCCGGCGAGCGTTCGCACCGACTGGTCGGCAAATCCTTGCGCGCCCTGACCGCCCCCGGTGGCCAGGAGTGGCCGATCACGGCCGCAGGTGACTGACCCGAGGGCAGGCACTCACGGGGAGCCGGCCATGTGAGCAACACGCTCGGGCAAAGGGTGTTCGACCCCGACGGCCAGGCGCACGGCCAGAACACCGGCTGCCACCCTTCACCGATTGTGGTGTGGCTGGTGCACGTGGTCGGCTTCCAGTGGATCGCCTGCACCGTCACGTGAGCAGCCAGGCACCCGGCCGACCGCACCCCGGGCAGCGGACGCGTGCGGGGCGCGGCGGGTGTGGCGGGTGCGGCTGGGCGTACCACCCCACCGAATTGACCGGGATCGGGACCTGCCGGTGGGCGATCCGGCCGCGATCGCCGATCTGCGTCACCACTACGGCGCCACCCGCACGATGATCTGGACAACGGTCGTGTGCCGTCGAGGAACGCGCGGTGTGCGTCTACCGCCCCCGCACCTGCTTCCGGCCGCGTACGGGCAAGCCGACCGTTCGCCGAGCGCCACCCGCCCGCAGTGGGCCGGCGCATCGCGCATCCCCGCCTACCCGCAGGGGCGGGGGTAGGAGGCCGGTCCGAGTGCGAGCCGGCCGAAGCCGGCTCCGGCGCCGGCGGCGGCTTCGTGTGGCGCGACGATGGCCCCTCGACGTGTTCGCTCTCGGCGGCACTGCGTTTGCGCTCCACGCCTGCGGGCCAAGATCAGCCCGACGGCGCGAGGTCGTCAGGACTCCCCTGGGGTGGACATGAGCGATCGGCAGACCGGAACCGTGAAGTGGTTCAACGACGAGAAGGGATTCGGCTTCATCACCCCGCAAAGTGGCGATGACCTCTTCGTGCACTTCAAGGCCATCCAGTCGGACGGATTCAAGTCCCTGAAGGAGGGCCAGCAGGTCTCGTTCATCGTTACCCGCGGGCAGAAGGGCATGCAGGCGGATGAGGTGCAGGTCATCTGAACACTCCACCTGAGCGCGACTTGTGACTGAGCGTGCCAGTTGGTCGACCGACCAACTGGCACGCTGGCGGGTTGATGCCGGTCCTTCGTACGATCGGGAGACCCAGGCGCCTGGGTGTGGCCTTAGCGCGCTCATACCGCAGGTGTCGAAGAGGGAGGCTGCGGTGCCAGAGCTACGGGCGGGGACGGATACCGGCAAGGCCGCGCATCACTGCACGGTGATCGACATCGACGGGACGAAGGTGTTCTCGCACCGGGTTCCCACAACGAGCCCGAGCGCCTGGAGCTGATCGGCGACGGTGCTCAAGACATCTGCGCCGTCACCGCGCTTCTGGTCGTAGTGGCCCTCGACGTGTTTTGACCGGTCGCACCCAAGGCCCTCGGCGTTGCCTCGGCCGGCGCGGTCTTCGACTGCCCGGACTGTGGCGAGCGCACGTGGTGGCGGAGTCGATGCCGACCAGGGAGACGGCCGTCCAGCCGGGCCTCGAACACGCCGGCGTCACGCCCCTGCCCGAAGCGGTTGTGAACGGGCGACGAGGCGCCGATCTCCTGGGGCATCTCCTGGCACTGCCCCGCCGGTCTTGAACCGCCGGACCACGTCCTCGAACTACTGCCGCTGCCGCTCGGGTTGGGTCCGTGGCGGCCAATCGGCAGACACGGGCCGACGAACTACCGCTCGGAGTCCGTCGGTTGCGCTTGCGGCGCCGATCTACCGGGGCGCTTCGGCTGACCACATCATCGATGTATAGAAATCTTGACATCGCGTCATGCTTGTTTGACACTCCTCAGTGTCGGGTCCTACCCACGCGGGGAGTCTTTTGTGGCATTCGAAGAGAAACGGGCCTGGATCCTGGCCCTGGTCACGACCACGTCGTACGCGGCGTACCTGGCGGTCGTCCTCGGTCAGGGCGGAGACGCGCCCCTCGCACACACGCCCTATGCGGCGGCGATGCTGTGGACAGTCGGTGCCTCAATCGCCGCGTCGATCGCGCTGCACGTCATCGTGTCGACCGTGTCGCCCGAGGGCGCGAACCTCAAGGACCAGCGCGACGGGGAGATCCACCGCTTCGGCTCGTACATCGGCCAGTCGTTCCTGGTCATCGGCGGCGTAGCCGGGCTCGTCCTGGCCATGGCCCGCGTCGACCAGTTCTGGATCGCCAATGCGATCTACCTGGCGTTCGTCCTGTCCGCGCTTCTCGCATCCGCGGCGAAGATCGTCGCCTACCGGTTCGGCCTCCACCGGTGGTGAGGCCGACCAGGGTCACCAACGCGATCCGGGCCTTGCGGTTCGCCCACGGCGAGATGACCCAGGCCGAACTCGCCCGCCGCATCGGCGTGACCCGCCAGACCGTCATCGCCATCGAGCAGGGCCGCTACTCACCCTCGCTGGAGATGGCCTTCCAGATCGCCCGGGTGTTCGCCGTTCCGCTCCAAGACGTCTTCCAGTACCCCGAATCCGAGGTAGAGGCTCCATGAAGGCCATCGTCCACACCAGCTACGGACCACCCGATGTCCTGCGCCTCAAGGAGGTCGCCAAGCCGGCGAAGCCCGGCAGCGGCGAGGTGCTGCTGCGCGTCCATGCCTCCGCAGTCGATCCGGGCGTGTGGCACGTCACGGCAGGGCTGCCGTACCTGATCCGCGCCACGCCCTACGGTCTGCGCGGGTCGAAGCCCCGCGTGCGGGGCATGGACGCGGCGGGTGTCGTCGAGGCCGTCGGCCCGGGGGTGACCCGCTTCCGGCCCGGCGACGAGGTGTACGGCACCTGCGACGGAGCGTTCGCCGAGTACGCCTGCGTCAAGCAGGACCAGCTTGCGTCGAAGCCGTCCGGACTGGACTTCGCGGAGGCGGCTGCCATACCCGTGTCCGGATGTGCCGCCCTTCAGGCCCTGCGGGACGCCGGACGCGTGCGGGCCGAGCAGCGCGTCCTGGTCATCGGCGCGTCCGGCGGGGTGGGCGGCTTCGCCGTCCAACTCGCCAAGGCCTTCGGCGCGCATGTCACCGGCGTCTGCGGTTCGGCCGGTGCGGACATGGTCCGCTCCCTCGGCGCGGACGAGGTCCTCGACTACACCCGCGAGGACCCGACGGACGGCACCCGCCGCTACGACCTCGTCCTCGATATCGCCGGAAATCGGCCGCTGCACCGGCTCCGCCGCGCCCTCACCCCGCGCGGAACCCTCGTCATCGTCGGCGGCGAGAGCGGTGGCAGATGGGCCGGCGGCATGGGCCGCACACTGCGGGCAATGATGCTGTCACCGTTCGTCGGCCAACGGCTGGTGGGGCTCATCTCCTCGCAGACGCACGGCGATCTTCGACTTCTCGCGGAATTGGTCGAGGCGGGCACCGTGAAGCCGGTCGTCCACCGGACGTACCCGCTGGCCGATGTCCCCGATGCCATCAGGCACCTGAGGGGCGGTCAGGTCCCCGGCAAGATCACTATCCACTTGTGAGGAGAGTCGGCGGGGCACGGCTGTCCGGTTCAGCCCCAGCGGGGGGCGGCCGCAGCGGCCGGGCGCGCGGATCGGGCAGCCGGCCGGCCGACTCTGAGCGCGGCGGCGACCGGTGCTCGCTCCGCCCACCCCACGGGGCCCCTGGTCAGCAGACTCCTGACCAAGCGGGGGTCGGCATCCGCGAGAAGGCGGAGGGGCCGGAAGACCGGGTAGTCGAGCCGTCGGTCAAGTGGCGGCGGTGAACACGCGCAGGTGCTCGCGGATGAAGTCGTGGAGCGTTCCCGCGGGGCGGTCGAGGACGGTCTCTATGGTGTCGTTGGGGGATTCCGGACGGGCAATGGCCAGTTGCTGGATCTCTACGACGTGGCTCGCGAGCCAGGGCGGCATATGTGCGGTCGACAACAGATGGCTGTAAAACTCGTTCGGTGTCAGGTCTATGTGTCGAACCGGGCGGCCGGTCAGCTCGCCGAGTAGACGGGCGAGCTCGGAGTGGCTCAGGGCCTGCGGGCCGGTCAGGGTGTACGTGGCACCGGCGAGGCCGGGATCGAGAAGGGCCTCTGCGGCCACGTCGGCGATGTCCCGGACGTCTATGTAGTTGCAGGGCGCGTCGCGCATCGCCCCGATGAGTACGCCCTCGGCGACTGACGGGGCGTTCAGGAGCAGCTTTTGCATGAAGGCGTACGGTCGGAGCAACGTAGCCGTCATGCCTGTTGCCGCCAGGTGTTCCTCGACCCGCCAGTGCCCGCGCGAGATGGCCACGGGTGAGGCCGGCTCGGCTGCGGGGGCGGAGAGTTTGACTACGTGCTGGACGCCGCACAGGGCCGCGGCGTCTATTGCGTTGATCTCCAGCTCGGCTTGACGCGGGCTGTTGGCCATGGCGAGGAAGAGCTGTGTCGATCCCTTGAGGGCGTCGCGGAGTGTGCGCGGATCTGCGGCGTCCGCGCCGACGATCTCGACCGGGGTTCTCGCGTCAGTGACGGCGCGCAGTGTGTCGGGAGTACGGCTGATGGCCCGGCAGGGGACATCGAGTTCGGTCAGCCGGCGGAGCAGCGCGCCGCCGGTGGTGCCGGTTGCACCCATGATGGTGATCACAGTGGGCCTTTCACGGTCGAGAAGTCTGGCGAACGGCTGGGGAGGGGCCGGGTCACGTCCGCTGCCGGGAGGTCGCACCGTGCCACCGCCAGGTGACGATGGCGGCGGCCAGTGCGGCCGAGAGCGGCAGGTCGATCCGCAATCGCTGCAGCCATCCGGAGTCGGGTACCGGCGTGTGCGACGGCAGCCACTCGGATGCGAACCACCCGAGCGCGCCGGCGACTGAGGCCGCCGCGACGGTGAGTCCGAGGACGAGGGTCAGTCGCGGCGCCGAGGTCGTCCAGCGGCGTGGCCGTCGGTGCAGCCACGCGCCGACGAGGCCGGCCACGAGGGCCGACGTGGCCCCGATGGAGGTGATGGCGGCGATGGTGAGTTCGGGCTGCCCGGTGAGGACTCCGCCGAGCCCGGCGGTGAGGGAAGGGGCGAGGTAGGCGGCCGCGACTTCCTTCCGAAGGACGAAGGGGCGCGTGGTGGAACCGGGTGCAGGGATTCCATGGGGAGGGCTCACGAGTCTCCTCGACAGTGATTAGGAGGCTAACTATTTGGGTGTGGTTGAAGCGCCACTCGACCGAGGCGACCGTCTGGCGAAAATTGTGGGTATCAGTCGGCGGTCAGCGCGCCGATCCGCCGGGTGATCCGCTCCAGGAGGTCCAGGAACAGCCCGCGCTCGTCGACGCTCAACCCGTCGACCAGAGCCTGGAGTCGCGCGAAGTGGTCCGCGGCCATGTCGCGCAGCCGCTGGGCGCCGCGCGCGGTGAGTACCACCACCGCGCCCCGCCCGTCCTCCGTGGAGGCGCGGCGAGCCACCAGACCCTCGCGCTCCAGCCCATTGACAAGGCCGGTCACGGTGGCGCGCGAGACGCCAAGGCTCCTCGCGAGGTGCGACGGCGACTTTTCTCCGTCGCTGTCCTCCAGGTCGACCAGCAGGCGGTAGCGCCCCGTCGACAGTCCGGAACGCGAGAAGTGTACTTCTGACGCCCGGTCCAGGCGTGCCCCGGCCGTCATCAGGCGCACGGCGACGAGTACCGCCTGCGGATCGGCGTCGATCCCGTATCGCGCGATCTGCTTCCGTGCCTGATCGAGCGTGGGTGTAGCACCGGCCGCCGCGTTCTCGTCACTCATGGAATGTAATATGGCAGCTAACTACTGGGGGGTCAAGATGTCGCGGCTGGCGGCGGCGCGGACGTCACGAGTTGCCTTCCACCGGTGGGGTGGGGGGTTCCAGTACGGCGTTGATGGTCAAGTCAACGGCCGCGACGGCGAGACCGAGCGTGTGGTTTGCCGCTCCCAGCACGGCTCCGCGGACCTCTTCGGCCAGTTCCGGCAAAGGATCGTCGAGGGCGGCGGCGATCGTCATGGAGACGGTGTGCCAGGTGTCGCCCTCATGCAGGGGCGAGAAACGGCAGCTGGCGGCCCGGGCTCCGGGGATGCTGTCGGCTGCCCGGCGCAGCACCTTTGCCGCAGTGCTTTCGGCGATGCGCAGATTTCGCTCGGGGTCGTCGAGCAGCAGCATGGCGCCCAATCGTGTCTCGGCTCGCACGGCGTTGATGATCCGATCCACGAGCGTGTGGTCGTCAGGGCGATCCTCGGCGCGCAGAGCGCGAGTGGCGCGGTCCAGGGCTGCCAGCCCCTCGATGGCGTCTCGGCAAAAGGCGCAACCGGTGATGTGCGGGTCGACTGCGGCGGTGGCGGGATCGCGGGCCTGCTCCCAGACACGGGCAAGTGGGCGCCCGCATGGCAGATGTTCGCCACCGAAGGCCAGGTCGGCGTCCGTTCCCGGGCGCGCCCTCGACCCGGGGCGGTCCGGGGACGCCTGGGCCTCACCAGGGGCGGGATGCGGGTCGTCTAGTGCCATGGGCGCATCGCCTCCATCAAGGCGCGTCGTGCGCGGAAAAGTCTGCCGCGCACGGTCTGTTCGCTGCTGCCCACCACGTGTGCGATCTCCGCGTAGGTCAGGCCGTGCAGCTCCCGCAGGATCCAGCACGCCCGCAGCTCCGGGCCGAGTTCCCAGAGGGCGCGTGACAGGGCGGCTGCGGTGGCGTCCGACTCGGCAACTCGTGGCGGTGAGCTACCGGGGTCGGTGGTAGCGGGTTCGGGAACTGAGTCCAGGGGAAGCGGGCGCCGTAGACGTTGCATGTTGAAACAGCGGTTGGTGACGATACGGTACATCCAGGTGCCGAAAGAGGCATGCCGGTGGAATTCCGGCAGCTGTCGCCAAGCGCTGATGAAGGCGTCCTGTACGGCGTCCTCGGCATCCGCCGGATTGCCGAGCAGGCGCTGGGCGAGGGCCAGCAGTCGGCTGCCGTGCCGACGGACCAGAGTCGCGAAAGCGTCCTCGTCGCCTTCCCCGGCCCGTACGGTCAGCAGGGTGTCAGGAAGGTCGCCTTGGAGGTCTTGCCCTGTCGAAGGCATCTGACCTGCTGCGATTCCGCCCGCCGGCTGTGTGGTGGGCCGCGGGGCGAGAGCGGGCCCGCGCGGGTGGCGCGGGGGCGGGGGTCGGAACTGGTGGCGCATCGCCCTCTCCGTCGCGAAGGGCTTTTGTGATCTTCTATCTATTTCTGATCATAAACGGCTTACGAGACAAATGCGGCGTGAGGAACGCGTGAGTCGAGTGTCCAAGCAGTGGAGGGCACCACACCGGTGCCCGGACGGGACACCTGGGGAGGTTCCTCATGTCGGACACCATCAACCCCGCCGCCGGTGGGGGAGAACTCGCGTCGAGTCCTACTCCGACCGGTCAGGCCGGCGCCGGAACGGCGCCCCAGTCTCGGGGCCGGACGACCATATCGGACAGCGTGGTCGAGAAGATCGTAGGAATGGCAACCCGCGAGATTCCCGGCATCCACAGTCTCGGCGCCGGTATGGCCCGCACCATCGGCGCCGTGAAGGACATGGTTCCCGGGGGACGCAGCAGCGTCAGCCGGGGCGTGAAGGTGGAAGTGGGTGAACGGCAGACGGCCGTCGACCTGGACGTCGTCGTGGAGTACGGGGTGGCAATCGTGGACCTTGCGGGTGAGGTCCGCCGCAACGTCATCTCCGCCGTGGAACGCATGACCGGCCTGGAAGTCGTCGAGGTGAACATCACCGTCGACGACGTCCACCTGCCCGACGAGGAAGACGAAGACGAGGGCACGGAACCCACGCGCGTGCAGTGACCCACACACGATCCGCGAGGGCACGCCCCGGTCGCGATCCACGAGCGAAGCGATCCCTACACGGCAGAAGCACGTTATTGCGAAAGAGCAGGTGAGTGAGATGAGCGCAGCGGCAGTGGGCCTGCTGGCCGGCATAGCTCTGGGATTCGCCGCATTCTTCGGCGGGTTCTGGGCCTTCCTCCTGGTGCTGGTCCTGGGCGCGGTCGGCCTGGTGCTCGGCCTCATGGCACAAGGCGACGTGCAATCGTCCGACTTCCGTCGCCGGGGTCGACAATGACCTCGTATCCGGCCACCGGCCCGTCCGCGGGAGCGGCCGACGTCTCACCCGCGGCGGCGGTGCCCCCGGCGGAACGCGGCGCCACGGTCATCCCGGACAAGGTCGTGGCCCGCATCGCGGCCAGGGCCGCACGAGAGGCGCTGACCGGGGAAGCGGCGGCGTCACCCGAGCGCGGCAGTCTGGGTACTCCGAGCGCTTCGGTCACCACCGGGAACGGCACGGTGCGACTGAGCCTCTCCATGAGCCTGCCCTATCCCACGGACCTCGCCTCCGCCTCTCGCCGTGTGCAGCAATACGTCGGCGAGAGGGTCACCCGACTGACCGGGATGAAGGTCACCGAGGTCTCTGTGGTCATCGAGCAACTCGTCGCCTCCGGTGGCCCTCGGCAAGGTCGTGTGCAGTGAGCGGCCGGATGCGGCATCTCCCATCGGAAGGAGAGCCGGCATGAAGCGGGATCTCGATCAGCCGGTCCGGACGGAGCAGTCGGGCACAGCCGATGGCGACACCTCCGGCGCGGTCGGGCGACCGCCCGGGCATGCTCCCGGCCGGGGGCAGCCGGCAGGTGGCGTCGTCCGCGGGCACCGACCGTGGTCCGCCCGCCGGATCCCGGCCGCGTTGATAGCCTTGGTCGTCGCAGCCGCCGCCGTGTTGCTCTTGGTGGACGTCGTCAGGGTCCGCGTCGGCCGGTCCGCCGCGGCCTGGCGCACGAGCCTCGCTCAAGAGCTGGCCACCCGCCCTGCGGACGACGTCTGGATGCGGATCGGCGCAGCCGTCGTCGCCCTGCTAGGGCTCTGGCTCATCGTGCTGGCCCTCACCCCGGGCCTGCGCCGCCGGCTGCCGCTCAAGACTTCCGACGCCGACGTACGCGCCGTTCTCGACCGCGGAGCCGCAACTCTCTTCCTCCGCGATGCCGCCCTGCGCGTCCCCGGCGTCAGCGGTGCGACGATCCACCTCGGTAGACGCCGCCTCGCAGCCCGAGCGGACGTACGGTTCCGTGATCCGAGCGAGGTGAGGGCCGATGTGTCGACCGCCCTGCGGGAACAACTCGACCGGCTCGCCCTCGCCCACCCTCCCAACCGGATCTCCGTCCGGGCACGTCCCCACCGAAAGTGACGTGCCCGCACACCCTTGCCGACGACACAGCACAGGACGGCTCCCATGAAGAGGCAATCGGTGATCAACCGGATTCTTCTGGGCCTGGCAGGCCTGGTCCTGCTCGGTTCAGGGCTCCTGGTCCTCGCGGGCGGCTTCAACCTCTACGAGCGCCGGCACGTCACGCCCCCCGACGGCTGGCCGTTGACCACTCCCGGCGCCGTCGTGATGAGCGACGGCACCCGTACCCGCTGGACGGACCAAGGCTGGTGGTGGCCGGTGGTCATCGCGGTCTTGGTCGTCGTCATCCTGCTGGCCTTGTGGTGGCTGCTGGCCCAACTGCGCCGGACCCACCCGGGCCGGCTGCGAGTGGGACGACCGTCGACGCCGGCGGACGGGGTCGAACTGAAAGAGCGCGCCCTTGGTGACGCCATGGCCGCCGACGCACGCGGCCAAGCCGGCATCAAGCAAGCCACGGCGCACATGCTCGGCACGGCACGCCACCCGGAAGCCCACCTCGACGTCACCCTTGCCCCAAACAGCAACCCGGCCGAGGTCCTCCAGGCGCTGTGCGACGGCCCGCTGACCCGAGCCCGTCAGTCCACGGGCGACAGCAATCTCCCCCTCCAAGCGAACTTGCGTACCGCCGGGCACAAGCCGCATCGCACGGAATAGCGCGGAATAACACGGGAAGGTGGTGACAGCCCATGGCCCGGGTGATCTCGGGGATGAAAGCCGTCACCCGTGGCGCGCAGGGGGCACCCATAGGTGCCGTGCCCGGTCCGTGTGGCCGGGCACGGCTGACGACCTCGCAGTCGACGACGACGCGGCGGAGATCCCGCGGACCATGAGCGAGCACCAGGTCCGCCGACTGCCCGTACGACCGGCGCGGGCCCCTTCGGCCTGCCTCCGCGCCACGTGTACCGGATGGCGGGTGGCCGAAGCCCGGGCACGACTTCTGACAACACGGTCCGCTGGGCCAGGGGATGACGAGGCGGCCACCTGGTCTCCTCGACCTACGCTGAGAGACGTGGCCCACGGCGTAGGTGGTCGTAGGGGGCGCCTTCGGTCAGCCTGCGTTTCCGCGCCGGCGACCATCGTCGCGGACACACTCGACCCGCTGGGCGACCGCGAAGCCGGTGGAGCCTCCACGGTGTCGGCTGTCGGCCACGCCGGCCCCGGCTCGGGCGGTCAGGTGACCCGCGAGGCGATCACGGTAAAGCTGCGCGGTCATCGCGCTGCCCGCCCCCTGGCCGGCCCGGCATCGATTGAGCGCGTCTGACGGGACCGGATCCGCTCCCGGAAGCTCGGCGCGTCAGGGGAGGGGTGCATCCCGCGACTTTCAACGAGCCGGAGCGCCAAGACCGCCGTCCTTCCCGTGAGGGGGGAGCCGGCCGGTGCGTGCCCGCGGGGTGAGGCCGGGATCGTTGAAGGGGGTATGAACGAAGTCGCCGACCTGACTGACCACGAATGGGATGCCGTGCGTGCCCTGGTGCCCCGGTGTGGGCCTGGGGGGCCTGACTACCGGGCCATCGTCAACGGCATCCTGTGGCAGCAACATGGTGGCCGCCGGTGGCACGACCTACCCGCCCGCTACGGTCCATGGCACCGCTGCGCCGAACGCTTGCGCCTGTGGAACCTCGACGGCACCTGGCAGCGAATCCTTGCCGCCCTCGCCGCCGGCCGGCCGGCCGCCAGCGCCATCGTCCCCATGGAAAACACCGAGGACGCGGGGGAGGGTAGCGCGCCGACGATTGGAACACTCCCTGGCTCCCATGACGGGTCGGCGCTCTCGACCGGGACCGGCGAGAAGTTGGCCGAGCCCGACACCCAGGGCGGGCCGTCGGCTCCGGCAGTACTCGTGAGAAGACGGGTGTCGTCGTACTGACCGACTCCGGTGCCGCGGAGAGCGTCACCGCCCTGCCGGGGTGGAGTGACCCCGCCGCGGGAGTCTCGACGTCCTCGACAACGGCGGAACGGCCCCTACGCGGAGTCCGGGAGGAGATGCTTGGTGCCCCATTCCCCGAGGGACTCAAGCGCCTCGTTCAGCTCCCGGCCGAGCGGGGTCAGGGAGTACTCCACACGGGGCGGGACCTCGTCGTACACCTCGCGGTGGACTATGCCGTCCGTCTCCAGCTCGCGCAGCTGCGCTGCGAGGACCTTCTCCGAGACACCGGGGACCAGTCGGCGCAGTTCCCCGAAGCGGCGGCCCGGACGCTGCTCCAGTTCCCACAGGATCGAGACCTTCCACTTGCCGTCGATCACCGACATCGCCGCGGCGATCCCGCAGTGGTCCGCGCCCGGCCTCCGCGTCAGCGCCATCCCGCCCACCCCTTCCCACCTGCTCGCTCACCTCGGGGTAATCACCCACTCCTAGGTGCGTACTTGAGCATCCGTCAGCCTGCCACCAGGCTAAACGGCATGACTGACAACGACACCAAGCCCCGCGCGCTCACCCTGCTCGGCCTCGGCGACATGGGCACCGCCCTCGCCCGGACGTGGGTCACCGCCGGACACCCCATGACCGTATGGAACCGCACGCCCGGCAAGGCGCAGGCACTCGCCGCCGAAGGGGCGGCCGTCGCCGCGAGCCCCGCCGAGGCCGTCACCGCGAACACGCTCATCGTGCTCTGCCTGTTGGACGACGCGAGCATCGGCGCCGTCCTGGACGGGGTGGACCTGACCGGCAAGGACCTGGTCAACCTCACCACCGGCACGCCCGCCGAGGGCCGGGACCGTGCCGCCTGGGCCGAGGAGCGCGGCGCCCGCTTCGTGGACGCGGGAATCATGGCCACCCCGTCGATGATCGGCGTCCCGGAAGCCGGCGGTTACGTCTTCTACAGCGGCTCCCGTGCGCTCTTCGACACCCATCGCACGACTTTGGAAGTCCCGGCCGGCGCCCGGTTCGTCGGCGAGGACCCAGGCTACGCGGCCCTGCACGACGTGGCGCTGTTGAGCGCGATGAACGGGCTCTTCGCCGGGATCTCCCACGCCTACGCGCTGATCGAGGGCGAGGACATCGCCCCCGAGGACCTGTCCCCGCTGCTGTCCGAGTGGCTGGGTGCGATGGGTTCCTTCGTGGGCGACGCCGCCGAACGGCTGACCTCTCGGGACTTCACCACCGGGGTGGTGTCCAACCTGGCCATGCAGGTCGCGGCGGGCGGCACCCTTCTGCGTACCGCCGCCGACCAGGGGGTCAGCGCCGAGCTGATCGAGCCGTACCTGCAGTTGCTGAAGGAGCGGCTGGACGCCGACCCGGCCGCGCACTCGGGCGAGGACACGGCCGGAGCGATCACCCTGCTCCGGCGCGGGCCCGGTCGCTGACCTGTCCGAGCCTGGCGGTGGGACGACGGCGGCCCCTGCTCTCAAAGCGGGTTCGTGCCCCCGGCCGACAGTTCCGTTGCCTCGCGTGCTGCTGTCGCGGGAGCTGCGCCGGGAGCGCGCCGTAGTGGGTGGCGAGGACCGCGCCCGTGCGGATTACCGTGACGGGAACGGTCTGGTTCATGGGATGCCCGCTACCAGACCGTCCATTACTTCACCCTGACCGAAGATCACGGCCGGTCCGGGAGCAGGGCGCGGAAGTGGGCCACCGTCCGCTCGGTCACGGCTTCGACGTAGGGCACGTACACGTCCGGGTCCGCATGGTCGGTCATCGGGTAGGCCTGATGACCGTCGTGACCGGGGGCCCGGAAGGCGATGATCTCGTTGCGGATCAGCTCCTGCGCGAACTGTTCGATGGTCCGTATGAACCATGAATACGTGGTGCCGTAGCCCCCCGAGGGGATCTTCGACCCGTATTCCCTGGCGAAACCGAACCCGCCGGACCGGTCCACGGTGAAGATCTGGTCGGAAGGCAGGTACAGCTGGTAGTGCCAGTCCTTGTCCTCCACACACCCGGCGGGCACGTTCGGAGGTGTCCGGAGCCGGGCGGTGTCGGGCAGGCCGGACCAGTCGAAGTGGATCCGCCACCCGTGCAGCACCTCCCGGGAGCGGCCCCTGATGGTGGTGATGCCCGGCCGGCCGGCTTCCTCCAGTGCCGTAGCCGTTTCGGTGATCGCCTCGAAGACTCTTCGGACGGCTTGTGCGCTCGCCTGCCTGTTGCGTGCCGACGCGCGCACAGCCGCCCACCACACGGACGTGTCACCGACCGCCGACAGCACTTCCGGCGGCCACTCGACGGGGTCGTCTCCGCTCGCCGCCATCTGGCGGGGGCTGAATCCGCCGGACAGCGGCTGGTCGGCCACCTTCTGCACGCGCTCCCACTCCCTCAACCGGGCCACCTTCTCCCGCCATTGCCGCTCCTTCTCCTGATACGCACGCCTGTCCACTTCGCGCGCATGGGCCTCCCGCTCCGCCAAGCGCGCTTCGACGACGTCCCGGACCGGCCGGTAGACGGCCGCCGCGGACCGCACGGCCTCCAGGAACGATGCCCGGACGTCGTCGTACCGCAGCCGTGCCCGTCGACGCGTCCTCAACAGGTCCCAGCGCCCGATGCGCCGCTCCGCTTTGCCGAGTTTCCGGTCTTCCGCGGCGATCCGCTGCACGAACGAGGCCGCGGCGTCGTTCCAGGCGGCGACCTCCTCCGGCGTTCCGCTCACGTCCACGTCCCTGGGCATCGACACCCGCCAAGCGCCGAGAGTGTCCGAGATGTGATTCGCGGGCCGGTCGGGCTCCCCGGGGAACCAGTACACGGTGATGTCGAGGTCCTCACCGAGCCGACCGCCCCTGTACGAGATCTGTAAGGCCATGTGCCAACCATGGCAGTCCGCATGAGTCCGGAACACGGGGGGAACGAACAGATCCACAGATCCCGCACGACCCAGGCGCGACCACGGTCCGCGCGCCGGGCCGTCGGTAGCGAGCCGGCGGCCGACCCCCCGGCGCCCGTATCGCCGCCGGGCTGTGACTAGGGTGGACGCCATGACGGCTTCCTCCGAAACTGCCCGGTTGCTGTACGGATGCATGGGGCTGGGTGGTGACTGGGACGACACGCCCTACGGCTCGGCCGACGTGGAACGCGCCGAAGCGGCGATCGAGGCCGCGCTGGACAGCGGCATCACCGTCTTCGACCACGCGGACATCTACCGCCAGGGCAAGGCCGAGGCCGTCTTCGGGGAGGTGCTCGGCCGGGCGCGGGGCCTGCGAGAGAAGATCGTCATCCAGACCAAGTGCGGCATCCGTCTCGGTGACGGCGTCCGCCCCGGCATCTACGACCTGCGCGGAGAAACGATCCTCCGCAGGGTCCGGGAGTCCCTGGAGCGTCTGCGCACGGATTTCATCGACGTGCTCCTGCTCCACCGGCCCGACCCGCTGGCCGACCCGCGCGAGGTGGCAGCCGCGCTGACGTCCCTGCACCGGCAAGGGCTGGTACGTCGCTTCGGCGTCTCCAACATGGGCGCGCCCGCCATCCGGGAACTGCGGGACCACCTCGACTTCCCTCTGGTGGCCAACCAACTGGAGATGAGCCTGGCACGGAGGGACTGGCTGGAAGGGGGCGTCCTGGTCAACACCGCCGCGGCCGCGGACAACGGATTCCCCCTGGGCACCCTGGAGTACTGTCGCCAGAACGACATGCGCCTCCAGGCGTGGGGCGCGCTGGCCCAGGGCCGCTACACCGGGCGGCCGCGCACGCCCGACGACGAACGCACCGCACACCTGATCACCACCCTCGCCGAGGCCAAGAACACGACGCCGGAGACCATCCTGCTGTGGTGGTTGCAGCGGCACCCGGCACGCGTCGCCCCGGTCATCGGCAGCACCCGACCGGCCCGCATCCGTGCCTGCGCGGACGCCGCGGGACGCGAACCGGACCTCAGTCACGAGGAGTGGTACGACCTGTGGTTGTCGGCGCGCGGCGCCCCTCTGCCCTGACCTCCGCCGCACCACAGGGCCCGGCGAGCACCGACAGCACGAGGCCCGAGCCGGTCGCGATCGTGACGGATGGCGGCCTGCCGGGGGAAGCCGGCGTGGCGTCGGATCGGCACACCAGGCGCAGCCGTGCCCTGTCGTGGGCGCCGGGAGGCCGGCGGGGAAGGGCCGGCGGACCTCCCCAGGCGCTCACGGCCCTTCCCCGGTCGGCAGCGGCACGTCTACCCACGAAGACCGGTCTCATGCCCTACCGACGTGACGCGGTTCGCATCGCCGGAGCGGGCCGTCCACGCGGACCACGACGGCCGGGCCGCGACCGACCCCACGAAGCCCGGGTCGGGGCGGCCGGCGCAGGTCTGACGACGACTCACCCCGACTCGGGGGCGCGCCCCCGCCCGGGTTCGGGCGCGGCGGTGTCGGACGGTCAGCCGGGTGTGCGGGAGCCCCAGCGGCGCCGCGGCTTCCCTCCGGCCCCCTGAACAGGCGTCCGCCCAGCAACTTCGCGGCCGTCGCGTCGCCCGCCGCCGCGGCCCGTATGTACCACTGCTCGGCCGCCGCCTCGTGTCCGCTGTGGAAGAGCAGGTGCCCCATGTCGGCCATGGAAGTGGCGTCACCAGCGTCACCGGCGTCACCCGCACGCCGCAGCCATGGCTCGGCCCCGTGCCACCTGCCGAGCTCGAAGAGCAGGCTCCCGAGCGGCCCCATCGCCCCTGTCTCCCCGGACTCGGCGACACGCCGGAGCCACTGTTCGGCCTCCGGTACCCGGCCGGTGCCCCCCAGCAGGAGCCCCAGATTGACCATCGAGCCCGCGTCGCTCGCGCGCCGCAGCCATGGTTCGGCCTCGCGCGGCTTCCCGGCCTCGCAGAGCCGGACGGCCAGGGCGGCGACCGCGAGCGGGCGCCCGGACTCGGCGGCCCGGCGGTACCACTGCTCGGCGTCGGCGGGCCGCCCGGTGTTCTCCATGAGCGCGCCGAAGTCGTACTGCGCGCGATCGAATCCGGCCTCCACCGTCGGAGGCGCCGGGTTCGACGAGGGTGGTCAGGCGTACGGCCACGGCGGCCAGGTCGGTGTCGAGGTCGACGTGCGGCATGCCGCCCAGCCTCCGGAACGCGGCCCGTTCGATGGCTTCGAGGACCTCCCGGTCGGTCCCGTTGATGGGGCTGACGGCCGCCAGGGCGGCGCTGCCCGCGTCGAGCGCGACATCGGCGTGGTCCCGCAGCGGGGGTGGTGGTCGCCGTGACCTGCGGGTGCTCGCGCCGAATCTCGGCCAAGAGCTGCTCCAGTTCGCCGAGGGCCCGCCGGATCGGTGAGCAGCCGGTCGCGCAGCCGGGTCTCCCATACGACCGCCACGCGCGCCCCCGCTTCGGGGTTCTCGGCGTGTGCGTCGGCGAGTTCCCGGGCCGAACGTTCCAGCTCCGCCGTCATTCGCTCCTCGGCGCCCTCACGGCGCCAAAGCCGCGGCAAATTCCGCGCGGCGCCCTCCAGCCCGGTGGCCGGCGCGGTGACGAGCACGGTGCCACCCTCGTGTGCCAGGCTCCCGATCACTCCCACATGGTCGGCTTCCCTCCTGCGCTCCGTCGACGGCGGTCCGAACAACCGCTCCACACCCAGACGCTACGAGCCGACGGCCCACGACGCAGGAAGATCACCGAACAGGCAGGTCACACGAGGGTGGAGCGACCGGACGGCGCCGGCCGCGAGGCTCCGTCCACGGCCAGGGCGGTACGTGCCAGCCCGCGCAGCCAGGCGTGGCCGTGATCGGTGTCGTATCGCTGGTGCCACGAGAGGTAAATGCGCGCCGGCGGCAGTTCGAGGGGGAGGGGGAGTACGACCAGGCCGAGGTCGGCGACAGCGGAGCGCGTGGTGGCTTCCGGCACGCTGACCAGGAGATCGGAGTCGCGCGCGAACTCCAGCGCGGCCGCTTCCGTGGGCGCCGTCGCCACGACGCGGCGGCTGAGGCCGAGTCCCGCGAGGGCGTCGTCGAGGGCATTGCCCAGGTTTCCGCGCCGCGAGACGGTGACGTGCTCGGCTGCGGCGTAACGCTTCGCGGTGACGGCCTTGACGCGGGTGAGGGGGTGCCCCTGCCTCACGACGACGACGAGGCGGGACTCGCCCACGCTCTCGCTGCGGATGTCCGGCGCGCCCGCGGGGTTGGCGTTCGCCTCCAGGTCGACCTCCCCGCGGCGCAACTCGGGTGTGTCGATGCTCGATTCGGCGACGAAACGCAACCGCACACCCGGCGCCTGTGCGCGTACGGCCGACAGCAGTGCGGGGCCGCTCGAAGCGACCAGGGAATCGTGCCAGCGGAGTGTGAACGTGCGTTCCAGCGAGGCCAGATCGAGCTCACGGCTCGGTGCCAGCACCCCCTGGACCTGCTGCAGCAGCTCGTGCACCTGTTCCCGGACGGCGATCGCATACGGGGTCGGGGTCATAGTGCGGCCTGTGCGCACCAGGATCTGGTCCCCGGTCGTGCGCCGGATCCGGCCCAGACTCCGGCTCATCGCGGGGGCGGTGACATGCAGGCGCGCGGCCGCCCCGGCCACGCTGCCTTCCTCCAACAATGCGTCCAGTGCGGTGAGCAGGTTCAAGTCCAATTGCATGTGAGTAATCCTAGCCGTGTCTTACGTGCAGTTGTTGTTAATCGTGGTGCTGGATACCTTCGAGGAAGAGCGCGGGACGGGACGCACGACGCGGCCCGGACCGGCTCCATCGCCCCTCCTCAGACAAGGAGCACCACCATGTCCGCAACGCTTCAGACCGCCGAAGTCGTCTCCTTTGACGCCGATCTGCTGGCCGGGACCGCGGACGCCGTGCGTGCGGCCGGTTCGGCGCTGCTCGGG
>NZ_SSBJ01000409.1 GCF_004795055.1 Streptomyces sp. A1136
GACGTCGGCGGCAAGAAAGTCCCGGTGCTCGATCCGACCGAAATCCTGGCACGCCGTTGCGTCGCGCTGGCCAGCCCGCAAGGGCGCAAGGCGGCGTGAAGGCAATGGACAAGGTCGCCGGGACGGCGGCGTTCCGGCGCTTCCTCGGCAAGGAGCTGGGGCGCTGCGCCCGCGGCGGCTACGCCGATGCGGTGTTGGCCCGTTACCGAAGTTTGTCTGCGGCAGCGGGGCTGGACGAGGCGGATGCGCAAGAGCACGCGCAACTGTTCAACCGTCTGTATACGCGTTGGCGTTGGCAAACTGCAACAATGCAGGTTTTGCGGCGACGGCGTTGAATCGGCCTCAAATCGGCACATTGCGAGCCTGAACTCATGCGCCGCACCATTTCGGTGGCGCGGCATGCATTCAGGCCGGCAATTGCACCAGCGGCGCGCCCACGCTCGCGTTTAACATTTCTTTTTTGACAATTGTCAGGTCTGGTTTCTTCGCCTCGGACAGTCCG
>NZ_SSBJ01000410.1 GCF_004795055.1 Streptomyces sp. A1136
CTACGGACTGACTTTCACCCAGGTCGGCCTGATCACGCTGACCTTTCAGGTCACGGCCTCGCTGATACAGCCGTGGATCGGCATGTATACCGACAAGCATCCCAAGCCATTGCTGCTGCCGTGCGGCGCGCTGTTCACGCTGCTGGGCATCGTCCTGCTGTCGATGGCCGGCAGCTTCGGCTGGTTCCTGCTGGCGGCGGGGATGATCGGCGTCGGCTCGTCGACCTTCCACCCGGAAGCCTCGCGTATCGCGCGCATGGCGTCGGGCGGTCGCTTCGGCTTTGCGCAGTCGACGTTCCAGGTCGGCGGCAATGCCGGCTCGGCGCTCGGACCGCTGCTGGCGGCGGCGATCGTGGTGCCGTTCGGTCAACCCAACATCGCGTGGTTCTGCATCTTCGCAGTGGTGGCGATCGTGGTGCTGTCGCGCGTAAGCAATTGGTATCGCCATCATCTGGCTACCGGTGCAAAGAAAGCGCGCGCGGCGGCGCATCATCACCTGTCG
>NZ_SSBJ01000411.1 GCF_004795055.1 Streptomyces sp. A1136
GCAACAGCACACAGGCGACTTCAGCGAAAAGTTGCGGCTCGTGGCGCGCCACCCACAGCAGTTTGGGCGCAGTGAATCCCGGCATCGCCAAATTGCCGGCGAGCTGATGCAGGTCGCCGGACTCGCTCCAGCGCCGGGTCAATTCGGCGCATTCATCGGTACTGCGCGAATCGCTCCACAGGATGGCCGGACGCAACACGCGGTCTTGCGCATCCAGCAGGACCGCGCCGTGCATCTGCCCGGACAGACCGATGGCGCGAATGCCGGCGAAACGTTCTTCTCCCAACTGCGCGCGCAGGCTCGCGACGGCGTCGCAAGCAGCCTGCCACCAGTGCTGCGGATCCTGCTCCGACCAGCGCGGATGCGGACGCGACACGGCCAGCGGCGAGCCGGCCAGCGCGAGCAGCTTTCCTTCGGCATCGATGACGACCGCTTTGACTTCCGACGTACCAAGGTCTATCCCCAGATACATGGTGCTCCCTGTCTTTTGATTGTTGTCCG
>NZ_SSBJ01000412.1 GCF_004795055.1 Streptomyces sp. A1136
CGCACGAAGCACGCTCGGTGCAGCTGCCGGACGAATCGCGCCGCACCGATATTCCGTACTCGTCGCGGATCCAGGACGTCTATTCGCTGCGCTGCGCGCCGCAGGTCTATGGCCCGGTGTTCGATGCGCTGGATTACATCGACACCATCGTCGACAAGGAAATCAACTCCGCCACGGATAACCCGCTGATCTTTGACAAGGAAGGCGGCGGCTTCGAGATCATCTCCGGCGGCAACTTCCACGGCCAGGATCTGGCGCAGGCGATGGACTTGCTGGCGATGACGATCACTGATCTCGGCAGCATCTGCGAACGCCGCATTGCGCGTCTGATCGATCCGACCTTGTCGTGGGGCCTGCCGCGCAACCTGATGAGCGGCGTGCGTGGGGTCAACACCGGCTATCCGGTGGTGCAGTGCTCGATGAGTTCACTGGTGATGGAAAATCGCACCCTGTCCATGCCGGGCAGCGTCGACAGCATCCCGTCCAAGGGCAACAGCGAAG
>NZ_SSBJ01000042.1 GCF_004795055.1 Streptomyces sp. A1136
CGTAGGTGGGGTCCTCGGGGGCGGTCACGACCGGTGGTTGCTCGGCTCGCGTCATCCGCCCAGCCTATCCGCTACGCCAAGCGACTGCCGGGGGCCTGTGGACAACCTCCGTCGACCCGTCCGACCAGGGCCGGTGCCGCGACCGCGCCCCGCGCGACCCCGGAAGACGGTCGGACCCCGGCGCCGTGGCGCCGGGGTCCGACCATGCCTGCTGCGCGGGTCCGAGCGGACGCTACTCGTCCGTCGACGCCGGCGCCGTAACGGCCGCCTTCTTGGCCGGGGCCTTCTTCGCGGCCGTCTTCTTCACCGCCGTCGTCGTCTTCTTCGCCGTGGTCTTCTTCGCCGCAGCGGTCTTGGTCGCGGCGGTCTTGGTCGCCGCGGCCTTCTTCGCGGGCGCCTTCTTGGCCGGGGCCTTCTTCGCCGTCTTCTTCGCCGGCCCCTTCGCCCGCTTCTCCGCGAGCAGCTCGTAGCCCCGCTCCGGAGTGATCGTCTCGACGTCGTCGTCCCGCCGCAGCGTCGCGTTCGTCTCGCCGTCCGTCACGTACGGCCCGAACCGGCCGTCCTTGACGACCACCGGCTTCTCGCTCACCGGGTCCGTGCCCAGTTCCTTGAGCGGCGGCTTGGCCGCCGCCCGCCCCCGCTGCTTCGGCTGCGCGTAGATCGCGAGGGCCTCGTCCAGGGTGATCGAGAACAGCTGGTCCTCGGTCTCCAGCGACCGCGAGTCCGTGCCCTTCTTGAGGTAGGGCCCGTAGCGGCCGTTCTGCGCCGTGATCTCCACGCCCTCCGCGTCCACGCCCACGACCCGCGGGAGGGACATCAGCTTCAGCGCGTCGTCCAGCGTCACCGTGTCCAGGGACATCGACTTGAACAGCGAGGCCGTCCGCGGCTTCACCGCGTTCTTGCCCGTCTTGGGCGTGCCCTCGGGCAGGATCTCCGTCACGTACGGCCCGTAGCGACCGTCCTTCGCGACGATCTGGTTCCCGCTCACCGGGTCGGCGCCCAGCTCGAACTCGCCGCTCGGCTTCGCGAAGAGCTCCTCCGCGAAGTCCGTCGTCAGCTCGTCGGGCGCGAGGTCGTCGGGGACGTCCGCCCGCTGGTGGCCCTCCGCGTCCTTCTCACCGCGCTCGACGTACGGCCCGTAGCGGCCGACGCGCAGCACGATGCCGTCGCCCACGGGGAACGAGGAGATCTCCCGGGCGTCGATCGCGCCGAGGTCGGTGACGAGCTCCTTGAGACCGCCGAGGTGGTCACCGTCGGCCGGTACGACCTCCGACGCGTCCTCCGCGCCGAAGTAGAACCGCTTCAGCCACGGCACGGACTGGGCCTCGCCCCGCGCGATGCGGTCGAGGTCGTCCTCCATCTTCGCGGTGAAGTCGTAGTCGACGAGCCGTCCGAAGTGCGTCTCCAGCAGGTTGACGACGGCGAACGACAGGAAGGACGGCACGAGCGCCGTGCCCTTCTTGAAGACGTAGCCGCGGTCCAGGATCGTGCCGATGATCGACGCGTACGTCGACGGCCGCCCGATCTCCCGCTCCTCCAGCTCCTTGACCAGCGAGGCCTCGGTGTAGCGGGCCGGCGGCTTGGTCGAGTGCCCGTCCGCCGTGATCTCCTCGGCCGACAGCGCGTCGCCCTCGGCGACCTGCGGCAGCCGCTTCTCGCGGTCGTCGAGCTCCGCGTTCGGGTCGTCCGCGCCCTCGACGTACGCCTTCATGAAGCCGTGGAAGGTGATCGTCTTGCCCGAGGCGCTGAATTCGGCGTCGCGGCCGTCCGAGGCCCGCCCACCGATCTTCACGGTCACCGAGTTGCCGACCGCGTCCTTCATCTGGGAGGCGACGGTCCGCTTCCAGATCAGCTCGTACAGGCGGAACTGGTCGCCGGTCAGACCCGTCTCGGCAGGGGTGCGGAAACGATCACCCGAAGGACGAATCGCCTCGTGCGCCTCCTGGGCGTTCTTGACCTTGCCCGCGTAGGTGCGCGGCTTCTCCGGCAGGTAGTCGGCCCCGTACAGCTGCGTGACCTGCGCCCGCGCCGCCGACACCGCGGTGTCGGAGAGCGTGGTGGAGTCCGTACGCATGTAGGTGATGAAGCCGTTCTCGTACAGCTTCTGCGCCACCTGCATCGTCGCCTTCGCGCCGAAGCCCAGCTTGCGCGAGGCCTCCTGCTGGAGCGTCGTCGTACGGAACGGGGCGTACGGGGAGCGGCGGTACGGCTTGGACTCGACCGAGCGGACGGCGAACGACGTCTCGGCCAGCGCGGCGGCCAGGACCCGCGCGTTCGCCTCGTCGAGGTGCAGGACCTCGCTCTTTAGCTGCCCGTTCGAGCCGAAGTCACGGCCTTGGGCGACCCGCTTGCCGTCGACCGTGTTCAGGCGGGCGACGAGGGTGGAGGGGTCCGAGGAATCACCGGCGCGGCCGGTGCCGAAGGTACCGGTCAGGTCCCAGTACTCGGCGGAACGGAAGGCGATGCGCTCGCGCTCCCGCTCGACGACGAGGCGGGTGGCCACCGACTGGACGCGGCCCGCCGACAGCTTCGGCATGACCTTCTTCCACAGGACCGGCGAGACCTCGTAGCCGTAGAGGCGGTCGAGGATGCGGCGGGTCTCCTGGGCGTCGACCATGCGCTGGTTCAGTTCGCGCGGGTTGGCGACGGCGTCGCGGATCGCGTCCTTGGTGATCTCGTGGAAGACCATCCGGTGGACGGGGACCTTGGGCTTGAGGACTTCCTGGAGGTGCCACGCGATGGCTTCGCCCTCGCGGTCCTCATCGGTGGCGAGGAAGAGTTCGTCGGACTCGGCCAGCAGTTCCTTGAGCTTGCGGACCTGCGCCTTCTTGTCCGCGTTGACGACATAGATCGGCTGGAAATCGTGCTCGACGTCGACGCCGAGACGGCGGACCTCGCCGGTGTACTTGTCGGGAACCTCGGCCGCGCCGCTGGGGAGGTCGCGGATGTGCCCGACGCTCGCCTCGACGACGTATCCCGGGCCGAGGTAGCCCTTGATCGTCTTCGCCTTGGCAGGGGACTCGACGATGACGAGTCGGCGGCCGCCCTTTGCGGTCTCGCTAGTCGGGGACAACTTGGCTCTTCTCTCCGGTCGGCACTCGGTCGCGGTACGGCGACGCTGCGGAGTGTGACGGTACAACCCGCACCCGTGTCAAACGGCACAAGCCCGCAACGGCCACTCGAACGGTAACCCGACAAGTGCCGGTTCTGCCGCCCGGATACCGCGCCGGACCCTTGGCGATCACCGGGCCGAGTGGCCGGAGGGCCGTCTGGCCCCGCTCCACGCGCCCCTCCCGACCTGCGCCGTCACAGGGTTCCCGGCCGGCGCGACGGGGTCTCGATCCCGCTCGCGGAGAGCCTGCTCACAGGGCGTTTCCCGGCGGCCCCCGAGCAGCGGCCCCCAGCGCCGGCCCCGGGCCCCGGCGGCGCCTCGCCCGCCCGCGCCGACGGCCCGCCGACCGCCGACCCGGCACCGGTACGAGGGCGGTCGCACGGCGGTACGGACCAGGCGTGACACCGACACGGCCCGGCCGGGGCGCACTCCCGCGACCACCGGCGCGCGGCGCGGGGTACGAGCCCCCCCGCCACGCTCCGCGCGGCCCCCCGGCCTACCGCCCCGGGGCCGCGACGGGCTCCAGGAATCCCTGCTCCACGAGCATCCGGATCGCCTCCGGGGTGCGGTCGCGCAGGACGACCGGGTCCTCCTGCATGAGCTGCGCGATCGCGTCCAGGATGCGACCGGCGCTGAGTGAGCCGTCACACACCCCCGCGAACCCCGCGCCGACCGTGTCCACCTTGGTCGCCCGCCGCATCCCGCGGTTCTGCCGGAGCACCACGTGCTCCGGGTCCTCCGCCCCGGGCGCTCCGACCTGCTCCTGGACGACCTCCTCGGCCAGCGCGAAGTACCCGGCCAGCAGGGCGGCGTCATCGTGCTCGCGCAGGAAGTCCTGGCGGGCGAAGTGGGCCAGGACCGTCTCGCCGAGCGGCTGCTCCACCGAGTGCGGCCACTCCTCCACGACGATCGACGGCTCGGCCGCGTCCGTGCGGCGCAGGGTGATCCAGCCGAATCCGACCGCCTTGGTCTTGCGGGCCTCGAACTCGTCCAGCCAGTCCTCGTACCGTCGCGCGTACTCGGCGGGGTCGGTGCGGTGGTCGCCGGCGTCCCGCAGCCACAGCTCGGCGTACTGCGTCACGTCCTGCACGTCCCGCTGCACGATCCACGCGTCGCAGCCGCGCGGCACCCAGGAGCGGAGCCGGTCGCGCCAGTCCTCGCCCTCGACGTGCTGCCAGTTCCCGAGGAACTGCGCGTAGCCGCCCGGGTTGAGGCGGGCGCCCGCCTCCCGGACGAGGGTCCGGCACAGGTCGTCACCGCCCATCCCGCCGTCCCGGTACGTCAACCGCGCGCCCGGGGAGATCACGAAGGGCGGGTTCGACACGATCAGGTCGTACGTGGCGTCCCCGACCGGCTCGAAGAGCGACCCCGCGAGCAGCTCGGCCTCCGGCGCCCCGGAGAGCGCCAGCGTCAGCCGGGTGAAGTCCAGCGCCCTGGGGTTGACGTCGGTGGCGGTGACCCGCGTCGCGTGCTGGGCGGCGTGCAGGGCCTGGATGCCCGACCCCGTGCCGAGGTCCAGGGCCGACCCGACGGGGATGCGGACGGTGATCCCGGCCAGCGTCGTGGACGCGCCGCCCACGCCGAGCACCACGCCCTCCTCACGGCTGCCGATCCCGCCGGCCCCGCCCACGGCGCAGCCCAGGTCGGAGACGATGAACCAGTCCTCCCCGTCGGGCCCGCCGTACGGGCGCACGTCGACGGTGGCGCGGACGGTGTCCTCGCCCTCCGTGGTCTGCTCCCGGCGCAGCCAGCCGTCGGCGAGCGCCGCCTCGACGGGCAGCGCGGCCTCCGCCCGCACCGAGGACACCGGCTGCTGGAGCAGGAACAGCCGGACCAGGGTGGCGAGCGGGGAGTCGGCGGTGTCCCGGGTGGCGCGCAGGGCCGGAACCGTCTCGCTGCGGGCCAGCGCGGCGTAGGCGGGGGCGCCGAGCAGGTCGAGCAGCCCGTCGGCGGTGAAGCCGGCGGACAGCAGGGCGGTGCGGAGCTCGGCGGCGCGGTCGGGCGAGGGAAGGCTGGTGGTACTCACCCGCCCATTGTGGCCGGTGACTCCGACAATGCGTGTGCCGCGCGGCCGTGTTCCGCCGGCGACACCGCCGCACAGGGCAGGGACGGTGTCGGGTGCCGCCCCGGCGGGAGCGGTCGACGAGTGATCGTGGGCCGCGCCGCGAGACCGACGAGCGGTCGTCGGCCGACAACGGTGGCGACGACGACGGTGGCGGCGACGACGACGGTGGCGGTTGTGGTGGGCCGACGACCGCTCGTCGGCCGGCGGCGGTGGGCCGGCGCGGGAGGCGAGGGCCAAGGCGGGTGGCCGGGGGTCGCCTCCGACCCCGGCCGCCCGTGTCGACGTACGACGGTCAACCGGGGATCGGCCGCCGGCTCGCCGATCCGGACCCGCCCCGCACGCACCTCGGCAGTGGTGCGCGGCGGCCCCGGGCAGCGGGCGCTACTTCGCCGTCGTCTGGACCTGGCAGCCCTTCTGGCCGTTCATCGCCTTGTCCAGGCCGCCCGACTTCAGCTTGTCCAGGGCTTCCTTGCCGCCCTGGGTCGCCGTCTCCAGGCCACCCGCGACGTCCTTGAGCCCCTCGGCGAACTTCGTCTGGTCCTTGGCGTCGAGGGCGTCCATCTTGACCTTCAGGTCGGCGTAGCCCTTCGACGTCGACTCGAAGCCCTTCACGGCCGTGCTCTGGGTCTGCGCACCGTCCTTGACGGGCGGAACCCCGGCGCCGGCCAGAGCGGTCCCCATCGCCTTGTACGCGTCGGACATGACCTGGAAGGCGGCCGAGTCGGTCTTCTGGACGTCCTCCGGCTTGCTGCTCTCCGTGGCCACCCGCTTGATGTCGACGTTGCCGGCCTCGATCTTCGACAGCTCGGGCTGCCAGGCGTCACAGACCTTCTTGGCCCATGCGTCGGCCTTCTTGTCGCCGTCGTCCCCGCCGCACCCGGACAGCACGAGCATCAGTACCGCACCGCCGGACACCGCGGTCGCAAACTTCTTGTTCACCGGATTGGTCCCTTCGAAGGCTCTCGGCCCGGAAGATACACGCCGGCCATCGGGTGACATGCAAACGCGGACGGACGGCGCGTGAGTCCGCGCCGCCCGTCCGCCGTTCGGGCGTACCTTCGAGCCCGGGCACCCGGAGCCCGGTCGAGTGACCGGGTCGGCCGCTCAGGGACCCGCGAAGACCCGGTCAGAGCCCGTCAGGAGACGGTCGCGGCGTCGGCGGAAGGCTGGGCCACCCGCTCGGCCGTGCCGCCCTCCGTGTCGTCGCCCACGGCGATGCCGCGCCGCTTCGAGATGTACACCGCGGTGATGATGACCACAATCGCGAGGACCGCGACGATCGCCCGCACCGTGGCGCTGGTGTCCGCGCCGTAGCTGAACTGCACGACCGCCGGCGCGATCAGCAGCGCCACCAGATTCATGACCTTCAGCAGCGGGTTGATCGCCGGACCGGCGGTGTCCTTGAACGGGTCGCCGACGGTGTCGCCGATCACGGTCGCGGCGTGGGCCTCACTGCCCTTGCCGCCGTGGTGACCGTCCTCGACCAGCTTCTTCGCGTTGTCCCACGCGCCACCGGAGTTGGCGAGGAAGACGGCCATCAGCGTGCCCGTGCCGATGGCGCCCGCGAGGAACGAACCGAGCGCGCCCACGCCGAGCGAGAACCCGACGGCGATCGGGGTGAGGACGGCGAGCAGACCGGGCGTGGCGAGCTCGCGCAGCGCGTCCTTGGTGCAGATGTCGACGACGCGGCCGTACTCGGGCTTCTCCGAGTAGTCCATGATCCCGGGGTGCTCGCGGAACTGCCGGCGCACCTCGTAGACGACCGCGCCCGCGGAGCGGGACACGGCGTTGATGGCCAGGCCGGAGAACAGGAACACGACGGCCGCGCCGAGGATCAGACCGACCAGGTTGTTGGGCTGGGCGATGTCCAGGCTGAGGTTCATCTCCCCGGCCTTGGCCCCGACCTCCTTCACGGCGGTCGCGATGGCGTCGTTGTACGAGCCGAACAACGCGGCCGCCGCCAGGACGGCGGTGGCGATGGCGATGCCCTTGGTGATGGCCTTGGTGGTGTTGCCGACGGCGTCGAGGTCGGTGAGCACCTGTGCGCCCGCGCCCTGCACGTCGCCCGACATCTCGGCGATGCCCTGGGCGTTGTCGGAGACCGGTCCGAAGGTGTCCATGGCGACGATGACGCCGACCGTGGTCAGCAGACCGGTGCCGGCCAGTGCCACCGCGAAGAGCGCCAGCGTGATCGACGCGCCGCCGAGCAGGAACGCCCCGTAGACGCCGAGCCCGATGAGCAGCGCGGTGTAGACGGCGGACTCCAGGCCGACCGAGATGCCGGCGAGGACGACGGTGGCCGCGCCGGTCAGCGAGGACTTGCCGATGTCCCGGACGGGACGGCGGTTGGTCTCGGTGAAGTAGCCGGTCAGCTGCTGGATCAGGGCCGCGAGCACGATGCCGATGGCGACGGCGACGACGGCGAGGACGCGCGGGTCGCCGCTGTGGCTGGTGATCGCGGGGTTCTCGACGCCGACGAGTTCCTTGTAGGTCGCCGGCAGGTACACGTAGACGGCGACCGCGACGAGCACCAGCGAGATCACCGCGGAGATGAAGAACCCGCGGTTGATCGCGGCCATTCCGCTGCGGTCCGAGCGGCGCGGCGAGACCGCGAAGATGCCGATCATCGCGGTGATCACGCCGATGGCCGGGACGATCAGCGGGAAGGCCAGGCCCAGGTCGCCGAAGGCGGCCTTGCCGAGGATGAGCGCGGCCACGAGGGTGACGGCGTACGACTCGAAGAGGTCGGCCGCCATCCCCGCGCAGTCGCCGACGTTGTCGCCCACATTGTCGGCGATGGTCGCGGCATTACGCGGGTCGTCCTCCGGAATGCCTTGCTCGACCTTGCCGACCAGGTCGGCGCCCACGTCGGCGGCCTTGGTGAAGATGCCGCCGCCCACGCGCATGAACATCGCGATGAGGGCCGCGCCGAGACCGAAGCCCTCCAGGACCTTGGGCGCGTCGGCGGCGTACACGAGCACGACGCACGAGGCACCGAGCAGGCCGAGGCCGACGGTGAACATGCCGACCACACCGCCCGTGCGAAAGGCGATCCTCATCGCCTTGTGGGACACCTCGGTCAGGTCCTTGGCGGGCCCGCCCGCGGCGGGGGTCGCCTCGCGGGCGGCGGCGGCGACACGGACGTTCGCGCGCACGGCCAGGCGCATGCCGATGTAACCGGTTGCGGCCGAGAAGAGGGCGCCGACGAGGAAGAAGGCGGACCGGCCGGACCGCTGGGACCAGTCGTCGGCGGGGAGCAGGAAGAGCAGGAAGAAAACGACGACGGCGAAAACGCCGAGCGTGCGCAGTTGTCGGCCGAGGTAGGCGTTGGCGCCTTCCTGAACCGCGGCGGCGATCTTCTTCATGCTGTCGGTGCCCTCGTCGGCGGCGAGCACCTGGCGGACCAGGATCTGCGCGACGACGAGTGCGGCGAGTGCGACCGCGGCGATCACCATGACGATGAGGCGATTGTCATCGGTGAGTACTGCGGCGGCCAGATCGGAGTTCCCGATCGGCGCGTTGGGGGTGAAGAGCCCCGTCATTCGTCCTCCTTGACGTGATGAGCTCAAGATGTGGACGGATTGTAGGGAGCGCGACCTGATCAAAACAGTGGGCGGGAAACGGAATTGGCCTGCTCTTGCTCCTCACCAATAGATCCCGTCACTCCTTTACCCTCGAAAGTGGTAATGGGGCAAAGGCATTGACGGTGGATCATTGAGCTGATCATTTCGCCGGACATTCCCGACGACCTGCTCCGGAAAACGGAAAAAGCCCTGCTCGGCAGGGCTTTGATAAAGATCGGAAGATACGATGACACGGGCACCCGACACCACCACGGCGGGTCGGCACCCCCCGCCCCGGAGCCCAAGGCCGGACCGCACCACCCCACCCGACCCCACCACGGCGAGGCCGAGACCCGCGCCACGCCCGGCAGGCCGACACCGCGGGGCAGGGGACATCGCGGGGCAGGGGACATCGCGCCGCGCCGGAGGTGGGGCCACAGCAGGGCGGGGGCCGGGTGTCGGCAGGCCTGGGCCAGGACGGGGAGCAGGCCGCCCCGGCGGAGCAACGGCAGGCCGGGAGCAAGGCCGCCGGCAGGGCTACGACGGGACTACGGCAGGGCGGTGACCGGCGCGACCGGCCAGGTCATCCGAATGGTCCCGCCCGCTTCGCCGCTGGTCACCTCGACGTCGTCCACGAGCCCGCTGATGACGGCCAGACCCATCTCGTCCTCGCCCTCGATGTCGGGGTCCAGGACGGCTTCGATCCCCGGCACGGCATCGGACGGACCACCGGCCGGCCCGGGGACCCCGTCGCCGACCTCGATGGAGAACAGCTTCTCCTCCTCGGTCAACACGACGCGGACGGGCGCGGTGAGCCCGTTGCTCCGGTGCAACCCGACGGCACGCGAGCAGGCCTCCCCGACGGCGAGGCGAACCTCGTCGAGGACTGCTTCCTCCACACCGGCCCGGCGCGCCACGGCGGCGGCCACCAAACGGGCCGTCCGGACGTGTTCGGGCTGGGCGCTGAAGCGGAGTTCAACGGTGGCCATGCGCGTCCCCCTCGGACTACGGGCGCCTAGGACTACGGCGCCTCGAACTACGGGCGCGGGCTCGGGCCCGAACGGGGCCCGGGCGTGCCTTACAGGGGCCCGGACCGCCCATGGCCCGGTACCCCCGCCCGTCGTCGGCTCCCTGACGGCTGGTCGCCGCCAGTGAGCGTCAGTCGGTGGCGTTGACGGCGTCGTCCACAGTGGTGTGGATCGGGAACACCTTCGTCAGACCGGTGATACGGAAGATCTTCAGGATGCGCTCCTGGTTGCAGACCAGACGCAGCGAGCCCTCGTGCGCGCGAACGCGCTTGAGGCCTCCCACGAGCACACCGAGGCCGGTGGAGTCGAGGAAGTCCACTCGCTCCATGTCGACAACCAAGTGGTAGCTGCCGTCGTTCACCAACTCCACCAACTGCTCGCGCAGCTTGGGCGCGGTATACACATCAATCTCGCCACCGACCTCTACGACCGTGCGGTCGCCGACAGTGCGAGTCGACAGGGACAGGTCCACGGATCCTCCAGCACCTTGCTATCGAGCGGCGCCCCCCAGGGGCCTCCCTACCCGAAGGTAGAGGAGGGATTGGCTGCCGCGATGGCATTCAATCACTTACCGGCAGGCGCGCACGACGCCTTGGGACCATTGTCCCGCACGCCAGTGACACACTCGGTTCCACATGGCCAATACTCACGGTCCCGGTCGGCCCACGGCTCACGCGGACACACGACCCACCCCCGGCACGGTCTTGGACCGGCTGGCAGCGGGGCCATCCCGGGCTGCGCGCATCACCCATACGGAGCACTTGCCCCCTCGGGCGGGTCGTCATGCGGTCTGGCCGGACCGTATTCGATCAGATGTAGTAGCGGCCATCGCGGCCGCCGGGATCGAGCATCCCTGGGCCCACCAGGCAGAAGCCGCCGAGCACGCCCTGGACGGCACCTCCGTCGTCGTCGCCACCGGCACGGCCTCCGGCAAGTCCCTGGCATACCTGGCGCCCGTCCTGTCCGCCCTCGCAGACGGCGCGCAGGCGCCCAACGGCCGGGGGGCGACCGCGCTCTACCTGGCTCCGACCAAGGCCCTGGCGGCCGATCAGCGGCGGGCGGTCCGGGAACTGGCCGCGCCGCTGGGCAACGCGATCCGGCCCGCCGTGTACGACGGGGACACGCCGGTGGAGGAACGCGAATGGGTCCGCCAGTACGCGAACTACGTCCTCACCAACCCCGACATGCTGCACCGGGGCATCCTTCCGGCCCACCCGCGCTGGTCCTCGTTCCTGAAGGCGCTGCGCTACGTGGTGATCGACGAGTGCCACACCTACCGGGGGGTATTCGGGTCCCACGTGGCGCAGGTGCTGCGACGGCTGCGCCGGCTGTGCGCGCGCTACGGCTCCGAGCCGGTCTTCCTGCTGGCCTCCGCCACCGCCAGTGACCCGGCGGCCGCGGCGTCCAGACTGACGGGGATGGCGGTCACCGAGGTCGCCGACGACGCCTCGCCGCGCGGCGAGGTGGTCTTCGCCCTCTGGGAGCCCCCGCTCACCGACCTCAAGGGCGAGCGGGGCGCGCCGGTGCGCCGCACCGCCACGGCCGAGACCGCCGACCTGCTGACCGACCTGGTGGTCCAGGGGGTCCGCACGGTCGCCTTCGTCCGGTCCCGGCGCGGCGCCGAGCTGATTTCGGTGATCGCCCAGGAGCGGCTCGCGGCGGTGGACCGTTCGCTGCCCGGGCGGGTCGCCGCGTACCGGGGCGGATATCTGCCGGAGGAACGGCGCGCCCTGGAGCGGGCCCTGCACTCGGGGGAGCTGCTGGGGCTGGCCGCGACCACCGCGCTGGAACTGGGCGTGGACGTGTCGGGCCTCGACGCCGTGCTGATCACCGGCTACCCGGGCACCCGGGCCTCCCTGTGGCAGCAGGCGGGCCGGGCCGGGCGCACGGGGCAGGGGGCGCTGGCGATCCTCGTCGCCCGGGACGACCCGCTGGACACCTACCTCGTCCACCACCCCGAGGCTCTGTTCCGCCGACCGGTGGAAGCCACCGTCCTGGACCCCGACAACCCGTACGTACTGGCACCGCACCTGTGCGCCGCCGCGGCGGAGCTTCCGTTGACGGAGACCGACCTGGCCCTGTTCGGCCCGTCCGCGGGCGAGCTGCTCCCCCAGCTGGAGGCCGCGAAGCTGCTCCGGCGCCGGGCGACGGCCTGGCACTGGACCCGGCGGGAGCGCGCCTCGGACCTCACCGACATCCGGGGCGGGGGCGGGGGCCCGGTGCAGATCGTGGAGGCCGCCACGGGTCGGCTGCTCGGCACGGTGGACGAGTCCGCCTCCCACACCGCCGTCCACGACGGCGCCGTCCACCTCCACCAGGGCCGTACCTACCTGGTGAAGCACCTGGACCTGGAGGACTCGGTGGCCTTGGTGGAGGAGGCCAGCCCGCCGTTCTCGACGACCGCCCGGGACACGACCGCCATCTCGGTGCTGGAGACCGAGCACGAGATCCCCTGGGGGAGGGGACGGCTCTGCTTCGGCTCCGTCGAGGTCACCAACCAGGTCGTCTCCTACCTGCGGCGCAGGCTGCTGTCCGGGGAGGTGCTCGGGGAGGCCAAGCTGGACCTTCCCCCGCGCACCCTGCGCACGCGGGCCGTGTGGTGGACGGTCACCGAGGACCAGTTGGACGAGGCCCGGATCTCGCCGGAGATCCTCGGAGGCGCCCTGCACGCCGCCGAGCACGCCTCCATCGGGCTGCTCCCGCTGTTCGCCACCTGCGACCGCTGGGACATCGGTGGGGTATCCGTCCCGCTCCATCCGGACACCCTGCTGCCGACCGTGTTCGTCTACGACGGCCACCCCGGCGGCGCGGGCTTCGCGGAGCGGGCCTTCCACACCGCCCACGCCTGGCTGACGGCGACCCGCGACGCCATCGCCGCCTGCGAGTGCACGGCCGGCTGCCCCTCCTGCATCCAGTCCCCCAAGTGCGGCAACGGCAACGACCCGCTCCACAAGCGCGGCGCGATCCGCCTCCTCACCCGCCTCCTGACGGAAGCCCCGGAGCCCACGGACCCCGCTATGCGGAATGACCCCACGACTCCGGACGACCTCGGACCCCGGTGACCGGAGGGGCTCGGCCGCCGGACGCCCACAGCCCGCGCGGCGCGCGCCCCGGGCACCCCCGGGTCCCGTACATCCCTGGCCGGAGCGGCACGGCCCGGGTGCCCCGCCCGGCCGGCGGCCACCGACCGGCCCCGCGCGGGCCCGGGCGCGGACCGGCGCGTCCCAGGACCACCCGCAGCGGTGCCCGGGGCACCGCGGGTGCCCCCCGCTCCGCCCTCGGCTGATGGGCGTCGGCCGTTGGAAACCCCGTCCGAGCCCGGCGGGATCCTCCCGGCTCGGGGCGGCCCGAACCGGCCCGGCCCGTGACTGCCCGCCCGCGCCCCGCCCAGGTCCGGCCGGCACCGTGCCCACGTACAGGCTCGCGTGCGTTCGTAGGGGCTACCCCTGGCCGAACCCGGGCCGCGGAGAGCGGTCAGGACAGCCGCGACCCCAGCCGGACGGCGACCGCACCGGACGGACCGGCTCGGACCGTGACGGGACCGGACGACCCCGCCAGACCGGACCGCCACCGTCCGGCCGGCCCACATGGAGAGCCACCCACCCCGCCGGCCCCGGCACGGACGCCACACGCCCTGCTGGCCCCACACGGACCGCCACCCGCCCCGCCGGCCCCGCACGAACCGCCACCCGCCCCGCCGGCCCCGCACGAACCGCCACCCTCACATGGACCGCACCCCCCATCCAGACGACCCCACACGGACCGCGACCCGCCCCGCCGGCCCCGGCACGGACGCCACACGCCCTGCTGGCCCCACACGGACCGCCACCCGCCCCGCCCGCCCGGATCGCCGGTCACCGGCCCGGAGGGCCCGGCTCGCGCTGTGACCGGCGCGGGCGGGCCCGCGCGGGCGAGGGACGAGGGGGTGAAGGGGCCCAATGGGACGCGGGCCTCCACTTCCGCCACCTCGCCCCCTAGGCGGCACTCCGCCAGGGTCGCCCCCTGGGCCCGGGCCACCCGAACGGCCGCGGCGCAGGCGGCCTCCGGGCCGTGTGCCCAGGCGGTCGCCGCCGCGAGGGACGCCAGATCCGCCGCGGCCGCCGCGCGGTGGCGTGCCACGACCGCCTGGCCCAGCAGCAGCACACCCCCGAACACAGCCCCCAACACGGTCGTCACCAGCGCGGCCCACACAGTGGCCGAGCCCCGGTCCCGGCTCACGGCGGCGGCCCCACGCTGTCCTCCGCCAAGGCCACCGCCTGGGCGCCCAGGCGGACCGGCAGCCCGCCCGGTCCGGGAGCGGGCGCCGACACGCGGACCCGCCAGAGGTCGCCCTCCCGCTCCAGCCCCACCTCCGCCCCCGGCGGCGCGGCCGCCTTGACCGCCGCCACCGTCACCTCCGCCGGTTCCGACCGGGCCGCGGCGCGGGCCCCGGCCCGCGCCGCGTCCACGCAGCGGATCTGCGCGGCCGCCGCCATCAACGCCCACACCAGCAACGCCGCGAACAGCACGAGCGCCGGGATCACCAGGGCAGCTTCCGCCGTCACATATCCGCGGTCTCCGATTCGCCGCGAAATTCCCTCAGAAGGGCACATCGAGCGCCTTCCCGATGGTCGACTGGAGCGCCGTCGACACCACGTCGCTCGTCACCACCTTGTACAGAACGGCGGCGAACGCACAGGCCGCGATCGTGCCCATGGCGTATTCGGAAGTCGACATCCCGGCATCACGGTGACGACCACTCAGCGCGGCCCGTACCCGAATCCAGATGATCTTCATTACAGCCTCCTGTTGGATTACGTTCTTGATCTGTTTTCAGCTGGTGATCTCAACTGCCCGAAAGGAGACCGGAGGCCATGCCGATCACCACGGGCGCCACTCCCAGCGCGAGAAACGCGGGGAGGAAACACAGCCCCACCGGTGCGGTGATGAGCACCGCCGCCCGCTGCGCCCTGGCACCGGCCTGACGGACCCGGTCGCCCCGCAGGGCCGCCGCCAGGCGAGAGACCGGCTCGGCGGCCGGCGCCCCGGTACGGGCGGCCCGCTCCAGGCACTCCGCCAGAGTTCGGGCACCCGGTATCTCCGCCAACCTCCCCCACGCCGATCCCGGTTCGCCGCCGAGCCGCAGCTCCGCCCCGGCCAACGCCAACCGCTCACCGACCGGGCCGCCCAGGGACTCGCCGACCACCTCGGCCGCTTCCACCGGCCCGGCCCCGGCCGCCAGACACGCGGCGAGCAGGTCCGCCGCGAACGGCAACTGCCTGTCCGCCTCGGCCGGGTCCACCCCGACGTCGGGGCGACGCCGCAGCACCCGCCGTACACCGAACGCGGCCCCACAGCCGAGCAGCGCCCCCGTCAACCCCCCGACCAGCACCCAGCACGCCACCACCGCCCCCGCCGGCCCGGCCCATGCCGTGGCCAGGGCGCGTATCCGCACGCTCCGAACAGGCCCCGGCCGGGGCGCCCGCAGCGCCAGCAGCGCCGCTATCCGAAGGCGGGCCGCACGCTCTCGCAGCCGCGCCGCCACCACCGACGCCAGGCACAGCACCACCACCCCGAGACAGAGCGCCATCGCCAGCCGGTGAACCCCCGAACCGCCCATCACCGCTCCCCCATCCGTACGATCCGCCGGCACCACAGCAGCCCCAGCGCCTCCAGCACCCCACCGGCCAACAGGCAGCCCCACCCCATCGAGGTGTGCAGCAGCACCCGCAGGGGCTCCGCGCCCAGCGCCGTGCCCATCAGCAGCCCCACCAGCGGCAGCAGCGCCAGCACCACCGCGGTCGACCGGGCTCCGGCCAACTGCGCGCGCAGCGACTCCTGTCGGTCCCGTTCGGCCCGCAACGCCCCTTCGAGCCGCTCCAACCCGGCCGCGAGGCCGGCTCCGCCGTCCACCGACACGCGCCAGCAGGCCGCCATCCCGGCCAGCCCCTCCGCACCCGGCTCCCGCGCCGCCTCGCGCAGCGCCGCCGCCACATCACCGCCGAACGCGGCGGCCGCCAGCACCCCGGGTTCCGCCGCGCCGACCCGGCCTTCCCCCGCCGCCGTCCGCCGGATCGCCGCGGTCAGGGCCTGCCCGGGCTGCGCGCCCGCCCGTAGTTCCCCCACGGCGGCCCCGCACAGCGCCACCACATCGGCGGCCCGCCCGGCCCGGGCCCGCTCCCGCTCCCGGACCCGCAGCCATCTCCGCACCAGCGGCACCGAGACCGCTCCCAGCACCAGGGGGATCACCGATCCGCCGAGCAGTGCCACCAGCAGGCCCACTCCCAGACCGGCCCACTCCCGCCACCGCGCGGCCCGTACCCGCACCGCGATCGCCAGCCGCTCCCAGCTCACCGGACCCCCCGGCACCACCGGACCGCCTCCGCCCAGCACCAACCGGGCCCGCCGCGAGACCTGGTCGCCCCCGGCCAGCAGCCACGCCGCGGTGCCGGCACACAGCAGCCCGGCGAACACGGGCAGGGAGGCCACGGAGCCCGCCGCCGTCAGCTCCCCGGCGCTCACCGGACACCGCCCAGCAACGCGTCGAGCCGGTCCCAGCCGTGCTCCCGTACGAAGCCCCGGGCACCCCAACGCAGCGCGGGTACCGTGACCACCAGACCGGCCGGATTCCGCTCCAGCACATGCACCTCGGCGACCCGGCGGCGCCCCGACCGGTCCCGTACCAGGTGCACCACCAAGGCGAGGGCCGCCGCCAACTGGCTGTGCAGGGCGGCCCTGTCGAGCCCCGCCGCCGTCCCGAGCGCCTCCAGCCGGGCCGGTACGTGCGCCGCGGCATTGGCGTGGACCGTGCCGCACCCGCCTTCGTGTCCCGTGTTCAGGGCGGCCAACAGGTCCGCCACCTCGGCGCCCCGAACCTCTCCGACCACCAACCGGTCGGGGCGCATCCGGAGCGCCTGCCGGACCAGGTCCGCCAGGGTGACCAGCCCCGCCCCCTCCTGATTGGCGGGGCGGGTCTCCAACCGCACCACATGCGGATGGTCGGGTCGCAGTTCTGCCGAGTCCTCGGCGAGCGCGATCCGCTCGCCCGGGCCGACCAACCCCAGCAAGGCACTGAGCAGGGTGGTCTTGCCCGTCCCCGTCCCACCGGAGACGAGGAACGACAACCGGGCCTCGATCACCGCCGCCAACAGCGTCTGCCCGCCCGGCGGCAGCGTGCCCGCGGCCACCAACTCGTCCAGCGTGAACGCCTTGGGTCGAACCACCCGCAGCGACAGGCACGCCGATCCGACCGCCACCGGTGGCAGCACGGCATGCAGCCGGGTACCGTCCGGCATCCGGGCGTCCACCCAGGGCCGGGCGTCGTCCAGCCGCCTGCCCGCGACCGCCGCCAGCCGCTGGGCCAGGCGGCGCACCGCCTCCGCGTCGGCGAAGGTCACCCCGGTCAGTTCCAGCCCGCCACCGCGGTCCACCCACACCCGGTCCGGGGCCGCCACCAGCACATCGGTGACCTCCGGATCGGAGAGCAACGTCTCCAGCGGGCCCGCTCCGACCAACTCCGACCGTAACTCCGCCGCCACGCCCAGTACTTCCGCGTCCCCGAGCAGCCTGCCCTGCGCCCGAAGTGCGGCCGCCACCCCGGCCGGGGTCGGCTCCGCCCCGCTCTCGGCGAGCCGCTGCCGCACCGCGTCCAGCAGTACCGCGCTCATGCCGGCACCCCCTGGGCGGAGCAGAGCGCCCGCTGCCAGAAGCCGTCACAGAACCGGGCGAGCGCGCTTCGCCCCCGCGCCCCCGGCGGTTCCCCTTCGGCCACCCGCCCGGGAAGCCCCACCTCCACCGGCACCACCCCCGCCAGCGGAGCCCCCAGCAGGTCGGCGACCGCTTCGGCGTCGAGCCCGTCGGGGCAGCGGCCCCGTACGACGACGCGCACATCCCGGGCCACCATCCGCACCCCGGCAGCCACCCGCCTCGCGGCCGCCACGGCTCGCAGCTCACCCGGCACCACCATCAACACCAGGTCCAACTGGGCCAACACCTCGGCTACGGCCTCGTCCACCCTCCGCGGCAGGTCGACCACGACCACCCCGCCACGGCGCCGGGCCGCGGCCACCACCGACCGCATCGCGGCGGGCGGTACGACGACCCGGTCCCCGCGGTCCCAACTCAGCACCCTGAGGGCGTGCAACTCGGGCAGGGATTCCTCCAGGGCGCCCGCGCCCACCCGCCCCCGCGACCCGGCGAAGTCCGGCCAGCGCAGCCCCTCGGCGCCCTCGCCTCCCAGCAACACGTCCATCCCACCGCCGAGCGGGTCTCCGTCGATGAGGATGGTCCGCTCTCCGGCCCGGGCCGCCCTGACAGCGAGAGCGCAAGCCAGGGTGGAGGCGCCGGCCCCGCCGCTGCCGCCGATCACACCCACGGCGAGCGCGGGCCGACCTGCCCCTTCCACCACATCGGCGATGCGGTCGACGAGCCTGCTCTCGGCGTCGGGCAGCCGCAGCACCTCCTCGGCACCGATCTCCACCGCCCGCTGCCACACCCCGGGGTCGTCCAGGTCCCTTCCGACGAGGAACACCCCGTCCCGCCGCGGCGCTCCACGCACCCGCCGGGCAGCGTCGTCCCCGACCAGGACGAGGGGCGCGGATTCCCACCCCGTGCCGCCGCGGGACGGAGCCACGTCCTCGCCGATGATGCCCCCGGTGTTGACGCCGTTCGAGCGATCGCCGCTCGCGCCACTGACACCCGCGAGGTCCCACCCGACCCGCGCGGCACTCGTATCGCCGAGCGTTCCGCTTTGCTCGGGCACCGCGTGGTGCACGTACGGTTCGGCGCCCGCCGCGGCGCACAACCGCAACAGGTCGTCGAGCAGCAGGGGATCCTCGGTGATGATCAGGGGCCGCCCGCCACCGGGCACGGGTCCCCCCGTCCGGCTCGGCGCCCTCCTCCCACCCGACACCGTGAACTCCGGCACGTCACACGACTTTGATCCAGCCACGATCTCCGCCCCCTTCTCATTGCAAATCCGTGAACCGCGGACTTCGCGGCTGGAATCACGGTGCAGCGATCCGGAAAAAGAAGTGGATCTTGCTCGATATCTGTGGACAAGAACGCGCTTGTGGATATCCCCGCCACCCCATCGGGTGAGTTCAGAGCGCGCCGGAACCATCACACAGAGTCACGAGTTCTGGATGCTGAGGGCCCTCGCCACGCGGGCCCACAACAGAAGGGGCCGGGGAGATGTCGATCGAGAGCCGAAGCCAACGGGCGCGAACCGCACCCGGACATGCGACGACCCCCGCCGGGGGGGAGAGCGGGGGTCGTCCCCACGGTCCGACTCGGGGGGGGAGGAGCCAGACCGGGTTAGCACGGTCGCGAACGATCCGTGACTTCCATGGTGTACCCGAGAGCCCTCTCAGGCAAACCCACGCGCCACACCTTACGCCGAATGGTGGGCGCATATGCTCGGGGCGTGGAAAATCAGCCCTTGCCGCACCCCTCGCCTCGGACCGCTGCCTTCTTCGACCTGGACAAGACCGTCATTGCGAAGTCAAGCGCCTTGACGTTCAGCAAGTCGTTCTACCGGGGTGGCCTGATCAACCGGCGGGCCGTCCTGCGCACCGCGTACACCCAGTTCATCTTCCTGGCCGGCGGCGCCGACCACGACCAGATGGAGCGGATGCGGGAGTACCTGTCCGCCCTCTGCAAGGGGTGGAACGTCCAGCAGGTGCGCGAGATCGTCGCCGAAGCCCTGCACGACCTCATCGACCCGATCATCTACGACGAGGCCGCGTCGTTGATCGAAGCCCACCACACCGCCGGGCGTGACGTGGTGATCGTCTCCAGCTCCGGCGCCGAAGTGGTCGAGCCCATCGGGGAGATGCTGGGCGCGGACCGTGTCGTGGCCACCCGCATGGTCGTCGGCGAGGACGGCTGCTTCACCGGGGAGATCGACTACTACGCCTACGGACCGACGAAGGCGGAGGCCGTGCGCGAGCTCGCCGAGTCCGAGGGGTACGACCTCGCCCGGTGCTACGCGTACAGCGACTCGATCACCGACGTCCCGATGCTGGAGGCGGTCGGACACCCCCACGCGGTGAACCCCGACCGGGCCCTTAGGCGCGAGGCGGTGGCGCGGGAGTGGCCGGTGTTGGGGTTCAACCGGCCGGTGCGCCTCAAGCAGCGGGTGCCCGGGTTCTCGATGGCCGCGCGACCGGCGTGGGTGGCCGCTGCGGCGGTCGGAGCGGCGGCGGCCACCGCCGGCCTCGTCTGGTACGCCAGCCGCCGCCGGACCACCGCCGCCGCCTGAGCTTCCGACCCGCCTCCGGACCCGCTCCCCCGCCCCGACCCCGGTTCCGCCACCACGGCGGGCGGGGGCGGGAGCCCGCGCGTCCCCGGAAGGTCCGCTCGACTCCTCGTCTCGCTCCGCAATGCCGGGCACGCCGCGATATTCGATGTCCGGATCATCCGGTAATGCGTAAAAAGGTAAAGAAGTGAGGTCAGGGGTTTCGCTCGTCTCGGAAGCGGAGTACAAAGGAGTCAACGGCCCGCGAGACCAAAGAACATCCGAGAGGATCATCTTTAAAACGCAGTAAGGCCCACGGACCGAAGCAGGAACGCCGAGCACCCACGCGACGTCGACCCGTCGATTACGGGCCAGCCGCACCAGGCCACGGGCAAAGTTCCCGGCCTGATGGGCATCATCGAGGACGCTTGGTAACCCGGCGGGAATGCCAGCGGCGACACCAAAGCAAGACGGTGTCGCCGCAACCCTGTGCGGGCTTCCCCGCGTCCGCCAGGAGCGGTCAGGCCGCGCCGCGCTGGAGCGCCTCGCACACGGCCGTCGATTCCCGCACGCCCAGTTCGACCGCCCGGCCGCAGTGGGCGATCCAGGCCGCCATGCCCTCCGGGGTCCCGGAGACATAGCCGTCGAAGGCCGCCAGGTACGCTTCCCTGCCCTGCTCCGCGTGGCCCACCTCCGCCGGGCAGATCGCCTTCGGGTCGAGCCCGCTGTTGATCAGCACGATTCGCTCGGCCGCCCGCGCGACCAGGCCGTTGTGGGTACCGAAGGGGCGCAGCGCCAGCAGCTCTCCGTGCACCACCGCCGCCGTGATCAGCGCCGGAGCCGAACCACCCGCGATGACCAGCCGGGACAGGCCGTCGAGCCGTCCCGCGACCTCCTCGGCGCTGGGCAGCGGAGCCTCGATCAGCGGCTCGTGCACCGACTCGCCCGCCAACCGGGGCCGCCCCACGGTGTCGCCGCCACGCTCACCGGCACCCGCCCCCGCGCCGGCCCCCACGGCCGGGGTGGAACCGGAGGCGACCAGATGCAGGCGCGCGAGGACCCGCAGCGGCGACTGGCGCCAGATGCTGAGCAGTTGCCCCGCCTCGGCCGTCAGGCGCAGGGCCGCGCCCACCGTGCGCGCCTGCTCCTCCGCGCCGAAGTCGGTCCGGCGGCGTACCTCCTCCAGGGCCCAGTCGGCCCCGGACAGCGCCGCGCTGCCCCTGGCCCCGCGCAGGGCCGCCTCCGAGGTGATCTCACCGGCGCGCCGGCGCATCACCCGGTGCCCGTAGACCCGGTCGACGGCCTTGCGTACGGAATCCACGGAATCGGCGACACCCGGAAGCCCGGCCAAGGGGGCCAGCGGGTCAGCAGCGCTACTCATAAGTAAGGAGACTACGCACTACGGCCCCATGGCACCGACCCCTCCTTGGAGTGGTCTTCTTCACTCACCCAGGCCACTCAAAGCGACCGATCCACTACGCTTGGTGAACATGAAGATCGCTTTCGTGGGAAAGGGCGGCAGCGGGAAGACCACGCTGTCCTCCCTCTTCATCCGCCACCTCGCCGCCAATGAGGCCCCCGTCGTCGCGGTGGACGCCGACATCAACCAACACCTCGGCGTAGCCCTTGGGCTCGACGAGGACGAGGCCGCGGCGCTGCCCGCCATGGGCGCGCACCTTTCGTTGATCAAGGACTACCTGCGCGGGTCGAACCCGCGCATCACGTCCACCGAGGCCATGATCAAGACGACTCCCCCCGGCAGTGGCTCACGGCTGCTGCGGGTAACCGAGGACAATCCCGTCTATGCCGCGTGCGCCCGCACGGTGGTGCTCGACGGGGAGCCCGTACGGCTCATGGCCACGGGCCCGTTCACCGAGGCCGATCTGGGCGTGGCCTGCTACCACTCCAAGGTGGGCGCGGTCGAACTGTGCCTGAACCACCTGGTGGACGGTCCCGAGGAGTACGTCGTCGTCGACATGACCGCGGGTTCCGACTCCTTCGCCTCCGGAATGTTCACCCGTTTCGACATGACCTTCCTGGTGGCCGAGCCGACCCGTAAGGGCGTCTCCGTCTACCGCCAGTACAAGGAGTACGCCCGGGACTACGGGATCGCCCTCAAGGTGATCGGCAACAAGGTGCAAGGCCCCGAGGACATCGAATTCCTCCGCGACGAGGTGGGCGACGACCTCTTGGTCACCGTCGGGCACTCCGACTGGGTGCGCGCGATGGAGCGGGGCCACCCGGCCGCGTTCGAGCTGCTGGAGGCGAGCAACAGGCTCGCGCTCCAGGTGCTCCAGGACGCCGCCGAGGACTCGTACGCCGACCGCGACTGGGCCCGGTACACCCGTCAGATGGTCCACTTCCACCTGAAGAACGCGGAGAGCTGGGGCAACGCCAAGACCGGGGCCGACCTCGCGGAACAGGTCGACCCCGGCTTCGTCCTCGACGAGGCACGCCCCGCCGGATCACAGGGGCTGGTCAGCCCTCGTCCGAACCCGACTCGGCCGGCTCCGCAGCCGGCTTGACCTCGGCCGGGGCGGCCGGCTTGGCCGGCGGCCCCGCCGTCAGGAACTTCGACCAGCCGTCCTTGGGCGCCTCACCGACGTCCAGGGTGCGCATCCACTCCAGGACCTTGGGGTCCTGTGCGTCCAGCCAGTCGGCCAGCTCGCGGAACGGGACGCAGCGCACCTCCTTCTGCGTGCACATCGACTTGATCGAGTCCTCGACGGCCTTCATGTAGGTGCCGCCGTTCCAGGACTCGAAGTGGTTGCCGATGATCAGCGGTGCGCGGTTGCCCTGGTAGACGCGGTCGAAGGCCTTCTGCAGGCCGTCCCGCATCTGCTCTCCCCAGTACGCGTGCTGCGAGGGGTCGCCCTGCGTGGTCGTCCCGGACTGGTTGACCAGGTAGTTGTAGTCCATGCTCAGGGTCTCGAACGCCCGACCCGGCATGGGCACCAGCTGGAGGGGGATGTCCCAGAGGCCGTCCGTCTTCTTCGGCCAGATCTGCTTGCTGATACCGCTGGAGTCGTACCGGAAGCCCATGTCCTTCGCCGCCAGCATGAAGTTCTTCTGGCCTTCGAGGCAGGGGGTGCGGGCGCCGATGAGCTCCTTGTCGTAGTCGAAGGGGAGCGCCTCCATGCCCTTGAGCTCGGGCGAGTTGGTCTTCCAGCTCTTGACGAAGGACTTGGCCTGGTTGATCTCGCTCTTCCACTCCTCGACGGACCAGGTGCCCACGCCGCCGTCGGGCCCGCAGAAGTGGCCGTTGAAGTGGGTGCCGATCTCGTTGCCCTCCAGCCAGGCCGAACGGACCTGGGTGGCGGTGTCCTTGATGCTCTGCGGGTCGCCGAAGCCGATGTCGGAGCGGCCCGGGGCATGCTGTGGGGCGGTATAGAGGGAACGTTTCTCCTCCGGCAGCATGTACAGGCCGCTGAGGAAGTACGTCATCCGCGCGTTGTACTCCTTGCCGACTTCACGGAAGTGGGAGAAGAGCTTCTGGCTGTCCTCGCCGGCGCCGTCCCAGGAGAAGACGACGAACTGCGGGGGCTTTTCGCCGGGCTTCAGCTTCTGCGGCTGCTGCACGTTCGGCTGTCGGCCGGTGTACGCGGTGGAGCCGTCACCGATCAGCCGATTGACGCTGCCCGGCGCGGCCTCCGGCACGCCGGCGCCCTTCTTGGCGTTCGGGCCCCCGAGCGCGGGCGGTTTGGCGTGTTCCGAGCCGCCGCACCCGGCGGCGCCCAGGACCAGGACCGTGGCGGCCAGGCCGCCGGCGATCTTCTTCGTAGCGGCGATCATCCGCACACCTCTCCCTCGCAGTTCCCACGTGCACTTCCGGGCGCACCGTCCCACGCGGTCAGCTTTGAAGAAGATGTGACAAGCCGGACAAAATGCTTAATCACCCCTGAGTGCTAATTCCTAGGCCGTTTGCCCCCATTCCCTCCCCTTGCTCTTTACTCTCCATTACCATCCATTTACCGAGTGTTGACTCCCGCCGCTTCATCCCTCCTCAGAGGAGACGGGAACCCATGACAACCACCTCCGCCACCCAGCCCTCCCCACACCACCTCCCCGACACCGGCCCCACCGGTCGCCCGGACGGGCCGCCGGACCCCCGGCCCGATCGGCGGCCTGATCCACTGCCGGGCAGACGCCTGCCCGCAGGCATGGCCGCCGACCTCTCCGCCTCCGTCGCCGTCTTCCTGATCGCCTTGCCCCTGTCCCTCGGCATCGCGCTGGCCACCGGTGCGCCGCTCCAGGCAGGGCTGGTGGCGGCGGCGGCCGGCGGAATCGTGGCCGGGCGGCTCGGCGGCGCACCGCTCCTCGTGAGCGGGGCGGCCACCGGACTCACCGTGGTCACCGCCGAGTTGATCCAGCGCTACGGGTGGCGCACCACCTGCGCCATCACCGTGCTCGCGGGCTGCTGCCAGCTCGGGCTCGCGTTCCTGCGCACCGCCCGGTCGGCACTCATGGTCAGTCCCGCCGTCGTGCACGGCATGCTCGCCGGCATCGGCGTGACCATCGCACTGGCCCAACTGCACATCGTGCTCGGCGGCACCCCGCAGAGCTCCGCCCTCGCCAACGTCCTCGGCCTGCCTGCCCAGTTGGCTGATCCGCACCCGGCCGCGCTCGGCGTCAGCGTGCTGACGTTGATCGTGTTGCTCGGCTGGCCACGCCTGCCCGGTCGGGCCGGGACGACCCTGCGCAGAGTGCCCGCCGCGCTCGCCGCAGTGGCCGCGGCCACCACCTTCGCGGCCCTGACCGGGCTCCGTCTGCCCCGGGTGGATCTTCCTTCCTGGCGCAGCCACGCGTTGCCGGAGTGGCCCGAGGGGCCGGTGCTCGGCATCGTCGCCGCCGTTCTGACGGTCACCCTGGTCGGCAGCGTGGAGTCCCTCCTGTCCGCCGTCGCCACCGACAAGCTGATCGCGACCGGCCGGGACCGGGGCAGCCGCCCGCCGCGCGCCGACCTCGACCGGGAGCTCCGGGGGCAGGGCGCGGCCAACATCGTCTCCGGGGCCCTGGGCGGGTTGCCCGTCGCGGGCGGGGCCGTGCGCAGTGGGGCGAACGTCAGGGCCGGCGCCGTCAGCCGCCGTGCGGCCATGCTGCACGGCCTCTGGATCATCCTCGCGGCCGGGCTGCTGGTCCCGGTGCTCGACCTGATCCCCCTCGCCTCGCTCGCCGCGCTGGTGATGGTGGTGGGCGTGCAGATGGTGAGCGCGACGCATGTGCGCACCGTCACCCGACACCGGGAGATCCTGGTCTACGTGACGACGATCTCGGCCGTGGTCCTCGGCGGCGTCCTGGAGGGGGTGGCCATCGGCATCGCGGTGGCCGTGGCGGTCGCGCTGCACCGACTCGCCCGGACCAGGATCACGCTGGAGGAGCGGGACGGCGTCCACCGGGTGCGGGCCCGCGGCCAGCTGACCTTCCTCGCCGTCCCGCGGTTGAGCCGGGTGCTGAACCAGATCCCGTACGGCGCGCGGACCGTGATCGAGCTGGACGGCTCCTTCATGGACCACGCCGCCTTCGAGACGCTCCAGGACTGGCAGGACTCGCATGTCGCACACGGCGGCTCCGTCGAGGTGACGGGCCGTGCCGGGGCCGGGGCCCCGGAGGGCGGCCGGGCCGCCGGCGGTGAACCGGCCCGGCGCGGCGCGCACCACTGCTGCCGCCCCTGGACTCCCTGGAAGAACCACTGCGACCACCGCGCCGCCGGGGACGGGGAGGGTCGGGCGCTGCCCGGCCCGACGGCCACGGCCCCCGCGTCCGAGCCCCGCCGGCGCGGAGCCGGCCAACTGGCCAGCGGGATCATCGCCTTCCAGCGAGACACCGCGCCACACGTGCGCGACGAGTTGGCCCGGCTCGCCCGCGAGGGGCAGCAACCTTCCCAGCTGTTCCTCACCTGCGCCGATTCCCGTCTGGTGACCAGCATGATCACGGCAAGCGGCCCGGGCGACCTGTTCACCGTCCGCAATGTCGGCAACCTGGTCCCGTTGCCGGGGGCGGAGGCCACGGACGACTCGGTCGCGGCGGCGATCGAGTACGCCGTGGACGTGCTGCAGGTCGACAGCATCACCGTCTGCGGACACTCCGGCTGTGGCGCGATGCAGGCGCTGCTGAACTCACATCCGGGTGCTCCGATGACCCCGTTGCGGCGCTGGCTGCGGCACGGACTGCCCAGCCTGGAGCGGATGAGGAGCCGCCACCACCCATGGGCCCGGATCGCGGGACGGCTGCCGGCCGACGCCGTGGAGCAACTGTGCCTGACCAATGTCGTCCAGCAGCTGGAGCACCTGCGGGCGCACGAGTCGGTGGCGCGCCGGCTGGCCGAGGGAACGCTGGAGCTGCACGGGATGTACTTCCACGTGGGCGAGGCACAGGCCTACCTGCTCTCCGAGGGTGACGACTTCTTCGACTGCCGGATCTTCGACAGCGTCGGCGGCCATGTCTGACCGGGCGGCGGGGTAAGGAACCGGCCATGCGAGGGCTGGTAGCGCTCGCGAACCGATAACCTCCCATATCCGTGCCCACTCGGTGGCCCCTTCCCGCAGCCCGCAGCGGGGAGGGGCCATTGGCATGGGCGCAGCCGTGGTATAGGTCTAAACCAATTTTCGGCTACCCCTTGTCACCTGGGCCGCTGACTGATGAGCTATGCCCGGGGACACAACGGACACCCTGGGAAAGGGAGATGTCGTGAGCAACGAAAGCCTGGCCAATCTGCTCAAGGAGGAGCGGCGGTTCGCACCGCCCGCCGATCTGGCCACCGCCGCCAACGTGACAGGGGCTGCGTACGCACAGGCCGACGCGGACCGGCTGGGCTTCTGGGCCGAGCAGGCCCGGCGGCTGACCTGGGTCACCGAGCCGACCGAGACGCTCGATTGGAGCAACCCGCCCTTCGCGAAGTGGTTCGCGGACGGCAAGCTGAACGTCGCGTACAACTGCGTCGACCGGCACGTGGAGGCCGGTAACGGCGACCGCGTCGCCCTCCACTTCGAGGGAGAGCCCGGCGACAGCCGCGCCATCACCTACGCCGAGCTCAAGGACGAGGTCTCCAAGGCCGCCAACGCCCTGACCGAGCTGGGCGTACAGGCCGGCGACCGGGTCGCCGTGTACCTGCCGATGATCCCCGAGGCCGTCGTCGCGATGCTCGCCTGCGCCCGCGTCGGCGCCGCCCACTCGGTGGTCTTCGGCGGCTTCTCCGCCGACGCCGTCGCCTCCCGCATCCAGGACGCCGACGCCAAACTGGTCATCACCGCCGACGGCGGCTACCGCCGCGGCAAGCCCAGCGCGCTCAAGCCCGCCATCGACGAGGCCGTCGCCAAGTGCCCGCAGGTCGAGCACGTCCTCGTCGTCCGCCGCACCGGCCAGGACACCGCCTTCACCGAGGGCCGCGACGTGTGGTGGCACGACATCGTCGGACGCCAGTCCGCGGAACACACCCCGCAGGCCTTCGACGCCGAGCACCCGCTGTTCATCCTGTACACCTCGGGGACCACGGGTAAGCCCAAGGGCATCCTGCACACCTCCGGCGGCTACCTGACGCAGGCCGCGTACACCCACCACGCGGTGTTCGACCTCAAGCCGGAGACCGACGTCTACTGGTGCACGGCCGACATCGGCTGGGTGACCGGCCACTCCTACATCGTCTACGGCCCGCTCGCCAACGGTGCCACCCAGGTGATGTACGAGGGCACCCCGGACACGCCGCACCAGGGCCGGTTCTGGGAGGTCGTCCAGAAGTACGGCGTCACCATCCTCTACACCGCACCCACGGCGATCCGGACGTTCATGAAGTGGGGCGACGACATCCCCGCCAAGTTCGACCTGTCGAGCCTGCGGGTCCTCGGCTCGGTCGGCGAGCCGATCAACCCCGAGGCCTGGATCTGGTACCGCAAGCACATCGGCGGCGACCGCTGCCCGATCGTGGACACCTGGTGGCAGACGGAGACCGGCGCGATGATGATCTCCCCGCTGCCGGGCGTCACCGATACGAAGCCCGGCTCGGCGCAGCGCGCGCTGCCCGGCATCGGCGCCACGGTCGTCGACGACGAGGGCCGCGAGGTCCCCGACGGCGGGGGCGGCTACCTGGTGCTCACCGAGCCGTGGCCGTCGATGCTGCGCACCATCTGGGGCGACGACCAGCGGTTCCTCGACACCTACTGGTCGCGCTTCGAGGGCAAGTACTTCGCGGGCGACGGCGCGAAGAAGGACGAGGACGGCGACATCTGGCTGCTCGGCCGCGTCGATGACGTGATGCTGGTATCCGGTCACAACATCTCGACCACCGAGGTCGAGTCCGCGCTCGTCTCACACGCCTCGGTCGCCGAGGCCGCGGTGGTCGGCGCGAACGACGAGACCACCGGCCAGGCCATCGTCGCCTTCGTCATCCTGCGCGGCAGCGCGTCCGAGACGGAGACCCTGGTCGCGGAGCTGCGCGACCACGTGGGTGCCACGCTCGGCCCGATCGCCAAGCCGAAGCGCATCCTGCCGGTGCAGGAACTGCCGAAGACCCGCTCGGGCAAGATCATGCGCCGGTTGCTGCGCGACGTGGCCGAGAACCGGACGGTCGGTGACGTCACCACGCTCGCCGACTCCTCCGTCATGGACCTGATCCAGAGCAAGCTGCCCGCCGCGGGCAGCGAGGACTGAGCCCGGCGCAGCGGTCCGAACAGGGCCCGAGGGCCATCCGGTGCGACGCGCCGGATGGCCCTTTCGCGCATAAAGTGAAGATCGCCGGATACGCCCTTGCGCACCACCTGTAAGGTATTGACCACGTAAAAAATCCTCAGGGTGCGCCGGGAAGTCTGGTCGGCAACGAGCTTCGCCATGCCGTCCAACCGCCCCGGAGGTGCCTCACGTGGCCGCGCCCAGCCCCACCGACCACAAGAGCCGCAAAGTGCTCGGCCGCCTCTCGCTGCCCGAGCGGCGCTACGTCGCCGACGCCCTGCGGACAGAAACCGTCGGCGGTGTGCTCCTCCTCGTGGCCGCGATCGCCGCGCTCGTGTGGGCCAACGTCCCACCTCTCGCGAGCAGCTACGACACCGTACGGTCCTTCCACATCGGCCCCGCCTCGCTCGGCCTGGACCTCTCCCTCCAGCACTGGGCGGCGGACGGCCTGCTCGCCGTCTTCTTCTTCGTCGCCGGCATCGAGCTCAAACGCGAACTGGTCGCGGGCGACCTGCGCGATCCCAAGGCGGCCGCCCTCCCGGTGATCGCCGCCGTCTGCGGCATGGCCATGCCCGCGCTGGTCTACGTAGCGGTCAATCTGCTCGGGAACGGCTCGACGGACGGCTGGGCGGTCCCGACCGCCACGGACATCGCCTTCGCGCTCGCGGTCCTCGCCGTGATCGGCACCTCCCTGCCGTCTGCCCTGCGCGCGTTCCTGCTGACCCTCGCGGTCGTGGACGACCTCTTCGCCATCCTGATCATCGCGGTCTTCTTCACCAGCGACATCGACTTCGCGGCGCTCGGCGGCGCCGTCGCCGGCCTGGTGCTCTTCTGTATCCTGCTGCGCGCCGGCGTCCACGGCTGGTACGTCTACGTCCCGCTAGCCCTGGTGATCTGGGGCCTGATGTACAACAGCGGGGTCCACGCCACGATCGCCGGCGTCGCGATGGGCCTGATGCTGCGCTGCACCCGCCGGGAAGGCGAGGACACCTCTCCGGGCGAGCACGTGGAACACCTCGTACGCCCCCTCTCCGCGGCCCTGGCCGTCCCCCTCTTCGCCCTCCTCTCCGCCGGCGTGTCGCTCTCCGACAAGGCCCTCGCCCAGGTCTTCACCCGGCCGGAGACCCTCGGCGTGGTACTCGGCCTGGTCGTCGGCAAGGCGACCGGCATCTTCGGCGGCACCTGGCTGGCCGCCCGCTTCACCAAGGCCGAACTGAACGAGGACCTCGCCTGGCCGGACGTCCTCGCGGTCGCCTCGCTGGCCGGCATCGGCTTCACGGTGTCCCTGCTCATCGGGGAACTCGCCTTCGCGGGCGACGAGACCCTCACCGACGAGGTCAAGGCCGCCGTCCTGATCGGCTCGCTCATCGCCGCGGTCGTCGCCGGCGTGCTGCTCAAGCTCCGCGACCGCAAGTACAAGGCGCTGACGGAGGCCGAGGACCGCGACGAGGACCGCGACGGCATCCCGGACGTGTACGAGCTGGACAACCCCGAGTACCACCTGCGCATGGCGCGCATCCACGAGGAGAAGGCGGCGGAACACCGCCGTCTCGCGGCGGCGGCCGCGACGCTCGCGACCGGCGAAGCGGCGGCCGGGTCCAGCGCAGAGCGCGACCGTCCGGCATGATCTGAACTGACGGAGGACAGCCGTCGACGACGGACGACATGAGGAGAGAGCGATGAGCGCGTTGGACCAAGGGGAACAAGGAGCCGAGCGCACGCTCGGCCAGTTGGTCGCCTCGGCGACCGCGGAAATGTCCGCCCTGGTGCACGACGAGATCGCCCTCGCCAAGGCGGAGCTGCGCCAGGACGCGAAGCGGGCGGGGGTCGGCGGCGCCGCGATCTCGGTCGCAGGGGTGTTCGCGCTGTTCTCCCTGCCTGTGTTGAGCTTCGCCGCGGCGTACGGGATCCACAACCTCGGGCTGGGGCTGGCCTGGTCCTTCCTCATCGTCGGAGCCGCGTTCCTGCTGCTCGCCGGCGTGCTCGCGCTGCTGGCCGTGTCGAAGTTCAAGAAGGTCAAGCCGCCGGAGAGGAGCATCGCCTCGGTGAAGCAGACGGCGGCCGTCGTCGGGACCGTCAAGCCGCATCCCCGCGCGGTCAGTGACAACGCCGTGGGTGTGGCACGCTCGTCCTCATGACAGCGCCCTCGCCGGCTTCCGGCACCCCGCCCACCGCCGCCTCGGCGGTACGGCTCGACATCCCCGGCGGGCAAGAGGTGACGCACCGGGACGTCGCCGCCAACGGGGCGCGCTTCCACGTCGCCGAACTCGGTGACGGGCCGTTGGTGCTCCTGCTGCACGGCTTCCCGCAGTTCTGGTGGACCTGGCGGCACCAACTGACCGCCCTCGCCGACGCCGGTTACCGCGCCGTCGCGATGGACCTGCGCGGGGTGGGCGGCAGCGACCGCACGCCCCGCGGCTACGACCCGGCGAACCTGGCGCTGGACATCACCGGCGTCATCCGGTCCCTCGGCGAGCCGGACGCCGCGCTGGTCGGGCACGACCTGGGTGGCTACCTCGCCTGGACCGCGGCGGTGATGCGGCCGAAGCTGGTCCGCCGACTGGCGGTCTCCTCGATGCCGCACCCGCGCCGTTGGCGCGCGGCGATGATGGCGGACTTCGGGCAGACCCGGGCGAGTTCGCACATTTGGGGCTTCCAACGGCCGTTCGTCCCCGAACGGCAGCTCGTCGCCGACGACGGGGCGCTCGTGGGCCGGTTGATCCGGGACTGGTCCGGTCCCGTGCCGCCCGAGGACGCCGATGTCGACGTGTACCGGCGCGCGATGTGCATTCCGTCCACCGCGCACTGCTCGATCGAGCCGTACCGCTGGATGATGCGCTCGATGGCCCGGCCCGACGGGCTCCAGTTCAACCGGCGCATGAAGCGACCGGTGCGGGTGCCGACGCTGCACCTGCACGGCTCGCTCGATCCGGTGATGCGCATACGGAGTGCGGCGGGCAGCGGACAGTACGTCGAAGCCCCGTACCGGTGGCGGCTGTTCGACGGTCTGGGACATTTCCCGCACGAGGAGGACCCCGCGGCCTTCTCGGCGGAACTGGTGAACTGGCTCAAGGACCCCGAACCGGACCGCTGAGCGGCCGCGCGACCGGGCGCCGGCGGACACGCGACCGGAAGTGGGCCGGACGGGCGACCGGCGTCCGTCCGTGCGTCCGCGCGTCCGCGCGTCCCGCCGGAAGCGGGCTGCCGGAGTACGGAGCCGGGCCGACGGTCCGTCCACGCTTCATACGGTTGTGTGATGGTCGTTCAATTGCCTGCCGCATAGGCCAATTGGCCGCCACGGACGCGATTACCGACCTTTGGCCCCGGGCAAAGCTCGGAGTATGGGCTGGACGCACGACTACCGTGACACCGCACACGAACGCCGCTCGGCCGCCGCGCCGGGCACCCACGAGGGGGAAGGCCGCGACGGCCACGACCCTCGACTCGGGATTCCGCGCATCCTGCGCCGCCGGGCCCGCTGGGTATCGGCCCGGCTGCGCCATCCGCGGATGTAGGGCCCCCGGGCCCGCGCGCTGCCCTTCGCACAGGCCCTAGAGGGCGCAACCCTGGCTGTCGACGCGCCGGTCGGCGGTCTTCCCGCTCCGGATGTCGTCGCGGATCTCGTCCGCCGTCAGGGCGTAACCGGTGTTGGGGTCGTCCAGCGACTTGGCGAAGACGACCCCGTACACCTTGCCCTCGGGCGTCAGCAGCGGGCCGCCGGAGTTGCCCTGGCGGACCGTCGCGAACAGGGAGTACACGTCCCGTCGGACCGTGCCGCGGTGGTAGATGTCCGGGCCGTTGGCGTTGATCCGGCCGCGGACGCGCGCCGAGCGGATGTCGTACGCGCCGTTCTCCGGGAAGCCGGCGACGATCGCGTCGCTGCCGCTCGCCGCGTCCTTCTCGGTGAACTCCAGCGCGGGCGCCTTCAGCCTCGGCACGTCCAGGACGGCGATGTCACGCTCCCAGTCGTAGAGCACCACCTTGCCGTCGTACAGCTTGCCCTCGCCGCCCACCTGCACGGTCGGTTCGGCGACCCCGCCGACGACGTGCGCGTTGGTCATCACCTTGCCGGGCGCGAACACGAAGCCCGTGCCCTCCAGCACCTTGCTGCAACTGGGCGCGGTGCCCACGACCTTCACGATCGAGCGCTTGGCCGAGTCGGCGACGCCGCTGCGGGCGAGCGCCGGATCGGGCGCCTTCACCTCGGTGATCGGCTCGTTGGAGAAGGGGCTGAACACCTGCGGGAAGCCGTTGCGCGCCAAGGTCGAACTGAAATCCGAGAACCAGGTGTTCGCCTGCGCCGGCATCACCCGGGACACGCCGAGGAGCACCTTGGAGTTGCGGACCTCCTTGCCCAGGGTGGGCAGCGAGGTCCCGGCGAGCGCGGAACCGATCAGCCACGCCACCAGCAGCATCGCGACGACGTTCACCAGTGCCCCGCCCGTCGCGTCGATCGCGCGCGCCGGGGACCAGGTGATGTGCCGTCTGAGTCGGCTGCCCAGATGGGTGGTGAGGGCCTGGCCGATCGAGGCACAGATGATGATCACGACGACGGCGATGACCACGACGGTGGTGGACACCTGAGTGCCGTTGTCGGTGACCCGGTCCCAGATCAGCGGAAGCAGGGACACGGCGATGAGACCACCGCCCAAGAAGCCGATCACCGACAGGATGCCGACGACGAAGCCCTGGCGGTAGCCGACGATCGCGAACCACACGGCCGCGAGCAGCAACAGGATGTCCAGCACGTTCACGTGGGCCACCGTCTCATGCGCGCCAGTCGATCGTGACCTCACGTGATCGGTCCCACTCGCGCTCCCACCCCGCGAAGTGCAGCAACCGGTCGATCACCCCCGCTGTGAAACCCCAGACCAGAGCCGATTCGACGGTGAAAGCGGGCCCCAGGAGCCCGCTCGGATGTACGGCTGTCACGCGGTGCGCCGGATCCGCGAGGTCCGCGATGGGCACCGTGAACACCCGGGCCGTCTCCGCCGGGTCCACGGCGCCCACCGGGGTCGGCACCCTCCACCAGCCGAGCACCGGGGTCACGACGAACTCGCTGACCGGGATGTACAGACGGGGCAGCGCCCCGAAGAGCTGGACCCCGGCGGGATCGAGCCCCGTCTCCTCCTCGGCCTCCCGCAGGGCCGCGCGCAGCGGGCCCGTGGTCTGCGGGTCACCGTCCTCGGGGTCGAGGGCGCCGCCCGGGAAGGACGGCTGGCCGGCGTGCGAGCGCAGGCTCCCCGCGCGTTCCTGGAGCAGCAGCTCCGGGCCGCGGGGGCCCTCGCCGAAGAGGATGAGCACCGCGGACTGGCGGCCCCGCCCGTCCTCGGGGGGCAGGAACCGGCTCAGCTGGTGGGGCCGCACGGTGCGCACGGCCTCGACCACCGGATCCAACCAGCCCGGAAGACCCCGGGTGCTCAGGGTCACGCCGCCGCGGGGGCCGACGTACGACTGACCGTCCTCGACTCCCGCCGCGCCCACCGGCCCGCCCGTCACACTCTCGTCCCTCGTACCCCGCGTCATAGGCACCCCTGCTCCCTGGCTCCTGATCCGTGTCCACCCCGGCGACGGTGTCACCCGCTCAACGCGGCCCGCCGCCGGTTTCGTTCCTCCGCGAGACGCCCTGCGACGCCGCGGGCCGCTCAGGGCGTCCGGGCGCCCAGCGGCGGTGCGGGCAGGCCCGGGTAGTCCGCCGGCGGGCTCAGTCGCTGGCCCGGCTGTCCGCCCTTCTCGTACTTGAGCAGCTTGCGCGCCTTGTCCGGATCGGTCTCGCCCTCCCCGTACGACGGGCAGAGGGGGGCGATCGGGCAGGCGCCGCAGGCGGGCTTGCGGGCGTGGCAGATCCGGCGGCCGTGGAAGACGACGCGGTGCGAGAGCATCGTCCACTCGCTCTTGGGGAAGATCGCGCAGATCTCCTCCTCGACCCTTTCCGGGTCCTCCTGCTCGGTCCACTTGAAGCGCCGCACCAGCCGGCCGAAGTGGGTGTCGACGGTGATGCCCGGGACGCCGAAGGCGTTGCCGAGCACCACGTTGGCCGTCTTGCGGCCCACGCCGGGCAGGGTCACCAGGTCTTCGATCCGGCCCGGTACCTCGCCGCCGAAGTTCTCGCACAGGGCCTGCGAAAGGCCGAGGAGCGACCGCGACTTCGCCCGGAAGAACCCGGTCGGCCGGATCAGCTCTTCCAGATCCTCCGGGGCGGCGGCGGCCATGGCCTCGGGGGTCGGGTAGGCGGCGAAGAGGGCCGGGGTCGTCTGGTTCACGCGCAGGTCGGTGGTCTGCGCGGAGAGGACGGTGGCGACCAGGAGCTCGAACGGGTTGCGGAAGTCCAGCTCCGGGTGGGCGTACGGGTACACCTCCGCCAGTTCCCGGTTGATCCGGCGGGCCCTGCGGATCATCGCGAGGCGGGATTCCGGCTTCGGGGTCCTGGCGGGCTTCGCGGGGGCGGCGGCCTTGGACGGCTTGGCGGTCTCGGCCGGCTTGGCGCTCTTGGCCGACTTGGCGGCCTCGGCCGTCTCGGACGGCTGCGACGGCGTGGCCTCGGCGGGCGCGGCGTCGGCCGGCGCGGCGTCGGCCGGCGCGGTCTTGGAGTGGGCGGTCTTGGAGTGGGCGGTCTTGGCGGGCATGGTCTTCCGCTGCCCGGCGGCCCGCCCGGGAGCTTGTTTCTTGGTCGAACCTTTGCCCTCCGTGCTCGGAGGAACCTCCGAGGGCGGCGCCCCGGGGCCTTGTTCGCCCACGGCTGAATTCCGGGCGGCCGTCACTCCCGCGGACCCCATGGCCTGTGCTCTCACCGGCTTATTGGACACCCGGCCAGCCTAAGGCCGGCCGCTGACACCCCGCCCGGACCTTTGGTAACACCACCCCGATGGGGCCCTCGCCACACAGCACACCCGTACGTCCGGCATCCTTGTGATTGATCGCACTGTTTCAGCCGTCCGGCAAAATGGGGAGCGGTCCCCTGAGCCGGTCGACATAGGAGAGAGACTCGTGGACGACGTTCTGCGGCGCGCCCCGCTCTTCGCGGCGCTCGATGACGAGCAGGCCGCGGAGCTCCGCGCCTCCATGGGCGAGGTGACCCTCGCACGCGGTGACGCCCTGTTCCACGAGGGCGACCCCGGTGACCGGCTGTATGTGGTCACCGAGGGCAAGGTGAAGCTGCACCGCACCTCCCCCGACGGCCGCGAGAACATGCTGGCCGTCCTCGGTCCCGGCGAGCTGATCGGCGAGCTGTCGCTGTTCGACCCGGGCCCGCGCACCGCCACCGCGACCGCCCTGACCGAGGTCAAGCTCCTGGGTCTGGGTCACGGCGACCTCCAGCCCTGGCTCAACGCCCGGCCGGAGGTCGCGACCGCGCTGCTGCGCGCCGTGGCGCGCCGCCTGCGCAAGACCAACGACCAGATGTCCGACCTGGTCTTCTCCGACGTCCCGGGCCGCGTGGCCCGCGCCCTCCTGGACCTGTCGCGCCGCTTCGGCGTGCAGTCGGAGGAGGGCATCCACGTCGTGCACGACCTCACCCAGGAGGAGCTGGCGCAGCTCGTCGGCGCCTCCCGCGAGACCGTGAACAAGGCGCTGGCCGACTTCGCCGGCCGCGGCTGGCTGCGGCTCGAAGCGCGCGCGGTGATCCTGCTGGACGTCGAGCGACTGGCGAAGCGCTCGCGCTGACGCCGAGCCGGCACATCGCCTCAGGCGTGCGCGCAAGGGTCCTGCCCCCAGGGGGCGGGGCCCTTCCGTCGTCCGCCGTGACGTCGGCTTCCCCGCGATGCCGGTTCCCGTGACGTCATCTCCGGTGACGTCATCTCCGGTGACGTCTTCCCCCGGAACGGGCAGGGTGGTGGCATGGGGCACAAGGGTCTGGACGCACAGGGGTACTTCGAGCGCGAGGGCTCGCTCGGCCGGGTGCCGCGGACGTTCGCGCCGGTCGTCGCCGCCGCGCGGGAGCGGATCGCCGAGGCGTACGGGCGGCGGCTGCACAGCGCGTACCTGTACGGCTCCGTGCCGCGCGGGACGGCCCGCCCCGGGCGCTCGGACCTCGACTTGCTGCTCGCCCTGCACCGGGAACCCGCCGACGACGACCGGGACACCGCCGACGTACTCGGGCGGGGGCTTGACGAGGACTTCCCGGAGATCGACGGGGTGGGCGTCCTGCTCTACGGCAAGGACCGGTTGCTGAGCGAGGAGGAACGTTTCGACCTGGGCTGGTTCCTCGCCTGCCTGAGCACGCCGCTGCTCGGCGAGGACCTGGCCGAGCAGTTGCCCCGGTACCGGCCGGACGGCGTGCTCGCCCGGGAGACCAACGGCGGCCTGGCCGCCCTGCTGCCCGCCTGGCGGAGCAGGGTGCGGGAGGCCTCGTCGCCCGAGGAGCACCGGAAGCTGAGCCGGTCCTACGCGCGGCACCTGGTACGCAGCGGGTTCACCTTGGTCATGCCCTGGTGGGGCGGCTGGACCAGCGACCTCGTCGAGTCGGCGGAGGTCTTCGGCCGGTACTACCCCGACCGTGCGGCGCAGATGCGGGCGGCGGCCGCGGTGGCGCTGGAGCCGGTCGCGGACCCCGCGGTCCTGCGCACGTACACGGAGGACCTCGGGCCGTGGCTCGCGCGGGAGTACACCGCCCGCCACGGCGTCCCCGGGCGGGGCCGGAGCCGGACCGTGGCCGAGGCTTCCCGCCCGGCCGGCCTTGGCGGCAGCGTCATGGGCCCCGGGCCTCGGTAGGCCCGGCATGACCGGAAAGACCCGGCCTAGGCCTCGGTTCGGTCGGTGAGCGCCTCGACCGCGTGCTTGGCCTCCGCGAGTCCCGAACCCGTGGCGCGGCGGTGGGCGCGAATGGCTTCGATGGTGCGGCCGTCGCGGGCCAGGGCCCGCACCTCGTCCATCGCCGCCGGTTCGGGCTCCTCGATGCCGAAGTGGTCCAGCACCAGGCCCAGGCGGCGCTCCAGGCCGTCCGCCCGGCGTTCGAGGGCCTTCATCCGCAAGGTCACGGTCGAGGTGATCCACGAGGCCGTGGCGAGCAGCGCCAACAGCAGGAAAAGTGTCGTCATTCAGGGCCCCCCGGGATCAGTCCGTGATCTTGAAGGTACTCCAGCTGGGCCCGGACAGACCATTCGGCGATCGGCCAAAGCGACCGGTCCACATCGGCGTAGACGTAGGCCACGACCGCCTCGGGGGTGAGGAAACCGTTCTCCACGGCGGTCTCGACCTGCGCCAGCCGATGGGCACGGTGGGCCAGGTAGAACTCGACCGCCCCCTGCGCGTCGTCCAGGACCGGGCCGTGGCCCGGGAGCACCGTGTGGACCCCGTCGTCGACCGTGAGGGAGCGCAGGCGGCGCAGGGAGTCCAGGTAGTCGCCGAGCCGCCCGTCGGGGTGCGCGACGACGGTCGTACCGCGCCCGAGGATGGTGTCGCCGGTCAGGACGGCCCGGTCGGCGGGCAGGTGGAACGAGAGGGAGTCGGAGGTGTGACCGGGCGTCGCGACCACACGCAGCTCCAGGCCGCCGACCCGGACGCCCTGGCCCGCCGACAGGCCCTCGTCGCCGAGCCGCAGGGCCGGGTCCAAGGCGCGGACCTTGGTGCCGGTGAGCTCGGCGAAGCGGCCGGCGCCCTCCGCGTGGTCGGGGTGGCCGTGGGTGAGAAGGGTCAGGGCGACGCGCTTGCCGGCCTCCTCGGCGGTGCGGATGACGGCCCGGAGGTGCCCCTCGTCGAGCGGGCCGGGGTCGATGACGACGGCCAGGTCGGAGTCGGGCTCGGAGACGAGCCAGGTGTTGGTCCCGTCCAGGGTCATCGCGGAGGCGTTGGGAGCCAGGACGTTGACCGCGCGGGCGGTGGCGGGCCCCGAGGAGACCACTCCGCGGGGCTGGCCGGGCAGGCTTGCGGCGTCGGTCATGCGGTGGCACCTCCGGGGCGTCCGAGGCGGACGCGCTTGGTGAACTCATCGTGCCCCGGCCAGCTGAGCACCACATCCCCGCCCTCCAGGGCCGCCTGCGCGAGGATCGGGGTCAGGTCCTGGGCCGCTGCCCCGGCCAGGGCGTCGGCGGCGCTCTCGTACGGCTCCAGGGAGCGCAGCGTGGAGATGGTGGGCGGCATCATCAGCAGCTCGCCCTTGTCATAGCCCGCGGCCGCATCCTCGGGGCGGATCCACACCGTCCGGTCGGCCTCGGTGGAGGCGTTGCGGGTGCGCTGCCCCTCGGGGAGGGCGGCGACGAAGAACCAGGTGTCGTAGCGGCGGGGCTCGAACGCGGGGGTGATCCAGCGGGCCCAGGCCCCGAGCAGGTCCGAGCGCAGCAGGAGGCCGCGGCGGTCGAGGAACTCGGCGAAGGACAGCTCGCGGGCGACGAGGGCCAGCCGGTCGGCCTCCCAGTCGTCGCCGGTCGTGTCGCCGACGATCGTGTCGGGGGCTTCACCGGCGAGCAGGACCCCGGCTTCCTCGTAGGTCTCGCGGACGGCTCCGCAGACGATGGCCTGGGCCGTACGGGGGTCCGTGCCGAGGCGGTCCGCCCAGTCCGCGAGACCGGGTCCCGCCCAGCCGATGCGGTGGTCCTCGTCGCGGGGGTCGACCCCGCCGCCTGGGTAGGCGTAGGCGCCGCCGGCGAAGGCCATGGAGGTGCGCCGGCGCAGCATGTGCACGGCCGGACCGGAGTCGGTGTCGCGCAGCAGCATCACGGTGGCGGCGCGTCTGGGCTCGACGGGAGTGAGGGAACCGTCCGCGAGCGCGCGGATGCGGTCGGGCCACTCCGGGGGATACCACTGGCCCCCGGCGGGCGTGGCCTCGTCCGGGTGCGACTGCTGCTGTCCCTGCTCACCGTTGGGCATGGCCGGATGCTACGGCCATCCGGCCCGATGTTCGAGGGCCCGCCGCCCGGTCGGGCCTCGCCTTCGCGGGCCCGAACCGCAACCGCCCCGCGCCGCGGCGACGGGCAGCCTCCGGGCTACGAGCGCCGCCACGCGGCCACCGCCCGGCCCCGCGCCAACGGGCCGGCCCGAGGGGCTCAAGGGTCCGGATACGGCGGGGCGGCCGAGCCGCCGGCCCGCCACGGTCCGGGCGAACCGGCCCGGCCCGTGCGCCGCCTCGCCCCGCCGAGCAACCGCGGCGGGGCAAGGGGCGGGGACGGGCCCGGGAGGGAGCGGGTCAGGCCTCGGGGGTGAGCTCGACCTGGATCTCGACCTCGACCGGAGCGTCCAGCGGCAGAACCGCCACGCCGACCGCGCTGCGGGCGTGGACGCCCTTCTCGCCGAGCACCTCACCCAGCAGCTCGCTCGCGCCGTTCAGCACACCCGGCTGCCCGGTGAAGTCCGGGGCGGACGCCACGAAGCCGACGACCTTCACGACCCGCGCGATCTTGTCCAGGTCGCCGATCACCGACTTGACGGCCGCCAGCGCGTTCAGCGCGCAGGTCGCGGCCAGCTCCTTCGCCTGCTCCGCCGACACCTCGGCGCCGACCTTGCCGGTGACCGGCATGCTGCCCTTGACCATCGGCAGCTGACCGGCGGTGTACACGTAGACGCCCGACCGCACGGCCGGCTGGTAGGCGGCCAGCGGCGGCACGACGTCCGGCAGGGTCAGGCCGAGCTCGGCCAGCCTCGCCTCGACGGCCCCGCTCATGCGGCCTTCTCCCGCTTCATGTAGGCCACGAGCTGCTCGGGGTTGTTCGGCCCGGGCACGACCTGGACGAGCTCCCAGCCGTCCTCGCCCCAGGTGTCCAGGATCTGCTTGGTGGCGTGGACCAGCAGCGGGACCGTCGCGTATTCGAACTTCTTGGTCATGGGAGCGAGGGTAGTGCCTGTCGCCCGGGCCTCTCGCGCGGCCTCGTTCCCCGGCCCGGAACACGAACCGTCCGGCCGACTCGTTAGGCTCGGACGCTGTGAGCAGGCTCCAGGTGGTCAGCGGCAAGGGCGGCACCGGCAAGACCACGGTCGCCGCCGCACTCGCACTCGCCCTCGCGCGCGAGGGCAGACGGACTCTGTTGGTGGAGGTCGAGGGCAGGCAGGGCATCGCGCAGCTCTTCGGCGCGCAGGCGCTCCCGTACGAGGAACGGAAGATCGCCGTCGCGCCGGGCGGCGGCGGTGAGGTGTACGCGCTCGCCATCGACGCCGAACGCGCGCTGCTGGACTACCTCCAGATGTTCTACAAGCTCGGTTCCGCCGGGCGCGCGCTCAAGAAGCTCGGCGCGATCGACTTCGCGACGACCATCGCGCCGGGCCTGCGCGACGTCCTGCTGACCGGCAAGGCCTGCGAGGCGGTCCGGCGCAAGGACAAGGCCGGGCGGTACGTCTACGACCACGTGATCATGGACGCGCCGCCGACGGGGCGGATCACGCGCTTCCTGAACGTCAACGACGAGGTGGCCGGGCTGGCCCGGTTCGGGCCCATCCACAACCAGGCGCAGGCCGTCATGAAGGTCCTGAAGTCCCCGGAGACGGCCGTCCACCTGGTGACGCTGCTGGAGGAGATGCCGGTCCAGGAGACGGCGGACGGGATCGCCGAACTGGAGGCGGCCGGGCTGCCCGTGGGCCGGGTCGTCGTGAACATGGTCCGCCCGCACCACTTGGACGAGGAGGCCCTGGGCGCGGCGGCCGGCGAGCGCCGGGCCGATGTGGCCAAGGCCCTGTCCCGCGCGGGCCTGGGCGGCGCGCGCCGCGGCGGTCTGGCCGAGCGGCTGGTGGACCCGCTGCTCGCGCAGGCCGCCGAACACACGAGCCGGGTACGGCTGGAGCGGGAGCAGCGGACGGTGCTGGAGGGGCTGGACGTGCCGACGTACGAACTTCCCCTGCTCGGCGGCGCCGGCATGGACCTGGCCGGCCTGTACGAGCTGGCGACGGAACTGCGCAAGCAGGCGGTCGACGCATGACCGAGCGCGGGACGACGACGCGGAAGCCGACGGACGAGAAGCAGACGACCGGGAAGCTGGTGGCCGACGAGATGGGCCTGGACACTCCGCCCGCGCTGGCGGTCGACACGCTGCTGGACGACCCGAAGACCCGGATCATCGTGTGCTGCGGCTCGGGTGGCGTCGGCAAGACCACCACGGCGGCGGCGCTCGGAGTACGGGCGGCCGAGCGCGGCCGGAAGGTGGTCGTGCTGACCATCGACCCGGCGCGCCGACTGGCCCAGTCGATGGGGATCGCCTCGCTGGACAACACGCCGCGCAAGGTCGCGGGCGTATCGGGCGACGGCGGTGAACTGCACGCCATGATGCTCGACATGAAGCGCACCTTCGACGAGATCGTCGAGGCGCACGCGGACGGCGAGCGGGCCCGGGCCATCCTGGCGAACCCTTTCTACCAGTCCCTGTCGGCCGGTTTCGCGGGCACGCAGGAGTACATGGCGATGGAGAAGCTGGGACAGCTGCGGGCGCGGGACGACTGGGACCTGATCGTGGTCGACACCCCGCCGAGCCGGTCCGCGCTGGACTTCCTCGACGCGCCGAAGCGCCTGGGATCGTTCCTGGACGGGAAGTTCATCCGGGTCCTGATGGCTCCGGCGAAGGTCGGCGGGCGGGCCGGGATGAAGTTCCTCAACGTCGGCATGTCGCTGATGACCGGCACGCTGAGCAAGTTGATGGGCGCCTCGCTGTTGAAGGACGTACAGACCTTCGTGGCCGCGATGGACACGATGTTCGGTGGCTTCCGCACCCGCGCGGACGCGACCTTCCGACTCCTCCAGGCCCCGGGCACGGCCTTCCTGGTGGTCGCCGCGCCCGAGCCGGACGCCCTGCGCGAGGCGGCGTACTTCGTCGAGCGGCTGGCGGCGGAGCGGATGCCACTGGCCGGCCTGGTGCTGAACCGGGTCCATGACAGTGCCGCCGAACAGCTCTCCGCGGAGCGGGCGTTGGCCGCCGCAGAGAATCTTGAAGAGGCGGGCATTGTCGATCAGGAGTCCGGGAAAGCTGGACTTCGTGACTCGGACGCGGACACCGGCACTCCCGAGACCGGCTCCCCCAGCGCCGTCGACGCCGACGTGGACGAGATCACCGCGGGACTGCTGCGTCTGCATGCCGAGCGGATGCAGGTGATCGCGCGCGAGCAACGCACGCGTGACCGCTTCACCTCACTGCATCCCGAGGTGGCGGTGGCCGAAGTGGCCGCCCTGCCCGGCGATGTGCACGACCTCGCCGGGCTACGGGCCATCGGAGAACGGCTCGCGACCGGGGTTCCGGCCGGAGCGTAGACGTTCGCGTACGTGCGGTGCGGGTGGTTTACCCGGCTGCCGCGTACGTCTCGTACGGAACGTCGATCTCCGCGTCGACATCCATGGTGAGGATGCCCGTACTGCGCTCGTACTCCGTGCGGGCGGTTTCGAGCAGCCGTCGCCACGAGGTGACGGTGGGACGCCGGCGCAGCAACGCGCGACGCTCCCGCTCGGTCATTCCGCCCCATACTCCGAACTCGACACGGTTGTCGAGCGCGTCGGCCAGGCACTCGGTCCGCACCGGACACCCGGTGCACACCGCCTTGGCCCTGTTCTGTGCCGCTCCTTGAACGAACAGTTCATCCGGATCGGTAGTGCGGCAGGCTGCCTGCGCACTCCAGTCGGTAACCCAGCCCATCCCGGCGCCGTCCTCTCCCGAATCGAGGCTCCCCCACGGCGGCAGCGGCATATTCACCGCTGCCAGTTGAGGACGTTACGGAAGGCGAGCACAGCGCAACACCCCCGACGGGCCCAATCTTGAATGGTCCGAACGGACTATGGGTAAGCGGCAGATCACCCGACGGAGTGATCGGACGACATGCCCGACCATTCCGGCGATTCGGGTGAAATCGGAGATTCACCACCGGACACCATCCGAGTGAACGGCGGGATTCGGACATCAGTCCACCGCATTCGGCAAGGGTGAAAATCAAGCCGAGGGGTTGATGTCGCGCCGCACTGCTGTGACAGTTGGGGCCAGCTTAGGCCAAGGCATTCGCGCGTGTCCGGTGAATGAGAACGTAGGCTGCCCTCCATGGGAAAGAAGCGCTCGGGCGGCGGGCTCACGGGGCCGCAACAGGCCGCCAAGTTCCTCGGGGTGTCGGTCCTCTCCGGAGTCGTACTGGCCGGCATCGCGATCCCGGGCGCCGGCGCCCTGGGCCTCGCCGCCAAGGGAACGGTAGAGGGATTCGACGAGATCCCGGCCAATCTCAAGACACCTCCGTTGAGCCAGCGCACCACGATTCTGGACGCGGAGGGTGGCTTGATCGCCACCGTCTATTCGCGCGACCGCCAAGTGGTCCCGCTGACGGCCATCTCCCCGTACATGCAGAAGGCGATCGTCGCCATCGAGGACTCGCGTTTCTACGAGCACGGCGCGGTCGACCTCAAGGGCATCCTGCGCGCGGTGAACCGCAACGCGCAGGAGGGCGGAGCCGCTCAGGGCGCGTCCACGTTGACCCAGCAGTACGTGAAGAACGTCTTCGTCGAGGAAGCCGGTGACGACGAGTCGAAGGTGCGCGAGGCGCAGGAGAAGAGCCTCGGGCGGAAGATCCGCGAACTGAAGTACTCGATCCAGGTCGAGGAGGAACTCGGGAAGAAGAAGATCCTCGAGAACTACCTCAACATCACCTACTTCGGTCAGCAGGCGTACGGAATCGAATCCGCCTCCCAGCGCTACTTCAGCAAGCCCGCCAAGGACCTGACGCTGGAGGAGTCCGCGCTGCTGGCCGGCGTGGTGCAGTCGCCGACCCGCTTCGACCCGGTCAACGACTCCCAGGAGGCGATGAAGCGCCGCAACGTCGTCCTCCAGCGGATGGCCGACATGAAGGACATCTCGCAGACCGAGGCCGACGAGGCGAAGCAGAAGCCGGTCACGCTCAAGGTGACCCGACCCAAGAACGGCTGCATCACCGCCGTGAAGGGCGCCGGCTTCTTCTGCGACTACGTGCGCAACACCTTCCTGACCGACCCGGTGTTCGGCAAGACCCGCGAGGAGCGCGCCAAGCTCTGGAACCGCGGCGGCCTGACGGTCCGTACGACGCTCGACCCGCAGTCGCAGGACTCGGTCAACGAGTCCATCAAGGACCACGTCCACCAAGACGACAAGGTCGCGACGGCCGTCACCCTCGTCCAGCCCGGCACCGGCCGGGTGCTCGGGATGGGCCAGTCCAAGCCGTACGGCTTCGGCAAGGACGAGACGCAGATCAACTACTCCGTCGACAAGCGGATGGGCGGCTCGAACTTCGGCTTCCCGACCGGCTCCACCTTCAAGCCCTTCGTCGCGGCCGCGGCCATCGAGCAGGGCATGTCGCCCACGAAGGTGTACGCCTCCCCGCACGACATGGAGTACCCGAGCGGCGTGCAGACCTGCGGCGACAAGCCCTGGGTCAACGACAGCAAGCCCAAGGACCGGGTCGAGAACGAGTCGGAGTCCGAGAGCGGCCCGTACGGGATGAGGGAGGCGATGGCCAAGTCGGTCAACACCTACTTCGTCGAGATGATCAGCGACATCGGGCTGTGCCCGGTCACCGAGATGACCACGAAGCTCGGTGTCGTCCCGGCCGACGGCGCCAAGCTGCCGGAGGTCCCCGCCATCGCGCTCGGCACCCAGGGCATGTCCCCGCTGACCATGGCCACCGCCTACGCCACCTTCGCCAACCGGGGCGTGCGCTGCACCCCGATCGCCATAGAGTCCATCACGGACGCGCACGGCAAGGCGCTCGCCGTCCCCAAGTCGCAGTGCGAGCGGGTGATGTCGGAGAAGACGGCCGACACCATCAACACCCTGCTGCTCGGCGTGGTCGACTCCGGTACGGGTGCCCAGGCGGGTCTCACCGACCGGCAGAGCGCGGGCAAGACGGGTACGACCGAGAACCGCTACAACGCCTGGTTCGTCGGGTACACGCCGAACATGTCCGGCGCGACGTGGGTCGGCTCGGCGGGACTCAAGCAGGTGTCGATGGAGAACATCACCATCGGCGGCGAGTTCTACGACAAGGTCTACGGCGGCGGGCTGCCCGGCCCGATCTGGAAGCAGGCGGTGACGGGCGCGCTGGCCGGCCGGGAGAACCAGAGCTTCCAGACGGTGTTCGTCGGGGACGCCGCCTCCCCGACCGGGGGCGCCCGCGGCAACCGCCCGACCCAGCCGAGCAACCCCAACCCGGGCAAGCCGGGGAAGGGCAAGCCGGGACGCGACGGCAAGCCGGGCGACGGCGACCCGGGCGGGGCCACGATCGCCGGGCCCACCGGCGGCGGCGCACCCGTCGACCCCTTCCCCGGGATCTCCATCCCGCCGGGCGTGATCGGCGGCGGGGGCGACGTCCAGTAGCCCGCACGTGAAGAGGGAGGCCCCCGCCGGATTCCGGCGGGGGCCTCCCTCTTCACGCGTGTCCGGGCGTTACACGTGTCCGGGCGTTACGCGTGTCCGGGCCTTCCCTGTCCGGGAGCCCCTGCGCGCGGTCCGGAACCCCTAGGCGAGCCGCTGCTTAACGGCGGCGGCGACGCGGCCCCCGTCGGCCAGCCCGGCGACCTTCGGGTTCACGATCTTCATGACGGCACCCATCGCCCGCGGCCCCTCGGCCCCGGCCGCCTTCGCCTCCGCCACGGCCTGCGCGACGATCTCGCCGAGCTCATCGTCCGTGAGCTGCTTGGGCAGGTACCTGTCGAGGAACTCGCCCTCGGCGAGCTCCCGCGCGGCCGACTCGGCGCGACCACCCTGGCTGAACGCCTCCGCCGCCTCGCGGCGCTTCTTCGCCTCCTTGGCGATCACCTTGAGGACTTCCTCGTCGGAGAGCACCCGGGCTTCCTTGCCGGCGACCTCCTCCTTGGTGATGGCGGCGAGGGTCAGTCGCAGCGTGGACGAGCTGAGCTCGTCGCGCGCCTTGATGGCAGTGGTGAGGTCTTCCTGGAGCTTGGCCTTGAGCGTGGTCATGCCCCGAGTCTGCCAGGTGCGGCGCCATAGGCGCCCGCCGGTTTTCCGCTGGGGCGACCCGGGGTGCGACGATGGGGTCATGCGTGCGCGTTACGGAGTTCCCCTGAAGGTCGGCGCCGGGATCGCGGCGGTGGGGGCCGCGGGTGTGGCCTACGCGGCCGGGTTCGAGGCCCGGTCCTTCCGGCTGCGCCGGGTGACGGTCCCCGTCCTCCCCGCCGGTATGCGGCCCCTGCGGATACTGCAGGTGTCGGACATCCACATGGTGGGCGGTCAGCGCAAGAAGCGCGCCTGGCTCCAGTCCCTCGCCGGGCTGCGCCCGGACTTCGTGGTGAACACGGGCGACAACCTCTCCGACACGGAGGGCGTGCCGGAGGTGCTGGACGCCCTCGGGCCGCTGATGTCCTTCCCCGGCGTGTACGTATTCGGCTCGAACGACTACTACGGGCCGCGGCTGCGCAACCCCGGGCGCTATCTGATCGAGAAGGCCCAGGGCCGGCACGGGCTGAACGGCAACAAGCCGGTCGTCGGCGCCGTCCACAACCCGTGGGAGGAACTGCGCGACGCCTTCGACGCGGCCGGCTGGCTCAACCTGACCAACACGCGGGCGCGGATGAAGCTGGACGGACTGGAGATCGCCTTCACCGGTCTGGACGACCCGCACATCAAGCGGGACCGCTACGCGATGGTGGCGGGCGGACCGGAGGCGGACGCCGACTTCTCGATGGCGGTGGTCCACGCCCCCTACCTGCGCGTCCTGGAGGCGTTCACCGCCGACCGCTACCCGCTGATCCTGGCCGGGCACACCCACGGCGGGCAGTTGTGCGTCCCGTTCTACGGGGCGCTGGTGACCAACTGCGACCTGGACACCGACCGGGTCAAGGGCCTGTCGACCCACACGGCGAACGGCAACCGCGCGTACCTCCACGTCTCGGCCGGCTGCGGCACCAACCGCTTCACCCCGGTCCGCTTCGCCTGCCCGCCGGAGGCCACCCTCCTGACGCTGACCCCGCGGCAACCCGCCTGACCGCCCTGCGGGCGCCCCACGAAAACCGGATTTCGTCTCCGGCCGACGGTCCGCTAAAGTAATCGATGTCGCCAGGACAGCACACGCTGCACAGGCGGCGATCGGGGTGTAGCGCAGCTTGGCAGCGCGCTTCGTTCGGGACGAAGAGGTCGTGGGTTCAAATCCCGCCACCCCGACTTCGTAAGACCAGGTCAGGGGCCTGATCCGCATCGCGGATCAGGCCCCTGTTTGGCGTTTGCCCCTGTCTTGGGAGCCATCTGGGAGCCATCTGGGAGCCGACTTCGGAATCCGGCTCCCCGGGGAGCCGGTCAGGCAGCGGCGGCGCCGGGGTCCGGGGCAGTCGTGCGCGTGCTCCGGTCGTCGAGGACGATCAAGGCTGAGCCGTTCGCCTTCTCGGCCTGATCTGTCACACGGTCCACAGCGAGCGCCGTCCTGCGGTAGACCGCCGCAGCCAGCGCCCACGTGGCCAGGTCCTGCTCCTCACCGGGCGCCCCGCCTGCCTCGTGCCCCCGGGTCACCTTCCACATCGTGGTGAGCATGGCGAGCAGGGACCTTCCCGACAGGGCTATCTCGACACGGCCGCCATCCGCGTCTTCGCATCCGCTCGGGGAGCCGGAAGTGGGTGTGCCCGCTGGTGTGCTCTGCGATGAAGTCCCACGTCTCCCGGTGACAGATCAGCGTCGCGGAGGCGATCGCAGCAGCCGACAGAAGGCACTGCAGGTGGGCGCGCTGGTCCTCCTGGTCAGCGTGAGCGGGCTCCTGGACCGGCTCCGCCACGGGTGTCAGGTGCGGCACGGTTTCCGGCTTTCCTGCCGTGTTCCCATGACCGTGGGCATTGCGGACTTCTTCCAGCACGCGGGGTTCCTTCCCGTCGGATCGTTCGGTCAGCTCGGCCGGCTCTCCGAGTACCTCGGGCTCGGCTGGGTCCGGCCCAGCGGGCGGCTGCACATCGGACTCGGTAGTGGCCGGGGCGCCGACAACCAAGGGGCTCGCCGCCTCGGGCGACACCAGCGGTACCGCCTGGATGCTCTCTTCCAGGCGTCGGCTCAGGGCATCCAGACCGCTCCGCGCCTCCGCAGCACGCCCGCGTCCACTACCGCCTTGCGTAGACGCAGTCGCCCCCTGGGGCGGACGGAGCCCAGGATCATCCGCGCCGCCTCGAACTCGGCGCTCCCCCGTACCTCCCTCGACGCCTCGGTCAGGGCGAGCTCCGCCGTGTCGTGCGCACGGAAGACGTCGACATCAGCCCAGAGCGCGACCAGACAGCCGGCGCTGACCCACTCCTGCAGTCCGGCCTCATCGCCGTCCAGAAACCGCACGTGGATGCCGGACCTACCGGAGGCGCCCACCCGGACGATCTCCACCTGGCGCAGAGCGCCGCCCAACTCCTTCGGCTTGGCCCGATAGGCCCAGCGCTCCCCGATCTCCATGCCTCCATTGAGCCAGGCCGACGGCACCGCCGGGTGCCCATCAACGAGATCTCGCCGGGGAACCGACGTCGGAATCGCCTCCGAGGCCGTCCGTGATCTACCGCAAAGCAAGTGCCCCGTGTCACAACCCGCACGTAGGCTCGGGACGGTCGGCGTGGGAGCGCCTGGCTGACGGACTGGGGAAGGGGGACAGCGTGGATCATCTCTTCACCGTCGAAGGGGCCTCGGCCGCACCCGTCGCACCGACCGCGCTCGCAGCGGAGGGGCTCCTCGAACGACAGCACCTCCAGGAGTGGGTGATCGCGCACCCCCAGGTCCTCGGAGAGTCGGTGCTCGTCATCACCGCCGAGTTCGACCGGTGGGCCGACACGGACGGGGTACCGGCGCGGGACCGACTGGACGTCCTGGGCCTGGATGCCACGGGTCGTCTCGTGGTGGTCGAGCTGAAGCGGGGAACGGCCAACCGAGACGTACACCTCCAGCCGATCACCTACGCCGCCCTGGTGTCCCGCTTCGACCTCGACACCCTGGCCCAGGCACACCGCGACTTCCTGAAGGGCAGGGGCGAGAGCGTCGAACTCGACGAGTGCCGACAGCGCCTCTCGAACCACGTGGACGGGGACTGGAGTCCGGAACTGCTCCAGCCCCCCCCGGCAGGTGATCATCGCGGCCGGCTTCCCCAAACAAGTCACCCACACCGTCGTGTGGCTGTCGGAGATGAACCTCGACATCGACCTCATCGAGGTCGGCCTCTGGAGAGTCAAGGGACAGCTCGTCGCCGGATTCACCAAGGTCTATTCCACCCCGGAGGTCGAGGAGTTCACCCTCGCTCCGGCCCGGATCGAAGCCAAGGCCGCAGCCCAGAAACTGGAGGAACGCTCACGCGCCCGCAACGCCGTGCACGTACTTCTCCATGCGGCCCCCGAGCTGGTCCGCGACGGATACAACGAGGCAGACCACGAGGGCGGCGCACGCCCGTTTCTCTTGGTCCAGGGAATGGAGGCGTACACCGAATCGGGGTGATCGGCTTTCCAGCCCTCGGCACAGCAGAGAAGGGGAAGGCTGTGCTCGCCAGTTTGACGGAAAGCTTCGCGCTGCACGTCGCGGCTCTCGGCGGGAGCCGGTGATCCCATTGGAAGAGTTCACCGACAGCGTTTTCCACAGGCTCATCAGCTCGGGGGCAATCTGGCTACGCTGTGCCCATGGCAGCAGAGGTAGCAGCAGCGGTATCGGACCTTGTGGCGCGCACGGAAGTGCGGCGTCAGGAGTCGTCTTCGGCCCTTGACCCCAAGGAGCGCGCGAAGCGCGGCCAGTACTTCACGCCTGCCCCTGCCGCTGACTTCATTGCCTCCTTGGCGAGACTGGCCAGCACAGGCCCGATCCGGATCCTGGACCCCGGCGCTGGGGCTGGCTCTCTGACCGCCTCGCTCGTGTCGCGCATCCTCCAAGGCCAGCCAGAAGTGCACCTCAGCGTGACGGCCTGCGAGAACGACCCCCAGCTACACGAGACCCTGTCGGCGACCCTGGAGGACTGCGCGCGCACGGTCGAAGCGCTCGGCGGACGGGTGGAGACCACCCTGGTTAAGGACGACTTCATCGCCTGGGCAACACAGGCGGAAGGGCTGTTCGGCGAAGCACGTGGGCCGTTCGACATCGTGATCATGAACCCCCCGTACAAGAAGCTCGCCGCTGGCTCCCGCGAGCGCATGGCCGTCACAACGGCATGCACAGAAACTTCCAACCTGTACTCCGCGTTCATGGCACTTGGGATCCACCTTCTCGCCCCCGGTGGGCAGCTCGTCGCAATCACCCCGAGGAGCTTCGCGAACGGCCCTTACTTCCGACCGTTCCGCAAGTACCTCCTTGACCGGATGCATATCGACCGAGTGCACCTGTTCGAGGCGCGGAACAAGGTGTTCGCGGACACAGACGTGCTCCAGGAAAACGTGATCTTCTCCGCGACACGCACCGACGCTCCCGACCGAGGGCCAATCGTCATGTCCTCCAGCCACAGCTACGGCGGCGAAACACGCAGCCGTGCGGTGGAGTACCGGGAGATGGTGCAGCCAGAAGACAGCGAGCATTTCATCCACATCAGCGCCGACGAGGAAGACGCACAGCTCGCGGCGACTCATGCAAGCCTTCCGGCCACCCTCGCCACGATCGAGTGCCAGGTTTCGACCGGCCGAGTTGTGGACTTCCGCTCCAAGGAACACCTGCGGCCCGATCCGGAGGCAGGTGCAGTTCCACTGATCTACCCGTTGCACATGCGCGATGGCGGAATCCGCTGGCCAGTTCCTGGCGCTAAGAAGAACAACGCAATCGCGCTTAACCCAGACACCGAAAAGATGACGTTCCCCTCTGGGTACTACGTCGTCGTGAAGCGCCTGTCCTCCAAGGAGGAAAAGCGTCGTGTGGTTGCCGCTGTATTCGACCCCGATGTGACACCTTGCGCGCGAATCGGCTTCGAAAACCACGTCAACGTGTTCCACAGCGCAGGTGCCGGCCTCCCCAAGGAACTCGCCCGCGGTCTTTGCCTCTGGCTCAACTCCACGTTGCTGGACCGACTCATCCGACGATTCAGCGGCCACACCCAGGTCAACGCAACAGACCTGCGGAACCTGCGCTACCCAGGCAAGGACCAGCTTCAAGCCATTGGCGGCGAGTGGATAGAGGGTGGATGGCCCGACCAGGAGAAGCTCGATGACCTAGTCGAACGCCACCTGGAGTCGGCCGAGCCCCCGTCGCCCGGCGAGGCATAGTTCGGCGAGCACGGCTGCCGACCGGCTGATTACCGACGTCCTGGCGGAAGCATCCCGTTAGAAGCCGCCGGTCAGCAGGGCAACAGCACCCGCTCGGACGCCCTGTAGCCTGACCCTCACTCACTGCATCGATGTGGCTGGGGAGGCCCAGGGAGTGACGAAGGCACAGCAAGAAAAGAAGCTCGACGAGGCGAAGGAAATTCTCGCTGCGATAGGGATGCCCCCGAGGCAGCAGAACACCCGGACCGCACTCGTGCTGCTCTCGATGTGCAACCTCGGCCCGACGCAGGAATGGGCGGAGGTGAGCTCGAACACCCTCGGGATCACCGAGTGCATGGATTGGATGGCCATCCACTACCCGGACATCCCAAAGGGAACGAAGGACCCGAGCAGGTACGCCCCGAACAGCCGCGAGTCCGTGCGTAAGGAGTCGGTCCACCAGCTCATCGACGCCGGAATCCTCGTCAAGAACTCTGACGCGCCAGGCCGAGCAACGAACGACAAGAATAATCGATACCACCCCAGCGAGTTGGCCATAAAGGCACTGGCGAATTTCGACACGCCGGCGTGGCAGAATTCCCTGGACGAATTTCATGCCGAGTGGGAAAAGTTGACCGAGGTATGGGCCGCCGAAAGGTCGGTCCATCGAGTCCCCGTCAAGCTTCCCGACGGGACCGAGGTCAAGCTCAGCCCTGGGGAACACAGCGAACTTATCGGAGCTGTCGTCGAGCGCTTCGCATCGCAGTTCACGCCCGGGGGCACCATCGTCTACCTGGGCGACACGGGCTCCAAGTGGATCGTGAACAAGCCGAAGTACCTCGCTGACCTCGGCGTCGTGGTGGATGCTCACGGCAAGATGCCTGACGTAGTGATCCACTACACCGAGCGGGACTGGCTTGTCCTCGTGGAGGCGGTCACGTCCACCGGACCGGTCAACGGCCTGCGGGTCGCCCAGCTGAAGGAACTCTTCGCGGGAGCGCGCCCGGGCCTGGTCTTCGTTACCGCCTTCCAGACAAAGAGGATGTTCCGGAAGTTCGCTTCCGAGATCGCCTGGGAGACGGAGGCTTGGGTCGCAGAAGAAGAGACGCACATGGTGCACTTCAACGGCGAGCGCTTCCTCGGACCATACGACAAGGCCGAATAAGCAACGAGGGCCGCCCCACAAGGTGGGGCGGCCCTCAAAGAAGATATCGGCGACGACCTACTCTCCCACGAGGTCCCCCTCGCAGTACCATCGGCGCTGGCAGGCTTAGCTTCCGGGTTCGGAATGTTGCCGGGCGTTTCCCCACCGCTATGGTCACCGAAAACTGGTGAGCGCCTCCTAGCGGAGAAGCGCTTTCGAGAAGCAAGCATACAGGGTCAACGTTTGACCGAGCCCGCTGGTACGGAGAGCCACCCGCGATGCCCGCCCACGTATCGGGCGGCGGGAGTCATGGTCACGGGAGCAAAGGCCATGAGCCACGAACTTGCTGCTCCGACACCTGTACGACCCACTTGCCGAGTCACCGGGCGCCACAGCAGGTCGCCCAGCCAGGCCACAGCACCGGCAGGTGCGTGGGTGCGAACCAGCCAAGATTGCCCCCCACGAAGGCAATCATCCAGCCACTGGCCATGTACCGCTCTTGCGCGTAGCTACGCTGGCGGACCTCCAGAGATCTTGTGACACAGGCGGATCTGACCCGAAGGAGGACGCTTGAGCACTCATCTGCGCCTTGCACCGGAGATCCTGATCCGCCTGGGTGAGGAGCTGATCCCCCATCCAGACCTCGGAGTGATCGAGCTGGTCCGCAACGCGTACGACGCGGACGCGACGAAGAGCATCGTCCGGCTACACAACGCCACACAGCCCGGTGGCACCCTTGTCGTCGAGGATGACGGTGACGGCATGACGGCTGAGGAGATCCGTGAGGGTTTCCTCCTCATCGGGAGGTCGTCGAAGCCGGGAACGCCGGATAGCACGTCCAACCGCCGTCGGATTGGAGAGAAGGGCCTGGGCCGGCTGGCGGCGCTACGCCTCGGGCGCCGAGTAGAGGTGGTGTCGCGCCCTCGAAGCGAGCCCGGCGTAGAGCACACGCTCGTCATCGACTGGTCTGACTACGACACGGTTCGGTCCGTTGAGGAGGTCGAGCTCACGATTGTCAGCCGGCCAACCACAAAGACCCCGGGTACGTCGTTGACTGTTCACCGCTTGAAGCAGGGCTTCGACAAGGACCAGATGGAGCGTCTCGCCCGGGCCATGCGACTGCTCACGGGCTTCTTCGACGACGAGGACACAGGTTTCACCGCGACCCTTGTCGCCCCGCAATTCGAGCAGGTTTCCGACGCGGTGAACCGGAGCTTCTTCGATGAGTACGAATACAGGCTCGAAGCCCACCTTGATGAACAGGGCTATGCGAGCGCGGTCCTCTACGACTGGAAGGGTCAGGTAATCACGCGCGGCGATCACATCGACGTAGCACCAGATGACCGCGGCGGTCGCTTGCAATCCCCTCTCCGATATCAGGCGCCGGCTGCATCCTTCGAGCTGTGCATGTTCCTACTGAACAAGCGTTCGTTCGAACTGCGCAAGTCGAAGCGGAGGTTTACTGACCTTCGGCCCTGGCTGCGCGTAGTCGGAGGAGTTCACCTGTTCCACCGGGGGTTGCGTGTGCATCCTTATGGGGACCAGGGTTTCGATTGGCTAGACCTGAACCTCCTCCGAGCACGGAGCCCGGAGCTGCGCCCTTCGACCAACACAAGCGTCGGGCGGGTGTCAGTCGAGGACCCGGAGGGCTTGCTCATCCCCAAGACCGACCGGATGGGGTTCCAGGAGAACGCCGCGTTCATCGAACTTCGAGAGTTTGCCCGAAGCGCCACAGACTGGGCGGCGAGGGAACGGAAGCGGATTCGCGACGGCGAGCGACTGGTCAAGCCTGCACCAACTCGGCGCACTGGACCCGTCCCTACCGTTGAACCCGCCAAGGCACCCAGGGACCCCGACCCCTCAGGCGACGATGGGGTCGTCGAGCTAGTGGCCCAGCCGGAACTGCCGACTTTGGCAACTAGTTTGCCCGCCCAGCGCCATGAAGCCAGCTTGCCGTTGGTGCCGAAGGAGCGTCTTCTCTACCGGGCGCTCGCCACAACCGGGATCCTTGCCACCGCCTTCGCGTATGAGACAGCAGCCGTAGGCGAGGGCGGCGAGGCTGGTTTCAGGGCCGGCGAGCTTGCAGGAATCGCGGCTCGCGCCACCCAGGCAGAACGCTGCCTAGTTACGGTTCTGGATCTGAACGACGTGGTCGGGAGTGCCTTGAACGTCGTGCGGCCCCACCTAGAGCGGCGTGGCATCGCCCTCAATGAGGAGCTCTGGGGCGACCCGATCCGCGTAGCGGGTGCAGTTTCGGACCTGGAGGCGATCGTTTTCAACCTGGCTGCCAACGCCATGAGCTCGTTGGCAGATGCTGGTGACCTCTTGGGGGAGCGAGCGGTACTGGTTCGCACTCGGGTGGATGACGACCACGCACTGGTCGACTTCTCGGACTCGGGCCCCGGAATCGTTGACGTCGACATCGTGCAGATGTGGCGTCCGGGCGTGAGTGGCGGAAGGTCCAGGGGCGCTGGGCTCGGGCTGACAGTTGTCCGGGATGCAGTGGCCGACATGCGCGAAATGCAGGCTGGCGTTGACGAGGGCGGCGTCTCAGTAGATGCCTACGGGGAGCTCGGAGGCGCTTCCTTCCACATCCGTCTGCCATTGCGGCACGCTGACGAGCAGGCGTTCGGATAACGTCGGCTGCTGGAGGCCATCTGGGTGCCGACCAGCTCCCAGAACCCCTTCCGGACCACGCCGGCACGCCGTGGCTGGCACGCCGACCAAGGTTCTCCGGCGAACTGGGCGTCGGCGCCCACGGCGCCCACGACGCCCAGGTATCGGCACCTTCCACCTGCTCAGCAAGGTCGATCGGCCCCAACTCCGTCGCCTCGATGCCTTGACCGGCTACGGCGCCCTCCGCCACCACGATGTCGAGCCCCACCCCATCGAGGAGGTCTGCCCTCCTCGGCACCTGCCCGAAGCAGGCCGCCGAGATCCTCTGCAAGCGCCTGGGCGACTACCAAGAGGTGTTTCCAGCAAGCTGCGTTGAGGTCAAACCCTCATGAATGCCAAACGGCCCCGTTCTTCCTGCCAGACCCTCCGCTTCGGCCGTACGGGGGACAGAGTGTCTTCCATGACGGAGCTGAGCATGTTCTTTCACTTCACTTGCGAGGACGGCTGGACGGCCATCGAGGCCGCCGAGTCTATCGAGCCCAAGTCCAATGCCGCCGATCACGCCGACGGCCCGAAGCCTCTGATCTGGCTCACGGACAGCGAGACCCCAGCGGACACTGGTCTCTGTGACCCGGCCCGAACCGCGATCCGGATATCCCTCTCCCCGGCCGCGCCCGCCCGCTACTGGACGGTGTGGACGCATCTCGTGCCCCCGGCCAACGTTCTGGGCATCGAAGGGGCGGGCGGCGTACCTTCGACCTGGTACGTCAGCGATGCCCCGGTCACCGCCAACCACTTCGGCAAAGTTGTCCGCGTGGCGACCGGCGAGGTACTCAAGGCCGCACCCGTCGCCCCGGCTAGGGCCTGTGTGATGTCGTGATCAGTTCCTGAGTTCTGTCCTCTGCGCGGGGTGGAATCCGGTAGGACTGTGGTCGTGACGCGCAGGCAACTCACCAATGCCCAGTGGAAGTTCATCGAGCCGTT
>NZ_SSBJ01000043.1 GCF_004795055.1 Streptomyces sp. A1136
GATCTTCACCCCTCCCCCTCCGCGGGGAGGGGTGACGCTCCGCGTCATCCCAGGGAAGGCGGCCCGCTCCGCGGCCCGCGAGGGCAGGCCAGGTTGCAAACTAGAAAGCAGCTGGTCAGCTGGGGTTCAAACAGACGCAGCGACGCGGGGAGGAGGTGCCTCACCCTGCCGGAATTCCGGCTTTCCCGAATTCGGATTCGACTTTCTAATCCCGCTTCGCGGAATTAGAACCAGGTGGCCGATGTTTATGTGACGGCTTTCCTGCGGCTCTGATCTCTTCGCGATCAGAGCCAATAAGGCGATTCTTGCAACGATTTGAATTGACGTCAACTGGGGCTCTGGAATTTCTTCCATCTTACGCCCCCGTGGGGTTAGCGAATACCCCAATAGTGCCTTTGTGTTGACGTTCTCGTGGAGGAACTCCGTTGGATCTAGGCTCGGGTTAGGAACTGAGCTCCAGTGTCGTCTACCCCTGCGAGGCTGCGGCTGTTGTCCTTGGCCGGCGACCGCGGCGCGGACGCGCGGTCACAGTCGGAGCAGCTTCGGGCGCGGCCCTGTGTGCCTCAGCGGTCGGCGGATGGGATCGGCGTGACACCGCGTTCTGCGTGCGCTGCGCGTGCGTTCCGTTCGAGCACCGGTAGGCATCCTCAAGGGGGGTGGGCAAGCCTGGCTTGCCCACCCGTGCAGGGCTTGCCCACCCCCCTCACAGGCTTGCCCAGTGACCTGGGGAAACAGCCTTCAACCTCACAGACCAATAGTGCGATCCGGGCATCTTGGGCGTTCTGCCTCACAGGTTCGAAGCCCTGTGAGGTTGCACCGGCCGTCCTTTGACCGCCCGTCACCGCTCCTGAACAGCCGCCCCCTGGCCATCCTGCGAACGTGGGCAAGCCAGGCTTGCCCGCCGCGCGAAGGCTTGCCCAGCTGGAGCAGCCAGGCTTGCCCACCCCACCCCAAGGCGTGCAAGAGGGGTTGCCCGCCCCGGCCCGGGGGCTGGCTCGCCTCCCCCGCACCGGCCCCGGAGGGTTGCACCGGAAGGGGGCTGGAGGGTTGCACGTAGAGGTGCACTACGAGTTGCACCGGAGGTGTGACCGGGAGTGGGACCCTCCCTTTTGCGATCTTGAGTATCGTGCCTGGTCAGGCCCGGTGGGCAAGCCCCATCGCCGCGACGACACCTCTTTCTTCGCGGTAGTCGAAGGGAGAGGTATCTCCTGATCGGGGGGCCGGCCGCGCGAGGCGCAGGTTCCCTTCTGCGGTGCAACGCGTCGTGCAACACAGCCCTCAGGCAGCCTCAGCGGTGGAGTTCGTGCAGGTCAGCGCTGCAACGCAGCTCGTGGTGCAGTTGTGTGTTGCAGCGCTCTGTTGCACGGCGCCACTACCACAGCCCCCCTTGACCGCGGTCTGCTGGCCGTGTCCGAGGCTGGTCAAGGGGGTCCGTTTTGGCCCCTTGACCATAGGGTTTGGCCGCTCCAGCTCCGGATGTCGCCTCGCCGTCGCTGGAGCGCACCGCGACGCTGAGCGCCTCGGTGAGAGCCTCCCGGGCGGGCTGCGGGCCCACTCAACTCGGAAGCCGTTAGGGGGCCGTGTGGGGGCTCCTGAGGGCTTCCGGGTCCACCGAGAGGGCGGCCAGGGCGCAGTGGAGGGCGTGGACCCCGTGGCGGCCGAGTGTCCACGGTGCGACGGCCCACCTATCTGGGGCGCTGCCCGTTCGGCATCGCCGAGGCCGGGCTGATGGCGGGGGCCGGGGGCACTTGAGCACAGGTTGGTTGGCCGCAGTCGACTCGGCACGGGTCTGAACTTCGCCCAGGACCCTTGTGGAGAAGTAGTCGGCGTTCTGCTGGCCCCTTGACCTCGTGTCCTGAGCTGCAGGTTCGCTGATCCGGCAGGCGTCGGTGAGGCAAGTTGTGGAGCAAGTTGTGCGGCAAGTTGTGGGGCAATTTGTGGAGCAAGTTGTAGGGCAACTTGTAGGGCAAGGAAAAGGGTGAGGCCCCCGGCTTCACTCCGGGGGCCTCACCCTTCAATGCGTCAGAAATTGAAGTCCATGTAGCGGACGTCTCCGAACTCGATTTCCGTGTACTGGTTGTCTCCTCCGGCTTCCCGGATGTATTCGTTTTGGATGTACTCGCGGACGATGCGCTGGGCTTCTTCTTCGTCGCCGTCTTCGAGTGCCTGCCAGAGGGGCGTGGCGTAGTGGGGCGGGAGGGTTTCGGCGATGTGCCGCATGCGCGGGTCCGGGGTGTGCGTTCCAGAGTGGCTGTTGGAGTAGCCGAACTCGGCCTTGCCGTTGATCTTCACGGGGGCCGTCTTGGCCTGCTGGGCGACCTTCTTCTGGACGTTGGGCTTCCAGACTGCGCGTACCTCGCTCGCCAGCTTCTCCTCGATGTGCTTGGGCGGGTTCTTGCGCTTGCCGTTGACGTAGCGGCGGAAGGAGTCGGGGTGGATGCCGAGGCGGGCGGCGGCGCGCTGGACGGCGCCGGCCTCGCCGCCCTTCTTCTTCTCGTCTCGGAGCAGGGCAGCGGCGCGGCCCTTGGTGGTCTTGGGGATGGCCTGCGCTTCGGTCATTTTGGCGTGGACGGCGCGGCGGAGTCCGTCGAGGAACTTGCCCATGGGGTGTCTCACTCTCCTTCGTCGTTGCGCTCGCCCTCACGGGGGGCGATGTAGCGGGCGGGGTTGACCTTCTCGCTCATCTGGACGTACCAGTCCATGGAGCGGGCTCCTTCGAGCTTGGCCCAGCCCGGGGAGACGCCGAGGCGGAAGGCTCCGGGCACCTGGGTGCCGTCGGCGTTGCGCGGGATGATCTCCAGCGGGGAGGGGCTGTTGGCCGGGTAGATGACGCAGTCGCTGTAGGCGGCGAGCGGGGCCAGGCCGGTGAGCTGCTGGGTCTTGACGATGCGGCGGTGCTGGATGACGCGGGCGGTGGAGATGATGGAGGCCCGGATGTCGGGCCGCCACCAGGGCTTCTCCAGCTCGGGCCAGGGCTGGCCGTCGACGTAGTTGCGGTAGCGGGCGGGGCTGCTGTTGAGGCGGCCGACGCCGGACTTCACGGACTGCTTGATGGCCCGGAGTACAAGGCGCTCGGTCTGGTCGCCTTCGCCGTTCTCGTAGCGCTCCATGGCCTCCAGGAAGGCTTCCGGGGTCATGTCCTCGGTGATGCCCAGGCGGGCCATGGTGGTCTTGTAGGCGGCCGCCAGGCGCTCGTTCCAGGGGTCGAGCCAGCCCGCGCCGAGGGGTTCGCGGAGCCAGCCTTCGAGGGGCTGGGGGTTGAGGCCGAGCTTGCGTGCGTAGTCGACGGTCTGGGTGGTGTACCAGCCGGGGCCGGTGGGGCGCTCGCCGTTGGCCGTGAAGGGGTTGGGCAGGCGGGGGTCGAGGTCGGCGCCGGAGAAGTCGACGCGCCAGGCTCCGGGGGTCTTCGGGTCGAAGGCGGGGCGGTGGTGGTGGACGGGGTCGCTGTCGCCGACCAGGAGTCGGGAGGCGCCGGAGAGGAAGCTGGTGTTGGTGTCGATGCCGACGACGTGGGTGCGGGTGCGCTCGTCCTTTTCGGGGGCACGGTGCCATGACCAGGCTTCTTCGCGCATGACCTGGTCGTCGGGGCGGTCGTTGCCGTAGAGCGCGTGGACGACGGGGTGTTCGGCGCGGGTCTCGCAGGGCGCCGGCTGGCGGGGCTGGGTGAGGGAGCCTTCGACGGGGCCGGAGACGTAGGTCTCGGTGACCTCGCCGGTGGCCTCGTCGATGTTCTCGACCCGTACCGGGCGGGTGGCGGGGCGCAGCTGGAGCATTAGTTCCAGGCCGGAGGTGGCGACGGTGCCGCGAGGGGCGATGACGCGCTGGGCGTAGAGGCCGAGGGTGCGGGCGATCTCGGGGGCGGGCATGTCGTCGGGCAGGGACCACTGGGATTCCTTGCCGAGGGCTCCCCAGGGGGCGATGCCGAGCTGGACGCACATGCGGCGGCCGCCGTCGACGGGCTTGTAGATCCGGGGCCAGGGGCCGAAGCCGCGGCGGGTGAGGGACCAGCCGGCCTTCTCGATGGCCTTGATGACCCGGTGCCCGTCTTCGAGGCGCTGGCCGCGCTCATCTTCGAGTTCGGCGGGCAGGCCGAGCTTCTTGGTGGCGCTGGCAGTGAGGATGACCATGGGGTCGGCGTCGGTGCCCCAGCGGTGGAGGCGGGCCTGGCCCAGTCCGGCGTCCAGGGCCCACTTCACGAGGGTGGGGATGGAGCGAGCGGGGCAGTCGAGGGTGCGGCCGTCGACGAGGTGGGCGACGAGCTCGCCGTCCTCGGTGGCCTCAAGGACGGCGAGCGGCCCGTTGGGGTACGCCTCGGTGGTGGCGGCGAGGGTGAGCTGGGCGCGGGACTTGTGCGCGGGCGCCGTGATGGCGGTGGGACGCGGGGAGGGGGTCTCGGCGGGCGCGGTGGCCTGGGCCGGGATCGACGGCGTCACCGGGCCCGCGGGGGCGGCGGTGGCGAGGTGGGGGAAGACGGTGGCGTTGAGGTGCTGCAGAGCGGGGTCGAGGTAGCCGACGTCGCAGCGCGTGAAGCCGGGGATCTCCATGTGGGCCCAGACGCCGTCGCTGTGGTGAGTGGTGGGGTGGCCGCAGCGCACGCAGGTTCCGCTGGGCACGTCGTCCATCTGCACGGCCATATCGGGTTCCTCCTGTTCGGTCGTGGCGGGGCTTTCCGGTGCGGGGTGGCTGGTGGCGGTCTGCGGGACGGCGTCGGTGAGTTCGCCCTGGACGGGTTCGGCCGGCGGCTGGGTGCCATCGGGGTCGCCGTCGTGGCCGGGCCCCTCGCCGCCCTCCGGGCCCGCGCCGGGGCCACCGTCGTCACCGTCGGGCTTCGGAGGGACGTCGAGGTCCCAGACCTGCTCTGCCTTGAGGAGAAGCAGGCGCGGGTTGGCGTCGCCCACACGGATCTGGTGGACCGCGACGCGGTCCTTCTGCCGGTCGTTGCGGATGGTGAGCCCGGCCTGAAGGAGAGCTTCGGGCAGGGAGCGGGAGCCGATGCCCTGGACGCGCGGGTCGCTGGCGGCCTTGAGGAGCAGGTGGAGTTCGGCGGTCTTCATGCCGACGGCCGGGCCCTTCTCGGGCAGCCAGTAGACGGCGGGGCCCTTGCCCTCCCAGTTGTCGGAGCCGTCGCGCGCCTGGGTGACGCCCTGGACCTGCTCGACCTCGCCGGGGACGGCGGGGCTGATGACGCCCTTTTCGTCGCGGACGTGCGCGCGGCCGCTGGCGAGCGCAGCGCGAACGATCTCTACCACGGCGGCGCTGAGGTCGTCCTGGACGCCGACCTGGTCGTCGTACTTGCGGGCCTGGCGGGCCAGGGACAGCGCGAGGGGGGTCGCGACGGTGGCGATGAGGTCTTCCATGTCCAGGCCGGTGACGGCCGCCAGGAGCCCGTATCCGGACAGCATGGCAGCGGCGGCGCTGATGACGCCGTCCATGGCGCCGGATGCCTTGGGCATCGCCGCTTCCACGTACGGCAGGAAGCACTTGAGGGCCTTGGCTTCGAGGTCGGCCAGGTACTCCTCCACCTTCTCGATGCCGTGGAGGTGGGCGATGATCCGGTCGCCGATGGTGCGCAGCGGCACGGCGAGGGAGGCGTGGCCGCCGTCGCGGTACCAGCGCCAGTCGACCTCTCCGCCTTCCTGGGAGAGGTAGAGGACGACGGTGCGGCGGTAGAGGGAGGGCTGCATGGTGGGCGGCAGCATCTGGGCTGCGACGACCGGGATGGCGCGGGCGTAGTTGCTCGCCCGCGCGGTCATGTCGCGGTTGCGGCGGCCGCGGAGTTCTCCGGCGTTGCCCGCGCCGCGCAGGATCATCTCCAGCTTGGCGTTGGCGTCGCGGAGCTCCATGGCGGAGGAGGCCCGGGTGATGGCGACGTCGTCGATGAGGGAGGGCATGTCGCCCTCGAACTCGATCGCGCACTCCATGTCGGTGATGGTGGCGCTGAATCCCTTGGTGACCACGGGGGGCCACAGCTTGGGGCGGGGGGTGAGGAGCAGGGAGCGGCCGACGTTGCCGGCCTGGGTCTTGCCGGAGTTGGGTTCGGCTTCGGCTACGACGGAGGCGGCGACGGGGCTGAGGGAGAAGCCCATGGAGCGGGCGCCGACGGCCATGCCGAAGGAGGCCACCCATCCGTGCTCGCAGACGGTGGTCATGGCGGCCTTGCACTCGTCGTCGCTGGCCGTGCGGTCCAGCGGGGCGGCGGCTCGGGCCAGGGCCTCCGGGGCGCCGATGAGGCGGACCTGGCGGTCTTCGGGGAACGTGCGGCCGTCGGCGAAGACGTAGGTGCGGCCGACGTCGGGGAGGGTGTGCCAGCCGGTGCGCTTGACGACGGGGGTGCGCGGGAGCTTGCGGCCCTGGGTCTCGACGCAGTTGAAGAGCACTTCGCGGACCGGCTTGGCGCCGGTGCCGACGGCGTCCGGGTACTTGTCCCACGCCTCGCCGGTGCGCAGGTCCGCGGCTTCGACGGTGTTGGTGTCGGCGCCGACGCGGATCGTGAAGTACTTGCCGGTGATCTTGCCGTCGTCGCCGAGGACGACGAGGCGTTCTTCGACCTCCGGGGCCCATTCCAGCTCGATGTCCCAGGTCCGCTTGTCCCCTCGGCCGGTCGCCTTCCACAGGGCGCCCTCGGCGCCGTACTCGGTGGAGTAGCACCAGACGGAGGAGCCCTGGATCAGCTCGCCCGGGGCCCGGGTGGCGGGGCCGGTGGCCTTCTTCTCCTTCTCCGCCTTGCCCTTGGCGGCCGCCGGGTTCTCCTCGCTGTCGGCCTGGGCGTCGGTGGCTGGGGCCCCCTGGCCGGTGGCCGGGCCGATAAGGCCGGTGGAGGCCAGGTCGGCGTGGGGGACGTCTATGGCGTCGGCGGTGGTGTGCCCGGCGGCGAAGTGGTCGGAGGCGTCGGCCTTCGGCGTTTCGACGGCCGGGTAGACGACCCGCAGGTCGATCGTCACGCCAGGCTCGCCGTTGGCGAAGGGCTCGGCGTGCAGGACGCCGGAAGTCAGGAGCTGGTTGGCGACGTATCCGGCGTGGGTGAGTCCGGCCTTGTCGCGGTCGGCCCAGATGACGACGGCGCGGGCGCCGCGCAGCTGCTCGGTGTGGGCGGGCAGCCACTTGTTGCCGTCGCCCTTGTCGGCGCCAAAGGGCGCGGAGACGGCGATCTCCCCGGCGGCCGTGAGGGTGTCGCGGTCGCCTTCGCCCTCGCAGACGTGGATGGTGCGGCCTTCGGCGATGGCTTCGGCCAGGCCCGGGGTGCCGAACAGCGGGACGCCCCCCGAGGGCTTCCCGTTGGGGTAGGCGGTCCGGAAGGTCTTCTCGCGGCAGCCTTCGGTGGTGCAGCGCTTGCGGTGGATACGGGCGATGATCAGCCCGTTCTCGTCGGCGTAGGTGTGGGTGGCCTCGTGCGCGTAGGAGTGCTCGTGGTCGGCCTTGGGCTTCGGCTCGGCGGCCGGTGCCTGGCTGGGCGCGGCGGTGGGGCGGGGCACGGACGTACGGCGACGCGGGAAGGGGGTGGCCGCCGCGCGCTTGGCGGCGAATTCCGGGCTCGGGCCGTCGAACAGGTCGGCCTTGCTGAGGCCGAGGGCCTCGCGGATCGTCTCGACGGTGCACGCCGTGTCGGCGTGGCAGTGCAGCATCATCGCGCCCGCGCGGGAGGATGTCGGCGGCTTCCAGTCACCGGACATGGACGCGTTCGCGTCGTCGTGGGACGGGCAGCGGGCGTCGAGTCCGGAGTCGCCGCGGGCGCGCGGGGCGCAGCCGGCCGTCTCCAGCGCGGTGAAAACGCGCTCGTACGACGAGCGGTCGGAGGCCGCCGGGCGGCCCACGAGAGTGAGCGTCGTCACTGGGCACCACCGCCGGAGATGGACACGGTCGGGGTGACATTCGGGACATTTGACTTGGTGATGTAGTGGATGGCCGAAGCCATGGGTACCCTCTCCAACAGCGGAAGGCGTACCTGCCGACCCACAGACGGCTGATGAAGCCGAGACCCAGGGTTACCAGCCCTGGGGATGTGGACCAGGCAGTGCGCCTGAGATAGCGGTGAAGGCCCGGAAACTTCTTGCCAGGAGACCCGGGCCTTTGTCGTGTTCGGGGTCAGGCTGCCGTTATGGCCCCCGATCCCTCGCCCTTCGTACGGACAATCTCCTCCACAACCTCGCGCAGCGCGTCGCAGGCACGCATCACGGCGTACGGGTCCTCGGCGATCGAGCGCGCCAGCTTCTCCGTGAGCATCCCGGCCGAGAACGCAGCCACGAGCCGCTGCCCGTTCTGCGGCGAGATCCCGCGCTTGATGCCAGCACCCGGAACACCGGCGATGTTCACGATCGTGGAGACGGACGGACGCGAGACGTTCCCCGCCATGCGTGCGATGTCCGTGGAGGTCACGCCCTGCGCTGCCGTCCCAGGAGCGCGCCGCGAGGTCACCCCCTCGGCCGGAAACTTCCGAGGAGTGCGCGGAGTTGCTGGCACCGTGAACCTCCAAACGTCCGAATGAAAATCTACTGACGCTGAAGGTACCGGATTTCACCGACACGCGGGCCACAAGACACCACTCCTTGCAAAATTCGTCACAGCTGTTCTCAGCGGGGTGGGCCCGGCCACCAGGTGGGGTGACCGGGCCTACAGGGCGGGTCAGTTGGGCGTCGGCGCGTCCGAGTGCTGGCGTACGGGCATCACCAGGTAGCGCAGGGCACCCCGGTCGGAGTCGGGGGTGTGGAGGAGGACCGGCCGGTCGGGCCGGGTCAGACTCAGCTGCACGGTGCGGGACTTGAGGGCCCGCAAGCCGCCGAGCAGGTACGTCGGGCTGAGGGCCAGGCGGATCGGCTCACCCTTGACGGAGCGGGCTTCCAGCTCGTCCCGGGTCCGCGCCTCGAAGCGGGATCCGCCCGCGATGACGACAGGAGCGCCGGGCTGGATCGTGAGGCAGACCGGGACGTAGTCGCCCGACACGGCGACGGCGCGGCGCACCACTTCGACCAGTGCCATGCGGTCCAGCACCGCGGTGGTCGCGAAGGACTTCGGGGTGAGCTTGCCGAGGTCCGGGTAGTGGGTGGCCTCCAGCGGCGTGTGGGCGACGGTCATGCCGGGCGTCGACACGGAGAACCGCTGTCCCTCCGCCGTGGGCAGGCCGATGGTCACGGTCTCGGCGTGCCGGACGTCGGCGGCCGTCGCGCGCAGTGCCTTGCCGGGGACGAGGCAGAGCTGGGACGGGGCCCGGCGGGCGGTCCGCTCGATCGGGATGGACCGGAAGGAGGCGCGGTGCCGGTCGGTGGAGGACAGCCGGAGCTCGTGGCCGGCCAGTTCGACGCGGATGCCGCCGAGCATGGGCAGCGTGTCGTCGGTCCCGACGGTCACGGCGACCTGGTTGACGGCCGCCGCGAAGTCCCGGCCGCTGACCGTCCCGACGGTCCTGGGCAGGTCGGGCATCGCGGGGTAGTCGGCGTCCAGGAGCGGGACGCAGACGCTGCTCGCGCCGAAGGCGAAGTTCGCGATGCCGGTGTCGACGGTGATGTCGAGCGGGGCCTTGGGCGGGAGGGTGCGGGCGATGGCGGTGAGCATCCGGCCGGGCAGGACGGCGGTGCCGGCCAGGTGCACGGCCGCCGGGACTGCGGTGCGCACCCCGATCGTCGGGTCGCCGGAGGCGGTGAGGGTCAGCTGCTGTCCGTCGGCGGTCAGCTGGAGCCCGGCCGCGATCGGCTCGGTGGGCCGGGCGGGGACGCGGCGGCCGACCAGGCGCAGGGCGTCGGTCAGGGTCTCGGTGGTGAGGGTGAGCTTCATGCGGCGGTGCTCCTTCCAGAGGACTGCGGACGCGGGGAGGGGGTGGGGTGGAGGTCGATCGGGCCGGGCCCGTACGTGCCGGGCGCGGGCGGGGAGAGGACGGCCTTGAGCTGGCCCCGGTAGAAGAGCCGGCCGTCGTCTCCGAGCTCGAAGGGGACGGGCTCCGGCTCGCCCTTGGGGCGCGGGACCGGCTCGTACACCGGGACGGTGTCGATCCGTTCGCCGTCGATGAGGAGCCCGCGGTGGTCGCAGCGGATGACGTGGCCGTAGCGGTGGACTTCGAGGGCCTGGCGGTTGGCGGTCTTGTCCTCGCGGTCCCAGCGCCACGGGCGCAGGTAGTCGCTCATGCCGCCATCTCCAGCTCGGTGCCGGTGATGGCCTCGGTGAGTGCGGAGACGAGGACTTCGGCGACCGGCGGGGTCACCGCGTTGCCCAGCAGCCGGACCCTGTCGCGCTTGCTGCGGGCGGCGAGCTGGTAGTCGTCGGCGAACGCCATGCCGCGGCCGATCTCGTGCGGCTCGAGCATCCGGTAGAGGACGTCCTGGATGTCGATGTCGGCGAGGGACTGCACCAGCGCCCACCGGTCGCGCGTGGTGAAGGCGCCGACCGGCGCGGTGGCGGGGACGGCGTTGCCGTTGCCGTAGTACGGCACCAGCAGCGTCTGGAGGTCCTCGCCGGAGATGCCGGGCGGGGTGACCAGGCCGTGGTGGTTGCCGCCCGCGGTGACCGCGTGGAGCGGGACCGAAAGGGGCCGGGCCCGCTCGGAGTCCCCTCCCCCGCGTACCGGGGTCACGAAGGGCTCGAAGACGCCCGGCGGCAGCCAGGCCAGTCCTGTCTCGTTGCGGGCCGTCTGCGTGCGCAGCGGGCGGTGCACGGGGCTGGCTTCCTTGCCGTCGCGGCCCTCGGAGGGGATCAGCAGCGGCGGCACCGCGAGCGCGTCGTTCTCGCGCGTCGTACGGGTCGGCATGGGGGCCGACACCGGCGTCGCGGACTCCCGCCAGGTCCCGCCGGAGGGCACCATCACGGGCTGGGCGAAGCGCTCCAGGCCCGCCCTGATCCGGGCGATGGTCTTGGGCTTGAGGCCCTCGGGGGCGTCCGCCGTGCGCGGCCGGCTCCCGATCGGGGTTCCGGGGATCGTCCAGTCGATCGCGGCGAGGGCGGGCAGGACTTCCGGCTCCACGATCTGGTTCCGGCAGCTGGTGGACGGGCACCGGTACACGTACTGCCCGGAGCGGATCCCGTAGCGGCCCATGTCGGCGCCCGGCTTCTTGAACACCTGCATCGCCCGGACGACCCGCTCGCAGCCGGAGCACCAGGCGGCCGGCCGCAGCCACTTGTTCCAGTCAGGGCTCCGGCCGAGGGAGCGGTGCCAGTAGGCGACGTAGAGGCGGTCGCGGGACTGCGGGGCGCGCAGCAGGGTCGGCGCCTGGGCGTGCATGCTGTTCAGCGCGATCGTCTTCGTGGCGTAGCCGAGCTTGTGGAGCTCGCCCAGCCAGCGGTCCCACTCCACCCAGGCCCGGCAGTCGATGACGTTCTCCACGACTCCGGCGAGGACCAGGCCGCCGCGCTCCTGCACCCCGCGCAGGTACATCGGGACCTCTTCCATCAGGGCGCGGGAGCGCTCGTCCGCCGGGTCGCGGGGCTTCTCGAAGCCGGGCAGTTCCTCCTGCGCGGTGTGGAAGTCGCGCTTCTTGCCGCGGGCGTTGGTCCACTTCGGGCACTCCGGGCTGGCCCAGAAGATCTGGGCGGCAGGCCACTTCTCCACCGGGGCCTGGCGGATGTCGCCCTTCCAGTGGTCGGCGTGCGGGAAGTTGAGGGCGTGGGATTCGATCGCCGGGTCCCAGTGGTTGGCGGCCCGGGTGACCCGGACGCCGGGGACCGCGTCGATCCCCTGCGAGCTGCCACCGGCGCCGCAGAACCAGTCCATGGCGTTGATCTCGCCGTCGTGCCGGTAGCTGCTCACAGCCAGACCTCCGGGGCGGTGTCGGTGTCGAAGGTGAAGGTCATGGCGCCGGGGCCCGGCTGGATGCGGCCGTGCTCCTCGAGGAGGTCCAGGTGGCCCTCGGTGCAGATCAGGCGGCCGTCCTCCAGCAGCTCCCACTCGTAGGTGGCGGCGACCTCGCGGGCCTGCTGCTCGGTGTCGAAGTGGGCTTCGCCGCCGTCGGGGTTCTCCAGGACCTGGCCGCACGCGTCGCAGACGGCGGCCAGGCACGTCACGGTCTTGAGAGCCATCACCGCACCGCCTTCGCGGGGCGGCCGAGGGGGCGGACCTTCCAGCCCTTGTCGCGCCAGGTGCGGATCGTGCCCTTGGTGATGCCGAGGTAGAGGCCGACGTCGGTCGGGCCCATGCCCTTCGCGGTCAGCAGTCGCGCGATCTCGATCTCCTCGGGCCGGGTCAGGCCGCAGGGGAGTTCGCCGTTGACGGCGAGCTCGACGGCGATCCAGTCGATGTTGCGCTCGGCGTCGGCGGTGGCGGCGCTGGTGGTGGCGAGGCTGATACGGCCCTGTCCGGTGCCCAGGCGGTGGGCGGTCCTCATCCGTCGGCGGGTCATGCCGCCACCGCCTCGGGCAGGACGACGACGAACTCGTCGCGGCGGGCGGCGAAGTGGACGTGCGCGCCGTTACCGCTGGCGGCGGCGAGCTGGTCGGCCTCGGTCAGCGCGCGGGGGTTTCCCGCGGGAAACGTCTCGACCCGGCGGCAGGGGCGGCCGTCGCAGTCGGCGCACCAGGAGTCGGTGGGCGGGCACGCGGCGGTGCCGCTTGCGTCCCGGGCGATCGGTGTGGTCATCTCGGTCTATCCCTTCGGGGTGTGTGCGGGGCGCGTCCACTTGCTTGCTGGCGATGGGGACGCGCCCCGTCCCTGTGTCTGGGTGCTGGTGGTCAGAGGGCCTGCGGGCAGTACGGGCAGTCGCAGTGGTGTCCGGCGAAGACGGCGCGTTCGCGCTCGTGCTCGGCGGCGGGGTCTGCGGCCAGGCGCGGCCAGCGGCCGGAGTTCCGCTCGGCCTGGACGACGGTGCGGACCTGGTCGACGGCGCCGCTGACGACGCCGAGGCGGAAGGCGATCAGGGACGGGTGTTCCTTGATGTGGCCGCGTACCAGGACGTCGGCGAGGTCCACGACCATCCCGTGCGCGGCGATCTGCACGGCGTCGAGGGTGTTGTTCACGTCGCTCACGAGTCGCTGCCTTTCGGTGGGCCGCCGGGACCGGGTGGTCCCGGCGGAAACGCGAGTCGAACACGCGGAGCCTGTGGACGCGGGAAGCGGATTTCGACTCCCGCCGCAGGTCAGCTGTGGATAACTCCGAGGGCCAGGGCGCGCAGTTCGGCGTGGGCGAGGTAGTCGATGGCCACGCGGCGGCCCTTGTCGCCGGGCAGGCGCAGGACGCCGGTCCCGCGTCCGGCACTGGTGAGGGCGGGGTCAACACCCAGGCGGGACAGGAGCTGACGGCTGGGGCGGCCCATGACGACGGTGGCCATCTTGTTCAGGACGTCCTGGTCGCCGAGGCCGAACCAGCGGAGCGCGGAGAGATCGGCGTCGACGGCAAGGCGGCAGCCGACGCTGCCGCCGATCAGCACGATGGCCCGGAGCAGGCGCACAGCGGCGTCGAGCCTGGCCTGGTCTCCCCCGTTGATGCGGGCCAGGATCTGCGGGAGTTCTTCGACGACCAGGAGCCTCTGCGGACCCGTTTCCCCGGAGGTGTGCCGGCGCATCATCTCGGCGTGGAAGAGGCTGATCTCTTCCACCATCGTGTGCGGGGAGCTGCTGAGGCTGAGGCCCGGCAGGCCGTCCAGGACCTCGAAGCTGGTCCGCTTGGGGTCGATGACGGTGACGGTGGCGCCGTCGGCGAGGGCATGCGCGGCGACACTGCGCAGGAGGGAGGAGACGCCGCCTCCGGTCCATCCGGCGGCCAGCAGGTGCGGGTGCTGGTCGAGGTCGAGGGTGACGGCCTCGCCGGTGTCGAGGTCGGTGCCCAGGGCCAGGTGGTGGTGGTTGTGCGCCTGGGGGATGCGGTTCGTGGTCATCGGGGTGCCCTTCTGGCAGACGTGGTCGTGGATGTGGCGGTTCAGTGGTGGAGGGCGCCGAGGGCGAGGCTGCGGGCCTGCTCGGCGGTGATGTGCATGAGGTCGAGCTGGCGGCCCTGGGCGGCGGCCGGGGTGCGCCAGATCGCGGCACCTGCGCGGGGGCGCTCCAGGAGCGGGTCGATGCCCAGCAGGCGGGCCAGGTCGTGGTCGGCGGGGCCGATCACGAGGGTGGCGGTGGCCGACCGGAGCAGGTCGGCGTCCAGCTGCTGCATGACGGTCGCGGCGTCGATGTCGGTGACGAGGTGGACGCCCGCGGCTCGTCCGGTCAGGAGGATCCGCCTGAGGTCGGTCAGCGCCCACAGCAGGTCGTGGTCCTCTTCGTCCCTGGCGTTGTGCCACAGGGCCGCGAGGCCGTCGACGGCCAGGACCCGCCGTCCGGAGGTCAGGGCGGGGTCCGTCGCGGCGGCACGGAGGCGGTCCTCCATGTCTCCGACGTAGGAGCGGATGACGTCGCGGACCTCGGCCGGCTCGTAGGCGACGTCGAGGCCGGGGATGTCGGTGAACTCCTCGTACTCGGCGGTCCAGCCGTCGATGACGGTGGCGGTGCCGCCGGTTGCGACGGTGTGCGCGGCGATCAGCCGGATCAGGGACGTGGTGCCGTACCCGGCCCCGGCCGCGATCGTCAGGTGCGGGGTCGTGTCCCAGTCCAGGAGGACCGGGGCGCCGGTGGCCGGGTCGGTGCCGAGGGGCACCAGGTGGGCCTGGGCCGGGTCGGGAGTGAAGGCGGTGGTCATGGTTCCTCGTCTCGGTCGGTCAGTGAGCGGTCATGGTCTGTGGGAAAGCGGACAGGTCAGTCGCCGGCCGATTCGGCGATCACGGCGGCGCGTTCCAGGAGCTCGAGGACGGCGCCGACGGTGAGCTGGCCGATGTTGTTGGCGACGGCGATGTCGTGGCGGCGGCGTACGTCGGCCGGGTCCATGCCGCAGGCGCGGGCCTCGGCGTCGAGCCGGGCGAGGTACGCGTCGGAGGGCCGGGCGTAGGAGGCCGGTTCGGTCATCGCGGCGCGGATGTGGACGTGGGAGCGCAGCGCGGTGTCGGCCTCGGCGGCCACGGCCTGGAGCGCGCCGAGGATGCAGTGCCGGCCGCTGGCGTCGGTGAGTTCGCCACGGCACCATCCGGCGGTGGCCAGGACGGCTGCGGCGCGGCGGATGTGGACGCTGGCCAGGTGGGCGGGGCGCAGGTGTCGGCGGGTGAGCCGCTCCAGCAGGGTGGGGCGGGCATTGTTCTGGGCGGCGGCGGTCGCGCGCTCGTTGCGCTCGACCTCCGCGAGCCCGGCCGCGACGAGCGCGGCGATGTCGATCCCGGTCCCCCGCCCGGGGACGGCAACCGGCGACGCGGGGAGGGGGTTGGCGGGGGTGATCTGGGCCAGCCATGCCTCGACCTCGTCGGCGAGGTGCCGGGTGCTGGTCTCGATCTCGGCGAGGGAAGCGGTCATGATGGTGATCTCCGGTTCTCTGTTGGGGTGCCGGGGGCCCGGGACGGTCGACGCACTTTTGCCGGTGGTGACGGCCGTCCCGGGGCGTAGCTAGCGGCGGGTGACGTCCCAGACCTGGAGCGGTCGGGCGGGGTCGTCGAGGACCAAGTCCGCGTCGCGGCGGTGCCGGACGGCGGCCAGGTCCCCGGCCTCGGCCAGGGCGAGTTCGCGGGCCTCGCGGCTGACCGTCGCGGTGACGACCAGGCACTGCCAGCCCCGGGCGCCGGTGGCCTTGTCGCGGGTGGGGATGTCGACGCGGTACTTCATGGCGGGCCTCCTCTTTCGTTCTCGGTGTCAGGCCGCGATCGGCTCGTCGTCGGCCCAGTCCTCGTCGTCCTCCAGCTCCTCGCCGTCCCCGTCGCCCTCGGCGGCCGGGAGGGTGCCGTGCGCGGCGCGGGCCAGGAGGATCAGCAGGTCGTCCGCCATCTCGGCGGCGTCGCCCAGGAGCTCGGCCAGCTCGCTGTGCTCGGCGGCCTGCGCGGCGGCGGTCATCGACTCCAGGAGCGCGGTGATGTCGGCGACCCGGCCGCGGGTGGCCAGGAGCTGCGGCTGGTGGTCGGCCGGCTCGCGCAGCTGGCGGATCGCCGTGAGCGCGAGGGTCTGCGGGTCGGCGAACGCGGTGTCGGTCTGGGCGTCGAGGGCGGCGATCAGGTCGTCCTGGTCGGTGAAGACCGTCGCGGTGACGTTGGCGGTGGCGGTGGTCAGCTGGTGAATGCTCATGTCGGTTCTCCTCCGGGTGATCGGGACTTGGGCGGTGCGGTGGCGGGCGGGCCCGCCGGGGACATGCAGGGTCAGTTCAGGGAGGTGCTGCGGCAGGAGCCGTCGTCGTCGCAGTCGGGCCGGGCGTCGATCCCTCCGGCGAGGCGTGCGGCCCCGGCGAAGGTGGCGAGCACGGCCAGGAGGTCGTCCTTCGTGGTGACCTCGAACTGCTGGTAGCCCTTGCCGCAGTCGCACGGGGCCAGCAGCGTCACCTCCGAGGCACCGCCGAAGCCGCGCTCGGCGGGCCACCAGGTGTGGTGGAGCCACACGCACTGGCCGAGGTAGGCGAACGCCGCGGCCGGGACGTAGTAGACGCCCAGGCGGAGCGAGGAGACCGCCGTCCAGCGGTCGGTGTCGCTGAGGGCCTCGGCCAGCGACTGCGGGAGCTCGCTGACCCAGCGGCCGGCGGCCTCCATCGCCTCGGCGCGCTCGCTCAGGTCGGTGATGCGGCGGACGGCCTCGGGGCTGTGGAACTCGGCGTACGCGGTGAGCAGCTGCTCCAGCGCGCTCGGCTTCGTCGGGGTGTTCACGGCGGTTCTCCTTCGTTTCGGACGTGGACGCGGGGAGGAGGTCGGGTCAGAAGCCGCGGATGCGGAAGCCGCGCAGAGCCGGGATGGAGAGCAGGGCGAACGCGATGACCGTGATGCCCAGGGCGACCTCGCGGCCGTCGGACGGAGCGCCCTGCCAGACCATCCAGGCGGTGGCCGCGCCCGTGGCGCCCCAGGCGAGGCGGGCGCCGAACGCCTTGGTGACGAAGGACAGGAGGCCGGTGCTGGCGACCGTGAGGATCCAGGCGCCGTACGCGGTCGGCGCGGTGACGGCGAGGCCGGCGGTGTGGCTCTGCAGGTACGTCCAGACCGGGCTGGTGATGGAGGCCAGCAGGCCCGTGCGGCCGCCGGACCCGGCGGGCACCTGGACCCCCGCGACCGCGTTCACGCCGTCGACGGCGGACTGGGCGATCAGGGCCAGGCTCATCACGGCGACGGCCGCCACGGCCAGCAGGACGGTCGCGCCGACCGTGGCCTTGATCCAGGTCGTCGTCTCGTCCCAGCCGTCGCGGAACGCGTTGCGCAGGTCGTCGGCGCGCTCCTCCAGCCACTCCCCGACGACCGGGCGGGCAACGCCGTACCAGCGGCGCAGGGCCGTCCGCAGGCTCCAGGCGAACGAGCCGGTGGCGATGCCCGGCTCAGCCGGGGCGGCCTCGGCGGTGGTCTTGAGGAAGAGGAACGGCGCCGGGGTCTCGTTCTGGCGGCCGGTGGAGTCGGTGTGGTCGGTGCTCATCTGGGTTTCGCTCCCTGTGGGTGGGTCGGAGATAGAGGTTCGTTTTCGGGGTGGGGTGTGACGGACCGGGGGCTACTTCTTCGCCTTCTTGGCCTTCTCCTTGGCGAGGGCGGCCTCGCGCTCCTCGGCGCCCGCGATGATCCGGTCGATCTTTCGCTTCTGGCGGCCGCTGAGGTTGCCGCCGCGGAGCACGGCGACCAGGACGGTCCCGGCGATCCGGGCGGCCTCGGTGTGGTTGATCGCGTCCTTGTCGTTGATGCGCATCTCGGGCTCCTTCGGGGTGGGTTGGGCGGACGGCGGGTTGCCGGGCGCCGGGGTCAGCGGGTGCAGGCCGGGAAGGTCCGGCCGGGGTCGCACAGCCGGACCGCGGCCGGGTGCTCGGTGAGTTCGTGGAGCTGGCCGTCGGCGGTGCGGACGGTGAGCCGGCCGCCGTCGCGGGTGATGACCGGGCCGAGGGGCTTGGGGCCGTCGAGCTGGTCGGGGTCCAGGACCGTGATGGCGAAGACCGGGATGCCGATCAAGGCGATGAACGCGGTCCGGGCCGGGCGCGGGAGGGAGGTGAAGTTCAACATCGGTGGCGCTCCTTTCTCGTGCGGTCGAGAGGGGGCTGCGGTCCGGTCGTGGACGCCGGCGCCCGGTGCGGAATTACGCGCCGGGAACCAGCGACGGCGGCCGGTTCAGACCTTGAGAGTTCCGAGCCAGTTGAAGAACGCGGCGAGCCATTCGCCGATCTGCGGCCCTATCGAGGAGTCCCGGATGTAGAAGCCGAGGATTCCGGCGATGATCACGTGCCAGACCTTCATGGAGCCCATCTTGATCAGGGCCGCGCACGCTGCGATGAGGAGAAGGATGATGGAAATGCTGGCCATTTGAATTCACCGTTTCTCGGGGGATTTTGAGACAGGGGTATCCAAGGAGCGTTAAGCAAGGGGTTTTGATATCGGCGGTGGCGGCCCGGCCCGGTGATATCCGGGCCGCCACGCGCTACTCGGTTACTTGCTGGCTACTTCCTTGACTCCCGCGCGGGGGAGTTTTGCATGCCAGCGCCGGAGGTCCTTTTCGTACCAGGCGGGGTAATTCCCGTTCTGGAAGGTTCCGGGGATGTCGTGGCCTTCGCGCTTCTTGTAGCGCTGGCGGGCCTGGACGAACGCGTCCTTCGTCATGCCCAGGAGGGCGGCGGCCTGCTCGTTGCCGGTGATGGCCTCCAGCTCCTTGGTCGGCTGGACGAGGGGGATCACGACCCCGTCCGAACCGCCATGGACATCACTCTCAGCGACCACACCGTTTGTGTCGTTACTGCCGGTTTTGTCCATGGACTGTCCATGGACACTTCCCAGGTGATCGCCAGGGATGGACACATCCGCCTTCACCATGGACACAGGCTCCGGAAGAGCCTCCGCCTCACGCTGAGCGATCGGCACGTAGGCCGGCGCAGCGACCGGGGACCGGCCGTTGAGGGCGTAGTCGCGAGCCTCGTCCTCGTCGACGAACACCAGCTGGCACACCCGCTCGGACCCGCCGATGACCACGATCGCCCGCCCGTTGTGGCGCGAGCTCTTCGGCCTCGGCGTCGTCGCGACCAGAGAATTCCACGCCTGCGGGGAGAAACGGGCGAGAATCTTTGCACCGTACTGGTCCCGCAGTTCCGTACCGCCTGCGGCACGGGCGGTAAGACGCTGGTAGACGGAGATAATGTTCATGTTCGCCTGACGGCCCTTGAAAAGGCTCTTGGCGAGCTGACTGAACACGGGCGGGCGCGCCGGGTCCTTCTTCTCCTTGACGTCCATCCAGGTCTGGTAGGACTCCTCCGCAAAGTCGTTCTGCTCCTCCATTACGAGGAACCAGCGGGGGAAAGTCACGGACTTGTCGGCCTTCTTGATCTGGTAACGGCGCTCCATTTCCAGCGCGAATCCCGCGATGGCGGCCCACTGCTCCCGGATTTCGGTGTAGATCTCGACCTCGGGAATCCCGTCGAGGCAGTCCAGAGAAATCAGCTTCGGGTCGATGATGATGAACTTCTCAGCACCCTTGCGGATCTGCTGAACGATGATGTTCCGCAGAGTGGACGACTTGCCGCCACCCGTACCGACCGACAGACCCACGTGCGGGGTCTCGTCCTCGAAGTCCAGAACGATCTTCTCGTTGCGGGTGCCCAGGCCCAGCAGGACCTGCGAGTCATTCAGCCCGTCGATGATCTCCTGGACCTCGCTGAACAGGACCTTGGCCGGCGGGCGCGGCGGGTGCTTGAACGTCACCACGAAGTTCTGGTGGTCCCAGGACGCGTCCCACTCCCCCGGAATCCGGCGGCTGACCAGGTTCTTCAGCCGTGCCTGCTCACCATCGCCCAGCTCGGCCTCCGGCGGAATCTTGACCGACAGAGCCGCGTCGGCCTCAGCCGCGGCCCGGCGCTCCAGCCACCAGGCCACCAGCTTCAGCGCACGGAACCAGTCGAGCCAGGCGACCGGCCTGCGGAGCAGCTTCACCCAGGCCAGGGAGAGACGGGCCACCGTCGCTGACGCGTCGATACGCTCCACCAACGAGGCCGGCAGCCGGTCCCGGAGCGTGCGGCGAACGAGGTCCTCCCCGCCCATCAGGTGCTGCGGGATCGACACCCAGTCCTTGTACGTCGCGCCGTCCGGGATGTCGTTCAGGATCTTGCGAGCCGCCGCGAAGAACGGCTTCACGACCATCTCGCGGTGGCGCCGGGCAAGCCGACCGCGCCTCCACAGCCACACCGCCATCACCAGGATGACCAGCAGCGCGGCCGTGAACAGATTCCGGTAGTTCGCCCACAGCCACCACACCCCGGCCACCAGGGCGTTGGCGGCCACCAGGCCCAGGACCTTCGCCCAGCGCGGCACCAGGCTCAGCCAGTGCCGCCGGTGACCCTTCGCCCACACCCCGGGCATCCACGCAGGGGCGTCAGCGGCCTGCATCGGCATCTGCTGATGCGCTATCGCCTTCGCCAGCCGCCGCTCACCCCGACCGGCTCCGCCCTTGACCAGGACCACGAGCACCAGGGCGCCGACGAGAAGCATCCAGACCGGCATGCTCACTCACCCACCGCGACGTCGTCACCAAGGCTGATCTCGGCGGTGCTGCCGGTCAGGAGCAGCCCCATCAACGTCTGCTGCACCTGCTCCGGCTGCTCCACGAACGCCTTCAGGTCGAACACGACCTGCATGGAGCCCTGCACACCCTGCTCACGGCCCTGCATCTGCGCCAGGGTCTGGGCGAGCGCACTGCTCTTTCCGCTGCTCGTCACTCCGCCGGGCAGCGTGTGCCAGGCGTTCGCGCTGCTCTTGTCGTTCTCGTCGGTCCGGTTGTTGTTGCCGCTGTGGTCCGGGCCCTGCTGGCCCGCTGCGACAATGCTGTCCACGGTCATCTCCACTCATCTGGTGGGCCGTACCGGTCGGCGGGGAAAGCTGCCAGGCGTCTCGCCCGCCGACCGGATCAACCAACTCACTGCGGTTCTGATCAGGTAATTCGCTGCTCTCGTACTGTCTGGGGGTCCTGCCGTAGCTCTGCTGTACGGCCGAGACCATCACGGAGACCGGACACGCGGTCGAGCCCGCCTGCCGAACCCGCTGCATCCCGGCTGCCACGTCAGTCCCCGGAGGTAGGGCGGAGCTGACGGATGTTGCTCCGCCTCTCCTCCACCTGCTTCTTCGCGACCCGGTACGCCTGCCCCTCGTTCACGCCCTCCCGGCCGTGCAGGGCCAGCCACCGAACGAGCTGCCCGGCCACTGTCGAACCCGTCACCGAGATCGCGTAGCGAATCGCGTCGCTGTTCTTCGACAGCTCCGGCTCCTGCAACTTCGCAGTGTGAGCAGCCCGCTCCCGCTCCTCCTGGGTCAGGACCGGCTCCTGCTCCTGCACCTGCTCCGCCGGAGACTCCTGCGCCCACACCGTGGCGTTCAGGACCGCGTCACTGTCGTCTGCCTCCGGGCTCGGCGCACCGCCGGGACCCTTCGGGTCGTCATCGTCGTCCGGACCGTCCTCGTTCTGGCTGGCCTCCTCCAGCAGCTGCTCCAGCGCCTCATCGACGCCGTCCTTCGACGCGGGGAGGGGGTTGCCCGCCTCCAGCTGGAGAGCCGCGGCGGCGCCGTGCTGGGCGAGGTATGTACGGAACACCTCGAACATCCGCTCCTCGCTGCCGCTCAGCTCCAGCGCCGAAGCGGCCGGCGCGGCAGTGGCCTCGGAGACCTCAACCCACGGGGACGGGTGCACCAGCTCCACCAGGGCCGGGGCGTGGGAGGAGACCGCCAGGTCAGCGAGCAGAAGCCGCTTGCGCTCCGGGTTGCCCGCGACATCGGCACGGCGCAGCGTCGCGCGCAGCTTGCTCCGCAGCCGGCGGCCACGCCATCCCTCGAGCTGCTTGTCGCTCAGGCCGCGGTACCGGTCGGCCAGTTCGGCGGCGCGGCTGCGGGCCCGCTCCTGGATGAGCTCCTCGGCGTCCTTGTCGTGCTCCGCGATGCCCAGACGGGCCAGGAGCTGCTGCTGGAACCGCCGCAGGATCCGGGCGGCGACACCGTTGTTCTCGGCGTTCTCCTCACCGGAGTGCCGCAGCTCGATTCCCATCGCCAGGTGCCACAGAAGCGCGGCGCCCATCGGACCGAGGACGATCCGCCAGGCCGCGCCGGCCGCCGAGTCGGACTCCGAGATCGCAGGTACCGCAAGGAAGGCAGACAGGACCCAGACCAGCGTTCCCGGCAGGCCCGTACGCCGCATCTCCGGGTTGTGCAGGTTCTGCCTCGCCATCAGCGCCAGGCCGAACAGCATCACCTCGCCGACCAGGAACAGGCCCGCCCGCTCCCAGGTGTTCGAGATGTGCAGGTGCTCACCCGCGAACCGCCAAGCCGTGTTGGCGCCGACGCCCGTCGCACCGAGGGCACCGATCGTCGACACCATCTGCGCGATCGTCATCCGACCCTGCGTGTAGCGGCGGGTCTTGAACGCCTTGAACCCGGCCTTCGCCCCGACAGCCAGCAGCGCAAGCAGCGCCAAACCGACCAGCGCGGCTCCGATCGCCACGGGCCAGGGGTTCGCCTCAGCGAAATCCCCGATCCATCCGGTCATGCCAACTCCTATGTCTCGACTTACGCGTAGCTGTGGAGCAAGAACACTGCATGCTCCCTGCTTCCCCAAAGCTAGCGCATTGCCAGGAGAAATGCATAGAGCTAATGCCAACTTCTTTGACAGGTGATCTGCATAGTCGTGTGTCTATAGGGTCATGCGGCCTGTTCAGCGACGTGATCGACGCGGGAGGGGAGCATGAGAACCACCGCGTTCCCCTGCCGGTACAGGGCCGCTTCCACCTCGCGCTGCTGCACGGGAAGCAGACCGCCGTGGATGCTGTCGTCCGTGTCCCCGGTGAGTACGGCCAGCGAGAGGTAGCGGTCGCGGACCGGGCAGCCCTGGCAGACCTCGCGCTCCTCCTCGGTCCGGATCAGGTCACGGGCGATGGTGCGACTGGAGCTGCCGGTGCCGAGGTACCAGCGTTCGGCGTCGTACCGCCGGCACTCCCCCAGTTCCTCGACGGTGGACTCGATGTCGGGCAGCGCTACCGAGTCGCGGACTGCGGCTACGCGAAGTGCGAGGTCGGCGACGGGATCGAGCTTCATCGTGGCGTTCATCTGCGTCCCTTTCCGAGCTGGCGTTTTCGATGTGCCAACTCAAGCGCGGAGGCCGGACTGCAGGTATCACGCTGCCTATCGGGACTGCTTCAACGCGGTCTTCACGTGCGGGTCGCTGCTCGTTGAAATCGCGTGTAGAGACGGCGTGCTGGCGCTGCATCAGCCCTCCTCCCGTGCTCAGCCCGTACCGGCTGTCACCGGTGGTGGATAGGCTGGGCGCTGCCTGTGATCCGTTTGTATCCGCAGTGCAAGCCCGGGTGGCAGGTGCGGCATGTGGCCGCTGGGTGCTGGCCACGTGGGCCACATCGGGGAGGACGACGTGGGGCAGCGGCCGAATGAACTGACACCACACGCGAGCCCACAGCACTACCTGGGCGCGGAGATGCGGTCGTGGCGTAACGAGCGCCGGCTGTCCCTGGCCAAGTTGAAGGCGCGGATCAGGTACGACTACAGCTACATGGCGCGCGCCGAGCGCGGGGAACAGGCTCCCTCGGCGTCGTTAGTCCGCGCGTACGACGACGCCTTGGAGGCCCGCGGCACCCTGGTCCGCCTCCACGAAGCGATTCAGAGCGGCGTGGGACTGGATGTCTTGTCCCGTGGTCATGTGGCCAAAGCGGGGTCCCATGTGGCCAACAGCCCGGCTGGTCTGGCCGAGGAAGCCAGCGCCCAGGCACCGTCGGAGGAGGAGGGGATTTCCATCCCTTGCCGTACCTCTGACGGAAGGATCATCTTCGTGTCCGTACCTCGAAGGGTATTTCTGGGCGGCCTGGGTGCTGCTGCGGCCACGAGCATCGTGGGCGCTCCGCTGGCTCAAGCGGCCCCGCGGGCCCCGATGGTGGACCGCAGCCCGATTGAGCACCTCCAGGCGATCCGCCGGGTGCTGATCGACTCCGACAACCTCTTCGGTCCCCACCAGCTCATCCCGAAGGTTCAGGAGCAGATCCACACCATCACCTCGCTCAGGGAAGGACAGCGCGGGACAGACCGTCGCCAGCTCCTCCAGGTCCAGACCCAGTTCGCCGAGCTGTGCGGCTGGTTCCACCAGGACGCGGGAGATCACCGCGCTGCGCAGTACTGGATGGACCGTGCGCTCCAGTGGTCCCACGGGGCCGGGGATCCGGACCTCACCGTCTACATCCTGGCGAGGAAGAGCCAGCTGGCCGGCGACATGCTGGATCCGGTCGAGGCAGTCGACGTGGCGGAGGCTGCGCAGGGCGTGGCCCGCCCGGGAAGTCGGCTGGCGGCCGTCGCGGCGACGTATGCCGCGCACGGGTACGCGCTCCAGGGCGAGGCAACGGAGTCGGCGCGGGAGTACGACCGTGCACGCGAGCTCCTCCACGCTGTCGATCCGGATCCCTCGTCCAGCTGGGGTGTGTGGCTGGACGACGCCTACATCAGCGTCCAGCAGGCTCGTAGCCAGTCAGTGCTCGGTGACCATCGTGGGGCCGCCAAGGGGTTCCGTACGGCGATCTCCGCGCTGCCTCCGGGGTATCACCGCGACCGCGGGGTGTACCTCTCCCGCGAGGCGCTGGCGCTGGCCGGCACCCGGGATGCCGAGCAAGCCGCCACGGTGGGCCTGGAGGCTCTGGCGATCGGGAGCGAGACGGGATCTGCCCGGATCATGGCGGAGCTGGCTCAGCTCGACGGCGTACTGCAGCGGTGGCACGCGGTCCCGTCGGTCCGCGAGTTCCGGGACTCGCTCGACGCCTGTGTCGTCCACGAGGCGTGACCCGTACCCTCTGCCCCATTACCGCTCTTACCAGGGAGAACCGTTGCCCCGCCCCTATGTCCTCTTGAGCGTCGCCACCTCGGTCGACGGCCATATCGACGACACCAGCGCTGACCGGCTCCTGCTGTCCAACTCCGCGGACTTCGACCGCGTCGACGAAGTACGGGCCCAGTCCGACGCCATCCTGATCGGCGCGGGAACGATGCGCGCCGACAATCCCAGGCTGCTGGTCAACAGTGAGGAGCGCCGCGCGGCCCGAGTCGCGGCAGGCAAGTCCGCCTACCCCCTCAAGGTCACCATCAGCGCCTCGGGTGATCTCGACTCGACCCTGAAGTTCTGGCACCACGGGGAAGCGAAGGTCGCGTACACCACCGACGCGGGGGCGGAGAAGCTCCGCGAACGGCTGGCTGGTCTGGCGGATGTTGTCTCTCTCGGCGAGACCGTCGACTTCGGCCGGCTCCTGGACGATCTGGGCGAACGAGGCGTTCAGCGGCTCATGGTGGAAGGCGGGGGTTCCGTCCACACCGCGTTCCTGTCCGCCGGGCTGGTCGACGAGATTCACCTCGCCATCGCTCCGCTCGTCGTCGGCCAGGGCGATGCGCCCTCGTTCCTCAACCCGGCGTCGTACCCGGGCGGCTCCACCCGGCGGATGACGCTCGCCGAAGTCCGGGCTGTGGGCGATGTGGCGCTGCTGCGTTACCTGCCCAAGCAGGAGAGTGGCCAGTGACGGGGCGCGCCTGGACGGACGCCGACTACGAGTGGATGAGGACGGCGATCGAGCTGTCCCACTCCTGCCCGCCCGCCGAGGGTGCTTTCAGCGTTGGTGCGGTCGTCCTCAACGCTGAGGGGGAGGAGGTTGCCCGCGGGTTCTCCCGCGAAGGCGGCGACCTCCATGTCCACGCGGAAGAGGCTGCGCTCGCGAAGGTCAGCTCCTCCCAGCTTCGCGGGGGGACGATCTACACCTCGCTGGAGCCATGCAGCCAGCGCCGTTCGCGGCCTCTGTCGTGCACGCAGCACATCCTGCGCTCGGGGCTGTCCCGGGTGGTGGTCGCCTGGCGCGAGCCCTCGTACTTTGTCGACGACTGCCAGGGCGTCGAGATGCTGACTGCGGCCGGTATCACCGTCGTGGAGATTCCCGAGCTGGCCCAGGCCGCCCGCGCCGCGAACGGCCACCTTCCGGGGCTCAAGCCCTGACTGCTCCTTCGATGGCCCGGGTGAGTGACCCGGGCCTTCGGCTTGCTCGCCGATTCCCCGTCGATGTGACGGATTCGCGGACTATCGTTCAAGTCGAAGGGGTGTATCCGCGCAGCTCAGGGGCTTTTTCAACGATCGCTTCAACTCGCGGCTGATACCGGACTCTCGTGAGGCGGACCTAGCCTCCGGTTATGGATACGAACGGCGGGGGTGGCGTGGTGGCAAAGGATCATCCGGGATGGGTGCCGGGCACTCTGCGGAAGCATCGCGAGGCCCACGGGCTGACGCTGGAGGGGTCCGGAGAGGAGCTGCGGAAGATTGCGGAGATCGCCCGCCTTCCGATCCAGGCGAACTTCCAGACCGTCTTCAACCACGAGGCGGGCAAGGCGTACCCGAACCCGCACTACCAGCGGGCGTACTGCCTCCTGTACAACGCGGCGCCCTGGGAGCTCCAGTTCCGGAGCAAGCTGCCGCACGAGGAACAGTCACAGGTTCCGAAGATCACGCCGCACACCGACTCCGTGACGGGCGCGCACGTCCAGGCTGTGGAGTCGGCTCTTCTGCAGATCTCTCCGGGTGGAGAGGTCGACCACCACGGATTGCGCCACCGGATCCTGGATGCCTGGCGCCGGCGCCACACGGGCGGCGACCCGCACCGCCCTCACCTGGTGCTGGTCGGTGGCTACGCGGGAAGCGGGAAGAGCGAGCTCGCGGAGTTCATCTCGTACCTGACTGGCTGGCCTCGGCTCGACAAGGACTCCTTGACTCGGCCGCTGGTCGAGGCACTCCTGGTTGCTCATGGCGGCGATCCTCACGACAGGCACACGCCGCTGTACTTGGAGAAGGCGCGGGATGCCGAGTACCAGTGCCTGATGGAGACCGCAGCCGACAACATCCGCGCCGGGATCAGCACCGTGCTCGATGCGCCGTTCCTGCGCGAGTTCTCCGACCCAGCCTGGATGCAACGGCTGATCAACAGGTGCAAGGCCCAGGGCGCTGAGGTCGCCGTGATCTGGGTGAAGTGTGATCACGAGAGCATGCGCGAGTACATCACGTTCCGCAGTGCGGCCCGCGACAGCTGGAAGCTGAGTAACTGGGACGACTACATCAGGGGCGTCGACGTGGACTTCGCTCCGAAGGTGGACCACTTCGTCGTCGACAACCGCCTCGGCTCCGCGGTGAGCCTCACGGACCAGGCCAAGCTCGCCATCGGACGGATGTACTCATGACCGCTCTGCCTCCCGCCGTGATCCTGTACGGCCCACCGGCCGCCGGGAAGGACACCATCACCCGCGCGCTCACCGAGCTCGATGCCGACTTCGTCCAGTTCCAGCGGCTCAAGGTCGGCAGCGGCAAGACCGACGGCTACCGGATGGGCGGCGCCGAGGACCTGGCAAAGCTGGAGAAGGACGGCAAGGTCATCTACTCCAACAGCCGGTACGGCAACGTCTACGTGGTCGACCAGCCCGGCCTGGACGAGATGGTGGCCGCCGGCCTGACCCCCGTACTGCACCTGGGGCAGATCGAAGGTGTCCAGGCCGTCATCGACACCTACCCGGCTCAGTGGACGACCGTCCTCCTGTGGTGCACCCGCGAGGAGACCGCGGCCCGTTCAGCGGGGCGGGGCGACTCCGACACTGAGGCCCGGCTCGCGGCCTGGCAGGCCACCCAGGACGACGTGGACTCCCACCCCGGCCAGGTCTGGGACCTGGTCGTGCAGACCGGCGGCCATTCCCCGGCCGAGGCCGCCGAGCTGATCAGCGAGCGCGTGCGCGCTGCGTTTCCCGCGGGAAACGACTCCTAGTCCGGGAGCCTGCGCAGCTGCTCCAGCGCCCCCGCCAGATCCATACGGCCGTCGTCCTTCGCCTGCTCCCAGCGGGCCAGGGCGGCGGCCGCGGCGCGCAGCATCTCGTCCGGCAGTCCGGCGTCGCGCAGCATGTCGGCGGCCTCGAGGAGCTCTGGGCCCCACCGCCAGGCCCTGGCAGCTGTCTTGGGGATGTAGTCGACCTCGGTGAGGTACGAGCCCGTCCTCTTTCCGCCGATCGCAAGGAGTTCTTCGTCGACTCCGTGGTCGACCGCGAGGCCGTAGGAGACAGCGGCCAGCACGCGGGACGCCTTCTGGTAGCTGGAGTAGGAGAGCTTGAGGGCGGAGGCTTGTCCGAGCCGCTCTCCGAGGACGTGAGTGCGGACGTCGGTTCCAGTGAAGAGGCTGACGACGGCGTCCGTGCCGACGGGACCGGAGAGGTAGAGCGTCGGGCATTTGCCGCCGGTGGGCGGGGAGCCGACGATCCCGCCGTCGACCACGGTGGACGCGGGGAGGAGGGTGGCGCAGCGCACGGTCCGCTGCGGTGTGATGGCGTTCGCCTCCACCCAGACGCCCTCGTAGCCGGAGGCGCTGCGGGCCAGGTCCTCCGCGGCGGCCGGTGGGCAGATGCTGAGCACCGTCTCGGCGTTGGACAGCACCTGCTTCAGGTCGGTGGCCGTGAGTCCGTGGGCCTCAGCGCGTTCGCGCGTCGTGGCGGAGCGGCCTTTCGGGCACCACAGGACCTGGTGGCCGGCGCGGACGAGCTGGCCACCCACGGCTGCGCCCATCGAGCCGGGGTGGAGCAGACCGATCGTGGTCACTGGTTGCCTTCTTTCAGCAGGATCTCGATGGCCTCGGTGACGGTGTCGACGCTGTGGTGCGCGGCCGCCAGGTGTTGCGGCCAGGTTCGGCCACGGAGCCAGATGGTGCGCAGCCCGGCCTGATGGGCACCGCCGATGTCGCCCTGGGGGTTGTCGCCAACCATCCACGCCTTCGCCCCTTGGGCGCTGCCGCAGAGCGCGAGGGCGGTGTGGAAGGCGGCTAGGTCCGGCTTGCGGGCGCCTATCTCCTCAGAGATCGCGATGGCGTCGACGACATCGGCCAGTCCGGCCGCCGCGAGTTTGGCCCGCTGGATGTCGCCCGCCCCGTTGGTGAGGATCCCGACTTTCCATCCGGTGGCGCGCAGCTGCTCGATGCCTTCGATGGCGTTGGGCCGGACCTTGGCGTTGGCCGCGATCCCCTGGACGTAGTCGTTCCAGAGCTGGGCCGCCGGCTCGGCGAGACCGAGCTCGTCTCGGAGGCGGACGAAGGTCGCGGGGTAGGCCCGTTCTCCCAGCGCATCGGCAACTTGGGCCTCGGCTGCGGGGTCGAACCCGTGGTCGGCGGCGAAGGTGCGCGCCCAGTTGGCGACGGCTTCTTGGCGGTCGATGAGGGTGTTGTCCAGGTCGAACAGGGCGGTGGTCACGGCGCCGACCCTAGCCGGGGGTTTTCCCAAGGACGCGGGGAGGAGGCGCCGCTTCGTACGGGGTCGTCCACCAGCTGGGACGTGGCCGCTAGGGTTCCCCCATCAGACGTTGCACCACTCGGAGGACTCCATGACCACGCCGGCGCGCAGGCCCCTGAAAAAGCGGGGCAGCGGAAAGCTCAGCACCGAGCGTGAAAAGGCCGCGGCGGAGACCACGGAGAAGAAGAGCACAGCGACCGGGATTCATGCGCTGGACCCGGAAGAAGGGGAGCTCTTCGAGTGTGAGCCGCTCTCCATCTCCCCCAACCCCATGAACCGGCGCCTGGCGCTCGGGGACATGGACGAGATGGTCGCCAGCGTCGCGCGGCAGGGCGTCCACACGCCCGGTGCCGTGATGCACATGGAGCTCTTCCTGGCGATGTACCCGGAGTGGGCCGACCTCGTTTCGCACCCGGAGCGCAGGTACATCCTGGGTCCCGGGCACCGGCGGCACGCCGCAGCGCAGCAGGCGGGGAAGCCGATGCTGGTGATCCTGCGGAACAAGTGGGCCAAGTCCCGTTCCGTCGAGGAGAACCTGATCTCCGAGAACGAGGACCGGGTCGGACTCTCGCCCGTCGAACAGGCCCTCCAGCTCGATCTGCTGCGCCAGCGCGGGTTCACCACCGAGCAGATCGCCGAGCGGTCGAGCTACGGCAGCAAGGGCACCGTGTCCCGGTACCTGAACCTGCTGGATCTGCCCCCTGAGATCCAGACCGTGGTGCACGAAGGGCACCTGTCACACAAGGCCGCCTACGTCCTCTCGACCATCAAGGACGACGAGGACTCCAACAGCTCCCCGGCCGCGCATGAGCTGCAGCGCCGGGCCCTGGGATGGATGAGCGAAGAGGGCCTGAGCGCTGAGGCGGCGAAGAACCGGCTCAAGCAGCAGGCCGCGTTTCCCGCGGGAAACGCGACGCCCTCCATCGCCGTGCCCGACTCCGCCCTCGGCTCGACGAACGACAATTCCCACCAGCAGCACGACGCCGGAGCCCCCGAGCAGCAGGACGGACAGCCGCTCGGGAAACCGGACAAGACGCCTGCAAACGGGAAGGCTCCGATCCCCATGCAGGCCCAGGGCAGCCCCGCCCCCTTGAGCGAGCCCGAGGTGAGCGATGCTGCCGCCGCGGCAAAGGTTCGCGCGCTCGCCTGCCAGATCTTGCTGACCGAGGAGCGCTACGCCTCCGCCGAGGACATGTACACCCGCCTCGTCGACGCCGTGCTGAACCCCGAGGAGTGGAAGCCGGCGGCAGCGCTGGCCCACGCCTGGCTCCGTGAGCTCGGCAAGGGACCTGACTTCGGACGGCCCAGCAAGTACGTGGCAGAGGTAGCCGCCTCGAAGGACACCAAGCTCAAACGCCGCGTCGCCTACGCGATCGGCCTCGCCGCCGACGAGCTTCGCGCAGCTCAGCCTGACCGCACCTGGGACGACCGGGACCGTGCGCACCTTCAGCTGCTGATGACCAGCAAGGCTGCCTACCAGCCGACCGAGTGGGAGCAGCGCCAGCTCGGCCTCGTCTCCCCTGAGCACTGACCGCTCCCACCTCGCTCGTCTCCGGAGACACCATGACCAGCACATCCGTAGCCATCGCGACCCGCGTCCTCGACAGGACCAGGGTCATCGTCTTCGCGCTCAAGGCCGGCGGCACCGCCAAGACCAGCTCGTGCACCAGCCTCGCCGCGATCCTCGGCGCCCGCGGCTACCGCACCCTGGTGATCGACCTGGACCCGCAGTGCAACACCAGCCACGTTCTCGGATACAGCGCCTTCGGCGAGGGCCAGGTCGGCATCACCGACGTCATGAAAGCCGACGCCAGCCTCGGCGACGCCGTCGTACCGGCCCGCTACCAGGTCGACGACATCGACCCCGCGAACCCGGACGCCGCCTACGAGCCGATGCCAAACGTGTTCGTCATCCCGGGCAACATCGACGACGCGGACATCGACGAGGCCGAGCGGATCCTGAACGACTCCCGCTCCGCCGACGCCTACTGGCTCCGAGAGGGCCTGGCGGAGATGGACGGCCAGTGGGACGTCGTCCTCATCGACTGCCCCGCCACCTACGGCCGCTCCACCGTCACCGCCTTCATCGCCCTCGACAAGAACGTCGACGGCGAAGTCCTGCCCCCAGTCCTGTGCACCTTCAAGGAAGCCGGCGCACTCGTCCGACTGGAAAAGAAACTCAAGGAGATCCGCGAGCTGCGGAAGTACGCCATCAAGGGCATCGCCCCCGAGATGAAGCGGGTCCTCGCCTGCTGCGCACCCAACTCGTCGTTCGGACTGGCCGAACACCGCCAGACCCTCCAGGAGATCCAGGACGAATACGGCGACATCCTCCTGCCGCTCGTCCACTGGTCCGGCGAGATGCCCAAGATCTACCGCCAGGACTGCCCCGTACCCATCCTGGCCCCGAACAGCATGCCCACCCAGGAGTACAAGAAGGTCGCCACCGCCCTAGGCTTCCCAGACCGGAACTGACCGTTTCCCGCGGGAAACAACAGCGGGCCAGGCATGACAGTGGGGCGGTACAGGATCTCCTGTACCGCCCCACTGTCATGCCTGCCTACCGCGCCGCGAGGTACATCCGCCGTGCTTGCTCAGTGATCCGTCAGAGTCCAGGGGATCCCTCGGACGTCGGCGATGTGACGCAGCGCCTTGATGTACTCCTGCCGGTTATGGCCGCTCGGCTCAGTCTTTCCCTGCTCCCACATGCTGATGCTGAGGCGCGAGACCTTGAGGATCTTGCCAAAAGCGTCCTGGTTCAGCCCGGAAGCTTTGCGAATCCGAGCCCGGTCGGCAGGCGCTGGAAGATCCGAGTCCTGCACCCCACTCATCGCGGCGTTCAGCGCCTCGATCATGTCGTCCCCTCTCTCTTCTCCACCAGACATTAGCGCATCCCCTATACATCAGTCCATACACGCTCTATGCTTTTAACCATGCAGACAGTCGGCGTGAGGCTCTGCACGCACTAAGCAAAGAGTCTCAGCACACGTCATGCAGAACAACAACCGGGGGCTACATCCGCGCACTACATGACCAGGAGAGCGCAGTGACCGCAGAGGAAAACACCCAGCAGGGATCCGACGTGACGCGGGGGAAGGGTTCGTCCGCCCCGACGTGGGAGTACGGCGCGCCGGACCTGGGTCTGGGCCCGGCACCGCGCATCACGCCGTCCGTCGACTCCGACGACGTGGTGCGGGATGGGGTGGAGGGCTGATGGCCGCCCGGGTGCCGGCTCCGGTGCGCAAGCTCGTCGACCGCACCGCGCTGGTCGTGGCGCTGCTGACGGGGCTGGTGGCTCTGTGGGTGGTCGGCCAGCCGGTGGTGCCGGTGATCACGTTCTTGTCGGGGGCGGTTCTGGCGTACGGCTCCTTTCAGTACGGGATGGCCCAGGCCCTGGGCAAGAAGCGTTCCCGTCGGCGTCCCGTCCGGCGCTGACAGTCCATATCCGAGTAGAGGGAGATCGTCATGCTGGACCGCATCCGGGATCTGATCACCGAGGTGAAGGACAACAGCCAGATGAGCCGGGACATGGACCAGGCCATCGCGTCGGGGGACCGGGAGGCGATGTCGACGTTCCGGACGGGGACGTTCGCCGCGGCGCTGACCACCGAGGGCCGGGAGGCTCGGGGCCGGGAGGTTGAGGAGTACGCGCGGAAGGTCGTCGAGGCCGACGGTGACGGAGGCCGCTTCCACCGGACGTTCCCCCGCAGGGACCGCGGCTGACGGGTCGCTTCTGACGGTTGCCTGATCCGCTCGCACCGGCCCCCGCGCGCGGGGCCGGGTCGGGCGGTGAGGGGGAGCTGTCAGGCGCCGGTCTCCCGGGTCTGCTGCTGAGTTTCTGATCGGACTGTCCCGTACTGATCCCTTGGGGGGATTGCTATGTCCATCGAGCGTTCGACTCTCGCCTTCATCACGCTGGTCGCCTCCCTGGTGGGGGCCTGGGCGGCGTGGACGGCTGCGAAGGGCGGGCACGACCCGGTGACGGTCGGGTCGGTCGTGTACGGGGTGGTGGCCGGCGGTCTGGCGAAGCTCTTCGGCGGCGGGGCCATGGTGACCGTGGTCCGGTCGCTGCTTCTGCTCGTCGGCGGGGTGCTCGGCATGGTGGCTTCGCTGCTGCTGGGGCGTTCCGCCGGGATCTATCTGACTCCGACCACAGCCTGACTGCTCGCAGTCGCGACGTGCGGCCCGGCGACCCCGGCCCGCAGAAATGGAGCCCAGCATGGCGTTCGAGGCGAAGGATCAGGTGCTCATCGTGTCCTGCGGGGATGACCCTCGCGCGGCCGGGAGGGTCGGCCGGATCGTGGATGAGGTGCCTCCGGGTCCCCTCACGGGCGGCAGGTGGACGGTGGGCGGGATCTCCCCGCTGATCGCTCCCGTCCTGTGCCACGCGCACGAGCTGCGCAAGCTCTGAGACCACCGTCGGCGGCGCTCGCCATCTGGGGTGCGCGGCCGGCCTGCAAGTGATCCGACAACCAGCTGATTGAGGAGATGGGGATGGCTCTGTTCGGGCCGAGTGTGCGAGTGAGGACCTACCGGATGGGCTGGAGGAGGGGCGCGGTCGCGCCGTTCCTGGAGGCGGCAGCGCCGGTGATGGCGCAGCTGCTGGAGAAGCGGTTCCGGCAGCGGCTGGAGCCTCTGGAGGTGACGTTGACCGTGTCGGACGGGCTGGCGGAGCTGGCCTGCCGGGCGGAGCAGACGTTCGTGCCCGGGTTATCGGGTCGGGTGCGGTCGAAGGCTCTGGACTCGGCGCGGCGGAACGCGCGGGAGGCGTCGGGGCACGTGGTGCTCCGGCCCGGCCGCCAGGGGACGCTGCTGCTGCTGAACGCCGAGGCCGAGGACCTGTCGAGCGGTGACCTGCGGGACGTGGCGCGGGTGCTGTGTCACGAGGGCGTGCACTCCATGCAGATGGGACGGCCGGGGGTGCGGGCAGCGCGGATCGCGTACGACCGGCACGGCTACGACGTGGAGCTGCTCGGTTCGGGTGCCGTGCGGGCGTACGAGGCGCTGGTGGAGGACCACGAGCGGGAGGCGTACGGGCTGGAGGACGACCTGGCGGACGAGCTGTTGCGGCGGATGAAGTGATGACGGTTCTCGGAGCCCGAAGGGGGCCCTTGGTGTTGAAGAAGCTGATCGCGTTCCTGAACCCGCGCACGGCGGCCGGGGCCGCCGGAGCCGGGCGTCCCCGGGTCGTGTGCCTGTGCGGGTCTACGAGGTTCTGGGCGGAGCTCGCCGAGGCGAACCTGCGTGAGACGGCGGCCGGCCGGATCGTCCTGGCTCCGGGGGTCGACATGAAGACGCCGCACAAGCTGTGGGCTGACGGGCAGGATGCCGAGGAGCTCAAGGTGCGCCTGGACGAGCTGCACCGGGCGAAGCTGCGGATGGCGGACGAGGTCCTGGTGGTCAACCCGGGCGGGTACGTCGGCGACTCGACGCGGGCGGAGGTCTCTTACGCGCTGAGTCTGGGCCTGCCGGTCCGCTACACCGACTCCACCGAGGCGGCGGCCGGCCCGCCCGCGACCGAGTCGCCGGTGGCCGGGTCGCGGTCGACGGAGGCGCGGGCGCTGGCCTCGTACGAGCTGGCCGACTGGCAGTGCCCGCACTGCGACGAGACGGCCATCAAGGGCACCCACGCGTGGGACGACCGCGGCCCGCACCAGCTGCTGAGCGTCCACGTGCTGCGGTGCCCGGCCGGGCACTCCTGGTCCAACCACAACGACGGAGGCTGACGTGGAGCAGCTGCTGTGGTGGATGCCGTTGTGGATGGCGGACTACTGGGTGGAGCTCACGGGGAACTGGAAGCTGACCCGCGCGATCGACCAGGCGCTGGCGGCTCAGGACGCCGAGGCCCTGGCCGTCTTCAAGACCGGCACGCTGCGGGCGACCTTCACCGAGAAGGGCATGGTTGCGCGGACCGACGAGCTCGTCGCGTACGCGGAGCTGGTCGTGGCCGTCGACGGCTGCGCCTACCGCTACCACCGCTTGTTCTCTCACCTGGAGCTCAGCGCCTGAGCCTCTGGGACGGCTTCACCGCGTTCGAAGATCCCACTCGTAGACGGAAGGAACGTGTCATGACTGCTCTCCTCCTCAGCGACGCCCTGGTCGAGCAGACCAGGCGCCAGCTCCTTGAACGGGATGTCTGGTACGGGCTCAGTGGCCTGCTGGTCACCGGTGAGTCCGTCGCCCGCCACCTGACGGCCGCAGCCGGCCTGATGGAGCGCAAGGGCTGGGACCCCCAGCTCTACGCCCCGTTCTCCGGGCACCACCTCCGAGACGCGCTGACGAGCACCCGTGACGACGGCATGGGCGATGCCGACACCCAGTTCGTGGCCAGGGCCGTGCTGGAGGCGATTCTGCGGCTGGCCACCGGCGCCCCGTACGTTGACTACGAGGTCTGGAGCGAGCACCCCGTGCGCACTCTCGACGAGGTTCTTGCCGCCTGCCGGACCGCTTCGGCCCTCGCCCTGCAGCACGGCCCCGGCCCCGGCCAGGCCGACGGCAAGGCCCTGGACGCGGGGGAGAGGTGACGGCCGTGGCCGGGGGTCCGGAGTGGGACGATCCCGCGGTGTGGCGGGCGGTGGCCCGCGAGACGCTCCAGGCGTTCGACGCCATCTTCTCGCCGGGCCTCTACGGCTGGAGCCAGGAGGAAGGCGGGGCCGTCGCGGTCGAGCGCCTGGAGCGGGGCCGGGAGTTGTTGCAGCCCGTCTTCGACGGGTACGCCGACGGGGCCCGGACGGCCTGGGGCCGGGCCTGGCGGAGGCGGGCTGTGCGCCGCGGCCCGTACGCGGCCGCGTTCGACGAGGCCCTGGCGCACGCCAGGGCGCGGGCGGCGGGTGAGCCGGAGCGGGACTGGCCGATGCTGTGGATCCGCGACGGCCGGCTGCGGCTGCTCCAGCGGTACACCGGCGACCGCCGGGTGCTCGAAACGATCGGGGAGGAAGAAGCATGAGCGGCGACGAGCGGGTGGTGTTCGAGCCGGCCTGGGAGGACAACCCGACCTGGGGTGGCAGCGAGCTGTACGAGGACCTGGCCGTGGCGCAGCGGTTCGCGGTCAAGGCGTACGTCGACGAGCAGGACGAGGTGCTCGACGGACACGAGGACGGGCCCGGTGAGCTCGTGTGGGTGGAGGCGGGCGGGAGCTGGGACCTGACCGACGGCGGCATGCCGACGCCGGTGTCGATCGTCGCGCGGCCCGTGCGGGGTCGCCCGGCGTCGGCCGGTCCCGCTCCGGCGGAGCTGCTGGGGCTCGCCCACGAGTTCCGTGTCCCGATCCCGGACGCTGGCGTCGGCGAGTACGGGGAGGTCGTGGTCCGGCGGCAGCCGGATGGGGCCGGGGAGCGGTGGGCGGTGACGGACGGCGCCTTCTCGGGGCTGCGGGCCTGGGTCGACGGCGAGGGCTGGCGGCATGTGAGCGACATCGGCCGTGCTGCGGCCTACCGGCACAGCCTGGAGCAGGCGCTGGAGCGGGCGCACCAGGTCGCGGAGTTCGAGGCGGCCTGCTACCAGGCGGAGGTCGCCGCCATACGTCCGGACGACCGTCAGAAGGACAGCGGCGGCTGAGCCAGTCGACGTAGGTTTGTCGAGGCCCATTCCTGTCCCGGGGTGGGCCTCTTGGTCTTCGCTTTCGGCATTCGGCTGTTGAGGACGGGGCGCTCTGGGAAGCATCCGTTTCATGACTAGTTACGTGCCCTCGCCCGACGAGGTGTCCGCTGCACAGACCGAGAACGGTGGTTGGTCCAAGAAGCAGCTTGCCGAGTGGGGAGTGCCGTGGCCTCCCCCGTCCGGCTGGCGCAAGCACCTCGAAGCGAAGTGGAACGGCGAAGACGTCGCCCCGTTACCGCGCCAGGAACCCGACCAGGACACGCTGTTCTGACCATCGCCGGCACGGGTTCGCCGAGGCCCATCCCTTCAGGGGTGGGCCTCCTGCTGTGTGCTTCAGATATCGCTGGTGTAGGCGTCGACGCGTTCCATGTGGTTGGCGGTCCGCGGTTGTCCTTTGTCGTCCGTACAGGGCTGGCCTGAGGGAGCGGGGCAGCGGGGGCACGGGATGGTGCGGACCTGGTGACGTGAGGGGCGGAGCAAGCGGGCCGTCTGGCCGGCGACCTGTGGGACGGGGAAGGCGTCGTAGCGGGCCTGGTGGAAGGCGGCGACGCGTTCTTTGTGGTTGGCCTGGCGGGGGGTGCCCGATGTGTCGACGCACTGGAAGTCCGGGTCTGCCTCACAACGGGGGCAGAGGACGGTGCGGACGTCGTCCGAGGTGGGGTTACGGTTTTGGCCGCGCAGCTGCTCGGTGAGGGCCGCGGCTACGTTCTCGTGGCCTCGGGCGATGGGGCGGGCGCGGTTGAGATGGTTGCGCAGGGGTTCGGGGCCGGGGCGGGGGCTGGCGGTGCAGACGGGTTCGTGGCGGATGCGGACGGTGTCGGTGGGGTCGGTCCAGCCGAGCGGCAGGGCGATGCCGTTGCCGTTGACTCTCCAGCGGAGTTCCTCGGGTACGAGGTGAGTTGGTGCTTCGCGCACGTCGAGGACGACTTCCTGGCCGTCGTGGTCCGGGTAACCCTGGACAGAGTCTCCGCACCGCCAGCAGTGGCCCAGGCGGCCGAGGTCTGCGTATTTGCTGCTCACGGCGCGCCACCATAGTGGCCGGCCGGGGGGCGGCCCGAATGGTGGTGCGCGTGTGGGGGACCGGCCCCTTCTGCGAGCCGGGTGGGGTGCCGACGGGTCTGGATAGGGGGGTCGGCGTGTGGGCATGACGGTCCTGACCGTAGGGATGTTCATCTCGCGGGTGGGCTTCGTCGAGGGAGATGCGTGAACCTGTTCAAGTCGGTGTCTGCACAGCTGGCCGCTGCGAAGGATCGGAGGGCGCAGCGTGCAGAGGAGGCGGCGAGGAAGAGTGCTGCGAGGGAGAAGTTCGAGAGTCTTCACCGGTTACGTCTGTCGACGGCCGCAGCGGTGTCGTCTGTGGTGATCGTCTGCCATGAGGACACCTGGGCGTTCGTGGAGAGGCTGGTGTTTCCTACTCCGGGCACCGGCTTCCACATCCCGTTCCATGGATCGGTCGACTCGCAGCACTTCCCTGGGGAACGGTGCCGTGTCGACCGGGGCACCGGGATGGCCACGGTGACGCTGTCGGGACCCCACCTGGTGCGGTGTCTGACGATCTTCCGGGCTGTTCTGGCGGCAGGCGCCGACCACGTTCTTCAGGACGCCCAGCGGTACGCAATGTCGAAGCGCCTGTATGCCCGGTTCTCCAACCTGGTGGACTCCATCGATCCCGACACCTCAAGCGGTGCGGTTCCTCGACTGGTGATCGATGCAGGTCTGGACAGTGACGGCAAGGAAGCCGACCCCGTGGTGTAGGCGGCGAACTGACTGACGTTCGATCTGGAGGGCTGCCCCCCAAGGGTCAGCCCTCTCCCTTTTGAACTACGCCTGTGTCAGGGACGGGCGTTGGTAGTCCAGGCATGTGGGGTTGGCGTGGGCATTCTTGCTGGTTTCGCATATTCACATGCCATATCGCTGTCACACTGGTGATTCCGGTTATCTCCTGGCCAAAGGTGGTCAGCGACGACGGGAGCCAGATGACCGAAGATCCTCCCCCCGACCAACGTCGGCGCTTCAACTCCTCCGAGCGAGTCGCCCTTTTCCTAGCGGCCGACGGGCAGTGCACCGCGTGCGGACAGCCCCTTGAACCCGGCTGGCACGGCGATCACGTCCGGCCTTACTCCGTCGGCGGCGCCACTGACGTCACCAACGGCCAAGCGCTTTGCCCCACCTGCAATCTGAGCAAGGGAGACCGCTTCGTGGAACTGCGTGTGTGGCAAGAGGAGGCGCTGCGTCGCTTCCTCAAGAACGGCGACGACTTCCTTGCGGTGGCGACGCCCGGCGCGGGTAAGACGACGTTCGCCCTGGTGGCCGCCGAGAAGCTGATGGATCGGCATGAGATCGAGAAGGTCATCGTGGTAGTCCCCACGTCGCACCTTCGAAAGCAGTGGGCGGAGGCTGCCAACCGGCTGAACATCAAGCTGGACCGCTCGTTCTCCAACGGACAGACCGTCCTCGCCAGTGACTTCGACGGCGTCGCGGTCACCTACGCGACGATTGCGGCGCAGCCGCTGCTGTGGCGACAGATGGTGAGCCGCAAGCGGACTCTGGTCGTCTTCGACGAGATCCATCACGCGGGAGAGGACGCCAACCTCTCGTGGGGTGCGGCTCTGAAGCAGGCGTTCGACGGGGCGGCCCGACGGATCCTGCTGTCCGGGACGCCGTTCCGGTCGGATGGCCGGCCCATCCCCTTCGTCACCTACGACGAGGGGAAGTGCGTGCCGAGCTACAACTACGACTACGGCACCGCTTTGCGGGACCGGACCGTGGTCCGTCCGATCGCGTTTCCGGCGCTCGACGGGAACGTGCGTTGGCGGGATGCTGGCGCGATCATCTCCACCGACCTTGCCGACACCGACGAGAAGACCCTCACAAACGCTCTGCGGTCCGCACTGGACCACGAGGGCAAGTGGATCGGATCGGTGCTGCGGCGCGCCGACGAGGAGCTGAGTCTGCTCCGGCAGGAGGTGCCGGACGCCGGCGGTCTGGTCGTGGCGGCCGACCAGTACAAGGCAAGGCAGTACGCGGCTCTCCTGGATTCGATCACGGGTGAGAAGACGACGGTCGCGATCTCGGACGATCCTGATGCGTCCGACCACATCACGCGCTTCGACAAGGGCACCTCGAAGTGGATCGTCGCGGTTCAGATGGTGTCGGAGGGCGTCGACATCAAGCGCCTCGCGGTAGGCGTCTACGCCTCGCGGACGAAGACCGAGATGTTCTTCCGGCAGGTCGTCGGCCGCTTCGTGCGTATGCGGTCGCCCGAGGACGAGACGACGGCCACCCTGTTCATCCCGTCGATCCAGCCGCTCCTGAAGTACGCCCAGGACATCGAGCGGACCGTCGAGGCGGTCCTGGCCGAGCAGGCGAAGGCCGCCCGAGAGCTGCGGGGCGAAGGTTCCCAGACGACGCTGCAGCTGGATCTCGTGCAGCCGATCGACTCGAGCGAGGCCCTTCATCACTCGACGGTCTACGGCGGGCAGTCCTACAGCGAGGATGAGCTCATCCGCGCCAAGAATGTCGCGGAGGCCGTGGGGGCCCCGCCGACGATGACGCCTGCGCAGATGGCCTCGGCGATCCGGATGGTCACCGGTGGGAAGCTCCTGACCACGGCGACGGCCACGATCCCCGCCCAGCCTTCCGCCGAGCCGGAGCAGGACCTCACGTCGCAGAAGACGGACGTCCGCCGTGTAATCAGGCGGCTCGTCGCGCAGCTCAACCGGATCACGGAAACCCCGCACGCGCTCATCCATCACCAGCTCAACCAGCAACTGGGGGGGACGATCGCGACGGCCACCCTGGAGTCGCTGAACAAGCGCGTAGATGTTCTCGAACGCCAGCTTCGGAACGCGCGCGGACGGTAACGACTGTGGTGGGACGCCGCCGGCGTACCTGCGTCCCACCGCTCGTGGAGGTCAGCCTCGTCAGGGGCTGACCTCCTTCGTTGTGCCGGGCTCCTCGGTGAGGGCGGCCGTGACGAAGATGCGTGCCAGGTCGTGGATCTCGGCGGTGGTCATCTTCTTCGTCCAGCGAGTGCCGTGGCTTGGGCAGCACAGGTGGAAGGTGTGGGTGCCGTGGTGGAAGTCGTTGTCGTAGACGCGGGGGCGGGAGCGGCAGCGGCCGTGCCGTTCGGTTTCCCGGAGGTGCGCGGCGGCGATCTCGGTGCGATACCTGCGGGGGAGGGTCTGCTGCTGGCGGCAGCTGGTGCATTCCAGGAGGTGGAGGACGGTTCCTTCTCCTTCGAGGAAGCGGGCTCCCTTGCCTTCGAAGGTGTTGCAGCTCGCGCAGACCGGGCCGCGTACCAGGCCGTGGTCGTGGCAGTGGTCCCAGGTGAACGCGCGGGTGGACTTGCACAGGCGGCACAGGTAGCCGTCGGCTCGGGTGGTGCGCCGTACATTGCTGTACTGGACACCGCGCAGGCCGCCGGCGTAAGGCTGGTAGGTCGTGCCCGAGCACGCGGGGCAAAGGGTGACGTAGCCAGTCGTTGTAGGGGTTCGCCACTCACCCGGTGGGCCTTCGGCTCGGCAGGTGGAGCAGATGCGGGCCCGCTGGTTGAGGTCGGCGAGCACCCGTTCCCAGCCGTCCAAGAGGTTGATGTAGGCACGCGGGAGCTGCCAGTCAGTACCGGACCAGGACAGGAGCTCCTTGGGCAGGCTGCCGGCGATGGTCTGCATGAATGGGGTGGAGGGGCGGGCCTGGATGAACTCGGCCATGGTCAGGCCGCCGGGGAGTCCGTTGTCTCCTAACCGCTTCCAGGAGTCTCCGTCTGCTGAATTCCGGTCCTCGGATCGGTACCTCTTCATGAAGGCGGCGTCGTACATCCAGGAGACCAGGGTGCGGCGCCAGTCAGGTGTCTCCCAGTGGCGAAGACCAGGCTCGTCGGAGTATGCGGGGAGGTCTACGACGGCCAGTTCGTCCGGCTGGAGTTCGGTGAACGCGCGGGCGGCCCGTTGAACGTCCCGGTCGTCATAGCGCCAGCGGGCTTTGTCCTTGTAGCCACGCAAGGCGACGTCGCCGATAACGATGTGGCCGTTGAAACGGAACCGTTTGGTTCGCAAGAGGACATCGGGGAGGACTGGGATTCTGCAGTCCTGGGTGAGGTCGGCGAGGGTAGTGCGTGCGAGTTCGGGGCTGATGAGCATGCGGGGATGGTGGCAGCGGGGTATGACAGCCGCACTCAAGCGTCCGGACAAATGGTCGACTTATCGCTCTGGTGTTGGAGGTGTGGTTGGCCCGTCTCACCCCTGCCACGCCACGGCCCCGTAACCAGCTTTGGTTACGGGGCCGTGGCGTGGCAGGACGGGAAGAGGTAGCTATCGCTCGGCCAGCGTCGGCTTGGTGGGGGCGGGTGCATTGAGAGCTTGGTGGTGGCGGGTGGCCACGGTGCTGGGCCCGAGGGCCAGGCCGCGGGGGGTGAAGTGGGGGGCCGGGAGGTGGCGTTCGAGGGCGGGGAGGTAGTTCCAGCGCAGGCCGGGGTGGGCGGAGTGCGCGTAGTGGTGGAGGTCGCCGTAGGGGAGCCAGGTGGCCGCGGCGATGGCGGCGAGGGTGCGGCTTTGGCGGTAGAGGCGCAGGCAGCGGCCAGCTTCGATGTGGGCCTGGGTGCCGGTGCGGTGCTCGGGGTCGAACCAGGTGTGTTCAACGATCAGGCTCCACCAGGCGAGCAGCGGGTAGAGCAGCAGGCGCGGCACGAGCCAGCCGGCGATGACGCCGGTCCATCCTGCAGCAAGGTAGGCGGCGGCCGGGACAGCGAGGAGCGTGGCTTGTCGGCCACGGTGGCCGCGCAGGTCGTGGGCGAGTGCGGCGAGGGTGGCAGCGGCTCCGGCGGGGGTGATGGGTCGAATCAGGGCGAGGGCGAAGCGGGTGGGGGTGACGCCGGGGCGTAGGCCGGCCTGGTGGAGGTCGGTGAGGTTGGGGTCGCTGGTGAGGGTGGCTGCGGGGTGGTGGTCGCGTACGTGCCGTTGGTGGCGCAGCTCGACGGGGACCAGGCCGAGCGGGTGGTGAGCGAAGGTCTCGGCGAGGAGATGGTTGGCGCGGCGGGTGTGGGCGAGGACGCCGTGGATGGCGTGGTGGCTGATCTCTTGCAGGTGGCGGAGCTGGATGGCGACGCCGATGGCGGTCGCGGTGGCGAGGGCGGGACCGTGGGCGGTCAGGAGCCACCATCCGACGATTTGGATCCACTGTCCGGTGAGCAGCAGGGCGGGGGTGAGGTTGTTGGCGCGGGTGCGCTGGAGGGCGAGGAGTTCGGTGGCGGGGGCAGTGTGCGGGGCGCGGTAGGCGAAGTGCGTGCGGTCGGCCTGGCGCAGGAGTATCCCGGCTGTGATCAGGGATAAGGCGGCGAGCATAGACGGATCCCGTGGGACGGGGGTGGGGACCGTTCCCCACCCGACTCCCACGCACAGTACATCTAGTGCACTAGTTGCACGGGGTGTGGTGATATCCGGTGCTGTGACGCGGGGGAGGGGTTGCCGGGGTGGGCTGGGATACTGGGCTCTGACGCCGAACGATGAGGACGACTGGCATGCCTGAGGACGAGCTCGCACAGGGTGAGATCGCGGCCCTGACCCGCCGCTACGAGAACAACCTGCAGATCCTCCGTGGGGACATCGCGGGCCTCGACAACCGCCTGATGTCGGTGGAGCACTCGGTCACGGGCGTCCGCAACGACGTGCACGAGCTGCGCGAGGCGTTCGCGGGCGAGGTGCAGGCCCTCAACGACAAGATGGACCGCCACCAGGCGCAGATCGTCGAGCTCCTCACGCAGCTGGTCGGCAAGACCCCCCAGTGACGAGCGGTCGGCGCCCGCGGCGGTGAGGCGCCGGAAGTACGGCAACAAAGAAGGGACCGCGCCCGGTGGGCTGCGGTCCCTTCTTCACGTTGCGGAGCAGTGGTCAGAGTCCGGCGATGGTGGCGGTGACCCGGTCGGTGTCCCAGGTGCCGGCGTCGAGCTGGGGGCGGGCAACTGACTCATAGGTCTGCAGGACGCGGGGGGCGGAGTCGGCTCCGTGGCCCCACACGGATTCGAAACGGCCGGACCAGCGGCCGACGCCCTTGAAGTAGACCGAGCTGCGGCCGCGGTTGTAGTCGGCGTCGCCCTGCTCTTCCTCCACCAGGGCCGCGGCGCCCGCGAAGATGACGACATCCACGGCCTGGTCGGCGCGCAGGCGGTCGCGAACGGCGAGGCCGCAGGTGACGCCGAGGTCGCGGTGCTGGCCGATGAGCTCCAGCAGGGAGCGGGCGAATTCTTCCTTGGCCAAGTCGGCGGCCCAGACGATGAAGAGGCGGTTGATGTGGCCGCCGGCCTCGGTGAAGCGGCGGTTGGCGGCGATGTATTCGCGGCGGCCGGTGAGCAGGGTCGGGTTGGTGGTCAGGTCGGCGGCCAGGATCCGCTGGGGCTGGGCCTGCGCCTCGGTGACGGTGTTGACCAGCAGGACGGACAGGCGGGGCACTTCGGAGGCGTAGACGCGCAGGTGGCCGTCGGCGATCTCGCCGTAGTCGGAGATGAGCTCGGCTTCGAGTTGTGCACGGACCCGGTCGTAGTACGCGGCGTCATCCATGGCTTTGAGGTTATTGGCCCGGCGCAGCGGGATGAAGTTCTTGCGCACCCACAGGTGGCCTGCGGCCAGGACAATGATGAGGACGGCTTGGATGGCGAGCAGGGCCTTGAGGTTGACGCGGTCGACGGCCCAGCCGACGACGGGGACGATCAGGCCGATGATTCCTATGGCCGTGCCGAGGGCTGGTGACCCTAATGCGGCGGTGGTGCGGCTGAGCGGATCACGGCGTACAGCCTCGGACATGGTCGGCTCCTCCCCCAGTCCGCCGTCCCGGTCGGGCGACGGGTCGTGATTCCTCGGTCCCGGTTCGCGGCGTGTCTGGTCACGCGGGCGGCGCGGTGAGAGTGATGTCGTAGTCGATGTCCCAGCGGTCGGCGGGGACGAGTAGGTCCGCGGTCTCCACCGGGCGGTCGTCGCTGTCGTAGTAGGTGCGCTCGATCAGGGTGGCCAGGGTGCCGGCGGGTACGCCGAGCTTCTGGGCCTGGTCGCGGTCGACCTGGACCGGGCGGGGCCGTTCCGTGGTGCGCGTGATGGTGATCTCCAGGTGGGCCATGCGGTCGAGGACGCTGCGGCCGGCGAAGGGTCCGCCGTCGGGCAGGACCACGACGGTGCCGCCGGTGATGGCCATCGGCTCCCAGCTGATCGCGGTCATCACGGGCTGGCGGTGGGCGTCGAGGAACTCGTACTCGGTGCGCACGCACGGGTCGCCCGCGGTGATGGCCAGGCGGGCCGCAATGTCCGCGGACGCGGGGGCCTTGGCGGTGCTGTGGGCGTCCCAGGTCGAGATACCGGCCGGGGCCAGAGGAACCGGCGGGGTGCCGGGAGCGGGGCAGCGCTGCATGTGCAGGCGCGGGCGGGGGGCGCGCACGTAGGTGCCGGCGCCGGGGCGGCCCTCCAGAAGGCCCTCGGAGATGAGCGTCTCCTGTGCCTTGCGGATGACGTTCTCGCCCTCGCCGAACTCGGCGCCGAGCTGGGTGCGGGAGGGGAGGCGGTGGCCGGGAGGCCAGGTGCCGTCGATGATCCGCTCGCGGAAGGCGTCGGCGACGCGCTGGTAGCCGGCCGGGGTGCTGTCGGCCATGGTTCTCCTCGCCCGGGAAGTGCTGACTGCCGGTCAGTGCCGGTGTGCCGCAAGCGGAGTGGCGGCAGGCGCCCGACTTTGGCAATCTAGTGCACCAGCTAACAGCTCGTGCACTAGAAGCACCGAGGGTGAAACCCGGTGGGTCGATGGGGGACACCGTGGCCAGCGCACAGCACAGCACCAACGTCCACATAGCCCTGGACCAGCTCGCCGAACTCACCGGCGCCCAGCCGCACATCACTACAGACGCCTCCGGCCTGACCATCTCTGCCGACGTTGACGACCGGCTCACCGCCAACTGGCAGTGCTTAGTCGACGTGCTCGAGCTCGGCTCCTCGTACGGCATGACCACCACAGCCACCAGCAGCCGCGTCTGGCTGCGCTTCGCCCCGGGAGACCAGCCCAGCCCATGAACTCTCTCACCGACATCCCCTTCGCCAAGGGCCACGGCACCGGCAACGACTTCCTGGTCCTGGACGACCCGCACGGCCGACTCGCGCTCGATGCGGACGGCGTCGCGCGGCTGTGCAGCCGGCGCGAGGGCATCGGCGCCGACGGGCTGCTGCGCCTGGTCCGCACCACCGCGCACCCCGAAGCCTTCACGATGGCCGACCAGGCCGAGTGGTTCATGGACTACCGCAACGCCGACGGCTCCGAGGGCGCTATGTGCGGCAACGGCGCCCGCCTGGTGGGCCGGTACCTCGTCTCCGCCGGGCACCACCCTCCCGGCCACCTCGCTCTCGCCACCCGCGCCGGCCTGCGCGACCTGACCGTCCCCGCGGATCCGCACGCAGATGTCGCCGTCGGCATGGGCCGCCCGACGCTGCCCGGCCCGGCCCATATCACCGTGACGGTCGGGGAGCGGCGATGGCGGGCCCTGCACGTCGACGTCGGCAACCCCCACGCCGTGGTCGTCGTCAAGGGCCTCGCCCACGCGGGAGAGCTCCGGGAGGCTCCCGTGGTGACCCCGGCGAACGCGTTTCCGCACGGCACGACGGTGGAGTTCGTCCGCAACCTCGGCTCCGGCCACCTGGTGCTGCGCGTCCACGAACGCGGTGTCGGTGAAACCCCCTCGTGCGGTACCGGCGCCTGCGCGGCCGTCGCCGCTGTCCGCCACCGCGGCCCCGAGCCCACCGGGCCGTCCCGCTACGCCGTCGACTTCCCCGGCGGCCGTCTGCGCATCGACGTCGACGCCGACGGCACCATGACCCTGATCGGCCCCGCCCAGATCACCGCCCATGGAACCCTCGGGCTCCGGGACGAGCGCGACTCCCGCATAGCCCGTGCTACGGCAGCACATGCACAGACGAACTGAATCCTCGGTTGATTCACCCAGATCCCTCAGCTGTAAGGCGAAAGTCGGCTCGTACGCCTAGCTTGTGATCGTGGAAGCTGACGAGCCGACTTGGCCGCCTCCCGGTTCGAACCGGCGTCGGCACAAGATGGCGAAGTGGTTCTACAGGTGGTGGAAGCGGCCCCTCTTCATCTGGTTCAGGCAGCGCGGCGTCTGGGGCTTTTTGCTTGTGACAGTCCTATACCTGGCAGCAAGCTGGTCCCTTCATTCCTTCGAATGTGCGGCTCAGTTCATGATCGGGTATTTGAACCCCTTCGATCCCCCTCAGCCCCTGCGGCCCGGTCAGAAAGCGTGGGCGATCACGATCCGTTTCGTCGGCTGGATCCTGATCCCCGCAGTGGTGGGTTCCGCGGCTGGTCTTGTGGTCGCGGAACAGATGCGGCGAGCCTTCAACAAAGATCCACGCAGACTGCGGAAGGGGTTGGTCTGGCGCATCTTCCACGAGGAGCTGGGGAGGGCGCACCGTGAGTGACATCTTCGAGTTCTGGGGGCTCCGGGATGAGGCCCTGATCTGCAACTTGTTCCACGAGATCCATGGACGCAATGAGGACCGCACTCGGAGTCACTTCCGGAGGATCTTCTACGACCTCCACTGGGAGACGAACCCTGTCTACATCGCCGCCGACCGCGAGGAACAGTGCAGGGGCGACACGCTCAGCTTCATCAGCGAGACGATCTTCGGTCACGCGCGCGGGGCATGCCCATTTTGCCGCGCCTGAATGTCGCACTAACGCGCGCAGCAGTAGCCTGAGGCCGTGGGCCACCTACTGAAGCACCTCCCAGTACGACTCTCGGCCGAGGAAGAAGAAAAGGCCAAGGGGCTGCTTAGTCATGAGGTGACTCGGCGACTGTTCGCCAACGCACTGCCTGGAGCTTCCGACGAAGAAATCGTCGAGGCTGTCAGGAGGTACGTGCGAGACGCCACCACAAGGCTTCAGTCTTCTACTGCTGGGGCATCTCGAGAGCGCGCCGATGGCTCGAAGGACTCAACCAAGACCGATTAGCCGGCCGCCACCCTCTTTTCACCAAGGTCGCCAGTCGGCCAGTGAACCAGGCAGTCCGGTAGGGAGCGCGCCGCGTGGGAATCCGGACGTCCCGATCATGACGGAGAGCCGTCACCGATGCCCCGAAAACCGGGTGTCGGTGACGGCTCTCCGTCATGATCAGCGGGTCGGGAGTCGGCTAGTCCGGGTAGCCGACGGCGATCCGGCGACCACGGTCGTCCCGCCGGTCTGTGAGCTGGTAGCTGTATCCGTCCGGGGTGCGGTGGACTTCGTGGAAGTCCCCGCAGTACTGGTCGGCGGTGATCGTGCGGCCGTGTTCCGGTCCGTTCTTCAACAGGATCTTCATGGCGCGCACCGTAGAGAGGCCGGTGTGCTTGTGTCGCGTGCTCGGCTTCGCGGGAACGGCTACATCGCAGGTCAGGGGCTGTGTAGCCGTTTCTCGGTGGCATCGCGCAGGTCCGCTGGGGGAACGGCTACATCGCGCTGACCTCGGGTGTAGCCGTTCCGAAAGGGGTGTAGCCGTTCCATCGGGGGCTGGCGGGGCCCTGAGCTGGGCTGTAGCCGTTGCACCCGATGTAGCCGTTGGCCAGGAGGGTCCCCGGTAGCGAGCACGTGCAGCGTGAAGCGCCCTGTAGCCGTTCTCGGTGGCCGCGTTCCGGGAACGGCTACAGCGCTCTGACCTGGGATGTAACCGTTCTCGGGGACGCTGTAGCCGTTGTTCCGCCGTTCGCGGACGGGCTGGTGCGCCGCGCACCGGAGGAGTCCAGCTGTTCCCCTGCCGATGCCGCTGGATGTTGAGAGAACGGTTACATCGCAGGTCAGAGCGTCGTAGCCGTTCTCTGGGCGGGGGCCGTCGGAGGGCGGGGAGTGCGCTGACCTGGTCTGTAGCCGTTGTCTCGCCGCGGCGGAAGCCGGGGTTGTAGCCGTTCGGCGGGAAGAGAACGGCTACAACGGCTACAGAGCCTTCGGAACGGTTACATCGCAGGTCAGAGCGTTGTAACTGTTCTGGAGCCAGCGCCGGAGGGTGTGCGTTTCAGGTGCGATTCAAGGGTGAAACAGGGCCTGACCTGCGGTGTAACCGTTCACTTTCCTCGCTGACCTACCGCAAGCCTCTGACCTGCGGTGTAGCCGTTGTAGCCGTTGTAGCCGTTGTTTTGCGACTCGCGTATAGAGAATTCACTGGGTGCTGAGACTCGACGCGGGGAGAGGGCCCTGGGGGCAGTCGTCGGCAGGTACCCAGCGGCAGCTGGGTTCGCGTCCGGCGCAGTGGGGGCACAGCTCCGTGGTGGAGGTGAGCGGGAGCCCGTACACCCAGCGCAGGCACGAGCGGGTTTGGAGGGCGCCACGGTCTTCGGGCTGATGGTGGAGCTCGGGCAGCAGGGCCCAGCGGCGGTCGGCCGGTTTCTCGTCCGGGGTCTTTGCGGGGAGTTCGGTCAGCGGGGGGTGGAGCTCGAGCCAGGTCCACAGCGGTTGGGCTTCGCGGCCGTCGGCAATGCCGGGAACACCGAACTCCTCGGCGATGTCGGTAAGCCATTGCCGGGGCTCGATGTTGGCCGCACCGGCGCGGTGGATCTCCCACTCGTCCATCAGCGCGGCGAGGCGGACGGCTTCCGGGTAGACGACGGCCGGGGCGGCCCGGCGGCGGTGCCGGCTGAAGCTGAGCTCGTCTTCGCGGGTGCGCCAGGTCTCGTACGCGACCTGGCGGTTGACCCACCACCACAGGGTGATCTGGTGGGCGTCGGCGACCAGTGCGTCACCAGCCGGGCCGACGCGGTGGTTCAGAGCCCGGTGGTCGGCCAGCGCCCGGCCGAGTTCGGGGAGCGGGGTGGTGTCGATGAGGTAGCCGCCGTCGTCGCCGCACTCCCAGCGGCGCCCGCAGACACAGGGCCGCCACCGGTGCCCGGCCCCGACCAGCCAGGCTCCTTCCTCAAGGCACAGAGGGCAGGCAGGCAGCGGGGGTTCGCCGGGGGTCTGCGGCCAGGGCTTGGCGCGGACTGCCGCGCCGGAGGCCGTGTGCAGTCGCTCGGCGGCCAGGCCCGGGAGCGCGCGGTGCAGCTGGTCCGCCTGGCGGCCGGTCAGGGCGACCAGGCGGGCCAGGGACTCCGCGGTGAGGGCGACTTCGTGGGTGGCGGGTTGGACCTGGGCGGCGCTGGCGGGGAGGCGGCCCTTGTGGAGAGCACCCAGCAGGCGCGGGAGTTCGACGGCGTTCGCCGACGCGGTGCGGGCGAGGTACGAGGCAGTCGTCTCGCCGTGGATCACCGGGACCCTGATGGGGAGGTCGGCTGCGGTGAGCGCCTTGTTCTTGCGGGTGGGGGCCGACGGGGCGGTGCGAGGTGTCATGGGACGGGACGTTTCCATACCGGCCCTGTGGACGGGGGGTTGTGCAGGCCAGAGCGCAACGACGCGGGAAGGGGGTCGGTCCGGCGTCGGGCAACGGCAGCTGTTCCGGGGCGAGTTCGTGGAAAGAATCTTCGGAAACCCCTTGTGTGCGGAAACCGCACACCCCTATTCTCTAAGTGTGCGGAAAACGCACAGCAGAGTCGAGAGGGGAACACGACCATGGGCATCGACATCACCAAGACCACCGGCAGCTCGGCCGCCATCACCTGGAACCCGACGGCGGACGACGCCCGCGGCTACCTGGCCCAGGCCATCGAGTCCGGCCGCCTGGAGAACGCGTTGAGCGCGCTGGGCACCCCGGCCGTCGAGGACCTGCCCGCCGCGCAGCTGCGCCAGATCGCCCAGTCCACCTCCGCCATCCAGCGGGACCTGGAGCGCCGCACCCGGGCCATGGTCGTCCAGCTCAAGGACCGCGACGGTCTCTCCTGGGCCGAGATCGCCACGATCCTCTACGACGACCCGAGCAAGCGCTCCTCCGCCCGCGCCGCCTACGAGGCGGGCCTGCGCCAGACCGGCCACCAGCCCGGCGGCCCCGTCCAGGCCGACACCATCCACGGCGGAATCGTCTTCGACAACGGCGTCATCATCACCGGCGGCGACACCGACTGACCCCCCGCACCGTCCGATGCGGGGGCGGCCGTCCACTGCCAGGCGCACGGCCGCCCCGTCCCTCACCCGATCGCAGACCAGGGAGACCACCATGTTCGCAGCAACCTTCGTGCTCCTCCTCCTCGGCCACTGGCTCGCCGACTACCCCTTCCAGACCGACCACCAGGCCAAGCACAAGGCCGCCTGCGGCCGCACCGGCTGGACCGCGAACCTCACCCACGCCGCCACCCACGTCCTGCTGTGCGGCGCCGCGCTCGGCCTCGGCGCCCTGGTCCTGGACGAAGTGACGCTCTCCGCCTGGCCGGCCGCCGCGGCCCTGCTCTGGATCGGGGCGACCCACGGGTTCATCGACAGGCGCTGGCCCGTGGCTCGCTGGATGCGCCTCGCCCGCCAGGAGGGATGGGCCCAGCACGGGGGCGCCGCCCACGTCGACCAGACCGCGCACGCCCTGGCCCTCGGGATCGCCGCGCTCTTCCTCGCCGCCACCGTCTGACCCCGCGCCCCAACGCAACCGCCCGCCGCTTCCTCAAGGAGGACCACCATGGAGCACTCGAAGGACATCGCCCGGATCACCGCCATCGAGAGCCCGGCCGCCCGTGCCGACGCCTCCGCGCTCGCCGACCTCGCCCCGGCCGCCGCGGCCGCGCTGCGCCTTCTCAGCGACGCCATCAAGCGCGGCGCCGACTACGAGAGCATCGTCGAGGCCCTCAAGGCCGCCCAGCTCCCCGAGGCGTTCGCCAGCGTCCTCGACGCCGCCAGCGAGGCCGTCATGGCCGAGCTCGACCAGCCCGACGTCGACCCGTACGACTTCGACATCCGCCTGGAGGGCGACAACCTCTCCGGCGCCGCCAGCGACATCCGTAACGCCTTCCGCTGGCTGTAGAAACCCCCTCAGCGCCCGAACAGGAAGGACAGCACCCGATGGCTCCCCGGCTCACTCCCAAGCGGCTCAAGGCCCTCCAGAACGCCGTCGCCCATCCCAAGGGCAACATCGGCCCGCTGATCGAAACCACCGACGCGGGGGAGAAGATCTGGCTCCGCCCCACCGACGAGATCGCGCTGGAGGAGCTCGGCTACGCCGACAGCATCGACGACTGCGGCCACGTCCAGGGCAGCCCGGACCCCGAGCACATCCACCGCGGGCACCCGCACTTCTTCTCCATCACCGAAGCCGGCCGCCAGGCCGTACGCGACGCCTCCCAGTAGATGCCGTGCACAGCACGCCACTCAGGCCCTGCCCGACGGCAGGGCCTGAGTGGCGTTCCGCGCTCTACTTGGCAGGCTCCCAATCCTCGGGCCCGCTGCCCCTCCACTCCACAAAGCCGGGGTCGGTCAGGTCGACGTCCTCCGCGTCCTCCAGGCCGGCCGCGGCGAGGAAGACGCGGATGTCGGCCGGGCGGTGGGCGACCCCAATGGCGACGCCGTCGTACCGCACCCGGCGCCAGCCGTTCTCGTCGGGCGGGTAGACGACCAGCTTGGCGGACATGATCCCAGCCTCGGACGGCCCGGGTCCGGCAGCATCCGCCCGCACCCGAACGGGTGGTGGCCGCCACCGCACCAGGGCTCCGGGCCATCAGCGGATTCCGGGTCAGTACCTGTTCCTGAGCCCCGGCCCGGCATCTTCCGTCACCATGAGGCGGCACCGTGACGCCTCATGTCGGGTTCACCAGCGGGCATCGACACCGTCCTCCAGGTCGGCCATGTTCGGGGGCTCCTGGAAGTAGTCGTCCGGGCTGTGGCACGTGCAGATGCCACCCTCGTAGGCAAGACGCTCGCAGTAGCCAGCGTGGTGAAGGGTTCGGGCCGGTTCCGGCTCGCTGGGGGCCGACCGTGGCTCAGGCACCGGCGCCCGGGTCCCCGCGAGCTCGGCTCGGATATCAGCGAACGTGCGGCCCTCCCAGTCCTTGCACGTCTCGCAGCCACGTCCGCCGGGAAGGGTTCCCGGGCAGTCGTACATGTGCATCTCAGGGTCGATGTCCATCTCAGCTCCCCAGGCCGCCGACGGTGACGGCCTGGCCGACCAGAACGCCACCGTCGCCGACCATGTACGTCACGCAGGCGCCGGGCACCTCCCGGCTGGGCACCGGGCCCACCACAGACAGCGGCTGCAATACCCCCTGCGCCGCCAGAAACTCAGCAAGACCCACACCAGCGCTCGCTGGTCCAGTTACCGCCACCGTCACCTCACCGGAGCCCACAGAGCCGTACAGCGGCTGCTGTCCAGCCTCCCGGCGGACCCTGGAGCTCACTCCGGGACGGCCCGCGTCGGTGCTGCTCGCCATGCGGGTCAGGCACAGCCAGAGCCGGTCCGCAGTGCCCGGCGGCCACGGCGTTCGCAGTTCGCCGGTAGCCGGGTTGAGTTCGCCGCGCCACTGCGCGTACCGGGAGACCACGTCGTCCGACCAGCGCCGCGCCCGGCTCCACCCTGTCGACAGGCCCGGCGCCAGGTTGCCCAAGTCCACCGGGTATCCCAGCTCGCCCAGACGCTCCCGGACCGTGCGCAGCGGCCCCCACACGACCCGCCTCCGCCCAGCGAACGCCCGGGTCAGCTTTGCCGCGCCGACCTCCGGCGCCACAGCCTCCTCAGGGGCGCCCTGGGTGCGAGGGCCGGCCAGCCGGATCAGCACGTCCATGATCCGTCGGCCCCGTTCGTCCACCGCATGAACGCGGGCGGCCAGCGGCGGTCGCTTACGACCCGAGGCTGTCGGCTCGGCTTCCAAGAGGTCCACCCAAACGATCGCCAGCGCCCCGGCCTCGAGCAGGCTCCGGGCCCAGGCCGCGTTCTCGGCCCTCCGCTCGCGCAGCTCGATCTGGCAGTCGACCACCGTGGCGATCCGCCAGCACATCGGACACAGGTGCCTTCCCTCGCGCTCCTGAAGCGGCAGCTGGCAGTTCGCCCCGCAGTCCGTGCACACCCGCACCGTCGCCGTACGGCGCGCGTCGGCGGACGCCAGCTGCCCTCCGCTCGCCCGGGTCGGCTTCGACTCCGCGACGGCGTACAACGCGATCTCTGTCTCCCGCTCGCGGAAGTCCCGGCCCGCCACATAGCCGCGGACTGGGCCGCCCGGCTCCCGGGGAAGGTCCGCCCTAGCCATCTGCGTCTTCGACGCCCAGTCCCACGGCACCTGGTTCCACCGGGTGTACCGGGCCGGCTCCAGACCCCGGTCCTGCTCCTGCGTCAGCTGCTGCTCCGTCACGATGCGTCGCCTCCACACGGGTTGGACGGCGCCTCGACGGCGCCGTCTACACCGAGGAAGGTAGACCCATCCCGCAAGTCACGCAACCACAGACAGGGCTCTGACCAGCTGCTTTCTAGTTTGCAACCCTAGATTGAATGGCTTCGGCGGACCAGATTCCTTTCCGGAGTCCGGCTCGGTAGACGTCACCCACCGTCGTCACCTGGGCTGCCAGCCTCTCGTATTCCTCCAGCGCGATCTCCAGGTCTCCGGGCTCGCGCCGACGGCGCCCCGGAACGATGCCAGGGTGCAGGTCGCGCCAATCCCGCAGCGCGACGATCGACTTGTAGGAGGTGTGCCAGCAGGCCGCGTACACCTTCCGCGCCAGCGGCTGAGGCAACCGCAGCGGCACCTGCTTGGGGAGGCCCTTGTCTCGCGATCCGGGCCAGCGCCCCGGGTCCATCGCCTCGTCGGGCACTGCGGGCCAGCGCCTGTCCCACCAGCCGCGCTCCCTCAGCTCCAGTTCAATACCGTGTATGGCGAGCACGTCGATGGTGTCGAGCAGCTCGCCGGCCTTCCGCAGACGCTCCTGCTCACGGCGCCACGCCGCCCGCACACCCGCGGCATCCTGGCGACTCAGGCCCTGCACGCTCCAGCGCTCGTCTCCCGCGAGCTCTCGGCGATACGCCTTCTGTTCCTTCAACACCCGGTCCAGGCTCGCCCTGAGCTCGAAGCTCACCTTCGCGTTCCCCTGGTGCTTCCCCAGCTTCTCCATGCCGCCCATCATGCCCTTCCTAGTTTGCAAACCTTGTCACCCGTCAGAGCGAATCGACGCGGGGGAGGGGCTCGCCGCCCTCGCTGCCCGCCCGTCGGCGCGAAGCGTCGACGCTCCCTTCGGAGCAACACCCCCCGGACCCCCGGAATATGACGACGCATCAGACGCGGGAGGGAGGTGCGGAGCACCGCACTGCGGTGCGTGGCGCAGAGCGCCACGATACCCGCGGAGCGGGTATCGTGGCAGATC
>NZ_SSBJ01000044.1 GCF_004795055.1 Streptomyces sp. A1136
CCTTCGCGCACTTGGCGGACGGCAGCCCCCAACCGGGCTCGCCCGCCGGGCTCGACCCCGCCCGCCGGGCCGAACTGGAGCACGCGGGCGCCTTCGACGCCGCCGCACACACGGGGCCTGACCCACCCCACCGGGCCCGCCGTACCGCCAGGACGGCGGGCCCGACGCCCGGGGGCGCCCCCGGTTCGGTACCCCGTGGCGGCCACCCCGCCGGGCCCGGCTCGGTCCGCCGCCAGGGAACGCGCCCCGCGCCCGGCTGGCCCCGGCACGCGCGGGCCCGTTCGACGGGTCGTACTCGGGCCTGACCCCGGCGGGGGCGGCCCCTTGAGGGGCCGCACGCCCGCGCGGGACGGTCTCTGTTTCCGGGGCGCGGTGCGTGCCGCGGGCTGCTCGTTCCGCCCGGGACGGCGGGGCCGTTGGGGCTTCGGCCCCGGACCGGGGCGGGACGGGCGCGGACGGGGATCCGCTTCCCGGCGGTGGGCTCCTCCGAGTCCACCCCCAGGTGCCGCCGGCGGGTCCGCCGCACGGGAGCGGCGTCGCCTCCCGGACCTCGGGCCGGCGCCCCGGACCGTGCCGTACCCGGGCCCGGGTCTCGGGCCGGGGCCCCGGGCGGCCCGTACCCCGCTGCCCGACCGGTCCCCCCATCGGCCCCCGGCTGCCGCCGGCGGTTCCGCCCCGGGGGAAGGGCCGCCCCACATCCCTGGGCGGGGAGCCTCCATGCCGGGCGGCCCTGCCCCCCTCGACGCCCCGCCCGACCGGGCTCCCTCGGCCCCCAAGGCCCGGCCGTCCCACCCCCCAGCGGCGGCCTCACACCCCCAGCCCGACGGCTCCACGCCGCGTGACCCCCCCGCGCGTCCCCGCCGCACGGCCGGGCTTCCTCGGCGCCCCCGGCCCGCCCCGCCCCCCCCCGGGCGTCCCGCCGCACGGCCGGGCTCCCCCGCCCCCGGCCCGCCCCACGCCCCCGCGGCCGAGGGCGGACGGGTGGTGGTGTCGGGGCGTGGGGTGGGTTGTCCTTGGGCGACAGTAGGGTGGTTGGCATGGCCGACCCTTCCAGCTACCGCCCCCAGCCGGGGCAGATCCCCGACTCCCCGGGCGTCTACAAGTTCCGCGACGAGCACCGCCGGGTGATCTACGTCGGGAAGGCCAAGAGCCTGCGGCAACGCCTGGCCAGCTACTTCCAGGACGTCGCGAACCTGCACCCGCGTACCGCGACGATGGTGACGACCGCCGCGTCCGTCGAGTGGACCGTCGTCTCCACCGAGGTCGAGGCGCTCCAGCTCGAATACTCCTGGATCAAGGAGTTCGACCCCCGGTTCAACGTCAAGTACCGGGACGACAAGAGCTATCCCTCCCTCGCCGTCACCATGAACGAGGAGTACCCCCGCGTCCAGGTCATGCGCGGACCCAAGAAGAAGGGCGTGCGCTACTTCGGCCCCTACGGCCACGCCTGGGCGATCCGCGAGACCGTCGACCTGATGCTCCGGGTCTTCCCGGTGCGGACCTGCTCCGCGGGCGTGTTCAAGCGCTCCGCGCAGATCGGCCGCCCCTGCCTGCTCGGCTACATCGGCAAGTGCTCCGCGCCCTGCGTCGGCCGCGTCACCCCGGACGAGCACCGCGAACTCGCCGAGGACTTCTGCGACTTCATGGCCGGACGCACCGGCACCTACCTCTCCCGCCTCGAACGGCAGATGCACGAGGCCGCCGAGGACATGGAGTACGAGAAGGCCGCCCGGCTGCGCGACGACATAGGGGCGCTGCGCCGGGCCATGGAGAAGAACGCCGTCGTGCTCGCCGACGCCACCGACGCCGACCTCATCGCCGTCGCCGAGGACGAGCTGGAAGCCGCCGTGCAGATCTTCCACGTACGCGGCGGCCGGGTCCGCGGCCAGCGCGGATGGGTCACCGACAAGGTGGAGGCCGTCGACACCGCCGGGCTCGTCGAGCACGCGCTCCAGCAGCTGTACGGCGAGGAGAAGGGCGAGACCGTCCCCAAGGAAGTGCTGGTCCCCGCCCTGCCCGAGGACACGCCGGTGCTGAGCCAGTGGCTCGCCGAGCGTCGCGGCGCCCAGGTCAGCCTGCGCATCCCGCAGCGCGGCGACAAGAAGGCGCTCATGGAGACCGTCCACCGCAACGCGCAGCAGTCCCTCGCCCTGCACAAGACCAAGCGGGCCGCCGACCTCACCACCCGCTCCCGCGCCCTGGAGGAGATCGCCGAGGCCCTGGAGCTGGACGGCGCGCCGCTGCGCATCGAGTGCTTCGACATCTCCCACCTCCAGGGTGACGACGTGGTGGCCTCCATGGTCGTCTTCGAGGACGGACTCGCCCGCAAGAGCGAGTACCGGCGCTTCCAGATCAAGTCGTTCGAGGGACAGGACGACGTCCGGTCCATGCACGAGGTGGTCTCCCGGCGCTTCCGGCGCTACCTCCAGGAGAAGCTCAAGACCGGTGAGTGGTCCCCCGAGGACGGCGGGACGGACGGGCCCGAGGAGGACGACGGGCGCCCCAAGCGCTTCGCTTACCCGCCGCAGCTCGTCGTGGTAGACGGCGGCCGGCCGCAGGTCACGGCCGCCAAGCGGGCCCTGGAGGAGCTGGGGATCGACGACGTGGCGGTGTGCGGACTCGCGAAGCGGCTGGAGGAGGTCTGGCTGCCCGGCGAGGACGACCCGGTGGTGCTGCCCCGCACCAGCGAGGGCCTCTACCTGCTCCAGCGGGTGCGTGACGAAGCCCACCGTTTCGCCATCCAGTACCAGCGCAACAAGCGCGGCAAGCGGTTCAAGGCCGGCCCGCTGGACGAGGTGCCGGGCCTCGGCGAGAGCCGCAAGCAGGCCCTGATCAAGCACTTCGGTTCGGTGAAGAAGCTGAGACAGGCGACAATCGACCAGATCTGCGAGGTCCCCGGCATAGGTCGCAAGACGGCCGAGATCGTGGCGGCTGCGCTCGCCCGGGCCGTCCCCGCCCGTCCTGCCGTCAACATGGCGACAGGAGAGATCATTGAGGATGAGACTCCCGCGTCCGCGGGAACGTCGTCCGAACGGGGGACCACGCCATGACCGAGCGCCCAGCGAACGAACACGCAGCCTCAGCGGACCAGACCGCGGTGGACCAGAGCGAGACCGAGCACGACCGAGACGGAGCACAGGTGAGTACGGGCACGACAGTGGAGCCCGGCGATACCGCCGAGGCGGCCATCCCCGAGCTGGTGATCATCTCCGGGATGTCCGGGGCCGGCCGCAGTACCGCGGCCAAGTGCCTGGAGGACCTCGGCTGGTTCGTCGTGGACAACCTCCCGCCGGCGCTGATCCCCACCATGGTGGAACTCGGCGCCCGCTCGCAGGGCAACGTGGCGCGCATCGCGGTCGTCGTCGACGTCCGCGGCCGTCAGTTCTTCGACGCCCTGCGCGAGTCCCTCGCCGACCTGGAGGCCCGCGGCGTCACCCGCCGCATCGTCTTCCTGGAGTCCTCCGACGACGCGTTGGTCCGCCGCTTCGAGTCGGTCCGCCGCCCGCACCCCCTCCAGGGTGACGGGCGCATCGTCGACGGCATCGCCGCCGAGCGCGACCTGCTGCGCGAGCTGCGCGGTGACGCCGACCTCGTCATCGACACCTCCAGCCTGAACGTGCATGAGCTGCGCGCCAAGATGGACGCCCAGTTCGCGGGGGACGAGGAGCCCGAGCTGCGGGCCACCGTCATGTCCTTCGGCTACAAGTACGGCCTGCCCGTCGACGCCGACCTCGTCGTCGACTGCCGTTTCATCCCCAACCCGCACTGGGTGCCGGAGCTGCGCCCCTTCACCGGGCTCAACGCGGAGGTGTCGGGGTACGTCTTCAGCCAGCCCGGCGCCAAGGAGTTCCTCGACCGGTACACCGAGCTGCTCCAGCTGATCGCCACCGGCTACCGCCGTGAGGGCAAGCGGTACGTGACCATCGCGGTCGGCTGTACGGGCGGCAAGCACCGCAGCGTGGCCATGTCCGAGAAGCTCGCGGCCCGCCTCGCCTCCGAGGGAGTAGAGACCGTCGTCGTCCACCGGGACATGGGGCGCGAGTGACCGGACGCTCCCTGCGCCTGCGCCGCCTGCGCCGACTCGCCCCCACCCGGGGCGAGGACGGCGCGGGCCGCGCCGGACGGCGCTCCGCCGCCAAGGTGGTCGCCCCCAAGGTCGTCGCGCTCGGCGGGGGCATGGGCCTGTCGGCCTCCCTCGCCGCGTTGCGCCGGATCACCGGCGAACTGACGGCCGTGGTCACCGTCGCCGACGACGGCGGCTCCAGCGGCCGGCTCCGCGAGGAGCTCGGCGTGCTGCCCCCCGGTGACCTGCGCAAGGCGCTCGCCGCGCTGTGCGGGGACGACGAGTGGGGCCAGACCTGGGCCCGCGTCATCCAGCACCGCTTCCAGTCCGCCGGTGACCTCCACGAGCACGCGGTCGGCAATCTGCTGATCGTCGCCCTGTGGGAGCAGCTCGGCGACCCCGTGCAGGCGCTCGACCTGGTGGGCAAGCTGCTCGGCGCGCAGGGCCGGGTGCTGCCGATGTCCGCGGTCCCGCTGGAGCTCCAGGCGCTGGTCAAGGGCCACGACCCGGCGCGCCCGCAGGACGTGGACACCGTACGGGGGCAGGCCACGGTGGCCCTGACCCCCGGCGAGGTGCTGTCCGTGCAGGTGGTCCCGGGTGATCCGCCGGCCGTGCCGGAGGCGGTCGCCGCCGTGCTCGACGCCGACTGGGTGGTGCTCGGTCCGGGGTCCTGGTTCTCGTCCGTGATCCCGCACCTGCTGGTGCCGGAACTGCTCGACGCGCTCATCGCGACGAAGGCCCGCAGGGTGCTCTCGCTGAACCTCGCGCCGCAGCCCGGCGAAACAGAGGGCTTCTCTCCGCAGCGTCATTTGGAGGTTTTGGCCCGACACGCCCCTAAACTCGCCCTGGACGTGGTGCTGGCCGACGAGGCCGCCGTGCCCGATCGCGAATCCCTGGCCGATGCCGCCAAACGGTTCGGTGCCGCGGTCGAGCTGGCGCCCGTGGCCAGGCAGGACGGCACTCCGAAGCACGATCCGGAGCTGCTGGCCGCCGCGTACGACCGTATTTTTCGGATGCATGGAAGGATCGGCCCATGGCGATGACGCCCGCGGTGAAGGATGAGATCTCCCGCCTCCCCGTCACCCGGACCTGCTGCAGGAAGGCGGAGGTCTCGGCGATCCTTCGGTTCGCGGGCGGGCTGCACCTGGTGAGCGGCCGCATCGTCATCGAGGCGGAGCTGGATACGGGTATCGCCGCCAGACGCCTGCGCAAGGACATCCTGGAGATCTTCGGGCACTCCTCGGACCTGGTGGTGATGGCCCCGGGCGGGCTGCGCCGCGGCAGCCGGTTCGTCGTCCGTGTCGTGGCCGGAGGGGACCAGCTGGCCCGCCAGACCGGTCTCGTGGACGGCCGTGGTCGCCCCATCAGAGGCCTGCCGCCGCAGGTCGTCTCCGGGGCCACCTGTGACGCCGAGGCGGCCTGGCGCGGCGCCTTCCTGGCCCACGGCTCGCTCACCGAGCCGGGCCGGTCCTCCTCCCTGGAGGTCACCTGCCCGGGCCCGGAGGCCGCCCTGGCCCTGGTGGGCGCCGCCCGCAGGCTCTCGATCGCCGCCAAGGCGCGCGAGGTGCGCGGGGTGGACCGGGTCGTGGTCCGCGACGGCGACGCGATCGGCGCGCTGCTGACCCGGCTGGGAGCCCACGAGTCGGTGCTGGCGTGGGAGGAGCGGCGGATGCGGCGCGAGGTGCGCGCCACCGCCAACCGCCTCGCCAACTTCGACGACGCCAACCTGCGCCGCTCGGCGCGGGCCGCGGTGGCCGCCGGCGCCCGCGTGCAGCGCGCCCTGGAGATCCTGGGCGAGGAGGTCCCCGAGCACCTCGCCGCGGCCGGCCGGCTGCGCATGGAGCACAAGCAGGCCTCCCTGGAGGAGCTGGGCGCGCTCGCCGACCCGCCGCTGACCAAGGACGCGGTCGCGGGCCGCATCCGCCGGTTGTTGGCGATGGCCGACAAGCGGGCGCAGGACCTCGGCATCCCCGGGACCGAGTCGAACCTCGACCTCAGCGAGGAACTCGCCGACAACATGGTCGGCTGACCCCCGCCCCGGGACGCGACCGGCCGACCTCGGCCGGAGCACGGCGAACAGGGACCCGCACGGGTGATCGTGCGGGTCCCTCGCCGTACGCCCCATTGACATGGGCATGGGCGATCGTGAGCCTGGCTGCCAACGCTTTCGTGGCAGACGACGCCCAGGGGGGCACATGAGGCACCGCGCGAGATCGATCCTCGCCGCAAGCGCACTCGTCATCGGAACCACACTCGCCGCGTTACCCGCAGCGGCACAGGCCCGACCCACGGCGGACCCCGGAGCAGCAACGGCCTCCGACGAGGTCCGGGTCTACGACGCCGCCGTCACCAAGGAACAGATCCCGCTCGTCCTCGCCGCCGGCCAGGACGCCCACGAACTGGCCGAACGCCCACCCGAGAGCGGGACGGCGAAGGTCGAACTGTTCCTCACCGCGGGGCAGGCCAGGGGGCTCGCCGCCCAGGGCGTCAAGATCACCGAGCGCAGGATCGCCCCGTCCGCTCGCGCGGAGGCCCCCGGGGACGGGGTGTTCCGTCCGTACAGCGGCAAGGGCGGCCTCCAGGAGGAGATCCTCGCCACCGCGCGGGCCAACCCGTCCCTCACCAAGGTCGTGTCCATCGGCAAGACCGTCCAGGGCAAGGACATCCTCGCCCTGAAGGTCACCAAGGACGCCAAGAAGACCAAGGACGGCTCCAAGCCCTCGGTGCTCTACATGTCCAACCAGCACGCCCGCGAGTGGATCACCCCGGAGATGACCCGGCGGCTGATGCACCGGACGCTCGACGGCTACGGCAAGGACCAGCGCCTCACCAAGCTGGTGGACTCCACCGAGATGTGGTTCCTGCTCTCCGCCAACCCCGACGGTTACGACTACACGCACGCCCCCGACGGGCAGCGGCTGTGGCGCAAGAACATGCGCGACAACGACGGCGACGGCAAGATCACCGCCGTCGACGGGGTCGACCCGAACCGGAACTTCGCCTACAGGTGGGGGTACGACGACGAGGGCTCCTCCGAGAGCCCGTCGAGCGAGACCTACCGCGGCCCGAAGGCGAACTCCGAGCCCGAGACCGTCGCCCTCGACGCCTTCGAGAAGCGCGTCGGCTTCGCGTACGCGATCAACTACCACTCGGCCGCCGAACTGCTGCTCTACGGGGTGGGCTGGCAGGTCGCCACCCCCACCCCCGACGACGTGGCCTACAAGGCGCTCGCCGGCACCCCGGAGCACTCGGCCGTCCCGGGCTACTACCCGCAGGTGTCCTCCGAGCTCTACACCACCAACGGCGAGGCGGACGGCCACGCGGCCAACGTCAACGGCGTCATGATGTTCACGCCGGAGATGAGCACCTGCCAGACGGCCTCCGCCGCCGATCCCGACGACCGGTGGAAGCCCGAGGACTGCCCGTCCGTCTTCAACTTCCCCGACGACGAGAATCTGATCCAGGCCGAGTTCGCCAAGAACGTGCCCTTCGCGCTGTCCGTCGCGGAGAGCGCCGCGCACCCGGACCGACCGGTGTCCTCCGTCGGCCTGAGCGCCGCCGACTTCACCGCGGACCCCTTCACCACCTCCTACGTGCAGCGCGGCGAGGACCAGACCGTCTCCGTCACCGCCCGCAAGGCGCTGCGGGACAAGCAGCTCAAGTTCCGCGTCAACGGCGGCCGTACGCACGACGACGGGCTGAAGGCCTGGAAGGGCGGCGATGTCTACGGCGGCGACGACAACAACTGGTTCGACGAGTACCGGGCCAAGGTCGACGGCACCAAGCCGGGCGACAAGGTCGAGGTCTGGTTCAGCGGTCGTGACGGCGGCAAGGAGATCACCGGCGGGCACTTCACCTACACGGTGGCCGAACGGCCCCGCGACGCCGACGTGCTCGTGATCGCCGAGGAGGGCGCGAAGGCCGTCCACGCGCAGGAGTACGTCGACGCCCTGCGCGCCAACGGCAAGAAGGCCGCCGTATGGGACGTCGCCACCCAGGGAGCGCCGCACCACCTCGGCGTGCTCTCCCACTTCCGCACCGTCGTCCACTACACCGGGGCCAAGGCCCCCGGCGGTGAAACCCAGCTGGCGGTACGGGACTTCCTCAACGAGGGCGGCAAGCTGATCGAGGCCGGCGAGTCGGCGGGCGGCAACGCGCGGGTCGGCCGCGCCGTCACCGACGACTTCAGCCAGTACTACCTCGGCGCCTACGGCCGGGCCGGCGTCAGCGGGCCCACCGCCTTCACCGGCGCGGGCGCCCTCGCCGGCGCCAAGGGCGGCCTCGGGGACGCGGCGGGCAACCCGCTCGACGCCCCCGGCGCCTTCTCGGTGACCTCCGAGACGCTGCCACCGGCGCGGTTCCCGCAGTTCAAGAGCGCGCAGGCGGGCCAGTACGCGGGGGTCGTGAACCCGTACGCCCCCTACGCGGGCACCGGGATGGCCTCGGCCACCCACGAGGACAACGAATGGAAGCGGCTGACCCGCACCATCGACCTCACCAAGGTGTCCGCGGCCGACGCGCCGCAGCTCAAGATGGCCCTCAACTGGAACACCGAGCAGGGCTACGACCACGCCGTCCTGGAGGCGCACACCACCGGGGCGGAGGACTGGACCACGCTGCCCGAGGCCGGAGGCCTCAGCAGCACCGCCGTCCCCGCCGAGTGCGAGGCCGGGTTCTTCGTCAACGGACACCCCTTCCTGCGCCACTACCTCGACCTGACCGCCGGCGGCTGCGCGCCGCACGGCAGCAGCGGGGCGTGGAACAGCTTCACCGGCTCCTCGGGGGGCTGGAAGCAGGTCTCCTTCGACCTGAGCGCCTACGCGGGCAAGTCCGTCGAGGTCTCCTTGTCGTACGTCACCGACGGCGGGGCGGGCGGCCGGGGCGTCTTCGCGGACGAGGCGCGGCTGGCCGTCGGCGGGAAGGACCAGCCCGTCGATGGCTTCGAGACCTCGCTGGGGGCGTGGACGGCACAGGGCGCACCGCCCGGAAGTCCCGTCGTCCCCGGGGATTGGTACAGGTCCGGGGAGCTCTTCAAGTCCTACGCCGCTGTCACTACGCGTGACACGGTCCTGCTCGGGTTCGGCCTGGAACACCTCCCGACGGCGGCGGACCGGGCCGTACTCGTCGGTACGGCACTCCGTTCGCTGAAGCGCTGATCCGAGGCTTGGCCGACGCTCACTCCGGGTAACAGGGACAAGGTCCCACAGGTCCCGTACCGGTACGTCCGGTACGGGGCCTCACGGTGTCATTCCTGGGAAGCAGGGGAGTGTCAGCCGTCGACCGATGTCACTCGGAAGCTCACGGAGAGGTAGGGTCGTAAGCGGTCGGGGACATCCCATACAGCTCGCCGGGGGACTTTTACCGGCGCACCAACGAGGAGATCGGTTCGTGACGATCCGCGTAGGCATCAATGGTTTTGGTCGTATTGGCCGCAACTACTTCCGGGCGCTCCTTGAGCAGGGGGCGGACATCGAGATCGTCGGTGTCAACGACCTGACTGACAACGCCACTCTGGTGCACCTGCTCAAGTACGACACGATCCTCGGCCGCCTCAAGGCCGAGGTCTCGCACACCGACGACACCATCACCGTCAACGGCAACACCTTCAAGACGTTCGCCGAGCGCGACCCCGCCAACCTGCCCTGGGGCGAGCTGGGCGCCGACATCGTCATCGAGTCGACCGGCATCTTCACGAAGAAGGCCGACGCCGCCAAGCACATCGCCGCCGGCGCGAAGAAGGTCCTCATCTCGGCTCCGGCCAAGGACGAGGACATCACGATCGTGATGGGCGTCAACCAGGACAAGTACGACGCGGCCAACCACCACGTCATCTCCAACGCCTCCTGCACCACCAACTGCGTGGCGCCGATGGCCAAGGTCCTCGACGAGAACTTCGGCATCGTCAAGGGCATGATGACGACGGTCCACGCCTACACCAACGACCAGCGCATCCTCGACTTCCCGCACTCGGACCTGCGTCGCGCCCGCGCCGCCGCCGAGAACATCATCCCGACCTCGACCGGTGCCGCCAAGGCCACCGCGTTGGTCCTCCCGCAGCTCAAGGGCAAGCTGGACGGCATGGCCATGCGCGTCCCGGTCCCGACCGGCTCGGTCACCGACCTCGTCCTGGAGCTCTCCCGCGAGACCACCAAGGAAGAGATCAACGCGGCTTTCCAGAAGGCCGCCGAGGGTCAGCTCAAGGGCATCCTCGACTACACCGAGGACGCGATCGTCTCGTCCGACATCGTGAACTGGCCCGCCTCCTGCACCTTCGACGCGTCCCTGACGATGGTTCAGGACGGTACGCAGGTCAAGGTCATCGGCTGGTACGACAACGAGTGGGGCTACTCCAACCGCCTCGTCGACCTGACCGTGTTCGTCGGCGGTCAGCTCTGATCATCACGGCAGGCAGCACGATGTGAGGCACAGGGTCCGGGTGGCGCGACGAGGCGCCGCACGGGCCCTGTGGCTTGTCTCGTACCCTCTCACCCAGGTCGGGACGGAAACCCCGCGTGGGGATAAGGAGCAAGAAACACATGAAGACGATCGACGAACTTCTCGCCGAGGGCGTCTCCGGCAAGCGGGTGTTCGTCCGCGCGGACCTCAACGTGCCGCTCGCCGGCACCGAGATCACCGACGACGGACGCATCCGTGCCGTCCAGCCGACCATCGCGAAGCTCGCCGAAGCCGGCGCCCGCGTGATCGTCGCCTCGCACCTGGGCCGCCCCAAGGGCGCCCCGGACCCGGCCTTCTCGCTGGCCCCGGCCGCCAAGCGGCTCGGCGAGCTGCTCGGCACCGACGTCGCGTTCGCCACCGACACCGTCGGCTCCTCCGCCAAGGAGACCGTCGCGGCCCTCACCGACGGCGGAGTCGCCGTCATCGAGAACCTGCGCTTCAACCCCGGCGAGACCTCGAAGGACGACGCCGAGCGCGGCGCCTTCGCGGACGAGCTCGCCGAGCTCGCCGACCTCTACGTGGGCGACGGCTTCGGCGCCGTCCACCGCAAGCACGCCTCGGTCTTCGACCTCCCGGCGCGCCTGCCCCACGCGGCGGGCTACCTGATCGCCACCGAGGTCGGCGTCCTGAAGAAGCTGACCGCCGAGGTGAAGCGTCCCTACGTGGTCGTACTCGGCGGCGCCAAGGTCTCCGACAAGCTCGCCGTCATCGACCAGCTGCTCGGAAAGGCCGACCGCATCCTCATCGGCGGCGGCATGGCGTACACCTTCCTCTACGCCAAGGGCTACGAGGTCGGCATCTCCCTGCTCCAGAAGGACCAGGTGGACGTCGTCAAGGAGTACATGGAGCGCGCCGAGAAGAACGGTGTCGAGCTGGTCCTGCCGGTCGACATCCTCGCCTCGACGGACTTCCCCGACCTCAAGGGCAAGACCCCGGCCGACTTCACCACCGTCGACGCGGACAAGATCCCCGCCGACAAGGAGGGTCTGGACATCGGTCCCAAGACCCGTGAGCTGTACGCGTCGAAGATCGCCGACGCGGAGACCGTGTTCTGGAACGGTCCCGTGGGCGTCTTCGAGCACCCCGACTACGCCGGAGGCACCCGCGCGATCGCGCAGGCCCTCGTCGACAGCGACGCGTTCACCGTCGTCGGCGGCGGGGACTCCGCCGCCGCCGTGCGCACGCTCGGTTTCGACGAGAACGCTTTCGGCCACATCTCGACCGGTGGCGGCGCCTCCCTCGAATACCTCGAGGGCAAGACGCTCCCCGGCCTCGCCGCACTGGAGGTCTGACCCTCAATGACCACGCGCACCCCGCTCATGGCGGGCAACTGGAAGATGAACCTCAACCACATCGAGGCCATCGCCCACACCCAGAAGCTCGCCTTCTCGCTCGCCGACAAGGACTACGACGCCGTCGAGGTCGCGGTCCTGCCGCCCTTCGTCGACCTGCGCTCCGTCCAGACCCTCGTCGACGCCGACAAGCTGAGGATCAAGTACGGCGCCCAGGACATCTCGGCGCACGACTCCGGTGCCTACACCGGTGAGGTCTCCGGCCCGATGCTGGCCAAGCTGGCCTGCACGTTCGTGGCCGTGGGCCACAGCGAGCGCCGCCAGTACCACGGCGAGAGCGACGAGCTCTGCAACGCCAAGGTCAAGGCCGCCTACCGTCACGGGATCACCCCGATCCTGTGTGTCGGGGAGGGCCTCGACGTCCGCAAGGCCGGCCGGCAGGTCGAGCACACGCTCGCCCAGGTCGACGGCGGCCTCAAGGACCTGCCGGCCGAGCAGGCCGAGTCCATCGTGATCGCCTACGAGCCCGTCTGGGCCATCGGGACCGGCGAGGTCGCCACCCCCGAGGACGCCCAGGAGGTCTGCGGGGCGATCCGCCGCCGCCTGGCCGAGCTGTACTCGCCGGAGCTGGCCGACAAGGTCCGCATCCAGTACGGCGGCTCCGTCAAGGCCGGCAACATCGCCGCGATCATGGCCCAGCCCGATGTCGACGGCGCCCTGATCGGCGGCGCGGCGCTGGACGTGGACGAGTTCGTCAAGATCGTCCGCTTCCGGGACCAGTAGGCCCCGGCCGTCCCCGCAGCGAGTATGCGGCAGGACGGATCCGTCGTACCCTTGCGGGGGCCAGGAGGCTGCACCACCAGCCACTGGCCCCCGCGCACATCCCAGCAGAGCCGGAAAGCCAGAAAAGCCAGAAAGTAGGAATCAGCCGTGATTTTGGGGTTCTCGATCGCCCTGATCGTCTTCAGCGCCCTGCTGATGCTGCTCGTGCTGATGCACAAGGGCAAGGGCGGTGGCCTTTCCGACATGTTCGGCGGCGGCATGCAGTCGTCGGTCGGCGGCTCCTCGGTCGCCGAGCGCAACCTGGACCGGATCACCGTCGTGATCGGTCTGCTGTGGTTCGCCTGCATCATCGCGCTGGGCCTGCTGAGGAAGTAATCCGGAAGCCGACCTTTCCGGCCATTGTGCCGGTCCGGTACGCCCCCTCCGGCCTATCATGGGCATCTGCGGGGGCGCCCCCTCCAATTGCTGGACGGCCGCCCGGCCTTACGTAGACTTGGGCGCCCGCAGCGGAATACCCCTCACGCTCCGCGGCACCATCAGGCAGGGAGTTACGACCGTGGCAAGTGGCAACGCGATCCGTGGAAGTCGGGTCGGAGCGGGGCCGATGGGCGAGGCCGAGCGCGGCGAATCCGCGCCCCGCCTGCGCATCTCCTTCTGGTGCTCGAACGGGCACGAGACGCAGCCGAGCTTCGCCAGCGACGCGCAGGTCCCGGACACCTGGGACTGCCCGCGCTGCGGGTTCCCCGCCGGTCAGGACCGGGACAACCCGCCGGCGCCGCCGCGCACCGAACCGTACAAGACGCACCTGGCGTACGTGCGGGAGCGGCGCAGCGACGCGGACGGCGAGGCGATCCTCGCCGAGGCGCTCGCCAAACTCCGGGGCGAGATCTGAGAGTCGGCCCCCGCCGTCGCACGTGAGAGTGGATCGGGCCCGGCCCGCGGGAGAGACAATCCCGCGGGCCGGGCCCCTTTGTGCGCGTTGTCCCCCTTCACATCCCTTAAGTTGGGGCGTGGCGGGGCACAACAGGACGGAAGAAGTGGGTTGATGTCCGAGATGAACGCAGACAGCCGCAGGACGAGGCTCAACCGGACGCCCGAGTGGTCGGCACTCGGCAAGCACCGGGAAGCGCTGGGTCGGACGCATCTGCGGGAGCTGTTCGAGACGAATCCGGAGCGGGGCACCGGTTACACCCTGCGGGTCGGGGACCTGCACATCGACTACTCGAAGCACCTCGTCACCGACGAGACGCTCGCGCTCCTGCGCGAACTGGCCTCCGCCACGGGCGTGGCCGAGCTGCGCGACGCGATGTTCCGCGGCGAGAAGATCAACACGACGGAGGACCGGGCGGTCCTGCACACCGCGCTGCGGGCGCCCCGCGACGCGGTGGTCGAGGTGGACGGCGAGAACGTCGTACCCGCCGTCCACGCCGTCCTCGACAAGATGGCCGCCTTCTCCGAGCAGGTCAGGTCGGGGGAGTGGACCGGCTTCACCGGCCGGCGTATCAAGAACGTCGTCAACATCGGCATCGGTGGCTCCGACCTCGGTCCGGCGATGGCCTACGAGGCGCTGCGCGCCTTCACCGACCGCGGGCTGACCGTGCGCTTCGTGTCCAACGTGGACGGCGCCGACCTGCACGAGGCGGTACGGGACCTGGATCCCGCCGAGACGCTGTTCATCATCGCCTCGAAGACGTTCACGACGATCGAGACCATCACGAACGCCACCTCGGCGCGCACCTGGCTGCTGGCCGGACTGGGCGGTGAAGACGCGGCGGTGGCACGGCACTTCGTGGCGCTGTCGACCAACGCCGAGAAGGTCGAGGAGTTCGGCATCGACCCGGCCAACATGTTCGGGTTCTGGGACTGGGTCGGCGGTCGTTACTCCTTCGACTCCGCCATCGGCCTCTCGCTGATGATCGCGATCGGCCCGGACGCCTTCCGGGAGATGCTGGGCGGCTTCCACACCGTGGACGAGCACTTCCGCACGGCCCCGCCGGAGCGGAACGCGCCGCTGCTGATGGGCATGCTCGGCGTCTGGTACGGGGGCTTCTTCGACGCGCAGTCGCACGCGGTGCTCCCCTACAGCCACTACCTCTCGCGCTTCACGGCGTACCTGCAACAGCTGGACATGGAGTCCAACGGCAAGTCCGTGGACCGGGACGGACAGCCGGTGGACTGGGACACCGGCCCGGTGGTCTGGGGCACGCCCGGCACCAACGGGCAGCACGCGTACTACCAGTTGATCCACCAGGGCACCCGGATGATCCCGGCCGACTTCATCGGCTTCGCCCGTCCGGTGGCGGAACTGGAGCCGGAACTGGAGGCCCAGCACGACCTGCTGATGGCCAACTTCTTCGCGCAGACCCAGGCGTTGGCCTTCGGCAAGACGGAGGAGGAAGTGCGGGCGGAGGGCGTCCCCGAGGCGCTGGTCCCGCACAAGACGTTCCGGGGCAACCACCCGACGACGACGATCCTGGCGGACGAGCTGACACCGGCGGTACTGGGTCAGCTGATCGCCCTGTACGAGCACAAGGTGTTCGTACAGGGCGCGGTGTGGAACATCGACTCCTTCGACCAGTGGGGCGTGGAACTGGGGAAGGTGCTGGCCAAGCGGATCGAGCCGGCCCTGGTCGACGGCTCCCACACGGAGGACCTCGACCCGTCCACCCGGGCGCTGGTGAACACCTACCGGGAGCTGCGCGGCCGGGCCTGATCCGTCGGCGGGGCCGGGGGCCGCGGTGGCCCCCGCCCCCGCCTCGGGTCGTCGGTCAGGCGGAGGCGGGCGGGTAGAGGCCCGGGGGCAGCTTGGCCGCCGCCGCGCGGTCCAGCAGCCACAGGGTGCGGCTACGCCCGTAGGCCGCCGCCGCCGGGGCCTGGACCTCGCCCGCGCCGCCGAGCGCGATGGCCACCGCTCCCGCCTTGTCCTCGCCCGCCGCCAGGAGCCAGACCTCACGGGCGGCCCGGATCGCCGGGAGGGTCAGCGAGACCCGGGTCGGCGGCGGCTTGGGGGCGCCGTGGACCCCGACCACCGTGCGGTCGCTCTCGCGCGCCGCAGGGTGTTCCGGGAACAGGGACGCGACGTGGGTGTCCGGGCCCACGCCCAGCATCAGCACGTCGAAGCGGGGGACCGGCCCGTGGTCCTCGGGCCCCGCCGCCTTGCGGAGTTCCTCGGCGTAGGAGGCCGCCGCCGCGTCCACGTCCGCCCCGTAGGGGCCGTCGGAAGCCGGCATGGCGTGGACGCGCGCCGGATCGACCGGGACGGCGTCCAAGAGCGCCTCCCGGGCCTGTACGTGGTTGCGCTCGGGGTCGTCGGCGGGGACGTAGCGCTCGTCGCCCCACCACAGGTCCAGCCGGGACCAGTCGATCGCGTCCCGGGCCGGGGCCGCGGCGAGCGCGGCGAGCAGCCCGTTTCCGTTGCGGCCGCCGGTCAGCACCACCGAGGCGCTGCCGCGGGCCGCCTGCGCGTCCACGACCTTGGTGATGAGCCGGGCCGCGGCGGCCTGTGCCATCAGTTCCTTGTCCCGGTGGACGACGACCTGGGGAGTCGTCATACCCATGTGCGTGCCGCCTTCTCGCTCGTGCCGGACGTACCCGGCGCCGTGTCGACGGCGCCGGACGGAAATGGATCGGCCGCCGGCCGGACCCCCGCGAAGGGACCCGGCCGGCGGCCGTGAAACGTCACTGCTTGGCCGTGGCCTTCTTCGCCGCGGCCTTGCCCGCGGGCTTGGCCGCCGGGGCGGCGTCCGCCGGGGTGGCGTCCGCCGCGGCCGGGGCCTCGGCGGGCGCGGCCGAGGCCGCCTCCAGCCGCCCCACGCCGAACTTCAGCGAAGCCTCGTAGGTGTTGTCCGGGTCCAGCCGGCGCAACTCCTCCGCCAGCAGCTCGGCCGTGTCGCGGCGCTTGAGCGCCACCGCCCGGTCGGGCTGGCCCGGCATGCACAGCGTCGCCAGGGCGCCGTCCGCCCGGTCCAGTACGATCTGGCCGTCCTTGGTCTCCATGCGCACGGAGGTCAGGCCCGGGCCCTGGGACAGCGCGCGCGTCACCGGCACGCCCAGGCGGTCCGCCAGCCACATGGCCAGCAGTTCGCAGCTCGGGTTCTCGTCCTCGCCCTCCACGGTGGCGGAGACGACCGACACCTCCTGCTGGTCCAGGGCCGCGGCCAGCATCGAGCGCCAGGGCGTGATCCGGGTCCAGGACAGGTCCGTGTCGCCCGGCGCGTAGGCCTCCGCCCGGGCGCCGAGGGCGCCGATGGGGTTCTCGGAGGAGTAGGTGTCCGCGATCCGGCGCTGGCCGAGCGCACCCAGCGGATCGCCCGCGAGGTCCGTCGGAGCCCCCTCCGGCCACCAGACCACCACGGGGGCGTCGGGCAGGAGGAGCGGGAGAACCACGGACTGGGCGTGGTGGACCAGTTCACCGTGCAGGCGCAGCACCACCGTCTCGCCGGTGCCGGCGTCCGTCCCGACGCGGATCTCCGCGTCGAGCCGGGCGTCGCGACGGCTGCGAGGGGAGCGGCTGACCCGCCTGACCACGACGATGATCCGCGAAGGGTGTTCGTGGGACGCGTCGTTCGCCGATTTGAGCGCGTCGTACGCGTTCTCCTCGTCGGTCACGATCACCAGCGTGAGGACCATGCCGATGGCAGGCGTGCCGATGTCCCGGCGCGCCTGCACCAACGCGGCGTTGATCTTGCTGGAGGTGGTCTCCGTAAGGTCGATCTTCATGGCCGGCGCCAGCTCCGTCCGTCTCGTGCGAGCATCTCGTCCGCCTCGACCGGCCCCCAGGTGCCCGCCGGGTACTGCGCGGGCTTCCCGTGCTTGTCCCAGTACTCCTCGATCGGGTCGAGGATGTTCCAGGACAGTTCGACCTCCTGGTGGCGCGGGAAGAGGTTCGCGTCACCCAGCAGGACATCGAGGATCAGCCGCTCGTACGCCTCGGGGCTGGACTCGGTGAAGGACTCGCCGTAGGCGAAGTCCATCGTCACGTCGCGGACCTCCATGGAGGTGCCCGGAACCTTCGAGCCGAAACGCACCGTCACGCCCTCGTCCGGCTGGACCCGGATGACCAGGGCGTTCTGCCCCAGCTCCTCGGTCGCGCCCGACTCGAACGGCAGGTACGGGGCCCGCTTGAAGACGACCGCGATCTCGGTCACCCGACGGCCCAGGCGCTTGCCGGTCCGCAGGTAGAACGGGACGCCCGCCCAACGGCGGTTGTTGATCTCCAGCTTGATGGCCGCGTAGGTGTCGGTCTTCGACTTGGGGTCGATGCCGTCCTCTTCGAGGTACCCGACGACCTTCTCGCCGCCCTGCCACGCCGCCGAGTACTGGCCGCGCACGGTGTGCTTGCCCAGGTCCTCCGGCAGCTCCACGGCGGTCAGCACCTTGAGCTTCTCGGCCACCAGGGCCTTGGGGTGGAAGGAGCCGGGCTCCTCCATCGCCGTCAGCGCCAGCAGTTGGAGCAGGTGGTTCTGGATGACGTCACGGGCCGCGCCGATGCCGTCGTAGTAACCGGCCCGGCCGCCGATGCCGATGTCCTCGGCCATCGTGATCTGCACGTGGTCGACGTACGACCGGTTCCAGATCGGCTCGAACATGGTGTTGGCGAAGCGGAGCGCCAGGATGTTCTGGACGGTCTCCTTGCCGAGGTAGTGGTCGATCCGGAAGACCTCGTCACGGGGGAAGACCTCGTGGACGACCTTGTTGAGTTCCTCGGCGCTCTTGAGGTCGTGGCCGAAGGGCTTCTCGATGACGGCACGCCGCCAAGAGCCCTCCTTCTGCGCCAGACCGTGGTCCTTGAGCTGCTGGACCACCTTCGGGAAGAACTTGGGCGGGACCGACAGGTAGAAGGCGAAGTTGCCGCCGGTGCCCTGCGCCTTGTCGAGTTCCTCGATCGTTGCCTTGAGCGTCTCGAAGGCCGCGTCGTCGTCGAACTCGCCCTGGACGAACCGGCAGCCCTGGACCAGTTGCTGCCAGACCTCCTCGCGGAAGGGGGTGCGCGAGTGCTGCTTGACGGCCTCGTACACCTCCTGGGCGAAGTCCTCGTCCTGCCACTCGCGGCGGGCGAACCCGATCAGCGAGAAGCCCGGCGGCAGCAGGCCGCGGTTCGCGAGGTCGTAGACGGCGGGCATCAGCTTCTTGCGCGACAGGTCACCCGTAACGCCGAAAATGACCAGGCCGGACGGCCCCGCGATGCGCGGGAGCCGCCGGTCCTGTGCGTCACGAAGCGGGTTCGCTCCGTTCACCGACAAAATACTCAGTCCTCCGCGGGGGCGAGGCGCTCAAGCTCCGCCTGGGTCGACTTCAGCAGGTCGTTCCACGACGCCTCGAACTTCTCGACGCCTTCGTCCTCCAGCAACTGGACCACATCGTCGTACGAGATGCCCAGCTTCGCGATCGCGTCGAGCTCGGCGCGCGCCTGCTCGTAGGTGCCGCGAACGGTGTCGCCGCTGACCTCGCCGTGGTCGGCGGTGGCCTCCAAAGTGGCCTCCGGCATGGTGTTGACCGTGCCGGGCGCGACCAGGTCCACCACGTACAGGGTGTCCTTGTACGCCGGGTCCTTCACGCCGGTCGAGGCCCACAGGGGACGCTGCTTGTTCGCGTGCGCCTTGTCCAGGGCGGCCCAGCGCTCGGAGGAGAAGACCTCCTCGTACGCCTCGTAGGCGAGACGGGCGTTGGCCAGCGCCGCCTTGCCCTTGAGGGCCTTCGCCTCGTCGGTGCCGATGCCGTCCAGGCGCTTGTCGATCTCGGTGTCCACGCGGGACACGAAGAAGGAGGCCACCGAGTGGATCCGGGACAGGTCCAGGCCCGCGGCCTTGGCCTTCTCCAGGCCCGCCAGGTACGCGTCCATGACCTGGCGGTAGCGCTCCAGCGAGAAGATCAGCGTCACGTTGACGCTGATGCCCCGGCCGATGACCTCGGTGATCGCCGGCAGGCCGCCCATGGTCGCCGGGATCTTGATCAGGGTGTTCGGGCGGTCCACCAGCCAGGCGAGCTGCTTGGCCTCGGCGACGGTCGCCTTGGTGTTGTGGGCGAGGCGCGGGTCGACCTCGATCGAGACCCGGCCGTCCTGGCCCTCGGTCGCGTCGAAGACCGGCCGCAGGATGTCGGCGGCGTCGCGGACGTCCGCCGTGGTGATCATGCGGATGGCTTCCTCGACGGTCACCTTGCGGGCCGCGAGGTCCGAGAGCTGCCGGTCGTAACCGTCGCCCTGGCTGATGGCCTTCTGGAAGATCGACGGGTTGGTGGTGACACCGACCACGTGCTGCTGGTCGATCAGCTCGGCCAGGTTGCCGGACGTGATGCGCTTGCGGGACAGGTCGTCCAGCCAGATCGCCACGCCCTCGTCGGAGAGGCGCTTGAGTGCGTCTGTCATGGGAATTGCATCTCCTACTGGTCGGGTACGGGCGTCAGCGCGCGGCGGCGGCGATCCCACGGCTTTCGTCGAGGGAGGCCCGGGCGGCGGCGGCGACGGCCTCGGGGGTGAAGCCGAACTCACGGAACAGCACCTTCGCGTCGGCCGAGGCGCCGAAGTGCTCCAGCGACACGATGCGGCCCGTGTCACCGACGTAGCGGTGCCAGGTCAGGCCGATGCCCGCCTCGACCGCGACGCGCGCACGGACGGAGGGCGGCAGCACGCTGTCCTTGTACGCCTGGTCCTGCTCCTCGAACCACTCGACGGACGGCATGGAGACCACGCGCGTCGCAATGCCCTCGGCCTGCAGCGCCTCGCGGGCGCCGACGGCGAGCTGGACCTCGGAGCCGGTGCCGATGAGGACGACCTCGGGCGCGCCGCCCTCCGCCTCGAAGAGCACGTACCCGCCCTTGGCGGCGTCGTCGTTCAGCTCGTACGTCGGCACGCCCTGACGGGTCAGGGCCAGGCCGTGCGGGGCGCCCTTGCCGAAGACCTTGGTGTGACGGCGCAGGATCTCGCGCCAGGCGACGACGGTCTCGTTCGCGTCGGCCGGCCGGACCAGGTTCAGGCCCGGGATGGCGCGCAGCGAGGCGAGGTGTTCCACCGGCTGGTGGGTCGGGCCGTCCTCGCCGAGGCCGATGGAGTCGTGCGTCCACACGTAGGTGACCGGCAGGTGCATCAGCGCCGACAGGCGCACGGCGTTGCGCATGTAGTCGGAGAACACCAGGAAGGTGCCGCCGTAGATGCGGGTGTGGCCGTGCAGCGCGATGCCGTTCATGGACGCGGCCATGGCGTGCTCGCGGATGCCGAAGTGGATGGTGCGGCCGTACGGGTCGGCCTCCGGCAGCGGGTTGCCCACCGGCAGGAACGAGGAGTTCTTGTCGATGGTGGTGTTGTTGGAGCCGGCCAGGTCGGCCGAGCCGCCCCACAGCTCGGGGATGACCCCGCCGAGCGCCTGGAGCACCTTGCCGGAGGCCGCGCGGGTGGCGACGCCCTTTCCGGGCTCGAAGACGGGGAGCTTGTCCTCCCAGCCCTCGGGGAGCTCGTTGGCCTCGATGCGGTCGAACTCGGCGGCGCGCTCCGGGTTGGCGGTGCGCCAGGCGGAGAAGTCCTTCTCCCAGGCGGCCTTGGCCTCGCGGCCGCGGTCCAGCGCCTTGCGGGTGTGCGCGATGACCTCTTCGGAGACCTCGAAGGTCTTCTCCGGGTCGAAGCCGAGGACGCGCTTGGTGGCGGCGACCTCGTCGTCACCGAGGGCCGAGCCGTGCGCGGCCTCGGTGCCCTGGGCGTCCGGGGCGGGCCAGGCGATGATCGAGCGCATGGCGATGAAGGACGGACGCCCGGTCTCGGCCTTCGCGGCCTTGAGGGCGTCGAAGATCGCCTTCGGGTCGAGGTCGCCGTTCTCCTGCGGGGCGACGCGCTGCACGTGCCAGCCGTACGCCTCGTAGCGCTTGAGGGTGTCCTCGGAGACGGCCGTCTCCGTGTCGCCCTCGATGGAGATGTGGTTGTCGTCCCACAGCAGCACCAGGTTGCCGAGCTTCTGGTGGCCGGCCAGGGCGGACGCCTCGTGGGAGATGCCCTCCTGGAGGCAGCCGTCACCGGCGATCGCGTAGACCATGTGGTCGAACGGGGAGGTGCCCGGGGCGGCGTCCGGGTCGAACAGACCGCGCTCGTAGCGGGCGGCCATGGCCATGCCCACCGCGTTGGCGACGCCCTGGCCGAGCGGGCCGGTCGTGGTCTCGACACCGGCCGTGTGGCCGTACTCCGGGTGACCGGGCGTCTTGGAGCCCCACGTGCGGAAGGCCTTGAGGTCGTCCAGCTCCAGGCCGAAGCCGCCGAGGTAGAGCTGGGTGTAGAGGGTGAGGGACGAGTGGCCCGCGGAGAGCACGAAACGGTCGCGGCCGACCCACAGGGGGTCCGCCGGATCGTGGCGCATGACCTTCTGGAACAGGGTGTACGCCGCGGGGGCCAGGCTCATCGCCGTTCCGGGGTGGCCGTTCCCGACCTTCTGGACCGCGTCCGCGGCCAGGATGCGGGCGGTGTCGACGGCCCGCTGGTCCAGTTCGGTCCACTCGAGCTCTGTGGTGGTCGGCTTGGTGCTCACCGTGAGTCAGGGCTCCTCTCCACATGTTGTTTCCCGGTGACGAACGGTGCACCGGCGCGATTCCGAGCCTACCCCCGAGACGGCCTGCCACTATTCGAGTGCCGATAGTGCGTCGCCTGCTCGCCGACCGCTGTTCACCTGCGCTCGGGCCGATCGGCCCAACACGGGGCGACCCCGGGGCCGGGCGGGGTGAGGGCAACGTCTAGAGTGGCGTAGTACGTGCGAGCCTTGCCGGGCCCCTTGCCCGCGGCTCGCTGAATTCTCTGTCAGGGGTGTGCGTGACGGCCGTCGAATCCCGTCCAGCGGGGGTGCTTGGGAGCCCTCCCGGTCACCGGCCGTTCGGGGCCAGGGTCATGGCTTTCGTGGCTTTGACCAAGCCGCGGATCATCGAACTTCTGCTGATCACCACAGTGCCGGTGATGTTCCTGGCAGAGCAGGGCGTGCCGCCCTTGTGGCTGGTCCTCGCGACCTGCTTCGGCGGTTACCTCTCGGCCGGCGGCGCCAACGCGCTCAACATGTACATCGACCGCGACATCGACGCGTTGATGGACCGGACCTCGCAGCGACCGCTGGTCACCGGCATGGTGAGCCCGCGCGAATGCCTGGCCTTCGGCATCACCCTCGGCGTCGTGTCGACCCTGTTCTTCGGCCTGCTGATCAACTGGCTGTCCGCCGCGCTCTCCCTCGGCGCCCTCCTCTTCTACGTCGTCGTCTACACGATGCTGTTGAAGCGGCGCACCGCCCAGAACATCGTCTGGGGCGGCATCGCGGGCTGCATGCCGGTGCTCATCGGCTGGTCGGCGGTCAAGGACGAGGTCTCCTGGGCCGCGGTCATCTTGTTCCTCGTCATCTTCTTCTGGACTCCGCCGCACTACTGGCCGCTGTCGATGAAGGTCAAGGACGACTACGCGCGGGTCGGCGTGCCGATGCTGCCGGTCGTCGCGGGCAACAAGGTCGTGGCCCGTCAGATCGTCCTCTACAGCTGGGTGATGGTGGCCGTCTCCCTGCTGCTGACGCCGCTGGGCTACACCGGTTGGTTCTACACCTCGGTGGCGCTGCTGGCGGGCGGCTGGTGGCTGTGGGAGGCGCACGGGCTGAACGCGCGGGCCAAGGCCGGCGTGACGGGCGCGAAGCTCAAGGAGATGCGACTGTTCCACTGGTCGATCACCTATGTGTCGCTCCTCTTCGTGGCCGTGGCCGTCGATCCCTTCCTGCGCTGATGCTTCCTCCGTTCATTACCCGCCGGTAGCATGCCGTCCATGGCAGACACCACCGCGGACACCGCAGACACCAAGAAGCAGGATCGCAAGGCCGCGAAGCTGGCCAAGCAGATCGGCGCGTTCGCCGCGCGGCACGGCGGCGCCGAGGGGCAGCTCGCGCACATCGGCCAGGCCGGCACCCGGATCGTGCTCGTCGGCACGGACGGCGGCTGGGGCGACCTGGTGGCCCCGACCTACGCGGTGGCCGAGCAGGCCGCCGAGAAGGCCGGGCTGACCCTCCACGAGGAGTTCGACGGCGAGCTCGCCGCCCGGGTCAAGACCGGCCCCTACGAGTGGTCGCGCATGGCCGGCATCCAGCTCTGATCGGGGCTCGCTTCGCCCGTGCCGACTTCGGTCGGCAAGGGCGGTGCCCCCCGCGGACCGCGAGGGGGGCGGCTCGGTCAACAGCGCGAGCAACACCTGGCACCCCGCTCACCCGTTAGGACGTGTGGAAGCCGCTTCCTCACGTCCGCAACGGGATGCCCGGATGATCGAAACGCCGCCCCTGGTGGACCAGTACTGCCAGGGAGTGCTCCGCACGGAGTTGGGCCTCGGCACCTTCGAGGGCCAACTGGTCCGCTCGGCCGGGCCGGCCGCCGCGGGCACCACCTTCTTCGACACCCAGACCGGCTTCGCCGTGCGCCGCTGGTGCCCGCCGCTGCTCGGGCTCGAACCCCACTGCGCGCCCGCCCGCTACCTCGCCCGTCGGCGTGAGCTGGGGGTCACCGAGACGGGGCGGCTGCTGCTACGGGGCGCCGGGGTCGGGGTCCACCTCGTCGACACCGGGGTGCCCGGCGACCTCACCACCCCCAAGGAGCTGGCCCGCGCCGGCGACGCGGAGGCCTTCGAGCTCGTCCGGTTGGAGCCGCTGGCCGAGCAGGTCGCCGACACCTCCGGGACCGTCGCCGCCTTCCTCACCAACCTCGCCGGGGCCGTCCACCACGCCGCCGCCGGGGCCGTCGCCTTCACCTGCGGGGCCGACGCCCGCTATCCCGCCGCCCTGGCCCACGCGCCCGAGCCGCCCGGCCCGGGCGAGGTGCGCGGGGCCGCCGGACGGTGGCTGGCCGGCCGCGCCAAGGGCGGCGCCGTGCGAGACCCCGTCCTCCTGCGGCACCTGCTGTGGAGCGCCGTGGCGACCGGACTGCCGATCCAGCTGCACACCGGCGCGGGGGAGCCGGGGCAGCGGCCGGAACACGCCGACCCCGCGTTGTTGACCGGCTTCGTCCGGGCTGCCGCGGGCCTCGGCGCGCCGCTGGTGCTGCTCGGCGGGTACCCGCACCACCGCGCCGCCGCCCGGCTGGCCGAGGCGTTCCCGCACGTGTACGCCGACCTGGGGCCGCTCCTGGCGCGGACCGGCGCGGGGGCGGCCTCCGTCCTGGCCGAGCTGCTGGAGCTCGCGCCGTTCGGGAAGCTGCTGTATTCCAGCGGGGGCCGACAGTTGCCCGAGCTGCACGCGGTGGGCGCCCTGGTGTTCCGCGAGGCGCTGGGCCGGGTGCTGAGCGGCTGGGTCGGCGACGGGGCCTGGTCCTGGCGGGACGCGGACCGGGTCGCGGCGATGATCGCGGCCGGCAACGCCCGCCGCGTCTACCGGCTGGACGAACGGGCCTGAGCCGCTCGCGGCTCGCCGGGCCCCGGCGCTCTCGGACGGCGCAGACTCAGACGGAGGAGAGCCGGCTGTCGCCCTGGGCGGGGATGTCCGCCCGCTCCACCGACCGCTCGCGCAGGCTGAGCGCCACGCGCAGGACCGAGATCCACACCAGGCAGGAGCCGAGCATGTGCACGGCGACCAGCACCTCGGGCACGTGGGTGAAGTACTGGACGTAGCCGACGGCGCCCTGGGCCAGCAGCACGACCAGCAGGTCGCGGGCGCGCGCCCGGGTGTCGACCGGGGCGTCCGCCACGCGCAGCACCAGCCACATGGCCAGCGCGAGGGCGCACACCACCCAGGCGGAGACGGCGTGGACGTGCGCGGTGGCGGCCCAGTCGAACGGCATCCGCTTGATCTCGCTGCTGTCGCCCGCGTGCGGGCCGGAACCGGTGACCACCGTGCCCGCCGCGATCAGGACCAGGGTCGCCGCGACCAGGGCCCAGGAGAGCCTGCGCACGGGGGCGGGGACACGCGGCCGGGGGGCGGTGTCCCCCTCGGCGGTGCGCTGCCAGGTGACGGTGGTGACCGTGAGCAGGGAGGTGGCGAGCAGGAAGTGCCCGGCCACGCTGTACGGGTTCAGTCCGGTCAGGACGGTGATGCCGCCGAGGACCGCGTTGCCCATCACGAGGGCGAACTGCAGCCAGCCGAGCCTGGTGAGCGAACGGCGCCACGGCTTGGCGGAGCGGGCGGCGAGGATGCACCAGCCGACGGCCGCGCACAGCACGTAGGTCAACATGCGGTTGCCGAATTCGACCGCACCGTGGAATCCCTGCTCCTCGGTGACGATCAGGCTGTCGCCGGTGCACTTGGGCCAGGTGTCGCAGCCGAGACCGGACCCGGTCAGCCGCACCGCGCCACCGGTGACGACGATGACCACGCTCATCAGGAGCGCGGCGGACGCGGCCCGCCGGACGGTCCGGGGTGACGGAGTCCAGCGGTCGGCGAGGAAGGCGAAGGGGTTCAACACGGCCCCTATCGTAGGCCGCGCCTTGTGCAAAGTTTCACGAGGGGGTGCCCATGGGTGCGTCAGGGCCGATGACCAGGCGGAACTTCGCGACCGCCGGATCGCCCTCCTCGTGCCACCACACGCGGACGCGCCAGTAGCCCGCGTCGCCCGGGTACTGCGCCGACCCGCGGAACCCGCGGACCAACCCCGCGGCGACCTCCTCGGCCGTACGGCCCCGCACCTCGGACGCGCCGTGCCAGGGGTGCTCCTGTACGGTCCACAACCCGTCGGCTCCGCGCACCTCCACGCGCCACACCGCCAGCCAGGGCGTGACTTCCAGCATCGTGGCGACCTGTTCGACCTCCAGGCCCAGCCGAGCCGCGATATCCGGTTCCCCGGCGCCCTGGATCCGCGCGGCCACCACGGCCCGGGGCAGCAGCCGCTCGGGCAGCAGGCCGCCGGCGCGCAGCCGGGCGAGGGAGTCGAAGGACAGGTGGCGCAGCCGCAGCTCCAGCTGCCGGCCGATGTGGTCCAGGGCCGCCTCGGCCTCCTCCGCCTCCTCCGGGCCCGGCGAGGAGAGCAGGATGCGGCGGAAACCGGCCTCCGCGTCCACCGCCCAGGCGACCGCGTCCTCGGCGAAGCCCAGCTCGGCGAGCCGGTCCCCGAGGAACACCTTGGACTGCGCCAGCCCGCGCCGGTTGACGGGATCGTGCCCGTCGAGGCCGGCCCAGACCTCGACGGCGGCCCGGGTCACGTCACGGGCGCGCTCACCGGCCGCCCGCTCCATGGGGCTCGGGCCGTTCTCCGAGGCAGCGCCCAGCGGGTAGCGGGGCAGCCGGTCCCCGTCGCTCAGCGGCCAGGCCAGCCAGACGCCCTGGTTGACGAGCGCCCGGGCGTACCAGCGGGCGTACTCGGGGTCGTGCCCGGCCGCGTCCCCGGCGTGCCGGAGCGCCTCCTCGACGGCGGACAGCGCCCCCGCCCGGTCGCCGGCGGCGAACCGGCGGGCCGCGAGGTCACCCAGGCGCAGCCCCAGTCGCGCGGCGCACTCGGCGTCGGTACGGGCGGGCTCGCGCAGCGCGCCGATCAGCTCGGCGAGCAGCCGGTCCGCCTCGCCGGGCTCGGCGTACGCGGCTCCCGAGCGGATGTCCGCCCACTGTTGGTCCAGTCGCAGAACGGCTTCGCGCTGTCCCATGCCCCGCCCCCGTCCTGGTGTGCGTCGCTGCCGTGTGGCGGCGGCGCCCATCCTGTCCCCCGTACAACGCGCGGGGGAAGGGATTCACTCCCAGCGGAAGAAGCGGGCGGCGGCACCGAGGCCCAGCACCGACCAGCAGGCCAGGACGACCGCGTCGCCCCAGGGCATCGCCGCCCCGTCGCGGAGCACCGCGCGCAGGCCGTCCGACAGGGCCGAGATCGGCAGCAGCTCCAGTACGGAGCGCACCGCGTCGGGGAACTTGTCCAGCGGCACGATGACCCCGCCGCCGACCAGCAGCAGCAGGAACACCAGGTTCGCGGCGGCCAGGGTGACCTCGGCCTTCACGGTGCCCGCCAGCAACAGCCCGAGCCCGGAGAAGGCCGCGGTGCCCAGGAGGAGCAGCGCGGCCACCGCGAGCGGGTTCCCGTGCGGCGACCAGCCCAGCGCGAGGGCGATCACCGTGAGCAGGGCGACCTGGAGGATTTCGGTGACGAGCACCGAAAGGGTCTTGGCGGCCATCAGCGCCCGACGCGGCAGCGGCGAGGCCCCGAGTCGCTTGAGCACCCCGTAGCGCCGGTCGAAGCCGGTGGCGATGGCCTGGCCGGTGAAGGCGGTGGACAGCACGGCGAGCGCGAGGACTCCGGGCGCGAGGAAGTCGACGGACTTGCCGGCGCCCGTGTCCACGATGTCGACGGCCGAGAACAACACCAGCAGCAGCGCCGGGATGATCACGGTCAGCAGCAGTTGCTCGCCGTTGCGCAGGAGCATCCGCGTTTCCAGCAGGGTCTGCGCCCGGATCATCCGGGAGAGGGGCGCGGCCGCGGGCCGGGGGGTGAACGTACCGGCGCTCATGCGCGCAGCTCCCTGCCCGTGAGTTCCAGGCGGTGTCTTCCCGGGGGGCGACCCCCGGACCCCCGGCGAGGGTCTGTGGTGATCGGCGTCATGAACGCAACTCCTTGCCCGTCAGCTCCAGAAAGACGTCTTCGAGGGTGTGGCGCTCCACCGTGAGGCTGTCCGGCATCACCCCGTGCTGCGCGCACCAGGACGCGACGGTCGCCAGCAGCTGCGGGTCGACCTCCCCGGTGACCCGGTAGACGCCCGCGCCGAGCTCGGCGGCCTGCGTGCCGTCGGGCAGCGCCTTCAGCAGCGAGCCCAGGTCGAGGGAGGGGCGGCCGGTGAAGCGCAGGGTGTTCTCGGCGCCGCCGCGGCAGAGCGCTTCGGGACTGCCGTGGGCGATGACCTTGCCCCCGTCCACGATGGCGACCTCGTCGGCGAGCTGTTCGGCCTCGTCCATGTGGTGGGTGGTGAGGACGACGCCGACGCCGTCGGCGCGCAGCTCCCGTACGAGGTCCCAGGTCGCGCGGCGGGCCTGCGGGTCCAGGCCGGCGGTGGGCTCGTCCAGGAAGACCAGCTCGGGGCGGCCGACGACCGCCATGGCCAGGGCCAGGCGCTGCTGCTGGCCGCCGGAGAGCCGGCGGTAGGGGGTGCGTCCGCAACCGCCGAGGCCGAGGCGCTCCACGAGGCCGGCGACATCGAGCGGGTCGGCGTAGAGGCTCGCCATGTGGCGCAGCATCTCCACGGCGCGGGCGCCGGAGTAGACGCCGCCGGACTGGAGCATCACGCCGATCCGGGGGCGCAGGTCCGGGGCCTGGGCGATGGGGTCGAGGCCGAGGACGCGTACCGTGCCGGCGTCGGGGCGCAGGTAGCCCTCGCAGGTCTCCACGGTGGTGGTCTTGCCCGCGCCGTTGGGGCCGAGGACGGCGGTGACCGAGGCCCTGCGGACGGTGAGGTCGAGGCCGTCCACCGCGGTTTTCGGACCGTACCGCTTCACCAGTCCGCGGATCTCCACGGCGGGGTCGTTACTCATGCGGGTGAGTCTACGGAGGGCCGTACGGCGGTCCGGGCCGTGGGGTGGAGGGGGCCGGAACTCGCTCTCACGTGCGGCTTTCGGTGATCTTTTAAGTAAATAAGGTAACCCTTAGTGATGGAGGACACCAAGAGTGGCGTCCGTCACGGCTTGTCCGGCCTCCGCTAATTACGCAACAATGGCGTTGTGAAATACGGCGAACGGATGATCGAGACCCCTCAGGGGGAGCTCGCAACCGGGGAGCGGTCAACCCGCGACCGGGTCGCGCGCTCCATCCTGGACCACGGTCCGTCCACCGTCGCCGACCTCGCGCAGCGCCTCGGCCTCACCCAGGCCGCCGTGCGCCGTCACCTCGACGCACTCGTCGCGGACGACGTGGTCGCCCCCCGCGCGCAGCGCGTCTACGGGGCGCGTACCCGGGGTCGGCCCGCCAAGGTCTTCGCGCTGACCGACTGTGGTCGCGACGCCTTCGACCAGTCCTACGACTCGCTCGCCGTGGACGCCATGCGCTGGATCGCGCAGGCCGCCGGCGGCGGCGAGGCGGGCGAGGCGGCCGTCGCCGCCTTCGCCAGGGCGCGCATGGCCGCGCAGGCGGAGACCTACCGGGAATCCGTCGAGGCGGCCGGCCCCGAGGACCGCGCCGAGGCCCTGGCCAAGGCGTTGACCGCGGACGGGTACGCTGCTACGGCGAAGAGCGCTCCCGGTCCGCACAGCGGTGAACAGCTCTGCCAGCACCACTGCCCGGTGGCCCACGTAGCCGAGCAGTTCCCGCAGCTCTGCGAGGCGGAGACCGAGGTCTTCTCCCGCCTGCTCGGGACACACGTGCAGCGACTCGCCACCATCGCCCACGGCGACGGGGTGTGCACGACGTTCATTCCGCGAAGCGGAAGCGCCGGCGCCACGGGCGCCGCACAGACCGACACATCAGTATCTGCAAGCACGGCCGGGAGGAACCCCGCATGACCACGGAGACTGCTCACCCTGAGCTCGATGGCCTGGGCACCTACGAATACGGCTGGGCCGACTCCGACGCGGCCGGTGCCGCTGCCAAGCGGGGTCTGTCCGAAGAGGTCGTCCGCGACATCTCCGCCAAGAAGTCCGAGCCGGAGTGGATGCTGAACCTCCGCCTCAAGGGCCTCAGGCTGTTCGACAAGAAGCCCATGCCGAACTGGGGTTCCGACCTCTCCGGCATCGACTTCGACAACATCAAGTACTTCGTGCGCTCCACCGAGAAGCAGGCCGCTTCCTGGGAGGACCTGCCGCAGGACATCAAGAACACGTACGACAAGCTCGGCATCCCCGAGGCGGAGAAGCAGCGCCTCGTCGCCGGTGTCGCGGCCCAGTACGAGTCCGAGGTCGTCTACCACCAGATCCGCGAGGACCTGGAGGAGCAGGGCGTCATCTTCCTCGACACGGACACCGCGCTGAAGGAGCACCCGGAGCTCTTCCAGGAGTACTTCGGCACGGTCATCCCGGTCGGCGACAACAAGTTCGCGTCGCTGAACACCGCCGTGTGGTCGGGCGGCTCGTTCATCTACGTGCCCAAGGGCGTCAAGGTCGACATCCCGCTCCAGGCCTACTTCCGTATCAACACGGAGAACATGGGCCAGTTCGAGCGGACGCTGATCATCGTCGACGAGGACGCGTACGTCCACTACGTCGAGGGCTGCACCGCCCCGATCTACTCCTCGGACTCGCTGCACAGCGCCGTGGTCGAGATCATCGTCAAGAAGGGCGGCCGCTGCCGCTACACGACCATCCAGAACTGGTCGAACAACGTCTACAACCTGGTCACCAAGCGCGCCGTGGCGTACGAGGGCGCGACCATGGAGTGGATCGACGGCAACATCGGTTCCAAGGTCACCATGAAGTACCCGGCCGTCTACCTGATGGGCGAGCACGCCAAGGGCGAGACCCTGTCCATCGCCTTCGCGGGCGAGGGCCAGCACCAGGACGCCGGCTCCAAGATGGTCCACATGGCGCCGCACACCTCCTCCAACATCGTCTCCAAGTCGGTGGCGCGGGGCGGCGGCCGGACCTCCTACCGCGGCCTGGTCGAGATCGGCGAGGGCGCGCACGGCTCCAAGTCCAACGTGCTGTGCGACGCGCTGTTGGTCGACACGATCTCCCGTTCGGACACGTACCCCTACGTGGACGTCCGCGAGGACGACGTCTCCATGGGCCACGAGGCCACCGTCTCCAAGGTCTCCGACGACCAGCTCTTCTACCTGATGAGCCGCGGTCTGACCGAGTTCGAGGCCATGGCCATGATCGTGCGGGGCTTCGTCGAGCCCATCGCGCGCGAGCTGCCCATGGAGTACGCGCTGGAGCTGAACCGGCTGATCGAACTGCAGATGGAGGGTTCGGTCGGTTAATCCCGACCGCCCCCGATCCGCGGCAATCCTTCGCAGGCAGCGCTTTACAAGAGAGTGAGCAACACGACAGCCATGGCTGAGGCTCAGAACATCCCGGCGGGCTCGACCACCGCCGGCGCGATCGCGGTGGCCGCAGAGTCCACCGTCGCCACCCGGATGAGTGCACCCCCGTCCTTCGACGTGGCGGACTTCCCCGTCCCCCACGGCCGCGAGGAGGAGTGGCGCTTCACCCCGCTGGCGCGCCTGCGTGGTCTCCACGACGGCACCGCGGTCGCCAACGGCACCATGAAGGCCCAGATCGACGCCCCGGACGTCGTCACGATCGAGTCGGTCGAGCGCGATGACGCCCGTATCGGCAGGGCCGGCGCCCCCGTGGACCGCGTCGCCGCCCAGGCGTTCTCCTCCTTCGCCAAGGCCACGGTCGTCACCGTGCCCAAGGAGACCGTCCTGGACGAGCCCGTGCGCGTCTCGCTGCACGGCGAGGGCGGCACCACCTTCGGCCACACCGTCTTCGACGTGCAGGCCTTCGCCGAGGCCGTCATCGTCATCGACCACACCGGTGACGGTGTGCGAGCCGCGAACGTCGAGTTCCTCGTCGGCGACGGCGCGAAGCTCACCGTCGTGTCGGTGCAGGACTGGGACGACACCGCCGTGCACTGCTCCCAGCACAACACGCTGGTCGGGCGGGACGCGAGCTACAAGTCGATCGTCGTCACCTTCGGCGGTGACGTCGTGCGCCTGCACCCGCGGATCAGCTACGCGGGCCCCGGCGGCGAGGCCGAGCTGCTCGGCCTGTACTTCACGGACGCCGGCCAGCACCAGGAGCACCGCCTCCTGGTCAAGCACGACGCCCCGCACTGCAAGTCGCACGTGGTCTACAAGGGTGCGCTCCAGGGCCAGGACGCCCACGCCGTCTGGATCGGTGACGTGCTCATCGAGAAGACCGCCGAGGGCACCGACACCTACGAGATGAACCGCAACCTCGTCCTCACCGACGGCGCCCGGGTCGACTCCGTGCCGAACCTGGAGATCGAGACCGGCGAGATCGTCGGCGCCGGCCACGCCTCCGCGACCGGCCGGTTCGACGACGAGCAGCTCTTCTACCTCCAGGCCCGGGGCATCCCGGCCGACGAGGCGCGGCGCCTGGTCGTGCGCGGCTTCTTCGCCGAGCTCGTCCAGCAGATCGGTGTCCCCGACATCGAGGAGCGCCTGCTCGCCAAGATCGAGGCCGAGCTCCAGGGTTCCGTGTGATGAATTACGTCAAGGCCTGCGCGTTGAGCGAGCTGGAGGAGAACACCCCGAAGCGGGTGGAGCTCGACGGCACGCCGGTGTCCCTCGTCCGGACCGAGGGCGAGGTGTTCGCGATCAACGACATCTGCTCGCACGCCAACGTCTCCCTCTCCGAGGGCGAGGTCGAGGACTGCATGATCGAGTGCTGGCTGCACGGCTCGGCCTTCGACCTGCGCACCGGCAAGCCGTCCGGCCTCCCCGCGACGCGCCCCGTACCCGTATACCCCGTAAAGATCGAAGGGGACGACGTGCTCGTCTCCCTCACCCAGGAGTCCTGAGGTATCCATGGCAACGCTTGAAATCCACGACCTGCACGTCTCCGTCGAGGCCGAGAATGGCGCCCGCGAGATCCTCAAGGGCGTCGACCTCACCGTCAAGCAGGGTGAGACGCACGCCATCATGGGTCCCAACGGCTCCGGCAAGTCCACGCTGGCGTACTCGCTGGCCGGTCACCCGAAGTACACCATCACCGGTGGCACCGTGACCCTCGACGGCGAAGACGTCCTGGAGATGTCCGTCGACGAGCGCGCCCGCGCCGGCGTCTTCCTCGCCATGCAGTACCCGGTCGAGGTCCCCGGCGTCTCGGTCTCCAACTTCCTGCGCACCTCCGCCACCGCCATCCGCGGCGAGGCGCCGAAGCTGCGCACCTGGGTGAAGGAGGTCAAGTCCGCGATGGAGCAGCTCCAGATGGACCCGGCCTTCGCCGAGCGCAACGTCAACGAGGGCTTCTCCGGCGGTGAGAAGAAGCGCCACGAGATCCTCCAGCTGGAGCTCCTCAAGCCGAAGATCGCGATCCTCGACGAGACCGACTCGGGTCTCGACGTGGACGCCCTTCGCATCGTCTCCGAGGGCGTCAACCGCGTCCGCGAGACCGGCGAGGTCGGCACTCTGCTGATCACCCACTACACGCGCATCCTGCGCTACATCAAGCCCGACTTCGTGCACGTGTTCGCGAACGGCCGCATCGCCGAGTCCGGTGGCGCCGAGCTGGCGGACCAGCTGGAGGCCGAGGGCTACGACAAGTACGTGAAGGGTGGCGCGACCGCGTGACACAGCTGCCTGGCCTCCTCACCGGCTCTCTGCTTGACGAGGCGATCCGCAAGGACTTCCCCCTGCTGGATCGTGTGGTCCACGACGGGAAGAAGATCGTCTACCTGGACAACGCGGCGACCTCGCAAAAGCCGCGCCAGGTACTCGACGCGCTGAACGAGTACTACGAGCAGCACAACGCCAACGTCCACCGCGGCGTGCACGTGCTCGCCGAGGAGGCCACGGCGCTGTACGAGGGCGCACGCGACAAGGTCGCCGCCTTCATCAACGCACCGAGCCGCGACGAGGTGATCTTCACCAAGAACGCCTCGGAGTCGCTCAACCTGGTCGCCAACATGCTCGGCTGGGCCGACGAGCCCTACCGGGTCGACCGCGAGACCGAGATCGCCATCACGGAGATGGAGCACCACTCCAACATCGTGCCGTGGCAGCTGCTCTCGCAGCGCACCGGCGCGAAGCTGAAGTGGTTCGGCCTGACCGACGACGGCCGGCTCGACCTGTCCGACATCGAAGAGGTCATCACGGAGAAGACGAAGATCGTCTCCTTCACGCTGGTCTCCAACATCATGGGCACCGTCAACCCGGTCGAGGCGATCGTCCGGCGCGCCCAGGACGTCGGCGCGCTCGTGCTGATCGACGCCTCGCAGGCCGCTCCGCACATGCCGCTGGACGTGCAGGCGCTGGGCGCCGACTTCGTGGCCTTCACCGGCCACAAGATGTGCGGTCCGACCGGCATCGGCGTGCTGTGGGGCCGCCAGGAGCTCCTGGAGGACCTGCCCCCGTTCCTCGGTGGCGGCGAGATGATCGAGACCGTGTCGATGCACGCCTCGACCTACGCCCCCGCGCCGCACAAGTTCGAGGCGGGTACGCCCCCGATCGCCCAGGCCGTCGGCCTCGGCGCGGCCGTGGACTACCTGACCGCGATCGGCATGGACAAGATCGCCGCTCACGAGCACGCGCTCACCGAGTACGCGGTCAAGCGCCTCGCCGAGGTACCGGACCTGCGGATCATCGGCCCCACCACGGCCGAGGACCGCGGCGCCGCGATCTCCTTCGTCCTCGGGGACATCCACCCGCACGACGTGGGGCAGGTGCTGGACGAGCAGGGCATCGCCGTCCGCGTGGGACACCACTGCGCCCGCCCGGTCTGCCTGCGCTACGGAATTCCCGCGACGACGCGAGCGTCTTTCTACCTGTACTCCACCCCCGCCGACGTCGACGCGCTGATCGACGGGCTGGAGCACGTACGGAACTTCTTCGGATGACGACGAGTCGGACGACGACGAGGCGGACGAGGACGCTGTGAAGCTGGATTCGATGTACCAGGAACTGATCCTGGACCACTACAAGCACCCGCACGGGCGAGGCCTGCGCGACGGCGACGCCGAGGTGCACCATGTCAATCCCACCTGTGGCGACGAGATCACGCTGCGCGTGAAGTACGACGGCGAGACGCTCACCGACGTCTCCTACGAGGGCCAGGGCTGCTCGATCAGCCAGGCCAGCGCGTCCGTGCTGAACGAGCTGCTCGTCGGCAAGGAGCTGGCCGAGGCGCAGAAGATCCAGGCAGTGTTCCTGGAGATGATGCAGTCCAAGGGCAAGATCGAGCCCGACGAGGCCATGGAGGAGGTGCTGGAGGACGCGGTCGCGTTCGTCGGCGTCTCCAAGTATCCGGCGCGGGTGAAGTGTGCTCTGCTGAGCTGGATGGCATGGAAGGACGCGACCGCCCAGGCACTGGGCGACGCCGAGAGGAAGACGGCATGACCGAGAACGCGACGCCCGAGGCGTCGATCAAGCCGGCCACCGAGGAAGAGGTCCGCGAGGCCCTCTACGACGTGGTCGACCCCGAGCTGGGCATCGACGTCGTCAACCTGGGCCTGATCTACGGCATCCACATCGACGACGCGAACATCGCCACCCTCGACATGACGCTGACGTCGGCGGCCTGCCCGCTGACGGACGTCATCGAGGACCAGGCGAAGTCGGCGACGGACGGCATCGTCAACGAGCTCCGCATCAACTGGGTCTGGATGCCGCCGTGGGGCCCCGACAAGATCACTGACGACGGTCGTGAGCAGCTGCGCGCGCTCGGCTTCAACGTCTGAGTCCCGTCTGCGTTCCGCGTACGCGTGAGGGCCCCCGGCACCATCGTGCCGGGGGCCCTCCGTGTCTGTGCGGGCGGTCCGTGTTCTTCCCGTGGTCGGCCCGCGTGCACCGGGAGTTGGCCACGGTGGCCGAATCTTCTCGACGGACGTCACGAGGTGGCGGACGCACACGAGAGGACCCTTCGGATGAAGAAGCAGCTGGGCACCGCCGCGATCGCGGCGCTGGTCGTCGCCGGGGCGGCCCTGCCGGCGCACGCGGTGACGTACGGTACGCCGACCATCACCCTTTCCTCGTCCCACCTGTCCGGCGCCGTCGGCGGGGTCGGCGACCAGACCGTCTCCGTGACCGTCGGGCAGAGCGGCGCCGACGTGTCCGCGCTGACCGTGAGCGCCTCGGCGTCCAGCAGGGCCTCGGTCGCCACGACCGGCGACGTCACCGTCACCGGTACCGGCGCGGTACGGCAGCTCGCGGTCACCGCGCGGGGCCGCGGCTACACCGACCTGACCGTCAAGGTGACCGGACTCGGCGGCAAGACCGCCACCAAGACCCTGTCCTACGCGGCCTCCGCCGCGGTGCAGAACCCCGCCGACGCCCGCTACTTCAGCGGCGCCTCGGACTCCTCGGCCGCCGTGGACGTCGGCGGCGGGTACACCGTCGTCGCCGACGACGAGAACAACGTGCTGCGGCTGTACGACCGCGCCCGCTCCGCCGCGCCCGTGCGGACCTGGGACTTCAGCTCCCGGCTCGGCGTCACCAAGGAGGTGGACATCGAGGGGGCGACCCGGATCGGCGACACCGTCTACTGGACCGGCTCGCTGGGCAACAACAAGGACGGCGAGTACAAGGCGCCCCGGAACACGGTCTTCACCACCACCGTCAGCGGCTCGGGCTCCGGCACGCAACTGGCGTACGGACGCTCGTACAAGAAGCTCCGCGACGATCTGGTGGCCTGGGACGAGGCGAACGGCGACCGGTACGGCTTCGCCGCCGGGACCGCGGCCGGCGAGGCGCCCAAGCAGATCGACGGGTTCAACGTCGAGGGGCTGGAGTTCGCGCCCGGTTCCACGACCACCGCCTACCTGGGGTTCCGTGCCCCGCTGGCGCCCGCCGTGCCCGGCGGCAAGGCGCTGCTCGTGCCGGTGACCAACTTCGACAAGGTGCTGTCGAGCGGCTCCGAGGCCGTCTTCGGGTCGGGCGTCGAACTGGACCTCGGCGGCCTCGCCGTCCGCGACATCCGCAAGAACGCGGCGAACCAGTACCTGATCCTGGCCGGCCCCTGGGCCGAAGCCGTCGCCAACGGCGACAGCGCAGCCCCGTACGCCCTCTACCAGTGGGACGGCGTCCCCGGCCACGCCCCGGTCAAGCGGGCCGACCTGCCGACGACCGACCCCGGCGGCTGGGAGGCCATCGTGGAGGTGCCGGACCTCACGGCGCCGGGCGCGCGGGTGCAGCTGATCACCGACAGCGGCTCGGCGGACCTGTACGGCGACGGTGTGGCGGCCAAGGACCTCACGCACCCCGAGTGGAAGAAGGCGCGCACCGCCTGGTTCACGCTCACCTGACCGGTCCGGCTGTCCCGGCCGTTGCGTACATCCGTACGTAGGGCATGTGTACCCTTGTACACATGCCCTACATGTTGCTGGCGGCGGCCATCGCCTCCGAGGTGGCCGGGACCACTGCCATGAAGTACAGCCACGGCTTCACCCGGCTGTGGCCCTCGCTGGGCACGCTGCTGGGATACCTCGTCGCCTTCACCCTGCTGGCGCAGACGCTGAAATCGATGTCGGTGGGGACGGCCTACGCGATATGGGCCGGGGTCGGCACGGCCGCCATCGCCGCCATCGGGATGGTGTTCATGGGAGAGGCGGCCACCGCGGCGAAGATCGCCGGGATCGCGCTGATCATCGCCGGGGTGGTCCTGTTGAACCTGGGCGGGGCGGCGCACTGATGGGCCGCCGATACGACCCCGACCGGAGGCAGCGGATCATCGACGCGGCGACCCGGGTGGTGGCGGCCGAGGGCATCGCGGGGCTGAGCCACCGCAGCGTGGCGGCGGAGGCGGACGTACCGCTGGGCTCGACGACCTATCACTTCGCCACGCTGGACGAGCTGCTGGTGGCGGCCCTCAGGCAGGCGAACGAGGGTTTCGCGGCGGCGCTGTCCGGACTGGGGGAAGGCGACCTGGCGGCGGCGCTGGCCCGCCGGCTCGGGGAGTTCCTGACGGCGGACCGGGCGGGCGCGGAGCTGGAGTACGAGCTGTACCTGGCCGCCCTGCGCAAGCCGGCGCTGCGGCCGGTGGCGGCCGAGTGGTGCGGGGCGGTGGTGACGGTGCTGGCCGAGCGGGTGGACGCGGAGACGGCCCGGGCGGTGTCGGCGGTGATGGACGGCGTCAGCCTCCAAGTGCTGCTGACGGGGGTCGAGTACGACGAGCGGTCCGCGCGCGAGCTGCTGACGCGGGTGCTGGGGCGGGCGTAGCGGGGGCGTTCGCCGCGCCCCGGGCGGGCGCGGGGTCGGTCAGCGGGGCTCGGGCCGGTCCCTGCGGACCGCGGCGAGGGCGGCCCGGACGCTCGCCTCGATGTCCCGGATCGGGTAGAACACCTCGCGCACCGTCCGCTCCCGGTCCACGACCAGGGTCAGCCGCTTGATCCGGCTCACCCCCGCCGCCCGGAAGGTCGGCAACCGAAGGGCCGTCACCAGTTCCAGGTCCGCGTCCGAGAACAGCGGGAAGCGCAGTCCTTCCGCTTCCGCGAACTCCTGCTGCTCATCGGGGCGTTGGGTGGAGACCCCGTGGACCGTCGCGCCCGCCGCCGTGAACTCCGCGAGCTGGTCCCGGTAGGTGCACGACTCCAGCGTGCAGCCCTTCGCCCCCGGGATGCCCGCCCAGCCGGGCGGGTAGGACTCCGCGCGGGCGTACGCGCCGGGGAAGCAGTACAGGACGGTGAAGGGCGTGTCGGCCACCGGGTCGCGCGCTTCGCCGAAGCGGTCCGGCAGGCGCAGCTCCGGCAGCCGCGCGCCGCGCAGCGCGTGCACCCGTTCCGCCTCGCGCGAGGATCGCCCAGTCGTCGCCGTCATCTCTCCCTCTCCGAGGATCCATGTGTCGCCCCAGTCCTGGAGGGCGACCAGTACCGGCAGCAGCCCCCGCCCGCGCGGGGTCAGCCGGTATTCGTGTCGCAACGGCCGTTCCATGTACGGGACGCGCGCCAGCACCCCGGCTTCGCCGAGCAGTTTCAGTCGCTCGGCGAGGACCTTGCGGGACAGGCCCAGTTCGCGCTGGAAGTCCTCGAAGCGGTGCACGCCGCGCGCGGCGTCGCGCACGATCAGCAGGGTCCACCAGTCCCCGACGATGTCGAGGGCCTGGGCGATCGAGCAGTCCGCGTCGCCGAGGGCGGTGCGCTGGACCATGGGACTCCTTCTGTCCGTTGACCGGGGATTGCCATGCTGACATAGTCCGTTCCCAAAAGGAACTTACTCGGGGGTGGGGTTGTGCCGCAGTGGTTCGGTGCGAGGAGGTCCGGTGCGCGGAGGTCCGGGACGGAGGCCTTAGGTGTGCGGGCGTTCGGGGACGTGCCGAGGGTGGTTTGGCTGCTGGCCGCGGGGGTGTTCGTCAACGCGGTCGTCAGCTTCACGTTCGTCTTCGTCTTCCTCTACCTGTCCGGCCCGCACGGTCTGGGCCCGGCCCAGGCGGGGATCGCCGTCGGCATCGGCGGCGTCGGCATGGTCGCCGGGAACTTCACCGGCGGCTGGTACGGCGACCGCTTCGGCCACCGCCGGGTCCTCCTCGCCGCCGCCTGCCTCGGCGGGCTCACCCTCATGAGCCTTCCGCTGCTGCCCACCGCGCTGCTGTACGCCGCCCTGCCGGCGGCCCAGTACGCCTCCGGCGTGATCCGCGCCGCCAACTCCGCACTGGTCGCCGTCACCGTGCCGGAGGGCGCCCGCCGGCAGGCCTTCGCAGTGGTGCGCTGCGTCTCCAATGGAGGCTTCACCCTCGGGCCGCCCCTCGGGGCCTTGGTCGCGGGCGCCCTGTCCTACGACTGGCTCTTCCTGGCGGACGGTCTCGGCACCCTCCTCTTCGCAGTCTGGACCGCCCGCGTCGTCCCGGCCCGCGGCGCCTGCCGGAAGCCGGCGGCGGCGCCGGACGGGGGCCGGGGGCCCGGCGTGTGGGGCGAACTGCGGGCGAGGCCGGCCGTACTCGTCCTCCTCGGGGCGATCCTGGTCACCGACCTCGTCTACCGCCAGCAGTACGGCACCTTCCCGGTCTTCCTCGCCGACCACGGCCTCGACGTCGGCGCATTCGGGCTCGTCATCGCCCTCAACGGGGGCGTCATCCTGCTGCTGGAGCTCCCCGCCGCCGTCGCGCTGCGCGACCGGCCCCCGCTGCCCGTGATCGCCACCGGGCTCGTGCTCGTCGGCGCCGGGTACGCGGCACTGCTGGGCGGGGCGGGCGCGGCGAGCGCCGTCGCCATGATGGTGCTGCTGAGCCTGGGGGAGATCCTCTACAAGACCACCGCCACCGCCTACGTCGCCGACCAGGCGCCGGAGCACGCGGTGGGGCGGTTCCAGAGCCTGTACGCCGGGGTCTCGGTCAGCGGGGTCGTGCTCGGCGCGCCGCTGGGCGGGGCCCTGTACGCGGCGGCGCCGGCGCTGCTCTGGCCGTTGTGCGCGGCGCTCGCGACGGGCGCGGGCGGGGCGGTGTTCTGGGCGTCGGCGCGGCAGGGGCGCGGGGAGGCCGTCCACCGGGCCGGGCAGCCCGCACCACGCCCGGCACATGAGACCGGTTCGCGACCGCGGGCCCTGGCCGGTTAGGTTTCGGACATGACTGCTACGCGTACCACCGGCGCCGTCGCCGCCGGACTTGCCACCCTCGCCGCCGACGGCACCGTCCTCGACACCTGGTTCCCCGCCCCCGAGCTGGTCGCCGAGCCCGGCCCGGCCGGCACCGAGCGCCTCACCGCCGAGCAGGCCGTGGAGCTCCTGGGCGAGGCCGCGCCCAAGGCCCTCGGGTCGGACGCGCGCCGCGGCGTCGAGGTCGTAGCCGTCCGCACGGTGATCGCCTCGCTCGACGACAAGCCGCTGGACGCGCACGACGCGTACCTGCGCCTGCACCTGCTCAGCCACCGCCTGGTCAAGCCGCACGGCCAGAACCTGGACGGCCTCTTCGGCCTGCTGGCCAACGTCGCCTGGACCTCGCTCGGCCCGGTCGCCGTCGACCAGGTGGAGACCGTCCGACTGAACGCCCGCGCCGAGGGCCTGCACCTCCAGGTCACCTCGATCGACAAGTTCCCGCGGATGACGGACTACGTCGCCCCCAAGGGCATCCGCATCGCCGACGCCGACCGTGTCCGCCTCGGCGCGCACCTCGCCGAGGGCACCACCGTCATGCACGAGGGCTTCGTCAACTTCAACGCCGGCACCCTGGGCACCTCCATGATCGAGGGCCGCATCTCGGCGGGCGTCGTCATCGGCGACGGCTCCGACATCGGCGGCGGCGCCTCCACCATGGGCACCCTCTCGGGCGGCGGCAAGCAGATCATCTCCATCGGCGAGCGCTGCCTGATCGGCGCCGAGGCGGGCGTCGGCATCGCGCTGGGCGACGAGTGCATCGTCGAGGCCGGCCTCTACGTCACCGCGGGCACCCGCGTCACCCTGCCGGACGGCCAGATCGTCAAGGCCCTGGAGCTCTCGGGCGCGAGCAACATCCTCTTCCGCCGCAACTCGGTCACCGGCGCCGTCGAGGCCCGACCGAACAACGCGGTCTGGGGCGGCCTGAACGAGGTCCTCCACAGCCACAACTGACCCGCCCCGCCCCCCGGCCGGTACGCGCGAACGCCCTCCCACACCCCCGAGCGGGGCGGGAGGGCGTTCGCGTGGACGCGGGGTTCCCGCGCGACGGGCTCAGTGGAGGGCGATCGTGCGGATCAGGCCCGCGAAGGCGCGCTCCTCCTCCTCGGTCAGCTCGACCGTCTCCATCGGATGGCCGGCCCGGCCGCGCTGGGCCGGGATGGCCGCGAGGCCCTCGTGGGCGCCCGGCTCCGGGTGGTGGAACCGGGTCTCCCACAACACGCGGCCGAGGCCGATGACCCAGACCAGCGCGGCCACGAGCAGGACGGCCAGGCCGATTTCGCGGGCGAGGGGGATGGAGGGGAGCACGCGGTCCTCCAGGAGTGCGGGGGGACGGGATCGGGCGCGGGTCCGGCATGCGCCCGGCCCGGGCGGGTCGAGCGTGGGGATACTCAACACCACAACCCGGGCGGAACGGGTACGGATGTGGCCGGCGTCACGTCAGGGGGCGAAACGTCTCATCTCGCCGCCGCCCGCGCCCGCCCGGTCGTCAACCCCGCGCCTCGCCCGTCACCCCGCCGGACCGGGAGCATCCGTACCGCGCGGGGCACGAGGGCGTGCCCGGGAAAACGGCGGGCGGCCCGGGCGGGAGAGCGCCCGGGCCGCCCGCGGTCCGGTCACGGGCGGAAGCGCAGCACCTGCGGGTCGTGGTCGCTGTTCTGGGCGGAGAACTCCGCGTTGATGTGCACGCTGTCGTAGGAGAAGTTCTTGACCGCCGGGCTCGTCAGGATCTGGTCCAGCACCTGGGCGTTGCCCTGGTAGACGTAGGAGTAACGTTCCGCCTTCGGCAGCGACTTGATCGCCGAGTACAGCGCGCCGCCGTCCTCCAGCGCCTTCGCCGTCCCCGAGAACTCGAAGTCGTTGATGTCACCGACCGCGAGGACGTCCGCGTTCTTCTCCGTCGCCAGGATCTCCTTGACGAAGCCGTTCACGGCCTGCGCCTGGAGCAGTCGCTTGGCCTCCGAGGAACGCACCGGCGGCTGGTGCGCCGAGGTCAGGCCCTCGTCGCCGCCCTTCGAGGTGAAGTGGTTGGCGATCACGAAGACGGTCCTGCCGCGGAAGACGAACTCGCCCGCCAGCGGCTTGCGGCTGTCGGTCCACGCCGGGTTCGCCGGGTCGATCCGGCCGGGGGAGTGGGTCAGGGCCGCGTGGCCCTTCTCCGTCGTGACGCCGGTCGCCGTGGTGGAGTCGCCCGCCGCGCGGTCGGTGAAGGAGACGCGGGCCGGGTTGAACAGGAACACCTGGCGGATGTTGCCGCCGGGCTCGCCGCCGTCCTTGTTGTTCTCCGGGTTGATGTAGCGCCACTGGTAGGCCGGACCACCCGCCGCCGTGACGGCGGCGGTGAACTTGGTCAGCGTCTGATCGGCCGAGACGGTGCCGTCGTTCTTGGCGCCGTTGTCGTCCTGGATCTCCTCCAGGGCGACGATGTCGGGGGAGGCGAGGTTCTCGACGACGGCCTTCGCCAGGTTGTCGAACTTCGTCTGCGGGTCGGACGGGTCCAGGTTCTCGACGTTGTAGGTGGCCACCGCCAGCTCGCCCGGGGCCTGCGCCTTGGTCTTCTCCGGGGTGAGCGTGCCCGTCCGGACCTCTCCCAGGGTGCGCGCGACCAGGGTGTAACCGCCGAACTGGTTGTAGTCCAGGGGGCCTTCGGTGGTGCCGGTCAGCTTGTCGCCGACGTTGGCCACGGGGAAGGGCTGCTGCGCGAGCGGCGCCAGCTGCTGGATCTGGAGGCGGCCGGTGTTCTGGGACTCGTAGGAGCCGTAGAGCGTACCGCCGCGCTTGGCGGTGTTCTCCCAGCCCTTCACCGTGACCCACAGCTCCGAGTACGGGTCGGTGGCGCCGACGACGCGCGAGGTGCCGATGCGGACGTTCATGCCCTCCAGGGACTCGTAGTAGTCCAGGGCGTACCGCGAGGGGTCCAGCGTCAGGCCGTTGACGCTGCCGCCCGCGGCGGTGTCACCGGCCGGGGCGTACTCGGCGGGGACGCTGTACTCGTTGATCGTGACGGCCTCGGGCAGCGCGTTGCCGGAGGAGACGACGGTGACGGCCGGCTTGGATATCTGGGTGACCGACTGGTTGCCGGAGGACACCCCGCCCGGGATGTACTCGCCGACCGTCCCGTTCACCTTGACGGCGTCGCCGACCGCGACGGTCGGGACCGAGCTCGTGAAGACGAAGATGCCCTCGCTCGTGGCGTCGTCGTCGTCGGCGTCGGGGTCCTGCATCCAGAAGCCGCGCGAGCCGTACGTACGCACGCCGGTGACGATGCCCTCGACGCCGGTGACCTGCTTGCCGTTGAGCGGGGATATCCGGGTCGTGCCCTGGATGTCGTGGATGCGGACCGGGTCGGCGGACGCGGCGCCCTCGGCCGCGTCGGCGGAGCCCGCGAGCAGACCGGTGGCCAGGGCCGTGGCGACGAGGGCCGCGATGGCGGCGGAACGGGGGTGCGAGGAGCGCATGGTCAGGAACTCCGGTGTGTGGAGGGGGAACCCAGGGGGTCGCGGGTACCCGGAATCGTGTGGAGGGAACGGGACGGGGCCTTCGCTATGTCTACGCGCGTCAATTTCCTGTGTGGGGCGTGAAGTTGTCAAGGTCTCCAGGGAAGACGGCAGCTGACTGTGGGATGAACCAAAGGCGTTGGCCCCCTGGTCGTGCCCGAAATGCGTCTACGCTGGGCGTCACCGTCCGGCCCGACGGTCACCACCGCGTCCCCGAGGAGAACCGCCCCATGTCCGCAGAGCCGCACCCCACGCTGCCGCCGGTACGGCTGCACTCCGATGCGGAACTGGCCCGCGACGCCCTCGTCGCACCCCTGTTCGCCCGGGCCGTGCGCCTCGCCCGCTGGGCCGGACCCGACACGCGCGTCGGGTTCGGCGGCGAACTCGCCGCCGAGCAGCTGCCGCGGGCCGCGACCGCGCTCGGGTTCGACGCGGCCGACCCCGACGGCCCGACGCACGCGAGCCAGGCCTGGAGGGTGGCCGTCGACACCGGTCTGGTCGACGTGACCGAACCCGAGGAGGACGAGGCGGGCGAACCGGAACACGGGGCCGCCGAGCCGGGCGAGGACCTCGCCCTGATCACCGGCGGCGCGCCCGCCGAGGTGCTCGACCTGTGGCTGGCCGCGCTGGACACCGTGCTCGCGGACGCGGCCGTACCCGATCCGGACGACCTCGTCGGCGAGCCGGAGGACGGCGCGGGGATCGACTTCGACCGCCTGGACTGGAACCCGGCGCGCGAGGCGGACTTCCTCGACGGGGTCCTCGCCAACCTCTACCTGCTCACCGTCGCGGAGGGCGGGGTGGGGCAGAGCCCGGTGCCGCTGCCCGTCCTCGCGGCGTCCATGGTCGTCCCGGACGACATGGGGGAGCCGACGGACGCGGTGCTGGAGCAGGTCTCCGACGCGATGATGCGCCTCGACGACCAGTTCCGACAGCTGGAGCCCATCGGGCTGGTCGAGTTCCGTCCCGTCGACGAGGAGTTGATGGCGGAGGCGGACGACGAGGAGCTGCTCCCGGACCCGGCCGACGCGGACGAGGAGGACATCGCCCGGTACGGGATGGTGCGGCTGACCCCTCTCGGCCTGTACGGCGTCCGCGCCCGCATGCTCGAAGCCGGGGTCGAGGCGCCCGCCATCGGCGAACTCGCCGACAAGGGAGCCGACGCGCTGCTGGACGCGGTCTCGCGCTACCCGGAGCACGCGGCGCAGGCGGAGATCGAACAGTGGCTGGCCGGGCGCGAACTGCCGACGGCGGTGGCCGAACTGCTGGACGCGGCCCGGGGCGACGACGAGGGGGCCCCGCTGCGCCGGCTGCGCTGTCAGCAGGCACTCGCCCCCGCGGGGCCGGAGGCGGAACCCGCGGTCCGGGCGGTGCTGGACGATCCGCGCCTCGGCGGGCTCGCACGGGTGTGGTTGGCCGAGCGCGGGGCGAAGGACGTACCGGCGCCGGACGGGGCGATGGTGTTCTGGCTGACGGTCGACACGATCGCGGCGCAGCTCGCGGCGGACGGCGAGGCGGAGGAACTGCCGCTGCTGATGCGGAGCCTGACAGGGCACCACGCGGGGTTCTTCGACGAGGTCTGGCGGGTGGAGCACCCGGCGACGGCGGACGTCCTGGAGGCGATGGGCCGGATGCACCCGGACAAGAAGGCGGCGAAGGAAGCCCGAAAGGCCGCTTTCAAGGCCCGCTCCCGCCGCCCCTGACCGGTCCCGGACGGCCGTGCCCGCGTGGCGGCTCGGGCGGGCCGCCGGACCGCGCCGGACGGGCAGGGCGCCAGCGCAAGAGGGGACAACGCGCCGATCCGGGACCGGAGTTCGCCATTTCGGGGGGCCGGCATGGGACGGTCGGTCGTCGGGGGTAATTCAGCCGCCGTTCACGTGCGGGCGGGAGCGTGTGCGCCGACGACCGTACGACAGGCGCACCACCGCCCACCCCTGGAGCCATGATGCCCCTCAGCCGTAGAGACTTCACCGCCCGCTCCGTCATCGCCGGCGCGGGAGTCGCGCTCACCGGGACCGTCGGCGCGCTCGCCACCGCCCCCGGCGCGCCGGCCGCCGACGACACCACCCGGCATGACGGGAACGGCCGCCCGTACGAGCCCGGCTACGGCCCCCTCGTCTTCGACCCGGCCGGAATCCTGGCCCTCCCGGCCGGTTTCACCTATCGCGTCATCACCCACAGCGGTGTGACGAAGCTCGACTCCGGCGAGAGCACCCCCTCCAACCATGACGGGACGGCCGCCTTCGAGGGCCACCGCGGGGTCACCCTCCTCGTCAACAACCACGAGTTGAAGGGCCCCCGCTCAGGCTGGGCGCACCCCGTCCCCCTCACCGAGGGCCTCGTGTACGACCCGGCGGCCTCCGGCGGCTGCACGGTCGTCGAGGTGCGCCGCGGGGGCGAGGTCGCCGAATGGGTCGGCATCGCCGGTACGTCCACCAACTGCGCCGGCGGCGCCACCCCCTGGGACACCTGGCTGACCTGCGAGGAGACCGAGGACGTGGCCGGCAAGAACGGGATGACCAAGGACCACGGCTACGTCTTCGAGGTCGACCCGCACGACCGCCGCGCCAACCGCGACCCGCGGCCCGTCAAGGCGTTCGGGCGGTACGCGCACGAGGCGGTCGTCATCGACCCGCGCCAAGGCCACGCCTACCTGACGGAGGACGCCTCCGGCCCGAACGGGCTGCTGTACCGCTGGACCCCGCCGCAGGGCTTCCGCCACGGGCGCGGGAAGCTCCGTACGCTCGCCCCCGACGCGGGCGTGCTCGCGGCGGCCAAGTGTTTCGACAGCACCGGGCGGTTCGTCGACGACCTCTCGCGCGCGACGCGCACCGGCACCGTGTACGGGGTCGACTGGGTGGAGGTCCCGGACCGTGACGCGCGCACGACATCGGTGCGCAAGCAGTTCGGGGCGGACGCCGTGACCCGGGCGCGCAAGCTGGAGGGCATGTGGTGGGCCGACGGGGGCGCGTACTTCGTCTCCTCCTACGCCCGCTCCGAGAGCCCCGGCACCGCGCACGACGGCCAGGTGTGGTTCTACGATCCCAAGCGGCGCACGATCCGGCTGATGGTGCTGTTCGGGGTGAACGCCGACCCGTCCGAGGACGGGGCTTTCGACGGGCCCGACAACATCACGGTGTCCCCGTACGGCGGTCTGGTCATCGCGGAGGACGGCGAGGGCGTCCAGCACCTGCTCGGCGCCACGGAATCGGGCCGCACCTACCCGCTCGCCCGCAACGAGATGAACATGGGGACGGCCGAGAACCCCGAGTACTCGGAGTTCACCGGCGTCTGTTTCTCCCCGGACGGGCGCACCTTGTACGCCAACATCCAGGAACCGGGAATCATGCTGGCCATCACCGGGCCGTGGCGGCGCGCCCACTGAGGACGCCGACGGATGCCGACGAACGCCGACGGACGACGGCCGGGCCCACGCGGCCCGGCCGGCTAGCGGCCCTACTGGACCGGAGTGGCCTCCGCGCGGGAGGCCGCGGCCCATTCCTCAAGCAGGAATTCGTACGCCTCGGAGGGCCACTCGTCGTCCACTCGGGTCTCGACGAGGTGCCGGATCGCCGCGTTCGCCTCTGCGGCGGACGGGCGGGCCGGACCCGCGGGCTGGAGTGTCTTCTGCATGGTTACAAGGCTACGGGCGGCCACTGACAGTCACCTCCGATTTAGAGGTGTCATCGCTCACCCGGTGTCGGCGCCGGGTGGCGCCATGTGGCCGCCCACCTGCTCAGAGTGCTTCCGAGGCGGGCTTGACCATGCCGCGCACTGTGCGGGACTTCACAAAGTCGCCCATGGCCGTCATCTCCCACTCGCCGCTGAATTGTCTGATCAGCTTCGCCATCATGACGCCGGTCTGCGGCTCGGCGCCGGTGAGGTCGAAGCGGACCAGCTCCTCGTCGCTCGCCGCGTCGATCAGACGGCAGTACGCCTTCGCCACCTCGGTGAACTTCTGGCCCGAGAAGGAGTTGACCGTGAAGACCAGGCCCGTGGCCTCGGCGGGCAGCCGGCCGAGGTCCACGACGATGACCTCGTCGTCCCCGGACCCCTCGCCGGTCAGGTTGTCCCCCGAGTGCTTGACGGCCCCGCCGAGGATCGACAGCTTGCCGAAGTAGCAGCTGTCGATGTGGTTGCGCTGCGGGCCGTAGGCGATGACGGACGCGTCCAGGTCGATGGCCCGGCCGCCGAACGCGGGCTCCCAGCCCAGACCCATCTTGACCTGGGAGAGCAGCGGGCGGCCGCCCTTGACGAGGGAGACGGTCTGGTTCTTCCGGAGGTCGACGCGGCCCTTGTCGAGGTTGATCTTCCCGGTGCCGCCGGGGGCCGGGGCGGCGGCCGGGGCCGGCGCGGGTGCCGCGGGGGCCGCCGCGGGCATCGGCGGGGC
>NZ_SSBJ01000045.1 GCF_004795055.1 Streptomyces sp. A1136
TCCCCCGCCTTCGACCTGCACCACTACGAGATCTCCGAACTGGAACGCCGCGAGAACGAGGGCCAACGCGACGTGATCGACCAGGACAAGGCCGTCTCGCCGCCCCGCGACGACTCCGCCGGCCCCACGGCCGCCGGGTAGCAGGGCGGCGGCGAGCGACGATGGACGAACCGGGTGAGGCGGAGACCGCCGCGGGCCTGGCGCGCCTGGAGGGCTACCTGATCAGCCAGGCGGCCCTGCACGAGGCCCACACCGAGGCGCAGGCGTTCGCCGGGCGCCTGAGCTGGCTCGGCCCGGGCGAACGACAGGAGATCGCGGGCCTCTTCGCCGAGCACCACCTGCGCATGAAGCGGCAGATGTTGGCGGCCGTCGTGGCCCGCGGGGAGGAACTCGCGGCGGCCTACGAACACCGCTACCGGATGCTGCGCCGACGCCTGACTGCCGGTGCGGTGGCGGCGATCCCGGTGCTTCCGACCCTGTTCCTGGGTCTGTCGGCCCTCTGCCGCTACTTTTGAGACGCGCCCCGGTCGATCGGCCACCTGTGGGCGTGGCCGGCCCGGGGAGGGCGGCCGGGAAACCGAAGCGGGGGAACACGCCATGTCAGGTACGCGGTCCAAGTCCGAACTCGACGCCCTGACGGCCGAGTTCTTCGGCTCCTTCGACAACCGGGGCGGCAGGACCGCCGATGTCGGCAGGCTCCGCCGACTGTTCCTGCCCGGCGGTGTGATCGTCAAGACCGGCCCCGAGTTCACGGTCTACACCGTCGAGGAGTTCATCGAACCCCGGCAGCGGCTGCTGGACGAGGGCCGCCTGGTCGACTTCTCGGAGTGGGAGACCTCCGAACGCACCGAGGTCCGGGGTGACGTCGCGTCGCGTTTCGGCGACTACCGCAAGTCCGGAACCCTGGACGGCGCCCCTTTCGAGGGCGTCGGCACCAAGACCCTCCAGTTCGTCCGTACCCCCGCCGGCTGGCGCATCACGGCTCTCTCCTGGCACGACCAGGCCTGACCCGCCCCAGAGGCTCCGGATGCCCGGACGCCTCGGATGCCCGGACGCCTCGGATGCCCGGACGCCTCGGACCGGGCTGCGGCCCCGAGCAGCCGACCCGCCGGGCGTGCGGCGTCGGTGGGCGGGCCGCAGGATGGAAGGGCACCGTCCGCCCGGCCGGGTTCCGTCAGGTTCCCCCGACGTCCAGGGGCACCGGGCTTCCCGGCCTGCGGCGCGATGCCCACCCACGCCGACCACGTCGGTCTCTTCGCCGAGGAGATCGGCCGGGCGGAAGCCCGGCCCCGCTGACCTCCGACCGGCCCGAGCAGAACGCGAGGTGCGGAGGGATCATGACCGAGCAGACACCCCCGACCGGCCCCACCACCGCGCCGCGGGCCGGTTCCGGCCGGCGGCTCCTGGCCCCGCTCGCCCTGGCCCAGTTCATCTGCAGCTTCGCCGGTTCCAACATGAACGTGATGATCAACGACATCAGTCACGACCTCGACACGACCGTCCAGGGCGTCCAGGTCGCCATCACGATCTTCCTGTTGGTCATGGCCGCGCTGATGATCCCCGGCGGCAAGCTGAGCGACATCCTCGGCCGCAAGCGCTGCTTCCTGATCGGACTCGTCGTGTACGGGGCCGGGGCGGTGCTCAGCGCGGTCTCGCCCGGCCTCGGCGTGCTGATCCTCGGCAACTCGATCCTCGAAGGCGTCGGGACCGCGCTGCTGATCCCACCGGTCTACATCCTCACCACCCTGCTCTTCACCGACCTCACCTCACGTGCCCGCGCATTCGGCATCGTCATGGCCGCCGGCGGCGTCGGCGCGGCGGCGGGCCCGCTCATCGGCGGCCTGATCACCTCGGCGATCAGCTGGCGCGCCGCTTTCGTCTTCCAGGCCCTGGTGATCCTGCTGATCGTCGTCATGAGCCGCTCGCTCGTCGACCCCCTGCCGCCCGACCCGGGACGGCACTTCGACGTCCGCGGCGCCGTGCTCTCCGCGGCCGGGCTGGTGTTGATCGTCATGGGCATCCTCGCCGCCGACGACAACCTGTGGCTGATGGCGGCGCTGTTGGCGGCCGGGGCACTCGTCCTGCTCTGGTTCCTGCGGTGGGTGCGCGGCGAGGAGCGGGCCGGGCGGGAGCCGTTGCTGTCGACCGGCCTGTTCCGCGACCGCACGTCAAACCTCGGGCTGGTCACCCAGAACGCCCAGTGGCTGCTGCTCATGGGCACCTCCTTCACCGTCGCCGCGTTCTTGCAGGTCGTCCGCGGCTACGACGCCGTCCAGACCGGGGTGATCTTCACGGCGGCCACTCTCGGCCTGCTCGCCTCCTCCCTGGCCGCCGAACGCCTCGCGAAACGGTGGCCGCAGCGTTCGCTGATCATGGCCGGGTTCGCCCTGGCCATCGCCGGGATCGGCGTCCTGATCGCCTTCGTCGCCGGCTCTCCCGGCCCCTGGGCGTTCGCCCCGGGCCTGCTGCTGATCGGCCTCGGCCTCGGCGGGATGCTGACCCCCTCGGTCAACATCGTCCAGTCCGCCTTCCCCGAGGAGCGCCAGGGAGAGATCTCCGGCCTGTCCCGCAGCGTGTCCAACCTCGGCTCGTCCTTCGGCACCGCCATCGCCGGCACCATCCTCGTCGCCGGCCTGTCGAGGAACGCCTACGCCACCGCGATGGCCGTCCTCGCCGTCGTCGGACTCGGCGGCCTGACCGCCGCGGCCTTCCTCCCCCGCACCGCCGCCCCGGCCGCGGGCCACCCGCCGGCCGATCCGCCCCGGAAGCCGGGCAGGCGGTAGCCGGCCACCGTCCGTCTGGTCGCAGGCGTGGCGTGTCACGGGTCGGGCCGGGGCCCGGTGCGGGATGTTCTCCCTGATCGTTCCGTCCGATAGGCCCGGACCCTGGTGCGCGGAGGTGCTCGATGGCGGCGAGTGACGGCGAGCGGGATCGGCCCGAGAGCAGACCGGCACCGGTGCCGGGCACCCCGCCGAAGCCTTCCCTTCCGGCACGGCTGCGGGGTGCGGTGGACACGGCCGTGGCGGCGGGGCCGCCGCCGGGTCCGTCCCGGCCGGGGTTCTGGCGCAGCCCGTTGCGGGGGCCGTGGCTGACGGCCGTGTTCGGGCTGGCCCTGCTGGGCGGGGTCACGGTGTTGTTCGTGACCGGGCTGCTGTCGTACGCGGCCTACAACCCGGACCTGGCAGCGGTCAACGACCAGACCCCGGACAAGGGTTGGCTGGGCTTCTACCTGTTCACCTGGCCTACCTCGCCGTACTGGCTGTACCGGCTGACCCAGGGCGTGCACGTCGTACTGGGCGTCGTACTGGTACCGGTGCTGCTGGCGAAGCTGTGGTCGGTCATCCCGAAGCTGTTCGAGTGGCCGCCCGTGCGGTCCGTCAGCCACGGCATCGAGCGCCTGTCCCTGCTTCTGCTGGTGGGCGGCGCGGGCTTCGAGTTCGTCACCGGCATCCTCAACGTGCAGTTGCACTACATCTTCCCGGGATCCTTCTACACCCTGCACTTCTACGGCGCCTGGGTGTTCATCGGCGCCTTCGTCGTGCATGTGGCGTTCCGGCTGCCGCGGGCGGTGCACGCGGTGCGTGCCGGACGCGACGCCCAGCCCCGGGCGGGCTCCGAGGAGGCGGCCGGCCTGGTCTCCCCGCGGCCCGCAGCCCCGACGATCTCGCGGCGGGGCGCGGTGGCCATGGTAGGAGCCGGCTCCCTCGCCCTCCTCGTCGTGACGGCCGGTCAGAGCATCGGCGGTTGGTGGCGCGGGACCGCACTGCTGGCTCCGCACGGACGCGATCCCGGTCCCGGGCCCAACGGATTCCAGATCAACAAGACCGCCGGCTCGGTCGGTATCCGCCCCGGTGACATCGGCCCGGACTGGCGGCTGACCGTGCGCGGGGCCGGACGCCAGGTGGTCCTGACCCGGCAGGAGCTGCTGGCCATGCCCCAGAGCGAGTCGGCCCTGCCGATCGCCTGCGTGGAGGGGTGGTCGACCTCCGACCAGCAGTGGAGCGGGGTCCGCCTCACCGATCTCGCCGCCCTCGTCGGACTCGGCGCGCAGACCCCTCGGGTCCTGGTCGAGTCCGTACAGCGCGGCGGGTCCTTCAGCTCGGCGGTTCTGGCCGCCAATCAGGCACGCGACACGCGCTCGCTCCTCGCCGTGCGGGTCAACGGGGCCGATCTCTGCCTCGACCACGGCTACCCGGCCCGCGTGATCGTCCCGGCCGCGCCCGGCGTCCACAACACCAAGTGGGTCACCCGTCTCACCTTCGGAGACCCCGCGTGAGCGCTGCCGGCGGCAGGGCCGCCTTCCGTCGTCACTATGGTGCCTCCCCCCTCCACCTCCTCCTCGTCCTCGCCTCTTTCGCCCTCGCCGTCTACGCCGGTCTGCGCCTGTTCGAGGGGGACGCCCTCGGCGTGGCGCTGTGGTTCGTCGGAGCTGCGCTCCTCCACGACCTCGTCCTGCTGCCCCTGTACGCGACGGCGGACAGAGCGGCGCAGCTGCTGTTCCGCACCGGTACGGCGGACACCCGGGTCAGGGCGAAGCCCTCCGTGAACTACGTTCGCGTCCCGGCCTTCGTGTCCGGTCTCCTGCTGCTGGTGTGGTGGCCGCTCATCCTGCGCCGGGTCGGTGGCTTCACCGCCGCCACGGGCCTGTCCGACGACGGCTTCCTGGCTCGCTGGCTGCTGATCACCGCCGTCCTGTTCGTGGCCTCGGCCGCCGTCCTGATCATCCGGACGCGGCACGGCACGGCGCCCGCGCGCAAGGCGGCCAGGGCTCGGGCACGAGCCCGCGGAGACACGAAGTGACAGCACTCCCGAACGCTGGTCGATCGTTCGACCACCGTCCGGTGCCCCGGGTCGGCGGGGCTCGCGCCGGTGAGCCGGTGGATGCGCTCCAGAGGGGTGAACGCCCGCACGCTCAGGCTCAGCCGCCGGGCGGCCTCCGCCGCGTTGCAGCCGGAGTCGAAGTACGCGATCAGCGTTTCCGGCATGGGACGGGGCCCGCCCCGGGCCTGCCGCAGGGGCCCATGGAGTAGAGGCGGACCAGCACGCGGAGTCCGAATCCGGCCTCGGCGGCCCGCTCACCGACGGCTCGGCGCGATTCGAGTTCTTCTCGCGTGAGCCGGCGGCCGGTCGTGCACACAGCGGCCAGGACGCGGTCGAAGCCGTCGAGTAGTCCTCGGGTATGTCCCGGCCTGCCACACGCCCCCCTGGACAGGCCCTTCGCTGGGGGGCCCTTCGCTGGGGGCCGCGATCCGGGCCTCCCGCGTCCGGGGCGAGGCTTTGGGAGGCCCGGATTCGGACCCCTTACCCGCGCGGTGGCGACCCTCGCCCTCCTCGCGGACCGGGCCGCCTCGGTCGAATCGGCCATCAGCCGCGCCACCGGTCCCCGCGAGCCCGTCGCCCACCCCGCAGGCCGCCACGTCGTCCGCCCGGACGGGCCGGGCCGGCCCTGACCGGGCGCCGGCCACGGCGGGCGCGGTGCCCGCTCTCGTGGCAGCGCGGCGGGCGGCCACCACGCGGTCGGCACGAGTCCTGAAATGCCTCGGGGCGGCTGACCGGACACGCGAATCGTTATAGGCTGCCGAGACCGCCCTTGACCTGCGTGAAGCAGGCAGGGAGCAGACATTTCGGGAGTTTCTTCATGCTTCGTACCATGTTCAAGTCCAACATCTGACATCTGGGCGTTTCTGCAGGTCAGGGGCGTGGCGTCGGGGCCTTGGTCAGCAATCGGTCAGCATCAGCCCCTGAGGCTGCTCACGGAAGCACACCAGCTGGCGGTCGCGCATGATGCTGGCGCCGGGGACTTGTCGGTACGTTGTGACGGCCTCTGTGACGTGGAGCCCGACGTCGTCGAGGCCGCACCCGGCCGTCCTCGCCGACGGCACGGGTGCAGTCATCCACCGGATGGCGAGGGTGCATAGTAAGGCGGCAGCAGCTTCGTCTCCTTCGTTCAGGTGAGGCGATCGCCATCTGGACAGAGTTCGATCTCAGCCCTAGCGTCGGCAGGAGTGTCGCTGGGCGACAGGACTCGAACGTGACCGGCCGTGCCGTAGGTGTGCGCCCACCAGTTGTAGCGCGCCGGCTTGCCGACCGGGCAGAGCGGCGCACACGCGCCTCCGCGGTCAGCCGCCGCCGGGCTTCCGCCACCAGGTCCGGACGGCGCTCGACGCTCACCGCGGTCTGCACAAGCCGAAATAGGGCGGTCTCGAGCACCCCCTCACAGTCGGCGAGGCCCAGCGCGGCGGCAGTCATCGCGACCAACGAGGGCTGTGTGGTCACCTGCCCGCATGGCAGCGGCGCCGGGATGTCCTGGTACGCGGAGCGCACCTCGGCGGCGGGCAGCGGGTAGGTCGCTCAGAGCCCGTGCTGGTCAAGGATGGCCATCAGCTTTCGCTTGCGTTTCTGGTCGGAGCGCAGGGCGGCCAGGTAGCTGGCGAACTCAGCTTCCGAACCCAGCAGGCGATGACAGGCGCGGGCGCTGAGCAGGAGCTCCGCAAGGCGCTCGTACGTGCCGTCACCGGTCTGCCTGCGCAGCGGTTCGATCTGGCGCAGGTAGACGTTCAGCGCGTCTGCCGGTCGCCGATCGCGGATCCGGTCGGCCAAGGCGAGCCATTGGCCCTCGTCGGCGTAGCCGCCAGAGGCTGCCTGCCAGGCGGCCTGGAGGTCGTCGTCGTCCATGAGCGCGTCGACCAGCACGGAGCCGTTGTACCAGTGGCCCTTCTCGGGCTGGGCGACGGCCTCCAGCGCTTCCAGGGCGCCCGTGCGTTCGGCGCTCTCCCAGGTGCCGGCCGCACGCGCCGCCGTACGCAGGTGCTGGTAGGCGGCCAGCGAGGGACGGGCGCGCAGCAGATCCTGGCGGACCCCGACCACGTCGGCCAGACGGCTGGCCTGCTCGTAGCGCTCACAGACGAAGTTGACCAGATCACCGTCGGGTCCCCATTCGGCGATGGTCTCCCGCAGGCCGCGTTCTGCCCACTCGAGGGCCTGGCCCGTGCGGCCCGCCTCCTTCAGCTCCCTGGCGATCACCAGGTGGGTTCGGCCGTTCGGGGCGAGGTTCGCCGCGTGTACCGCGATCAGTGCGTCCACGTTGTCGCCGTCGGCCTTCAGGACGCGCTCCATGAGGTACTTTTCCCCCCACCCCTTCGGGTTGGCCTGCCAGGCAGCCACGACCAGCGCGCGCCCGGGTCAGGCCCGGGTCACCGAGCACCTCCCGGTAGTCGAAGAGGTCGATGTCGGTGGTGTCGTTCGCCTCGTTCAGCAGGTATGGCACCAGCCACTCGGCGGTCTCCACCGGGTCGGGCCGCGCGGTCTGGCAGGCTTCCAGATGGGCTTCGGCCAGCCGGGCGGCCATGTCCCCGACCAGCCCGTCCGAGTCGTCGATCCTGCCGTACGCGCGGCCCAGACTCTGGAGAGCCTCGCGGGCCACCTCCACCGCGTCCGCCGACCAACCGCTCGCCGTCAGTCCTCGCAGTGCGGTGACGGCCTCTGCCGCCTGCCTGCCGTAAGCGTGGGCGTCGGCGTACTCGACGTAGCCGTAGCGGGCGAAGGGGCGGGTGTCGAGGAGGCTCAGAACGCGCTCGCGTACGATGCCGGTGTCCTCGCCGGCGGCGGCCGCGCGCAACTCCAGGCGGCGCCGCAGGTCACGGTCGTCGGCTAGCTGCTCTCGTACCAGGGCAAGCAGCTCCTCCTGGGTACGGGACTCCAGAGATCGCGGACAAGTAGCCGAGCCCCCGCTCGAAGGAGCGCGCCCCGGCCAGTCGGCGCAGGTCTTCCTCGGTGAAACCCAGAGCATGTGTCACGGCATTCATTCAATCGGACGGAAGCCCTCGCCACCGCGCTGTGCGGAAGGTTCCGGCCCTTTCGCGGTCCAGGTCACGAGCGAGGCCCGACCCCGCTTCCGGGAGCGCGGTCACCCGCACGTTCACCTCGGGAGAGCTGGCCGTGAAGGCAAGGACTGCCGCGGCAGCCCCCGGGCGGCCGCGGCCCGAGCTCGCCGGCGCCGGGTGCTCGGCGAGGCAAGGGAGCAGGGGTGTTGCACAACGTCGGCGGCCACGGGTTCTACCGGTGTGCGGTGGGCCGGCTGTCGGTCAAGGACGCCCGCAGGTCTGCCGCGACGGTTTCTGCCAGGTCACGTGCCAGATCAATTCCAAGGTCGTGGACGGCACGTACGGCTGTGGTGAATTCCGCGATGGAGCGGAAGGCGTGGCCGTACGCGCGTTGCCACTCGATCGGCGGCAGCGGAATCCGTACCCGGCGCGGATCAACCCGGGTGCGGGTGCTGAGGGTGCTTGTCACAGAGGCCGCCTGCCGACCGCCCTCGGCGCTGGCCAAGAACCCGGCGAGATACCACGGGTCGACCAGTTCGGGGTCGGTGACCCGCAGATGATGAACACCGGAGCCCGCGTACGTCCCGACGTCTTCCCCGGTGGCGACCCGTGTCACGACCTCCCGCGCCAGCGTGGGGAGGAGGATGTCGCCTGCCCGGATGAGCGGGTACAGCAATGGCTCCGCCGGGGCCGGTCCGACGCCGGAGGCAGGGCGGCCCGAGGTGATGTCCCGGACCAGCAGGTAACGGGCTTCGCCCGGCTCGGAGGGTACCTCGTCGGCGCCGCTCGGCGGGCCCGGTCGATGGTGGACGATCGCGCCGCTCTTGATCAGGTCTCCGAGGGCAACCGTTTGCGCCGTCAGCCGCTCGTCCGTGGACGGCTCGGGGCGGAGCGGCAGCGGGGGCATGCGTGTGGGAAGAGCGGATGAGGCGGCCTCGAACGCCGAACGGGCGGCCACCAGCGCCTCCTGGGGCATTCTGCCAGGCTCGGCCTGCGGAAGATGGCGGCGGGGAGTGACGTCGGCGTCGTGGAGCAGCTCGATCAGTGGGACCGTACGGGCCATGCCGGGGCGGGGGGCGAAGGACTCCGGAGCTGCGTGGTAGTCGGACCAGATCTCCGTCACTACGGGGAGGGGCTCGGTGACCTCGCTGGCATCGACCACCAGCAGGTGGTCGTTGCCCGCGTGTTCCCCGAGGGGAGGGGCAGAGGCCTCCGGGCGGCGCAGCACCCAGATCTGCAGCGGGAGGGCGTAGTGCGCGGCGAAGCCCGGCGGCAGTGAGATGACAGCGCGCAGGGCGCCACGCCGCAGCAGGGCGGCGCGAATGCGGCGCCCGGAGGGGCGTACCGCGGCGGCCGGCGGCATCAGCAGGACGACCGGGGCGCCGGGCAACGCGTGCGCCAGGGCCTGCTGCACCCAGGCCAGTTCAGATTCGCCGCGGGGCGGCACGCCGTACTCCCACAGGGGAGAGTCGGCCAGGTCCTCGTAGCCCCAAGCGCGGTCGGCGAAGGGTGGATTGCCGACGACGGCGGAGGCGCGGCGCGGATAGGCCGGATGCCGCAGGAAGTCCTCGGCGTGTACGTCGTACACGACCGTCGGGCCGCCGGACACCGCCGCACGGAAGGCCAGGCGTAGGGCGGCGAGCCTGGCGAGCGAGGGGTTCTGTTCTTGGCCGTGAAGGCGGGTGAAACCGGCATCGGCCGCGGCGAGCATGATCGTGCCGCTGCCGCAGGCGGGATCGAGCAATGTGCCGTGGGCAGGGCCGGCAAGGGCGACCATGAGGGTGGCCAGGGCCGGAGGAGTCGGGTTGAAGGCGGCCCTGGGGCCGCCTGACAGGTACCGGGTGCAGAGCTCTTCGAACGCGGCGGCCGGACCGTCCGCGTTGGCTGCATCGACGGCAGCACGGAGCAACTGGGTCTGACGCGGGCCGAATTCTTGGCCGGGGGAGTGGGCCAGGAGAGCCGTGACACCGGCGCGGGCGCCGCGGGCGAGGCTCAGGGTCTGGTCGGCCGCCTGCATGAGTCGGCTGCATCCGGAGGCGGTCGGGGGGACCGTGGTGCCCGGATGTTCATGGAGATGGAGGAGGAGCGTTCCTGCCATGCCCACGGCGTCGTCCAGGGGCATGACGTCCCCCATCGAGCCCAGGGCCTGCCACAGCCGCTGGGCGGGGGGGATCTCCGGCGTCTTCCCTTCCCGTCGCAGCCACGCTTCGACCTCCCCGAGGTCGAAGCGGGGGCTGCGTTCGGTGCCGCCGACGGGTTGGGGGAAGTCCTCGTGGCGGCGGCGCCAGTTGCTGACGGCGGTGGGGCGAACACCAGTGATCCGGGCGATGTCCGCCGAAGTGACCTCCACGCGGTTGCCGGACATGGTGCCTCCCCTCCTCGAAGTTTTTTGGCCGTCGCCCTGTGAGGGGCGCGCCCTGCCCATGCGTGGGGGACTGCACGCATCGCGTGTGCCTGAGCCGGACTCTACGCGGCAAGCGGTGAGCAGCCAAGTACACACAAGCGTGTGACTGTGGACATAGAATCTGGTTGACTATATCCACAGAGATTGCTTTCCTGACTGATGTGCACGGACGTCTGGCGGATGCACAAGGGAGGGCTCATGGGCGTGTGGCAGAAGCCGGCCTGGCTGGCCGGGGACGAGGGATTGCTGCGAATCGGACCGGGAACGGGCGGAGACGAAGAGCGCACCTGCCCGTCCCACGCGGCGGCGAAGGCGCGCCCGGCGCTCTTCCCCGCCCACAGGTCGCAGCTTCCCAAGGCCGTGCTGGAGACTTTCACCCTCGGACCGGTCATGGAGGTCATCGACCGGGTCGAGTTCGGGGGTGATTCTCGCGAGGCGGCGCTCGCCGCACTCGCCTCGCGGACACCCGGGCTGCACCCCGGGCACCGTCGTTACGTCGAGCACGCGGTGCGCACGTACCTCGGCAGCGGCGGCGACGCGGGAGGCGTGTCCGACCGGTTGCGGCCCGTACGTCCCTATTGGGTGGTGCAGCGTGAGAACGGCAAGTTCTGGGAGATGTATGCCTGGTGGCGCCGATACGAGTCCGCCGACGGACTCACCCGGGAGTTCCGGCGGCTGCGTCACGGCGCTCCTAAGGGTTCCACCGCCGGTGAGATCGCCATCGCGGCGTATGTGGCGGCGCGCGGTCGAACCGCCTCTTGGCCGCGCAAGTGGAAGAACAAATTCCAGCCGTACGGGCCGGGAAGCGGACCGGCGCGTGTCCGAGTCGTCGAAGTAGGGCTGGGCGACGGGCGCCACACCGTGGAGTTCGACGGCACGGTTCAGGAAGCGGAGGCCTTCTACGCCGAACACGGCCACCCGCACGTCACCCGTGTCGTGACGGGCGGAGACCCGGTGCCCGGCTCCTCGTGCATCGACTGCAAGCAGTTCACGGGATGCGCCGCGGTGCCGCGCACCCCTGGCGTGCTGGGTCTTCCCTCGCAGGTGCGCCCGCAGCGCAAGGTGTCCGTCAGTGACCTGCGATACCACCGGGAATGCCCGGCACAGGAGTTACTGCGCGGGCTGCATCTGCCCAAGGAAGACGAGTACACCAGTGCGGCCAAGCTCGGCCAGGCAGTGCACGGCTGGATCGAGCATTTGCACCAGCGGGACGGGCGGCCGGCCTGCGCGGTCGCCGACATGCCCGCCGAGGCGGAGAACTGGACGCGTGGCCGGTGGCAGGTGTCCGACGAGGAAGCCGAGACCGGCCGGCAGATGCTGCTCCACCACGTGAGTGCCTGCCCGTTCCACGACGCCGCCCTCATCGACCAGGTGGAGACGGAACCGCTGCGCGTCGTACACGACACCGCCGCGCAGGCGGTCGTCATCGCCAAGCCCGACCTGCTGTACCGGGAAGACGGCTCCTGGGTGTGGCACGAACTGAAGACCACCCGGAAGGCGCGTTGGTACCACGACGACCCTTTGGACGAGTACCCGCAACTTGCGCTCGCTGTCGCGTTGCTCGCCCGTGGAGCCTTCGGTGGTGACCCCGCAGGCTCCCGGGTGGAGGTCGAGGTTCTGCGCCCGACGGGCTCTCACCCGTACGTCATCGACCCCACTGACCCCGATCGGCTCGCCAAGGCCATGGCCGTACTGCGCAAGTACGCCGGTCCGTGGCGCGAGGACGAGACCTATGAGGCCCGCCCCGGGCGCCACTGTCAGTGGTGTCCGGTATCCCGGTGGTGTCCCAGCAACACCCTGGCACACGAGCCTGAGACGGGGGGCGGATGACAACCGCGAGCCTGCCCGAACGGTCCGATGGTACTTCCGCCGCGCCGGACGAGAACCTGCTGCGCCTGGTCGCCGGCGCGCTGCTCATACTTTCGAGGCAGCGCACGGTCCCGAACCCGGTCTATCCGGCCAACGTGCAGAACGCCTACAACCGCCTGGTCCTGCACTGCCTTCGGGTGGGCGTGGAACCACCGGGGAGCGTGCCGGACATGGCTCGATGGGCTGCTGAACGCCCGCTGGGGCGGTGGCCACTCGCCCTGCCCGAGGAGTTGCGCACCAGTGACACCCGGCTGGTCGACCCCGAGACCCGGCTGCCCCACCAGCTCTGTCTGGAATGGGAGGTCAGCGCGGCCGACCCAGCAGCAGAACTGTTCGAGAACGACCGGATCCTGGAGGCACTGGCGGTCTGCCGCGCGGCGAATGCGCCTCACGCATACACCGCGTTCCGCAAGCTGCTCACCACCAAGCCCGTCCTGACGGGCGTCGAGCTCGCTCTCCTCGGCGGCGATCCCGCATGCGGGATGCTGCTTCAGCAGGTCATCAAGCGCTGCTACGAGCCGGTCCCTGCCTCGTATCTGCACGACGGCGCCTACAGCCAGTGCGAGCGGTGCGGCTGCCTGATGGTGCCACTGCTGCGGGGCGGCCACCGGTGCGAGCTCGACCGCTGCCGCCGGGACGGGCGGGCAGGCCGCCCTGGCAGGGCACTCCGGGCGGAGCGGGGAGGGGTATTCCAGCTCAGCCGCCCCTTGAGGATGTTCATCACCAGTCCGGGGCTCGCGGAGACCGAGCTGGAGTCCGCGCTGCTGGCGAAGTTCGGTATCCGGGCCGAGATGTGGCCCAACTACGACGCCTACGACCTCCGGGTGCCGTTGCCCGGCGGCCGCCACTGGGCAGTGGACGTCAAGGACTGGGTCAACCCCGTCCTGCTCGCCCGCACGCTCACCCCGTTCCGCACCGAACCGCCCTACGAGCGGGCCTTCCTCGTCGTACCGCGCTATCGCTTCCAGGAGAACGAGGCGTACGGGCGCCAGTTCCTGCGCAACCTGCCCGAGGAGCTGGCCGAACGCGTAACCCTGCTGGACGACCGCGCCTTTCTTCGGCTGGTCGCCGACGAACTGTCCGAAACGAAGCACACACGCGACGGAGGCCTGCATGCGTGACCGCAGTGGATGGCACCGGCGCTGCTCACCTCGGCAGCTCGCCGAGGCCTGGCCCCAGGCCCTGGGGGCCTTCCGGCCCGGAGATCTGCTCGATGTCGAGCTGGGTCTCTACCTGCTGGAGAGCGCCATGCCCAGCCGCACGGCCGCCGACACGTGGCCGCTGCTCGGTGGCTACCCGTACAGCGAGGTCTTCGGCGATGTCCATACCGACGAGCAACGCCTGCGCATTCTCCGGGCCCGGCACTACCTCTGGGATCTGAGGCGGGGGCGGGCCTGGAGAGAGCAGGTCACGGCATACATGTCGGTGCCCCAGCAGCTTCGCGGCTACGACCTGGACGGCCTGGAGAGCCGGCCGCGCCGCCGTACTCCGGCCCGGGCCGCCCAGCGATTCCAGGTCTTCGAGGAACTACTCACCAGCGCACCCGCGTTCGCGACCCAGGAGGTGACGTTCGCCGCGGCCGGGGAGTACACCTTCCGGGTCCAGGACCGCGTCCACTCTGTCGAGTTCACCGAGGACCTGCTGACGGACACCTTGCCCAGGTCCCACGCGCTCGACGCCCCCACGGTGGGAAGGGGCACCCCCGTCGAGGTGACGTGGGAGGACCTGGAGAAGGCGGCCATGGCCATGGACGCCATCGAAGCCCTCACACCGGACGGTCCACGCAGCGGCTGGGCGCGGCGACTGCGCCGCGTCAGGCTGCTTGTACGCGACGACGAGCTCGGGCGGTTCGTCGGACGGGGTCGGCTGCGGATCGACCGGCTGCTGCACATGGTCGGCATGGTCGGCGCCGGTAAATCGACCATCCGCGACATCCTCACCTTCCATGTGGTGAGCCAGCCGCCCGGTCTCCGGGTCACCATCGTCGTGGGGGACGTCGCCGAGACCCTGGCCGTGGTCGAGCAGTTCGACCGTCTGGGCATCAGAGCCGCTCCCGTACTCGGCCACTCGACCCGGGAGCGGAACATCAGCCGGCTCCACCGCCGGACGACCACCGTGGGGGCCGCCACCATGCTCGGACACGTCCATCCCGGGTTCACCCACCTCAGCAGCGCCTGCCCGGTGGACGTGCTGCGCGGACTGGAGGCCCGGCGGCCGCTCGGCATCCGGGAGGCGCCCTGCCTCGGCCTCTACACGGTTCCCGAGCACACCGAGGACGAGGGAGACCCGTCACTTGACGGGGATCCCGGCCCGCGCCGGAGCCAGCCGACTCCGCAGCGGCGCCTGTGCCCACTGTGGAACCGCTGCCCACGCCACCGGGCCGCCCGCGACCTGGTCGACGCCCAGGTCTGGGTCGCCACCCCGGCGGGGCTCGTACACAGCGCGGTGCCCCGGCACCAGCACCAGGAGCAGCTGCGCTACCTCGAACTCGCCTGCCGGTTGAGCGACCTGGTCATCGTCGACGAGGCGGACCGGGTCCAGATGCAGCTCGACACGGCCTTCGCGCCGGCCAGCACACTCGTGGGCCGGTCGCCGAACTCGTGGTTCGACGAGGTCGCCGTGCACAAGTTCCAGCAGATGGCACGCGACGGGCGGCTTCAGCTGTCCGCGCGGGACGTGGACGACTGGACCAACGCCGTCAACACGGTCAGCGCGGCGACGGACCGGATCTTCGCCCTGCTGGTGCAGCATGCCGAAATCCGGAAGTGGATCAGCGTCGACTACTTCAGCGCCTTCACCCTGCACAGCCTGCTGCTCGACAGCTGGTTCCCCGCACGACGCAAGGGCGAGGAGCTCCCGGCGGCCGCCCGTGTCCTGGACGCGGCCCTGCTCCGGTTCCGGGACGGCCCGTTGCACGAGCACCAGTCCGACGGCGAGCAGGACGAGATCACGTCCGTGGTCAACACCTTCGTCCACCTGGCCCTGGAACTCCTGCACGCCCCGCAGGGTGCCCGGACGAGGGAACGCCTGCGGGAGACCCTCGCAGCCGTCGTCGAGCAGGACTCCGGCGTCCTGGAGCAGCCGGACCTCCAGGTCAGGCGCTTCGAGTTCACCCTGTTGCTGGCCGCGCTGCACAGCCGGCTGGACTTCATGACCACGCTGTGGCCCCGGGTCGAGGCGGCTCTGAACCTGGACGTCACTTCCAATGTGCTCTCCCGCCGGCCACCCAAGGACTACGAGGCCGTGATTCCCGAATCACCCATGGGCAACGTGCTCGGCTTCCAGTTCCGGCACGACGAGCGCGAGCGAGACGGCGACCGAAGTGGCGAGCTGCGTTTCTTCCGCTGCAACGGGGTGGGAAGGGAGCTGCTCATGCGACTGGGTGACCTGTGTGCCGTCGACGGCCGCCCGGGCCCGCACGTCCTGCTGATGTCCGCGACCAGCTGGGCGGGGACGTCGAGCCGATACCACCTCCATGCCCCGGTCGGCGCGATCCTGCGCCCGCTCGACTCCGAGATCCGCGCAGTGCTCGACACCGAGTTCCGCAAGGAGTTCCTCTACTGGCCCGACAGCCCCCACCCCAAGCCCCTCCGTCTGTCCGGTTGCGACCCGGAAGAGCGTCCGCAGGCGCTGATCCACATGCTGCACCAGCTCGCCGTACCGGACCGCAGTCTGCCGGACGCCGTCAGCATGCTCGACACCGAGCTCGCCGAGATCGAAGACCCGGAGCGGCGCCGGATCCTGCTGCTCGTCGGCAGCTACGACGAGGCCCGGCGGGCAGCCGAATACCTCAACCAGATCCCCGAGTGGAACGGCCGGGTGACCCAGCTCGTCTCCGATGACGCCGACTCCGACACCGCCTGGACTCGGATGCCCGAGGACAACGGGGTGCGCACCTTGCCCCGCGGCGACGTCAGATCCTTCCCCGCGGTCGGCGGTGACCTGCTCGTGGCTCCCCTGCTCGCCGTGGAGCGCGGGCACAACATCGTGCTCCGCGGGGGGAAAGCCGCCATCGGGAGCGTGTACTTCCTGGCCCGGCCCCACCCCAGACCCGACGACATCTCACTCGCCATCCAGGCCATCAACGACTGGGCGGTGCGACAGCTCAGGGACACCGACGGGTCGTTCAAACAGGCCGCTCTGGCCGCCGCCACCCCCGATCGGGCAGCGGTGGCCTTCCGCAGCCGCGCACGCCGCCAGTGGAACCGTCTGCTGACCCGGCGCTTGGCCTGGTCCAGTCTGCGCGAGGACGAGAAGACCGCGTTCACCTGGGACCAACTGGTGGTCATCTGGCAGGTCATCGGCCGCCTGGTACGCGGAGGCGTGCCGGCCCGGGTGGTCTTCGTCGACGCCGCGTTCTCGCCGCGTGAGGCCGGCTTCCAGGCCACCGACACCCCCGAGACCAGCCTGCTGGCGAGCATGCGTGAGGTGCTCGCCCCCTACTTCCTCGACGACCCCGACTCCGATCTGGCCGCCATCGACAAGTCGCTCGTGCAGGAGCTGTACGAGCCCTTCTACCGGGCGCTCGCCGACATGGGCTGACCCAGGTCGAACCGACGCCGAACCGACCTCCGTGCCCCACCCGCCCTCGTACAGGGAGAACCACTCCGTGGAATACCAGCACATCCGGACTGCGGCCTACACGGCCGACCCGTCGCGCGGCTCCTTCGCGGTCCCGATGCACACGCTCGTGCTGCCCGCCGAATGGGAGCAGCCTCTTCTGGAACTGCGCCGTGCGGGCCTGACGGAGCGCGAGGCCTCCTGGCGCCGTACCGTGCCCACGCAGGCGGTCAACCAGCTGATGCGTGCGACCGCGCCCGACATCGTCACCGTCGACGGGACGGCCACCTTCGGCTCGCAGCGCCCTTGGCTGTACTGCGAGCAGGAATACCCGATGTCGGTCATGAACACCTACATCGCCGCGTGGCTGAGGAACCTCGGCAAGAAGCCGGACGACCCCGCCACCGGAGCCCAGCTGATGGACACCTTCCGGGACCTCGGTCCGGCGCTCCCGCACTGGCAGCTCGGCATGGTGGACCTGTTCGAACAGGAGCTTTCTCCCGGGGGGACCGCCCTGCCGGCGAACCACGTGTACCGGCTGCTGCCGGAGGTCCTGGCCGGCCGGATCGAGCGGCAGGAACCCTACGAGCACAACGGCGAACGCCTGATTTTCCGACGGGTGGCCCAGCTTCCGGGCGCCCGGGGCCTCGGCAGCGGCGGTGCGGAGCTGATGTCCTGGCCCCCGCGGAAGATCGAGTCGGGCAAGGCGTCCTCCTACTATGCGGCCAGTATCAGGATCACGGTCCGCACCTCACCCTTCTCCTCCGTCCCCCGAGTGCACCTGGCCACTGGCATCCGCCGCTTCGTCACGGGGAAGGTGTGGATGCCGTACCAGAGGGGCGTCTCCGTCTACCTGCTGCCCGACACCTCGCTCGTCCCGGACGGGCTGTCCTCTCCTGCGTTCTCCGTGGCGACCATCCGCTGGCGTAACGGCACGACGGACTGGAGCCAGGGCGGAGTGCAGGGGATGCTCGGATACGTCACCGCGCTCGACGCCCTGCCGTCCGTGGACCGACTGGTCAAGGAGGCCGACCACTGGATCGGTGGGAGGGACGGGCTCACTCTGGCCGTCGGCCACCAGGCGGCGATGGGGGCACATCCCGTCGGCACCGGTCTGATGCCGGGCGAGCGGCGGAGGCTCACGGAGTGGGCCGAGCAGGCGCTCGCCCCCGAGCTCGTACCGGTGCCGCTGCTCGCACGCAGCCGGTACGCCGGCCCGCCGAAGCGCCAGCTCCAGCCTCTGCCGTCCATCCCGAAGGTGGAGAAGAAGCCCGGGGACCTGGCCGCCGCCCTCGGAAAGCGCGAGCAGCGTGTCGCCGACAACGCGGTCAAGCGCAGGGCCCGCCTCGCCGAGGCCCTCGACGGCGCCGCGCTCGTCGCTCTGGTCCTCTACCAGACCGATGACCAGCGGGATCGGGTGCTCGCGGCAGCGGAAGCGGGCCTTGGCCTGGCCGGCCACCGGCGGGAAGGGACGGGTGAGATCTGGCGGTGGGACACACCGGAGCTCTCGGTCAAGCTGTGCGCACTACCGCTCGGTGACCTGGGCGCACCGCTGGGCGGAGAGAGGGTGCCCCGCCGCGGAAAGGAACATGAACAGGCGATCGACGAGCGTCGCCGCAAGGTCGCGGCGGCACTGGCGCCGGGTCGCCTGCCGGTGACCGGTGCACAGGTCGCCTTCGTGGAACTGGAAGGTGAGGAGAGCTTCCGCAACACCAAGCGTCGGGCCGACCCCAAGTACGCCATCCGCCTCGGCTGCGCCGAGGCCGGTCTGGTCACCCAGTTCCTCCGCCCCTTGGACCAGGATCTGGAGCCGCAGAAGGCGGCCGAGGAGGCCGGCATCCGTGCCGAGGCGGCCTGGGCGGACGGCATCCGGCAGACCGGTACGCGCTTCATCCCGCAGCATGCCCTCGGTGATGAGCTGATTCCGCCCGGACTCAACCAGCTCGCCTTCCACCTGGTCGAGCAGCGCCGCGACGGTCCCACCGGAAGGGCGCAGTTCACTCCCATCGCCGTCCTCATCCGACCCGGAACGAAGTGTGTGCTGGGCAAGACCGCCGACATGCACGAGTGGGTGCCGTACCCGGAGCTGCTGAAGTCCCTCACCGGTCGGGTCAGGGACACGGATCTCCGTTCGGCGGCACAGCAGTCCGCGCATGTGGCCGCCTTCGTCAAGAAGACCGTGGCCGGCCTGCGCAGCGCCCCGACGCTGGCGTTCGTACACGCGCAGGACGTGCGTAAGCGTTGGCCGTGGTTGCGTAACGACGGATTGCAGCGGGACCGGCTCGGTTTGGACGGCGGGCCCGTCCAGCGGATCGGTCTCTACGGCAAGCAGCTCCGGGTCGTGCGCGTGGCCGACAGCGGGCGCGACGAGACCCCGCAGTGGTGGGCGGAGGCGGAGGAGCTCGACCCGAAGCACAAGGGCATGCAGCGGGCAGGTTTCGCCGGCGGCCTATGGGTGTCCCGTGTGACCGGGGACTCCGGTCGTGTCTTCTACAGCACGGCCGGTAAGGCCAGTACGCAGACCAAACTCACCAACGAGGACGCGAAGCTCACCGCCCACACCAACGCCTCGGGCAAGAACGCCTTCCGGCCGAAGGCCAACGCGTGGAATCCGGAGCTCCTGGAACTGACGGTTGCCTGCCTTCAGCCGGGGGACGATCCGGAGGCATGGGCGGCAGTTGTCCACCAGCAGCGCATCTGTGACGACGACTACCGCGACGTGCTCGGGCTGCCATTGGTCCTGCACCTCGCGCGGCTCACTGACGAATACGCCCTCCCGCACGACGAGGACGACACGGTCGACACCGATGCCAAGGACGAGCAGGCTGCTGACAGCCAGAGGTTCGTCGAGCAGCTGGCCTTCGACTTCACTCTGGACGACTTCGATGAGGAGTAGCGGACCGCCACCGACAGAACTCGGATGACACACTGTGTGTACGGTGTCAACATGTTGTGAAGTCAATCGCTGGAGCGGTCGTGTACGCTGGCGCCATGGCTGATGTGGAGGGTGTTTCGCCGGAGCAGCTGGTTTCCGGGTCCGAGATCGCCCGCCTCGCAGGTGTGACGCGGGCGGCCGTCTCCAATTGGCGTCGGCGCCATGAAGACTTTCCCGCTCCCAGAGGTGGCGGTGTGAACAGTCCGCTCTTCGCCTTCACCGAGGTCCAGGCGTGGCTGGACAGGCAGCACAAGGGACAGGACGTCTCGGACGAGGTCAGGCTCTGGCAGGCGGTGCGGGCCGCCTACGGGGAAGAGACGGTCGCCGGTGTCGCGGACGTCGCCAGGCGGCTGGCGCAGGCGGAACCCACTCCGGATCTTCCCGCCGACGCCGTCCGGCTGTCCGAGGAACTTGTCCGCTCCGGCTCTGCCGCCTCGGTCGTCGAAGGGCTGGCCACCCGGATCACCGATTCCGTCGGCCGCTCCGGCTCCGACCACGTCACCTCCGAGCGGATCCTTCGCGCCCTGCGCCATCTCGCCGGGACCCTGCACGCGGAGGCCACCGTGCTGGACCCGGCCTGTGGCATCGGCACGCTGCTGCTCACCGTCGGACCCAAACACGGGCTGAAACGTTTCGGGCAGGAGCGGGAGCCGCACAGCGCGCGCCTGGCCCAGCTCCGGGCCGACCTGGGCGGGCAGACGGACGTCTCCGTCACGGAAGGCGATTCGCTCTGCGCCGACCAGTGGCCGCAGGTGTCTGCCGATCTGGTGGTGTGCGACCCGCCCGTCGGCGTCACCGACTGGGGCCGGGAGGCCCTGCTGCTCGACTCGCGATGGGAGTTCGGCACACCGCCCAAGGCTGAGGGTGAGCTGGCCTGGCTGCAACATGCGTACGCCCATACCGCTCCGGGCGGCCGGGTCCTCATGGTCATGCCCGCATCGGTCGCGTACCGCAAGGCAGGCCGCCGGATTCGGGCCGAGCTCGTACGGCGCGGGGTACTGACACAAGTCGTCGCCCTGCCCGGCGGAGTCGCGGCCTCGCACGCACTCCCCGTTCATGTCTGGCAGCTCACCCGCCCCCTGGGCACTGGTGATGCGGCGACCGCTGTGCGGCTGGTCGATCTGACCGCCAACGATCCGGACGGACCACTGGACCCGGCCCCCCACCAAGTGGTGGACGCCTCCCTGGTCGACCTGCTGAACGATGCCGTCGACCTCACCCCCGGCCGGCACATCCTGGCCTCGCACCGCGACTACATCACCGAGTACGAATCCCTACGGACCCGGCTGGAGCAGCAGCTCGCCCAGCTCGCCGCACTCCTTCCGACCCTCGCCGAGGGGACCGGTCCCGGAACCATGGAAGCCTCGACGGTGAGTGTCGCCGAACTCGCGCGGGCCGGACTCGTCGAGTACGGCGATACCGAGCCGGCGTCGGTCAGCGACCAGCTGGACACCGACTACCTTCGGGGTTTCCTGCACAGCACGGCGAACGCCCGACGCTCGACCAGCGCCAGCGGCACCTATCGCTTCGACGTCCGAAGCGGCCGGGTCCCGAAGATGGACATCGAGGCGCAGCGCCGCTACGGGCGGGCGTTCAATACGATCCGGGAGTTCGAGGAACGGGTCCGAGAGGCCGCGGACCTCGGCCGTCAGGCGGTGGAGCTGGCCCGCGACGGACTGGGCAACGGGGCACTCATGCCGTCTCCCGACGAGGAAGCCTAGCCGGGAACGCGCTCGCCCCGCCGCCGGCTCAGCGCTCGGCCGCCTGCGGAACGAACTCGCTCGGCAGCCCGGACCAGGAGATGTACAGCGCCTCCCTGGCCCGGGTACACGCGACGAACAGCAGACAGCGCTCCCGCAGCAGGTCCGACTCGTGCTGAAGGGCATCGACCGAAGCCGGGGTGACTTCTCGGCCGAACGGCAGTGCCCCCGTCGTCACCCCGACCACCGCTACGCAGCGGAACTCCAGTCCCTTCATCGCGTGCATGGTGGCCAGGCGCACCCCCTCCACCTCCGGGCCCGGGTTGTCCCGCACCCGGGCCACCGGGATCCCGTCCGCCACCAGCCGCTCGTACACCTTGTCGAGGAGCAGGTTGAAGCGCGCGCAGACGCCGATCTCGGACGGCCTCACACCCTGCGCGATCCATTCCCGCACCCGGTCCACGAGCACCGCGACCTCCGCCGGCTCGGAGCCGTGCCCTGCCACCCTCGGCCGCCGCCCGTGCAGGACGGAGCGGTAGCCGGCCAGGCTGTCCGAGCCTGCGCCGCCGAGGTCTTCTACGGCCACCGGGGCGAGGATGCCGGTCGACCAGGTCAGGATCTCCTCCGTGCTGCGGTAGTTGATGCGCAGCCGGGTCGTACGGCCGGTCACCGAGATCCCCAGCGAGCTGAGCGACACCTTCGAGTCGTAGATCCGCTGGTGCGGGTCCCCGGCGATGAACAGGTCGTCGCTGCCGGGCGCGACCGCGCCGCGTAGCACCCGCCACTGGGCCGGGTGGAGGTCCTGTGCCTCGTCGACCACGACGTGGTCGTACGGGGGCGGGGTCTGGGCGAGCAGTCGGGCGGCCCGCGCGCACACCTGGAGGTGGGTGGTGGAGCCCTGGCCGCCCAGCGTCGCCTCGAAGAGTTCGACGGCCGGCCACAGCTGTTCCCGCCGGGCAGCGGACAAGGCGTTGCCCCGGCCCCGCCGCAGAGCCGTACGGTAGGTGTCGAGATCGCGGATGTCCTGGGCCAGGATGACGTGTCGGTACTCCTGCGCCAGAAACTGCTCGGACCAGGGCAGTTGCAGCTTCTTGACTACCCGCTGCCAGATCTGCCGCTCCTCCCGGTCGCTTACGGGGGACGGCACCCGCGCGCCGCCTCCGGTGACGGTCCGGTGGGCGAAGGCGTTCACCGTGGTCACGTCGACCCGAGCCAGCTGGGTCTCGTCACCGTCCAGCAGCAGAGCGAGGTTCTCCCGCAGAACCTGAGCCAGGGCGTTCGTGTACGTGGTGAGCAGGATCCGGGTGTCGGGAGCACGGGACAGCAGGTGCTTGACGCGGTGCAGGGCCACGACGGTCTTGCCGGTGCCCGGTCCGCCGGTGACCTGGACCGGTCCGCCGTACGACACCCGGTAGGCGACCCGGCGCTGCGAGGGGTGCAGGAACACGCGCCACGCGGCGAACGGCTTGTCCAGGATCTCGGTCAGCTCGTCCGCGCTGGTGACGAGCGTGATGCGGCTCGTGGTGTTGGCGATGGCCACGGCCAGGCTCTGGTCCGGATCGGGCCCGGAGTCGGCCGGGCGGCGTACCGCCACGACGTCCCGGTAGACCTCTTCGGGGGTGAATCCCTCCGCGAGGTACTGCAGCGCCTCGAACTGGTCTTCCGGCAGGAGTGTCCCGAAGGCCTCCAGCTGGGGCTTGTCGATGACCGTGCGTACCGCCCGAAGGACCTGGTCGTCGATGCCGAGATCGCGAAGCACGGTGTCGGAGTACGGACCGAACAGCAGGGCCGGGGCCTTTGCTGCGGCCTTCTCCAGGGCGGGGGTCAGGTGCTCGATCGCGACGACGTTGCGGACCTCCAAGCCCCGCGTGGCCTTGTTCGTCGTGTACAGGCGCTTGGCCGCCCAGGTGTACGCGTCGTCGTGCGCTACCACATTGACCAGCAGGAAGACGTCACTGCCATCGTCGGGGGAGAGGACCACACCGCGCCAGAAGTCGTTGACGCGGATCGTACGCATCCGAGGGTCGCGTGCCTTGTCGACGGACTCCAGGTGCAGTCCCTTGTCGGCATACAGCTCGGCGACCGTCAGCTTCTGGAACTTCTCCATCGCCTTGCGCACGCCGGCTTTGATCGGCTTCTCCAGGACGTCGTAGCTCTCCCAGAAGCTGTTGGCGAACGCAAGCTGTGGCACGACGTGAACTCCCCACCCTGGACGGACACTCCGCCGCCGATCATACGGGCAGGTCAGCACCCATTTGCCGGGAAAGGGCGGCAATATCGGCCAGGAGCGTGGCCGGTTCGCGATCGAGATCGAGGGCGTGCTGATGGAGGGTAATGCCCGCGTGCCGGACCCGGTGGGCGGCGTGCGGGGCGTTGCCCTTCGCGTAGACGAGATGCCCCTCCGGCAGTCCGAGCGCCGTGCAGTAGGCGAGCATCTGGTACAGGTCGGCGTCCGGGTAGCCGTCCTGTTTCTCCGCCTTGTACTTGGCGTCGGCGACCGCGCGCGGAGTGCCGTCCGGCCCGTACAGCACGAAGTCCGGCTTCATGCGGATCGCGTCGGCCTCGTCGAGGTGGTGCGGATCCTGGAGAGCACCGGTGAACTCCGATCCGCGCATGGCCTCGCGCAGGGTGACCGTCACGAAGTCTTCGAAGAGCCGGTTCATGTCGAACAGGAAACCGTCGATGCGCAGGCCGCCGGGCGTGTGCTCGGGTGATGACCCGTCGAGCACGGCCCGGGCGAGGTGCAGGGCGGGCTGGTAGCGGGTGTTGAGGCGGGACGGCCGCCAGGAGGGCACCGGCTGTCCGGGAACCAGCGGGGTGACGTCGGCGAGCCGGGCCCGCTGGTGCAGCAGGCGGCGGCGCACCTCGCGCGGCACACCGGGCAGGCGCAGTAGCCGCTCGACGGCCGCCCGCAGGATGCGGTTCTCGGCGATGTTGGTGGTGAACTCGTCGTACGCCACCTCGACCGGCAGCACGGCCCCGAAGCGGCGCCGTATCTGGTCCGCCTCGCGGATCCGCCCACGGACCACGAGCGCGCTCTCCTCGGTCGCGCGGTATCCCTGGAGCAGTCCTTGCCGCAGGGCCCGGTCGATCTGCCGCTCCACGGCGTGCGCGAGCGCGGGCAGCACCTCGCGGTGCTCACCCACGTCGACCTGTCCGTCCCGCCAGGAGCCCTTCGGGTCGAGGCTGTAGCCGAGCAGGAAGAACAGCCGCGCGATGGGCACCTTGGGCGTGACGCGGACGGTGAACGGTCCGTTTCCGCCGCCCGGTACGTCGACGGACACCGCGCCGACCTTGCTGCCGGCCCGCAGCAGCCAGCGGCCCGGCGTGTACGGATCGGGGGAGGCGTCCACGATCCGGGCGGCGGCCAGTGCCCGGCCGACCGCGTCCGGCAGAACGTGGCCGGTGGCCGGGGCGTGCTCGACGAGCTCGATGACCGGGGTCACGCGGGCGACGCCGGATCGAGCTCGGGCGGCTTGGGGAGCGACCGCCGCAGCGCGGCGAGCCCGTACCGCTTCTCGATGTCGACGCCCTCGCCGTAGTGGTGCTCCTCCAGCAGCGGAAGGATCTTCGTCCGCCAGGTGCGCTCCAGTCCGCCGTCCCGGTACACGCCCTTCTTCATCAGGTACGAGGGGCCGATCCGGAAGTCGGGGTCGTCGATCCGGGCGTTGAGTGCGTCCAGCAGTTCGGCCGGCTCGGAGTTCCTCTTCTGGGATTCCAGCCAGCGCCGAAGCAGACCGCTGGTGGGCTCGGTACGCGGGGACAACTCCACGAACGCGAACCGGCGCCGCATGGCCGCGTCCACGAGAGCGATCGAGCGGTCCGCGGTGTTCATGGTGCCGATCACGAACAGGTTCGGGGGAAGTGCGAAGTCGTCGCCGGAGTAGGTCAGACGGACCGACTTGTTCCGGTACTCCAAGAGGAAGTACAGCTCGCCGAAGACCTTGGCCAGGTTCGCCCGGTTGATCTCGTCGATGATCAGGAAATGCGGGATGTGCCGGTTACCTTCGCGGGAGGCCAGGTCGGCCAGCTCGCGCAGCGGCCCGGCCGTGAGCCGGAAGGCGACCTCCCGGGTCTCGGGGTCTTCCTGCGGCCGGAACCCCTCGAAGAAGTCCTCGTAGGCGTAGGAGGGGTGGAACTGGACCAGCTTCACCTGCTCCGGGCCGCCGCCGAGGAACTCGGCCAGCTTCAGCGCCAGATAGGTCTTGCCGGTGCCGGGCGGGCCGTACAGGACGAGTTGCCGGTCGTCCCACAGGAGGTCCCGGACCTCGCGCAGCCAGTCCGTCTTGTGGACCAGCAGCTCGGCGGCCAGCTCGTCCGTGGGCTCCGGCAGCTCCAGTTCCCGCCGAGCGGCGAGCGCCGGGATCTCCACGCTCGGATCCCGCTCTATCGCCTCGGCCTCGTCGGCCAGCTCCTCGTCCGTGAGCCCGAGGCCGTCAATGACGGCCTGGAGGGTGGTCAGCTCCACCACATCGTGCTGGATGGACAGCCTCTGCTGGAGCTCCTCGGGCAGCTCCTCGTACGCGAACCCCTCGTCCTGCCAGGTCACCGGGCGGCGCAGGTTGGACCGGTGGTCCTCGGACTCGGTCTGCTCGACCTCCCCGGTGATCTCCCCGACGTACAGGCGACCGCCGGAGATGGTGCACACGGTGTCGCCCGGCTTCATCCGGGACAGGAACGCGTGCAGCTCCTCCACGAGGTCCTGCTTCTGGCTGTAGGTCGCCGTGGACTCGTAGTCCTCCTGGACGAGGGTGCGGAGCTGTTCCTTGCTGCTGCCCTGGGCGACGCCTTGGCGGAGCCGGGAGGCCGCGAGAGTGACCCGTCCCTCGGGGAGCCACATGCGCTGCACCAGGTCGAGCCCGGTGACGTTGGAGCCGCGCACGAGCCAGGCGCGGTTGGGGCCGGGGGATTGCCGGCCGAGATACTTGGCAAGGGGCTGGCCCTCAGCTGTCTTCCAGGCTCCCAGGCCGTTGGTGCTACACCCCATGAGGATCTCGGCGGCGGCAGAAGGTGAGGAGCACTCGATGTCCCGAGACGCTTCCAGATAGCCCGGCCACCGGGACGATTCCCGGATCGAACCGTCCCCGATCAGTTGCCGCCGTTCATGGAACGAGGGTGGCTTGCGTAGCTCGAACGAAGGGGCCTCCTGGGCCCTGGCCGGCGATCCCGCAGACACGACGAACTTCTGGCTACCCCGCGCACCTCGGTCAGCCGACAGTTGCCCGCGGGCGACGGGCCCGCCCTTCGGCAGGTGCAGCTGGAACTCCGGGTATCCGTCCGTCGTCATGGGCCTCAGACTCTCCTGTGGGTCGGATCACTCCAGGCAGGGTAGGTGGTGGTGCTGACAGTGGGGCCGGAATCGGGCTACCAGAGTTCCAAGTCGTGCTTGCGGGGGTCTTCCCAGGGCGGGAGGGCCTCCTGGGCGCGCGGGTTCAGCGGATCCAGCTGGCCGGTGTCGGGGTCGAGGTGGAAGACGAACGCCTTGGCCTGGTCGGCGAAGGACGCCGCGGGGCGGCTGAGCCCGCAGTTCGTAATCAGGATGAGGCGCTTCGGGGCGTCCTCCCCTGCCGCGGCGGCCAGCCCGTTCATGCGCTCCAGCTCGGGTTTCAAGAGGTTCTTGGGCGTCTTGGGCCTGCGTTCGCACCACTCGACGTGGTGCGAGTCGGAGACGAGCGCGCCGTCAACGCCCTCGCGGAGATCGTTGAAGCCGAGCGGGGGAAGCTGAGCGAGAACGGCATCAACGTGATTGAAACCGAAGGGCGAGGGCTGGGAGTAGCCCCGGAACGGGTTCCATGGGCGGACCTCCGCCCATGCCCCGAACCCTCCGCTGATCACCTCAGCGATCCGTTCCACCGAGGTCGAGGCGAGTGGGAGCCCAGGGACGGGACGCTTCTGGCCCGTCAGGGCGCGACTGAGATCAATACGTCCCCACGCGTTCCACTCCGGAGTGTGGACGTGAGCGGTCCAGCCGAGGTTCGGCTTGATCGACACCCGGACGAGGACGCCTCCGGGAAGCTCGGCGTCGAGGTGGTGGCCCCTGGAGCTCTCGATGAGGCCGAGCTTCGGCTCGTGCCGGGGGCCGTAAGCGAACCACCCGTTCCCCGCCACCACACGCCGGACCTTGACCCCGCTGTCCGTGAGGAGGTCGGCCAGGTCGGTCATGTCGCTTCGCTCGCTCTGGTGCCAGCGCCAGGGGGAGGCGACGGGTACGCCGGCGAGATGGGCGGCTGCATGGGCGGCGAGGGAGTCGACCAGCACCTCGCCGGGGGTGCTCGGGGCCCAGACGGAGGGCTCGCCGTCCAGCTGGGGATCGAGGATGGCCCAGGTTTCGGTGTTGCCGAACCGCGTGATCGCCAGGGCGACTCCGGACTCGCCAGACAGGTCGACCTTCAGGTAGAAGAAGGGGCCGCCCGGGTTGAAGAAGATCCGGTGGGCGAGCTCGGGATGGCGTTCGCGCAGTGTGTGCTCCAGGCCCTGGAAGTAGAGCCACTTGCTGTGCGCGGCAAGGATGTCGCTGGGCGGAAAGGGCACGGACCACGCTCCTGGGACGGTCGAGCCGGGTGCGGCGGGCGATGCCGCCCGCCGGGAGAAGCGTAGAGCGACCGACTTTCCTTGATCAAAGACGTTGTCCGGCCGGTTGGCCGGATCCGTTCGCCGGGTGCAGGGACGGAAGATCCGCCTCCGCCCATAGGGTCTTGCCGCTCGGCGGGTAGGGCACAACTCCCCAGCGGTCGGCGAGCTCGGAGACAAGCAGCAGGCCGCGGCCGGTCTCGCCGTCGACATGCCGGGGGGGGGTACCGGCATCCGATCGCGGCGGGCGTCGGTGACCTCGATGCGCAGGGTCCGGGGAGCGGGGGAGAGCGACAGCCCGAGCCGGAAGTCCCGGCTCTGGACCCGGCCGTGGAGCACGGCGTTCGCGGTCAGCTCGGCGACGATCTGCTCGGCACGCTCCGTGATGCTCGAAGGCATGCCCCAGCTGCGGAGTTCGGTGACGGCGAGCAACCGACCGAACCGGGCTCCGCGCCGGGTGGACGACAGCAGCAGGGAGAAGACACCCGGGAGGGTGTCGAGTTGTGGGGAGGAGGGGTTCATAGGGGCCACGGTGACGGTGGTGGGGCGAGGTCCGCGAGGGGTGCACCCCGTACGTGGAGTCAGCGTACGGGCACTCGGAGTGGACGGTACGGGCGGATTGCCGTCTCTGGGTCAGTCAGTCGCGGGGAGGACCCATGCACGTACTTGGAGGTGGCCGCGTATGACGATCGTGGGTGGCGAGGTGGATTGCGAGGGGGCGGCGGGTGACTGGGAGCGCGAACCCGACCCGTCGGACAGTCTGCGGACGTTCGGGGCCGTCGTCCAGGCCCTGCGGGAGCATGCGGGGCTGAGTCGGGTGGAGTTCGGGACGCGGGTCCGGTTCTCCAAACACACCGTGGAGTCGGTGGAGTTGGGCCGCCGGATGCCGGACGAGGCGTTCGTGGAGCGGGCGGAGGAGGCACTGGGCAACACGGGCGCGCTGAAGAAGGCGGCCCGGCATCTGACGCGCGGCGAGCCGGGGCTGGCGGCGTGGTTCCGGCGGTGGGCGCGGCTGGAGCGAGTGGCGGTGAGCCTGTGCACGTACGAGTGCCGGCTGGTGCCGGGGCTGTTGCAGTCGGAGGGGTACGCGCGGGCGGTGTTCGACAACAGCATCCCGCTGCTGACGGACGAACAGGTGGAAGCTCAGCTGACCGCCCGACTGGATAGGCAGAAGATGCTCCGGGAGCGGCCGACGGTTCCGTTCAGCTTCATCGTGGAGGAGGCGGTGTTCCAGCGCCGACTGGGCGGTGTGGAGGTGCAGCGGGGGATGCTGGACCTGGTGTTGGAGCTGAGCGCGCCGCGCAATGTGACGCCGCAAGTGGTGCCGCTGAGTGCGGAGTTCCATGCGCGCCTGGATGGTCCGGTGCAACTGATGGAAACGCCGGATGGGCGGCGACTCGCGTATTCCGAAGGTCAGCAGAACGGCAGGCTGATCGCCGCCCCCAAGGAGGTGAGCTTCCTCCAGCAGCGCTATGACACACTGCGCTCGCAGGCCCTCAACCCCAAGGAATCGCGTGGCCTGCTGGAGAGACTGCGAGGAGAGCTATGAGCACGACCGAACTCGCCTGGTTCAAGTCCAGCTACAGTGGCACCCAAGGCGATAGCTGCGTAGAGGTCGCCATCGCGGAACACGCTGTCCACGTACGCGACTCGAAGGACGTCACCCACCCCGCCTTTGCTGTCGGGCTCGAAGGCTGGGGCCGGTTCGTGCCCTTCGCGGCGAACGCCTGAGCGGTGCACCGCCCGGCGGCGGGTGAGGACACCCGCCGCCGGGCCCGGCTCAGGTCCTGGTGTTCCGGAGGTGTGGGCCGAGGTAGCCGACATACACCACTCCCGTCCGAGGCGTGTCGTCGTAGAAGTGCAGCCGGGGGGCGACCGTGTTGCCCAGACCGATCTTCAGGTGGGCCTGCATGAAGACCATCCTCTTCTCTTCCACCTCCTCCGGCACCGGCAGCATCCGCTGCTTGCGCATCTTGTCGTCCTGAGCGACTCGGTCCGACTCCCGCATCGCCACCTTCGCCGCCGGGAACGGATGGCTCCGGGACTCCTCCCCCTTGCACCAGCTGAGGAAGTCACCGCTGGCCTCACCCTTGGCTGATACCTCTGCGAAGTGGTTGAGGGCAAGGAGGCCGTCCCACGCCACCTGGAGCCAGTTGTCCACGGACTGGCTGTCGAGATCCCGTGTGGTCTTCTCCTTGCCAGTGAAACTCAGGTACGGGAGTTCACCAAACCTGTCGAGGAGGTCGGAGAACGTCTCGGGGTAGGTGATGTCCGGCGCGGCGGGCGCCGCGTACGCGAGCTCGTACTGCCCCGCCTCCGTCAACCGCTCCTGGAAGAAACGGACCTGCCTCTGGGCGGCCTGGAACTGGTCGTAGAGCTCCTCGTTCTCTCCCCGGAGCTGGTCCGCGGTGAGATCGGCGGTGTCGAGATCGGAGTTGAGGTCGCTGATCCTCTTCGCCTGGGCGATCTCGGACTCCCCGGCCTCGTCCAGCATCTCCCGAAGCGTTGTGTTGTCGCTCGTCAGCCTCTCGACCTCCGAGCCATGCGTCTGAGGACGCGGCCGGGTGCGCAGGATGGGCAGCGAGGCGAGCGCCTCCGGGAGCGGGTGGCGCTGGGCCTGACGCTGCGGCAGCGCGGCGAGGATCTTCCCGGCCTTGCGTATGTCGGCCTCGATCGCCCTCCGAGACATCACGGGGTGCCGCTGGGCATCAGGCTTCCACTCGGGATCGACGCCCGGAAAATAGGTTCGGATGCCTCCGCCGAACACAGGGTGGAATCCCAGCACTTCGTTGAACACCGGCTGGGCCTCGGGCGACAGGACGTACAACGTGGCTAGGCCGGGCAGGTGCTTGAACGCCTGATCCACGGTTCCCTCCGCCCAGCCGTCCGCATCCACGCCGTAGGGGACGCTGGCAACGACGATCGGCAGCCGACGCTCCGTGTCGCACAGTTCCTCGATCACCTCCGGCACGTCCTCCGGTTCGATGAACGTCGGCTTCGCCTTCACCTGGGCCAGGCCGTCCCCGGCGTCGAGCGCGTCCAGAAGCAGGCGCGCGATGCCGGGAGTGTTCGCGGGGGTGGGGAACCGTCCGGGGAGGGAAGGCCGGTTCTCGATGTCGACCTGGATCCACGTACGACGCTGGTCGTCCCGGAGGTCTGCGCGGACGACGAGCGTGGACTGCCAGGTACCCACCTGCGGCGACGGCGTCTCGCGCATCCGCCAGCGGGTGTACGCGCCGCGCTGACCGGACGAGGAGTCCTGATCCAGGGTCACGTGGGGGGCGATGTCATTGCGCCCCTCGTCGAGCGCCGACGTGTCGTAGCGCTTGCCTTCGAGCCATGCGTAGAGCTGTTGCTCGACATGAGCGGACGTGGTGACGAAGTCCTGCCGGGTCGACACGACCATGCGGTAGCCGCGAGTCTCCATGAACGATCCTTTCGTGGCGGCCGGTCGACGCTGACCGGTCGTCCAGATGGTGCCGGGCTCGGATTCTGCGGGGTCGGGGCGTCAGCTCGACGGCGTCGGCGGCGAGCCTCACGACGGCCGGGTCGCCCTCGGTCATGCCCCTGGAGCCGGAGAACGTCCACTGGGCCGTGCGCGCGTCGGCGGGGAGTTTATGGAAGAAGACGAAGGGCTCGGTGCCGTCGTTGTCGACGTCGTCTCCACGATCGCGAACCTCGCTCCCGTACCGGTCTTGAGGATCTTGTCCGAGTCGTAGTTGGGGGTCGGCGGGGTAGGTGCGGGTGTCCTGCCATATCGACGGGCTGATGGGCGGCGCGGCGACGCCCTCGCTGTTGCCGCTGCCACCTCCGACAGCGGCGACGGTGATTGGAGGACACGCTGGCGACGAGCAGCGTCCAGAAGGCCACTGACAAAGCCGGAACGGCTCACGTGAGGCCTGTCGAGGCCTGGCGTAATCCCGAGGCGCTCACTGGCACAGTCCAAGGGGAGCCCACGGGCTGACGGTTGCCGCTCTTTCAGCCTTCCTCGCCGTCGCCGCGCCGACGGAGCGCACGCTCGACGATCCCACTGGAGAGCTTGCCCTTCGCCGATCTGGCCCGGTCTCTGGTCTCGTTGCCGAAGCGCCGGGCGGCATCGACTTTCTCCGCTCCTTTCTCCAGCGCTTTGTCCCTCACCTCCACGGCCGCGTCCTTCCAGCGTCGCGCCTCCAACGACTCCTGATCGCGCTCGATCCCGAGCCGCCCGTGGAAGTCGACGACGGCGACCTCGACGTGGTTGCGTGCGTGCACCACATCGCGGGAGGTGGTCGGGTGCAGCAGCACCTTCGCGTTGGCCGTGCCGGCGGCTGTGTGCAACCTGTCCACCAGACGCTCGGTGCTCTCCGAGATGAGATCCATCCGATTCTTCCGGGCGGCCCGAAGCCCGAGGCGATGCCGGTCCAGCTCGTCCGGAGCCGTGTCCCGCACCCGGTCGAGTTCGAGCACGGCGAAGGCGTCCTGGAGCTGGAAGCAGTGCGCCAGAACGGCGAGCCACTCCCCAGCCTTGGACTCGATCTCCTTGGACGCCTTGGCGAGATCACCGATCTTGCTCTTGAGCTCCGTCTTCTCCGCAAGTGCATCGAGCTGACGCAACGCGTACGCCTGGGTCTGCGCGATCGTCGTCGACTTGTCCTGCACCTTCGACCACGTGACCTCGGAGACCCGGCCCACCTGCTCCCGGATGGTGATGGCCTCCTTGATCACGAAGTCCACTGCGATCATCTGCGCCAGCGCCTGGTCCTCCTGGGCGCGGAGCACGTCGTCCACCTTCTCGTCGATCGTGGCGAGATAGTCGGCGATCTCGTCCATGGCCTGCTGCATCGCCAGCTGCGCCATGACCGTCGCGATGTTGGCCAGCTGCGCCGGGTTGCGCCGGAGCGGTCCTGACCCCTTCGCGAACTCGACGAACCCCTTGGCCTGGCCCTTGGGCCCCTTCAGCACGCCTGTTTCGAGACCCGTCGTGGCGCTCTTCCTGAGCCCGATCTTGTCGATACGCTGCGCGGACTCCTTGGTCAGCTTCACCCAGCGACCCGAGCCGGCAGCGATGTCGGAACCTGCCTGCGTGATTTTGGCCGCGTTGCCGAGGGCGGGCCCGAGCCGTCGCGATCCGAGCTCCTTCGACGCCAATCCTGCAGAGACGAGGAAGCGTTCGACCGCCGCCTGGTCTCCGATGACCGCCAGGCCATCACCGTCTCTGAACAGCTGGATCTCGTCATCCATGGTCGACCCCTTTCGGGTCACGGCCCGGACCGTGGCTCCCCTCCGCTCCGGGCCGCGTAGGCGTGGTGGGTGTCAGGCTGCCGGGTGGCGGGGGCCGTGTCCCGGGGGTGGGGTGAGCGTGGACGTGTAGTTCTCGCCGTCGATCAACGGGTTCTCCATGCTCACGCCGGCTGCGGCCATCCGGTCGTACTCGGCCAGGATCAGCTCTTTGGTGCGGTACGAGCCGTATTTGGCTTCGTCCTTACGCCTGACGATTGGGAACGTGTCGAGGATGTAGTCGACGTCCTCACGGGAGATTCCGTAGAGGTGGAAGAAGAGCGCATCCAGCTCGGCGCGGATCACCTGGCGACGCGCCTCATTCCAACGGAAGGGAGCACCTGTGCAATTGATGTCGTGAGCGAACGGAGCAATGTCGTGAGCGGTATAGATGAGTTCGGCGACACGCCGAACAGTGAAATCTTGGTGCCGGTCGAGAACTGCTGGTGGGGGGACGGGAATCTGCTCTGATGTGCTTTGCGGGATGCTTGGCTGGCTGAAGCTGTTCCGCAGCACGTAGTCGTATGGGACGGAGTTGTAGGTCGCCACCAGCAGGGCAAGGTGCTTGGCGGACGGGCCGGCGGATAGGGTCCATCCGTAGGATGCGGCACCCCAAGGAATGATTGCAGCGATGGAGGTGCGCTCGTCGTTGTTGCGAGCCACGCGTCGATGTCCGAGCATTCCGGTGGTGCAGCCGAAGTTACGCCGCTCTTGACGCTTTCGTGTTTCATCTGTTGAGATCCAGTATTGCGGCTGCACAACAAAGTCCGCATCTTCGAGTTCACGCTGCGACGCTTCGTGCGATCCCGTCGAGTCAGCGAATCTGTGGTTGTGCTGGTGCCCCATTCGGCCTTCGTACAGGGGGAGCATTCGGGCTCCCTGCTTCTCGAATGAATTCCCTTTCAGGGTCCAGCCTTCAGATTCGAGAGACTCGCGCTCGTGAAATAGGTGCGAATCCTCGGACATGTGGTACATGCGCCCCAGTGAGACTCCCCAAGGGTTACCCCTCGGGTCGCCGATTCTGACGAGAACAGGGAACCGGCGGTGCATGGCCAGGCAGATATCTGCATCGCGGCGGGACCTGAAGACAGAACAGGTGCCGGTATTGGGGTTGAGGAGCTGGATCTCCTCCGAGGTGAGGGTGAACGTATTCTCGGTGTTGTCCAGGTCGGCCGGACTCTGAAGGAAGAACGAGAACCGCGCAGCCGGTTCCTGTACTGCGATTCCAGTGACGGACAGCAGGCAGAATTTCATGCGTGAGTCCACTTCCGGGAATAGTCCGCCTCGGTTCTCAAAGTCGTACAGGGAGGCGAGGGATCTGTTATTCGCCAGATCTTTGAAGAAATTCTGAGTAGTGGTATCAGTGGCGATTCCGGTCGGGACGATAACGCCCATTCGGCCGAGTCGGCCGAGCAGTCGGTTATTGCTTTCCGAGAATGCCGCGTATGTATTGACGGTTCCGATTCCGGTGAGGGGATACTTGCCCGAGTTTCGGATGAAGTGGGCTTCGCCATCACCCTGACGTTTTACCGCTGAGAATTCTCGGGCTAGTTCTGGTCGCGTGTTCGGGAGTTCTGCAATGAGCGCGCGACGGGTGGCAGTGCTTGAGGCGGTAGCAATACCGGTATCTCGCTGGGCAAAGAATTCCTGCTCCTTGAGCTTGATTCGTTCCCACGGCGGATTGCCGAGCACGCAGTCGAACCCTCCGGCCCAGCCCGTTAGTTCGATCACTCCAATGCCTGATTCTGGGACGGAGAAGACTTCTGGGAACTCAAGGTGCCAGTGGAAAAATCGATACTGGTGCCTCAGGCGGATGACTTCGTTGTGCGTGGACTGCGGAGCCGCGTCGGCCGACGGGTCGTGGAGGGCGCGGAAGACCTCGTCAGTCATCGCCGGAGGGGCGTCAGGTGTCTTGCACCACATGAACGCCGCGCACCAGGCGTCCGCCACGTGGAGGGCGTGGACGTATTCGGTTGACTGAGACCAGTTCTGGTAGGCAGCTTCTTGGCGGTGCACCTCGGCCAGGGTCGCCGACGAGGCGGCAGTGATACGGCGCAGGCTGGCTGCGAACGTGCCGTTGGTGACCTTGGGCTCGACTTCCAGGTTGAAGAGACCTTGCTGGCCGCTGCGCTCAAGCCGATTCTGGCGTTCAAGAGCTTTGGCGAACCCATTGTCGTCGCCCTCGATGGGTTTGAATGCCTCGTTCGGAATTCCGTCCTGGAGCAGCCGCGGCGTCGCCCCGATCAGCCCGTTGCCGTGCTTGACGTGCGCGTCCAGGAAGCCCAGCGGCTTGCCCGGTTCCAGGGCCTCCAGCCACAGGGAGACCTTGGCAAGCTCGACTGCCATCGGGTTGAGGTCCACTCCGTAGATGCAGCGGGCGACGACCTCGTGGAGGGCGTGGCGGACTGCGTCCAGGGTGGGCTCCGGGTTGCGTTCGCGGACCGCTGCCACCTGCTTGGCGATGCGGCGGGCCGCCGCCACCAGGAAGTGGCCGGAGCCGCAGGCCGGGTCGCAGACCGTGAGGGACAGGAGCTCGTTGACGATGGAGTCCGCCGGGTCGGCCGCGTCGGCGGCCGTGGCCGCCTCCTGGCCGCGCTTCATTGCGTCCGCGATCACCGGGTCCAGCGTCGAGTCCAGCAGGCACTCGATGAGCGAGGACGGGGTGTAGTAGCTGCCCGTCGTCTTGCGGGTGTTGCCTGCGACCTCGACCAGGGTGAAGGTGCGGTCCGATGCGCTGTGCTTCGGTTCCAGCTCCAGCAGCGACTCGTAGACGGAGCCCAGTTCCTCCGCGTCCAGGTGCCGGTAGTCCACGGCCCGCCAGCGGCTGCCGTCGCGGACCTGGGAGAGGTGCCGTACAGCCGTCAGCAAGGCCTCGTTGGACAGTTTGAGGCCGCGCAGCGGGGCGTCCGCGTCCGTGTCGTTGAAGAGGCCACCGATGCCCGGCAGGGCCAGTTCCGGGCGGCCGGCCTCGTCGCCCAGCGCCGCCAGGACGATGCCCAGCGCCTCGTACAGGTCGCCGTGGGCCGTGCCCCGGCGCTTTCGGGCGTGCGCGCGGAGCCGGGCCGAGGAGAAGTAGGACGCGTAGCGGTCGCGGGCCTGCTGGTCGGCCTTCGGGGACAGCAGCGCTTCGCGGTCCTCGGCGACGAAGATGAACAGCAGGCGGTACACCAGCCGCAGCAGGGCCGCCTGGAGGGCCTTCGGCTGGACGTCCTCGCGTAGGGCGGCGTTCGCCGGGTGGCGGAGGAAGCCCGTACCCAGTGCTGTGATCGCCTCCTGGACGCCCTTGCGGAGCTGGTCCAGCGCCCGCGTGCCCGAGGCGATGGCCTCCGTACGCCACTTCTCCAGCCAGCACGCCGACGGGGCCGCGTCCTCCGCGACCTCGAAGCGGGAGACGTGCAGGGTCCGGTACAGCAGGACGAACTCGCTGAACAGCTCGCCGTCGAAGATCGCTTCCAGGTCGAACTCGACGTACGAGGCCGTGGCCAGGGCGCTGGAGTCGCGCAGCAGCCGCACCTGGCGGCCGTTCGTCAGCACGCCCCACAGGTGGGCGTCGACGCGGTTCAGGCATTCCTGGAGCATCGACTGCGGCGGGACCGTGCCGGCCCCGCCGGGGCGCTTGTCCAGGTTGGCGTTCCAGGCCGCCTGGTGGATGAGGGCGTGGCGCCAGCGGTGGGAGACGGGGAAGGACTTCTCCGCGTCCGAGTCGGCCGTGATGCCGGCCGGGCCGACCGGCGTCAGCGGGCCGAAGCCCAGTTCGCGCCAGAGCGGGGTCAGCCAGTCGTTGCCCGCCAGGCCCGTCGGGTCGGCGGCGGGCAGGCCAATCTCCTCGTGCTCCGGGAGGCGCTTGCGCAGGTCGCGCCAGAGCGGCTTGAGGTACTCCCAGCTGCGCTCGGCCTCGTCCCGTACGGAACGAGAGGTCGGCAGGCCGTAGTCCACCGGCTTGGAGCCGGGGACGTCCTTGCCCTCCGAGATCCGCACCAGCATGTCGGCCGGCAGGAGCGCGCCGACCGTCTGGACGGCGGTGAAGACCTGGTTGCGGGTGGTGGCAGACATCAGGCGGACACTCCGGCGGCGACGGCGGCGGGCAGGTAGACGTAGGCGCCGAGGATGTCGGCGGGCTTCTGGGCGGTGACCGTCAGGCCGCGGACGATCTCGCCGGACGCCGCGCGCACGCGGCGGTGCGAGGCGTCGAGGTCGGAGGCCAGCTCGTCGCCGTATGCGGCGAGGTGGTCCGATGCCTCCGGGAGCTGGCCCAGGATGCGGGTCATCGTGCGCTCGCCGAAGTACGCGTCGGTGTTCTCCGTGGCCGTGGCGTCGAGGAGGGCGATGGCCTCCTCCGGCGGCAGCCACGCCGCGTTCTTCGGGGAGCCCTGGAAGGCCAACAGGCGGGCGTCCTCCGCGACCAGCTGCTTGTCGCCCGTGCGGGACGGCAGCGTGAGGTGGAAGCGGTAGCGGACCAGCAACAACGTGGTGCGGGTGGTGACCGCGTCCGTGGTGATGACGCCGCAGCGGCGGGCCGGGCGGGCGCCGTCGGCCTGGGTGTCCAGGGCGGCGTTCAGGACGTGGGCCGCGAGGGCGCCGACCACCGGGTCCGTGCGGACCAGGGCCGCCTCGCCGCGGCCGACCGCGGGATCGCTGAGGAAGGGGATCGGGCGGTCCTTCTCGATCACCTCCGCCCCCACAACCGGCGCGAGCGCGTCGCGCAAGCCCGCCGGGGTGCCGCCGACCTGGGCGGTGAAGTCCTCGCCGGTGCCACGGAGTACGGCGCCCAGCGCGTTCAGCGACTCGCGGACGAAGGTGTCCACCTCGCCCGTGCCGCCCAGGGCTTCGCGGACCGCCGCGACCTCCCGGGCCACCTCCTGCGGATGGATGGAGCGCTGCGCGAACCGGGACCGGGAGGCCTTCTCCCGCTCGGCGGCCGAGTTCCAGTCGCTGTCCAGCTTCGCCGTGCTCACCTTGAACGCGTCCGCGCTGAACAGGGCGTCCTCCTGCTCCCGGCCGCGCATCAGCAGCCACTCCACGATCGCGTCCGTCACGCCGGTGGACAGCTCGTCGGGTACCGAGACCGAGATGCCGAGGTCCTTCTTGATCTGCCGGTGCTTCTTGATGAGGACTTCGAGTACCTTGCCGTCGATGCCGTTGTCATCGCCGTACAGGGTGATGACGCGGACCTCGTCGCGCTTCTGCCCGTACCGGTCCACGCGCCCCTCGCGCTGGTCGTGGCGGGTCGGGTTCCAGGCCAGGTCGTAGTGGAGGACGGCGTCGAAGTAGTGCTGGAGATTGACGCCCTCGGACAGGCAGTCGGTGGCGATCAGGACGCGGCGGGCGGCCTTGTCGCTGCCGGCCTCTGCCGCCAGTTCCTCGATGCGCTGGACCCGCTGCTGAGGGGAGAGCGTGCCGGTGACCGCCTTGACGACCGTGTTGGCGCCGAGCGGGGAGCGCTTCTTCTTGCCGTCCTCGGTCTCGCCCGCGGCCAGCTCGGCCTCCAGGTACTCGGCCGTCGGGATGTAGCGGCAGAAGACGATGGGGTGGTAGCCGTCCGCGAGCAGGGCCTTGAGGTGCTTGATCAGGGCCTTCAGCTTGAGGTCGTCGCCGACGCCCTCCAGTGCGGCGGCCCGCTGCGCGAGCTCGGAAAGGCGGTCGCCCGTGCCGTCCGTCTCCGCGCCCGGTGCCACGTCCATGCCTTCGAGGGTGTCGCTGTCGGCGGCGTCGCTGTTGAGCGGAGCACCGAGCCGGTCGGCCTCCTCAGCGGAGGCAGCGATGGCCGCGGCCGAGCGGGTGCGCAGGGTCTGGGACGCGGCCCGCGGGGAGGACACCAGGGAGCGCAGCAGGGCGATCGCCGACCACCAGGCGATACGGGCTTCACGCTTGCCCTGGCTGCCGGCCGCCTCGACGCGCTCACTCGCGTACGCGATGGCGTCGTCCAGCAGGGCCCGGTAGGCGGGGGACAGTTTGTACGTCTCGTCCTTGAAGTACCGGTCGGAGGGGAAGGCGGTGCGCTCGGCGAGGCTGTCGTCGCCGAGGCCGTCCTCCTTCGTGAGGTACTGGCGTACGTCGGCCCGCTTGCGTGCCACGAAGTGCTGGGCGAGGAGCTTCCTGCCCGACTCCGTTTCCAGGTTTACCTGCGCCAGCTCCGGCTTGACCAGCCCCAGCAGGTTGCGGAACGCGGACTCCTTGCCGCTGTGCGGGGTCGCCGTCACCAGCACCAGGTGGCGCTCGGTGTCCTCGGCGACGCGGCGCAGCAGCTCGTAGCGGAGCTGGTTCTGGGCACCGGAGGGAGAGTCCTCGGCGGCTACGCAGGTGTGGGCCTCGTCCACGATCACCAGGTCGGGGCAGTGGCGGACGAAGTCGTCGCGGTGGCGGGGGGACTTGATGAAATCGGTGGAGACGATGACGTGGGGGTAGCGGTCGAAGAGGGACTGGCCGAGGTCCAGGCCGCGTTCGAGGCGGGAGACGGTCGAGGAGAGGACCAGCTCCGCGTCGATGCCGAACTTGGTTCGCAGTTCCTGCTGCCACTGCTCGGCGAGCGCCGGCGAGCAGAGCACGGCCAAGCCCGTCGCCTCGCCCTGGGCGAGGAGCTCGCTCGCGATCAGGCCCGCCTCGACGGTCTTGCCGATGCCGACGTCGTCGGAGATCAGCATGCGGACGGTCTGCTGGCGCAGTGCCATGAGGAGGGGTACCAGCTGGTAGGCGCGCGGTTCCACCGAGATACCGGCGAGGGAGCGGAACGGGCCGGCGCCCGACCGGAAGCCGATGCGCAGGGCGGTGCGCAGCAGGCCGGCCGCCCGCTGGTCGCCGAGGTCGGACGGCTCGGGCGCCGCGAACTCGGCGCCCTTCACCTCCTCGAACGCCGGGAAGACGGCGGCGATGTCGTCGTCCGAACCGCCGAGGGGGCGCAGGACGAGCAGGTCGGCCTCGCTCTCGGGCAGCACCACCCACTCGCGGCCGCGGGCCGTCACGAGGGAACCCGCGGTGTACGTCAGTGCCATATGAGTCGTCTCGTCCTCGTGTCAGTTGGCGGAAGTCAGTGAGCGGAAGGGGTGCCGAAGTAGCGGGCGTGCGGGGCGACGAGCTTGTCCCAGTCGGCGTCGTGCGGGAAGCGGACGACGTCCCAGCGGGCGTCCAGGAGGCGCTCTTCGGCGTCTTCGTCGCGGAGCGCCGTCGGCTCGGTCTCGGGCAGGTCGACGAAGACCGCCAGGTTGACGCCGGGCAGTCGGTACACGTAGTCCGCCAGTGCGTTCGCCTCGGTGATCAGGGTTTCGCTCTCGTCGGGGAGACGGAGGCCGCGCGCCCTCAGCCAGGTGAGCAGGTTGTCCTGGGCGACGGCGACGGCCTCCTCGACCGCGGCCTCCACCCGGGTCATGGACGGGGCGTCCGGAGCCTGGTCGAGGAGGCGGCGGAACTGCTCCGAGCGGGACTCGCTGCGCGTCTCACGCGTGGCCGTGGCCGAGGCGAAGCGGACCAGGAGCTCTTTTGCCGCGTGTCGGTTGATGAGGGAGTGGTTCAGCTGGTTGCCGTAGGTCAGCAGGCACTCGTAGCAGCCCAGGGCGCAGGGGCGGTCCGGGTGGGGGCCGTCCTGGTCCGTGCCGTCCTCGTCGAAGTGGCAGATGGCGAGGGCCTGCCGGGCCGCCTTCGCCAGCGCGCCCTTCTCCGCCTGGAGGCGGCGCAGGACGCCCGCCCCGCCCTCGGCGGCCTCGGTGAAGAGGATGCGGCGGCGGGGGCCGTCGTCCGGGGGCAGCAGCTCACTGGTCAGCTCGGCGTCCTCCAGCTCGAAGGCGGCCTCGATGCCCCGCTCCAGCGCGTACATGAGTGACAGCGCGATCGGCTCGGGCAGGGCCTCGTCGAGCGTGAGGACCAGGATGTTGCGGCGGTCCTCCACGAAGGGGATGACGCGCTTCTTGCGGCGCCGCTCGTTGCCGTCCTCGTCGATCACCGGCAGCTCGGCGGAGTCACCGGAGGCCTGCGAGGCGTCGCGGTCGTTCATCCAGCGGCCGTCGGCCAGGTCAAGCCAGTAGCCGTTCGGCTCGTCGCTCTTGGCGCGGACCCGGCCGGTGTTGGTGATGCGGACCGTCGCCGAGTCCCCGTACGCCAGCTCGGCGACCGGAGCGCCCGCCGCGTCGGTGACGGACGCGTTCAGCCGGCCGCTGCGCGTGCCGTGGTCGTGGAAGCGATAGGAGGTCTCCAGCCGGAAGCCGGCGCGGCGCCGCTCCTCCTCGTCGGAGGAAATCCGCTCACGGCGCGTGGTGTACACGGTGTGGAGGTGGAGGAGCCCGTACGTGGCTGAGCCGAGCGGCTCGTCGCACATGAGGCAGCGGTCGTTGCGCTCCTCGGGGTCGTGGTGGTAGCCGCACTGCGCGCAGCGGCGGGCCTCGCTCGTGGCGAGGTCGCCTGAGGAGTCGGGCGGCAGCTGGATCCGGGTGACCTGGTAGCGGGCACCCTCGTGGTAGATCAGCGCGCCGGGCCCGAACTCGCGGATGGCGAGGAAGCGGGGCCGCTGGAGGAAGTCGCCGTTTCCGCGGCGGTGGCCGACGGTCGGGATGTACGCGGCGAGCGGCAGGCGCGGGAAGCTGTAGCCGGGCAGGAAGCCCTCGGAGGCGAGATAGCGGTACGGGTTGAAGTCCGAGAGGACCGACTTGTTGTCGACGCTCTCGTTCATCAGCAGGTTCAGCTGCGTCTCGGCCTCACGGCGGCGCGAGTTCGCCCGGATCCGGTCGCCCTCCGTCAGGCTGTAGTCGAGCCGACGCCGGTTCTGGATGAACTGGTCGTCGAGCGCGGAGGTGAACAGCTTGCGCCAACGGTCGAAGGCACGGTTGAAGCGCTCAGGTACGGTGCGGACCTGGTCCTGGATCCACTCGTCGTACCACCAGGTGGTGTCCGCGAAGTCGGGCAGCAGCGGGCCGAGGACGCGAAGGGACGCGTCGACGGTGCGGCGCTGGGCGTCCTTGTCGAGGGACGCGGCGAGGATCTCCGGGTGCAGGTTGAGGTCCGGGGCGGGGCGTTCGCCGGTGTCCGGGTAGGACACGTCGAGGACGTCCGGGATGGCACGGCCCAGCTTCAGGCCCGCCTCCGCGATCCAGATCCCCTGGAGGTGGGAGCGGACCAGGTCCTCATTGGCGAGGTCCAGGCGGGGCGGGGCGACCGCGCCCGCCACCATCCGCTCGGAGCGGCGGAAGTAGTACTGGTCGTGGCTGTTGCCGGTGGCGCAGTACGTGGTGACCAGGGCGGGCTGGCCACTGCGGCCGGCCCGGCCCGAGCGCTGGGCGTAGTTGGCGGGCGTCGGGGGGACGTTGCGCATCATCACCGCGTTGAGCGAGGAGATGTCGACGCCGAGTTCCATGGTCGGCGAGCAGTACAGCAGCTTCAGCTGGGCTTTGCGGAAGGCCTCCTCCCGCTGCTCCCGCTCCTCGGGGGAGACCTGCGCCGTGTGCTCGCGGGCGAACAGGCCAGCCAGGGCGCCCGCCGCGTCCTTGTACAGCTCGCGGAAGAAGGTGTTCACCCGGGGGCCGTCGCCGCTCTGGTAGGTGCGGGTCAGCGGGTCGTGCGTACCGGTCTCGCCCTTGCCGGCCCGCCAGAGCAGGGACTGCGCGGCGACCCGGTAGCCGGTCGTGGCGGGGCCCGTCGGGCGGCGGAAGCGGCCGGCGCGCTGCGGGGCCTCGGAGACCTCCTTCACCAACCCGGCCTTCGCCAGGACCTGCAGCAGCTGCTCAATGACCAGCTGGAGTTCGTCGGTGTCGAGTTCCTTGAACTTGCGGTCGGCCCGGCACAGGTACTTGCCGAACTTGCCGCGGGCGGACAGGAACAGCGCCGAGCGGTCCATGCCCTTGCCCGAGGGGTGCGGGTAGGCGGTACCCACCTTGGGCCGGTCGGAGGCGGACAGGACCCACGGGTCCACGAGCCGTTCCTCGCTCGCCCGCTGGAGTGCGTCGAAGTCGTCCCGGAAGTAGGACACGTCGATGGCGAGGGACCGGCGCATCTCGTTGAGCAGCGCCTTCATGATCTCGGCGCGCAGGGCGGAGTCGGCGGTGCGCAGCCTCTCGTGGGTGCCGTCCCAGCGGTCCTGCTTGGCCGCGACCCAGTCCAGGTCCTCGTAGTCGATCTCCAGCAGGCCGGTCTGCTCCAGGTTGGGCATGGTGATGCGCCAGCCGCGCTCCAGGTCCAGGTAGAGCCGGAACGCGATGACGTCGCGGAGGGTCTTGGCGGCGGCCCGTGCGATCGACGGCGCGAGCTCGCTCTCGCCGGTGTAGTCGACGAGGCCGAGGGCGAGGGCCTCCCCGACGCGGGTGGCCAGCTCCTCGTGCGGGATGCCGTCCTCGTCGGCTTCGAGGGCGGCCCGGTAGAGCGCCCCGCGCAGCTGGGTGATCTGGACGAAGTCGTTGAAGTGGCCGGCCTGGAGCGAGGCGTCCTGGCGGTTGTCGACGAAGGTGAGGAGCTTGCGCGCCTCCTTGTCGAGGGCCTCCTCCGGGACCGCCTTCAGCGACTTCACCACGGAGGCGGAGATCAGGGAGGTCGCCGACGAGCGCCCTTCCTGGTCGAGGGTTGCCAGCTTCGCGAAGTCCTTGCCACGGGTCTGCTCGTACGCCACACCGCAGTGGAGGCAGAACAGGAAAGGCGAGGGGATGAAGGCGGCCTGCAGGTCGCCCTGGCCCTCGATGCCGCGCGGGTCCACGGTGATCGCGCGCGGGACCCGGTCGCGGTAGGTCTTCTTGACGACTTCCTGGCCCTTGTCGTCCAGTTCCAGCCAGGATTCGGGCAGTCGGCGGTCGTCCACCGCGTACTGCGTGGTCGACGGCCAGGGCCGGTCGTGGTCGACGTAGAGGTAGCCGTCGCCTTGCCGTCCGCCGGTCGCCATGGTGTCCCGGCGGGCCTCGTAGCGGACCTCGCCGTCCTTCTCCGTACGCCACACCGTGAGGTACTCCTGGCCGCACTCCCGGCAGAACGCCAGCGGCATCAGCAGCTTGCCGCCGCTGCCCGGCTGTTCCAGCTGGTAGGAGCGCGTGCGATGGCGGGTGAGCTTGTCCTCCAGGGTGACGTAGACCGTGTCGCCCTTGGAGAGGAACTGGTGCAGCCGGAAGGCGAACAAGGGCCGCTCTGTCACCGGGTGTCGTGCCTCGGAGCCAGACTCAAGGGTGGCGCGGATCGCGTCCCGGCACTGCTGGGAGTCCACGCCCGAGGCGTCGGCGAGCTCTTGGGCCGCGACCTCGATCTTCGCCGGCTGCTGGCGTACCAGCCGGCCGGCGTCCACCGCCAGGCCGAACCGGGTCTCGATCCAGCGAGCCAGCGGGTCACGGACCAGGTCGGCGTAAGCGCGGGGGGCGGCGGGCGCGCGGAGCCGCTCGGCCGGGACGGTCTCCGGTGCCTCGTCGGTCGCTCGGATCAGGGTCTCGACGATGACGTTCCGGGGGCGGACGACCGTACCGAAGAGGGTGCTCGCGGTGTCGGCGACCACCTTGCGCTGGTCGTCCACCGTGCCCTCGGTGGACATGGTGGCGGAGGTGCCGACACACTGGAGCCGCTCGGCCTGGCAGGCCTCGCGTACCCGGCGGATGAGCAGGGCGACGTCGGCGCCCTGCCGGCCGCGGTAGGTGTGCAGCTCGTCGAAGACCAGGAACTCCAGGCCGCGGGCCATGCTGATTAGGCTGGCGCGGTCGGCCGGCCGGGTCAGCATCAGCTCCAGCATCACGTAGTTGGTGAGGAGGATGTCCGGCGGGTTGTCGCGGATCTCCTTGCGGCGCTGGTCGTCCTCTTGGCCGGTGTAGCGGGCGAAGGTGACCGGCTCGCGGCCCTCGCCGTATCCGTCCCGCAGGTACTTCTCCAACTCCTTCAGCTGGCTGTTGGCGAGGGCGTTCATGGGATACACGACGATCGCCCGTACGCGCCTGGCGGAGCGCGGTCCCTCCGCTTCCCGCTCGCGCAGCACCCGGTCGACGATCGGGATGATGTACGACAGTGACTTGCCGGAACCGGTACCGGTGGTCAGTACGTACGAGTCACCGGACGCGGCGGCGTCGATCGCCTCGCGCTGGTGCTGGTGGAGGGTCAGCGGGCGGCCATCGCACACCGTGGCGCCCGGGGTCTTCCGGGCCTGGAAGATTTGCGCACATTCGCGGTGTAGGACGCCCTGCCCGGCCAGCTCGACGACCGTGCCGCCGCCCGCGAAGAAGGGGTTGAGAGACAGCCACGGGTCCGGCCATTGCGACTTCGCGTCCAGGTCGTCCTCGACGAACGCGGCGATCCGCTCGTCCCGGATGATCGTGCCGCCCTCGGTGAAGGAGCGGTAGTCCTCGATCAGGGTGCTGTGCACGCCGAAGACGTCCATCCCGGCGCCGCCGGGGCCCGCGGAGGGCCGCTTCTCCGCGACCGGTGCGGGTGCGGTGGCCGCCGTCGGGCTGGTGGTGTGCCGCAGGACGCGCACCGGGTCGAGGGCGCTCCAGTGGGGGAGTGCGGAGGCTTCGTCGCCGGGGTCCGTCCCGTCCGCCGCGAAGGCATCGGGGAGCAGGGGCAGCAGGGCATCGCGGACGGCGACGGCGTCGGCGGGCCGCTCGGCGGGGTCCTTGGCCAGCAGCCGGTCCACCAGACGGGCCAGTCCGGCAGGTACGGCCGGCCGTACGAGCCGCACCGACGTCGGCTCTTCCTCGACGTGCTTGCGCCCCAGCTCGTAGGCCGATCCGCTGGTGAACGGCGGTACTCCGGCCAACATCTCGTACAGGACGCAGCCGAGGGCGTAGAGGTCGGCCGCCTGTGTGACCTGCTTGGCTTCGAACTGCTCGGGTGCCATGTAGCGGGCCGTGCCGACGCTGACGCCGGTGCTGGTGAGCCGGGTCTCCTCCGGATCGTCGGCGATCCGGCCCATCCCGAAGTCGAGCACCTTGACGGTGCCGCCGGTGATCAGCATGGTGTTGGCCGGCTTCAGATCGCGGTGGACGATGCCCGCCGTGTGGGCCGCGGCCAGACCTGAGGCGATCTGAGCGCCGATCGCGACGGCCCAGGAGATGGGGAGCTGCCGTTCCTCCTCGATCAGGTCACGCAGGGTCTCGCCGTCGAGGTACTCCATGACGAGGTACGGGCGCCCGCCGTCGGCGTCGTCGACACCGCCGTCGATGAGGCGGGTGAGGTTCGGGTGGTCCAGGCGGCGCATGATCCGGACCTCGCGGGCGAACCGCTGGACGGCCTTGGCATCTGCACCGGTGTCGAGCACGGCTCCGGAGCGGCGGCGGAGCACGGTCTTCACGGCAACGGTACGCGTCACGTCGCCCTCCGCGCGGTGCAGGTCCTCGGCCCGGTGGACCTCGCCCATGTTCCCGGCCCCGATGACTCCCGTCACCCGGAACCGGCCCCCGATCAGCCGCTCGGTCACTGCCGCCCCTCTCCCTGCCACGTCGCCGTGCCCCCTGCTGGTCCACCCCGTGCACCTGCCCCCTATGGGCGGGCAGGTGCTCTGTTCATGGTCGCAGAGATGGCATGGCCCTCTCGTGCCTTCCTCGCAGCTCAAAATGTACACACGTACCCGGTGTAATTTCTAGCTTCAGACCTGTTGACATTGTCAACAGGTCAAACTTAGGGTCATTTCTTGAACGGGTGAGGAAGGGGTGGCCGTGAGTGAAGAGGCTCGGGGCGAGCGGGATGCGGCTGGACTCCGGAACGCGCTCCGCGAGCTGTACGCCGAACTCGGCAAGGCTGCGGTGGGCGGTGTGGTCTCCGAGCAGGACTTCCGGCGCCGTGTCGGAGGCCTCGGACTGGCGCAGGCCGAGCAGGAGCGGTTGCGGGGCGAGCTGGGCCGCCTGGGGCTTCAGGTCCGACGGAAAGCGGAGCATACGGACCACGACGATCGTGACGCGCGAAAGGTTGTACATCCGGCGATGACGGGCCGGGTGCCGGCGGCGCATGCGCTGCTGGGCAGGTACGCGGATGCGCAGGGCCGGGTGAGTGTCACCATCGTGGAGGGGGTGGCCCGGTTCTCGGGGTTGACCCCGGCGGAAACGCGCTCGCTCCGGGAAGCGGCCCGGCCGCAGGGCGTGACGGGAGCCTCCAGGGAGCCCGGTGTGCATGAGGAAGACGTGCAGGCCGAGGCAGAGACGCAACCTCCCGTGACGGAACCCGAATGCGCCGAAGAGGAGGAGTTCGAGCCGGATCAGGACCCGGACTCGGGCGCGCCCACGCGGCCTCTCGGGGATGTCGGCCGAGCGGTCCGGGCCGCGCTGGCGGTGTTGAACGAGGACCGGTTCACCCGGCGACCCGAGAAGCGCATGCTCACGGCCGAGGAGGAAGTGGGCCTCGCTGTATTGGTGCGGGGTGGCGCTGATCGGATCGAGAGCAGGCCGACCGAGGCAGAGATCGCTGCACTCGCGGCCACCGACCTCCGAGTCAGAGCACGCAACTGCTTCGTCGTGCACAACCAGGGGCTCGCGCACAGTATCGCCCTCCGCCACGCGGGACAGGGACTCGACCACGAGGACCTGCTCCAGCACGGGGCTCTCGGGCTGATTCGTGCAGCGGTCAAGTTCGATCCCGTCAAGGGCTACAAGTTCTCCACGTACGCGACGTGGTGGATCCGGCAGTCGATGAGCCGGGCCGTGGCGGACGAGGGGGCGGTCATCCGCATCCCGGTGCACTTCCACGAGCAGATCCGCAAGGTCGCCGCAGCGGAACGCCGGCTCCAGTCGGAAGGCCGCCCGTGGAGCGCTGTCCATGTCGCCGTGGCCTGCGACCTGAGCGTGCAGCGGGTCGAGGAGATCCGAAAGGTCAGCCGACGTACGGATTCCCTGGACCGGGTCATCGGAGACGGTGTGCACCTGGGGGACCTAGGGCCTGTGTGATGTCGTGATCAGTTCCTGAGTTCTGTCCTCTGCGCGGGGTGGAATCCGGTAGGACTGTGGTCGTGACGCGCAGGCAACTCACCAATGCCCAGTGGAAGTTCATCGAGCCGT
>NZ_SSBJ01000046.1 GCF_004795055.1 Streptomyces sp. A1136
GGCGGCGGCCGGAGCGGCCTCGGCGGCAGTGGCGCCGGGCGGGCCGGCGGGCCGGGACGCGGCACGACGACGCCTGCGCGGCGGCAGGCTGTCGCTCGGGGTCGCGCTGTCGGCGTTGCCGGCGGCGGTGGGGTTGGTGTTCTCGGTCTCGTTGTCGAGCATGCGGGCGGTTCTCCCGTCACGCTCCCGGGCGCCGCGGCTGACATCCGGTCCGGCACGGCTTCGCGCGATGGGCGTGGAGCCGGCCTCCGGGGCGCGTTCGCCACACGGGAGCTCAGTTCGTGGCCGCCGGTTCCGTACGCGTTGTCGGTACGGCCTGGCGGAAGTCTTCAGGTCTGTGCGCTGCCCGACCCGGTTGGCTCCCGGGTGCCAGGGCGGCGCGACGACGGCGTTCCTTACGCGGCGGGACCTTCCAGAGCCTTCGCGTCGGCTGCTACGGCGGCCGTGGATGGGGCGGCCGTGTCAGCCTCGCGGTCGGGCGCGAGCGGGTCGGTCACCGTGCCGGACTCCTCGTCGAAGAGCCCCTGCGCCAGCCTGGTCACCGCTGCGGGGACCGGCGGCGCCAGGTCGGCCACAGCTCGGAGACCGGACAGGACGTCGTCGGGTCGCACGGCAGGTGTCAGATGCCGAACAACCAGCCGCAGTATCGCACAGGCATTGTCCAGTGGCCTATCAACCGGAGCGGGATGCGCTTCGAGGCTGACCACCGCGCTTCGGGTGTCGAAGGTCCTCATGCCGTTCTTGGTGCGGCGCTGGACCTCGACGGTATCGGCGGCGAGGAAGGCGGTCACGGCCCGTTCGGCGTCCGCGAGGTCCACGCCGTCCAGGCGCAGCTCCCACACGGAGGCCGTGAGCCGCTCGGCCAGCCCGGAGGTCCGGGCCTCGACGGCGTCGACGATGTCGAGTCCGACCGGCATCGACTCGTCGAGCAACTCGCGGAGCGTCGCGGGGTCGCGGGGCTCGGCGAGGGCGATCTCCAGGTACTCGGCTTCGCTGCCGGTGCCGGTGGGCGCGGCGTTCGCGTACGAGACCCTGGGGTGCGGGGTGAAGCCGGCCGAGTACGCCATGGGCACCTCGGAGCGGCGCAGGGCCCGCTCGAAGGCACGCTGGAAGTCCCGGTGGCTGGTGAACCGGAGGCGGCCGCGCTTGGTGTAGCGCAGTCGGATGCGCTGCACCACCGGTGCGGGAGGCGGGCCTTCGGGCTGTCGCTTGCCCAGTGGTTCTTCTCCTTGTGCGGGGCTCCGCGGCTCGCGCGTCGCCCTGAGGTCTGGTGAGCGGCGGGCCACTCTCCGCCCGGCGGCTCACCCCTGCGGCGCGCGCAGGGGGGTCTCGCGGGCGGGCGTGTCGCCCACGGCTGTCGTACTACCCAGAGTACGCGCCCGTGACCTCCCCGGTTCCCGGCCGGGGCCCCCGAACAGCACCTTCCGCACGTCGGCCCGGACCTCGCGGACGGTGGCGCGGACGGTGCGCCACACCTCTCGCACGACATGTCCGACCGGTGTCAGCACATGCCGGTACACCCGCGACAGGGGCCATCCCAAAAGCACCCACCCGATCAGCCGGAACGCCCGCCACACCGTCCGTACGACCAGGCCGGCGACGCGCCAAGCCCAGACGAGCGCCCGGCCGAGCGGCGCGAGCACATACCGGTACGCCCCGAGCGCGACGGGCCGCAGCAGGTACCGCCACAGCACCGCTGCGGTCCACGCGCACGCGTGCCCGACGGGGGTGAGCGCGTACCGGTAGAGGACGCCGCCCAGCCACAGCAGGCCCCGGCCGATCCGGGAGAACGCCCTCCCTAGCGGACGGAGCAGGTGCTCGTACAGCAACCGGCCGCCCGGAGCGAGCACATGGCGGTACACCGGCTCCAGCAGGAACCGCCACAACCCGACCCACGGCCAGACGAACACCAGCTTGAGCAGCACGGTCAGCGCCCACGCGACGCCGCGCAGCACCGGCCGGAGGACGTACACGAAAAGGGGCCGCAGCACATGCCGTCGCACGCCCCGCCCGAAGGCGACGAGCAGATCCCACACCACCCGTACGGGCAGTACGACGATCAGCGCCACGATCTTGACGGGCACCCGGACGACCCCCACCAGGCAACCGTCGCCGGGCTCCGCGTGCTGCCGCTTGTCGAGTTCCATACCTGTAAGGACACGCGAAACCCTCCGACCGTTGCGGCGAAGGGCCCGATGAACGTGCCCCCCACCGGATCGGGTGGGGGGCACGCCGAAGAGCGCGGGCTCAGGTCACTTCACGACCGTGAGCGGGAGCAGCTTCTTGCCGGTGGGGCCGATTTGTATGGCCGTGTCCATCTGGGGGCACACGCCGCAGTCGAAGCACGGCGTCCAGCGGCAGTCCTCGACCTCGGTCTCGTCGAGGGCGTCCTGCCAGTCCTCCCAGAGCCAGTCCTTGTCCAGGCCGGAGTCGAGGTGGTCCCAGGGGAGGACCTCCTCGTAGGTGCGCTCGCGGGTGGTGTACCAGGCCACGTCCACGCCGTAGGCCGGCAGGGTCTTCTCCGCCGCCTGCATCCAGCGGTCGTAGGAGAAGTGCTCGCGCCAGCCGTCGAAGCGGCCGCCCGATTCGTAGACCGCGCGGATGACGTCGCCGATGCGGCGGTCGCCGCGGGAGAGGAGGCCCTCGACGATGCCGGGCTTGCCGTCGTGGTAGCGGAAGCCGATGGAGCGGCCGTACTTCTTGTCTCCGCGGATCTTGTCGCGCAGCTTCGTCAGGCGGGCGTCCGTCTCCTCCGCCGACAGCTGCGGGGCCCACTGGAAGGGGGTGTGCGGCTTCGGCACGAAACCGCCGATCGACACCGTGCAGCGGATGTCGTTCTGGCCGGAGACCTCGCGGCCCTTGGCGATGACGTTGACCGCCATGTCGCCGATCTGGAGGACGTCCTCGTCGGTCTCGGTCGGCAGGCCGCACATGAAGTACAGCTTCACCTGGCGCCAGCCGTTGCCGTACGCGGTGGCGACGGTACGGATCAGGTCCTCTTCCGAGACCATCTTGTTGATGACCTTGCGCATCCGCTCGGAGCCGCCTTCGGGGGCGAAGGTCAGTCCGGAGCGGCGGCCGTTGCGGGTCAGCTCGTTGGCCAGGTCCACGTTGAACGCGTCCACGCGGGTCGACGGCAGGGACAGCCCCACCTTGTCGTCCGAGTAACGGTCCGCGAGGCCCTTGGCGATGTCCGCGATCTCGGTGTGGTCCGCGGAGGACAGCGACAGGAGGCCGACCTCCTCGAAGCCGGTGGCCTTGAGACCCTTCTCGACCATCTCGCCGATGCCGGTGATGCTTCGCTCCCGCACGGGGCGCGTGATCATGCCGGCCTGGCAGAAACGGCAGCCGCGGGTGCAGCCGCGGAAGATCTCGACGGACATCCGCTCGTGGACGGTCTCGGCGAGCGGGACCAGCGGCTGCTTGGGGTACGGCCACTCGTCGAGGTCCATGACCGTGTGCTTGGAGACCCGGTACGGGACGCCCGACCGGTTCGGGGCCACGCGCGCGATGCGGCCGTCCGGCAGGTAGTCGACGTCGTAGAAGCCGGGGACGTAGACCTGGCCGGTCTTGGCCAGCCGCAGGAGGACTTCCTCGCGCCCGCCCGGGCGGCCCTCGGCCTTCCAGGTGCGGATGATCTCGGTCATGTCGAGGACGGCCTGCTCGCCGTCACCGATGACCGCGCAGTCGATGAACTCAGCGATCGGCTCGGGGTTGAAGGCCGCGTGGCCGCCGGCGAGCACGATGGGGTGGTCGACCGTACGGTTGCGGGCCTCCAGCGGGATGCCCGCGAGGTCCAGGGCCGTCAGCATGTTGGTGTAGCCGAGCTCGGTGGAGAAGGAGAGCCCGAAGACGTCGAAGTCACCGACGGGGCGGTGGGAGTCGACGGTGAACTGGGGGACCTGGTGCTCGCGCATCAGTTCCTCAAGGTCCGGCCACACGCTGTAGGTGCGCTCGGCGAGCACGCCCTCCCGTTCGTTCAGTACCTCGTAGAGGATCATGACGCCCTGGTTGGGCAGACCGACCTCGTACGCGTCCGGGTACATCAGCGCCCAGCGGACGTCGCACTCGTCCCAGACCTTGACGGTGGAGTTGAGCTCACCACCCACGTACTGGATGGGCTTCTGCACATGCGGGAGCAGCGCTTCGAGCTGTGGGAAGACCGACTCGGACATCACGCGACTTTCGTGAAGCGGGCAGGGGGGCGACTCTCAAGCGTACCGCGCGGCTCGGTCGCCCCCCGCCGCTGTGATCACCGACCGCGGGCGAAGGCGGCGCCCCTGCGGGAGGTCTTCGCCCACACCCGCGGCAGCTCCCGTTCGTAGCGCTCCGCGAGCGCTTCCTCGCGGCCGTGCAGCAGGCCCCAGGTGAAGGAGGTCTCTCCGGCGCCGGCCGCCTGGACGGCCAGTGCGCGCAGGGCGTCCCGGGCGACGACGCTGTCCTGGTGGTCGCCGAGCAGGGTCTGCACCTTCTTGGTGGCCTTGGCGAGGCGCTCGGCGGGTTTGCCGATCGCGGGGGCGGCGGCGTCGGCGGCGTAGCGGGCGCGTTTGGCCGCCTTGCGGGCCTCGTGCAGGGCCAGGTCCCGCTCGTGGCCGGCGCTCGCGGCGAGGGCGCGTCGGACCCTGCGGGCGAGCCGGTCGTGGTCGCGTCGTACCGCCTTGGCCAGGACCTTCGCCGCCGGGCGGGACGCGGCCTTGCGCAGCGGCGGGGCGGCGAGCAGCGCGTCGAGGGAGTCCAGGAGGTCGAGGTACCGCTCGCTGTCGAGCGCGGCGAGCACCCGCAGGCGGGTCTCGGCGCTGCGGGCGGTGTCCCAGACGCGCAGGCGGGCGCGGACGGGGCCGAGCAGGAGGGTGACGTCGACCTCGTCGAGCCGGGTGCGCAGTCGGTCGCGCAGGACTTCCTGGTCGCGGTCGGCTCCGAGTTCGGCGGCCAGCCAGCGCAGTTCGGCGCGCAGCGGTTCGGTGGCCGTCCGGTCGAGCACCGTGCGGTAGGTGGCGAGGGCGCTGCGCAGGCGGCGGGTGGCGACGCGCATCTGGTGGACGGAGTCGGGCAGCTCACGGCGTACGGCGGGGTCGTGGGCGATGAGGGCCTCGCGCTGTTCGCGCAGGTACGCGAGGACGTGGCCGCCCGCGGTGTCGTCGGCGGGGCCGGGTGCGGGGCGGGCGGGCGGGGTGGCGCCCGTCTCCGCGAGCGCGCGGGCCAGTTTGGAGGGGGCGTCGCTGACCTTGAGGCCGGCCTTGCGGAAGGTCTTCTCGACCGCGTCGAGCAGCTTCGGGTCGACCCCGTCGGCGAGTTCGACCTCGACCTCGGTCCAGGCTGCGCCGGCCCGGCCGCGCTCGGCGGTGACGGTGTCGGTGCTCAGTTCGGCCAGCAGGGCGCCCTCGGCGTCGAGGAGGTGGGTGACCTTGCGCCGGGAGACGAGCCGTACCTGCGGCACGAGTTCGGCCTCGCGGGTCCTGGAGCGCAGGAGGGAGGCGAGGGACCGGGGGACGGTGTCGTCGCCGAGCGGGGCCGTGAGCTCGTCGCGGACGCCCGGGGCGACGGGCAGTTTGAGGTGCCAGCCCTCGTCCGCGCCGCCGGTCCGGCGGCGCAGGGTCAGGCCGTCGGCGGCGAGGCGCAGGTCGGGGGTGTCGTAGTAGACGGCGTCGAGCGTCGCGGTGCCCCGGCGGCGCACGGCCGTGATCGCGGCCGTGCCCGTCAGGTCCGGCAACCGTTTCTTCGCGGCCTTCCCCGCCGCCTTCCCCGCGCTCTTCCCCGCGGCCTTTCCCGCCGTCTTTCCGGGGGCTTCACCAGCGGCCTTCCCCGTGGCCGAAGTGAACTCGAATTTCCGTTCGATCTCTCGCTTCGTGTCCGCCATGCTTCGAACGTAGTCCTGAACGGATCACGACGTGAACGGAAGGCCACGGGTCGCCCCGCCGATCGGCCGGATCAGGCCGATATCGGCCGCTGGACCCTGATCGACTGCAACAGCCCCACCGCCACCCACACGGCGAACATCGACGACCCTCCGTAGGACACGAACGGCAGCGGCAGGCCCGCCACCGGCATGATGCCCAGGGTCATCCCGATGTTCTCGAAGGCCTGGAAGGCGAACCAGGCGATGATCCCGGCGCACACGATCGTGCCGTACAGCTCCGTGGTCTCCCGGGCGATCAGGCAGGCGCGCCACAGCACCACGCCGAGCAGGACCAGTATCAGTCCGGCCCCGATGAAGCCCAGCTCCTCCCCCGCCACCGTGAAGACGAAGTCGGTCTGCTGCTCGGGCACGAACTGGCCGGTGGTCTGGGAGCCCTTGAAGAGCCCCGAGCCGGTCAGTCCGCCGGAGCCGATCGCGATCCGCGCCTGGTTGGTGTTGTAGCCGACGCCCGCCGGGTCGAGCTCGGGGTTGGCGAAGGCCGCGAAACGGTTGATCTGGTACTCGTCCAGGATGCCGAGCTGCCAGATCAGGACCGCGCCGGCCGCTCCCGCGCTCATCAGGCCCAGCACCCAGCGGTTGGAGGCGCCGGAGGCGAGCAGCACTCCGAGCACGATCACGACCATGACCATGACCGAGCCGAGGTCGGGCATCAGCATGACGATGCCCATGGGGGCGGCGGCCAGGCACAAGGCCTTCACGACGGTGCGGTGATCGGGGTGTTCCAGGTCACCGGCGTCCACCCGGGCCGCCAGCAGCATCGCCATGCCCAGGATGATCGTGATCTTCACGAACTCGGAGGGCTGGAGGGAGAACCCGCCGCCGATCACGATCCAGGCGTGGGCGCCGTTGATGGTCGCGCCGAGCGGGGTGAGCACGGCGAGGACGAGCACGAGCGAGAGCCCGTACAGGATCGGCACCGCCCCCCGCAGGGTGCGGTGGCCGAGCCAGACGGTACCGATCATCAGCACCATGCCGATCCCGGTGTTCAGGGCGTGCCGTTCCAGGAAGTAGTACGGGTCGCCCTGGTTCAGGTGGGTGCGGTTGCGGGTGGCCGACCACACCAGCAGTGAGCCGATGAAGGACAGCGCGATCGCGGAGAGCAGTATCGGCCAGTCGAGCCGGCGCAGTACCGAGTCTCGTGCGGTGAGCCTGGTCAGCGTCCCGCGCTGCCGGGGCGCGTAGCGGGAGACGGAGAACTTGTTCGCGGTCTGCATCGGGTCCTCAGTCCTGCTTCGCGACGGGCGGAGCCGGCGGTCCCGCGAGGGCGGGTGGCGCGTCCTCCGGGGACGGCGGCACGTACGGCTTGATCTCGGGGGCGTCGATGGAGCCGTCCGGCTGGATGGTCGGCAGCGTCGCCTGCGGCTTGGGCAGCAGGGCCTTCGACAGGTCCTGCTTGCCGGCCATGTCGAGGCCGTAGATGGCGTTGTAGACGTTGCGCACGGCGGGTCCGGACGCGCCGGAGCCGGTGCCGCCCTGGGAGATCGTCATGACGATCGCGTAGTCGTCGGTGTACGTGGCGAACCAGGAGGTCGTCTGCTTGCCGTAGACCTCTGCGGTACCGGTCTTGGCGTGCATCGGGATCTGCTTCTGCGGCCAGCCGCCGAAGCGCCAGGCGGCCGTACCGCGGGTGGCGACGCCCTCCAGCGCTTCTCCTATCTGCTGCCTGGTCTTCTCGTCCATGGGGAGCTTGCCGTGCGCCTTGGGCTGGATCTCCTGGACGCTCTTGCCGTCGGCGCTGACGATGGCCTTGCCGATGGTCGGGTTCCACATGGTGCCGCCGTTGGAGATGGCGGCGTAGATGGTGGCCATCTGGATGGGGGTGACGAGGGTGTCGCCCTGTCCGATGGAGTAGTTGACGGCGTCACCGGCGCGCAGGATGTTGCCTTCGAGGCAGTTCTCGTAGTTGAGCAGCTCGATGTAGGTGCCGCCCTTCTTGCCGGTCTTGCACCACTGGTCCTTGTTGGCCGCCCAGAAGCGCTGCTTCCACTGGCGGTCGGGGACGCGGCCCTTCTCCTCGCCCGGGAGGTCCACGCCGGTCTCGGCGCCGAGGCCGAACTGGTGGGCGGCCTTGAAGAAGATGTCGCCGGGCTGCTTGACGGGCTTGAGCCCGCCGTCCTTGAGCCACTGCTGGTGGGCGAGGCCGTAGAAGACGGTGTCGCAGGAGACTTCGAGGGCCTGGCCGAGGGTGATCGATCCGTGGCCCTGGGACTCGAAGTTCTTGAAGACCTGGCCGCCGATGGAGTACGAGCTGGGGCAGGGGTAGCTGCCGTCGAACTTGTACCCGGCGTTGACCGCGGCGGTGGTCGGGATGACCTTGAAGATGGAGCCGGGGGCGGCCTGGCCCTGGATCGCCCGGTTCATCAGCGGGACGTTGGATTCCTTGGAGGTGAGCTTGGCGTAGTCCTTGCCGGAGATCCCGCCGACCCAGACGTTCGGGTCGTAGGTGGGGTTGGAGGCCATGGCGACGACGCGGCCGGTCTTGGCCTCCAGGACGACGATGGCGCCGGCGTCGGCCTTGTAGGGGACGCCGGTGTTGCGGTCGATCTCCTTGCGCGCCTGGACCATCGCGTTGTTCAGCTCGTACTCGGCGACGGCCTGGACCCGGGCATCGATGCTGGTGACGACGTGCGCGCCGGGGACGGCCGGGTCGTTCTTGGCCTCGCCGATGACCCGGCCGAGGTTGTCGACCTCGTAGCGGGTGACGCCGGACTTGCCGCGCAGTTCCTTGTCGTAGGTGCGCTCCAGGCCGAAGCGGCCGACCTGGTCGGAGCGCAGGAACGGCGAGTTGGTGTTCTTCGCCTTCTGGATCTCGTCGTCGGTGACCGGGGAGAGGTAGCCGAGCACCTGGCCGGTGTTGGCGCCGCCGGGGGCCGGGTAGCGGCGCACGGCGGTGGGTTCGGCGGTGATGCCGGGGAAGTCCTCGGGGCGTTCGCGGATCTGGAGGGCCTGTTGGGTGGTGGCTTCCAGGGTGACCGGGATCGGCTGGTAGGGGGAACCGTTCCAGCAGGGCTGCGGGGTCTTGGAGTCGCAGAGCCGGACCTTGTCCATGACGTCCTGCGGCTTCATGTCCAGTACGTCGGCGAGCCGGGTGAGGACGCCTTTGCCCTTGTCCTTTATCTTCATCAGCTCGGTGCGGCTGGCGGAGACGACCAGGCGGGTCTCGTTGTCGGCGAGCGGCACCCCGCGGTCGTCCAGGATCGAGCCGCGCACGGCGGGTTGGACGACCTGTTGGACGTGGTTGTTCTTGGCCTCGTCGGCGTACTCGGAGCCGTTGCGGATCTGGAGGTACCAGAGGCGGCCGCCGAGTGTGAACAGCAGCGAGAAGACGAGTACCTGGATGATGACGAGCCGGATCTGCACCCGGGGGGTGCGGCCGGTCTCCGGAATGTTGGTCACGCCTGGTCCCCCGTCACAGCTTCCTGACGCTCTTCACGCCTTTGACGCCCTTTATGCGGCCGGCCCGGTTCGCGCGTCCCCGCGCGGTCTTCAGCCGCAGCCCGCCGCGCTGGCTGCCGATCCGCAGCCCTGTTCCGCCGGCGAGCCAGCCGGAGGACAGGTCCTTGCCCTTGGGGGGTCCGCCGCCCGCTTCGACGGCCAACGGGTCGTTCTCGGCACGGCGGGCGAGCGCCATGACGAGCGGCACGGTGAAGGGCGCGAGCAGCAGGTCGTAGAGCATGGCGGTGAACAGCAGTTCGGTGAGACCGACGTGTCGGGCGGCCGTGTCGCCGACCAGGGCGCCGACGCCCGCGTAGAGCAGGGTGGAGCCGATCGCGGCGGCCACGACGGCCGTCAGCGGCCCCCAGGCCGAGCGGAAGCGCCCGTTGTCGGGGCGGGCCAGGCCGACGACGTAGCCGACGACGCAGAGCACGAGGGCGTACCGGCCGGCGGCGTGGTCGGCGGGCGGCGCGAGGTCCGCGAGGAGGCCCGCGCCGAAGCCGACGAAGGCCCCGCTGAGGTGCCCGTAGACCAGGGCGAGGGCGACCACGGTGAGCAGGAGCAGGTCGGGTACGGCGCCGGGGAGTTGCAGCCGGCCGAGGACGGTGACCTGGATGACGAGTGCGACCACGATCAGCGTGGCGGAGAGCAGCATCCGGTTGAAGCGCATGGGCGGTCGGCTCCTACTCGTCGGCCGGCTTGGCGGGGGCACTGGCGGACGCCGACGGGGTCACGGTGACGGTGACGGTCGGGGTGGGCTTCACTTCGGGCTTGGGCGGCAGGACGGCGTCGCGCGGGTCCTCGCGCGGCGGCATCACCACGACACCGACGATGTCCAGGCGCGAGAAGCCGACGAACGGACGCACCCACACGGTGCGGGTGAGGTCGCCGCGCGAGGGGTCGACCTTGACCACCTCGCCGATGGGGACGCCCGGCACGAAGGGCTTGTTGCCGCGCGAGCCGAAGGTGACGAGCCGGTCCCCCGGGGCGATCTTGGCCTTGCCGTTCAGCATCTGCACCGAAAGGGCGCGGTCGCCCTGGCCGGTGGCGAAGCCGAGTTCCCCGGTCTTCTCCAGGCGGGTGCCCACGGTGAAGTCGGGGTCGTTGGCGAGGACCACGGTGGACGTGTCGGGGCCGACGGTCGTGACGCGGCCGACGAGGCCGTCGCCGTTGAGGACGGTCATGTCGCGCTCGATGCCGTCCTTGCTGCCGGCGTCGATGGTGACGGTCCAGGAGAAGCCCTGGGCCGCTCCTATCCCGATGACCTCGGCGCCCTTGATGCCGTACTGTCCGGCGCCCGCCCGCTTGAGCATCTGGTCGAGTTCGTGGATCCGGCTGCGGGTCTGGTCGTCGCTGCCCAGCTTCGCCTTCAGCGCGGTGTTCTCGCGTTCGAGCGTCTTGATCCGGTTGTGGCGCTCGTCGGAGTCCCGTACGGCGCCTATGGCGTGGGCGACCGGGTCGACCGCGGTCGCGACGCCCTTCTCCACGGGGCCGAAGGCCGCCGCGGCGGCCTGCCGGGCGCCGTCGACCGGTGACTCCTCGCCCGCCCTGATGTCCACCGTGATCAATGCGAACGCGATGGCGATCAGAAGCACCAGGAGCAGCCGGCTCTCTCGTGTGTCCCTCACGTGCGGCGGCGTGCCTTCCTCGTAGGTATTCGCGGTGCCGGAGCCGCTCCGACGGAGCCGGGGCTCGCACCGGACTGTGCCTGTATATCAACGATCCGCCGCACAGGCGCGGTAGCACCCGTACGGCGGATCCTTGTGTTCCACATGCCCCGATACGGGGATTTCGATCAACGCCGGGGCTGGGCGTCCAAGACCTGCTGGAGTGCTTCGAACTCCTCGACGCACTTGCCGGAACCGAGTGCCACGGAGTCGAGGGGGTCCTCGGCGATGTGGATCGGCATGCCCGTCTCGCGGCGCAGCCGCTCGTCGAGTCCGCGCAACAGGGCGCCGCCGCCGGTGAGGACGATGCCTCGGTCCATGATGTCGCCGGAGAGTTCCGGCGGGCACTTGTCGAGGGTGGTCTTCACCGCGTCCACGATGGCGTTGACCGGTTCCTCGATGGCCTTGCGCACCTCGGCGGCGGAGATGACGACCGTCTTCGGCAGGCCGGAGACGAGGTCGCGACCCCGGATCTCGGTGTGCTCGTCCTTGTCGAGGTCGTACGCCGACCCGATCGTGATCTTGATCTGTTCGGCGGTGCGTTCACCGAGGAGGAGCGAGTACTCCTTCTTGATGTGCTGGATGATCGCGTTGTCCAACTCGTCGCCGGCCACCCGGATGGACTGTGCCGTGACGATTCCGCCGAGGGAGATGACGGCGACCTCGGTGGTGCCGCCGCCGATGTCCACGACCATGTTGCCGGTGGCCTCGTGGACGGGCAGGCCCGAGCCGATGGCGGCGGCCATCGGCTCCTCGATGATGTGTACCTGACGGGCGCCGGCCTGGGTGGACGCCTCGATGACGGCGCGGCGCTCCACTCCGGTGATGCCGGAGGGGACGCAGACCACGACGCGCGGACGAGCCAGGTAGCGGCGCTTGTGGATCTTGAGGATGAAGTACCGGAGCATGCGCTCGGTGATCTCGAAGTCGGCGATCACGCCGTCCTTGAGGGGCCGTACGGCGACGATGTTGCCGGGCGTCCGGCCGATCATCTTCTTCGCCTCGGAGCCGACCGCCAGGATTCCACCGGTGTTCGTGTTGATGGCGACCACGGACGGCTCGTTCAGGACGATCCCCCGGCCCCTCACGTACACCAGCGTGTTGGCGGTCCCGAGGTCGATCGCCATGTCACGGCCGATGAACGACATGTTGTTCCCCTTGTTCCCCATGAGGAGCGTCTGGCCTTCCAGTTGATAGCGGCTGCTGTCAGGTCGGCGAGGTGGGTGTGTGGGTGGAGGCCCCATCGTAGTGCCGCGGGTACGGACATCGCGCGACGGGACTCCGGCAATCCCGCCGGAACGGATACCCGCCCCCTTAGTGGTGACGTCGTGTCCTGCACATGCGTTCCCGCTCGCCGCCCGTCATACCGAAGGGCGACCGAAATTACTTCGGTCGCCCCAGGTCATGAGCGCTGTTTGGCTGATGCCGCGTCGGGGCGACGGGTGCTCGCGCGGCGCGTCGCGGGTTCCGCTTCGGCTCAGAGAGCGGGGAAGAAGAGCTTCAGCTCGCGCTCCGCCGACGCCTCGGAATCCGAGGCGTGGATGAGGTTCTCCCGGGTGATGGTGCCGAAGTCACCCCGAATGGAGCCGGGCGCCGCGGCGATCGGGTCGGTGGGGCCCGCCAGCTGTCGGACGCCCTCGATCACGCGTTCGCCCTCGACGACGAGGACGACGACCGGCCCGCTCGCCATGAAGCCCATGAGGGGCTCGTAGAAGGGCTTGCCCTTGTGCTCGCCGTAGTGGGTCTCCAGGGTCTCCTGGTCCAGCGTGCGCAGCTCCAGCGCGGGAACGGTCCAGCCGGCCTTCCGCTCGATCCGGCCGATGATCTCGCCGATCAGGCCACGACGGACGGCGTCGGGCTTGAGGATGACGAGCGTGCGCTGGGTCATGTGGTAACTCCTTGCGACATACGGGTGCGGTCCGACGAGGCTACAGGGGGCCCCGGGGCGGGTTACGCCTCGGCCGGCGCCTCGTTCTGCGCCGCCCAGCGGGCCTTCGCGGCGTCGACCTTGCGCCCGTAGTGCACGGAGCACCACCACAGGCCGGCGAAGACCGCTCCGAGGAAGAACATGGTCGGGACGACGAACCCGCTGAGGACCAGCCCGATCTGCAGGGCCCAGCCGAGCCCGACCGCGCCGGGGCGCGACAGCATCCCGCACAGCAGCACGGACAGCAGCATCGCGATGCCGCACACCGTCCACACGGTCGCCTGGGTCAGCTCCGGGTCCTTCATCGCCACCAGACCCGCGAAACCGATCACGAAGAACTCGCCGATCAGCGTCGAAGCACACAGCGTGCGCATTCCTCAACCCCTCTTCAGCAGGAGGCGGGCCTCGCCCACCGTGATCACGGAGCCGGTCACCAGGACCCCGGCCCCACCGTATTCGGCCTCTTCCTCCGCCAGGGTGATGGCCGCCTCCAGCGCGTCGTCCAGCCGCGGCTCCACCTGCACCCGGTCCGGCCCGAAGACCTCCACCGCGATGGCGGCGAGTTCGTCGGCCGAGATCGCCCGGTGGCTGGTGTTCTCCGTGACGACGACCTCCGCGAAGATCGGCTCGAAGGCCTCGAAGACCCCCTTGACGTCCTTGCCCTCGCTCGCGCCCACGACGCCGATCAGTCGGCTGAACCCGAACGCCTCGGTGACCGCCTCCGCGGTCACCCGCGCCCCCGCCGGGTTGTGCGCGGCGTCCAGGACCACGGTCGGGCTGCGCCGGACGACCTCCATGCGGCCCGGCGAGGTCACCGAGGCGAAGGCCCGACGGACGGTGTCGGCGTCCAGCTCCCGCGCGTGCTCGCCGCCGACGCCGAAGAACGCCTCGACCGCGGCCAGCGCCACCGCCGCGTTGTGGGCCATGTGGGCGCCGTACAGGGGAAGGAAGATGCCGTCGTACTCGCCGCCCACGCCGCGCAGGGTCAGCATCTGGCCGCCGACCGCCACCTCCCGGGAGACGACCCCGAACTCCATGCCCTCGCGGGCCACGGTCGCGTCGACCTCGACGGCCTTCTTCAGGAGCACCTGCGCCGCGTCCACCGGCTGCTGGGCCAGGATCACGGTCGCGCCCTGCTTGATGACGCCGCCCTTCTCCTGGGCGATCTCGGCCGGCGTGGAGCCGAGCCGGTCCGTGTGGTCCAGGCTGATCGGGGTGATCACGGCCACCGCGCCGTCGATCACGTTGGTCGCGTCCCAGGAGCCGCCCATGCCGACCTCGACCACCGCGGCGTCGACGGGCGCGTCCGCGAAGGCCGCGTAGGCCATCCCGGTGAGCACCTCGAAGAAGGAGAGCCGGTACTCCTCGGCGGCGTCGACCATCTCCACGTAGGGCTTGATGTCGTGGTAGGTCTCGACGAAACGCTCGGCGCTGATCGGCGCCCCGTCCAGGCTGATCCGCTCGGTGATCGACTGCACGTGCGGGCTGGTGTAGCGGCCGGTGCGCAGGTCGAAGGCGTTCAGCAGGGCCTCGACCATACGGGCGGTGCTGGTCTTGCCGTTGGTGCCGGTGATGTGGATCGAGGGGTACGCGCGCTGCGGCTCGCCGAGGACGTCCATCAGCGCGGCGATGCGCGAGACGGACGGCTCCAGCTTGGTCTCGCCCCAGCGGCCGGCCAGCTCCTGCTCCACCTCCTGGAGCGCCTTGGCCACCTCCGGGTCGGCGGGCACGGCGGGCACCTGCTCCTCCCGCGGCGCTCCGCCGTGTGCGCGCAGGGTGCGGCTGCCGGCCTCGATCACCGCCAGGTCGGGGTCGCGGTCGGACTCTTCCGCGACGATCCGGTCGAACTCGTCGGTCGCGTCGCTCGCGTCGAAGGGTCGGCCGAGGTCGTCGGGGCCGTGGCTGTCGGGCTGCTGCTCACTCACGGGGACCAGTCTACGGACGAGGGGCGGGGGGACCTTCGGCCCGGCCGTTTCGGGACCTTCGGCTGCCATCGCGACCGTTTCGTTATGCAAGCCTTGCGGGCAGCAGAGAGGGGAACGAATGCCGCAGACCAGCACCGACAAGACGACGTCCGGCCGTGACATAGCGATCGACCTGGGAACCGCGAACACCCTCGTCTACGCCCGGGGACACGGGATCGTCCTCGATGAGCCGTCCGTGGTGGCGGTCAGGACCGGTACGACGACGGCCCTGGCCGTCGGGACGGAAGCCAAGGAGACCCTCGGCCGCACCCCGGGTTCCATCACCGCGATCCGCCCGCTCAGGGACGGCGTGATCTGCGACTTCGAGGCCGCCGAGGAGATGATCCGGCACTTCGTGCGCAAGGCGGTCCCCGGTCGCCGGCCACGCACCCGGATGGTGATCTGCGTGCCGTCGGGCGTCACCCCGGTCGAGCGGCGGGCGATCATCCAGGCCTCCACCCGGGCCGGGGCCAAGTCCGTCCACCTGATCGAGGAACCGATGGCGGCGGCGATCGGGGCGGGGCTGCCGGTGTCCGAGGCGCGCGGCTCGATGGTGGTGGACATCGGCGGCGGCACCTCGGAGGTCGCCGTCATCTCGCTGGGCGGCATCGTCACCTCGCGGTCGCTGCGGGTCGGCGGCGACCGGATGGACGCCGCGATCACCGACCACGTGCGCAAGGAACACGCGCTGCTCATCGGCGAGCGCACCGCCGAGGACGTCAAGGTCGCCATCGGCTCGGCCTGGCCGGTCCCGGGCCTGCCGGAGTTGGAGGGCCGCACCCACACCGTGCGCGGGCGCGAGAAGGTCGGCGGCATGCCGAAGACGCTGGAGCTGACCGCACTCGACGTGCGGGCCGCCCTCGACGAGCCGGTGGAGGCGATCATCGCCGCCGTGCGCACCACCTTGGAGGAGTGCCCGCCCGAGCTGTCCGGTGACGTGATGGAGCGCGGCATCGTCCTGACGGGCGGCGGGGCGCTGCTGCCCGGGCTGGACCTGCGGATCGCCTCCGCGACCGGCATCCCGGTGTTTGTGGCGGACGCGCCGCTGAACTGCGTGGTGCTCGGCTCGGGCCGCTGTGTGGAGGACATGGACACGCTCGGCAGCGTGCTCGCCCCGGCGAAGGCGTAGGGGGAGGCGAAGGAACAGGCGCGGGAGTAGGAGCGTGGCCGGCCCCGCTCCTACCCGCGCGGCAGGGTCGCCTCGACGACGTACGCGTCCTCGGTGCGGGCCGCCGTCAGGGTCCCGCCCAGGCTGTGGACGCGTTCGGCCATGCTCGCCGTCCCCGAGCCGGCCGAGACGGGCGCGCGCGCCGGGGTCCGGTCGGGGAGCGCGTTGGCCACGCGGATGCGCAGACACCGTCCGTCGACCGTGACCGACACCTCGATGGTCTCGCCCCGGGCGTGCTTGGCGGCGTTGGTCAGGCACTCCTGCACCACCCGGTAGACCGCCGCCTGGCGCAGCGGCGACACGTCCCGCGCCTGAGGCTCGATCACCAGCCGTACGGGCGAGCCCGCTTGCCCGCTCCGTCGGGCGAGTTCTTCCAGCCCGTCCACCCCCGGGGTCGCCGCCCGCTCCCCGCGCTGCACGATGATCTCGTTGAGCACGAGGTGGGCACGGCGCGCCGTGTCGGCGAGCTCCTCGAACTCCTTCGCGTACTCGCTCTCGCGGGCCCGCACCGCCAGCACCTCCGAACGCACCGTCAGCAGGGTCAACTCCCGGCCGACGAAGTCGTGGACGTCGCGGGCGACGGAGGTCCGCTCGTCCCGGACGGCTTCGAGTACGGCGGACTCCGCCCGGCGCGTGTCGAGTTCGCGCACGAGGTCGTGCCGGTAGGCGGCGATGCCGACGGCGGAGGCGAGCACCCCGATCGGCACGACCAGGCTGAGGAAGGCGCTGAGGGTCTCCGCCCTCGGTTCGGGCCAACCCGGCAGGCTGAACACGGCGAGCGCGAAGGCCACGTAGCCGGTGGTGGCGAGGATTCCGGCCCGGCGGCCCCGATAGCGGCCGACGGAGTACAGGGCGAACTGGATCAGCGTCAGCTCGTGCAGCCAGCCGATGAACAGCAGCGCGGTGAGGTAGGCGACCCAGGGCAGCCGGCGCCGTACCAGCAGGCTCGCGCAGCCCGCGGTGAGGACGGCGGCGGCGGCCGGACCGTTCGGGGAATGGTCGGCGGCGGCGAGTCCCGGCAGGTCCAGCGCCATCAGAGCGAGGCAGCCCAGCGCCGTCAGGACGTCCAGGGCCCGCGGTGACCCGGCCCGACCCTCGGCGACCCGGCGACCGGCGGACACGACCCGGTGGAGCGCCGAGGCGACGGGCTTGACGTGCATGCCCCCCATCATGCGTGGTCGGCTCAGGCGATCGGATCGGGGTCGCGGGGGCGCGGGGGTGAGATGCCGCACTCCGGGCACGTACGGCGAAGGCCCCCGCACCGGCGGACGGTGCGGGGGCCTTGGCGGCCAACCCCGAAGGGGGCCCGGCGGCTACGCTGCCGGGAGCCCGTCCAGCTGGGCCTGGATGCGGGCGATGTCCGCCTCGGCCTTGGCGAGACGGCCCTTGATCTTGTCCACGACGTTGTCGGGCGCCTTGGCGATGAACGCCTCGTTCCCGAGCTTCGCCTCGGCCTGCTGCTTCTCCTTCTCGGCGGCGCCGAGGTCCTTGGTGAGGCGCTTGCGCTCGGCCGCCACGTCGATGGTCCCCGACAGGTCGAGGGCGACGGTGGCCCCGGCGACGGGCAGGGTGGCGGTGGCGTGGAACTCCTCGCCCTCCGGCTGGAGGCGCAGCAGCTGGCGGATGGCCGCCTCGTGCGCGGCGAGCGCCGTACCGGTCAGGTCCAGGCGGGCCGGGACCTTCTGACCGTCCTGGAGCCCCTGCTCCTTGCGGAAGCGGCGGACCTCGGTGACGACCGCCTGGACGGTCGCGACCTCGGCCTCGGCGGCCTCGTCGCGGAAACCGCTGTCCTTCGGCCACTCGGCGATGACGAGGGACTCGCGGCCGGTCAGCGTCGTCCACAGCGTCTCGGTGACGAAGGGGACCACCGGGTGCAGCAGGCGCAGCATGACGTCGAGGACCTCGCCGAGGACCCGGCCGGAGACCCCGGCCTGCTCGCCGCCCGCGAAGAACGTCGTCTTCGAGAGCTCGACGTACCAGCTGAAGACCTCGTCCCACGCGAAGTGGTAGAGCGAGTCCGACAGCTTCGAGAACTGGTAGTCCTCGTAGAACGCGTCGACCTCGGCCACGGTCTTGTTGAGCCGGGACAGGATCCAGCGGTCGGTCGCCGACATCTCCTCGGGGGTCGGCAGCGGGCCCTCGATGGTGGCGCCGTTCATCAGCGCGAAGCGCGTGGCGTTCCAGATCTTGTTGGCGAAGTTGCGGGAGGCCTGGACCCAGTCCTCGCCGATCGGGACGTCGACGCCCGGGTTGGCGCCGCGGGCCAGGGTGAAGCGGACGGCGTCGGAGCCGTACTCGTCCATCCAGTCCAGCGGGTTGACCGCGTTGCCGAAGGACTTCGACATCTTCTTGCCGAACTGGTCGCGGACCATGCCGTGCAGGGCGATGGTGTGGAACGGCGGGGTGCCGTCCATCGCGTAGATGCCGAACATCATCATCCGGGCGACCCAGAAGAAGAGGATGTCGTAGCCGGTGACCAGGACGGAGTTCGGGTAGAACTTCGCCAGGCTCTCGGTCTGGCGGGGCCAGCCGAGGGTGGAGAAGGGCCACAGGCCGGAGGAGAACCAGGTGTCGAGGACGTCGGTGTCCTGGGTCCAGCCCTCGCCGGCGGGCGGCTGCTCGTCCGGACCGACGCAGACGACCTCGCCGTTCGGGCCGTACCAGACCGGGATGCGGTGGCCCCACCAGAGCTGGCGCGAGATGCACCAGTCGTGCAGGTTGTCGACCCAGTCGAAGTAGCGCTTCTCCATCTCCTGCGGGTGGATCTTGACCTTGCCGTCGCGGACCGCGTCACCGGCGGCCTTGGCGAGCGGACCGACCTTGACCCACCACTGCATCGACAGACGCGGCTCGATGGTGGTCTTGCAGCGCGAGCAGTGGCCCACGGAGTGGGAGTACGGGCGCTTCTCGGCGACGATCCGGCCGTCGGCGCGCAGCGCGGCGACGATGGCGGAACGGGCCTCCAGGCGGTCCAGGCCCTGGAAGGGGCCGTGGGCCGTGATGACGGCGTGCTCGTCCATGACCGCGAGGTTCGCCAGGCCGTGGCGCTGGCCGATCTCGAAGTCGTTCGGGTCGTGCGCCGGGGTCACCTTGACGGCGCCGGTCCCGAACTCGGGGTCGACGTGCTCGTCGGCCACGACCGGGATGCGCCGGCCGGTCAACGGCAGCTCGATCTCGGTGCCGACCATGTGCTTGTAGCGCTCGTCGTCCGGGTGGACGGCGACGGCCGTGTCACCGAGCATCGTCTCGGCGCGGGTCGTCGCGACGACGATGGAGGCGTCGCCCTCGCCGTAGCGGATGGAGACGAGCTCGCCGTCGTCGTCCTGGTACTCGACCTCGATGTCGGAGATCGCCGTCAGGCAGCGCGGGCACCAGTTGATGATCCGCTCGGCGCGGTAGATCAGCTCGTCGTCGTAGAGCTTCTTGAAGATCGTCTGGACGGCCTCCGACAGGCCCTCGTCCATCGTGAAGCGCTCTCGCGACCAGTCGACCCCGTCGCCCAGACGGCGCATCTGGCCGGAGATCTGACCGCCGGACTCGCCCTTCCACTGCCAGACGCGCTCGACGAACGCCTCACGGCCGAGGTCGTGACGGGACTTGCCCTCCTTGGCCAGCTCGCGCTCGACGACGTTCTGGGTGGCGATGCCCGCGTGGTCCATGCCGGGCTGCCACAGCGTCTCGTAGCCCTGCATGCGCTTGCGGCGGGTGAGGGCGTCGATCAGCGTGTGCTCGAAGGCGTGCCCCAGGTGGAGGCTTCCGGTGACGTTCGGCGGCGGGATGACGATGGCGTACGGAGGCTTCTCGCTCTTCTCGTCCGCCTCGAAGTACCCACGCTCTACCCAGCGCTCGTAGAGCTTCCCCTCTACCTCGGCCGGCGCGTACTGGGTCGGCAGTTCGGAGTTGGGGCTGCTGGGTGTCTGCGTGTTCTCGGTCACGCACCACAGGATACGGGCGGCCCCGCCCCGGTTACGAATCCGTTCCACCCTCCGGCCCGCCTTGACCGGGGCATGACGGATCGGTCTCACTGTGCGCATGAACGAGATCACCGGGCAGCCCGCCGCGGCCCCTTCGGTACATCCCTACGCGTCCGTCCCCAACGTCCCGCCGAAGAAGCGGGTGCTCGTCAAGGTCGGGGTGGCACTGGGGGCGGTCGTGGGCGTGATCGCCGGCAAGGTGGCCGTGAGCGCGGTCCTCGACGGCGGCCCGTCCGACGCCGGACGGTACCGGCTGACGCCGCCCGCCTCCTTCCAGGGCCTGACGCTCCAGGACTCCGGGCCGCGCGTCGACGCGATCAAGCTGGGGCAGGGCCCGCGGAAGCCGGGCACCGAGCAGGTCGCCGTGGTCTACGCCGACGGGTCGGGCACCGCGCGGCTGGTGGTCAGCGGGGCGGCCGGCCGATTCGACGACCGGGACCCCGGCTCGGTGCTGACCCGCGGCCTCCACGACATGGGGGCGGCGGACACGGTCCCCAAGCCGGCCGGGACGCCGGAGGGCGCCGCCATGAGCTGCGGCACGGTCCGCATCGACGCCGGCACGCTCCCGGTGTGCATGTGGGCGGACCACAGCTCGCTCGTCACGGTCACCGTCCCGGTGGAGAACGAGCCGGTCGCGATCGCCGCGCTCGCGGAGCAGACCCGGGCGTTGCGGGGCGTGATGGAGGTCCGGGCGTCGTAGTTCGGTAACGCCTGGGGCCCCGGAGCCCGGGCCTGCGGGAACCTCGGCCAAGATATGACCAACATAAGAAGTTCCTAAAGGGGGACGCGGGTCATGAGTTACAACCAGCCGGGACCGTATGGTCAGCAGCCGCAGCAGCCGGGACCGTACGGGGGCCCGCCGCCGCAGCCCGCTCCCCCGTACGGCCAGCCCGCGCCGCAGCCCGGCTACGGCTACCCGCAGCAGGCCCCGCCGCCGGCCTACCCCCAGCAGCCGGGCTACCCCCAGCAGCCCCCGCAGCCGGCCTACGGCTACCAGCAGCCGGGCATGCCGCCGCAGCCCCCGTACGGCGGGATGCCCCCGCAGCAGCCGCCGAAGAAGTCCAAGGCGGGCGCGGTGATCGCGGTCCTGGTGGTCCTCGGCGTGATCGCGGGCGCCGGCTGGTACTTCACCAAGGGCGGCGGCGCCTCGGGCACGGTGGCGGCGGACACGAAGGGCTACAAGCTGGCCTTCCCGGCGTCGGTGGACGCCTACCAGTTGCAGCCGCAGAAGGCCGGCGCACCGGACCCGAACGCCCCTCTGCAGGGAGAGGGGAAGACGAAGGCCGAGGCACTCGGGGTCATGAACCCGCACAACGCGACCGCCTCGTACGCCAACAGCCCCGGCGGCAAGGGCAAGGTACTGAACGCCAACGGCATGTGGGGTGACGTCGGCTCACCGGAGAAGTCCGTGGACGCCTACTTCGCCAACATCAGCGCGAGCAACAAGGACACCGCGGCGCTCGGTTTCAAATACGAAGTGGTCGGCACTCCGAAGGCCTACACCCCGGCGGGCTTCAAGGGCGCCGTGATGAAGTGCGCCGACCTCAAGGCGACCGCCCTCAAGCCCACCAAGCCCGGCGAACCCAGCTCGGTCACGATTCCCCAGTGCGCTTGGGGAGACCACTCCACCGTCGTCGCGGTCAACGTGATCGACGCTGCCGCCGTCGCCATGGGCGGCAGCAGCGGCACCCAGGACGAGCTGTCCCAGCTGGTCGCCAAGCTCTACAACACCTCGCGCACCAAGGCCTGACGCCGGCGCATACGCGAAGGGGCGCCCCGGTGGACCGGGGCGCCCCTTCGCGTATGTCCGTTGCGGCTAGGCCGACTTCTCCTGCGGGCCCTGGTCCTTCGGGACGATGCGCGGGACCAGCGTCGGGTTGACGTTGGAGCGGACCACATCGGCGGTGATGACGACGCGGGCCACGTCCTTGCGGGACGGGACCTCGTACATCACCGACATCAGGACCTCTTCCATGATGGCGCGCAGGCCGCGCGCGCCCGTCTGGCGGAGGATCGCCTGGTCCGCGATGGCCTCCAGCGCCTCGCGCTCGAAGTCCAGCTCGACACCGTCCAGTTCGAACAGCCGCTGGTACTGCTTCACCAGCGCGTTGCGCGGCTCGATCAGGATCTGGAGCAGCGCCTCGCGGTCCAGGTTGTGGACCGAGGTGATCACGGGGAGACGACCGATGAACTCGGGGATCATCCCGAACTTCACCAGGTCCTCCGGCATGACCTCCTGGAACTGGTTGCTCGCCTCGATCTCGCGCTTCGAGCGGATGGTGGCCGCGAAGCCGATGCCCTTGGCGCCCGCACGCGACTCGATGATCTTCTCCAGGCCGGCGAAGGCGCCGCCCACGATGAAGAGCACGTTCGTCGTGTCGATCTGGATGAACTCCTGGTGCGGGTGCTTGCGGCCGCCCTGCGGCGGGACGGAGGCCGTCGTGCCCTCCAGGATCTTCAGCAGCGCCTGCTGGACGCCCTCGCCGCTCACGTCGCGCGTGATCGAGGGGTTCTCGCTCTTGCGGGCGACCTTGTCGATCTCGTCGATGTAGATGATCCCGGTCTCGGCCTTCTTGACGTCGTAGTCGGCCGCCTGGATCAGCTTGAGCAGGATGTTCTCGACGTCCTCGCCGACGTAACCGGCTTCCGTCAGCGCCGTCGCGTCGGCGATGGCGAACGGGACGTTCAGCATCCGGGCCAACGTCTGGGCCAGCAGGGTCTTGCCCGAGCCGGTGGGGCCGAGCAGCAGGATGTTGGACTTCGCGAGCTCGATCGCGTCGTCCCGGCCCTGCGCGCCGCCGTTCTCGCCGGCCTGGACCCGCTTGTAGTGGTTGTAGACCGCGACGGAGAGCGCCTTCTTCGCCGGCTCCTGGCCGACGACGTAGCTCTCCAGGAACTCGTAGATCTCACGGGGCTTGGGGAGTTCTTCCCACCGGACCTCGGAGGTCTCCGCGAGTTCCTCTTCGATGATCTCGTTGCAGAGGTCGATGCACTCGTCGCAGATGTACACACCGGGTCCTGCGATGAGCTTCTTCACCTGCTTCTGGCTCTTTCCGCAGAACGAGCACTTGAGCAGATCGCCGCCGTCACCGATGCGTGCCACGAGGTGCTTCCCCTTCGCCTGGGAGACGCCTGGTTCAGCGCTCCTGGTGCCTCATATCCGACGGTACCTTGCCGGGGGCCCCGAACGGGGCCCCCTTGACGTGGTTCACATCGCCGAATGCGACAGCGTGACCACGCCAACTCGCGGCAAGGATCAGACCGCGGTGCTCTTGCGGGTGGAGACGACCTGGTCGATCAGGCCGTACGCGAGTGCGTCCTCGGCAGTGAGGATCTTGTCGCGCTCGATGTCGTCGCGGATCTTCTCGATCGGCGTGGTCGAGTGCTTGGCCAGCATGGTCTCCAGCTGGTCGCGCATGCGCAGGATCTCGTTGGCCGCGATCTCCAGGTCGGAGAGCTGCTCACGACCGGTGCCGCCGGACGGCTGGTGGATCAGGACACGGGCGTTGGGCAGGGCCAGACGCTTGCCGGGGGTACCGGCGGCGAGCAGGACGGCGGCGGCGGAGGCCGCCTGGCCCATGCAGACCGTCGAGATGTCCGGCTTCACGAACTGCATCGTGTCGTAGATCGCCGTCAGCGCGGTGAAGGAGCCACCGGGGCTGTTGATGTAGATGGAGATGTCGCGGTCCGGGTCCATCGACTCCAGGCACAGCAGCTGCGCCATGACGTCGTTGGCCGACGCGTCGTCAATCTGCACGCCGAGGAAGATGATGCGCTCCTCGAAGAGCTTCGCGTACGGGTCGTACTCGCGCACACCCTGCGAGGTGCGCTCGACGAAACGCGGGATCACGTACCGGTTGTCCACCTGAGGGCCGGTGTAGAGGCCGCTCGCGGGAGAGAGGTTGTTCATGTGCATCTGGGTGTTCACCATCCTGGTGGCGTTCTGCGGGCGGGAGCTTGCCTGGTGCGGGGCCGGGGATCAGGCCCCGGTGCCGCCACCGCCGGGGACCAGGGACGCGGCGGAGATGATCTCGTCGATGAGGCCGTACTCCTTGGCCTCCTCCGCCGTGAACCAGCGGTCGCGGTCGCCGTCGCGGATGATGGCCTCCACGGTCTGGCCGGAGTGGTGAGCGGTGATCTCGGCCATCCGCTGCTTGGTGCGCAGCAGGTACTGGGCCTGGATCTTGATGTCCGAGGCGGTGCCACCGATGCCGGCGGAGCCCTGGTGCATCAGGATGTCGGTGTTCGGCAGCGCGAAGCGCTTGCCGGCCGTACCGCCGGTGAGCAGGAACTGGCCCATGGAGGCCGCCATGCCCATGCCGATGGTGACGATGTCGTTCTTGATGTACTGCATGGTGTCGTAGACCGCCATGCCGGCCGTCACCGAGCCGCCGGGGCTGTTGATGTACAGGTAGATGTCCTTCTCCGGCTCGGCGGCCAGGAGGAGGAGCTGCGCGGTGATCTTGTTGGCGATGTCGTCGTCGACCTGCTGACCGAGGAAGATGATGCGCTCGCTGAGCAGCCGGTTGTAGACATGGTCGCCGAGGCCACCACCGATGGACGGCTCACCCGCGGCGTAAGGCTTCAGATTCGTCACGTATCCACCTGCTCGTCTCCGACGGCCACATGCCGTCTCAGCGTCTCGTTCTGGGGCGCGGACCAGCCGGTGCGAACGATGTCCGCCGGCGTCGGGTACTCCCGTGCCCTCGTATTCATGGACCCTAACGCGCAGGTCGGACAACGCCATCCCGCTTCCCGAACTGTTCGCTCGGAGCGCAAGGTCCGGGGCCCTTCGCGCGGTACGACGGAGGGCCCGGACGCAGTCGCGTCCGGGCCCTCCGGGGCACTGCCGGGTGGGCGGGACCTGGGGCCCGCCCGGGGGCGTTACTTGGCCTCGTCGCCCTCGGTCTCGGCGTCGGCCTCGACGGCCGCCTCGACCGTCTCGGCGGCCGTCTCGACCTCGTCCTCGTCGTCGGAGAGGTCCACGACCTCACCGTTGGTGTCGACGACCTTGGCGGCCTCGACGACGACCGCGAGGGCCTTGCCGCGGGCGACCTCGCCGACCAGCATCGGGACCTGGCCGCCCTCGACGACGGCCTGGGCGAACTGGTCGGGGGACATGCCGGAGGACTGCGCGCGGCGCATGAGGTGCTCGGTGAGCTCCTCCTGGTTGACGCCCAGCTTCTCCTTGTTGACCAGGGCGTCCAGCAGGAACTGGGTCTTGATGCCCTTGACGGCCTGCTCGGAGGTCTCGGCGTCGAACTCCTCGACCGTCTTGCCCTGGATCTCCAGGAACTTCTCCAGGTTCAGACCCATCTGGCCGAGCTGGTGGTGCTCCAGGTTGTGCTTGCGGGTCTGGACCTCGTCCGCGAGCAGCTTCTCGGGAACGGGGATCTCCGCGAGCTCCAGGAACTTCTCCAGGACGCGCTCCTGGGCCTGGGTGGCCTGGTCGTACTGCTTCATGTTCTCGAGGCGCTTGCGGCTGTCCGCCTTGAGCTCTTCGAGGGTGTCGAACTCGCTCGCCATCTGCGCGAACTCGTCGTCCAGCTCCGGCAGCTCGCGAGCGGAGACCTTGGTGACCTTGACGGTGACCTCGGCGTCCTTGCCCTCGGCGGAGCCGCCCTTGAGCTGGGAGGTGAAGGTGGCCTCGCCACCGGCCTCCAGGCCCTTGACGGCCTCGTCGATGCCGTCGAGGAGCTCACCCGAGCCGATGGTGTAGGAGACGTCCTGGGCGACGCCGTCCTCCAGCACCTCGCCCTCGACCTTGGCCTCCAGGTCGATGGTGACGACGTCGCCGTCCTGGGCGGCGCGCTCGACGTCCTTCGTGGACGCGAAACGGTCGCGCAGCTGCTCGACCGACTTCTCGACGTCCTCGTCGGTGACCTCGACGGCGTCCACGGTGACCTCGATGCCGGAGTAGTCCGGGATCTCGATCTCGGGGCGGACGTCCACCTCGGCGGTGAAGGTCAGCAGCTCGCCGTCCTTCAGCTCCGTGATGTCGACCTCGGGCTGGCCCAGCGGGTTCAGGTCGGCCTCGTTGACCGCCTCGGTGTAGAACTTCGGGAGGGCGTCGTTGACGGCCTCCTCCAGCACCGCACCGCGGCCGAAGCGCTGGTCGATGACGCGGGCCGGGATCTTGCCCTTGCGGAAGCCCTTCACCGTGACCTGCTGGTTGATCTTCTTGTAGGCCGCGTCGAGGCTGTCCTTGAGCTCCTCGAAGGGCACCTCAACAGTGAGCCGAACCCGAGTCGGGTTCAGGGTCTCCACGGCGCTCTTCACGGTTCGGTCTCCTTGTGGCTGACTGCTGGGGGTTCTGCCGTCACGCTGTGATTCAGCGGTTCGGCGGATTCGGCCCGGCATCAGACACACGGGCACGCAGCTTGCATAGTAACCGCAAGCGGCAATCAGCCCACAACGCGATCACCGCGGCGATCTTCGGCGAGAGGGCCCGGGGACGACGCCCCGGGACACTGCGTGGAGAAGGTGCTACTGGTCGGGGTGGCCGGATTCGAACCGACGACCTTCCGCTCCCAAAGCGGACGCGCTACCAAGCTGCGCCACACCCCGTCGGTGCGACACGTAGGGTACATGCCCGAGGACGGTCCGACGCGCGGGTTTCCCTGGGATCCGGCCGCGCCGGCGGACACGAGCGCGACCGCGGACCGAAATGTGGTGTGCGATCCCCCCGCGCGACCCGCTAGGATGCTGTCCGTGCCGCGGTCCCCCGGACCTGCGGCGCGCGCGATGCGGGTGTAGCTCAATGGTAGAGCCCTAGTCTTCCAAACTAGCTACGCGGGTTCGATTCCCGTCACCCGCTCTCTACAGTTCAGGGCCAGGTCAGAGGACATTTCCTCCACCTGGCCCTGAGTCGTTCCCGGGGGCTGTGATCAGCCGTCCGTGTCCCCCGCGTGCCCCTTGCGCTCGTCCGTGTCTTTTCTGCCCCTCTCCACGAGCCCGCTCAGCGCGTCGGCGATCAGCCGGTCCCGGTCCGCACTGGCGTGCTGGTAGATCAGCGCGGCGCGGGCGGTGCTGTGGCCCATCCGCGCCATCAGTTCCCGCGTGCTGGCCCCCGTAGACGCGGCCAGGGTGTTGCCCGTGTGCCGAAGATCATGGAAATGAAGCCCCTTGATCCCTGCCTCGCGACACGCCTTGTGCCACAGCCGGTTGAAGTGGTTCCGGCGCGGCGTGGCCTTCTTGGCCCCGATGAAGACACGCCCGTCGGCACCCGGTTCGGCGTACAGGTTCAGATGGACGCGGATGTCCTGGATGATCACGCCGGGGATGGAGACCGTCCGCTTGCCCGCGGCGCTCTTGGGCGCCTTGATCTCCCGTTGCCCGTTCCCCAGCTCGGCGACGGACCGCCGGACGCGCACGCTGCCGCGCTCCAGGTCGATGTCCCGCCGGTGCAGGCCGATCAGCTCACCCCAGCGCAAGCCGAGGAACCCGGCCATGAGCACGAGGGTGCGGTAGCGCGGCTGGATCACATCGGCCAGCGCATACACCTCCTGGACGGTGGCGGTCGGCCGCTCCGGCGTGTGGACGGTGCTGGCTCCCTTGACCTGGCAGGGGTTCCGCCGGATCAGCTGATCCGACACGGCGGTGCCCAGGATGGCGCGCAGGAGGGCGTACGCCTTGGCCACGGTGGTGGGCCCGGTGCCGGCGGCGAGCTTGTCGGCACGCCAGCGCCGCACGAGGGGCGGCGAGATCTCCGCCAGGTTGACGGAGCCGAGGACCGGCTCCAAATGGTGCTTGAGGAGGGACCCGTAGAGCTGCCGGGTGGTGCTGGTCAGCTCGCGCTCTTTGATCCAGGCCAGGGCGTAGGGACCGAAGGCGACTTTCCCCGCGTCCGGGTCGTGCCAGTCACCCCGCCGCATCTCGATCTGCTTGTCGGCGAGCCAGTCATCCGCGTCCCTCTTGGTGCGGAACGTCTCCGGAGCGGGACGCAGCTGCCCGTCCGGGCCGACGTAACGAGCCTGGTACCGACCTGAGGGCAGCTTCCGCACCCGCCCGAACTGCCGGCGCTTCGCGGCCATCAGGCAGCCACCCCCATAGGGCGGCGGCGCGGCTCGACGGTGCGGGCGGCGATGTACTCCCGTACGGCGCTCTCCGGGATGCGGACGTGCCTGCCGACCTTCACATAGGTGATCCGTCGCTCCTCGATCAGGCGGCGGGGGAACCGCACAGTGGTGCCGAGCAGTTCGGCGACCTGGACGACGCTGAGATAGCGCTCATTCATGCTGCTCTCCTTGCAGGGCTTCGCGGGCGGTCTGGCGGTTGAGTTGGATGTTGCGAGCGATGGTGGCGGCGAGGACGGATTCGCCGGGTGTGTGGCCGTGGCCGGCGTACTGCCAGGAGGTGAGGACGAGGACTGTGTCCGGCTCGATGTCGCCGAGGCCGCGAGCTTTGCGTTCCTGGGCGGCTCGGTAGTCGGCGCGGGTCTGGCGGAGGGCGCCGAGGGTGGTGGAGTACTGGCGGGACTTGGTGCAGAAGTGGCCGCGGAAGCCGAGCATGTGGGCCCAGCGGGTGAGCGGGCGGTCCGGGTAGAGGGGTTGCAGGGCGGCGCAGGCCCCCATGAGACGGCGGGCGTGGTCCGAGACGGACATCTGGGCGAGGTCCTCACCCAGCCCGGTGCCGTGGCAGCGGGCACAGCGACTCAGCGCGGAAGCAGAGCTGCTGTACCGGCTGGAGCGGCCCGATCCCCCGCACATGCGGCAGTGCACGGCTGTGTCGGAGGCTCCGGTGGCCTCGGCGGCCTTCGTCGAGTATTTGGCGACGTAGGAGGCTACGGCCTGCTCCGTGATGTCGGAGTGATCGCCGAAGGCCTTGATCGGGCGGACGTCAAGCTGGGTGCCCCAACGGAACGTACGGGCGGGCTGGTCGGCTGCGGCCGGAACCGACGCCGAGGTGTAGGGGTGGGCGATAGCCGCCCGGATGCAGCGGTCCAGGAGTTCGGTGCTGGCCCAGGATGGCGGCGAGGTCGAGGGGCCGGCGGGGCCGTCGATACGGATGACTGCGTGGAAGTGGATGGCGCCGCGCTTTTGGAACTCGGCGACCTTGCCGTAGGAGATCCGGGCTTCTTCCTTCAGTTCGCGTTGGGTGAGTCCGGCGTGGGCGGCGATCTCGCGGCGGAGGCGTGTGGTGAAGCGCTGCCAGAGCTGTCCGGCGTGGTTGTTGAAGAGGACGGCGGCGGCGTAGTCGTAGGTGTTCGGGTCGAGGGCGGTACCGAGTTCGGGGTCGCGCTCCTGGTGGTGCTTGCCGCAGCGGCAGGGGCGGCTGGCGGAGCGGTTGTGGACCGGGCCGAAGGACGGGGCGGTGAGGGTGGCGAAGACGCGGGGGTGCTCGCGGACGGTGGCGGGGATGTCGCGGCGGTCGTCGCCCGCCAGTCCGGCCCGGATCAGGTGGTAGGTGTCGCCGGAGCAGGTCCACGCGCAGGCGGGACAGCGGGAAGCGCGCCGGTTGCCGCAGGCGATGCGCAGGCGGGCCCCGGGTTCGGTCTCGGTGGAGTACCGGTGAAGGATCTCGCCGCTGGTCTTGTCCTTGGCGACGGTCCAGCCGGTGATGTGGATGGGGTCGGAGCACCCGCCGGTGCGGTGGATCTGGTCGGCCCAGCGCTGGTAGTCGGGGGCGGAGGCCACCCTCAGCATGTCGCCGAAGGTGGCCGGGTCCTGGAGCAGGTCGGTCACGCGGTCACCATCCGACGGGGGCGGCGGATGGAGCGCGTGCCGGTGCCGTGGCAAGCCGGGCAGTGGGTGGTGATGGTGCGCAGGGCGCCGGTGCGATCGCGGCCGCCGAGGGTGATGTGGACGGCGGGGAAGCCGCCGCAGTCGGGGCAGGGCTCGGCGGGCAAGGCCATGGGCTGGGCCATGATGTGGGTTCCTTCCGGTTCGTTGGATCGGGCAGGAGCACGGCGCCGGGACGGCGGAGACTTGGCGGTTGAGGCCGTCCCGGGGCCGGTCAGTGGCTCTTGAACTCCTGGCGCAGGGCGCGGACGAGGAAGAGCAGGACGACGGCGCTGACGGACAGGGCGACCGCGGTGACGGCGACCGCCAGGAGCAGCGAGACGGCGACGGAGGCCAGGGCGAGGACTCCGGCGACTCCGCCGGCGGCGAGAGCGAGCGCGGTGCCGGGCGACTGCTGGACCAAACCGCCCAGGGCGGTCGGGTGCTTCGCGGGAACCGTGGACGGTGCCGGCTGCTCAACGGGTGTGGGGGTGGGGCGGATGGTCGCCGGGGCGTAGGTGTCGGGGCTGGGGTACTGGGGCTTGAACACGGCTGTTCTCCTTCCGGGGCGGGCTACTTGTTGATCGCGGTGTCGATCGCCGGGGCGAGGAAGCTGTCCGCGAGGAGGAAGCCGCCGAGGAGGATCACGGCGACGAGCCAGAGCGGCGGGCGGATGAGCTTGTAGCCGAGGACACCGACGACGAGGAGGGCGAACCAGAGCGGGACGTCCATGGCGTTGGCCTTTCGGGTCAGCTGACGCGGCAGCGGTGGGAGCGGGCGGCGAGCTGGGCTGCGGTCGAGGAGTTGTAGTCGGAGGACCAGCCGCAGCCGTCGGCGGTGCAGACGGCGGTGTCCTTGCTGCGCCCACGGCGGTCGCGGTAGGTGCCGATCTGGACGGGGCCGATCTTCATGAGCGAGCGGAAGTTGATCCGGGCGGGCATGGCGGTCTCCTGTCAGGCGAGCTGGGCGGCAATGGCCTCCGCCATCTGGGGCGGGACGCCGAGCCGGGTACGCAGGGCGTCGGCGTCGATGTCCGAGCCGGTCCGGGCGCGGTGGTCGGCCGCGATCTTCTGGGCGTGGGCGACGAGGGCGGGCGGAGCCGTGACCGGCGGGGCTGGGGTGGGTGCAGGGGCGAAAGCAGGCTGGGCGGGAACCGGGGTGTCCTGTACGCCGGGTTCTGTCGCCCGGTCGACCACGGGCAGAGGTGCTTGGACAGGCTCCGAATCCGGCTCAGGGCGCGGCGTAGGCCGGTGGACCAGGAGGGTGCCGCCGAGGAAGGCGAGGGCGGGCCATCCGGCGACGAGGATGCGCAGCCAAGCGGGTACGTCGCCGAGGTCGAGTAGGCCGGCGGTCGCGACGTTCGCGCCGAGCGAGGCTGCCAAGGCGACGGCGAACCAGGACCAGGCCGAGCGCGAGGGCTCTCCGACGTCCCTCAGGGTGCGGAGGCGGTGCCAGGCGGCGACGAGGAGCAGGTCCACGCTGACGGGGTAGGCCCAGGCTTTCCAGCCGTCCTGTCCGGCGGCCGCGGCGAGGTCGTGAAGGTGGGCGAAGGAGAGGGCTCCGGCGATGACGGCCTGGACGAGGACGGCGTCCGGGCGAACCAGGCGGGTCATGGTCTTCACCTCCGTTTCGGGCATGGGGTGGGTAGGGACCTGGCGCGTTGCGGTCGCGCCGACCGGGGGTGGGCCAGGTGCTTAGAAGGCACCTGCTGTACTGGGCTTCGGCTGCACTTTGCCGACGAGCACTCGGGCCGGGAGCACGGGCCGGAAGGGATCCAGCTCCGGAATCGCCGGGGTGCGGTGGGCGTGGGCATTGCAGATGTCCACGGCCTGGCGCAGCGTCGTGTGCGGGGCCCGGATGCGGGACCAGCCGCCGGAGGAGTCGCCTGCCACGGCGGTGCCGGGGCGGTCCTTGCCGATCTGGACGGCGGCGAGGACGGCGTCCGGGGAGATGTCGCCGAAGGCCATGTTCGCTGAGGTCTCGTCGTTGACGCGATGGGCGGTACGGCCGGTGAGCTGGGCGCGGAGCATGGTGATGCCCTTGCCGAGTTCGGAGCCGAAGCGCTGGCCGCAGACTTCCAAGTAGATGCCGGCGGCGCGGCCGAGCTGGGCGAGTCGGACCAGGTTGGTGATGATCTGGTCGCGCCGTACTTCTTCGACCTTGTTGGCTGTGAGGGCCAGCTCCGCGACTTCGTCCACCAGGAGTACGACGGGTACGGGGCGAAGGTGCGCGGGCAGATCCCAGAGGTCGGCGGTGATCTCCGTATCCGGCAGGTCTGCGCTGATGCGCTGTTCGGCTCGGATGACCTCGTAGACCCGGGCCATGTACTGAACGAGTGCGCCCAGCAGATCAGCCGCGGCAGCAGGGTTGTCCGCGAGGGCGGTGAAGCGCCGTGCCAGCGGGGAGAGTTCCACACCGTTCTTGCAGTCGATGCCGACGAGCGCGACGTTCTGTGAAGCCAGCCCTGCGACCAGCGTGCGCTGGTAGACGGACTTGCCTGACTGGGTCGCCCCGACGTTCAGGGCATGCGGGACTGCTCGGTAGTCCCGGTAGTGAATCTCCCCGTCCTCCCGCAGCGCTACGGGTATCCGCAGCACTTCGGTAGATCGGGTGACTGGCATCCGCACCCGCTTGAGTACGTCGTATCCGGTCATCCGCAGCTCCACGACGCCGGAGCGGATCTCCCGGGAGACGACGTTGTGCAAGACGAAGGAATGCCGGAGCCTGTCGGACGAGGCGGAGAAATCGAACGCGTCCTGACCGGGACGGAGTTTCAGCCGCAGGACGAGGCCGGTCGCGGTGGGCCGCAGCCGCAGAATGCGGGGCGAGCGGGACTCGGGGACGGGGCGGTTGGCCACTCGGGCCAGGGTGAGCCGCCAGCGGGAGGGCGGGACGGTGAGCCCGCAGGCGTCCATCACCGCGCGGTAGCGGACCAGGACCCGGATCACCGCGAAGGTGACGCCGAAGGTCATCCAGTACCAGGTGGGCCGCTGCCAGCGCAGGACGAGCGCCAGCACGAGGACCACCAGCAGCGTGACCCATAAGGCGGTCATGCTCAGCCCGCCTTGGCCAGCGAGGTGACGGCGACGGCACGGAAGCTGATCCCGTGGCGCTTCTGGCCGTTGAACTCATTCTCCCAGGGCCGGGCGACCAGGCCGGTCAGGGCAACGGGGGTGCCCATGGCCAGCTCACCGGAGATGTCGGGCTCCGCCACGGTCACGGAGATGACCTCGGCGTTGCCGTTCATCACGAACAACACGTCCACGTTCATCAGGTTGTTGCCGCTCTCGTTGTCGACGGCGACCTGACCGGTCTTCTTGTCACGCATCTTGAGCTGCGGGGGCTGGGCGACCATCACGGTCGCGCCGTTGGTGTCGACGGGAATCTGACGCACAGCAGATCACTCCTCTATAGATGCCGAACTCCGTCACTCATGTACATGAGTGACATGAAGAAGAGTGCCCGACTCCTATACATGAGTCAACCCGCTACGCGAGGAAATCGCAGCGGGCTGTGGAGAGTTGAGCGCGCGTCAGTCGCGGGCGGGGATCCGGTACTCGAAGACGAACTGGTCAGCGGCCATGAGGGTGTCGCAGACCTCCACCACCCGGCCTTCCTCCGTGACGGCGTCGCGGAGCAGGTGCACCACCGGGGCGCCCGGACTGAGGGCCAGCTCCGTTGCCTCCGCTTTGGCGGCCGGCCTTGCCTGGAGTGTCTCTACGAACTCCGCGAAGACGTGACCTTGATCCTCAAGCCGGGCGTAGATGCCACCCGGGCCGGGGTTCTCGGCGAACAGCTCCGGGATGTCCTTCACCACGTCCCAGGGCAGGTACGAGGTAGCCGTCTCCACGGGTGTCCCGTTCCGGAAGTACAGGCGTCGCCGAGCCAGGACCTGAGTTCCCGCAGTGACTCCGAGCCGCTCCGCGATCTCCTCCGGAGCCTCCATCGGCCCGATGAAAAGCACGCTCACCTTGGCCTCGGCCCCGGACTGCGCGGACTCGGCGAGGTACGCCGCCCTGCCCTCCTGCCGATGCGTGCGCCGGAAGCGGTCCGAGGACCGGTGCCGTACCGGCGGCCGGGCCTTCACCAGAGACCCCTTGCCGTGCCGGGTTTCCACCAGGCCGCTCGCGCGGACCTCCACCATGGCCTTGCGGATCGTTCCGCCGGAGACGCCGTAGCGCTCCACCAGCTCGGACTCACTCGGCACCATGTCGCCGGCACTCAGCACCCCGGCGCGGATCTGCTGGACGATGTCGTCGGCGATCTGCACGTACCGAGGTACGGCCCTGCCACCTCCCACTGCGGTTCCCATAGTCCTTCTCTTCCTCCTATGCTCCTGTACATGAGTACGGGTTCCCCGCAGGACAAGTCAACGCCACTGCACTCCGTGTCCGTCGCCGGGGCAGTGCTCCGCGAGGACGGCCGACTCCTGGCGATCCGTCGCGCGGACAACGGGACGTGGGAACTGCCGGGCGGCGTACTCGAACTCACCGAGGCCCCGGAGGCCGGCGTCCGCCGTGAGATCCTGGAGGAGACGGGCATCGAGGTCGAGGTAGACGAACTCACTGGCGTCTACAAGAACACGACCCGAGGCATCGTCGCCCTGGTCTTCCGCTGCAAGCCGTCCGGCGGAACCGAGCGCACCTCGGAAGAATCGACCGCGGTCGCTTGGCTCACCCCGGACGAGGTCGCAGCCCAGATGTCAGAGGTCTACGCGATCCGCCTCCTGGACGCCCTGGACGACGCGGGCCCCCACGTCCGCAGCCACGACGGCCGACATCTGATCAAGGCGTCGGCTTGAGCGGGGCAGAGCAGGAGCGACGCAAACCTCGGCATCCCAACGAGCTACACGATGTCTACGACTTCTTGGATGAGGTACGACTACGGCCTGGCATGTGGGTACGCCGTAGTTCTCTGCTGCACCTCGACTCCATGCTCACCGGGTTCTGGGTTGCCGAGCAGGTCCATGACGCCCACACCGAGTGGGGCTTCAGGGACGGCAAGTGGGACTTCAGCCACCTCGGTCCGTTCAGCACGTGGCTATGGTCGCGACTCGGCATGAAGCACCCGAGTGCCCTCGGCTGGGCTGTGGAGATCGAACGAGCGGCTGAGGCCGAGGGCAAGCCCGGCATGGAGTTGTTCTTCGAGCTGTTGGACGACTTCCGAGCCGAGCAGACTGACGCTGGTCCCTAAGGCGCGGTAAGAGTTTCTCTACTTCATCAAGCACCCGGCTGCGCTCCGCTCCGCCGGGCGGGCTTCCCGGCTCCGCTCCGCGCGACGCTCCTGCCTTCGGCCCGCTCCGCGCGCGCTGCGCCGACGCCCGCCCCTGCAAGGCGGGATAGGCCCAAGGCATGAGTCGAGCCCCGCGAGCCGCTGGTTCCACACTCACCTACATGCCTCCGGCGGGGGCGCTCCGACTCCGGGATGGGAGGGGGCACCGTACGCGGGTGCCGGCCCGTGGATGGTTGAGGCGGGGAACTCCCATACCGTCTGCCATCGCCCCAGGACAAGCCGAGCAGACACGGCACCGGGCGTCCAGGTCGTTCGTACAGTGGCGCGCTCCACCTGGACGCCCGGCACCGCGTCCGCTCCACATGCGTGTGGGCCGACGGCAGACGGGATGGGAGTTGGGGCGGCTTTGGGTGACGCCCGTTGGTCCGCGCGCCTTGAACGGAGAGTGGCTTACGCTCGCACCGTGGAAGGCATAGAGCAACCGGATGCCGTCTGGTCACTGGACGGGTTTAGCAAGGAAGACGAATTCCTGCGTACCCAACACCTCATCAGCCCGGAGCAGGTAGTCAAGCTGCGTGAGGTGATCAAGCCGGACCCCGATGACCCGTGGATGCTGTACGGCTATGACGTGCCACTGGCGGTTTGGCCCGCAGTGGACGCCATGCTGCATTGTGGCCCGCCCGATCCGAACCTGGACTATCAGACGTCTGCCACTGCTCCCGACTGATCAGGTTCTGCGGGGTACGTGCGGTATAGCAGCGTCGTACCGCAACCCGGGCGGCCGCCCCTGCCCAGTAGCGTGCTTCCGTGGCCATGAAGCAGCCGGTATGACCGTCGCTGACCGTTCTGGCTAGAGCTACTGATCAGAAGGCTGACCGGCGGCGAGAGGGCCATAACCGCGTCAGGGTTCCGGGCCAGGGCACAGCCTACGCGATAGGAGGCAGAATCCGGTGATTCGTGATCCGGCTTCCCTCAGCCCCGGTCACGCGAGGGCCTTGAACCGGCGAGACGCTATCCGCAAGAGTTTGATTCAATGCGAAGAGCTGAGCCAGGATGTCGTCATCGGACGAGAACCCGTAGGCAACTCGAACCGCTTCATTAAGGTCAGAATGCAACTCGCCCAACTCGTTCCGCCCTGGGCGCTGCAACGAAGCGTACTGGGCCTCCAGAGGGATGCCTCTTTCATAGTAGCGCTGACGAACATCCAGAATCTGTGCAGACACCTGCACCACATCCGCCACCTGCGCAGGGGTGGGGAACTGTGGCCAGGGAAAGCTAGACCATACTGTGGTCGACGTGTAGCGAGGGTCACCTTTCAAATATGAGCAGCGAGCTCGCACCCATGCACCATGAAAGTCACTACTCAGGACGCCGAAGGAGTAGTCATCATCCAGCGCAAACGCTGTCATCGAATCTCCAGGATGGATGGAAGAATCGACAAAAGCGAAAACCGTTGGCCTATTCACGCTCGCATGCCGAGAGGTAGCCAAGTAGCGGTCCGAGCGCGAAAGCTCCGACAGCATCTCAGTGCGCCGATAGGCCAGATTCCACCAGCGAGCAAGAAAATTGGCGTGATGCTTATTTACCTTGGCCTTCGGGTTAGCGCTCAGTGCGACTTGATTTCGGGAGGCCTCTTTCGCCGCCGCCTTCTCGCGCTCAGGCAGCACCCACTCCTCTAGATATCGCAGCAGAGCAGGGTGCGCAGACCGGGCCTCAAGGAGGTCGTCGAGCCCAATGTCGATCACCCAGCGATCAATGGAAGTCTCACGCAGCATCTCGCGCCCACCCAGATAGGGGTGCATCGCCGATCCGTTACGGGCATCTTTTGTGAGTGCTCGCCTGACTTCTCGATCCACAATGAAACCTTTCCCCTTGGTGATTCCCGGCGTCTGCCCTTGGAAGCACACTTGAGGAGTCAGGTTTTGCTTAATATCGCGAGCTTTCCGAACGTCGAATCCGGGGCGAAGGGTGGGCGAGATTTCCTCTACATCCAGTCTCAGCTGCCCATCGTTAAGCCAAAGAACCTTGGGGGCTACGTCAACCCCCTTGCTCCAGTTGACCAGTGATACGTGCACGGCAGCATCCCCTGACCAAGCTTGACTAGAGACAGCGTCAAAGATATGCCCATCATTGTCTGCGATATAGTCCAGGCTGGATTTCCTTGAGTCGTTCTCCCGGATCGAATTTGTCGCAACCATACCCGCGCGACCGCCCTGGGGAAGATGGTCGTGCGCTTTCGGGAACCAATACGTGACGAAGTCCGAGACGCCGGCGACCTTGGGGTACTCACGACCCAATCGCTGACAGTATTCGGACCCAAGCTCTTCGATCATTTTGCGTCGACCGAGATACGGTGGATTTCCGACAATCGCATCAACCTTCGGCCATGCGGAAAAAAGTGCATCGGCCGCGACAATAGTGCTGTCCAGGTTGTCCAGTGGAAGGACCTGCTGCTGATCCCCTAGTTCATCGGTGGAAAGCTTCTTGGCGAGCATCATGGTGACCTTCGCCACCTCGACTGCAAATGGATTGATATCAATCCCAAAGAAGTGATCCGTCGGAACGTATGAGATTGACTGCTGACCTGCATGACGCCCGCGTCGGCGCTCAGAAATTAGCTCCTGAATCTCATTCTCTACGCGCCGCAGTTCACGATAGGCGACGTAGAGAAAGTTCCCAGAACCACAGGCCGGGTCGAGAACCCTGTAGTTAATGAGTTCACCCAGGAGCTTTTCTAGCTCCGGGATTGATCCGGCTTTCAGAATCCTTTCACGCCATGGATTGACAATAACGGGTCCTACGATCTTTGCAATATCTGCCTGGCTTGTGAAGTGGGCACCTTGAGCGTGGCGTTCCCCTTCTTCCATCGAGCCTTCAAAGAGGGTGCCGAAAATCTCGGGACGCACGGCCGACCAGTCAGTCTGACAAGCGCGTCGGAGATCCTCCATTTCATCGTCAGTCAGCTCAACCGGATAGACTTCCGAGAAGAGCCCGCCATTGAAATAGGGAGTTCCCTTGTACCGTCCCGCTGGCGTGATGCCCGGCGAATTCATCTCACGGAAGAGTCCGAAGAGAAGGTCGTAGGCATCGCTACCAGAGGAAGAGTCTTCCAATGCGCGCGAGAAGAAATGACTAGGCAGCAACCCTATGTCTTCTGCGAACATAGCCATCACAGACTGGAGCGTGAACAGCTGTGCCTTGATACGCGGAACACCGCGGCTATGAATCTGCTTAAAGACTCGGGCTACGTCGGTAGCTGCATCGCGCGTGACTGCCACCAAGTCATTTTGAAAAATTGGCTTCTGCTCATACGGCAGCATGAAAGCGAGAGCGTCGGACCTTTGGGGCAGGTCATTTAGGTCAACCCGGTCGACAGGTTCATCCAATTGTTGATCAAAGTCGTAAATGAAGAATTGATCAAAATTGGACAGGACCACATAGCGTGGCCTATCAGGAACGGCCTGTATCCAATACTCGAACGCTTGCCGGTAATGCTTTGACAGGTCCGTTCCCGCCCGCTTCATCTCGATGAGACATCGAGGCTTCCACATGAGATCAGCAAAGGCTGTACCTTTATTGTCCCGCTTCTTTATGCGCATTTCCAGAGTGGCCCCGGCCTCTCGAACACCTTCATGCCCGAGGGCCCGAAAGAACCGGTCCAGATAGACTTGCGCTTCCCCTTTTTCGTCACCAGTGAGGTGTTCCTTACGGTAGCGAACGAACTCAGCAAGGCGCGAACGAAGGGCGTCGGAACTTTGGCTCACCATGACCGTAGATTAAGGGATGCGACCGCCACGGATGTGGCTTGCGCCAAGAGTCTTTGCAGTGAAACTGGAGGCCTGCCGCAAGATCGCACCATACGCACCCATATCGTCTGAACAGCCGCCGGGGAGGCGGTGCACCACGTCTCGCTGTCACTCTGGCGCACGCAGGACAGGTGATCCCTCACGGATGGACGACAGTCCGTGGCCGTTGTCGTCGATTGGGCGGGGCAGGGGGATTGCGCTCTGCCGTCGTACCGATGCGGCCCAGCCGCCACCTCAATCTGACCGTACACGCCAGCAGAGGGCCGATATTGCCGTCCGCAAGCCGCGGCGTTTGCTTGGACGACGGAGGAGGCGTAAGCCGCTCAAATGATGCATCAAAGTGGCCCCCGACTGGGTCCGGGGCCGCTCCGTTGTCTCGTGAGAGGTCTTGCTAACTGAGGTGTGCCAGCCGTCCACTGTCAGCAGCGTAGGTCTGCTGATGGAGGCGGTGGCCGCGGCTGGTTGCTACGCGAACCACGTCCCGGCGGGCGCCGGCCAGATCCCTTGCCAAGAGGCGGAGTTCTTCCGGATCTGCGTCCATGGCGGCGAGCACTTCGAGGGTGTGGGCCACGAGCTCGGCTCCCCATTCGAGTTGGGTCTCTTCAGCGTTGTTGGCCAGGCGGGACAGGCAGCCGGTGGTGTCGTCAGCGCTCAGGTAGCAGGGTTTGTCGTCTGGGCCTGTCCATGGGAGGAGGCGCAGTTCGTTATTCACGGTCATGCGCTTGGGGTCCTCTCCTCGGTGTTCAGGCGGGTGGTGAAGAGTGCGTCTGCTCTGTCGCCGGGAAGGACCAGGAGAGCTGCCTCGACCACGATGCCGGTGGCATCGGTCGCCACGCGTGTGAGGGAGAGGACCGCCAAGGATGTGCTGATGCGGAGGGCACTTGCCCCTTCCTGGGTGGGGAGACGGGCGCTGAGGCGTTCTTGGACTTCGGCCACCTGTGGGCGGTGGTCTGGCGGGCTTACCGCTATCTGCTCGGGCGAGGGCGTTCCACTTCCGATCGTGCACTTGAGTGATTGTGACCCGCTCGGGAAAGGGGTACGTTCGCGCGCACTAGCCGTTTCGGTGGGGAGGGCCTGGTGCCTGGATACGGTCGCACGGACAGTGAGTGGGACGAGCTGGTCAGCGAGGGACGGGAGTTTCTCCTTGAGCGCGCCAAGCTCGGCAGACCCACGTCGTACACAGAGCTCAACGTCACGTTGGCGCGGCGGACAGACATCCGCCCCTTCGACTTCGAGCACCACGGCGAGCGGGTCGCCATGGGCCACTTGCTGGGCCTGATCGTGGAGCGAGATCAAGCATTGGAACCGTCAGATCCTCCACTGATGCTCTCTGCGCTGGTCAGCTATCTGAACGCCAACGACGCCGGCCCGGGCTTCTACCAGTTGGCGAAAGAACTCGGGCTTCTCTCGTTGAGCGCGTCGAAGGACGAACGGGACGCCTTCTGGATCCGGCAGCTGAACGGGCTCTACGCACGTCACCGGTCGTGACTCAGCTTGGCTTGAAGGCGGGAGCGGTACAGGCATGACCGCCGACAGCCAGAAGGCAGCACGGCTCTTGGCCGACCGGGCTCACAAGGTGGCGCGGGTAGAAGGACGCGAGCGCTGGCGCGAGGCCCTGCAGTGGGTGAGCCGCGGGCGGCTGGGGCGGCGGCGTGGGTGGACCCCGGTGCCGGAGCTGGATGGTCCGTGGCAGGACACCGTCTCCGCAGAGCGTGAGGGCTGGCGCCAGCGGGCGGCCAACCTGGACGGTGAGTTCGCGTTCAGTGTTGACTACCGGCTGTGCCAGCACTGTCGGCTCGGATGGGTTGAGCAGCCCTTCACGCTGCCGGAGTATCGGGGGTGCGGTCTGGCTTCGGCTGGTCTCGCGGCCATCCGGAGCGAGCACCCGGGGCTGTCATGGCACACCCTGGGTGGACACCTATCGGAGTCCAAGGCCTTCTGGACGGTGGTGGGGGCCGGAGTACCCGGTGGCTACGCGCAGCACCACCTCTGCGCTCACGTCCACGCTCGAAGCTGACGACCACCGGGGACCGCCCTTGTGGCCTATTCGTGGACACGTGGCGCCCGGCGACGCACAACCAGGCCGCTGACCTGCTGAGACGTGTGAGACGCACGGGGCCTCCGGAGCCGTGTGTCGGTCTGTGTGGAAGCTAAGCAGTGAAGCCCCAGACGAGGTGCGGGGCTTCACTGTCCTAGGTGGTCCGTTCCGCTAGGCGGGCGACGGGTCTTCGATGTGGTCGGCTGCCTCGTGAGGAGAATGAGCCGGTATCGGTAGGCGGTGGCCGCGGCTGGTTGCTACGCGGACCGCATCTCGTAGGGCTCGGGTCAGGTCGGTGGCCAGGGTGCGCAGTTCGTCCGGCTCCGCCTCTTCGTCAGCGAGGAGGTCGAGTGCGTGTTTCAGGAGTTCGGTCCCCAGGGCGAGCTGTGCTGCTTCTGACCGGTCGGCCAGACGCGACAGGTAGCCGTCGCTCGTGCCGGCGCTCAGGAAGCAGGGCTTGCCGTCTGGGCCCGACCACGGGAGGAGTCGCAGCTCGTTGTGTGGCGTCATGTGTTCGAGCCCCTCTCGTCCGTCGGGTGGCGGGTGGTGAAGTGAGCGTCGGCTCGGTCGCCGGGGAGCAGCAGAAGGCTTGCTTCGACCACGCGACCGGTGGTGTCGGTCGCCACGCGCCTGATCGAGAGGACAGCCAGGGATGTGCTGATCCGAAGGGCCGCCGCGTCTTCCGCTGATGGGAGGCCGGCACTGACTGTCTCCTGGACCTCGGCCAGGGGTGGACGCAGCGCTGCCAGCTTCGCCGCTATGTCTTCGGTGTCAGACCATGCAGCGGCGAGGTCGGCCGGTGTCAGGTCACGAGGGACGTAGATGCGGGCCAGGCTGTGCGCCGACTTCCCCTCGTGGCTGAGGCAGAGGAATTCCGTCAGGGGGCTTCCAGGCGAGACGTTGAGCAGGGCAATCAGGTGCGCTTGCGCGCGGAGCTGCGTGGCGCGAACGCTGACGCGCAGGGCCCGATCAGTTGCGAGCTGCACGGCCGAGGCACGACGCCCGCCGACGTAGGTGATTCTGGGGCGGGGGTGCCGGACGAAGTTCCCGCTGCCGTGGAACTTCTCCACCAGACCTTCGCCCTGGAGCAGCGCGAGGGCGCTCCGCAGCGTTGGCGTGCTGACCTCGTAGCGGGCGGCGAGTTGCGCCTCGGAAGGGAGACGCGCGCCAGCCTCGATGCGGCCCGAAAGGATTTGGTTTCGCAGGTCATCGGCGATGGCGTGACGACGAGAGGTCATGAGCCGGCTCACCACTTCCTCTGCATTCGAAGGGCGATGAGGCGGGTCCGGGCGTGCACGGTCAGCAGTTCACCCGATTCAAAGCAAAGCCTTTTAGCTCCGGCTGGTAGCTGGATGAGGTCGGCGACGCGACACGGCTGGCCGCCGATCTGGATGACGTCGCCACGCTGGACGGTGGCCGAGGTGATCTCGATGTTCGCGGCGAGGGCACCGCTCGGTGTCCACCTCCTCACCGGATCACCCGCTGCGGTTCGGACCGCTCGTCGACCGGATGGCAGGAGCAGACGCATGCCTCGTAGATCACGGGTACACCGACCGGTGCCGTGGCGGGAGACGACTGCGCGCACTCTCGATGAGCGCCGATCGCACAGGAGCTCGACAGATACGGGGTGGCTGGGGCGTAAGCCGCTGAGCGCTGTTGAGGAGTCATCAGACGGCCTCCGCCCTTGCGGGGAAGGTCTGGGCGGGGAGAGGGCGGGAGATGGCACTAGAGGCCCCTCCTGGGTGCTCCTTGCCGCCAAGCAGGTTCGGTGGCGGTCCCGTTAAGGCAAGGCGGCGCCAGCCCTCAGATGGGTAGCGCCCACTGGTGTGGGTAGCGGCGGGGCCCATACGGTTGGACACGCTGATCAGCTCCTATCGCTGATGGCCAGGTCCCCGGACGTCGCCCGTCGCGGGGACCACTTTGTCTACGGCGGCCCAGAGGGAGCGGCCGGTCAAGCTGCTGGCGAGAAGACCGAATCGATCGGCTTCCGCCACCACGTCCAGGACCTCCCGCCACGATTCGGCGGGCAGCGCTTCTGGTACCTCCGCTTCGATCGAGGTGTATGTGGCGTGCGGCTCCACACGCGTGGTCAGCCCGAGGGCCGACAGCCGGGCGGCTAGGTCCTCGGCCCTTGCTTGCGAAGCGGGCACAGAAGGGCCTCCGTCGCCGATCGATCACGTTGAGTGAAGCTAGTTAACTAGATTAGAGCTAGTGGACTAGATTTTCCACATGCCTGAGCAACCGCCTTATCTCCGCATCGCCGACGTCCTGCGGCAGCGGATCGCGGAGCACGTATGGACGGCCGGGGATCGGCTCCCCTCTCGCGCCCAGATCGCCGAGGAGTGCGGCGTCGGCGAGAACGTGGTCCGTCGGGCGCAGGAGCTACTGATCTCCCAGGGCGTGCTTGAAGGTCGCGCCGGGTCGGGTACGTACGTCGCCGAGCCTCGTCGGCGTGTGCGGGTCGTTCGCTCCTCAGCCCGTGAGCAGCCCGGCGGATCTCCCTTCCGGGCGGACATGCAGGCTTTGGGCAAGCAGGGCAACTGGGAGAGTCGGACCGAAGCGAAGGTGCCGGCCCCGGCTGAGATCGCGGCGCGGCTCGGGATCGCCGAGGGTGGCCTCTGCGTGCGTACGGTCTACGAGTTCCTCGCTGATGGACGGCCGGTGCAGTTGTCGACGAGTTGGGAGCCGTACGAACTCACCGCGGGCACGCTCGTCGTCCTGCCGGAGGGTGGACCGCACGCCGGCGTTGGCGTCGTGAACCGGATGGCCGCGATCGGGATTACCGTCAGCCATGCTGTGGAGCAGCCGGAACCGCGGCAGGCGACAGCCGAGGAGGCGTCGCTCCTCGGGATCCAGAAGGCCGCTCTGGTGACCCACATCCGGCGGACGTACTACAGCGACCAGGGGCAGCCCGTGGAGACCGCGGACATCGTCATCCCCGCCGCACTGTGCGAGATCGTCTACGAGATCCCTGTGGGCCGCTAGCGCGGCCAACGCAAGGGCCGGTCACAGAGAACGGCTCCGCTGCGAAAGATCGGTGATGCTCAAGATCTACTCCTGCGCGAATCTGCCCAGATACGGTGCCGGCATGGACGACAGCGCAAACGGGGGCAGATTGAGCCCCGAGGAGTTTCAGCAGATGAACGCGCTCCTCCGCAGGTTCTGCACCTACGAGTTGGACCAGTGGGAGAACCTCCAAACGGAGACGCCTTACGGCCCGGTCTACGTGACGTTCAGCCGCCAGCGCCTCCCCGGCTTCGAGGCCCAGACGTTCCACCCGTTCTAACCCGCCTCGTGTGTCGAATGTGGCGTTGTGCCATGCAGTGCCCCCGCTGCAACCGCCATGCGCCTGTTGCCCGCCGCACTTCTTCGACACCGTGTGCCGGGGGCCCATGGGGGCCAGCGAGGGGGCGTGGATGGCTAAGCGTCGACGGCCGCAGCCGAGGGACAGCCGAGGAAGATTTACGAAGACCGGTATACCTCTGTGGGCTGGTGTCTTGGTCGTGATCTTGCTGGTCTGGTCCTTCGCCCGTTAGAAGTGTGCGCGAAGGGTGGCGATCGATGCGGTGGCCCAGTCAGCGTGCCCCTGACGTGCCCGGTCCAGCGAAAACCAGCGGGGACTTGCGGGGAACCGGGGTGAGCAGTCCACCTTCCCGCAGGTCAGCAAGGTGCCAGCTCGGCAGCCATCCGCATACGCGATCTTCCAAACTAGCTACGCGGGTTCGATTCCCGTCACCCGCTCTTGATGGCTCAGGGCCAGGCAGAGGATGTTTCCTCCGCCTGGCCCTGAGTCGTTCCCGGGGCTCCGATCGGCGAGCGGGTGGCGAGGTCCGGGCCCTTGCAGCCCGCCGCGCGAGCGGCCACGAGGTCGGCGTCGATCATTGACGGCATCGTTGATCGAGTGGAGAGGGGCGGGGATGGCGGGCGGTTTCCGGTTCGCGTGGGAGCTGGACGGCGCCGGGTGGGCTACGTGCCGGATCTGCGACGGCACGTCGGAATGGAAGGACGTCGTCAGCTACCTGACGGACGCCTTGGGCGACACCTTGCGCGCGGTGGCCGGGCTCTACGGGGCCTCGGCCGTCCAGCGGATCTCGTTCGCGCTCGAACCGGCGGAGGCGCGGTGGCGACTGCGGCGTCAGGGTGTGGACGTGCGCGTCGACATCTATCGGTTTCCGGACACGATGACGAGCTGGGACCAACCCGGCGACGCGGGCAGCCTCTCGTGGAGCACCACACTGCCGCGCAGGGTGCTGGGCCACGCGGTTTTGGAGGCCGCCGAGGAGGTGTTGCGGACGCACGGCGAGGTCGGATACCGGAAGAAGTGGGGTGAGCACCCCTTCCCCCTCGCGGCTCTGCGGGATCTTCGGCGGCTGCACCGGCATGGGACTCTTGCCGGCACTGACGTGCCGCGGCCGCGGGAACCCGTTGCGCCTCGAAGGTCCGCGCCTGCGCGGGCCCCGGCGGGAGGGCTCCGCGGAGAGTCCCGGGAAGCGACGGGGCGGCCGGCGGGGGCCCGGTCGGGGCCGTCCGGGGCGAGGGTGAGCGCGCTCGGCCCGCAGCGGGGCCGCACAGCGGCTCGTCGATCGGCGCGGGGTGGGGTGGGATCAGAGCTTGATGCCCGCGATGGTGTCCGCCAGGGAGTTCAGGAAGCGGTTGACGTCCGGGGCGATGGAGCTGGACGCGAGGAAGAAGCCGAAGAGGACCGCGACGATCGCGGGGCCGGCCTTGATGTGGCTGCCACGGATCAGCACCACCAAAATGATCGCCAACAGAACCACCACTGACAGCGAAATGGCCACTACTGATCACACCTTCTGTCGTCCCTCGGCCGGCCCGGGGCGCATGCCCCCACAAGGACCATCCTCCCACCAACCGGGCCCTGCTATCCGTCTCGTGACGAATCGCCATCGCTCGTTTTGCACCAACCGGGAGTGCGGGTCGCATATTTCGGGCGGGGGACGGGCGTCAAGGGGTGGGCAGCCCGAGAAGGGAGCGGACATACGCGTACTTGGCGGACAAGCGGTCGCGGGTGGGGCCCTCCAGGCCGGCGAGGCGGGCGGGGTCGGCGTTGTGCGCCAGGTCCGCCTCCTTGACCAACAGGGCGCCCGGGGTGGCGAGGACGCGGGCCGCGTACTCCTCGACCGGCTCGCCCGGGATCTTGGTCAGCGCGCGGACCATGGCCTTGACCCCGTCGGGCAGGGCGGCCGATTCGAGCCACGCGGGGGTGAGGGCGTCGTCCTCGATCGCGTCGTGCAGCCAGGCGGCGGCCTGCTGCTCGGGCGTGCCACCGCGCAGGCGGACGCCTTCGGCCACGGCGGCGAGGTGCTCGGCGTAGGGCCGGCCGGCCTTGTCGGTCTGGCCCTCGTGCGCCGCGCGGGCGAGGGCCTCCACTTCGAGGAGGGTCAGGTCCCGGTCCGTCACACGAGCTCCCTTGCTGCCGTCCGGAGGGCCTGCGCGGCCCGGCGCGCATCCGCCTCGGTGGTGCGCCAGTTGGAGAACGCGGCACGCAGGGCGGCAGTTCCCCGGTAGACGGTGGGGGTGACGAACACTTCCCTCCCGACGGCCTCCCGCAACGCGGTGAGCCGGGCCGGGGTGGGTTCGTCGGCGAGGGTGAAGCAGACGACGTTGAGGCGGACGGGCGCGAGGACGGCGAAGGCCTGGTCCCCGGCCAGGTCGGCCCCGAACGCACGGGCACAGGCGATGTCGCGCTCGACGATCTCCCGGTGGCCCCGGCGGCCGTACGCGCGGAGCGTGAACCAGGCGGCGAGGGCGCGCAGCCGGTGGGAGTTCTCCGGGGTGAGGTGGACCAGGTCGGGGTGGTCGCCGAGGGGGCCGAGGTAGGCGGCGGCGTTCTGGAAGACGCGGGCCTGCAGGTCACGGCGACGGGTGAACTGGACGGCGCTGTCGTAGGGGACGTTGAGCCACTTGTGCAGGTCGACGCAGACGGAGTCGGAGGCGTCGAGGCCGGCGGTGAGGTGGGCGTGCTCCGGCGAGAGCGCGGCGAAGGCGCCGAAGGCGGCGTCGGTGTGCAGCCAGAAGTCGTGCCGGGCCTTGAGGGCGGCGACGGCGCGGAGGTCGTCGAAGTCGACGGTGTTGACGGTGCCGGCGTTGGCCACGACGACGGCGGGGCCGGGGAAGTCGGCCAGGGCGCGGTCGAGGGCGGCGGGGTCGACGGCCTCCCGGCCGGGCAGGGTGGGGACCGCGACCAGAGCGTTCCGGCCGAGGCCGAGGAGCGAGAGGGCCTTGGCGATGGAGGAGTGCGGGGCGCCGGAGAGGACGCGGACGGGGCCGAGGGCGGCCGCCCCGTCGTCCGAGGGTGAGACGCCGGCCCGTTCGCCGAGCCATTCGCGGGCGATGGCGAGCCCGGCGGTGTTGGACATGGTCGCGCCGCTCACGAAGGTCCCGGTGTGGGCGGGGCCCAGGCCGAAGAGGTCGCGGAGCCAGGTGACGGTTTCGCGTTCGAGGTCTTGGCCGGCCCCGTCGAGGGCGGAGTTGCTGTTCTGGTCGTGGACCGCGGTCAGCCAGTCGCCGGCCAGGGCCGCCGGGGTGGCGCCGCCGGTGACGAAGCCGAGGTAGCGGGGGCCGGCGGAGGCGGAGAGGCGGGGCGCCCAGCGGTGCCGGAAGGCGGCGAGGGTGGCCTCGGTGCCGGAGCCGTGCTCGGGGAGGGGCTCGGGGGTGAGGGGGGTGGCCGGGGGGATCACGGGCCGGGTGTGGAGGGTGGCGAGGTTCTCGGCGGCGGCGTGGCGGGTGGCGTCGAGGAGGTCGGGGAGGCGGGCGAGGTCGGTGGCGAGGGTGGGGTCCATGGGGGCACGGTAGGCGGCGCGGGGGTCGCTCGGGCGAGCCAATCCGGGGCGGATGGCGGACGGCGGACGGCGGACGGCCCACGTCGGGCCGGTCCGCTCAGGCCGGGCGGGCTGAGCCGGGCGGGCTCAGGCGGGGCGCGCTCAGGC
>NZ_SSBJ01000047.1 GCF_004795055.1 Streptomyces sp. A1136
AACGACTCGCCGTCCGCTGGGAACGCCGCACCGAACTCCACGACGCCTTCGTCTCCCTCGCCTGCAGCCTCATCTGCTGGCGGCGCCTCAACAAACCCGAATCATGATCGTGTTACGAGCTCTAAGGCAGGTTGGAAAAGGCTCACTGTCTTTTTATGGCGTGATCGTTCGTTGGACCGTGCATGACGGATCTGATTGAGCGGCTGGTGCCGGGCGAGTTGTGGTGTTGTTCCGCCGCCGGTCAGGCTTCGGTCACGGCCGGTCCGGCAGGCACCGACACGTCGGCAGGCGAGACGGTCGAGCAGATCGTGCGGGCGGTCCGCGACGGCAACGACGTCCCCATCGGCGCGTTGCCGGCCGCCGTGGCCGAAGGCGCGGACACCGCCGTCCTTCTGTGCCTGCGCGAGCGGCTGTACGCCACGCGGTGACCAGCGGCCGGTGCGGCGATCACGGCCGGCCGGCAAGCGCGGCCGGGAGCTCCTCGGTGGCGCGGGTGATGAAGCGGCGGCTGCTGTCCGGGTTCAGGGCCTGGGCTTGAAGGTGGTCGTACATGACGCCGTAGTGCTCGATGTCGGATCGTTTCTCCAGGTAGAGGTCGCTGGTGAACCGTTCCAGATACACCGTCCCCGCCCCGGGAGCGTCCGCCTCGAAGTGGAGGATGGAGAACTGTCCCGAGATGCCCGGGTGGGCTCCCGCTTCGTGTGGGAGGACCTGCACGGTGATGTGCGGCTGCGTGGCGAGGTGGTTCAGGTACTTGAGTTGTTCGCGCATGATCTCCGGGCTGCCGACCACACGGCGCAGGGCCGACTCGTCCAGCACGACCCGTAAGCGCAAGGACCGGGCGGGGTGGTGGGCGCGGGATTGGCGGCGCATCCGGATTTCACGGCGTACCGCGACCTGTTCGGGGGTGGGCGGAGGGATCGTTTCCGCGATGACGGCGGCCGCGTAGGCGGGGGTTTGCAGCAGGCCGGGGACCATCAGAGGCTCGTAGGAGCGGATCGAGGAGGCCTCGGTCTCCAGGGCGATGTAGACGGCGTAGGGGACCTCGCCGCAGGCGACCCACCAGCCCTGGCGTTCCGCTTCCCTGGCCATCCGCATCAACGAGTCCACCATCTGCGGGTCTGTGACCCCGTAGAGGCCGCACAGGTCCCGCACATCACGAGGCTTGATGACGCGGTGACCGTTCTCCACGAGACTGATCTTGGGCTGGGAGATCAACAGCCGCTCGGCCACCTGCGTACTCGTCAGACCGCTGGCCAGGCGCAGCCGGCGCAGCTCCGCGCCCAGCCGGCGCCTCCTGACCGTGGGGTTCCCACTCACCGCCACGGACCGTCTACCTCCGGCTCCAACCCATCGACCAGCCGCGGAAACACCACGGCGGGGCCCGCGCGAGCACATCCGCCGTAGGGTAATGATCAACGAGCCCCGCCCGCGAGTATCACGTTCCACGAACGCTGCCGCGTGCACAGCCAGGGCAGTGTTCACCCGGACGCCATGCTCTTCCACCTATCTGCCCGAAAAGCCTGCTCACCACCGCTCCTGGTCCGCCTCCTCCCGCACCGAGCGGAGCCGCCGGGCAGGCCCGGGGAACGCCGCGACTGGAAGCAGCTCGGCACCGAGCAGCAGACCCGCCTCGCCAAGCTGGGCGTGACGCCGGCCCCGCAACCGGCCGCCCCAGCCTGGTCGCGGCCGCGCAGGGCGTCGGGTTCGGCGTTCGAGCGGGGCGTCGTCGACGCCCTCACTCGGTACAAATAGGCGGCCCGCGCCTGGAACTCGGATAAGCCAGAGGCGAAGACCCCTCCTACTGCTTACCCGACAGCACCGCTTCGGCGATTTTAATGATTTCACCCTTGTATCGCTTGGCTTCCTTCAGGTCGTCCGCGCTTTCACTGATGAGCGCTTTTTGGTACGCACTCTCGACAGTGGACCATACACCGATTACATTTTCCTCCCTCTTGCATCGTACGTCCGCTAGCGCAACCCCCATCTCAACCTTCCCCGGTTCAGGAGTCTTGAAGGCAGGGTCGTTGATAGCCGAAATTGGATCAGGGTACTCGTATCCAGCCTCTTTCATGCAGGATGACCATTTCTTATTCACTGCCAGAACTGCAGGATCCTTCTGAGACTGCACGTAACTCCGCACGCTGAGGTCCTGTGCTTTGCCAAAATAGCCTTGTGCAGCCTGTTCGGGCATTCTCCTTTGAACCTCTCCCACGCACCCTCCTTTCGGAACTTGAGCGCTGCGGCTTGCATCACCAGTGCCATTCAGCAGTTGCAGTTCCTCAGGCGAGAGATCTTTCGGTGGGGGATGTTCCATGCCCTGCTTGCGATAACCTGAGTGCTCCGCCTCTGCGGCATCGGCCAATCCGTATCTCCTTTCATTATTCGTGAGGTTGACGGGATTTACACCTGCTGCATCGTCGTATTGCACACCCAACTTCTTCATGCAGTCTGTCAGTATCACTCCACGGGCGCGCAATACCGTACGAAGATCTTCCGCTGACAGGAGGTACTCATCCAAAGGGAGTCGCAGCTCCTTACTGTCATTCAGTTTCTGCATCGGGACGTTGATCACTGCGCCGGGGCGACTGGGGTCGCTATCAGAAGCTGAGGAACCGGCGCCAGAGCAGCCAGACAGTGTCACCATCATGCACCCCAGCAATCCGACAGCACGCAAGCGCGCAGGGCGGATCGACGACTTCATCGGAACCCTTCAGTAAACGATCAAAAATAGGCACCCCATATCCTGTTTACATGGATATGGGGTGCCTATTACTTTGACGGACAATTACAGCCAGAAATACAGCGAGGCGTTCTCGTTGCGCGTGTTCACGAGGTTCTTGCTCTGCCCAGGAGAGAACTGGTCGTACGGACCAGAGTAGCCAGAGTTGTAGTAAACCCGAACATAGGCGTTCACCTGGTAGTTCTTGGCCGACGCGGCATTGTTCTTGACGGGTTCACCCGCACCCGCACCGGACAGCGGCATGAACGTGTCGCCGGCCAGGTCGGAGTCACTCCAGTTGTAATTCGCATTCGCCCCCTGGATGTTCGAGTTGTAGTACAAGCAGAACAGGCCAGAAGGGCACGCGTCAGCCTGAGCGGGCACTACTGCTCCGAGCGTCATTCCGACGGCGGCAGCAAGGACGGCCAAGCCGTGCCTGATACGCATTTCTTCCCCTTCGATACCACCTGAAATCCGCGCCGCAAATTCGAATACGAGCGGAATCTAAAATTCGAGTTGATCTTAGTGGCGGAAAATGATCTTGTCAAGATGGGAGGTCGAAGCAGACAAAACACCCTCCACTCCTTTACCGTGGAGTAGATTTTCCAGGCAGTTCAGAGCGAAGGAAGAATTTGCAGTGAATGAGAATGAAGGCGACATTTCGCGCGCAATGAGAGAGGAGGCTGGAGGGTTCGAACAGGCCAACCGCCCTCGTCGAGCGTGGCATGGCGAGAGGGGCGTCACTACGTCGACACCGTCTTCTATTGACCGGGGCAACCGTTCTCGTTGTGGTCAGTCTCGCGACGCTCGTCTTCATGAGGTTCCTCAGGCAATGACTGCTTCGGTGAATCGTCTCCTGTGACGCTCCAGCCCTGCCTTTCACGTGGAGCACACTGCAGTAAAAGACCGCCATGACACGCCAGCGGGGGAGGTCAGACCAGCATGCCGAGAGCGGCGTCTGGCCGACAGGACGTGCAGGCTTCCACCCGATCGGCGAGGGCTCGTCGGGCGGTATCCCGGTCGGCGGGCAGGCAACGTTTCTGCTATCCCAGCAGTCGTGGACGTGGACCCCCACGGCCTGGAGGTCGACCCCGATGCCGTGCTCAATCAGCCAGCCCGCCGGGGCGGGCGGCGGAGCCCGTGAGGTCTCCCCGCATATCGGTTCCTGAAGGGACTTCCAGGTCAGGAGCAATCGCAGACGGTTCAACGAGTCTTCTGCTCGGGACCTCGCCGGGCCGGCTACCCACCGTCCCGCGGCGACAGGCGGCGGACCGGGCTCTGGCTTTGTCCACGAGAACGGACAGCAGATGTTCACCACTTCGGGAGGCATCCGAGCACGCCGAGGATTCGAGCGGTGATGCTCAACGTCGTGGCTATGCTCCGGCTCCGGCAGTGGATTCAAAACACGTTGGCCTTAAAACTCCTCAAGCACGGCCGCGCTCCGGGCCAGGTTTTGCTCCAGTCGCTGCAGTACGTCCAGGGTTGTGGTGCGCTCGTCGGCGCTGAGGTCACCGGTAGCGGCGGCTTCGAGTTCCGCCCAGGTCCGTTCGACTTCACGGCGCAGGGCGAGGCTGGCAGCGGTGGGTTCGACGATGACGGCTCGCTTGTCGGTGGGCGAGGGGCTGCGGCGTACGAAGCCAGCGTTCTCGAGGCGCTGGACGGTGCGAGTCATGGTGGCGGCGTCGGAGTCGATCAGACGTACGAGGTCGGTCTGTCGTTGGGGGCCGAGTTCCCACAGCTGCATCATCACCAGTTCCTGGCCCGGGTAGAGGCCGACGCGGCGCAGGAGCTGCCCGGCGATCATGCGGTGCAGGCGGGCCACGCGGAAGATGGTGTGGCTGATCGGGCCCGCGTGGGCGGATGCCGGCACCGGCACGGTCGCCGCGCTCACCGCCGCCGGGTCTGCCGCCCGGGCGTCGGCCTTGCCAGGATGTGTCATGACTGCGCACTCTTTCCGAGAAAACTTGCCCGAGCAGTGACAGGGCCAGTCTGCCATGACAGAGCCCACACTTCTTCGATACCTCGCTTTACCTGTACGTTCCCAGTGTGATGCGAGTCACTACAACCTCGGGAAATCCACGTCTCTATGCTTTAGTTGTTCGGACAGTAAATGCGCCACGGATCGTGCCGGGCGCCCTCGTTGGTGAAGGAACGACATGACTACTGCATTCGACCCGATCGACCTGGGATCCGTGCGACTGGCCAACCGCGTTGCCATGGCGCCGATGACCCGCAGCCGGGCTTACGGTCCGGGTGCTAGCGCGACGGCCGAAATGGAGACCTACTACGCGCAGCGGGCGGGCGCCGGGCTGATCATCACCGAGGGCACCCAGCCCTCGGCGGTGGGCCAGGGCTACCCCGACACTCCGGGCCTGCACTCCGAGGAGCAGGTGGCGGCCTGGCGGAAGGTGACCGAGGCGGTTCACCGTGAGGGCGGCGTGATCTTCGCCCAGCTGATGCACACCGGCCGTATCAGCCACCCCGCTCTGCTGCCCGACGGACTGCACCCCGTGGCGCCTTCGGCGGTGGCGGCCAAGGGGCAGGTGTTCACCCACGAGGGTCCCAAGGACTTCGTCACTCCCAAGGAGCTCAGTGAGGCCGAGATCAGCGAGACGATCGCCGACTTCGCCGCTGCGGCCCGCAACGCGATAGCCGCGGGCTTCGACGGGGTGGAGATCCACGGTGCGAACGGCTACCTGATCCACCAGTTCCTCGCCCCTAACGCCAACCAGCGCACCGACGGCTGGGGCGGCTCCGTCGAGGGCCGCATCCGCTTCGGCGTCGAGGTCGCCGCCGCCGTGGCCGAGGCGATCGGAGGCGAAAGGGTCGGCTACCGCATCTCGCCCGGCAACCCCTACAACGACATCGCCGAGGACGGCCTCGCCGCGACCTACGCGGCGCTGGTCAAGCAGCTGGCCCCGCTCGGCCTGGCCTACCTGCACATACTCGAAGGCCCGCACCGCGACCTCACGCTCCAGCTGCGCAAGGAATGGCAGGCCGCCTTCATCCTCAACCCCTTCACCCACCCCGACACCACCGGCCCCAACGCGCTGGAACTGATCGAGGACGGCACGGCAGACATGATCGCCTTCGGCGCGCTGTTCCTGGCCAACCCCGACCTGCCCGCCCGCCTCGCCGCGAACGGGCCCTACAATACCCCCGACCCCGCCACCTTCTACGGCGGCGACGAGCGCGGCTACACCGACTACCCCACCCTCACCGTCTGACATACCGAACGCGGGAAGCGCACAACGGTCCCCACACCTGACGCGGACCAGGCAGGACCAGGCCGGATCAGCGCGTTCTCCCTCTCCATCGCCTAGCACCCGTCTCCCACAGGGCAAGGGCCCCTTCGACTCCTAGTGCACCCGTATCGGAGCGCCCACTACGACACCTGGACCCTCATGTCGTCCTGGCGGCGGCCACGGAGCGGATCGTCACTCGTACCCACGGTGACGAACCCGCCGCTGCGGCCACCGGCGGTACGAAGAACGAGCCAACAGGAGCCATCCCGTTGCCCCGGACCCGGGGCCGGGGCACCCGTCTACGTTCCGAACGGCGGCCGGGCGAGCGCTGGGGAACGTCTGGTCCAGCAGGTCGGGACCAGATGTAACCTCGGATTCTCAGCCCGCGCCGCAGTCCCGGCGCCGAGGAGCACACCATGGCCTGTCCAGCAGCCAGAGCCTTGTACACGATCGAGCGGGTGGAGTTTGCCAGCCACGATGAGACCGTGGTGGGCCGCCTTTACCGCCCCACCACGCCGGTGTCGGGCGACAGGCCGCCAGTGGCGGTCGTCGTCGGCCCGGTCGCCTCCGTCAAGGAACAATCACCCAAGCAGTACGCAACGCGCCTCGCCTCTCGCGGGGTCGCGGCACTGGTCTTCGATCCCCGGCACTTCGGCGAGAGCGGCGGGCAGCCCCGCCAGTTCGAGAACCCCACGGCCAAGGCCCAGGATGTGCGGGCCGCCGTCGACTATGTGTCCGACCGGCCAGATGTCGATACCGGCCGGCTGTCCGTCCTGGGCATCTGCCAGGGCGCGAACTGGGCCATCGACGCCGCCGTGGCCGACCCCCGCATCCGACGCCTGTCGCTGGTGTCGGGTCACTTCCTCTACCCGACGGCGATCGACGCCTTCTTCGAGGTCTTGTTCCAGGGCCGGACCACCGCGGCCGAACGCATCGAAAGCGGGCGCGCCGCTCGAGAGAGGTACGAGGCGACCGGCGAGGCCGACTACATCCCCATCGTCGGAACCGCAGAGGAGCCGGACCGGCTCCTGCCCGCGCAGCCCACCTACCAGTTCTACATCCGCTGGGCCGACCGCGGACCGGCCTGGCGCTTCCACGGCCTATGGGAGAACCGCATCGCAAAGATGAGCGAGGAAACCCTCTGGGCGCACCGCGCAGACCAAGCCGTCAAACAGCTCCACACCCCCGCCCTCGTGGTGGTGGGCGACAAGTCGGCCACCCCTCCCCCGCACGTCCAAGCCCTCCTGGACGCGATGCCCGGCCCCCACGAGCTCCGCCACCTGGGCCCGATCGACGCGCACATCCAGTTCTACGACGACCCCGAACTCATCGACCGGGCCGCAGCGGAGATCATCGACTGGCACCTCATGACCGAAGCCTGACCTCTACGGCTTTCCCGCCCACCCGGCCCACCCGGCCCACCGTCACACCCCGACGCCGCCAGCCCGATCACCCAAGCCGTGGAGCCAGGAGTCGGGGTCCCGTGATCGAGGCGCGCCGCGCGAGGTCTCGGCGCAGCGGGGCCGTAGGAGTGTCACCGGGGCGGTCCGACGATGATCTGGCCGTGGAGGTCGGCGGCCTCGGCGAGCTTCTCCGGGGAGATCGCGAAGCCGTCGGGGCGCGCAGTGGTGATGTCGCGTCCGGCGTGACGGAACATGCCCTCGATACCGGCCGGAGTGGTGATCATGAGGAGGTCAGCCGTATCGGAGGTGATGCGATAGCCGTGGGGCAAATTGCGGGGCAGGTAGACGATTCCGCCTTCCCCCAGTTCCATCTCCTCCTCCCCGGCCCACAGCAGGGCGGTGCCGGCGATGAGCATGAACACCTCGTCCTCCCGAGTGTGCAGGTGGAAGGGCGGCGCCTCCCCCTTGCCGACACGGAAACGACCCACCGTGAGCTGCCCGTCCGTCGCCTGCCCGTCCAGCAGCACGGAGAACGTACCGCCGTGCAGCCACTCCAGAGTCTGCTGCTGATCTTCCTGCGCGAGGTAGGGCATGCTCATCATCGTCACCTCAGCTCCCAGCCAGCTGGCCGCTCCCCGGAAACCTGCGGCCCGGCGCGCTCTCATCTGCCACTAATCCCATCGTGGCGCCCCACACTCCGCCCCGCCCGGTGTCCGCGTACTCGTCACATTCACCCGTACACCGACACAGCCATACGAATGCCGCACCGGCCGAGCCGGTGCGGCATTCGCTGTCTTCCCACGCCACCCCTGCCGCAGCCGCCCCGCAGGGTCAATCAGTGCCCAGAAGGGAAGGGCTGCCGGGATACGGTCACCAGGGACAGGATCAGCAGCACGGTCGTCAGGAGACCGGTGGTGAGGTAGGGCTGGCCGGTGAAGGGGGTGAGCAGGATCAGCAGGGCGATGGCGGGTGAGTAACGATCGCACCTTTCACAGGGGGAAGGGGGTGGTGAGTGTCACGGGCCGGTGCGGGGGTGGGAAAGCACCGCGGAATGTCGGATTGCCCGCCGCCGCCCGTCGGCCGGGTGGTCAGCCGGTGGTGATGACGAGCTTCCCGCGGACGTGGCCGCCGGTGGAGGCGGCGTACGCCTCGTCCATGGCGGCCAGCTTGAAGGTGGTCGTCTCCGCGACCTTCAAGGCGCCCGAGGTGGCCAGGTCGGCCAGTTCGGCCATGTCCTGGTCGGTGGCCTGGTAGATGAAGTTGATCGCCCGTACGCCCCGGGTGGCCAGGGCATCGGGGTTGGCGGCGAAGACGGTGGTGGCCAGCCGGCCGCCGTCACGCACCAGCGGCGCGATCTTCTCCATGACGACATCGCGGCTGTCCACGAGGTCGAGGACGGCATCCGCGCCGTCAGGGTGTGCGGCGCGGACGGTGTCGGCGACGTCGCTGGTGCGGTAGTCGATCACCTCGGCCGCGCCGAGCCCGCGGGCGTAGTCGTGGTCCTCACCGGCGGCGACCGCGATCACATGCACACCGCGGGCGGCGGCCAGCTGCAGGACGTAGGAGCCCACTCCCCCGGTCGCGCCGACCACCAGGAGCGTCTCGCCCTCGGAGAGGTCCAGCCAGTGGGTCAGGGCCAGGGCGGTGCCCCCGGTCATCGGCAGTGCCGCCGCCGACGCCGCGTCCATGCCGTCCGGCCGCACAGCCAGGGCGACGGTGTCCGCGGACGCGGTCATGTACTCGGCATAGGAGCCATGGGGGTGCTCAGCCGCCGTCTCGGGCCGCCGCATCCCGAACACTTCCTGCCCCACCGCGAACGCCGCGCCCTCACCGGCAGCGGTGACCTGCCCGGCAAGGTCGAAACCGAGGGTGTAGGGGAAGGGGAAGTCGGCGCCCGGACGCGCCAGCGCGCCCGCTGCCACCTTCCAGTCGATCGGGTTAACCGCAGCCGCTCGGACCTTGATCTGCACCTCACCCGGGCCCGGCTCGGGCACCGGTACATCCTTAAGCTGCGGAGCCTGTCCGAAAGAGTCGATCGCGAAGGCATGCATGACAACACCTCTCTGCATTTGACGACGGCCCGGAGCGGACCTGCGGGAGATCGCCGATCGCCAGCGCTGGAGGCCCAGCCCCCAATCCATAGCCGTCTATGCTTTCTCGTTTGAGCATAGACGGCTATGGAATGATGTCAAGGCAACCCGATCATCACGCGACTCAGGAAGGCGACCATGGCGGCACGCACGAACAGCAACCCCGCCCCCCCGACCGGCCCAGGGGCCGGCTCAGAGGCGGAGGCAATGGTCTGCTACACCGTGCCCCACGCCGCACGTCTACTGGGCCAGGCCATCTCCCACCGCCTCACCGCCCTTGGCGTCACCACCGGCCAGCTCCCCGCCCTCCTCGCCCTCTACGCCACCGACGGTCAGACCCAAAGCGAACTCGCCCGCCGCACCGGAGTCGAACAACCCACCATGGCCGTCAACCTCCGCCGCATGGAACGCGACGGCCTCATCACCCGCACACCCGACCCCGCCGACGCCCGCCGCGCCCTGGTCCACCTCACCGACAAAGCCCGCACCATCCAAACCGACGTCCAAGCCATCCGCTCAGGCATCGACGCCGAAGCCCTCACCGGCTTCACCCACGAAGAACACAACCAACTCACCCACCTGTTGGACCGCCTCGTCACCAACCTCCAGCACCTCACCGACGGGCCCCCTGACACCAACGCTTGAGCTCCGTCGGCCAGCGGCTATCCGCCTCGACCTCGCCGAAACCCACACCCCCACCCGCCGGTGGCGCTGAAGCTCGGGACGCGGGTCGACAACCAGCGCCGCCGGGCCGCCACGCTGACGCCGGAGCGGGTGGAGCAGCTGTCAAGGTCGGGATGCGGTGGGCGTAGCCGTACGACGCGCAGCGGGGCGGGAGAGGGTGTTCCTGTCCCGCCCCGCTGCGGTCGTCATGCGCCGGCTTCCTCTGCTGGCGGGTCTGCAGGCTGCTCATCACCGGGTTCGGCATGGGACATAGGGACGAGTCGGTCTGTGTCAGACAGCTCCAGCGCCCGGTGGATGCCCTCGATCGGAGGGGAGTCGTTGTCGGTGACGATGATCTGCAGGCGGTCGACGTGTTCGGTGGCAGTGCGGATGCCGTCGATGATCAGGAGGTTGGGCCAAGGGGATGTCGTGGTCGTTGAGTGCCATGTGTTGGTGTGCAAGGACGTGGGCGACGTTGACGAGTACCTCGACGCCTTGGGATTGCAGGTCAGCGAAGGGGCGGCCGTCCACGACAGGCATGTATGTCTTCTTGTTGATGTAGGAGCCCGGCTCGTTGTCGAAGCGGGGTGCGTCGAAGCTGCGGAGGGCGGCTCCGCAGACTGCCGCCGACGACCAGCGTGAGTATCCCGGGAGCGGGTCACACCAGCCCTTTGACCTGCGGTTTCAAGTTGGCGAGGGCTCATGGCGATCAGTGCACCGGCGGCAGCAGAGTCAGGTCAGCCGAACGAAGCCCTGGCTCGCTGCGCGACCGTGGCGATGACGGCCTTACCGCTGCGCTTCAGCGCCGGATGCAGTCCGCACGGTTTGCCGGCGACGCCTTCGCGTGAATTCGCTACTCGCCGCAGGGCGGTGTCTCGCGGCACCTGATCCTCCGCCGTCACCCCACACATCAACGCGGGAGTGCTCGGCCGCATCGCCGAGGGAGACAGCTCTGTCTGCGTGTGATGACAAGGGAGACCACTTCACGTCGGAGCACCACAAGGACCAGCACGGCGAGTACTGAGCACGACCGGCTCGCGACCTGCCGACAGCCACAGTGCCGAAGCCGACCGAGCACGCGATCCTCTGAACCAGCCGCACAGCACACCCTGAGCGGTCCGGCCTCCCCACCTCCAAGGGAGGCCGGACCGCCGCCCGACACGGCGCACAGTCGACACCCCAGAGATGGGACGCTCCCCGCAACGTGCCACGGTGGCCCCGATGGCGTCGCCACGGTCGGCGGGCGGGTACGCGTACCGCTTCGGAGTGGGGCGAGGGAAACCGGGCAAGCTGCACAACCGCGCCGGCCTCCTTGAGATCTACCTGTGGGCCGCGTTCCCCTACGACAACCCGCCTTCAAGGTCAGTAACCGGGAGCATCCCACAGGCTTTCCAGCGCGAGCGCGCTCTGGGCGGCCGCACGGGCCCGGACCGTGATCTGCCGGCACAGCGCGTCCAACGCGGCCCCGTCGTCCGCGACGTGGTCCTCGACCACCGCCCAACCCGGCAGCCCGTCCACGCATGGCAGGCGCACCAGGCGGTGGTCACTACGGCCGGTGATCAGCACGGCCAGCAATGCCAGGTACTCACGCTGCAAGTCGGAACCGAACCCGTCAGCCTCGCCGTCGGGGCCGGCCAAGACAGCAGGATGCCCGTCGGCCAACAGCACGCACGTCGCGTCAGCAGCCCGGATGACCGCCTCGAACCCCCTCGCACCGATCCGTGCCCGCAGGCCCTCCAGATAGGTGCCGAGCAAGTCCGCTCCCCCGCCCCCACGATCCTCACGTGCGTTCATCGCATCCTCCGCGCCCACTGCCCCATCACGCTACGCCCAACACCACGCCCGGACAGGGGCATCGGCGATCCCGCGCACCCGGCTTCCCATGCGTCGACCCGCGCAAGCGAACGCCGGCATCCGCATCCCCAAAGACGCCTCCGGGGAGATAGCGGGCGGCACTCTGGCGCCCGGCGGCCGATCGACGTCGGGCGGTCACGAACCACGCACAGCGCCCGCTCCGCCAAGCCGGTGGCGAAGCCGGATCAGGTGGGAAAGCTCCGCCACGACTTTGAACCGGTCAAGAAGGAGACCGATACGATGATCATCTCCTTCGCGCACGGCGGCAGCGATGGCATCAACAAGCTGGTCAGGGTCCACGAACATGCGAGAAGTCTTGACTGGCGAACAGCACTTCACACACGCCACCGGAAGCCAGTGACCACATCCACCGGCACCAGAGGCGGCGGCGCACACGACGGCTTCACCCGCGTCGGCACTCGACGGCGGCCCCGCCCGCTCCGGGCGCGCTACCGCACCGGACCGTTGCGGAGCACGGGTGTCGATGCCCTCACCACACGCACGTGCCGCCGGGCCACCACCGGATGGTGGGCGCCCCCGCCGAGTTGGCCGCAGGGGCTTCGCCGCGCGTCGGCGCTCGCCGCGCCAGCCGCCCTTGGCTGATCGAGCGCGGTATCGACGGCGCCCGGCTCCCGACCCGCGTCCACCCCCACGCCTGCTGGCTTGCACGCAAACGTGTGGAGTTCCTGCGGCAGGCCGGCCCAGCGTCCGCCGCAACGCCGAATCCCCGACTCCGACAGTTGCGGCCCTGAACAGCCGGCCACCGTCGAGAGGACGACGTGGTGGCCGACCTCCAGGGCGGGAGGACCGGGATCATGGCGGCTGAGCACTGGATCGTGCGACAAGCCGAACAGCACGTGCACCAGGCGTGGCAACGCCGACGGCTGTCCGGTCGCAGGGGGTGGGTGGGCGGCCCGGTGTTACTGCCGCCAGAGCGCTCTGGTCACCGGGCCTTGCCCGCGCACGCCCTATCGGCGCGGACTGCGCCCGACCCTAGCCGCGCCCAGCCGGCGTCCCGCAGCAAAAGCACAGCGTTCGGCGTCCTGTGTGACCAGCACGGAGGCGCGTTGACGCCCGACGCTGACACCGGAAGCCATGGGGGCACAGCGGGGTGGTGCGAACCCCTCATCGGTCGCCCCTCGCAGAGCGCCACTCCGGCCGTCGCCTATCCAGGACGCCTACGCAGCACTCAGAGCATTCCGACACCTCCAGGGACGGACGGCCCAGACGTGGTGGCGGCCGAGAAGAAGCTGGGGGCCGGGTCCGTGATGGCATCGGCGCTTGGGGAGCGGATCGGTGTTCGTGAGGCGTCTCCGGACAGACCATGTCGAGGGCCGGAGCGGGACGGCCCGGGTAGGCGAACCGCTCCGGCGTAGCTCTAACGGTTCACACACCACAAAGACACCATCGGCCCTCCACGCCCGCCCGGACAGACCGTGGATTTGCCGCGCCCGGGACCCAGAGACGCAGCGCGCAGCGGGGAGCTGTGCCGCTATCGGCCGTGCACCTACGGACTCACCACACCAGCGGACGCCCGGCGCGGGCCCCCTTCCACCGAATTACGGGTGCCGGCATCGGTGGAGGGCAGCCGGTGGTCACCCCTATTTGGGTGACTCACCCGCCTCGGAGACGAGGGGTGCTCCCCGGGCCGCAGCCGTTGACACCCACAACGCCCCTTGCGCCCAACGCCCCTTGCCGGACAGCACGAGGCGTTGCCCTGTGCTGCTTCCCTGGCCCTCGAAAACCAGTAACCGAGCCAAAAGATGGGAGCCCGGTCCGGCGGGGGCGCGGCGAGGAGACAGGGCCTTGAGGGGCTTGGCGCGCTCGACCCGGGCAGGAGGCGCCTCGATTCCGGGGTACCGGAAGAGGCCATGTGGTGTGGCCTGTGCGCCACGTGGCCATGATGTGGCGTGTGTTTCTGTCCGGAGAGGTTGTGGACGGGTGATGCAGGTCGCGGCTGAGGAATCTCGAATGGGTGAGGGCCTTCCGGGTTCGTGTGGAGTGCGACATCTACACCGGCCGGAAAGGCCCTCGCGGCACACCATAACCCCGCCATGACCGAGACCGGACGGCTGTGCCTTGCCGCGCTGCGAGGTCGAGGACGGGCGGCCGCTGCGCCGGACCGTCGAACGCTTCCAGGCCTCACCCACCACCGGCGAACGTGGGCCGCCCGTCACCGCGCCCTCGGTGAGGCAGGCATGAGCGACCGGGTCCTTGCGCCCGCACCACAGACCCCGCCGAACCGCGCCCCGCCCTGCTGGCACGACTGAAGAGGTGGCCCGGGTCACCGATCCGGCGCAACTGCCGTAACCAGCTCCCTGCCGTGCTGTTTGAAGGGGCGCACGTGCCGTACTCCTGCGGCAGGTCCACATTCACTAGGAGATTTTGATGTCGCGTATCACAAAGGCCGTAGCCGTTACCGCCTCAGCCGCCGCCATCCTCGCCGGCGGCGCCGGCCTGGCGGCCGCGGACGCCACTGCCGAAGGCGCCGCCATCGGCTCCCCCGGCGTCCTGTCCGGCAACGTCGTCCAGGTCCCCATCCACATCCCCGTCAACATCTGCGGCAACACCGTCAACGTCGTCGGCCTCCTCAACCCCGCCTTCGGCAACGTCTGCATCAACAAGAGCGGCGGCGACAAGGACCACTACAAGGACCAGCAGCACGGCGAATACTGACAAACACCAGGCCCTGGACCCGGCGCACTTCACGCCGCCACCCCAGACCGCCATGTGAACCAGCCGCAGCGCACAGCCCGGTACTGATCGGCCTCCCCTCACGTCGTCCAAGGGCGGCCCGGCTCCCGTACCGGGCTGTGCGCTGCAGTTTCCGCGATGGGCGAGACGGCTCCGCCCTCGGGGAGGGGGAGCCGTTTGCCGTATGCGGTTGGAGGCGTGGGTCAGGGCTGACCTGGGCGTCAAGCGTTCGGAACGGGCCGGAGCCCCTATTCGATCTTGACTATTGCCCGCGTGCCGTGGTGAAACTGAACGCAAGCCACCACCATTGGGGCGGCCGCGCCCCTGACCCCCTCGTCAGGTCTTCCTGGGCGCGACGCGGGCACCACACGGACAGTCAGAGGGCCCGTCGGTCCTAGGCCGCCCCTGATCTCATTGCTCTCGGCGCCGGGCCCGCAGCGCCGTAGCTCGCTGCGCTCGCCTTCCTCCATGGGCGAGCGTCCGCTGATGAACCGCCCGGCGGCCCGGGGGGGCCGGCGCCACCGTCAGATGGCGCCAGCCCTCCGGTACCCACCCTCGGACGAAGACGCACTGCGCCCGCGCGGCGTTCGTCTGCACCTCCGGGCGTGCCCGTATGGGGGCATCCTCGGTAAGCCGGAGTGTCTCCGGCAGAGGAAAGATCGTTGGAACGGCATGAACAACACTGCCAAGCACGCCCTCGCCACCGCCCTCACGACCGCCTGCATCCTCGGTCTCACCGTCACCACCGCAGCGGCGGCACCCACCAACCCTGACGCCCGCATCGCGGCCCCCTCCGACGGCGTCGTCGAACGTGTCGTCGACGGCCTCCTCGGCACCCACAACAACAACGGCGTCCTCAGCAACGGCCCCAGCCGCGGCAGCAACGGCATCCTCGGCGGACTCCTCGGCGGCGGCAACAGAGGCGGTCTCCTCGGCGGCAGCAGCGGCTCGCTGGGAATCCTGTAGCGGCGGGCTGTCGCCGACAATTGCGCCCGGCCTTGCCGACCGCCCACCCAGCGGCTGCAGCCTGCCCTCCCCGACCAGCAGCGCGAACGCCGGGCCACCCTCGGCATCGACTGGGCACGGTAGGGCGGCAGGGAGCCTGTCCGGGTTCGGCCGGATCCTTCCGGCCGAGCTGGCCCCACGGCGCCAGTACTCGCTGCGCTCGGGTTCTCACGGCTGAGCGTAGGAGCGGGTGTCCTGCTGCCCGACCTGCCGCGTCTGCGGACGCTGGTCACCCACCTGCGCGGGGGTCAGCACCAGGTGGTCCAGGCCGCTGATCACGATCCCCGGCTCGGAGGCGTACCGGCCCAGCTGCTCGGCGCAGGCGTTCCATGCGGGCGCGGACAGCAGATCGCGTGAGCGGGTGAACAGGCCGTACAGTGCCGGGCCGTGGCGTTCGGCCAGCCCCACGTTGTGGGCCAGCACGTCGAGCTCGTTGGCGGCCGTGATCTCCGCGATGGCGCGTACGTCCGCCTCGGCCGGAGTGTGTTCCCGGCCCGTGAAGCGGTCATGGAAGACCACTGGAAACCCGTTGCCCAGGCGCGGGTAGACGGCCGCCCGGTCGCAGCTCGCGTACAGGTACACCAGGGCCTCCGCGCGGTCGCCGATCAGTTCGGCGAGCACCCCGCGCTCGGTGGTGCCCAGGAGCGACTCGTCGAATCCGTCCGTTCCGTAGGCGGCGTGACACAGCCCCGCGAGCTGGACGTCGAGGTCGGCGCCCCAGGCGGAGAGCAGGCGGGCGACGCGGTGCAGGTGGTCCAGGAGCGTTCCGCCCGGATGGGCCGTCCGGGCGGCGCCGCGGGCGGACAGGAACTCCTCGGCCCGGGACCATCGCGCCGGAGCGGGCCGCTCCATCAGGCCACCCGCTTTGCGGACTGTGCCACCTCGGCCACCAGTCGGGCGGTGGCTGGGATGGCGATGCCGTGTGCGGCTCCGGCGCGTAGGACGGCTCCGCCGATGGCGTCGAGTTCGAGCGGACGGCCGGCCTCGGCATCGCGCTGCATCGAGGACCTCATCGTCCCCGGTACGCGGTCGAAGAAGGACAGCAGCCCCTCGGCGGTCACCGGCGCGCCGACGGCGCGGGCTACGGCCGCGATCTCGTCGAGGACGGTGAGCAGCTCGGGCCGGTGCCAATCACGGACGGCACCGACGTCGGCCTGGTGGCGGCTGGTCAGCAGGGCGAACGGGGCGAGGAAGGCCAGCTTGTCCCAGAGCATCGCGCTCTCGTCCTCGCGTACGGTCACGCCCAGACCGGCCTGTCGCAGCAGCTCCACGAAGTCATCCACGGGGGCGGCGAGTTCGAGGTCGGCAAACGGGCTGGTGTGAGCGATGCGGCCGGGCGCCGTGCGGGTGGCCTCGACCCGGATGGTGCCCGCGACGACCCGGGCAGAGGGGAAGCGCTCGCGGAGCACGGCGAGATGGTCGAGGCCGTTGAGCAGCGGTACCACGACCGCCGTGCCGAGCACCTCGGCCGGGATGCGGTCGAGCGCCTCGGCGAGCGCGGTCTGCTTGACCGTCACGAAGACGGCGTCTACCGGCTCGCGCAACTCGGTGTCGGACTCCACCGCTGCGGTGAACTGTCCGTACCGGTTGCTCTCGACGCGCAGCCCGTCCTCGCGCAGCACGGCCACGGTCTGTTCCCCCGCCAGGCAGACGACGCGGTGTCCGGCACGTGCGAGCAGCGCGCCGACCAGGCCGCCGACGCCGCCTGGGCCGAGAACCGCCGCGGTCGTCCTGGTTGTGCTCATGTGTGCTCCTGTCCGGGAAACCAATGAGTCGAGAGGCCGGGGCCGGGAAGCCGGGTCGGGCCCATGGCGGGTCGGCACCCGCCCACGTTCAGGACCGCGTCCGGATCGCGGAAGAGACAGTGGGCGGGTTGCCGCCCTGGGCCCGGAACGATGATCAAACCTGGCGCGATGCAAGTCAATCCTCGGATTTGCTGGGGAATACCCCAGCTTAAGCTTGGGTCTGTGACACTTGACGATCTCCGTGTCTTTGCCGTGGTCTGCCGAACCGGTTCGCTCAGCGGTGCCGCCCGTGACCTGGGCTGTACGCAGTCGGCCGTCAGCCAGCACGTGAAGCGACTCGAGCGGGAGCTGGGACTCAGCCTGCTCGAACGCCACCCGCGCGGGATTGCGCCGACCCCGGCGGGGCGGCTGCTGCACGCGGCGGTGACCGAGGGCCTGGGACGCATCGACCAGGCCGTGCGCCGGATCGAGGAACTCGCCCGCGCGGAGGGCGGATCGGTACGGGTCACCACCGGTGCCACGACCGTCCGGCACTTCATGGCCGCCGCCGTGGTCGACTTCCGCCGGCGCTTCCCGCGAGCCAGCCTCGAATTCCAGACCGAGACCTCCAGCCGCGGTTGCTTCGACGCGCTCGCCATCGGTGCGGTGGACCTCGCCTGGATCACCCTGCGGCCGGCGGGCAGCGCCGTGGAGCAGCGCCCCGTCGTCCATCTGTCCTGGTCACTCGCCGTTGCGGCTGGCGACCCGCTCGCCGCCAAGTCCTTCATCGAACCCGCCGACCTGCAAAATGCCCGGCTCATTGGCCTGCCCGAGAACTCGACCGCTCGTATCCAGCTCGGCTCACGGCTCGCCGAATCGGGCATCCGGCCGATCTTCGACACCAGCGTCACCGACTGGGACACCGCGATCCTGCTGGCCGAGCTCGGGCTCGGTCACGCGGTCGTTCCGACCCTGCCCGAGTGGACCGGCCCCGGCCACCCTGACCTGCGGCTGATCCCGATCCCCGCCCTCCCCGCGCTCACCGCGGGCTGGGCCGTCCGCCGCTGGGACGCTCTCTCCCCACTGGCCCGCGCCTTCGCCGACACCGTCACCCACCACTGCGCCCGCCAGGGGGGAAAGTGAAGCCGCAGCCGGCAGGTCACGTCAGCCGCCGGCCAAGACGATCGCTCCCGCTGCCACCGTCGACCGGCCGACCGAGACACCAAGGAGCGCCCGGCAGGGAAAGCCCACGGGCCAGTAGAGGGGGCGAAGTCCGGAGGAGCCCCACCGGGGGACTCATCGGTCACCCGACAGGGGGCCTCGGACAACCGCACCGCCGGTGTCAGAGTTCAGCGAGGATGATTAACCTTCCATGCACTCACAGCGCTGCGCGTCCTACGCGTGCGCCACAACACGATCGGCCTGATCACCAACGCAAGGCGAGTGATGACGTGACCGCGGGTCCAGCCAGGCAACGCCGAGGGTTCACGCACATCCGTGTCGGTCAACGCGTCGAGGGTGCTGGTGATCCGGCCGGAGCGGGTGACTTCCTCAATGATGTCGAGCATGTCCTCACCGTAGGTGACGAGTTGGCGAGGAGTTCGGCCTGGTGTCACCGAGCTTCGGACGGACCTGTGATGTGGGCTACCGGCCCCTGAGCAGGCCGCCGACCGCCGTGATGCCTGCAGTGATGGCGCGTTCGCTGACATTGCCGAACCCCAGGACCAGTTGTACCGGCTCTGTCGCATGCGAGGAGCGGCAGGTGCTCATTCCGTAGAGACCGACGGAGCGGGTGTATGCGGCGTCGATGAGGCCCTGCTCGTCGGCCGGTCCATCGAGGTGCGCGACCGCGTGGAAGCCTGCCGCGAGGCCGGTCACCCTGACCTCGGGGGCGTGTTCAGCGATCGCCGCCACCAGGGTCGCGCGCCGTGCCGCATAAGTCGTGCGCATGCGGCGCAGGTGCCGGTCGAAGCGGCCGGACTCGATCATTCTCGCGAGGGTGAGCTGATCGAGAGTGGGCGACCCGCGGTCGCTCAGCTGCTTGTGCTCGGTGATCGTCTCGGTGAGCGCGGGCGGGCAGAGCATCCACCCGATGCGCAGCGCGGGCGCGAGGGATTTGCTGACGGTGCCTATGGAAATCACTCGATCGGCGGCGAGCCCCTGCAGTGCGCCCACCGACTCCCGGTCGTACCGGAATTCGGCGTCGTAGTCGTCCTCAATGACGACGGCGTCCCGGCTCCTGGCCCACTCGATCATTGCGAGCCGCCGCTCGGGTGCCAGAGTGACACCGGTGGGCCATTGGTGCGCAGGGGTCATGACGACGGCGCGGGCGTCGGTCGCGGCGAGTGCCTGCACGTCGATCCCGCGCTCGTCAACCGGCACCGGGATCGCAGACACGCCCGCCCGGGACGCGGCAGAGGAGATCGTGACCGGTGAGCCTGGGTCCTCGTACGCCACCGTACGGACACCTGTCCTGGCCAAGGCGGACAGGGCCAGAGTGAGGCCCTGCGCGTAGCCGGAGCAGATCACGATCCGGTCCGGATCCGCTGCGGCGGCGCGCACCCGCCGCAGATATCCGGCCATGACTTGGCGCAGTACCGCACTTCCGCGCGGGTCTCCGTAGTCGAGCGCCGCTCTCGGCATGGTGCGTGCCGCTTCGCGAGTGGCCCACAGCCAGTCGGCAAGCGGGAAGCTGCTCAGGTCCGGGACGCCCCACTTGAAGTCGGCCACCAGGAGTGGAGGTGCCGAGGGCGGTGGCGTGGGCTCCGAGGGTACGCCTGCGCCGGCGGCGACCCGGGTGGCTGAGCCGACGCGTGTCGCGAGGTATCCCTCGGCCTGGAGCTGGGCGTAGCACTCCTGCACCAGCCCGCGCGATAGCCCGAGTATCCGAGCGAGTTCACGGGAGGACGGCAGGCGTTCGCCGATCTGCAGCCGCCCGGTCCGGATCGCGTCCCGCAGCCGGAGTTCCAGCTGGTATCGCAGCGGCTCGCCGCTTTCCCGGTCGATGACCAGCAGCAGATCAGGTGACAGACCGGACCACTCTAGAGGCATGAAATTGGATCTTACTGGTGATCCGCTCGGCCTTTTAGCTTCGTCGTATGACCAGGATGAGCAACCCACACACTGAGCAAGCCGGTGCGCGGCCACCTGTGGTGACGCGGCCCCTGCTGTTGCGTTTCGTCTCGATCATCGGTGCCTCGACGAGCTTCTACCTGCTGCTGTCGGTCGTCCCTCTCTATGCCGAGGCGTCAAGTGGAGGCAACGGCACTCCCGCAGGACTCGCGACAGGGGCGCTGATGCTGGCCACTGTCGGAGGTGAGCTGGCCACTCCCCGGTTCGTTGCCCGCTTCGGCTACCGCCTGGCGTTGGCGGTAGGGCTGGTCCTTCTCGGTGCACCCGCGCTCGTGCTGACCGCCTCCGGGAGCACGGTGTGGATCACGGCGGTCTGTGTCCTGCGCGGCCTGGGCTTCGCGCTTACGGTCGTCGCCGGTGGTGCTATGACGGCGTCGCTGATCCCGCCCGAGCGCCGCGGTGAGGGGCTGGCACTGGTCGGCATCGTGTCCGGGGTGCCGTCGCTGGTGGCCCTGCCGCTGGGTGTCTGGCTGGTGGCGCGCGTGGGGTACGGACCGGTCGGCATCGCCAGCGCCGTGGCCGCGCTGGCCGCGATCGTCTCGGTTCCGGGCCTGCCGCACCGCGAGCCGACCTCGGGACGGTCGATCGGGGTGCTGGCTGGGTTGCGAACGGCCGCTCTTCTGCGGCCCGCCGTCCTCTTCTCGGCTACTGCGCTCGCTGCCGGAATCATCGTCACCTTCCTCCCCCTTGCCGTCCCGCCAGCTTCCACTGGAGTCGTCGCCGGGGCACTGTTCGTCCAATCCGCGGCATCAACCGTGGCCCGCTGGGGCGCGGGCCGACACGGCGACCGGCACGGACCGGCCTCACTCGTCCTGCCAGCCCTGGCCGTCTCGGCCGCAGGAACGCTGCTCACCTCTTTGACCCACAGCCCGGTCGCCGTTGTCGCCGGTGTGGCCCTGTTCGGGGTCGGCTTCGGAGTCACCCAGAACGCCACACTGACGCTGATGTACGCGCGTGTCCCTACCTCCGGCTACGGCACCGTCAGCGCCCTGTGGAACTTCGCCTACGACGCGGGCATGGGTGTCGGGGCCGTCGGGTTCGGAGTACTCACGGGCCAGACCGGCTACCCAGTAGCCTTCGCTCTCACCGCCATGCTGACGCTCACCGCCCTCGTCCCGGCCTGGCGCGACGGCGTTACCACCGGCTCCCGCGCATGACCGACACGATCACTCGCGGTGGAGCCTGCCAACCGTCCCGAGCGGAATGCAGTTGTCGGGGACGCCGTTGCGTACGCCCTCGCACAGCTGGGCCCGCGACAGGGCGGCCTTCTCCAGTACCAGCTGCCAGGCACGCATCCAGTACGGGGTATCGGCCTCCAGGTCGCCGAACTGGTTGTCTACGCCGGCGCTGTCGTCCCGGGCGCGTATCTGCTCCTGTGTGAAGTGCTGGCCCCCGTCGTCCATGCCGCTGCAGCCGATCTCGCTCTCGGTCTTCTGGGCCACCTTGCAGCCGTCATATTGGACCTCCCAGTAGGCCTGGGGGGGTGGGGCCTTCATGGGGCGCCCCGGGGTGCTGGTCACCGTGCGGCGTGTCTACGCCACGATGCTGTGATGTACGAGGAGCCGTTGGAGGAATGGGCGCGACGGCGCGAGGAACGTCGGGCCCAGTCGAAAGGGAAGCTGCGTGCGGTGCCGCTCACATCGAGCCCGCATCGCGGGGCCCATGTCGAACCGGACGCGCCACGCGCGATCGAAGAGTGGGACGGCTTGCGGTGGGTGACCATCGGGCTCGTTGACGACCTGACGCCGGTGTAGTCGTCAAGAGTTGTGGTTCGTAGGAGAGAACCGGCCAACGAATCTTCGATGCGTGTATCGCATGGTCGCCAGTTATCGTCACGCCACCGTGACCAGCAAGCCAAAGAGATCACGCCGACTTGAAATCGTCCTTGGGATTGAGGTGAGGTCCCACTTGCGGGGGAGCTGCTCCCCTCTTGGCGGATGATGCCGCTGCATGCCGCGCGGTGACATCGTGAACCGGTTGGTTCGCCTCGCTCACACCGGAGTCCATGATGCCTAGTCAGTTCCCGTCGTCAGATGCCCAGATCACCGCCCCTCGATGGGCGGTGTGCGCGGCGTGGGCGACGGTGCTTTGCACAATGCCTTCGTGTGTGTGGCGGCTCTCCCTGGGGTTCGGAGTAGATGTCGGTTTCACCGGACGACTCGGTTCTCTCTACGCAGGGCCCCCGACCATGGTCTACGTGCTGATCCTGTCGGTGGTCTCGCAGGCCGCCGCCTGCCTGACGCTCGGCCTGGTGAAGCCTTGGGGCGAACGGGTGCCGCGCTGGGTTCCGCGGCTGGGTGGCCGCCGCATCCCACCGCTTGCCGTGGCCATACCCGCCGCAGTAGGCGCCGTTGCGGTGACGGGGCTGTGCGCCGCGGTCACGCTGGTGCCAGGAGGGCCACTGGACAGCCCCGAATTCCCGCACGGTACGGCGGGAGTGATCATGGACGTCTGCTACGCCCCCCTGCTGGCCTGGGGGCCCCTGGTCGCCGCTCTCACTATTGCCTACGCCCGACGCCGTCGGGCAGGCGAACAGTTCTGGTCAGCTGGCGTACTACTCGAGGAAACCAGGGTGGGAGGCCGGTCCTGAGCTGAACCGCGGTCATGGTGTTGGAGGTGTAGGGCCGCTGGTAGGCCCACTCGTCCAGGAGGGTGCGGTTGAAGCGTTCGACCTTGCCGTTAATCTGTGGCCGGTAGGGCCGGATGCGTTGGTGGGCGATGCCGGCCGCGGTGAGGGTTTGGGTGAAGAGCTTGTACTTGCAGCAGGAGCCGTTGTCGGTCAGGACGCGTTCGACGGTAATGGCGTGGGCAGGAAGAATGCGTTGGCCCGCTGCCAGAACCCGGCAACGGTCTCCTGCCGTTCGTCGGCCAGAACTTCGCTGTAGCCAGGCGTGAGTGGTCGTCGACGGCGGAGTGGATGTAGGAGTAACCGATCACTGGCGTGCTGCTCCTGCGCTGGCCGGTGATGGCCTGCCGGTTCCGGTCGCCTACGGTTCGGCCCACCACGCGCCATCCCGCCGCTGTCGGGGATGTTGCCGAGTTTCTTGATGTCGACGTGGACGAGGTCGCCCGGCCTGTGGTGTTCGTAGCGGCGGATCGGCTCTCCGGCGGGCCGGTCCAGCCAGGCCAGGCGGTCCAGACCTAGCAAAACGAAAGAGGCCAACGATCTGGCCGAAGCGATGCGCCGGTGGATCGACGCCTCAGGGCTGCGGGTGCGGCAGTTTCACACGGACGCCGACGCTCGCCCAAGCGGTCGGATTACTCCCCTCTCTCATTGCCCCGAGTACCTCGCCCTCACAACATTGGGCCGGGAACTCGCCCGCATCATCGGCATGGCGTAGGTGTATTGATCACGAGCGTTGTCAACGCTGCCTGGTCTTGATCATGGCGAAGAGCTCCGGTGTGGTGGAAATGTCTAGGCTCCGCACCGCACACGGAGGTCTTCGTTTCCGACCGTAATGCCCGGCTGACCGTTCCGGCAGGCGGATCCGCACCGTGGTCTCGCCTCGCGCGGTACGCCGAGGTCGACCACCAGCGCGCGAGAAGCACCCCGCCGGTGGAAGCCACGGCTATCGATGCGGGCACATCCCGGTTCAGCACTTCCACCTCCCCCTTCCCACGACTGCTCGAATACCTTGCCGGGGACGGCTACCCCCAGCACGCTCCCCTAGCTAGGAGCTGTCCGGCCGATCGTGCGGACTCGGACTGAAGAGGCCAGGAGAGCCCGGATCTCGAGCAGACGACTCGTCGTAGGCTGCGTCCCATGAGCTTGTGGGACGTCCTGCCGGACAACGAACGACAGCAGTGGGTCCTCGATCCGTTCGTGAGCGTGGGCCCACTGCGGTTCGGAATGAGTTCGGGCGAGACATCTGTTGCGCTCGGCGGCATCCGCGCAGATGTGCGCCAGCACGACCCGCAGTGGGGCACCGCATGCCACACCTACCCCGATGTGGGGGTGAAGCTTTACTTCGCGGCCGATGAGTGCTTGTGCGGCGTCTCGGTCGATGCGCTGCGGGGACCACAAGTTCTGGCGGACGGGGCGGCCGTGGTCGGCCAGGTTCCCTCCGAGCTGGAGCAGTGGCTGTTCGAGCGTGCCGAGAGCCGGGAACCCTTTACGGAGCTGTTCTACATGCCCCGAGCGGAGGCGGGATCGTTGACTCTCGGAGTAGTCCTGTGCGTTCAGCGAGCCGCCGATAGCTTGCGCACACGCCCCGTCTTCCTTCCCGCCGATGTCCTGGACGACCCCTATCACCGGCTTCCGAGCGAAGCCTGGGCCATCTTCTGATCACGCATCTCTGTGTGGACACCTCTCCGGCGCAGACGGTCACGATCGGAGCCAGATGACGAGGGCGGCGGCGGTTGCGGTGCCGAGGTAGACGTAGCCGCGCTTGATGCCCCTATGGATGTCAAGCCGCCAGGACGTGGGTGGTGGTGCGGGTGATGAGCTGGTGGATCTCGCGTGCGACGTAGCGTTTGAGGCAGCGGAGTGCTTCGCGGCGGGTCTTGCCTTCAGAGACGCGCCTGTCGATGTAGCCGCGGGTGCGGGTGTCCCAGCGGAGACGGGCCAGCACGATGGTGTAGAGGGCGGAGTTGGCCTGCCGGTTTCCGCCCCGGTTGAGGCGCCGACGCTGGGTTTTCCCGGAGGAGGCTTCTACTGGGCTGACGCCGCAGAGTGCTGCGAACGAGGCCTCGCTGCGGAGGCGTTCGGGGTTGTCGCCTGCTGCGATCAGAAGGGTCGCGGCGCTGTCAGGGCCGACGCCGTAGCAGGCCAGGAGCTGCGGATTGTGCTGCGTGATGACGTCCCTGATCCGCGTGGTGAGATCTTCGATCTCCTCGGTGAGGTGCTGGATCCGCCGGGCCAGCAGTTTGAGCGTGTGGGCGGCGGCGCCTGCCGTTCCGGAGGCTGAGCTGCCGAGCCCAGCGCAGGCGCGTATCAGTTTGGGGTTGCTCAGGCCGGCCAGAGACTCGCGGAGCTCGGGATCGGTGGCCACGAGAACGGCCTTGAGCTGGTTGATCGCCTGAGCCCGGGACTTGATCGCGGAACCCTTGGCCATCTTGAACAGCCTGAGCACCTCCACGGGCCCGTCGCCGGCCTTCGCGGTCGCGGTCGCCCTGCCGGTGATCACTGCGCGGGCTGCAGCCTCGGCATCAACGATGTCGCTTTTGCCACGGCGTCGGCGGGTTGCCTTGTCGGGCTGGTTCACCTCGAAGACGGTGATGCCCTGACCACGCAGATACCGGTTGAGTGCGGCGCCGTATGAGCCCGTGCACTCCACCCCCGCTTGGCTGAGGTGGCCCAGTGTCCGGGCCCACTCCAGTAACTGTTCGTATCCCTCGGCGGTCGTCTGAAAGCTCCGGCTCTCGACGAAGGCGCCGGCGGTCGTGACCACGGCGGCAACGTGGACGTCCTTGTGCGTGTCGACACCCAGCACGATGTCGGGGTTGCCTTGGTTCAGCGGGGCGGGCTGGGTCATCCTGGTCACGGTCACCTGTCTCCTGCAGCCATGGGAAGCGGGGCGGCCGTCGCTGGATCGGTCAGGGCGGTCAGGACTGTGACGGTGCCTCTCGCGAAGGCCCCTATCGGGACACGCCCGCCGGTCCAGCGGCAGCGAGTACCGCCCCAGACAGTGGCCGACAGATCAAACGCAAGGCACCAGGGCCAGTCGTAACGCGGGTCAGGCCACCACCCGGAGCGGCACCCAAACATCCTCACAGTCGTAGCGGGTGGCGACGGCTCGGGCGTGCTTGAGCCGGTTGATGGCCCGTTCGACGGTGTCTTGTTTCTTGTACCGCTCCGCATCGAAGCCAGGTGGCCTCCCACCGTGTGAGCATTTGCGCCGGCGGGCGGCCTGGCTGTCGGTCTTCTCCGGGATCGTGTGCGAGATGCCCCGGTGTCGCAGGTACTCGCGGCACGGTCCATTGCTGTAGGCCTTCTCGGCGGCGACGCTGTCCGGCTTCTTGCGGAGCCTGCCCGGCCCGGACCTCGGGACGCGGATTTTCTCCAGCACCGATTCGAACTGCGTGCGGTCCGCCCGCTGGTCGGGTGTGACGATCAAGGAAAGTGGGCGGCAGCGGCCGTCCGCGCTCATGTGGATTTTTGTAGTGAGCCGCCGCGCGAGCGGCCAAGGCCCTCACCTCCCGCACCACCTCCACCAGGCGGGCGTGCAGGCTCTGCCACGGCGTTTCGTCCTGGTGTTCTGGGACTTCCGCCCCCTGGGAGGCGGGGGCCGGCGGTGGGTCGAAGCGGGCGCCTGCCGCGTGCTGATGCGACCGCACGATGGTGGAGTCGACCGACACGTCCCAGTCGATCTCACCCGCCGCGTCCGCTGCGGCCTGGACCCGCTGGAGCAGACGCTCCCATGTCCCATCCGCCGACCACAACCGGTGCCGTTCGTAGACCGTCTTCCACGGCCCGAACCGTTCCGGAAGGTAACGCCACTGCACCCCGGTCCGAACCCTGTGCAGAATCCCGTCGATTACCTGCCGGTGATCTGCCGTACGAGCGCATGGCGAGCTGGCCCACGCCGCTGCGGTGGACGGCGCCGTGTGACGGCTACGCGATCCGGTGGTCCGACCCGGCAGGCGGTTCGTCCGGCCACCGCTTGAGGGAGCGCTCGCTGCTGTCGGGGCGCTGCTCGACCAGCGTGATCACGGTGCTGGTGCCGGGGACGCCGTAGAGGCCGAACCACTCGACCCACTTCCGGGCCGCGGGCGGCTCGGTCTCCCAGTAGCCGGTCACGCGCGGGCCTCCGGGAACGAACTGAATGGCGGTGACGAACGGCGGCACGGCGGGGCTCCTGGTCGGCGCAGGCGGGTTGGGGTCTGTGGCGGGTGGTCCCGGCCGGAACCTCGGCTTTCGGGTCCTCGACCGGCGGTCGCGATGTCGGCATTGCCCGTCGCGGTCACCGCCGGCGGGCCGGGAGCCGCTCAGCGTTTCCGCGTCGTCGCACGGGCCCCTAGCCGGGCATGCCGAGGGAGGCGTCCGGGGAGCAGTAGGGGCAAGGGTCGACGCCGTCGGCCAGCATGCGGCGGGCCTGGTCGCGATTGATGGGCTTGCCCTTGCCCATTCCGCATATGCCGACGTGGACGAGTAGGGCCCGCCGCCCGGTGGCCGTCCGTATGGCATCGACCTTCCAGTCCGGAGGGGGCAGAGGGGGCAGACGGCTCTCCTCCTCCGTTAGGGCTGCCTCCAGGCCGGATGGTCTGCTCCACCTGGATCTGTTCATCGACGTCGCGCCGAGGGCCGTGGCCGGCTGGCGGGCGCGGGCCCGCGGTGGAGTCGCCTTCCCACCTGCGGACGCACCCGGTCTCACGGTGCAGCGCACCGTGAGGTGATGCCCTCGGTGGAGCACCGCTCCTGCAAGGGGATCAACAACCGGGCGGGGCACTCCCAGTCGCAGCGCCTAAGTCAGGCACCGAGCAGCATCAGCGTGTGCGGCCAGAGGTCGTCGAGCACTGCGGGATCGTTCTTGAGCTTGGCGAAGAGAACCATGCCCTCCAGCTGGGCGACGAGGGCCCGGGCGGTTCCCACCGAAGCCCGGTCCGCCGGGATCGCACCCTCGGCTGCCGCGTCCCTGAGAACGGTGGCGACCAGTTGGATCTGTTCGTCGAAGATCTCCTTCAGGCGGGCCTGGATGTCCGGCTCCCGGGTGCTTAGCTCCAGGGCGAGGTTGCCCAGGAGGCAGCCGTCGATCGTGCCGGAGTCCTCTTTCATGCGTCGCTGGACAGCCGCTATGGCGTCGAACAGCCGCCGCAGCCGGTCGAGGGCGGGAGTGGGAGCGGACAGCTCCCCAGCCCAGCAACTTCGCTCGCCCTGCCAGTAGGCGTCGACGACCTCGACGGTGAGGGCCTGCTTGGACTCGAAGAAGTGGTAGAAGCTGCCCTTCTTCACCTCGGCACGGGTGCAGATCTCGGCGACGCCGAGACTGTTGTAGCCGTGGCTGCGCATGAGTTCGCCGGTGGCTGCAAGGAGCCGTTCGCGTGCCGTGCTGTTGCGTCCCATGACAGTCACTATACGGGCGGTCAACTATCCGAAGAGTTCCTGCCGTGGATTTTTAGTTGACCGGTCGTCTAGTATTCGGGGGTCGGCAGGCAATCGGCTCGCCGCGCTCCAGGAGGCTGCCCCATGGCTGTACCCCCGACCACCGTCGTCATCGCCTATCACAGCGGGTACGGGCACACCGCCCGTCAGGCCGCCGCTGTCGCCGAGGGTGCGGACTCCGTGCCCGGAGTCCGCACCGATCTGCGAGATGTGGCGGTCCTCGACGAGAGCCTGTGGACCGCCCTCGGCGCGGCCGAGGCGATCGTCTTCGGCTCCCCCACCTACATGGGCTCGACCTCTGCGGTCTTCCAGCACTTCGCCGAGGCGAGCGCGCCGGTCTGGGCCGAGCGGGGCTGGCAGGACAAGCTTGCGGCTGGCTTCACCAACTCCGCCGGGGTCAACGGCAACAAGGACAACGCCCTGCTGTCGATGACCGTCTTCGCCGCCCAGCACGGCATGACCTGGGTGCCGCGGGGCCTGGCGCCCGGATGGATCTACTCCTCCGAGGGAACCCCTGAGGACCTCAACCGGCTCGCCGGCTTCGTCGGCGCGATGGCGCAGTCGCCCTCCGACCTCGGTCCGGAGCAGGCGCCCGGCAGGGCCGACCTGCGCACTGCCCGGCACCTGGGAGAGCGCGTTGCACGGGCCGCGCTTCGTCAGGCCCTGGGTCGCGAGGCCGAGCTCGTTTCGGCGGTGACAGGATGAGGCCGGGACGTCTCGGCGAGCTCCTGGGTATCGAACTGCCTATCATCCAAGGGCCGTTCGGCGGCGGACTCTCCTCCGTCGAGCTGGCCGTGGCAGTGTCGGAGGGCGGCGGGCTCGGCTCGTACGGGGCCCACATCCTCCTCCCCGAGGAGATCGGGGATCTGGTAGCACGGCTGAAAACGGGCACAGACCGGCCGTTCGCGGTGAACCTGTGGGTTCCGCTCGATGGTGAATCCGAACTCCAGCCGTCCGACATGGACCTGGCCCCTCATGTGGCGCGGCTGCGCCCGTACTACGAGGAACTCGGCGTCCCCGCCCCCACCGCCGCCGACGTGGCCGCGTGGCCGGACTTCGACGCGCAGGTGGATGCCCTGCTCGCCGCCGCCCCACCGGTCATCAGCCTCGTGATGGGGCTGCCGCCCCGACGTCTGGTCGAGGAAGCCCGGAGGCTCGGCATCGCGCTGATCGGTACGGCAACCACAGTCGACGAGGCCATCGCGCTGGAGATCTCGGGCGTGGACGCGATCGTTGCCTCCGGCAACGACGCGGGCGGCCACCGGGGAGCCTTCCTGCGCCCCGTGCGAGAGTCCCTGGTGGGCACGTTCTCGCTGGTCCCGCAGGTGGTGGACGCCGTCGCGGTGCCTGTAGTCGCCGCGGGTGGGATCGCCGACGGCCGCGGTGTCAGCGCAGCCCTTGCTCTCGGCGCGGACGCGGTCCAGATCGGCACCGGCTTCCTCGCCTGCCAGGAGTCGGGAGCGAGCGCGGTCCACAAGGAGACGCTCGGCACCCCCGGGGCCCGTACGACGGTCCTCACCCGCCTGTTCTCGGGCCGCACAGCCCGGGGCATCCCGAACCGCTTCGTCCGCGACATGGCAGCCCACGAGGACCACGTACCGCCGTATCCCGTACAGAACGCCCTGATGCAGCCGATCCGCTGGGCTGCGGGGGCGCAGGGCCGGTCCGAGTACGTGAACCTATGGGCCGGCCAGACGGCAGCCCTGGCCCAGGGGTCACCGACGGCGGGCTCGTACCTCGCCGACCTCGTCAACGAGGCGGACAGGCTGCTGAAGAGCTGACGGCCTCGCCGTTGCCGGTCGGGCGGTGGACCTCGGGTAGGCGTTGCCGATCTCATCGAGGGTGAGCGCGTCGTCCTGGTCCAACAGCAGCGTGTACTTGCTGCGCGTGGCCGCCTGCCCGGCCACCGCCGGGACCTTCCGGGTCGTCATGACCAGCCCAACGAGCCAGCCACGGGCGGGAAGCGGACAGGCTCGCTCACCCATCCGTCCGCATCTGTTCGCTACCCAGGGCGCCAGGATGTCGCCTCGTGGGCACCGGCCCGCCGCCCACCCGACCGGCCGGTCTCGACTTCCGGGCCGAGGTACCACGGCACGATCGCATCCATGAGCGGCCCTGCGGTGCCCATACCGCTCGTACCGCCGGCCTATCGGGCGCAGCCGGCGGGAACGGCCGCCGTGGTGGCGCCCGCGCGGTGGCATCGCAGCCCACCCGGCCGGGGCCGCGCGGCTACCGGACGTCGCCGCGCCACAGGAACCGGCCGACACCGCCCCCGGCGGGGTCCGCTTCGACCGGCTCGTAGTCGGACCGGCCGGACGGCCCGAACGCGCCGTGCTCCGACATCAACATCGCCCCGTCCACAACCTCCTGCGGCTCCCACCCGGTGACGTCGAGCAGCATGCCGTCCAAGGGGCCGCCCACCAGCTCGACGTAGACGTGCCCCGGTTTCGGCCCCGGGTCCCGCTCATTCGGCTCCGCCCCGTCCACACGCCGATCCACCCACCACGCATCCACCCCCACACCCAACCACCACCCGGCCAAGGCCCGGGCGGTGATGCGCAGGCCGCCTTCTAATACTCCAGCCGTAGATCATGATCTGTGAGCAAAGTGAGGCCCGGCCCAACCGGCGGCGGCAACAAGCTCCGTCGCCCGATCCCAGCCCCGCCCACAAGATCACGGTCTACGGCTGGAGTACTGGTTCCCCGTTGATCGCCGGCCGGCGCGCGGTGCCCGAAAAAACTTCGCGGTCAGGGGCAACCTTCCCGGGGGCGGTGACAACTGGGTGGTGTCCGGACAGTCGGTCCGGCCAGAGCAACGGCTGAAAGAGAGCATCGACATGTTCCCTCGCCCATCCACGTCGTCGGAGGCGTCGCCCGGCGGCCGAGCCCGCCGTGGTCGCACGTCGTCCCGCTCGGCCGTTCCGGGGGAGCGGCAGACGCATCGCCGCCGTCGGCTGTACCAGCGCCGGGGTTTCTGGGCAGCCGTCGGCCTGGCGGTCGTGGGCGGCTCCGTGGTCGTGGTCAACACGGCCTCGGCGGGAACCGACGTGAACACGAACTCCTGGTACACGCTGGTCAACCGCAGCACCGGCAAGGCGCTGGACGGCTACGGCTTCGCCACGAACGACGGTGCTCCGCTGGCGCAGTGGAGCCGTAGCGGCGCGACCAACCAGCAGTGGAAGTTCATCGACTCGGGTGACGGGAACTACCGGCTGCAGAACCGGAACTCCGGCAAGGTGCTGGACGACTACAACTGGTCGACGACCGAGGGCTCCGAGCTGGTGCAGTGGCGCGACCTGAACGGCGCCAACCAGCAGTTCCACCTAGAGAAGTCGTCGGACGGCTACGTGCGTCTGATCAACCGCCACAGCGGCAAGGCCGTCGAGGTCCCTGGCGGCTCCAAGACCGACGGGAGCCGCATCGCCCAGTACCACGACTGGAACGGCCCCCAGCAGCAGTGGCAGCTCGTACCGGCCGGTAGCGCCGGCGGCACCAGGAACGCGGGGAACTCCGGCAGCAGCGCCACGCCCGGCGGCAGCTCGGCGAAGCGGCTCATGGGGAGCAGCACGGTGCTCCTCGGCGGCATGATGGAGGACGCTACGGCGAACGCCGCGCCGTTCGACGTGCGGTACGCCTACATCCACAGCCAGCCCGCGCCCTCGTCCGACGCCTACACGGCCTCGCGCTGCAAGTCCGAGTGGTCGGGCTGGTGGGGCTGCTGGACCGGCAACACCACGGCGCCCGGCACCCAGGTGACCGTGTACAAGGACCGCGCGTCCAAGGCGACGTACCAGGGCAAGCCGCGCCCGCAGAAGACCCTCTTCACCTGGTACTCGCTGCGTGACCTCGGAGACGCGGCGGGCCAGGGCGACGGTCCTGGCGAGGTCGTCGCCATCAACCGGGCCGACCTGCTCACCAAGTACCTGAACGACTACCGCTTCTTCCTGCAGAAGATCGGCACCTCGCCGGACATGATCGACATCGAGCCCGACTTCTGGGGCTTCGCCCGGTCGCTCGGCAACCTCCACCAGGTGCCCGCGCAGGTCAAGGCGGCGAACCCGACGGACTGCGGATCGCAGGAGAACAGCGCCTCCGGCCTGGCCCAGTGCCTGATCTCGATGGCGCACAAGTACGCGCCGAACGCCGGGGTGGGACTGCACCTGACCTGCTTCGACTGGCAGCAGAACACCGCGAAGTGCACCAAGGACTACGCGGACCTCGGGGCATCGAACGCCGACTTCCTGGTCTCCGACGTGACCGACCGCGACGCGGGCTGGTACGCGCTGCCCGCCCACGGCAGCCGTGACACCTTCTGGAACGACCAGAAGGGCTTCGCTGCCCTCACGTTCTACAAGACGATGTCCGAGTCCGTGGGCAAGCCGGTGGTCCTGTGGCAGATCCCCCTGGGCAACATGGCGGGGAACAACACCCCCGGCCACTTCAAGGACGACAAGGTCGACTGGTTCTTCTCGCACATGGACCAGGTGGCGAACGCACACGTCGGCGCCCTCCTGTTCGGCGCCGGCTGGTCGGAACAGACCACGCCCGAGACCGACGGCAGGAACCTGATCAACAAGACGATCGCCAACCACAACTCGGGCGGCACGCCGCTCAAGTAGCCACACCCAGCCGGTCGACGCCGGCAATCTCGGCTCACGGCGCAAAAACGGGCATCGGGCGGGAGGCAGCCGAACTGAAACCAGGAGATGGCGAAGGCCCGGACCGCTGAGCGGTCCGGGCCTTCGTGCTGGATCAAAAACCTCGGCAGAACCATCACTTGATCGCGACCAAATGCGGCTGGAGTATTAGGGTCCGTCTTCAAATCGATCTTGCCCAGAGCAGAAGTGATGCGAGTGTGACCGCTGCTTCGTAGGAGGTGGCGGTTTTCTCGTAGCGGGTGGCGATGCCGCGGAAGCCCTTGAGCCTGTTGAAGCAGCGTTCGACGGTGTTGCGGCGGCGGTAGATCTCACGGTCGAAGCCTGTGGGCCGACCGCCTCGCCGGCCTCGGTTGCGGCGGTGCTGCTTCTGGTCGTTCTTCTCCGGGATCGTGTGTCTGATGCCGCGTCGTCGCAGGTAGGCGCGGAACCCGCGGGAGCTGTAGGCCTTGTCGGCGATGACGTGGTCCGGTCGGCAGCGGGGGCGGCCGGGGCCGGTGCGGGGTATTCGGATGCGTTCGAGCAGAGGTCTCGCGCAGACGCCGTCGTGCCGTTGCCCCGGGGTCAGCAGTACGGCCAGGGGCCGGCCGCGGCCGTCGCAGGCGAGATGGATTTTGGTGGTCAGGCCTCCTCGGGATCGGCCGAGGGCGTGATCGTCCGGTTCGTCCGTCCGGTGTTTCCCCCTTTTCGGCCGGTGGCGGCGGCGTGCTGGTGGGCGCGAACAATGGTGGAGTCGATCTGGACCAGCCAGTCGATGTCACCAGCAGCGTCGGCCCGGGCCTGGATCTGCTGCAGTGCCCGGGTGAACACTCCGTCGATGGCGTAGCGGCGGAAGCGGGTGTAGACCGTTTTCCACGGGCCGTAACGTTCCGGCAGGTCACGCCAGGAAACCCCGGTCCGGATCTTGTAGACCATCCCGTTGATCACCCGACGGTCCTCCGCCCGAGGCCGGCCCCTGCCAGCACTCGGTATCAGCGGAGCCAGCAACTCCCACTCGGCATCAGTCAGTTCATGGCGACGGATCACGAAAACATGATCCACCATCGAACGATCTTTTGAAGACGGACCCTAGTGCTACACCGCGTTCCGCTGTCCAGGGCAACTCAGAGCCCGAGCTTCTCCGCGGCCATGCGGGTGCCGCGCACGCGGGCCTCGATCTTGGCGAATGCCACGTCGCGGGAGGTCGAAGTGTCATCGGCCCAGGAGGCGAAGCCGGCGTCGTCGCAGGTGCCGAGGCGCTCGGAAGGGACGAATTCGGCCGCCATCAGCACACGGTCGCACACCTCTTCCGCGGTCTCGACCCGGGGGTCGAGCGGGTCGGTCACGCCGACGAAGACCCGCTGGTCTTCGGTCGATGAGTCCGCGACGACGTGCAGGACGCGGCGCGGGTCCGCCTCGCTCGCCATCTGGAGGTAGAAGTTCCCGGCCTTCAGCGTGAACAGGTCGGGCAGCAGTTCGGTGTAGTCCACGTCGAGGCTGTGGGTGGAGTCCTGGTCCGCGCCCGGGCAGGTGTGGACGCCGATGCGGGCCCGGTCGGCCGCGCTGAACCGGCCGAGAACCTGGTTGTCGCAGGCGACGAAGTCCCTGAGCAGAGCCTTGCTCGGGTCCAGCTTCAAGGCCAACCGTGTCAGCGAGCAGTCCATCTGCACACTGGCTGCGCCCGCCTCCAGGCACTTGCGGATGTCGGTCTCCGCCTCGTCGATGAGGTCCTTGAGGAATGCCTCCCGGGAGTAGCCGGAGATGCCGTCGTCCGGGTACAGCAGGGTCAGCGCGGACGGAGCGACGACGCTCTGCTTCACCGGACGGCTGGTGATCTTCATGGCCTTCGCCAGGTACGACACCGCATAGACCCCGTACCGGAAGGGCCCGGAGGTGAGCCTGGGCAGTTGCCGGGTGTGGCCGTCGTCGAACGGGATGACCACGCCGTCCGGGGCGAGGCCCACGCCCGTCAGGGGGTAGGTGAGAGCGCTGGGCTTGGCCTGGTCGCCGTCCACCACAACGGGGGAGCCGGTGGCCTCCAGCCGCGTGACCGTCTCGCTGAGGGCCTTCTCCAGGAGACGGTCGAGCTCGTCCTGGTCGATCCGCCCCGCCGCGAAGTCCTGGAGACCGTCGAGCACGTAGCGCGGCCGGGGGATGCTGCCGATCGGTTCGGTGGGAATGTTCATGTCCACGAACCTAGGTTGCCCGCCCGCCCTTCGACCGGGGCGCGCGGGCCGGGTCACCGAAACCGGGGGCGGCCCGGTCACCGGGTTGACCGCGGCCGGCTGACAGGCGACTGCGCTGACCTGACGTTCCGTCCCAGAGCAGCGCCCTGGGGTGGGGAGACCAGGTGAGCAGGTTTGCCCCGACCCCCCACCGACGAGCCGGACTGGTGGCTGATGACCACCCCACACGGCCCCGCCAGGCTCCGCATCCGCGGCAACACCGAACTCGGCATCCTCGACCACGACTGCGTCGAGGACCAGGCATCCTGGCAGGTCCCCGCCCGCGTGGTCGCCAACGGCACCGGCGCCGGCGCCGGCGCCGAATCCTTCACCGACGCCTTCTTCGACGAGCAGGCCGCCCTGCTCGACACCGAACTCGGGACCCTCAAACGCATCCTCGAAACCAGCTCCTGAGCCGGAGCCGACCCCCTCATCACACCAGCGCGTCGACGGTTCCGGCAGATCCGCCGGAACCGTCGACGCGTTGACCTGCAACATCTCGCGGCTGACGTTGAGAAACGGGTAGGGGATCTCAGCGGAGTCGTTGAGCTGTCGGAGGGAGGGGGCAGTGTACGGCTGGTGGCTCAGTCGATCGCGGTGCGCAGGTAGAGCCAGTGATCGCCGCCCCCGCCGCCGTCGAACCTCCACGAGTCCTCGCCGTTGGTCCTGTTGCTCAGTTTGATCAGGGCGGCGCGGCTGAAGCCGAAGGACCGCTCACACACCAGGTCGTCGTCGTTGGTGAGCCATCCCAGGATCGCGTTGAGCAGGCCCGTGCCGATGGCGAGCCATGCAGCCCAGCCAGCGGACTTCTGCGCATGGTCGTCGCCGGCCTCGTTGAGGTTGGTGGACGTGCCGACTGCCCATTCGGCGAAGTCCTTCAAGGCGTCGCGCAGGTCGTTGTAGAAGCCGCCGTCGCTGTCGTCGGCTTCCCAGCACTGGATCTCGGCCGTCAGATACTGGTCGACGGTGCCGTTGAACAGGTACGTCTCGCTGCGGTAGGTGTAGGGGAACGTGTACCAGCTCTCGCTCCGGACAGATCCGAACTCCGCGGTTTTGAACGACGTCTTGCTGGTGGTGTCGCTGCCCGCGCTCACCGCCCAGTAGACCTCGTCCTTGCCCACTTCCTTGGAGTTGTCCACGCAGTACATCTTGTGCATCCGCACCCGGGCGCTCAGGGGTGCCTGGGAGACCTCGGGCAGCGGCGGGGCGGTGAGGATGGTGATACCGCGGCCGTACTCGGCCAGCGCCGCGGTGAACTCCTCGGTGTCGATCCGGCTGCTGTCATCGATCTCGCTGACATCGATGATCCTGACGTTGGGCTGGGCGGTGACTTCCTTGACCAGCGCGGGCATGGCGGCGGCCAGGTCGGCCTTGGTGTAGCCGGTCTCCAGGGGCAGGCTGGTGATCGCCTCAGGGAGAATGGCGATGGGACCGTTGGCGCAGGCCTCGCGGTACGCCTTCCCGAAGAGGGGCAACTCCTTTGCGGGCACGAGCTTGCCCACACGGTCGATCAGGCTCTGTTCCAGGTCGGTGAGAGGCAGGCCCTCGCCCAGGCGGGCAGCGGCATGCAGCAGCACCCCGACCAGGATGTTTGCGGGCCGGTTCATCCGCAGCCGCCGCTCAGCCCGACTCTCCTTGCCCTGCACCCGGGGCGTTCCGGACAGCGAAGCCGTGAGCCGCTCCAGACGCTGCTCAGCAGTAAAAGGCATCGACAACCACATCCCTCACGAAACTGGGAAACGCCCCCAAAACCGGAGACGCCGCAACCGAACCTAGCCCCCGAAGATCAAACACAGCGGCATATGCCATACGTGTATGGCGGTCGTGCTCCCGTACGCCGGGGCGCACACGCCGGTCACACTCACGGCGCCCGGCCGCCCCCAAACCCGGCCCAAGCCAGCACCCGCAACCAAAGCCGGAACCCCGCCAGGGGCATGCCACTCCTCGAAGACGCCCAGCACCCGGACAAGCGCCTGCGCCTACGGGACGTCGCCCCGCCACACGAACCGGCCCACACCGCCCGCGCAGGCGTCCGCGTCGGCCGACTCGTAGTCGGATCGGCCGGACGGCCCGAACGCGCCGTGCTCCGACATCAACACCGCCCCGTCCACGACCTCCTGAGGGGGCCAGCCCGTCACGTCAAGCAGCATCCCGTCCAGGGGGCCGCCCACCAGCTCCACATAGGCGTGCCCTGGCTTCGGCCCCGGATCCCGATCGCTCGGCTCCACCCCGTCCACACGCCGATCCACCCACCACGCATCCACCCCCACACCCAACCACCACCAAGCCGGAGTCCGGGCGGTGATGCGCCGGCCGCCTTTCGAAGGGATGAAGAACCCCCGGGGCGGGTGCAGCCGGTGATCCGGCGGCGCGGGAGTCAGCCGGTGCGGGGCCGGCAGACGCGCACCGTGCGGTGCGCGACGGCGACCCGCCCGCTGTCCAGCGCCACACTCGACGGGGGACCCACAAGCTCGACCCGTGCCCGCCGGCTGCCTGCCCCTCGCCGAGCTCGGAATGCACTGGCCGCAGCAGCGAAATCGGCCCTGTTCTCGTATGGCTACGGCGAAGGGACAGGTAGCTGGATCGCGGAGGCTCTGCCGCGCTGTGGCGGGACGCCGATTTCACGCAGATGGGCTTGGAGGCTGACCGGGTTCATCGGCTGTCCGGGATGGCGGCCGGGGAAGAGCCAGTGGGAGCTTCTGCTGCTGGCGTAGGGCAGATGCTGGCGGGAGAGCATGTATGCCCGCATCAGCTCGGCCACGAGCTCCCACCCCCGTCCCCGAGCCGGTGGCCGCCCTCCTGCTCGACTGCCTCCAGGACCTGCCCGGCAATACCCCTGCCATCAACCAGGATTCACCCTGGCTCTTCCCCGGCCGCCGCCCGAGCCAGCCGATGAACCCAGGCACTTTGCGCGACGCCCTCCGCAAACTCGGCGTCCCGGCCGAGAAGGGCCGTACCTCGGCCATCCGCCAGCTCGTCCTCCAGCCGCCGGCGCCCGTCATCGCCCAGTCACTGGGCTACCACGACAAGAGCACCACCCGCATCACCGCTGAGGCCGGAGCCCCTGGAAAAACTACGCACCCGGCGACCACACACGCTGAACGGCCCCCTCGAACTACGCGCCGGGCGAAAGATCACGTCACTCGGCTGCCTTCGCCCCACAGTGGTGACCATGCTGAACCGAGTAGCCGTCCTGTCCGACATTCACGGAGTCCTGCCGGCCCTGGAGGCAGTACTCGCCGAACCAGACGTCAGCACCGCCGATCACATCGTGCTCACCGGCGACATCACCGCCGGCCCGCAACCGGCCCAGGTCCTCGACCTGCTGACCAGCCTCGGCGACCGCGTCATCTGGATCAGCGGCAACGCCGACCGCGAACTCCTCGAATACCGCCGGGGGCAACGCGAAACGATCCCCGATCCGATCGCCCCCTGGGCAGCCGAACAGCTCCGCGAGGACCATCTCGACCTTCTCAGCTCGCTTCCACGATCACTCTCCCTGTCCGTGAACGGCCTGGGAAAGGTGCTGTTCTGCCACGCCACCCCTCGTGATGACGAGGAGGTCGTCCTGGTCGACTCCCGCCTCGACCGCTGGGAGGAAGCCTTCGACGGACTCGATACCGACACCCGCACCGTGGTCTGCGGCCACACACACATGCCGTTCGTCCGCCTCGCCCACGGCCGACTCGTGATCAACCCCGGCAGCATCGGCATGCCCTACGGACGAACCGGAGCACACTGGGCCCTCCTGGGACCGGGCGTCGAACTCCGCACCACGCACTTCGACCTCCAAGCCGCAGCCACCCAGCTCAGCCAGAACTCGTCCTACCCCGAAATCACCGAGTGGGCCGACTACTTCCTGCACGCTCGCGCGACCGACGCCGACGCCCTCACCGCCTTCGCCCCACGGGACGGACGCGACCACAGCCCGTGACACCCGCTCCCCAACCACAACAGCGGGCAACCGAACACCGACTACACGATCAACGACGCCTACCAATCCCGAGGCCGGCTCACCGCCCGCGCGTGAGGCACAGAGCGCGGCACCGACATGTGACAAAATGGGTGAGTTGATCTGGTTGGCTTGCAAGGCGCCCTGGAAGCGCAGGCCGGCACCCCGTTCACCCGGCGGGTAGCGCCGGTCCGGACGATCACCGGACAGGCCGGGCGGTGCCGGCCACCGCCCGATCCCGATCGTCGGGGCGCCGCCGATCCAGGCCCTGGCCCTGCCAACCGATCGCCGTGAGTGCATTGGACAGTTCGCGGTTGACGATGCCGGCGTCCATCCCGCCCGCCCGCGCCGCCGCCCAATGCGGCCGGCACCTCGGACAGCGCCGGGTCCCCGATCGCGGCGACGGGCAAGACGGGCGGCTTCCTGGCCCGGCGGGCCGGGCCGGGCGGCGCGGGCGCGGGCGCGGGAACAGTGCCCGCCGCGAACGCCCGACGTTGGGTAGCGCATGAGCCACCTGTTCGCCCTGGCCCAGAGCGCCTTCCTCCACGCCCGGTGCGGCCTGTCCCTGCGCCCGGGCCCCGCCGCCGCCCCCCACGAGCCCCTCGACACCCTCCACGAGGCCGGCCGGGCCCACCTCGACCAGGCCCACCCCGGGCGCGCCCCTGACCGCGATCGAGGGAGAACCCGGCCGGCCCATGGGCGGCTGGGATGGCACCGAACCCGCCCACCAGTGGCCGCACAGGCACGTCCCGTCCCTGTGGTGACCCCGCCTGCGGCAGATGCCCCGGGGCGGCTGACTCTGCATACGTAAGGGTTGATCCCGCATCTGAGGCTGCACAGGGCAGTTGGGTCGTGCATCAGGCTGGGACATTGCCGGGGGCCGGCCACGGCCGCGCCGCGGCCGGCCCGCACTGCCCGTCGGTTACTTGACGATCCTGGCCACCACGCCGGCACCCACGATCCGGCCATCCTCACGGATCACGAAGCGCAGCCCGGGCTCCATCGCGACCGGTTGAAGCAACCTAACCTCCAGGGTGGCGTTGTCGCCGGGCCTTACGATCTCGACGCCGGTGGGCAGATCGGCGACGCCGGTGACATCTGCGGTGTGGAAGTGGAACTGCGGGCGATAGTTCCCGAAGAAGGGTGTGTAGCGGCCGCCCTCCTCCGTGCTCAGCATGTAGACCGCGGCCGCGAACTGTGTGTGCGGCTTGATCGTGTGGGGCTGGGCCAGGACCTGGCCCCGCTGGATGTCCTCGGGCTTGACGCCCCGCAGCAGCACCTGGCACTTCTCGCCCGCTCGTCCCTCATCCAGCACCTTGCCGGACCTTTCGACACCGGTACACGCCACCTTGACCGTGTCCTTGATCCCGACGATCTCGACCTCCTCTCCCACCTTGACGACGCCGTGCTCGATTCGGCCGGTGACCACGGTGCCGCGACCGGAGATCGAGGAGACGTCCTCGACCGGCATCCGGAATGGCTGGTCGACAGCCGGCTCCGGCTCGGGAACGTACGCATCCAGAGCTTCGGCCAGCTCGATGACCTTGGCCTCCCACTCCTCATCGCCCTCCAGGGCCTTGAGCGCAGAGCCGCGGACGACAGGCGCGTCATTATCGAAGTCGTACTCGGCGAGCAGTTCCCGGACCTCCGTCTCCACCTGCGCGAGCTGTTCCTCGTCGTCGACCACGTCGCACTTGTTCAGGAAGACCACGACTCGGAGGGTCCACAGGCAGTCAGGGCGGCCAGCGCGGATACGGCGGCGAGGACGGCAGGTGGCCGCCCTCCTGGCCCGCAACCCCGCCGCACACGCCACCCTCGACGACCCGAACGCAGTGGCCCACCTACTCCACAAACTGCAGACCTCGACCTGTGCCCGGTCGTAGTACCGCTGAGCTGTTGTCAGACTACGCTGCTACGTTCCGTACATGATCCAGCATGTACCGTTCATCGGGGGTGAGAAGCAGAGTCTGCACGCCAGCCTCGACCGGCACCGCGATGCGGTCCTCTGGAAGCTCGACAGGCTGGACGATGACGCACTACGGCGGCCGATGACTCCATCAGGGACGAATCTACTGAGCCTGGTGAAACATCTGGCGACCGTCGAGTACGGGTGGTTCTGCACGACCTTCGGACGCGAGACCGAGCCGTTCTGGTTCGATCCCTTCACCGAAGACATGCTCGTGACCACGAATGAAACCACCAAACAGATCGTGGACTTCTACGGACGGGCTCGGGCAGCCGCGGACGCGACGATCGCTGAGCTGGACCTTGACGACCTGGGCACGGCTTGGAATGGCAACAAGGTGTCCTTGCGCTGGGTCCTCATCCAGATGCTTGAGGACACTGCCCGGCATGCGGGTCACATGGACATCGTGCGTGAACTCATCGACGGCACCACCGGAACCCACCCGCAGACTTGATCTTGCGCTCCTCAAGTGCCCCACACTCTCCCTACTTGGGGTCTCAAACAGACCCGAACTCGGCTCACATCGACTACCCGGTCCGCTACTGGCCCGCAGACGGGAAGCGTATGACCCGTACGACTTCGAGGAGGAATATCGTCACGCCCTACGCTCCCTGGCAGCGCCAGGCAAGGTGCTCGAAGTCAACACGAGGGTTCCATTGCATCCCCAGGTGCTGGCCTGGTGGCGGGAGGAAGGTGGCCAAGCCATCAGCTGGGGGGGCGCACCCCGCGTTCTGGGCTGGGTTTCTGAGAGTTGTGACGACAGGGGGAGCGCGTGGACATCACTGAGCGCGAGCTGGCCGATCCTTGGGAAGGCGTTCTGACCGCCCCAGCTCGTGGCAGTAACGTCGGCGTTCTGGTCCTGGCAGGATCCAGCGGGCGCATCGAACGTGAGCGAGCGCGCATCCTCGCTCAGCAAGGCTTCACAGCCTTGGCGATCCGCTGGTTCGGCGGACCCGGGCAGTCTCCGGGAATTTGCGAAGTTCCCCTGGAGAGTTTCACCGCCGCCGTCGACTTCCTTCAACTGGACGGAGCGCAACGCATCGGAATCCTCGGCACCTCCAAGGGTGCTGAAGCCGCTTTGCTCACGGCGGTGCACGACCCGCGCGTGGACGTGGCCATCGCCCTGTCGCCCACTTCACGGGTCTGGTGCAACGTCGGCCCTGGCCACGACGGGGCGCACCATCCGTATCGCTCGTCCTGGACCTGGAAGGAGCGGCCCCTGCCTTTTGTCCCGATGGACGATTCCTGGACTCCCACGGAGTCGGACAGCGGCCCCGTCGCCATCCGCGGATGGTACGAACTGAGCGAGCGGACCTTCGCTCACTCGCTTCCGCCCGCGGAGATCCCCGTGGAAGCGGCCAGAGCCGATCTGGTCTTGGTCGCGGGCGGCGACGACGCGATGTGGCCGTCGCTTCCCTTCGCCGAACAGCTAGCTCAGCGTCGACGCGCGGCCGGGGCGACCGTGCGTCTGATCGCCCGTGCCGACGCCGGCCACCGACCACGCCTTCCTGGCGAGAGCCCGGCATCGGCGTCCCCGCACTTCAAGTACGGGGGCACACCTGAAGCTGACGTGCTCCTGGGCAAAGCAGCCTGGCCCCACATCCTCGACGTGCTCGGCGGTGAAGATCACGGCCCGGACGGTGGTCGTCTCTCGGCGACGCCAGTGCAGCGCGGTGATGACGTCGAGCCCGAGGGCGGGGCCTGATCCGCGACAACCTCCCGGACCGGATCAGCGAAGCCGAGCACGAAGCATGGCTCGGCGAGATCGAAGGGCCCCGCATCAGCCTCGCCGGGGCCGAATCAAGATCGGCCAATTCGACGCGGCAGCGCCCGGCGGCCCGGTTCTGCTGGGGCTGCCGACGCCCCGACCCACCCCGCAGGGGTAATCAGACTCCAGGGGACGATGATCAGCCATCGTCTGCTGCTAGACGAGGGCCCCGACGGCATTGCTGCGGGCTATCAAACCTGTCTCATCGACCGCCCCTATCCGAGGCGGAGTGCAAGGTGGAGCAGGTCGGGCAGGTACAGCACTCGTCCGTCGAATCCTGGGAGGGGGACATGGAGCGGCTGGGTCCAGCGGGCGGGGATCGCGTCGAGCCCGTAATACGCCCCAGCGATGCCTCCGGTCACCGCGGCGACGGTGTCCGTGTCACCGCCCAGGTCGATCGCTGCGCGTATCGCGTATTCGAAGCTGGTGGTGGTGCGCAGGGCCCAGACGGCGGAGCCCAGACAGGGCCAGACGGCGCCGTTGAACTCGGTCGCCTGATCGGGGTGCCAGTCGGGCGCGAGGACGGTGTCGTAGCGGCCGCGGTGGTCGGGGTGGACAAGAGCCAGGATGTCCGGGAGCGCGGCGAGGGGGTCGGTGTCCTCGAACGTGACACGGATGAGTTCGTGGAAGATCGCGGTGCCTTCCCAGGCCGCGCGGTCCCCGTGGGTGAGGGCGGCGATCCGGCGGGCCGCGTCCATGGTGGCTTCTTGGCCGGCGGCCGCGAAGTGGACTGCGGAGGTCGATGCCCGCATCAAGGAGCCGTTTCCCGCTGCTCGTTGGTTGACCTGGAGGTGGATCGTGGCGGCGAGGTCCCGGGGCATGCCGTTGGTCAGGACGTCTTCGGTCTGCAAGCCGATGTCCTTAGGCTCTGATACCGCCCACCGCTGGAAGCGGGCGAAGATGTCCGGCCGATCCAGCCCGCCCCGCTCCAACAGCGACTCCGCGACCAGGACGGCCATCTGCGTGTCGTCAGTGGCCTCGCCGGGATCCCAACCACCGCCTCCAGACATCTCGCCACCGGCACCAGGCGCGGGAAACCGCGCGGAGAATGCACCGGGGTGACCGAACCCGAAGGGGCCGCCCAGAGCGTCACCCACCGCTGAGCCGACGACCGCCCCAGCGGCCCACTGAATCCGCTTCACGCGCAGGCTATCTGCGTTGCGCCGACGGCCGCACAGGCCTATTCCTTCTCCGGCTCCCCGAACCGAATCGTTGCCCGCACAAGCGACGTGAAGGAGCCCTGAGCCCTGACGAGGCCGACGACCGATCCACGGTTGACGGCCCCATCTCGAGGTCAAGTGACCTTCTCTGAACTAGGGTCCGTCTTCAAAAAATCGTTCGATGGTGGATCATGTTTTCGTGATCCGTCGCCATGAACTGACCGATGCCGAGTGGGAGTTGCTGGCTCCGCTGATACCGAGTGCTGTCAGGGGCCGGCCT
>NZ_SSBJ01000048.1 GCF_004795055.1 Streptomyces sp. A1136
GGTCGGGTGACTGCTTGGGATTGGCGCCTGGCGTTCCCGCCGGGCACCGCACTGGGTGCGTGCGACGACGGGCGCTTTAGCCCGCAGCCACCTCACGCGTCCGGTTTCCGTACATTTCGGGAACCACCTCCCTTCTCGTGTACCGCAGAGCCTACGAGCCCGTCCCCGGTCGCTCAAGCCATTTGTCCGACGGGCTTCGTCCGGCGGTCGGAACGGAAAAAACGGGACGATTCCGGGAAGGGGGTGTGGGCTGCGTCACGTTCCAGTTCAATGATCTGACGTGCCGCATACGCGAACACCTGCAGGGGGTGCCAGGTGAGTGTTTCCGGACGTGACGAGACGACCGACGACCTGCTCGCAGCGCTGCTGGACGGGATGGACGCGGCTCTGTGCGCGTTCGACGCCGATGGTGTGATCACCCATTGGAACCGCGAGGCCGAGCGCATCCTGGGCTGGACCGCGGCCGAGGCCGTCGGTCGGCGCGGGTTCGCCGGGTGGGCGGTGCGCGCCGCCGACGCGCACGACGTGGAGGAGCGGCTGATGTCCGCCCAGGACGCGCCGGGCCGGCACGTCCACGAGTTCGCGCTGTTGACCAAGGACGGCGGCCGGGTCCTCGTGCGGACCCAGTCCGCCGGTGTGCCGGGCGCCGACGGCAAGCCCGCCGGCGTCTACTGCGCGTTCAGCGAGGTGCACGCGCAGATCGACCTGGAGCGTTCCATCGCGCTGAGCGAGGCGCTGCTGGAGGACGCCTCCTGGGGGGTCGTCCTGGTCGACGTCGATTTACGCCCGGCGGTCGTGAACCTGCACGCCGCCCGCGCCTTCGGCTCCGGGCGCACCGCGCTGCTGGGGCGGCCGCTCGGGGAACTGCTGGCGCAGGGCGTCGAGGAGCTGGAGGGCGCGCTCCAGCACGTGCTGGCGGAGGGCGCCCCGCCGGCGCCCGTGGAGCTGTGGGTGACCGTCCGTACGCCCGAGGGGGCGAGACGGCGCTGCTGGCGCTCCGGGTTCCTGCGGCTGGCCTCGCCGCTGGCGGAGGAACCGGTGCCGCTCGGGGTCGGTTGGCTGTTCCAGGACATCACCGAGGCCAGGCGGGCCGAGCTGGACACCGGGCAACTGCGGTTCCGGTCCAACCAGCTCTACCGCGCGGGGCGGGCCGCCGCGGAGTGCGATGACCCGGCGGAGGCCGCCGCCGTACGGCTGGACTTCGCCTTGGCCGGCTTCGCCGAGCACGCGCTGGTGGACGTACTCGACGACCTCGACGGCCCGCCCGACGCGGACCCGGACCCGGGGCCCGCCGCCCCGGGGCGGCGCAGGCGGCTCGTCCGCTCGGCCGTCTCGGCGTCGGGGCAGACCCTGCTGCTGCCGGCGCCGGGCGCGATCCCGGTCCGGTACGCGGGGACGCACCCGGCGTTGCAGGCCCTCGACCGGATCGGCCCGGTGCGGGCCAGTGCCCCGGCGGGAGAGCCCTCGGAGCAGTGGGCGCGGGCGCGGCACTGGCCCCCGGACGCGGCGCACGCGCTGTGCACGGTGCTGCGCAGCCGGGGCCGGACCCTGGGGGCGCTGACCTTCCTCCGGGGCCCGTCGCGGCCCGCCTTCGAGCGCGCGGACGCCCTGTACGCGGAGGAGGTGGCCTCACGCGTGGCGGCCGACCTGGACCTGGCCCGACGCACGGTGATCCGCCCGGCGGACCTCTGAGCGGGGCGGCGGGGGCGCGGTGGCCGGCGGACCGGCCCGGGCGGGCCCCCGGGCCGGTCCGCCGGGCCGGGCCCGTGGCCCGCTAGGGGGTGTCTGACGGATCATGGCCGGGTCCGGCCCGCCTGGTGCCACCCGACCCTGATCCATCAGACACCCCCTAGTGGCGGAAGAAGATCCGGTCGCCGTACTCCCGCATGACTCGGCCGTTCCACTCGTGGCCGCCGTCCACGTTGCCCGAGCGCAGCAGCGGCGGCTCCACCCCGCGCGCGGCCAGCTCGCCGGCCGCCGCCGCCATCACGGCCTGCATGATCGCGCAGGTCACGACGGTGGAGGCGGGCGCGAACGGCGCCTCGATGCCGTCGAGGCTCAGCTCGGCGTCGCCGACCGCGATCTTGCTGTCGAGGACGATGTCGCAGTGGTCCTTCAGGAAGGTGCCCGACGCGTGCCGCGACCGGGTCTCCGTCGTGTACGCCACGGAGGTCACGCCGATGACCTTGAGTCCGATCGCGCGGGCGTTCATGGCCATCTCGACCGGCAGGGCGTTGCGCCCCGAGAGGGAGATGATCACGAGGACGTCCCCCTCGGCCGCCGGGCTGCTGTCCAGGACGGCGGCGGCGAGGCCGTCGACCCGCTCCAGGGCGCTGCCGAGGGTGGCCGGCATGACGTCGATGCCCGCGGTGCCCGGGACGGCCAGGAAGTTCATCAGGGCCAGCCCGCCGGCCCGGTAGACCACGTCCTGGGCGGGCAGCGAGGAGTGCCCGGCGCCGAAGGCGAAGAGCCGGTTCCCCGCGGCGACGGCATCGGCGACGACGGCCCCCGCCGCGCCGATCGGCCCGGCTTCCTCGTCCCGCACCCGCTCCAGCAGGCCGATGGCGGCGTCGAAGAACTGCCCGGCCAGCTTGCTCTCGCTCATACGCCGAAGGCCCTTCCAGGGGCGGGGTGCGGTGGGTTGCTTCCGTTGTCCGCCGCTCACCGTGCGGTCTGTACCAAGGGCGTGTCAATACGAACGTCAACCAGCGGACGAAAGGCCCCCGGCGGCCGGGGCGGGCCCCGGACGTACGTCCCGCATCGGCCTTGACGTTCGTACGGGACGGTTGTCGGCCCGATGCGTCAGAATTGGGGCAGGGCCAGCGCACGCAATCCGAGGGGCACGAATGTCCGGACTGATCGACACCACGGAGATGTACCTCCGCACCATCCTCGAGCTGGAAGAGGAAGGCGTGGTCCCCATGCGCGCCCGGATCGCCGAGCGGCTCGATCAGAGCGGCCCGACGGTGAGCCAGACGGTCGCCAGGATGGAGCGGGACGGTCTGGTGGCCGTGGCCAGCGACCGACACCTGGAGCTGACGGAGGAGGGGCGGCGGCTGGCGACGCGCGTGATGCGCAAGCACCGGCTGGCCGAGTGCCTGCTCGTCGACGTCATCGGCCTGGAGTGGGAGCAGGTGCACGCCGAGGCCTGCCGCTGGGAGCACGTGATGAGCGAGGCGGTGGAGCGGCGGGTCCTGGAGCTGCTGCGCCACCCGACGGAGTCGCCGTACGGGAACCCGATCCCGGGACTGGAGGAGCTGGGCGAGAAGGCCGAGGCGGACCCGTTCCTGGAGGCCGGCATGGTCAGCCTGTCGGAGCTGGACCCGGGCAGCGAGGGCAAGACCGTGGTGGTGCGCCGGATCGGCGAGCCGATCCAGACGGACGCCCAGTTGATGTACACGCTGCGGCGGGCGGGCGTACAGCCCGGCTCGGTGGTGAGCGTGACGGAGTCCCCGGGCGGGGTGCTGGTCGGCAGCGGCGGCGAGGCGGCGGAGTTGGGCGCGGAGGTCGCCTCGCACGTGTTCGTCGCCAAGCGCTGAGGCGGCCGGGGCGGCCGGGGCGGCCGGGGCGCCCCGGCGGGCGGGCTTCGGGGCGGGCCGGGGCGTTGATCGGGAATTACGGTCGACGGCCGCGTGTCGATGCCGGCGACGCGGGCACCGGAGCGGTAATGAAACGGTCCCGGCGCCTTTCGGCGCCGGGACCGATCCTCCCCTGACTGACCTGGAGCCCCGAGCTCTCAAGGTCATCCCCTTCGGACCGTCTTCCCCGAGCGGCCCGCCTCCCTGTTGAAAGGATCTCCATCGGCAACGGCGGCCAATCCTTGAGCAAGGTCACTCGAAAGAGCGGTGTTGTCGGCGAGAGGGCTGTTTTCGAATACGGGTTCGATACCCTGGCGGGGATCGAAGGGGGTGCATCTGCGGTGGTACAGCGCATCGATGTCACGGGGGCCGACGGCGTACGCCTGGTCGCCTGGGAGTTCCTCGCAGCGGGCCGTGAGACCCGTGGGGAACACCGCGCGCCCGACGAACCCGAGCGGCCCGCGGTCCTGTTACTCCACGGCCTGATGGGCCGCGCCCTGCACTGGGCCGGCACTGCCCGCTGGCTCGCCGAGCACCACCGGGTCGTCGCGCTCGACCAGCGCGGGCACGGTCAGAGCGGTCGCCCACCGGCCGCCCGCGACGCCCCGGACACGCAGACGGCGTTCGGGCGCGACGCGTTCGTCGCCGATGCCGAGGCCGCCGTCGAGCAGCTCGGCCTCGCCCCCGTCACCCTGATCGGCCACTCCATGGGCGCCCTCACCGCCTGGCAGCTCGCGGCCCGCCGCCCGGATCTGGTGGAGGCCCTGGTCATCTGCGACATGCGCGCCTCCGCCCTCGGCGAGGCCTCGCAGCGCGACTGGGAGGACTGGTTTCGTCGCTGGCCGCTGCCCTTCCCCACCCAGGACGCGGCCCGTCGCTGGTTCGGCGAGGACGATCCCCGGGTGGACCGCCCCGACCCCGGCCGGGGCGCGTTCTTCGCCGAGGTCATGCACCAGGCCGAGGACGGCTGGCGCCCCCTCTTCTCCCGGCGGCAGATGCTGACGGCCCGGGAGACCTGGGTCCACGACGCGCACTGGGAGGAACTGGCCCAGGTCCGCTGCCCCACCCTGGTGGTGCGCGGACTCGACGGCGAGTTGGGTCGCGCCGAAGCCCAGGAGATGGTCCGCGTCCTCCCGGCCGGCCGGTACGCCGAGATCCCGGACGCCGGCCACTACCTGCACTACGACCAGCCGGCCGCCTGGCGCGCGGTGCTGGAGCCCTTCCTGGACGGCGTCCGGGCCGCTTCCTGACGGACTCGCGGAAACCGCTTGGGTGTTTCGGCGCGGCGGGGCCGAGGATGCGTGGACGTGGCTCCCGCGGGCGGGGCGTGCAGGAGGGGGGAAGGCGAGACGTGGACGAGGACGAACTGCTGGCCGGACGGTTCGAGGAGCACCGGGGCCACCTCAAGGCCGTGGCCTACCGGATGCTGGGCTCCCTCGGCGAGGCCGAGGACGCCGTACAGGAAGCCTGGCTGCGGCTCGGGCGCAGCGACGTCGGCGCGGTGGAGAACCTGGGCGGGTGGTTGACGACCGTGGTGTCGCGGCTGTGCCTGGACGCCCTGCGCTCGCGTGCCACCCGGCGGGAAGACCCGCTGGAGACCTTCATCCCCGACCCTGTCGTCAGCCGTGAGGCGGTCACCGACCCCGAGCAGCGGGCGATGCTGGCCGACTCGGTCGGGCTGGCCCTGATGGTGGTGCTGGAGTCGCTGTCACCCGCCGAGCGGCTCTCGTTCGTCCTGCACGACATGTTCGCCGTGCCCTTCGACGAGATCGCCCCGCTGCTGGACAAGACCCCGGTCGCCGTGCGGCAGTTGGCCAGCCGCGCCCGCCGCCGGGTGCGGGGCCGGGCCCCGGTCCCCGACCCCGACCTGAGCGAGCAGCGGCGGGTGGTCGACGCGTTCTTCGCCGCCGCGCGCGAAGGGGACTTCGACGCCCTCGTCTCGGTGCTGCACCCCGACATCGTCCTGCGTTCCGACGGCGGCGCGGGCCGCACCCGCCGCACGGTCGTCCTGGGCGGCGCCGGCACGGTGGCCTCCCAGGCCCTCATGTTCAGCGGGCTCTCGCCGTTCGTCCGCCCGGCGCTCGTCAACGGCACGGCGGGTGTCGTCGTCTCCGAGAAGGGCCGCCCGCTCTCGGTCATGGCCTTCACCGTCACCGGCGGCCTGATCGTCGACATCACCGCCATCGGCAACCCGGACCGCCTGGCCTCCCTGGACCTCGCCGGCATCGAGGCCGACTCCTAGGCCGACTCCCGGGCGACTCCAGGGAGGTCGGGCTCAGTCCGCCGAGTGCGGCAGCCAGCCGCGCTGGACCGCCCGCACGCCGAACTCGAAACGGCTGCGGGCGTTCAGCCGGTCCATCAGGTCCGTGGCCAACCGGCGGGCGGTGCGCGGGGAGACCGCCAGCCGCTTCGCTATCGCCTCGTCGGTCAGGCCTTGGGCCAGCAACCGGATGACGGTGGTCTCCTGCGGGTTGAGGCCGCCCTCGTCACGGACCGTCTCGGCCGTCCCCAGTGGCCGCGCGGCGCCCCAGACGTTGTCGAAGAGCGCGCACAGCGCCATCAGCGTGCCCTGACCGGTCAGCACCACCGCGCCCGCCGCGCTGTCGTCGCTGCTGACCGGGATGACGGCCGTCGACCGGTCGAAGATCATCAGCCGGGTGGGCAGCTCCGGAGCGGTCCGCACCTCCCCGCCGAGTTCGCCGAGCCACGCCGCGTAGGCCACCGTGGTCTGGCTGTTGCGGACGCTGTCGACCGCCGACCAGTTCGGCGAGGGCAGGCTCAGCTTCAACGACGTGATCAGCGTCCCGACCGCCTTCACGGCCAAGCTCCCCACCGTCTGATCGGGATACGCGGAAGCCCGGCCCGCGCTCCCCCGGGGGAGCGCGGGCCGGGCTTCGGGCCGTCAGCCCTTGCTGACCGCCGTCAGGATCTCGGGGATGCGGCGGGCCGCCACGGGGGCCGCCAGGCGCAGGCCCGCCCAGGCCGCCAGGGCGGCCCAGACGATGCCCAGAGGCAGGACCGTCCAGGCGAGGGACTGCTGCTCCGGGGTGGTGGCGAAGTAGACCGTCACCGTGATCACCGGGGCGGAGATCACCGCCGAGGCGAGCATGCCGCCGAAGATGCCCAGCCAGGCGAGCCCGCCCTGGCCCGGCGCCACGTTCTTGAACGCGCCGTCCGTGGGGATCGAGTACGGGAAACGGACCGAGGCCAGCGCGCCCGTGCACAGCATGGCGCCCAGCAGGGCCAGCGCCAGGCCCAGGGCCGCGGGGAAGTAGGCCCAGTTGCCGACCAGCCCGGCGGTGACCGCCGTGACCAGGACCGTGTACGGGACGGTGACCAGGGCCAGCGCCCCGGCACGGGCCCGCATCTCCACGAAAACGTCGCGCGGGCTCGACAGGGTCTGCGCGACCATCCAGAACGCGGAGGTGTCCTGCCCGAACTGGTTGTACATCTGGATGCCGAGCATGCCCGAGCCGAAGCAGGCGAGGTAGAGGGAGCCGGTCCCCTGGAGGGCGTTGAACACCGGCACGATCAGGCCCACGGCCAGCGCCGTCACCCAGGCCGACTTCGTCTTCGGGTCGCGCATCACGTACCGCAGGGTGCGCTGCATCGCGGCGCCCGTGCGGCCGCCGGGCAGCAGGGCCCAGAAGCCCGTGCCCGAGTCGCGGTCCTTGCGGGGCGCGGCGGCCGCGAGGGTCGAACCGTCCGGAGTGACCATCAGTTTGGTCAGGCTGCGCTCCCAGAACCACACGAGCCCGGCCAGGGCGGTGAGGGTGATCACCAGTTGGGCAGCGGCGACCGCGTAGTCGCCGTTGCTCGCTGAGTCCACCATGCCCACCGCCGTCGCGGGCGGCAGCCAACGGACCACCGCCTCCGCCGGCTCCAGGTGGGCCAGTCCGCCCGGCTGGAACAGGCGCTGACTGGCGAAGTTGGCCACCTGGGCGCCGACCGCGATCACCAGCCCGCTCAGTAGTGCGAGGTCGCGCCCCTTGCGGCTGGACAGCAGCCGTACGTTGGCGGTGGCCACGGCCCGCGCCAGGCTCACGTAGAACAGCAGCAGCAGCGGAACGGCGAGGACGGCGAACACCGTCCCGGCCGCGCCGTGCGCCACCGCCACCACCGAGCCGACGGCCAGGCAGAGCGTGAACAGCGGCCCGATGCCGACCAGCGACGACGCCAGGAGGGCCCGCACCAGCGGACGCGGGCGCAGCGGCAGCATCACCAGCCGGCTCGGGTCGAGCGTCTCGTCGCCGCTCGGGAAGAACAGCGGCATGAAGCTCCAGGCGAGCGCCAGCACCGCCGCGAGGATCACGACGACCGTTCCCGCGTGCGCGTTGCCGTGCAGCACGGCCAGCCCGAGCGTGGCGAAGAAGCCCACCACGAGCGCCAGCACGAGGGTGCCGAACCAGGCCGCCTTGCGCTTGGAGGAGCCCCTGAGGCCGTTCTTGAGCAGCGACAGCTTGAGGCGGACGAAGAGCGGCATCAGGGAGACGGGCGGGGCCACGGTGACGGGCGCCGCCCGGCCGGCGGTGGTGACCGGGGCGCTCATCGGGCGCCGCCCAGCCAGTCCAGGGAGTCGCCGCCGGCCAGGTCCCGTGCTCCGACGAGTTCGAGGAACGCGTTCTGGAGGGAGGGCGCGTCGCCCCGTACGTCGGCCAGCGGGCCCGCCGCGCGGATGTGGCCGCCGGCCATGACGGCCACCCAGTCGCACAGCGACTCGACGAGCTCCATCACGTGGGAGGAGAACACGACGGTGGCCCCCGACGCGGTGTAACGTTCCAGCACTCCGCGGATGGTCTGCGCGGACACCGGGTCGACGCCTTCGAAGGGCTCGTCCAGGAAGAGGACTTCCGGGTTGTGCAGCAGCGCCGCCGCCAGGCCGATCTTCTTGCGCATGCCCGTCGAGTAGTCGACGACCAGCTTGTGCTGGGAGCCCGCGAGGTCCAGCACGTCCAGCAGCTGCGTCGTCCGCTTGTCGGTCTCCTCGCCCGGCAGGCCGCGCAGCCGGCCCATGTAGCCGAGCAACTCCCGCCCGGAGAGACGCTCGAACAGCCTCAGCCCCTCGGGCAGGACGCCGATCCGCGACTTCACCTCGGTCGGGTCCGCCCACACGTCGTGCCCGGCGACGTACACGCGCCCCATGTCGGGGCGCAGCAGCCCGGTCACCATCGACAGCGTCGTCGTCTTGCCCGCGCCGTTCGGCCCCACGAGCCCGATGAACCGGCCCGCCGGGATCTCCAGGTCGATGCCGGCCACGGCCACCTGCTCGCCGAAGCGCTTCCACAGTCCCTCTATCCGCACGGCGGCGGGCGGCGCGGATCGCGCGCCACCCGTTCCGTCGTGCGTCCCGCCCGTCGCATCACCCTGGTCCGGCATGCGCCTGCCTCTCGTTCTGATCCCCGTGGTCGTACGTTCCTCACCATAGGAGGAAGGGGGCAGGCGGCAGCAGTTACGTATGTCATGAACCCGGTGTCATGTACCCGACCTCAGGACGGGTGGGCCGCGCCGACGGCCGTGCCGACGGCCGTGTCGACGCCCCTGCCGACGCGGGTCGCGGCCGCCTGGCTGCCGCACGCGTAGGCCAGCGCGTCGATCAGCTCCTCGGTGTCCGGCAGCCACCGGTTGGCCGGGGTGGGCTTGCACGCCCACTGCACCGGGCCCCGGCCGCCGAAGCGGGTGGGCGGCGCGGCGACGTACTCGCCCTCGCCCCGCGCGACCATGTCGATCGCGGACGCCGACCAGCCCAACTTCCGTACCAGGTCGGGCATCTTCGCCCCGGCCCCGGGCAGGACGAAGAACAGCATCCGGTGGTCGGGGGTGAGGGTGACCGGGCCGAGGGTGCGCTGCATGCGCTCCAGCCGCGCCACCGCGTGGATGCCGGCGGCGGAGGGCACGTCGATGGCGTCGAAGGTCCGGCCCGTCGGCAGCAGGATGGACGCGCCGGGCTGCTTCGCCCAGATCCGGCGCACCTGTACCGCGCTGCCGGTGGCCAGCGCCGCCCAGTCCTTCACCGCCGGGTGGGCGCCGGGCGCCGCGCACTCCGGGTCCCCGCAGGAGCACACCTCCCGGCCGTCGCCGGCCTCCAGCCAGGTGCCCGCGAAGACATCCCAGTGCCGTTCTTCCGCGTACCGCACGGCATGGTCCAACAGCTGCTCGCCGCGCTGCTTGGGGATGGGTGCGGTCTCCGTGACTCCGATGGTCTCTTCCACGCCCTTCACAACTCCCGCACCCATCCGGGGTTACGGGCGTAAACCGGCCCGTGGGCGGAGCATCGATCCTGCACATGGGGCGCACGGAAGCATGTACGGGGGCGCGTAGGAGCCCGGAGCGCGGTCCGTGGGTAGCGACACCACGCAGAGAGGAAGATTCTCCGCACATCAGGCGGGAAGTGATCATTCCATCGCTCTCCCGCGGCTTCAGGGGGTTTTCATGGCAGCCAGGCCTCTCCTCGCCCGCCAGCCGAACGAACGGCTGCAGGCGCTCATCCAGGAAGCCGGGTGCTCCAACGCCGGGCTCGCCCGGCGCGTGAACATGTGCGGGGCCGAGCACGGCCTCGATCTCCGCTACGACAAGACCTCCGTGGCCCGGTGGCTGCGCGGTCAGCAGCCGCGCGGCCGGGCGCCGGGCATCATCGCCGAGGCGATCGGGCGCAAACTCGGCCGTACCGTCACCATCGACGAGATCGGCATGGCCAACGGCAAGAACCTCGCCTCCGGCGTCGGCCTCCAGTTCTCCCCGACGGTCATCGGCGCCATCGAGCAGGTCAGCGAGTTGTGGCGGAGCGACGTCGGTCGCCGCGACTTCCTCTCCGGCTCCAGCGTGGCCGCCTCCGCCCTCGTCGAACCCAGCCGGGACTGGTTGATCACCGGCGCCGACCCGCAGGTGGCGCGCAACAGCGGCTCGCGCGTCGGCATGCCCGACGTCGAAGCGGTACGGGCGACCACCGAGGCGCTCAAGGAGCTGGACCACCGCTTCGGCAGCGGGCACGTGCGCCCGGTGGTGGTGCACTACCTCAACTCCGTGGTGTCCGGGCTGATCGGCGGCTCCTACCGGGAGCCGGTCGGGCGGGCCCTGTTCGCGGCCGTGGCCCGGCTGACGGAACTGGCCGGCTACATGGCGGTGGACACGGGCCAGCCCGGCCTGGCCCAGCGCTACTACATCCAGGCGCTCCGGCTGGCCCAGGCGGCCGGCGACCGCGCGTACGGCGGTTACGTCCTGGCCGCGTCCATGAGCCACCTCGCCGCCGAACTCGGCAACCCCAGGGAGATCGCGCAACTGGCGCGGGCCGCCCAGGAGGGCACGCGCGGGCAGGTCACCCCGAGGGTGGAGGCGATGTTCTACGCCGCCGAGGCGCGCGGGCACGCGCTGCTGGGCGACGCCCGCGCCACGGCGGTGCTGTCGGGGCGGGCGGTGACCGCGCTGGAGCGGGCGGAGCCCGAGGCCGGCGACGACCCGGTGTGGATCCGCCACTTCGACGAGGCCTACCTCGCGGACGAGCTGGCCCACTGCCACCGGGACCTGGGCCAGGCCGACGCCGCGGCCAGGCGCGCCGAGGAGGCCCTGCGGGGCCTGCCCGAGACGAAGGCGCGACGCAGGGCGATCGGGCTGCTGCTGCTGGCGGCGGCCCGGGTCCAGCAGCGGGAGGTGGAGCAGGCCTGCCAGACGGCGGCGAAGGCCGCCGATCTGTTGGACTCGCTGCGGACCCGGCGCGGGGCGGAGTACCTGGAGGATTTCCGGACCCGGCTGGAGCCGTACCGCGAGGAGTCGGCGGTGCGGGAGTTCACGGCTCGGCTGGAGGTGGCGGCGGTGTGAGGCGTGGTACGGCTGCGGAGGTAACCGACCGGGGCGGCCGGTGACCGGGTAGCGTGGGCCGACGGTTCCGTACGTGCGGGCAGGTCGGTGAAGGAGTTCCCGGTGACGGAGAGCGGACAGGGGAGCGGTCATGAGGCCGCCCCGCAGGCCGGTGCGCCGTGGGGCCCGGACCCCGGACAAGAGGCGTCGCGGGGCGGGTACGGGGCGCGGCCCGGGCAGGGCTCTCCGCAGCCGCGGCCCGAGCAGGACGAGTACCCGGGGTACGGGGCGCAGGAGCCCGGCACCCCGGGCGGTCCCGCCTACGGCTACCCGGCGCAGGCGTCGCCCGAGTACGCCGGCCGGCCGGGGTACGGGTACCCGCGGCCGGGGCACGTGATCGGCCCGGGCTTCGAGGGGCCCGGGGACCCGCACGGCTACGGATACCCCCCGCTGCCGGAGGCGGCGACCCAGTACATCCCGCCCATACCGGGCGCTCCGGGCCCGGTCGAGGCGGCCACCCAGTACATCCCGCCGGTGGTGGACGGGCCGGCCCACCACGAGGCGGCGACGCAGTACATGCCGCCGGTCCCGGCGGCGCCGGGGCATCACGAGGCGGCCACCCAGTACATCCCGCCGGTGGTGGACGGGCCGGCCCACCACGAGGCGGCGACGCAGTACATGCCGCCGGTCCCGGCGGCGCCGGGGCATCACGAGGCGGCGACGCGGTATATCCCGCCGGTGGTGGACGGGCCGGCCCACCACGAGGCCGCGACGCAGTACATCCCGCCGGTCCCGGCGGCCCCCGCGGACCCCGCCGTGCAGGGTTTCGACGGTCTGTTCCGCAGCGACGACAGCGCCGGCAGCACCCAACAGTTGCCGCAGATCCAGGAGCCGGTGCTGCCCCGGGCACCGCGCGCCCGGGGCCCCGTAGGCCCTCCCGCCGGTCCCCTACCGCCCGCGCAGCAGTACGCGCCGCAGCAGCAGTACGCGCCCCCGCCGCCGGCGCCCGCGCGCAAGGTCTCGGCCGGGGTGATCGCCGCCACCGTCATCGGTCTCGCCGTGGCCGGGCTCGGCGTCGGTTCGTTGCTCGGAGACGGCGGCAAGGCCGCCAACAGCGACCCGGGCGCCGAGGCGCCCGCCCCGACCGGCTCTTCGGCGGTGGCGGCCGACGACGCCCAGGTCGACCCCGCCCGCCCGCAGGCCGTCCAGCTCGACAAGGTGCTCGCGGACAGCAACGGCAGCCGCGCGGCGGTCATCAAGGCGGTCGACGACATCAAGAGCTGCCGCAACCTCGACCAGGCGGCCCTGGACCTGCGTGCCGCGGCCAGCCAACGCGAGGACCTGGTCACCCGGCTCCAGGACCTGAAGATGGACCAGCTGCCGGACCACGTGAAGCTCGCCGCCGCCCTCAACAAGGCCTGGAAGTCCTCGGCCGCCGCCGACCGCAGCTACGCGGGCTGGGCGGACGACGTCGGCCACGACAAGGGCAAGTGCAAGGACGGCAAGGCCAAGTCCACCGACAGCGCCGCCGCCGGCAACAAGGCCAGCGGCGAGGCGACGCGGGCGAAGGAGTCGGCCGCGACCATGTGGAACTCGATCGCCGCCAAGTACGGCCTCACCCGACGGGACAAGACCGAGCTGTGACGGCCGGGGCCGGTCACGCCGCGCGGGCGTGACGGCCCGGGCCGAGGGGCGTCACGCCGCGCGGGGCGCCTGCTCCAGGGTCGGCGTCATGTCCTGGGGCTCCTCGCCCGGCTGGGCGACCAGCCGCCCCTGCCGGACGACCTGGAAGGTCACCCGCCCGTTGGAGATGCGCGGGAACCCGGCGACGGCCCGTACGTCCTGGTGGCGCCAGCTCAGCTCGGGGGTGAGACCGCCGGTCTGGACGCCCCCGGTCTGGTTGAGGGTCTTGGCGACCTTGCGCGCGGTCACTTCCTCGTCGGCCTTGAGCCGCCCGACGACCTGGCTCAGCACGGTGTAGGCGATCCAGGTGGTCTGCGTCCCGCTGTCGTCGGGATCCACGCTGTCGTCCCCGAAGGCCTGGTCGGAGATCACCTTGCGCATCGGCTCCCACAGCGGGTCGCCGGCCACCGGGTACCAGCTGGTGAGGTACGCGCCCTCGAAGGGGCTCTCCCGGCCGCCGGTGCGGTCGACCAGCGCCTGGCTGACGCTGCCGAGGACGGAGGCGATCTGCGGCTTCCTGTGCTTCTCGTCGGTGCGGCGGAAGGCGTCGAGGAAGGTCTCCGTGCGCTCGCCGAGCACCGCCGTCACGCAGCCCCGCTCCTTGGCGGCGGGGCCGGTGGTGTCGGCCAGTGCCTCGCGGGCCTGGGACGTGTAGTCGGCGCTGTCCTCGGCGGCCCGGATGTCCGCGGCCTCCGGCACCTTGTTGGTCTGCAGCCCGGCGTTCAGCAGTACGGGCATCGAGTCGCCCGCGAGGGTGTCGGGGCGGACCAGGGCGACCTGGCTGCACGCCTTGCCGAGCTGGTGCCCGGCGCCGGCGAGGAGGACGGGCTGCCCCCCGTTGACCGGGTAGGAGAGGGTGCTCACGAACTCCTCGGAGGACACCCCGTAGCCGCCGATGAAGGGGATGCCCTCGGACTCCAGCGGGGCCATGAACGCGCGGCCGTGCTGGCTGTACGAGCCGACGACCGCGACGGCCTTCTCGGCGACCGCCTTGCGCGCGCAGTCGGCGGCGCCGGTCGGGGTGTTCTGCTCGTTGCAGGTCAGGACGCGCAGCTTGTGGCCGTTGATGCCGCCCTTGGCGTTCACCCAGCGTTCGTAGGCCTTCGCCATGCCCACCATGCCGGGCATGTTGGTCGCCTTGGTCCCCATCGGGGCGAAGGTCATCACGGTGATGGTGCCCCCGGAGCCCCCCGAGCCCCCGGGGACCAACCCGCAACCGGCGATGAGACACGCACCCATCGCCGTGGCCAGGAAGGTGCGGGAGAGGGAGGTCGTGCGTAGCCGGTCGGTCATGTCCACGCACCATTCCGCCCCACGGGGAACGTGGGCATGAGGTGTACACAACATCCGGTGACCGGGAGGTGAATTGCGGGGGCGCGGGCGCGCACAGGTGCTTCAAGATCGCGCCAGGGGGGAACGTACGATCGAAAGCGTGACATTCGCCCAAGGTTCGAAGAACTCTTCCCGCCGCGGCGGCCGCTCCTCCACCATGGGCGGCATGCCCCTCAACGACATGCCGTGGTGGCGCTGGCGCAGCAACGTGCGCTCGGCGCTGCACATGCTTTCCGACCCGCTGTTCCAGGAGGAGGTCTGGCAGGCCGGCGTCGAAGGGTACGGCGACGTCACCGACGCCGTGTACCGGCTCGTCGAGGACACCTGGCTCGACAGCTGGTCGGCCGAGAAGTACGTCGGCACCATCTTCCGCGACTCCGGCGAGGCCGCCCTCGTCGACCTCGCGGTCCTGCGCGTGCTGCGCATCCTGCACCAGGTCGGCCCGGACGCGCCGGTCTCCGCGTACCTGGAGCACCACGCCTGGCCCGAGGCGGTGCGCGCGGCGCGCGAGGCCCACGTACGGCTCGCCACGGCGGACGGGGACGATCCGGACGCCGCGCCCCGCTCCCTGGAGTTGCTGAGAATCCTCACCCGCGCGGTGTGAAAGGCTTTGCCGTCATGAGCGATGACCCGCAGCGCCAGGCGCAGCCGCAGCAGTACGTCCTGACCCTCTCCTGCCCGGATAAAAAGGGCATTGTGCACGCCGTGTCCAGTTACCTGTTCATGACCGGATGCAACATCGAGGACAGCCGGCAGTTCGGCGACCGCGACACCGGTCTGTTCTTCATGCGGGTGCACTTCGAGGCGGACGCGCCGGTCACCGTGGAGAAGCTGCGGGCCAGCTTCGCCGCGATCGGGGACTCCTTCGAAATGGACTGGCAGATCCACCGCTCGGACGAGCGGATGCGGATCGTCCTGATGGTGTCGAAGTTCGGCCACTGCCTGAACGACCTGCTGTTCCGGTCCCGGATCGGGGCGCTGCCGGTGGAGATCGCGGCGGTGGTCTCCAACCACACCGACTTCGCGGAGCTGGTCGGCTCCTACGACATCCCCTTCGTGCACATCCCGGTGACGAAGGACACGAAGGAGGCCGCCGAGGCGGAGCTGCTGGAGCTGGTGCGCGCGCAGAACGTCGAGCTGGTGGTGTTGGCCCGGTACATGCAGGTGCTGTCGGACACCCTCTGCAAGGAACTGAGCGGGCGGATCATCAACATCCACCACTCCTTCCTGCCGAGCTTCAAGGGCGCGAAGCCGTACCACCAGGCGCACGCGCGGGGCGTGAAGCTGATCGGCGCGACCGCGCACTACGTGACGGCCGACCTGGACGAGGGGCCGATCATCGAGCAGGAGGTCGAGCGGGTGGGCCACGAGGTGACCCCGGAACAGCTGGTGGCCATCGGCCGGGACGTGGAGTGCCAGGCCCTCGCCCGCGCGGTGAAGTGGCACAGCGAACACCGGGTGCTGCTGAACGGCACCCGCACGGTCGTCTTCGCCTGAGCGGCTGAGGCGGCCTGGGGCCTGGGGCCCGGGGCGTGGGCTGTTCAGCCGTCCGTCCGTGGCGCCGCCGGATTACGGCGCCACGGACGGCGAGCAACGGGCGGCCGCGCTACAGACGGCTGAGGGACGCCGCCGCGAACAGGACGTCGCGGATGGCCTCGCGGTCGCCGTGCTGGCCGGCCGCCGCGTCCTCCGGGGAGATGTGCCCGGCGGCCAGTTGGCAGAACTCCAGGCCGTCCAGCGCGATCTCCGCGACCGTGTGCTCCGACGACGGCTTCGCCGCCGGCGAATCCAGCGCGATGTCCCAACCGCCGCCGCCCGCGCCCTCGATCTCCAGGTGCAGGGTCCGGCCCGGGGCGCCCGCCGCGACCAGGCCGTGCGCCGGCCCCGCCAGACCGGCGCGGCGCCGCTCGGCCAGCGCGCCCGGCAGCAGCCGCGCCGCCAGGTCGATCATGCGGTGCAGGTGCGCCCCGGACGGCGGCTCGTACGGGTAGTCCACCGCGTCCGCGATGTCCCACGCGTGCACCCAGCACTCGAAGGCCCGCTCCAGGAACGCGTCCCCCAGCGGCAGGGCGAAGCCCCCGTAGTCGACCGCGAGCTCGGCCACGCCGTGGCCCGCGAAGGAGACCGTACGGACCAGGGTGTGACCCTGCTCCCGCCAGGGCTCGCGGACCTGCCGGGTGGTCGGGTGCCGCGCGGAGTCCCAGAAGAACTCGGTACGTTCCGTCGTGCCGCCCTGCGGTGCCTGCGGGCCCAGCGGGTCGTCCAGGCCGAGCGCCGTCGCGACGAGCCCGTCCACCGTCAGCAGATGGCCGATCACGCCCGCCACCGTGGTGCGCCGCGACAGGCGCCGCTCCTCCTCGAACCATTTGAGCCGTACGGGGGTGTGCCACTCCGAGTCGCCGAAGTCCCGCAGCAGGGCGTCGAGCCGCGCGGTCTCCGTGTCGTACGGGGTCGCCCACGCCGGGACGGGAATACGGGCCGGGCGCTTGCCCAGGCAGTCCTCCAGCACCCGGGAGCGCAGCAGCGGCTTGAGGTCCAGGCTCTCCTCCGGGTGCAGCAGGCCCACGGCGTCCCGCAGCCGCAGCGCCTCCTCCGCGCAGGGCGCGCACTCGGTCAGGTGGTCCTCCACCGCCTGGGTCTCCGCGGCGGAGCAGGCGGCCAGCGCCCACGCCCCCAGCAGGGACTTCAGTACGGCGTGCGTGGGCGGCGGTTCCGGCGCGGCCGCGCTCTCCGCCGCGGTCTCCGCCGCGATCCCGGCCGCGGTCTCGGGCGCCGCCGCGGGTTGCGACGCGGGCCGCGGGTCCGGCAGCGGGTCGAGGTCGTCGGCGGCCCCGCGCGGGCCCGGTATCCGCGCCGCACCGCCCACGGGCCGCTCGTAACCGTCGTCGGGCACCTCTTCGGCGGGTCCGGTCATCGGGGCGTTCCATATCCGGGCGGGCCGTATCCGGGCGGGGCGGTGTCCTCCCGGGGGAGGGCGTTGGCGGTCGACAGCAACTGGAGCCCGAGCCGCAGCCGGCGCCGCGCCTCGTCCTCGCTGATCTGGAGGTCGGCGGCGGCCTGCCGGTAATCGCGCCGCTTGAAGTAGGCGAGTTCCAGCGCGGAGCGCAGCGGCGCCGGCATCGAGGTGACGATGTAGTCCGCGCGGGCGGCGGCGTTGGCGCTGCGCACCTTCTGCTCCAGCTCCTCGCGGGAGCCGCGGCCCAACTCGGCCTGGCGCAGCCGCGCCACCGCCTGGCCCTGGGTGATCCGGGCTACCCAGGAGCGCAGGGAGCCCTGCTTGGGGTCGTAGGCGTCCGGGTTCTCCCAGATGTACCCGAACACCTCACGGGTGATCCGGTCCGCGGCCGTCTCGTCACCCAGCACCCGGTGCGCGAGGCTGTGCACGAGCGAGGCAAAGCGGTCGTACAGCTCGCCGAGCGCGGCGGCCTCGCCGCGGGCGAGGCGTTGCTGCATGCGGCGGTCCCAGCGCGGTGGTACGTCCTTCGGCATAGTGGCCCCCAGCCTCCAGCTCCCAGCCGTGTGTCGACCCGACGAATGTAGTCGGCACACGGTGGGACGCGCCCGTCTTTGGGCGAAGCCCGCCCGGGAAGTGTGCCCGTCGTGGTACGGGCACCGACGCCGCGCGAAAGGAACATGACGCCCGCATAGGCACATCTGTACGCGCCCCGCCGCGCTTCCCGTGCGCGGGTTCGATGCGGCCATCTCCCCGACGGCTCGGCTTAACGTGCGGGCCACCGAGGCCGTACGCTCCTGCCTTGTCTTGAACCGCTCCTCGTGAGGTGCTTGACGGCACCCCACGGCCGCGTTTCCTGACCGCACCTGAACTGCACCCACACGCACATGTGAAGGCGGAACGCCGAATATGGACAGCGCAGAGTACGAGCGCAAGATCGCCTCCCGATTCGCCACCTTCGACCAGGACGGGTCCGGCTACATCGACCGCGAGGATTTCAGCGTCGCCGCGCGGGCGGTGCTGGCCGAATTCGGGGTCCGGGCACGATCGGACAAGGGTCAGTCCGTCTTCGCCGGCGCCGAGGCGTTCTGGCAGGGAATGGCGGGCATCGCGGACGTCGACGGCGACCAGCGGGTGTCGCGCGAGGAGTTCGTGACGGGTGCGGTGAAGCGGCTGCGCGACAACCCGGAGCGCTTCGCGGAGATCGCCCGGCCGTTCCTGCGCGCGGTGATCGCGGCGGCCTCCGACGACGGCTCGGCGGCCGGCGCCTCCCCGGCGGCCGCCACCCGCGTCCTGCGCGTACTCGGCACCCCGCCGGAGTTGGCGGCGCAGATCGCCACGGGCCTCGACGCGGACGGCGACGGACGGATCTCGGAGGAGGAGATCCTCACGGCCTTCGCCGGCTACTGCGGCGTGGCCGCGCCGGACGCCTGACCCTTCCGCCGGAGCGGGGCACCCCCAGGGGGGCGCCCCGCTCCGCCGTTTCCGAGCCGACCGAGTACCTCACGCTCTACGCGCTCGGCCACGACGACATCGACCACGTCCCCGTCTCCGAACACGAGGCGGCCGCCTTCATCGAGTCGGTGACGCGCTAACCGAGGGCGCCGGACAGGCCACGTGACCGCCGGCGCCGGTGCCCGCCGGGCTCGGGCGCTCCCACCGCCGGTGCGACGTACGGGCTCGCAGGCGGCCTAGCCGCACAACTCGCCGCTCCGGGAGAGGGAAGCGGGGGTGGCCGGCCGGCGGAGACGACGACCTCCGGCGTCCCACCGGTCCCGGTAGGACTCGACGCGGTCCGGGGCTGACCGGGCCCCTATGGTCTGGTACGCCGTGCGCCTCTCCCCGCCCGTCGAGGCCCGAGAGAACCCGGTGTCGGCGCGCCGCAAGGGTCGGCTGTCCCCCGATCACGATGGGTTGGAGGGCCGCGCGTCATTTAGTCCAACTGCCGCCCGTGAAACGGCATTTACCGCTTGTGCGCATCACGGCACGAGCAAGATCCAAGATCTGAGCATCTGTTGAGCGGGAACGGTTTGTTCCGCTGGTTAGCTGAGTTTCGCAAGCCACCCCCCAACGTGAAGGGCTTCCGCTCAGCCATGTCCAAGGTCATAACCCCCCGCCGCACCGCAGCCGTTCTCGCCGTCCTCGCCTCCACCGCGCTGCTGGGCACCGGCAACGCCAGCGCCTCGCTCATCTCGCAGGACGGCGCGCGCATCGCCGCCTACCAGAACTCCCTCAAGAGCAGCACCGAAGAGGGCGCGGCCGACGCCCTGCGGGACTTCGACGCCCTGGGTCACGACAAGCAGGTGAAGTTCCTCAACTACGCCGAGGACCCCGAGAACCTCAAGGCGCTGCTCGAAGAGGTCGCCGACGTCCCCACCGACGGCACGCCCTCGCACTCGCTGGTGAACCTCAAGAACGGCGACGTCCAGATCGCCGGTGACAGCGAGGCCACCTTCACCCCCGACGCCGGCGACCTCTCCGGTGTCTCCGCAGCGGGCAAGCTGCACGCCGGCTGGTGGGACACCACCTACACCGTCCGGCAGAAGATCTTCGGCATCACCATCACCAAGCTGAGTGTGTGGGTGAACTACCACACCAACGGCTCCAAGATCGACAAGGTCGACCACGCCGACTGCGGCAAGCGCAACTTCAACGGCGCCGTCTCCATCGGCCACGGCGTCCCGAAGGCCCAGCTCGCCGACGGCAACGCCATCGGCCAGGTCGTCTGGGAGGGCTCGATCATCTACAAGGGCTTCGGCGTCGAGATCGACAAGCGCCAGCAGGTCGTCGCCAACGCCTACGGGTTCAAGAGCGGTTACCTGAAGAACATCTAACCCTCACCGCGCAAGCGCTCCCGCCGGTCTCCGAGTCCCCCACCCTCGTCTCGGAGGCCGGCGCGCCGCGTTCGCCCTCAGGCGTAGCGCTCGCGGAGTTTGTACTTGAGCACCTTGCGCAGGGCGTCGTTGCGCGGCAGGGCTTCCACCAGCTCCAGTTGCTCCGGGAGCTTGTGCGGGGACAGTCCCTGGGCGCGCAGGTGGGCCGTGACACCGGACAGCGTCAACGCGGGCGCCCCCGGGGGTTGCTCGACCACCGCGCAGACGCGTTCGCCGCGCTCCGGGTCCGGGAGGCCGATGACGGCGGCGTCGGCGACATCGGGGAGCAGGTGGAGCAGGTCCTCGATCTCCTTCGCCGAGATGTTCTCCCCCTTGCGGATGATGACGTCCTTGCTGCGGCCGGTCAGGACCAGGTGCCCGTCGGGGGTGAGGTGACCGAGATCGCCGGTGATCAGGTAGCCGTCGGCGTCGAAGGCCTCCGCCGTCCGGTCGGGGTTCAGGTAGCCCCGGCAGACCGCCTCGCCCCGCAGGCGGACCTCCCCGTCGACGGACGGCGGCAGCGGGGTGCCCTCAGGGGTCGTGATGCGGATCGACATGCCCTTCGGGGGCCGGCCCTCGGTGGTCGCGAGGTTCTCGTCCGTGTCGTCCGGGTCCCCCATCGTGATCATCGGGACCTCGGTCATGCCGTAGCCGTGGGTGAGCCCGCAGCCCAGTTCGCGGACGACCGCGTGGTAGATCTCCGGCGGCTTCGGGGCGCCTCCGCCCGCCAACAGGCGCAGGCTCGGGACGAGCTTCGTGCCCGGGGCCTTGCGCTGCTCGGTGAGGAACATGGAGTAGAAGGCGGTGGAGCCGCCGGCGATGGTGACCCCGTGACGGCGGTACCCCTCCAGGGCGTCCGGCATCGCGAACTTCTCGAACAGGACCGCCGGGAACCCGTACAGCAGCAGCATCACCAGGTAGTCGGGGCCGCCTATGTGCGCGTACGGGAACGCCACCGAGCCGACGTCCCCCGGCACCGGCCGCAGGGCGTCCGCCAGGCAGGAGCCGCCGGCGATCAGGGACCGGTCGGTGTGCAGCACGCCCTTGGGGTCGGAGGTCGTGCCGGAGGTCCAGTAGATCCAGCGGACGTCCGTCCCCGAGGCGGGCGGCGCGGGCAGGATGGCCGGGTCGCCGGTCGGGAGGTCCTCGTAGGCCCCGAACACCCCCCGCGCCCCCAGTCGGGCCGCCATCGCCGCGTGGTCGAAGCCGCGCCACTCCCCGGGGACGGCGAAGAACTCCGCCCCCGACTCCCGCAGCGCGAAGCCCGCCTCCCGGTCCCGGTAGAAGGGGATGACGGGTGATTGGACGGCGCCGAGCCGGGCCAGCGCGAGGGAGAGCAGCACCGTCTCGATCCGGGTCGGCAGTTGCCAGGCGACGACCGTGCCCAGCCGGACGCCCATCGCGTACAGGCCCGCCGCGACCCGTTCCGCGCGGTCGTGGAGCGCGCCGAAGGTGAGGGTGCGGTCGTCGGCCGGGTCCGGGGCGGCCTCGATCAGCACGGGGGTGGTGGGGCTGAGGGCGGCCCGGCGGGCGACGAGCTCCCAGAGGGTGCGGGAGCCGCCGAGACCCCGCGCCGTCTCCACCGCCGTTTCGGAGTCCGTCGTCCGGTCCTTCCTCGTCATCCCGAATCCTCCCCCTCGCTCCGCCCCTGGCTGACGATGTGTCAGATCAGGCGAGAGCGTAGGGCTCCGACGCTTGCCGGTCCAGAGCGGGCGGCGCTAGCTTGTTTCTGACGGTCCATCAGATACGGCGAGGGGACACCGGACACATGGACACGGAACTGCCACGGATCATCAGCGTCGACGACCACGTGATCGAACCCGCCCACCTCTTCGACGTGTGGCTGCCGGCCAAGTACCGCGACCGCGGTCCCAAGGCGCTCACCGCGGGCATCGGCGAGCTGGTCTACACCGGCGGCAAGTACGTGATCTCCATGGACCCCGAGGGACCGCCGACCGACTGGTGGATCTACGAGGACCTGAAGTTCCCGTACAAGCGCAACATCGCCGCCGTCGGCTTCGACCGCGACGACATGACCCTGGAGGGCATCACCCGCGAGGAGATGCGCCGCGGCTGCTGGGACCCCGCGGCCCGGCTGGCGGACATGGACCTCAACCACGTCGAGGCCTCCCTGTGCTTCCCGACCTTCCCCCGGTTCTGTGGTCAGACCTTCGCCGAGGCGCACGACAAGGAAGTGGCCCTGGCCTGCGTGCGCGCCTACAACGACTGGATGGTCGAGGAATGGTGCGGTGACAGCGGCGGCCGGTTGATCCCGCTGTGCATCGTCCCGCTCTGGGACATCGACCTGGCGGTGGCGGAGGTCCGGCGCAACGCCGCGCGGGGCGTGCGCGCCGTCACCTTCTCCGAGATCCCGACCTACCTCGGCCTGCCGTCCATCCACTCCGGGTACTGGGACCCCTTCTTCGCCGTCTGCCAGGAGACCGGCACCGTCGTCAACATGCACATCGGCTCCTCCTCTCAGATGCCCGCCGCGTCCCCGGACGCGCCGCCCGCCGTGCAGGCCGCGCTCAGCTTCAACAACGCGATGGCCTCGATGATGGACTTCCTCTTCAGCGGGGTGCTGGTGCGCTTCCCGACGCTCAAGCTGGCCTACAGCGAAGGCCAGATGGGTTGGATCCCGTACGCCCTGGAACGCGCCGACGACGTGTGGCGCGAGCACCGCGCATGGGGCGGGGTCCGCGACCTGATCCCCGAGCCGCCGTCCGCCTACTACTACCGGCAGATGTTCTGCTGCTTCTTCCGCGACAAGCACGGCATCGCCTCGCTCGACGTCGTCGGACGCGACAACGCGACCTTCGAGACCGACTACCCGCACGTCGACTCGACCTTCCCGCACACCAAGGACGTCGCCCTCGACCACGTGAAGGGCCTCGACGACGAGACCGTCTACAAGCTGATGCGGGGCAACGCCATCCGCATGCTGGGCCTGGACCTCGACCGCCGGCGCGGGGACCGCCAGTGGACCTGACCCCCACCGAGGAGGAGCGGGAGTTCCGGGCCCGGCTGCGCGAGTGGCTCGCCCAGGAGCTGCCCACGCTGCCCCCCAAACCGTCCCCGGACGACTGGCCGGCCCGCCGCGCCTACGACGCGGGCTGGCAGCGCCGGCTGTACGACGCCGGGTACGCGGGCCTGCACTGGCCCCGCGACGCGGGCGGGCGCGGCGCGACCCCCACCCAGCACCTGATCTTCCTGGAGGAGACGGAACGGGCCGGCGCCCCGTACGTCGGCGCGAACTTCGTCGGACTCCTGCACGCCGGGCCCACCATCGCCGCCGAGGGCAGCGCCGAGCAGCGGGCGCGCTGGCTGCCGCCGGTGCTGCGCGGCGACGAGATGTGGTGCCAGGGGTTCAGCGAGCCGGACGCCGGCTCGGACCTGGCATCACTGCGGACCCGCGCGGTCCGCGACGGCGACGACTACGTGATCACCGGTTCCAAGATCTGGACCTCGCACGCGGAGGTCGCCGACTGGTGCGAACTGCTGGTCCGCACCGACCCCGGGGCCCCCAAACACAAGGGCATCAGCTGGCTGGCCATGCCGATGGACGCCCCCGGGATCACCGTGCGGCCGCTGCGCACCCTCGCGGGATCGGCGGAGTTCGCGGAGGTGTTCCTGGACGAGGTGCGGGTGCCGGTGGCGAACCGGGTGGGGGCGGAGAACGACGGGTGGCGGGTCACGATGGTGACGCTGTCCTTCGAGCGGGGTACCGCCTTCGTCGGCGAGGTGGTGGCCTGCCGCCGCACGCTCGCCCTGCTGGCCCGCGCCGCGAAGGAGAACGGGCGCTGGGACGATCCCGTCCTACGTCGCACCCTGGGACGACTCCACGGGGAATTCGGCGCACTCTGGAGGCTGACGCAGTGGAACGTCAGCGAATCGGAGCGCTCGGGCGGCGTCCCCGGCACGGGTGGCAGCGTCTTCAAGCTGGCGTACTCCCACGCGCGGCAGGAGCTGTACGACGCCGCGGCGCAGGTGCTCGGCGCGGGCTCGCTCGCGCTGGAGGAGGAGTGGGTCCTGGACCGGCTCTCGTCCCTGTCGTACACCATCGCCGCGGGCACCTCCCAGATCCAGCGGAACATCGTCGCCGAGCGCGTCCTCGGCCTGCCGAAGGGGCGGTGAGGGGCGTGGACTTCCAGCCGAGCCGGGTCCAACGCGACCTGCGGGCGGGCGTACGGGACCTCCTCGCCGGGCGGTACGGGCGCGAGGCGCTGCGGGCCTCGGTGGAGGCGGGCGTCGCGGTGGACCGCCGGCTGTGGCGGGAGCTGGGCGACGCCGGGTTCTTCGCGCTGCGCCTGCCGGAGGCCGAGGGCGGGGTCGGGCTCGGGCTCGCGGAGGCCGTCGTCGTCTTCGAGGAGGCCGGGCGGGCCCTGCTGCCGGGGCCGCTGGTGGCCACGTTCCTGGCGGCCGGGGTGGTGCCGGGCGCCGCGACCGGGACGACGGTGGTGACGGCGTACGACCTGGAGGGGCCCTTGGTGGCCCACCTGGGGGAGGCCGACGCGGTCCTCGGGGCGCCCGAGCCGCCCGGGGGCGAGCCAGTGCGTTCGGTGGACCCGCTGACGCCGCTGCACCGGGTGACCCGGCCGGGGCGGGCGGGCCGGTACCGGGACGAGGGCGCGCTGCTGACGGCCGCGCTCCAGCTCGGGAGCGCCCTGCGCACGGTGGAGCTGGCCGCGGACCACGCGCGCGGGCGGGAGCAGTTCGGGCAGCCGATCGGGGCGTTCCAGGCGGTCAAGCACCTGTGCGCGGGCATGCTGGTGCGGGCGGAGGTGGCCCGTGTGGCGGTGTACGCGGCGGCCGTGACGGGCGACGGCGCCGAGATCGCGGCGGCGAAGCTGCTGGCCGATGAGGCGGCGGTGCGGGGGGCCCGCGACTGCCTCCAGGTGTACGGCGGGATGGGCTTCACCTGGGAGGCGGACGTGCACCTGCACCTGAAGCGGGCGTGGGTCCGCGCGGAGCAGTGGCGGACGGCGGCGCGGGCGGAGGAGCTGTTGGCGGCGGACCTGTTGGGGTCGTCCGCGTGAGGCACGGGGGAACGAGGCGGGACTCATGTCCGATTACACAGAGTTGATATCGGTTTGTGTCCTTCGCTCGCCCCCTTACGGACCGGAGTCGGGGGTGCGCTCCGGTACGCTCCCACGAATGCGAGCGGCCCCGCGGCGTGAGCGTCGCACAGTATGCACCACGCCTACTTCTTCGCGCTGGAATATGCCCGAAGCGCTTGTTGTGGTGACTGTATGTCAACCATGCTGCTACGCAAGGGGGTCACTGGCCGTGACCCCGTTCCGTCGTGAGGCGAAGTGTCCGCCGGTTCGGATGGTGTGAGCGGTGCAGGTGCTTCAGGTTCAGCTTGAGGTAGGAGCGGACCCCGCCGAGGTCGGCCGGGCGCGCCGATGGGCGCGCTCGCGGCTGGCGGGTTCCGGGATAGGGGACGACGAGCCGCTCGCCGAGACGCTGATCCTGCTGATCTCGGAGCTGGTCACCAACGCGGTCGTGCACACCGGCTGTCCCGCCGTGCTGCGGATGCTGTTCGGGGGGCCCGGGGTGCGGGTCGAGGTCGCGGACGCCAGCGACCGGGCGCCCGCCCGGCGGCGGGCCGCCGGCGACGACACCGGCGGGCGCGGCCTGGAGCTGGTCGACGGTCTCGCGGACCGCTGGGGCTGGCAGCGCGAGGGCGCGGGGAAGCGGATCTGGTGCGAGATCGACCGGGCGCGGGAAGCGGGCGCCGACCGCGCCGAGGGCGCCCCGGAAAGGTCTGCCGAATTCTTTGCCCCGATCCGGGAACCCCGCGTGTACCTCTAACGAGGTGTTGACGGTTCGTCACGCGTTGATCACTCTGGTGTGGAGCGATTCGTCGCGAGGGGACGCCAAGGGTCCTGCCTTGACGAGTGCGGGTCGTGGGGTGGCGGCTGCCGTGCCGCGCTCGGGGCGTGCATGCGCGTACGCCGCCACCCAGTAGGTCCCCTCCGGGGGCCGTCCATGGCCGCGCCGGTGGCTGCGTCAGTGGGCGAGCGTCATCAGGAGGTAGTCGACGGGGCGTACGCGCCATTCGGGGCGCAGGCCGCTACGCAGGACGATGCTGAAGCCGGCGGGTTCACCCCGGTGGAGGGCGGCGAGGGCCTGCAAGCGGCCGCCGCCGTCGGCCCAGGCGAGCGCCCGATCCACCTCGGCGGGGGCCAGGGCGAAGGGGCGGGTGGTCCGGATCTGCGTCCGGATCAGGCGGACGGCCTCTTCGGGGGTGTCCAGCATGAGCCGGTCGAGCAATTCGGGCACGGTTGCGTAGGCGTCGCGATAGCAGAGCGCCTCGAACCAATATCCGGTGCGGAGCGCGACCGTACAGTCCCGATGTGTTCGGGTGCTGGGCGAGGGCTGACGTTTCGCGGGCATGTGCGGGCGCTCCTGCCGTGGCCGGGTTGCCCCCTCAGGGCTGTGACGAGCAGCGGTGAGGGGGCAACGGTGACCTCCCCCGACCGGCGCAAGGGCAGGGGGAGTCGCGCCGCGCGGGCCGAGCCGGAGGGCGCGCTTTGACGGTAGCGGTGGCTACAGACGCGTATCAACCGTTTGACGTCTAACGGGTGAGACGGAATATGCCAAGCCGTGGTACGCGCGCCGCAGCCCCCTGCCCGTCGCGGGCAAGGGGCTGCGGGAACCGCGTTGTCGGAGGCTCAGGCGAGGTCGTCAAACTCGCCTGCGGCGGCTCCGTCGATGAAGGCCCGGAGCTTGGCTCGGGACGTCCTGATGATGACGCCGGGGTGATCGCTCTCGCGCATCAGGATCTCGCCATCCTGCATCGCGACCTCCAGGCAGTTGCCCTCGGCGTCGGTCGACTTCGAAGACTTGCGCCACTGAATTTCCACTGTTCTCACGCCTTCACACTTGTTGCGCCATCTCGCGAATGACGTCGCGAGACCGTTCTGGGTCGTACGCCCGCTCCTCGGTCCGGTCCAGCACGGCCCGGTAGTTGGCGAGCCTCGTCTCGGCGTCGAGGAACGCGGGGCCGGTCGGGGTGTCCGTCTGGACGGTGTCCAACTGAGGCACCGGACCGTGTGCGTAAAGTGTCGAGCTCCCCGCGTTCGGGAAACCGCCCACCTCGAACGCGATCACTCGTACGGTGACGTTGTCCCGCTCCGACTGCTTCAGGAGGTAGTCGAGCTGGTTGGCGGTGATCCTCCGGTTGCCGAACCTCATCCGCAGCGCCGCCTCGTGGATCAGGAAGGTGAAGGCGGGGGCGTCCGCCCGGTCGAGGACGTCGCGTCGTCGCATGCGGTGCGAGAGGCGGCGGCGGAGGTCGATCGGACGCAGGGCCGGCACCGCCTCCTCGAACACCGCGCGGGCGTAGTCCTCGGTCTGGAGCAGGCCGGGCATATGCATGATCTGCACCGCTCGGATTGCGACGGCGTGGTGTTCGAGTTCGGCGAGGTCGAGCGCGCCGGCGGAGAGATCGTCGCGGTACTCGTCCCACCAACCGCGTCCCCTCTCCTCGGCGATGGCCGCGAGGGCGTCGACGTAGTCCGCGTCCGGACACCCGTAGTGGCCGGCCCACGTCCGCACGCGTTCGCTGCTCACGCCGAAGCGACCGCTCTCGATGCTGCTCATGGTGGTCCGGTCGGTACTGAGCTGCGCCGCCGCGTCGGTCAGTGAAATCCCCGCGTGCTCACGGATTTTCCGCAACTCGGAACCCAATCGGCGCTGGCGCGCGGTCGGTGCCTTCCTCGGTGGCATCGGCTCCCTTCCTGTCGGGTCTCAGTGTGGCCCGTGGTTCACCGCAGGGTCTACCCGTCCCATCTTTTGTGGATGTCGGTATCAAGCTTGATACCGATCCGCTACTGTCGTCCCCACTGCACCGCGTCGCAGGCCCGTTGGACCGAAGTGCAGTCGCTGACAGTCGCCTTGAGGGGGCGTCATGTTGAGGCGGCCGATGCCACGGAGGGCAGGCGTGCGCGGACCCGTACCGTCCAGGGAGACGATCGCGATGACGAACACGAACGCCTTACCGGCCGCCGACGAGGGGCCGGGGCGGGGGGCGACCTACCGGATGGTGGCGCCGAGTCGGGCCGGGACGGTGAGGATCGCCCGGGACTGGGTGGTCTCCGTCCTGTGCGCGGCCGGGTGGGCCGAAGCGGCGGAGCGCGCCCGGTTGTGCGCGTCGGAGGTCGTCACCAACGCCTACCGACACACCGATTCCGCGGAAATCGCCGTCGAAGTGGCGCTCCGCGACGAGCGGGTGACGGTGTACGTGTACGACCGCGCGCCCGAACTCGGGCTCCGGCCCCCGGCCGGAGGCGGCCCGCCGCTCCTGGCCACCGGTGGGCGGGGGCTCGCGCTCGTCGCCGCCTGCGCCGACGACTGGGCGGTGGTGGCGCAGGGTGCCTGCGTCAAGGTCGTCTGGTTCACGCTCCTGTCGGAACGGTGAGGCGGCGGGGTGGAGGAGTCACAGGACGGCGACCGGGGCCACCGGCGTGCCGGTGCCGCCGACGAAGGGTTCCGGCATCGCGGAGAGCAGGAACGCGTACCGGCCTTCTTCCGCACAGGCTGTGGACAACTTTTCGAGATTCCAGTTCTGGCCCTGGAGCATGCCCATCTCGACCAGGTCGAGCGCGTGCACCGGAAGCCACAGGTTGTCGATCTCCGGCGGGAAGATCTCGAAGGTCAGGGTGTCGTTGGCGACGGCCGCCACGTCCCGGGCGTGGAACCACTCCGGGGTGCGGACGGACAGGCCGGGCGAGGGGAATCCGTAGCCGTGCTTGTCGCCGGCGAGGTACACCCCGATCTGGCCCGTGCGGACCAGGACGACATCGCCCGACCGGACCTCGACCCGGCCGAACTCCTCCGCCTCCGTAAGGTCCTCCGGCGTCACGGCATGGTCGCCCGGCAGGCGGTCCACACCCTTGGCGCGGGCCACGTCCAGCAGGACGCCCCGCGAGACGACCGCGCCGGCCTTGTCGATGCCGCTGAACTCGGCGCGGGAATGCGCGGTGATCGTGGAGGCCGGGCGGCCGTTGTAGATCCGGCCCGAGTGCGAGACGTGGGTGAGCGCGTCCCAGTGGGTCCCGGCCTGGAGCCCCATCGTCACGGCGTCGTCGCTGCACGCCACCGTGCCCGGACCGAACAGCTCCTGGTTGATCTGCACCATCGTGTGCAGCGGGTTGATCCGCCCGGGGACCAGGCCGGCTTGCACCCCGTCCTCCTTGAGCGGGAGCGCCAGCGGTATCCGGAGGCCCGCGCGGACCTCGGCGGCCGCTGCGCGCACCACCGCGTCGGTGATCAGGTTCAGGGTCCCGATCTCGTCCGCCGCGCCCCAGCGGCCCCAGTTGTTGACGCGCTTGGCGATGTCGTGGAACTCGGCCGGCAGGGTCATGGCCTCATCAACTCCCGGGGCTTGTGCTGCGGTATCGGATGGCCCCTAAAATCTAACGGTCCGTCACAAACTGCGGAAAGGGGTCGGGCGTGGGGAACTTCCTGGCAGGCAAGGTCGTCGCCGTCACCGGGGCGGGCCGGGGCATCGGACGGGCCGTGGCGCTCGCCGCGGCCGCCGAGGGGGCCAAGGTCGTCGTCAACGACTACGGCGTGGGCATCGAGGGCGGCGAGCCCACCAGCGAGATCGCCGCGTCCGTGGTCGAGGAGATCGAGGCCTCGGGCGGCGAGGCCGTCGCCGTCGCCGACGACGTCTCCACCATGGCGGGCGGACAGCGCGTCGTCGACACCGCCCTCGCCCGGTACGGGCGCGTCGACGGGGTCGTCTGCGTCGCCGGCATCCTGCGCGAGCGGATGCTGTTCAACATGTCCGAGCAGGAGTGGGACCCCGTGGTCGCCACCCACCTCAAGGGGACCTTCACCGTCTTCCGCGCCGCCTCCGCCGTCATGCGCGGGCAGGGTTCCGGCACGCTCATCGGTTTCACCAGCGGCAACCACCAGGGCTCGGTCGCCCAGGCCAACTACAGCGCCGCCAAGGGCGGGATCATCTCCCTCGTCCGCTCGGCCGCCCTGGGCCTGGCCAAGTACGGGGTCACCGCCAACGCCGTCGCCCCCGTCGCCCGGACCCGGATGTCCGCCAACGTCCCCGTGGAACTCAAGGAGATCGGCGAACCCGAGGACGTCGCGGCGCTCGTGACGTACCTGCTCAGCGACCGGGCGAAGGCGGCGGAGATCACCGGCCAGGTGTACACCGTCGCCGGCCCGAAGATCGCCGTCTGGGCGCAGCCGCGCGAACTGCGCGCCGCGTACGCCGACGGCTCCTGGACCCCCGAGAAGATCGCCGACTTCCTGCCCGGGACGGTGGGCACCGACCCGATGCCGATGCTCGCGCAGCTGGAGGCCATGGCCAGGGCGGCGGCCGCCAAGGACCGCCCCAACGCGTGAGGGGAACCATGGACTTCGGCTTCGGGCCCGCGGACGAGGAACTGCGCGGCCACGCCCGGTCGTGGCTGGGCGAGCACCTCGTCGGCCCGTACGCGCACGCCCGCGGGCTCGGTGGGCCCGGCAGCGAACACGAGGGGATCGGGGCCCGGCGGGCCTGGGAGCGCGAGCTGGGCCGCGGCGGCTGGATCGGCCAGGGCTGGGACGTCCCCGACGGCGCCTACGGACAGCGCCGGCTCTCCCTGACGGGGCAGGTGGTGTGGGCGGAGGAGTACGCCGCGCTGCGCGCCCCCGGGCGGGTCGGCCACATCGGGGAGAACCTCCTCGCGCCCACCCTCGTCGCCTACGGGACCCGGCGGCAGCGGGACCGCTACCTGCCGGGCATCGCCCGAGGCGAGGAGCTGTGGTGCCAGGGTTACAGCGAGCCCGGCGCCGGCTCCGACCTCGCCGCGATCCGTACGGCCGCCGTCCGCGACCCCGCCGACGGGCGCTACCGGATCACCGGGCAGAAGATCTGGACCTCCCTCGCCCGGGACGCCGACTGGTGCTTCGTCCTGGCCCGCACCGAACCCGGCTCCCGCCGCCACCGGGGCCTGACCTTCCTGCTGGTTCCGATGGACCAGCCGGACCGCGTCGAGGTCCGGCCCATCCGCCAGCTGACCGGGACCAGCGAGTTCAACGAGGTGTTCTTCGACGGGGCGGTCGCCGCCGAGGCCGTCGGCGGTGAAGGCGACGGCTGGACCGTGGCCATGGGCCTGCTCGCCCTGGAGCGGGGCGTGTCCACCCTCGTGCAGCAGATCGGCTTCGCGGCCGAGCTGGAACGGGTCCTGGCCGCCCATGCCGCCTCCGGCGCGGACGATCCCGTCCTGCGGGAGCGGCTGGTGCGCCAGTGGGCCGAGCTGCGCACCATGCGGTGGAACGCCCTGCGCACCCTGGGGGGCCGGGCGGACCAGGGCGCGCCGAGCGTCGCGAAGCTCCTGTGGGGCGGCTGGCACCGGCGGCTCGGCGAGCTGGCCGTCGCGGTGCGCGGCGCGGCGGCCACCGCCGGACCGGCCGACTGGGACCGGCAGAGCCCGTACGAACACGGGCTCGACGAGGAACAGCGCCTCTTCCTGTTCAGCCGGGCCGACACCATCTACGGCGGCTCGGACGAGATCCAGCGGAACATCATCGCCGAGCGCGTGCTCGGCCTGCCCAGAGAGACGCGGTGACGAGATGCGAGGCGTCGTGTTCGACGGCAAGCAGGCCCGGGTGGTCGACGATCTGGAGGTCCGCGACCCGGGGCCGGGGGAGGTGCTGGTCGCGATATCGGCGGCCGGGCTGTGCCACAGCGACCTCTCGGTGATCGACGGGACCATCCCGTTCCCGCCGCCGGTGGTACTGGGGCACGAGGGCGCGGGGGTGGTGGAGGCCGTGGGACCCGGCGTCACCCACGTGGAGGCCGGGGACCACGTGTCGCTGTCCACCCTCGCCAACTGCGGGGCGTGCGCCGACTGCGACCGGGGCCGGCCCACGATGTGCCGCAAGGCGATCGGCATGCCGGGGCGACCCTTCTCGCGCGCCGGGACGCCGCTGTTCCAGTTCGCCGCCAACTCGGCCTTCGCCGAGCGGACGATCGTCAAGGCCGTACAGGCCGTGAAGATCCCCGAGGACATCCCGGCGACGTCGGCCGCGCTGATCGGGTGCGGCGTCCTGACCGGGGTGGGGGCGGTCCTGAACCGGGCGCGGGTGGGCCACGGAGAGTCGGTGGTCGTCATCGGCGCGGGCGGCATCGGGTTGAACGTGCTCCAGGGCGCCCGGATCGCGGGGGCCGGGACCGTCGTCGCGGTGGACGCCAACCCGGCGAAGGAGGCGGTGGCGCGGCAGTTCGGCGCCACCCACTTCATCGACGCCTCGGCCGCCGGCGACACCTCCGCGGCGGTCCGCGAGATCCTGCCGACCGGCGCGGACCACGCCTTCGAGTGCGTGGGCCACGTACGGCTCATCCGGCAGGCCGTCGACCTCCTCGACCGGCACGGACAGGCGGTCCTGCTGGGCGTGCCCGGCTTCAAGGAGGAGGCGTCCTTCCAGGTGTCGTCCCTGTACCTGGACAAGACGATCATGGGTTGCCGGTACGGGTCCTCCCGGCCGCAACGCGACATCGCGCTGTACGCCGAGCTGTACCGGCAGGGGAAGCTGCTGCTGGACGAGCTGGTGACGGAGGTCTACCCGGTGGAGGACTTCGCGAAGGCGGTGGACGACGCCCGGCACGGGCGCGTCGCGCGCGGGGTGCTCACCTTCTGACGCCGTCCGGGGCCCCCTCTTCCCGGACGGCGTCCCCGGGAAGAGGGGCCCCGATCGGGCGGTCAGGGGGCGAAGCGGCCGAACCTGCCCCGGTGGAACAGGAGCGGGTCGCCTTCGCCGGCCGCGCCCAGGGCCTCGACGCGGCCCACCACGATGAGGTGGTCCCCGCCCGTGTGGACGGCGTGGACACGGCAGTCGATCCACGCCGGCACGGCGTCGAGCAGGGGTGACCCGGTCGCGGGGGAGGGGCCGTGCGCGACGCCCGCGAACTTGTCGGCGCCGCTGACCGCGAAGGACCGGCACAGCGCTCCCTGTTCGGCGCCCAGGATGTTGACGCAGAACACCCCCGCCCGGGCGATCCGGGGCCAGGTGGTCGAGGTCCGCGCCACCATGAAGGTGACCAGCGGCGGTTCCAGGGACAGCGAGGCGAACGACTGGCAGGCGAAGCCGGCCGGCCCGTCCGCGCCGTCGGTGGCCGGGGCGGTGATGACGGTGACCCCGCTGGCGAAGTTCCCGAGGACGGCCCGGAACTCGGCGGGGGCGACCGGCGCCCGCTCGTCCTCCCGTACGGCCCGCAGGTCGGGGCGCGGCAGCGCGTCGCCCGGCAGCGGATCGGGCTCCGCCGCGGCGGAGGTGGGGGAGCCGACCGACCTGAGGTATCGGACGACGGTGGCCGCCATCCCTGCGTGTCCCATCACCCTTCGATTGAAGCTGACGGTTCGTCAGATGTGAAGGGGTGGGACGGCCCGGGCCGAGGGGCCCGCTCTACCCCGGTCGGGTGAAACCCCGGCCCGCCCCGACCCGTACGCCGGGCAGCCGCGCGCGGGCTCGGCATGGTGGCGGGGACCGGCGTGCCGCCGTACGCCGGACCACCGCAGACACCCGGGAGAGACCCCATGCTCGGCACCGATTTCCGTACCGGCTCACCCAACTGGCTGGACCTCGGGAGCCCCGACGTCGACGCCGCCGTCGCCTTCTACCGCGGCGTCTTCGGCTGGGACTTCGTCTCCGCCGGCCCCGAGGCCGGCGGGTACGGCTTCTTCCGGCAGGGCGGCAAGACCGTCGCCGCGATCGGCCCGCTCACCGAGGAGGGCGCCAAGTCCGCCTGGATGGTCCACTTCATGAGCCCGGACGTGCGGGCCACCGCCCAGGCCGTCCGGGACGGCGGCGGCACCGTCCGGATGGAGCCGATGGACGTCATGGGGGAGGGGTGGCTCGCCCAGTTCACCGACCCGCAGGGTGCCCAGTTCGCCTCGTGGCAGCCCGGGAAGACCGCCGGCCTGGAGGTGGCCTCGGCCGAGAACTCGCTGGTCTGGGTGGAGCTGCACGCGCCGGACCCGCTCGCGGCCGTCTCCTTCTACACCGGGGTGTTCGGCTGGCGCGGCGAGGAGATGCAGGTGCCCGGGATGACGTACCGGGTCCTGAGCACCGCGGACGGCGACCAGCGCGAGGCGTCCTTCGGCGGGGTCGCGCCGCTGGGTGACGGCGGCCCGGGGCCGAGCTGGGTCCCCTACTTCCACGTCACGGACACGGACGCCACCGCGGACACCGTGCAGGGCAAGGGCGGCTCGGTGCTCATGCCGGCGGCGGACGTGCCGGACGTCGGCCGGATCGCCTGGGTGGCGGACCCGTTCGGGGCGACGTTCGCGCTGCTGAAGCCCAACCCCCGGATGTAGGGCCGCTCGGCGGCGCCGTACGCGGGCCGCCGCCCCGCGCGGTCAGCGGCCGAGGTACTTGGGGGTGCGACGCTCAACGAAACTCGCGACGCCCTCATTGGCGTCGGCGGTGGTCATGTTGATCTCCTGGGCGGCGGCCTCGGCGGCGAGCGCGGCCGCCCGGTCACCGTCCAGCGAGGCGTTGACCAGCTGTTTCGTCAGGGCCAGGGCTCGGGTCGGGCCCTGGGCCAGGCGCTCCGCCCAGCCGCGGGCGGTCGCCTCCAGGGCCTCGGCCGGAACCACCGCGTTGACCAGCCCCAGGCGTGCGGCCTCGACGGCGGGGACGGCGTCGCCGAAGAACATCAACTCCTTGGCCTTCTGCGGCCCGAGCAGGCGGGGCAGGAGGTACGCCCCACCGCCGTCCGGCACCAGGCCCCGGCGCACGAACACCTCGATGAAGCGCGCCGCTTCGGCCGCGATGACCAGGTCGCAGGCGAGGGCCAGATGGGCGCCGATACCGGCCGCGGTGCCGTTGACCGCGGCGATGACCGGCTTCTCGCAGTCGAGGACCGCGGTGATCAGACGCTGGGCGCCGAGCCGGATCACGCGGGCCACGTCCCCCGCGACGCGCTCACCGGCGGCCGGCCCCCCGCGCAGGTCGGCGCCCGCGCAGAACCCCTTCCCGGAGGCGGTGAGGACGACGGCCCGCACGCCGGGGTCCCCGGACGCCCGCGCGAGCAACGCGATGACCCGCTCCCGCTGCTCCGGGGTGACGGCGTTCATGGCCTCGGGCCGGTTCAGCGTGATCCACGAGACGCCGTCCTCGACGCGGTGCAGCACGTCGTCCTGCGGGGCGCGGGTCATGGCCGGACTCCCTTCGTGGCGGGCGGGGGCGGCGTCATCGGCAGACGGCCAGGGCGTCCAGGGCCACCGCGCCCTGGCCGCGGGGGAGGACCATGAGCGGGTTCACGTCCAGCTCGGAGAGGGTGTCGCCCAGCTCCAGGGCCATCCGCTGGACCCGTAGGACTACCTCCACCAGCGCGTCCACGTCCGCCGGCGGTGCACCCCGTACGCCCTCCAGCAACGCGTGCCCGCGCAGTTCGGTCAGCATCGCCCGCGCCTGGTCCTCCCCGAACGGCGGCACCCGCACCGCGGCGTCGCGCAGGACCTCCACCAGCACCCCGCCCAGGCCCACCGTCACCGTCGGGCCGAAGAGGTCGTCCCGGGTCACGCCGACGACCATCTCGACGCCCCGCTCGACCATCTGGCAGACGAGGATGCCGTCCAGGGGGACGTTCTCGTAGCGGGCGATGTCCGTCAGCTCCCGGTAGGCGTCACGGATCTGGCTCGCCGAGGTCAGGCCGATCTTGACCAGACCCAGCTCCGTCTTGTGCCCCAACTGCGGCCCCGAGGCCTTCATGACGACCGGGTACCCGACCAGCCCCGCCGCCCGCACCGCCGCCGCCGCGCTGGTCACCAACTGCTCGCGCGGGACCCGTATCCCGTACGCCCGCAGGAGCTGCTTCGCCGCGTGCTCGCTGAGCTGCCGGCCCGGGCGCATCAGGGCCTGCGCCTTGCGGTACGAGGGGGAGGGCGTCCGCGGGGCGTCGTCGAAGGGCGAGCGGTAGGAGGCGGTGAAGCGGTGGTGGCCGAGGTAGGCCCGTACGGCGGTGATGCAGTTGCCGAAGGTGCGGAAGGTGGCCACTCGGGAGGAGCCGAGCAGTGTGGTGCGGTACGCCTCCTCCGTGCCGACGGGGGAGCCCCAGATCACGCAGACCAGCTTGTCCGTCCGCTCGGCGGCGTCCACCAGGTCCCGCGCCAGCTTGTCGCTTATGGGCGGGAACGGCCCGGTGATCGGGCAGATCAGGACGCCGACGGACGGGTCGGCCAGGATCGCCTCGATGATCTTGGGGCCGCGCCAGTCGCCGACGGGGTGGCCGCCGTTGTCCACGGGGTTCGCGACGTTCAGGTACTCCGGTATCCACTGGTGCAGCTCGGCCTGCTTGGCCTGCGAGAGGGTGGGCAGCGTCAGCCCCGCCTCGGTCGCCAGGTCGGAGAAGTGCGCCCCGGTGCCGCCGGATATGGAGTACACGACGACCCCTTCCGTCCGGGGCCGGCGGGCGCGGGCCAGCAGGGCGGCGGTGTCCTGGAGCTCGTCCAGGCCGTCGACCCGGATCACCCCGAACTGGCGCATGGCCGCGTCCACGACCGCGTCGGCGCCGGTCAGCTTCCCGGTGTGGGAGGCCGCCGTCCGGGCGCCGGTCTCGGTGCGGCCGACCTTGACGGCGACGACGGGCACCCCGGCCCGCGCGGCCCGGTCGGCGGCGAGCAGGAAGGCGCGGCCGTCCTTGAGTCCTTCCACGTAACAGGCGATGGCGCCGACCTCGGGCCGCTCGGCGAAGTAGGAGATGAAGTCGGCGGTCTCCAGATCGGCCTCGTTGCCCGTGGGGGCCCAGTGCGAGAGTCGGATGCCGAGTTCCTGGAGGGCGTACACGGGCCGGCCCTGGTGACCGGACTGGGTGATCAGCGCGATGGCCGGGCCGTCCAGGTCGTCGCGGAACGCCTCGAAGGCGTTGAGGTTGGTGTTGGGGCCGAGCAGCCGAAGGCCTGATCGGCGGACGGCGGCGGAGAGCCGGGCCTGGGCCGCGGCCCCGGCGTCACCGGTCTCGGCGAAGCCGGAGGCGAAGGCGACCGCGAACCTGACCTTGGACTCGGCCAGTTCCTCGATCACCGGGAGCGGGTCGGCCACCAGCAGGACCGCGAGGTCCACCTGTTCGGGCAAGGCGGCCACGGAGGCGTGGCAGGGGAGTCCGAAGACGGTGGCGCGGGTGGGGTGGACGGGGTGGACGCGGGCCCCGACGCGCTCCGCCCAGGCGATGAGCTGCCGGGTGATGCCGGTGTTCGGTCTGCCCTCGGCGTCGGAGGCGCCGATGACGGCCACGGACTCGGGTCGGAAGAACCGGTCCAGGTCGGGCACGTCTGAGCGCAGCGGCCGTCCGCTGACGTCCAGTGCGGCCGCGTCCTGCGCGGAGGGGGCCGTCGTGGAATGGACGGCCGTCCGGGGGGTCTCGCCGCAGGCCTCGACCCGTGCGCGGAAGTCGGTGGTGAGGGTGCCGTGAGTAGATCCAAGCATCGTTCCGCCCGCTCCTGCTCGATGAACTCCATGAGTCTCGCTAGCTGACGCACAGTCAGATTACTGAACTGACACGCCGTCAGGAACAGGGTTGCGCTGGAAAGATGGTGGAGGTGGTGTGTGGAACGGTCCCAGATCCCCGCGTGGGGGGTCCAGGACGGTTTCAGCCGACCCGGCGGCGGGCGCGGGCGGTCCGGCGCCGGCCTTCGAGCGGGCCGCCCCCGTGCGGGTCGTCGCGGCCTTCGCGCCGGCGCCGGCGGGTCACGGCCTTGGCGATCCGCTCCGCGTCCAGGGCCATCTCGCGGAACATCCCGCTGATGGGGTTGGTGAACCCGGTGAAGTAGAGGTCCGGGGCCTCGGCGGCGGTGCGGGCGCCGTGCGTGCGGGGGCGGCCGCGCTCGTCGAGCACGCCGAGGTGGCCGACCAGTCCCTCCAGTGCCCGGCGGTAGCCGGTGGCCGCGATCACCACATCCGGGGTGATCCGGCTGCCGTCCGCCAGCTCCACCCCGGCGCCGTCGAAGGCGGTGACGGCGGCGACCGGTTCGACCGCACCGCGACGGACGGCGCGGATCAGCCCGACGTCCTGAACGGGGATGGCGCCCTCGCGGACCCTGCTGTAGAGCCCGGTGGTGGGGCGCGGGAGCCCGTACGCCGACAGGTCCGGGACGGTCGCCTTGGCGACGAGCGCGCCGAGCCGGTCCACGAGCCCTACGGGAAGTCGGCGCACCAGGATCGCGCTGCGCTGGGCCGGCCAGCCGAGGCTGGAGCGGCGCACGATGTGCGGGGCGGTGCGGACGGCGAGCCGCACCCGTGCGGCCCCGCCCTCGGCGAGGTCGACGGCGATCTCCGCGCCGGTGTTGCCGACGCCGACCACGAGCACGTCCCGACCGGCGTACGGGGCGGGGTCGCGGTACTCGGCGGCGTGCAGCAGCCGGCCGGCGTAGCCCTCCCGGCCGGGCCAGTCGGGCAGCGCCGGGGTGTGGTTGAACCCGGTCGCCACGACGACGGCCCGCGCGGCCAGCACGCGGCCGCCGCCGGCGTACAGGGTCCACCCGTCGCCGTCGGCGGCGCGTTCGATCCGGGTCACCTCCACGCCGGTGACCAGTTCCAGCTCGTGGAACTCGGCGTACTTCTCCAGGTAGCGCACGACGTCGGCCCGTGCGACCCACCGCCCGAAGCGGCGCGGCACGGCCAGCCCCGGAAGCCCGGAGAGGCGCCGCGTGGTGTGCAGGCGCAGCCGGTCGTAGTGGGCGCGCCAGGAGGCGCCGACGGCGTCGGACTTCTCGACCACCACGGCGCGGACGCCGCGGGCGCGCAACGATGCGGCGACGGCGAGGCCGCCGGGGCCGGCGCCGATCACGTACACGGGGCGCGGCTGGGTGGTCAGGTCGGGGGGCGTGGGGGCACCGGGCATGAGGTGTGAGCGTATCGACACGGAGGGTTGATGGGTCTCGGACAAGGAGGGAATCGATTGCGGATCGGTCACGGACCGGCTCCGGGGGCCTTGCGGTAACAGGTCCCGATCGGTTCAACTGACGTATCGTCAGATGTGGAGGATGGGGGCAGCCGATGCGGACCGTCTGGCTCAGTGGGGCCGAATGGACAGCCGTGCTCCGGATGGGCCTCGGCCTGTGGTGGCTGGAGAGCTGGCGGCACAAGGACAAGAAGGGCTGGTTCGAGCGCGGCACCGGCATCGCCTGGGCCGCCGACGTGGCGGGTGAACACCGCTGGGCCTTCGTCAAGGGCGGCTTCGACCGGGTCGTCCGGCCGCGCCCCAAGCTCATCGCGTACGTGGTGGTGTACGCGGAACTCGCGCTCGGTCTCGGCCTGGTCCTCGGCCTGCTCACCCCCGTCGCGCTCGTCGGGGGGCTGCTGTTGAACCTGCTGTACCTGGTGCTGATGATCCACGACTGGGCCGAGCAGGGACAGAACGCGATGATGGCGCTCATCTCCGTCGTCGCGCTCTTCACCATGGGTTGGCAGGTCTGGTCCCTCGACGCGGCGACGGGACTCTTCCTGTGAGCGGGACGACGGCGCGGTACGACCTGCCCGAGGCGGACGACTTCACCCGTCCCTACTGGGAGGCGGCCGCACGGGGCCGACTGCTGCTGCGGCGCTGCGCGCGGTGCGATCGGGCGCACCACTACCCGAGGGAGTTCTGCCCCTTCTGCTGGGCGGGGGAGGACCGGGTGCGCTGGGAGGAGGCCGACGGCTCGGCCGTCCTCTACACCTGGTCGGTGATCCACCGCAACGACCTGCCGCCCTTCGGGGAGCGGGTGCCGTACGTGGCGGCCGTGGTGGACCTGGCGGAGGGGCCGCGGATGATGACGGAACTCGTGGACTGCGAAACGGCGGAGCTGGGCATCGGGATGCCGCTGCGGGTCGCCTTCCGCGAGACCGGCGGGGGCGTGGCCGTCCCGGTCTTCCGCCCGGACCCGCGGTCGGCGCCCGCGCCTGCTCCCGCTCCTGCGCCTGCTCCCGCCCCGCGGCCCGGCCCGCGCTCGGACCCGCAACAGGGCGCGGAGGCGGGGGAGTCGGCGTAGCGCACCGCAGGCCCACGCCGTATGTCACAGCCGGGCACCGGTCCGGCGGAACCGCTGCGTCCCCCGGCGGAACCCGGCGATCCTGGGATGTCGCCAGGAAGGTCCGTACCACCTCACCCCTCGGAGCAGCCGGTGTCCTCGCAGGAGATCCCCCTCACGATCACCCCCGAGCAGGCCGCCTACGGCGTGATCCTGCCGGTGTCCCTGCCCGGCGGGGAGACGCGCCTGCGGATTCCCGCGGGCTGTCGGGACGGCGACCTCGTACGGGCCCGGGTGGGCGGCAGCGAGGTACTGGTCCGCATACGGGTCGCGGCCGCGGCGGGGTCCGGCGCCGCCGCCGGGGGGCCGGCGACCGTCGCCTCGGCCGTACCCGGGCAACCGCGGCCGGCCAAGTCCTCCGGTGCGGGCGGGTGCCTGGCGGCGCTCGGCGTCCTCGCGGCGGTGATCATCGGGGCGGTCGTGGTGAACGCCGGTGACGACGACAAGCACACCGCCTCGTCGTCGGCCACTGCGACGCCGACGTACAGCCCCTGGTCGCCGACGCCGCTGCCGACCGACACCTCGTACACCTCCGGCACGGGGAGCAGCGGCTCCGGCGCCTACCCGTACCCCTCCTCCTACCCGTCCTCCTACCCGTCCTCCTACCCCTCCGCCGTGCCGACGACGGCCGATCCGAGCCCGTTCGACACGGGCACCTGCCTGAACGGGCAACTGCCCGACTCCACGACCGCGCAGCGCGTCGACAACGTGGAGGAGGTCTCCTGCTCGGCGTCCGACGCGCACTACAAGGTGATCCAGCGCTTCGGCTTCACCTCGGACCTGCACCGCTGCGACGACACGCCGCGTACCGAGTACGCGTTCTCGTACAGCTACACGCTCAACGGGGCGCCGATCAACCAGTACGTGTACTGCCTGATCGGGCTCGGCTCCTACGCGCGGAGCTGAGGCGCGGGCCGGTGGGGTGCGGGCCGGAGGGTGGGGCCGGAGCGGTGCTGTGCGGGCTTCACGGCCACAGGAGGGTGCGCGTCCAGGCCCCGGCGGGGTCGCGCCGGTAGTGGAGCCGGGTGTGGCGGCGGGCGGCGTCGCCCTGGAAGAACTCGACCTCCGCCGCGTCCAGGACGTACCGCGTCCAAGTCGGCGCCGCCGCCTCGGGGTCGGCGCCGGCGCGGGCCCAGGCCGCCGCCGAGGCCTCGGCGAGCTCCGTGAGGGAGCCCAGCACCTCGCTCTGCCGGCCGGTCAGGGCCGCCGCCAGCGCCCCCCGAGAGCGCACCGCGAGGTCCTCGCGACTCTCCCGCGCCCCGCAGGCCGTGACGCGGCCCCGGATGCGGATCTGGCGGCCCACCGCCGGCCAATAGAAGCCCAGCGCGGCCTCGGGCCGCCCGGCGAGTTGGCGGCCCTTCGCGCTGGTGGCGTGCGAGGCGAAGTGCCAGCCGCGGGCGTCGGCGTCGTGCAGCATCAGGGTGCGGACGTCGGGGCGGCCGTCGGCGTCGACCGTCGCCAGGCTCATGGTGTGCGGCTCCGGCTGCCCGGCGCGGGCGGCGTGCGTGAACCAGTCCCGGAACAGCTCCAACGGCTCGGCGGGCGCCGCCTCCGGGTCGAAGGAGGGGAGCGGGACGTCCCAGACGCGCAGGGAGTGCAGGGTGCGGCGGAAGTCGTCGCCGCCGAGGTCGCTGGTCATACGCCCATGCAACACCATGCGGCCGCCCGGCCTCGCGGTGCCGGGCTGCGGCGCCGTTGCGGGGGCCGGCCCCCGGGGCCCCCGGGCCCCACGCCTCGAACGCCGGCGGGGCTGAATGTGCGCCCCTGTGGCCTCGTGCCTCGAACGCCGGCGGCGCTGACCTTGCCCGGAGCCGCCGCGCGCCGGGGCCGGTCGGGGAGCCCGCCGCATCCGGGTGCGGCTCCGTTGCCGGGGCCGGCCCCGGGTCCCCGCGCCTCGAACGCCGGCGGGGCTGAATGTGCGGCCCGCGCCCGGGGGTCCGGGCGGAGCCCGGGGAACGGGGGAAGGGCGGGGCGGGGAACGCTCCGCGCAGCGGTCCCATGGTGCGGGGCCGGCGGCCGTGCCCCCGCGTCGCGACCGGCGGCGGGCGTCGATCCACGAAGGCGCGCGCGGTCTGGGGCCGGATCGGGGAAAGTGCCTCCGGCACACCCCCGGGCGTTCATATGATGTGCCCGCATCAGACCGCTAGGGGTGGGGGTATTCATGGACAACGCGGACGACACGGGCGCGAGACGCGCGAGACGTACGGGAGCGGTGCTCCGAAGGACGCTGGCGGCCCTGCTGCTGGCCGGTGTGGCGGTCGCCTGCGGGCCCGACACCGGGAGCGCCCCGGCGCGGTCCCTGGCACCGGGCACGCCCTCGGCCGTCGCGTCCGCGCCGCCCTCCTCCACCCCGCTCCCCGGCCCCTCGGCCTCGCCCACGGCGTCCGTCTCCGCCTCGGCCCCCGCGAGCGTCGCCGTGGCGACACCCTCCGCCAAGCCGACGACCAAGGCCCCGGCCCCACCCCCGCCGCCGTCCCGGGAACCGACCGAGGAGCCGACCCGGGAGGCGACACACGCGGCGCAGACCTCCTGCGAGATCGTCTCCAACTCGGGCAACTGCTACAAGGCCGGCCAGTTCTGCCGCAAGGCCGACGTCGGCCGCGAGACGCACGGCGCGAACGGCCGCCTCATCTACTGCCGCCAGGACGGCAGTCAGCCCCGCTGGAACTACTGAGCCCGACAGGGGCCGACAGGGGCCGACAGGACTCAGGCCCTGTCGTCCGAGTCGCTCCTGGCCCGGGCCG
>NZ_SSBJ01000049.1 GCF_004795055.1 Streptomyces sp. A1136
GGCCCGGGCCGGACTCCCCGCGGAGCTGACGGACCGCTTCCACCAGGAGGAACAGCCCCCGCATACCGGGGTGGCAGGCCGAGAGGCCGCCGCCGTCGGTGTTGACGGGCAACTCTCCGTCCCGCAGCAGCCGGCCCTTCTCCACGAACGCCCCGCCCTCGCCCTTCGCGCAGAAGCCGAGGTCCTCCAACGTCACCAGCGTCATGTAGGTGAAGGCGTCGTAGATCTCCGCCAGGTCCACGTCGGCCGGGGTCAGCCCGGCCCGCTCGAAGGCCAGCCGGCCCGAGACCGCCGCCGGGGAGACGGTGAAGTCCTCCCACTCCGACATGGTGGTGTGCGAGACGGAGGTCCCCGAGCCCAGGACCCAGACGGGCGCCTTCGCGGTGTCCGGTACGTAGTCCTCCGCCGCGAGGAGGACGGCGCAGCCGCCGTCCGAGCGGATGCAGCAGTGCAGCTTCGTGAAGGGGTCCGCGATCATCTCGGCGGACAGGACGTCGTCCACCGTGAGCGGGTCGCGGTACATCGCGTCCGGGTTGGTCGCGGCGTTCGCCCGGGCCTGGACGGCCACGGCGGCGAGCTGCTCCGCCGTGGTGCCGTACTCGTGCATGTGGCGGCGCGCCGCCATGGCGTACTTCGCGACGAGGGTGTGGCCGTACGGGACCTCGAACTGGAGGGGTCCCCGCGCCCCGAAGGACAGGTTCGAGGTGCGCCGGCGGGCCTTGATGTCGGCGCGGGCGGTGGAGCCGTAGACCAGCAGGACCGCGTTGGTGTGGCCGGCGGCGATGGCGTCGGCGGCGTGCGCCGCCATGACCTCCCAGGTGGAGCCGCCCACCGAGGTGGAATCGACCCAGGTGGGGCGCAGTCCCAGGTACTCGGCCACCTCGACGGGGGCCAGGGTGCCGAGCCCGGCCGAGGCCAGGCCGTCGATGACGGAGCGGTCCAGGCCCGAGTCGGCGAGCGCCCGGCGGGCGGCTTGGGCGTGCAGCGCGTAGGGGGTGGGGCCGTCCACCCGGCCGCAGTCCGAGAGCGCGACGCCGACGACCGCGACCCTACGGCGGGGTGCGGAGGCGGCTGAGAGGGGTCCAGGCATGGGGCGACGGTATATCTGACGCATCGTCAGGCGCTAGGTCGCGTAACGGCCGCCGGTCGAACCCGCGCGACTTCGACGGTGACGGCCCCTGGGCATCCACGGCATCCCGCCCTAACATGACGGCCCGTCAGATCTCCCGGCCACCGCTGGGATGTGCCCCCGGGAGGAGCCCGACGATGGATGCCGCCTTCACCGCGGAGCAGGACGAGATGCGCCGCACCCTGCGCGAGATCCTGGGCAAACGCTGCGGCCCGGACGAGGTCAAGGCCGCCGTCCGCACCGCCGCCGGATACGACGGCGAGCTGTGGCGGCAGCTCGCCCGCCGGCTCGGCCTGCCCGGCATCGCCATCGCCGAGGAGTACGACGGGGTCGGCTGCGCGCCCGCCGACCTGGCGCTGGCCTGCGAAGAGACCGGGCGCGTGCTGCTGCCCTCCCCGCTGCTGGCCACCGCCGCGCTCGTCGCCCCGCTGATCGGCGCCCTCGGGACGCCCGCCCAGCGCTCGGCGGTGCTGCCCCGGCTGGCCGCCGGGACCCTGACCGCCGCGCTCGCCGTACCCGGCCCGGCGCTGGCCACCGCCCTCGCGCTGACCGGGGACAACACCCCGGGCGACTGGTCGGGGGGCGGGCGCGCCGGCGGGGTGCAGGCCCGGGGCGGGGGAGACGGCGGCTGGCGCCTGTACGGGGAGGCCGCCCAGGTGTTGGACGGACACAGCGCCGGGCTGCTGCTCGTCGCCGCCCACACCGGTGGCTTCGCCCGCAGCCGTACCCTGCTGTTCCTCGTCCGGGAGGACGCGCCCGGGCTCGTACGCGCCCGGCAGGCCACCCTCGACGAGACCCGGCCACAGGGCCGCCTCCAATTGCGTGACGTCGAAGCGGAACTGCTCGGCGCGGCCGACGCCGCCGACGTGCCCGGGGCGCTCGCCGCCACCGGCCGCGGCGTCGCGACCGTCCTCGCCGCAGAGGCGGTGGGCGCGGCCGGGCAGGCGTTGGCCCGCACGGTGGAGTACGTCCGGCAGCGCGAGCAGTTCGGTCGCGCGGTCGGTTCCTTCCAGGCGGTCAAACACCGCCTCGCCGACCTCTACGTACAGGTCCAGGCGGCCCGCTCCGCCGCGTACTACGCGGCCTGGGACCCCGATCAGGGCGGACTCGCCCTCGCCCAGGCCCTGGAGGCGCTCCGGCTGACGGCCGGGGAGGCCATCCAACTGCACGGCGGCATCGGCTTCACCTGGGAACACGACGCACACCTCTACTTCAAGCGGGCGGCGGCCGACGAACTGCTCTTCGGCCCCGCCCACCGGCTGCGGGCGCACGCCGCGCAACGCGCCGGACTCTTCCCGGCGATCCAAGAGGGGCCGGCGATCCGGGAAAGGATGGCCGTCCGATGACAGCCGTCGGTGTCCGTCTGATGCAGAAGGTCTCCTCGACCCTCCTGTTCGCCAAGATCGCGCCCCACGTCATCCCCGCCATGGACAAGGCGGTGCACAAGCTCACCCGCGGCAAGGTCATCCTGAGCGCGCAGATGCTGCCCGGGGTGATCCTGACCGCCAAGGGCGCCAAAACCGGCGAGCCGCGCACCACACCGCTCGCCTGCATGCCGTTGGAGGAGGGCGCGAGCTGGCTGCTGATCGGCTCCAACTTCGGCCGCCCCGGCCACCCGGCCTGGACCGCCAACCTGCTTAAACACCCCGACGCGCACGTGAGTTGGCGCGGCCGGGACATCGCCGTACGGGCCCGGCTGCTCCAAGGGGAGGAGCGCGCGCAGGCCTGGCGGCAGGCCCTGGCGTTCTGGCCGCCGTACGCGACGTACCAGGCGCGCATCGAGCGTGAGATCCGGCTGTTCCGCCTGGATCGCCGCTGACCACGGCTCATCGCCGCGACCCCCGGCGGCGGACCCGGACCCCTGGCGGCGGACCTGGACCCCTGGCGGGGGTCCGGGTCCGCCGTTACTTGGTCGGCTTCTTGCCGGTGATGCCCAGGTGGACGAGGAGCGCCAGGTTCGGCTTGAGTTCGGCCTGCTTGACGCCCCAGGTCTGGAACCCCTTCTGGTGCGAGGCGACCGCGGCCAGCATCGCGACCAGCGAACCGGCCATCGCGGCCGGGCTCAGGTCCTTGTCGACCTTGCCCTTGGCCTGGAGCTCCTTCATCGACTCCGTAAGGGAGTTGGTGACGGAGTTCAGGATCTTCATGCGGATCTTGTAGAACCGCTTGTCGCCCTCGGCCGCGCCGAGGTCGACGACCCGCAGGATCGCGTCGTTGCGGCGCCAGAAGTCCAGGAAGCCCTCGACCAGTTCTTCGGCCGCGGCCCAGCCGGCCTTGCCGACCCAGCTGCGGCCCTCGACGAGCGCGGTCAACTGCGCTCCCTCGGCGGCCATTTCCTCGGCGATCTCCAGGACGGCACCTTCGACGTCCGGGAAGTACTGGTAGAAGGTCGCGGGGGAGGTACCGGCCTTGCGTGCGACGTCGATCACCTTGACGTCGCGGTACGGCGAGGAGCTGAGCATCTCGCCGAGGCAGTCGAGCAGCTTCTGCCGCGTCGCCTGGCCGCGCCGGCCGGCGACACGCCCGTCGACGGTGCGTACTTGTCCTGTCATGCCGTCAGCTTACCGAGGGGTGATCGGCGCGCTATTCGGCCGCCTGCAAATGGGGTTAACCGGTCGCCGACCTGGGCCACAGCGTCCCCGCACCTGTCGGACCGATGCTTTTCGGCCGTTCTCCGCGCTCGTTCCGGCCCTACCCGCACCGCTTCTCCCACCGGTCGCGGACCGTCACTGATCCGACCCGTATCGTGGCGCAATCCCCCGAATAGTCTTGTCAACAGGCTGTGGACAAGTTTTCGGACCCATCATGGCCGGGAGGCACAGGACGGCCGTGGCGGACGCAGGGGCCGCATCCCCGTACGGGACGCGGGGGGCATACCCCCGCACAAGGGAAGGAACCGGGCCCATGACGGCATTCGCGGAAGGCTCCCCCTGCTGGGTCGACGCCTCGCTCCCGGACGTCGAGGCGGGAAAGCGCTTCTACGGTGAGCTCTTCGGGTGGACCTTCGGGGACAGCGCGGGCGCCGCATACGGGCACTACACGCAGGCCTACAGCCGCGGTCGCAACGTCGCCGCCCTCGCCCCGAAACCCGACGGCCGCATGCCGACCGTCTGGGGGATCTACCTCTACACCGTGGACGCGTACGCCTGCGCGGCCCGCATCCGCGCCGCCGGCGGCCAGATGGTGATGGACCCGCAGCCCGTGGGTCCCTACGGCACGGCCGCGATGGCCGCCGACCCCGGCGGAGCCGTCTTCGGCCTCTGGCAGCCCGGCACCCACCACGGCTTCGAAGCCCAGGGCGAGCCGTACACGTACCGCTGGTCGGAGGTCTACACCCGGGCTCGGGACGCCGTCGACGTGTTCTACGCCAAGGTCTTCGGCTACGTCCCCGAGGACCAGGACGACCCCGACTCCGGAATCGAGTACCGCGTCTGGTCCCCGCCCGGCAGTGCCCCCGGTTCCGACACCGCCGTCCTCGGGCGCAGCCTCATCACCGACGCGTTCCCGGAGATCATGCCGGCGCACTTCCTGGCCTACTTCGCCGTCCCCGACTGCGACCAGACCGTGGCCACGGCGCGGCGCCTCGGCGGCCGGGTCACCGCCGATCCCGTCGACACCCCGTACGGGCGCATCGCGGTCGTCGCCGACAATCAGGGGGCGGTCTTCGGGGTGCTCTCCGAGCCGCGGACGAAAGCCGGAGGCGAATCCCGGCCCTGACCCGGGGCCGGACCAGGCGCGGGCCTGACAGAATCGGGCGTGCGCGCCGGTGGACGCGCGCTGCGGGCGGGCCCGGTGTGGGCCCGGACGGCCCGCACGGGGAGGTGTGGAGGCGAGTGGTGGAGCAGCTGACGCAGCACGACCCGAGACGGATCGGCCCCTTCGAGGTGCTGGGACGGCTCGGCGCCGGCGGCATGGGGCTGGTCTACCTCGCGCGGTCGGCATCGGGACGACGCGTCGCGATCAAGACGGTGCGGACCGAACTGGCCGAGGACCAGCTCTTCCGCGTCCGCTTCACCCGCGAGGTGGAGGCCGCGCGCGCCGTCTCCGGCTTCTACACCGCGGCCGTGGTCGACGCCGACCCGCGCGCCGCCGTGCCGTGGCTGGCGACCGCGTACGTACCCGCCCCCTCCTTGGAGGAGATCGTCAACGAGTGCGGGCCCATGCCCGTGCAGGCCGTCCGGTGGCTCGCGGCGGGCATCGCGGAGGCCCTCCAGTCCATCCACGGCGCCGGCCTCGTCCACCGCGACCTGAAGCCGTCCAATGTGCTCGTCGTCGAGGACGGCCCGCGCGTCATCGACTTCGGCATCGCGAGCGGGGTCTCCAACACCCGGCTGACCATGACGAACGTCGCCGTCGGCACCCCCGCCTACATGTCGCCCGAGCAGGCGAAGGACTCGCGCAGCGTCAAGGGCGCCAGCGACGTCTTCTCGCTCGGTTCGACCCTCGTCTTCGCCGCCACCGGACACCCGCCCTACCACGGGGCGAACCCGGTCGAGACGGTGTTCATGCTGCTGCGCGAGGGCCCGAACCTGGAGGGGCTCCCCGACGAGCTGCGGCCCCTCATCGACTCCTGCATGCAGATGGACGCCACCCGCCGTCCCACCCCGGCGGACCTCCAGGCGCAATTGGCCCCGCACCTCTTCGACGGCGGCGACGACAGCGGCACCGCCTCGGCCTGGCTGCCCCCTCAGGCCGTCGCCATGATCGAGGCGCGGCGCGCCGGACTGCGTACGGCCGTGGTCCCCGCTCCCGCCCGCAAGCCGCGCGGGGCCGAGGGCCCGGCCTCGGGCCCCGCCACGCACCGTCGGCGCGAACCGGCGGAGTCCTGGGTGGACCCGCGCACCGGCCAGGCCGCCCCGCCGCTCCCGGCGCACCGGCCGGACGCCTCCCCGGTGCCCTCGGGCGAGCCCGTCCGGCTCGGCGCCTCCCCGGTGCCGATCGGGCCCGGGCCGCGCGCGACGGCCGCCGCGCCCGTCGGGGCCGGAGCCGACGTGGCCACCGCCTGGGTCCGTCCGCCGGGCGGCGCGTCCGCGGCCGACGCCGTGGCGGCGGTGCCGCACCAGTCGGCCGCGTCGCCCCCCGGCCCCTCACCCGACAGCGGCCGGTGGCGGCCCTGGCGGTTCCGCATGTCCAACGAGGTCTGGGGCACCCCGACCGTCGCCGGGGACCTGCTCTACGTCACCTCCTTCGAGGTGCACGCCCTCGACGTCGGCAGCGGCCGCCGGCAGTTCAAGACGCGGGACGTCGCCTGGTCCATGGCCGTCGCGGACGGCCGCATCCACGCCTCCGACGGGCCCTCCCTGTACGCGCTCGACGCCTCCGACGGCTCCGAGCGGTGGCGGCTGGCCACCGATGCCTGGGTGTACGCGCTGCGCGCCGAGCGGGGCACGGTCGTCACCGCTACGCGCGGCGGCGGCGTACAGGGCTGGGAGGCCTCCAACGGGCAGAAGCTGTGGGAGCTCGGCGGCGCCCAGTCGGACTTCGAGACCCCGGAGGCCGCGCCGGTCCTGCACGACGGCACCGTCTACGTGTGGCAGGACGCCCGGCTGCGCGCCCTGGACGCCCGCTCCGGCCTGGAGGCCTGGTCGTACCCGGTCGGCGACGCGGCATCCTGCGGGAACGTGCCGGTACGGGTCACCCCGGCGCCCGACGGCAACGTCTACGTCGCCGCCGGCACCCGCGTCCTGTCCGTCGACCGGGCCTCGGGGCGGGTGCGCTGGCACTTCGAGGCCCCGGCGGTCTTCCTGGCGCCCCCGGCCTTCGCACCGGGCGCGGCGGTGACCGGCGGCGGCGTGTACCTCGTCGACTACCTGGGCACCGTCTACGCCCTGGACGCGGTGACCGGCAAGGACCGCTGGCGCATCGCGACGGAGTCGCGGCCCTCGCCGGACCCGGTCCTGGTGGCGGCCGGCAGCGTCCACCTGGGCGCGGGCAGCGCCCTCTACACGCTCGACGCGGTCACCGGCACCCCGAAGTGGCGGTTCGCGGCGGGTGGGGAGATCACCGGCTCGCCGGCGGTCGCGGACGGCCGCGTGCACTTCGGCTCGGCGGACCACTGCCTGTACACCCTGGACGCGGCGGGCGGCCAACTGCGCTGGAAGCTGGCCACGGGCGGTGAGATCACCGGCGCCCCGGTGGCGGACTCGGGGGTGGTGTACGCGTGCAGCAAGGACCGCTGCGTGTACGCGCTGGACGCGGCGAAGGGGACGGGCACCCGGACCGGGGCGTGAGCTCCCGGCGGGTCCGACGGAGTCGCCTTACGCGGTGCGCGTAAGGCGACCCGCCCCCCTCCAGGTAGCGCACGGCACCGGGAGTGACAGGATGGACCCCATGAGCAACGTCTTCTTCGACATCACCATCAACGGCGCCCCGGCCGGCCGCATCGTCTTCAACCTGTTCGACGATGTCGTCCCGCAGACCGCGCGCAACTTCCGCGAGCTGGCCACCGGCCAGAACGGCTTCGGCTACGCCGGCTCCGGCTTCCACCGCGTCATCCCGCAGTTCATGCTGCAGGGTGGCGACTTCACCAACCACAACGGCACCGGCGGCAAGAGCATCTACGGCGAGAAGTTCGCGGACGAGAACTTCAACCTGAAGCACGACCGCCCGTACCTGCTGTCGATGGCGAACGCCGGCCGCAACACCAACGGCTCGCAGTTCTTCATCACCACCGTCGTCACCCCGTGGCTCGACGGCAAGCACGTCGTCTTCGGCGAGGTCGTCTCGGGCCAGGAGCTCGTCGACCAGATCGAGGCCCTGGGCTCCCAGTCCGGCGCCCCCAAGGGCAAGATCGAGATCGCGGCCTCGGGCGTCGTCGACGCCGCCTGATCCCTCCAGCCCGGCCGGCCGGCCCCGCCCCCTTCGGGGGACCGGGGCCGCCGCCATGTCCGGCCGCTGTTCGTCCGGCCCGTGGTCGGCCCCTCGTCAGGCGGCCGGAGTGAGGTTGCGGGTCATGCGGGCGAGGACACCGACGGCGGCGGTGTACTCGTCGGTGGAGACCCCCCGCGCCGCGAGCGCCCGGAAGGCGTCGACACGTACGGCGGCCTCGGCGCGACACGTGCGTCCGGCGTCGGTGAGGGCCGGGGTGTCGGGGGTCGGGCGGACGAGCCGGCCCGTGGCGAGGAGGGACTCGACCACCGCCGTCACGGCCGGCGCCGCCGCGTCGGCGGCGAGGAGGTCCCGTACCGCCCGATCGGTCGCGGGGGCCGCTCCGACCGCGTTCAGGACCTGCCCGGTCAGGCGGTCAAATACGCCGGCGCCCTCTCGGACCTCCGCCACCGCGGTTCGGCGGCCCCCGAAGGCGACACGCCCTAGACGCGCCGCTCCAGCACCCGGCCCGGCCAGGTGCCGGACACGAAGGCGGCGGCGGGCGTGAAGCCGTTGCGCTCGTAGTACGCCACCAGTTCGCCGCCCCCGCCCGCCCAGCAGTCCACCCGCAGCAGTCCGACGCCGGCCCGCCGGGTCTCCTCGACGGCGCGGGCCAGCAGCGCGGCCCCGATCCCGAGGCCCGCGTAGCGGCGGTCCCCGACCAACAGGCGGACGTACCGCTCGGGTTCCCCGGCCGGCGCGATCGGCAGCTGCGGACTGGGACCGGAGTCCAGGACGAGGGCCCCCGCCGGAGCGCCGTCCCACTCCGCGACGAAGGGCGTGTTCTCGGTCGTGTACCGCCCGACCCGCTCCGGCCCGCCCGGCCGCCGCGAATACGGCGTCGTGCCCCACTGCTCGGTGTTGCCGCGCGCGTTCATCCAGACCACCGCGGAGTCGAGCATGTCCAAGATCGCCGCCGCGTCGGCGGGACCGCCGGGCCTGATCCTTATCCGTACGCCGTCGGCGCTCTCGCCGTCAGTGCTGTCGTTCACGACGGAAGGCTAGGCCCTGCCGCCCGACAGGGGCTAGGCGCGGTCCGGCGGCGGAGGGGGCCAGGGTTCGGCGTCGTGGCGGGTCGGGGAGGTCGGGGCCTGGTCGGTGGGCGGGAGGTCGCGGTCGCGGACGCGGCGGCGGGGGCGGCCGCGCATGACGGCCGCCGCCAGGAGGAGCAGCGCGCCGGCGCCGAACGCGCTGGCCACACCAGCGCCGACGCCCCGCCCGCCGCCGACCGAGATGCTGCCCACGGCCTGGCCCTGACGGACCATCCACAGCGCGGCGAAGCCGAGGACCACCACCCCCGCGAGTGCCATCAGGGCGCGCGAGCGCAGCACGATCGCGACGAGTGCCAGGAGCGCCGCGGCGCAGAACGGCAGCAGCAACCCGGTGAACAGGGCGGCCTTGGCCCCGGTGATCCCGCTCGGGGAGAAGAGTTCCACCAGGCGGTAGTCGCGCCCGTGGCGGCCGTCGTACCAGGCGCGGAAGGGACTCCAGACGGCGACCGCGGCCCCGATCAGACCGAGGATCGAGCCGAGTACGTTGCGGATCATGCCCGGCCCTCCGGGGTAGGGATCTTGGGTCAGACGCTACGGGCGGCCCGTGGTGCCCGCACGTCGGGTGGGGCGTCCGGGGGGCCTGGTAGCGTGGCGCGCCGTTGTCCAGGGGGAGGAGACGGCCATGGCGGTCGGACGTCGCATCAGGTTCGGCGCGGTGCTCGTGGCGGTGGTGTTCGCGCTCACGGGGTTCTCGTCCGGCCACAAGGGCAGCGGTGGGGGCGGTTGCTCCAGCTCCAGCTCCAAGAGCAGCAAGAGCAGCAGCAGCTCCAACCGAACCAGCACCTACAACCGCAACACCACCAGGGGCAGCGGATCGACGGCGAGTCCCGCTCCCACCGCCACCGGCGCACCCGCCCGCGCCGAGGTGGTCACCTGCGCCGGCCCCGCCACCTCAAAGGCCACGGTCAGGGTCACCTCCCTCGCGAGCACCGAGCGCACGGTCGAGGTCCCGATCACCTTCGACGGCGCGTCCGGGACCGTCGAGCGCACCTCCGGCCGGGTCACGCTCAAACAGGGCGAGACCCGCACCATCGAGATCCCGCTCAGCGACCCCACGCAGGCCGCGGCGGTCACCGGCTGCCGACTCGGGACCGTCGTCCGGGGCTGACCGGTACGCCCCGCCGCCTTGCCGGCCGCCGGGCCCCCGGGCCGGGCGCTCCTTTTGCCCACCCGCCCTAGCGGACCCGGGGTTCCGGTGCCGCGCGGCGGCCGGTGAAGAGGGCGGCCTGGTCCGCGGGAGGCAGGTTGCCCAGGGCGATCAGGGCCGGCGCCTGGTCCAGGGCTTGGCGCAGCGCAGCCTGCTTCGCCGACCACAACGCCCGTACCGTCCCCTGGACGGCAGCGGTCGGGAAACCGGCCAGTGTCCGCGCCGACCGCAGGGCCGCCGCCACGAGCTCCCCGGGCTCGACGAGCTCCGAGACCAGCCCCGTCTCGTACGCCCGCCGCGCCGAGAGCCGCTCCGCCGTCCCCATCAGGGACATCCGGGCCACCTCCCCGAACGGCATGCGCTGGGCCATGTAGACCGCCTCGTAGGCGCTGACCATCCCGTAGGTGGTGTGCGGGTCGAAGAACGTCGCGGACGACGACGCGACGATGAACTCGCACTCGCCCAACAGGTAGAACGCCCCGCCGCACGCCATGCCGTTGACGGCCGCGACCACCGGCTTCCACAGGTCGTTGGCCTTCGGGCCGACGGCGATCAGCGGGTCGTCGACGGAGTACGGGGACGCGGGTTGCGCTACCGAGACGTCCCGGTCGACGCCCGTGCAGAACGCGGCCGTGCCGGCGCCCGTCAGCACCACCGCCCGTACGTCGTCGTCGTGCCGGAACCCCTGCCATGCGGCGGCCAGTGCACCGGCCGTCGCGAGGTCGATCGCGTTGTGCCTGTGCTCCCGGTCCAGGGTGACGACCGCGACGCCGCTCGCCCCGTCCCGCTCCACCCGTACCGTCACGGCCGCTCCAGGACCCAGCGCGGCACGCTCATCCCGCCCGTCTCGGTGAACACCACCTGCACCCGCGCCCCGATCCGCAGCCGGGCCGGGTCCACCGAGTCCAGCGGGGCGTCGGCCGAGGTGACCAGGTTCCCCGCCAGTCGGATCAGCGGGTCCTCCGCCAGCTCCACGAGGACGACGTTGTACGGGGCCTGCGCCGCGTAGGCGGGCAGCAGTGGCGGGTGCGGCCGTACGAACGACCAGATCCGGCCCCGGCCGCTCATCGGCCGCCACCGGGAGCCGAACGACCCGCAGCGCGGGCAGCAGGGCCGCGGGGGGAAGCGGAGCCGACCGCAGTCGGCGCAGGCCTGGACGCGGAGTTCACCGCGCGCGGCGTACTCCCAGAACGGGGCCCCGTCCTCGTCCGGGACCGGGAGGAGGAGGCTTTCGGCGGGCGCGGTCATGGTCGGTGTCAGCTCCTCAGCAGGATCGCGGACGTCGGGACACCCTCGCCCGCCGTCACCAGGCACGTGGCGGCGTCCGGCACCTGGGCGGTGGAGATGCCGCGCAGTTGCTTGACGCCCTCGTTGATCAGGTTGAAGCCGTGCACGTACGCCTCGGACAGACCGCCGCCGCCGGTGTTGATCGGCAGCCGGCCGCCCATCTCCAGCGCCCCGCCCTCGGTGAAGGCGGCGCCCTCGCCGCGCCCGCAGAAGCCGTACCCCTCCAGGGACAGCGGGATCAGCGGGGTGAAGGCGTCGTAGATCTGCGCGACGTCCACGTCCTCGGGCCCGAAGTCGGCCTGCTTCCACAGGTGACGGGCGGCCGTCCACGCCGGGCCGGACAGCGGGTCGTCGTTCCAGTAGTTGACCATCCCGTGGTGCTGCGCCGGCAGGCCCTGCGCGACGGAGTGGACGTAGACCGGCTTTTGCCGGCAGTCCCGCGCCCGCTCGGCGGAGACGATGACGCAGGCGAGCGCCCCGTCCGTCTCCAGGCAGTTGTCGAAGAGGCAGAGCGGCTCGCTGATCATGCGGGAGGTCATGTACATCTCGCGGGTCAGCGGGCGCTCGTACATCACCGCCGCCGGGTTCTCGTTGGCCCGGTTGCGGCAGGCCATCGCCACGTTGAAGAGGTGGTCGCGGGTGGCCCCGTACTCGTGCATGTAGCGGCGGGCCAGCATGGCTATCTCGTCGGCCGGGCGCAGCAGTCCGAACGGGCGGGTCCACTGCCCCGGGGTGGGCAGTTGCACGGTCGTGTTCCTCCAGGGGCGGGGTCCCGAGCCGCGCTTGCGCGAGCGCCAGGCGACGCCGACGGAGGCCTGGCCGGTGGCGACGGCGGCGGCGAGGTGGCCGACCGTGGCGCAGGAGCCGCCGCCGCCGTAGCCGACCTTGGAGAAGAAGGTGACGTCGCCGGCGCCGATGGACTTGGCGACCTCGACCTCGTCGGTCTCCTCCATCGTGTACGAGGCGAAGGCATCGACCTCCGCCGGTGCTATGCCCGCGTCCGCGAGCGCCGCGAGGATCGCGCGGCAGGCCAATTCCTTTTCGCTGCCCGGCAGCCGTTTGGCAAAGGCGGTCTGGCCGATGCCGACGATTGCCGTAGCGTCCTTGAGCGTTGCCGCCATCGCCACCTCCGGGTGCGCGCCAGTGCTGACAGCCGCGAAGGCTACAGCTAATCTGACGGATAGTCAGCTACTGGCACCGGGGAGGGCGACGCGCGATGGGCGAGGAGCGGCACGAGCAGCACCGACAGGGCGGGGACCGACCCACCGCAGAGCACCCGGACCGCGCCGCCGACCCCCGGGGCGACCTGCGCTGGGGCACCATCGGAAGGCTCGTGCGGGACGCCGCCGGCCGCTACGGCGACCGCGAGGCCGTCGCCGACGGCCGCGTCCGCGTGAGCTACGGACGGCTCGGCGAACGCGTCGAACGCGCCGCCGCGGCCTGTCTCGCCGCCGGGATCGAACCCGGCGACCGGGTCGCCGTCTGGGCGCCCAACAGCCTCGACTGGATCGTCTCCGCCCTCGGCGCCGTCTCCGCCGGCGCGGTGCTCGTCCCGCTCAACACCCGGTTCAAGGGCTCCGAGGCCGCTTACGTGCTCCGACGCAGCCGGGCCCGGCTCCTCTTCGTCACCGGCACCTTCCTCGGTACCTCCTACGTCGCCTCCCTGCGCCGCGCCACCGCCGAAGGCGACGGCACCGGCCCGTTGCCCGGCCTACCCGACCTGGAACAGGTCGTCGTGCTCGCCGAGGACGCCCCCGAGGCCTTCCGCACCTGGAAGGACTTCCTGGCCGGCGGCGACCGGGTACCGGCCGGGGCCGTCCGCGAGCGCGTCGAATCGCTCTGCCCCGACGCGCCCTCCGACATCATCTTCACCTCCGGCACCACCGGCAGCCCCAAGGGCGCCGTCATCACCCACGCCCAGACGCTGCGCTGCTACGACGTGTGGAGCGAACTCGCCGGACTGCGCGAAGGCGACCGCTACCTGATCGTGAACCCCTTCTTCCACACCTTCGGCTACAAGGCCGGGATCATCGCCTGCCTGATGCGCGGGGCGACGATGATCCCCCAGCCCGTCTTCGACGTCGACACCGTCCTCGCGAACGTCGCCGCCGAACGGATCTCCGTCCTCCCCGGGCCGCCCACCCTCCACCAGTCCCTCCTCGACCACCCCCAGCGCGACCACCACGACCTGTCCGCCCTGCGCCTGGTCGTCACCGGCGCGGCCGTCGTCCCGCTCCGGCTCGTCGAGCGACTGCGCGACGAACTGCGCATCGCCACCGTCCTGACCGCGTACGGGCTCTCCGAGGCCGGCGGCATCGTCACCATGTGCCGCCGCGGCGACCCGCCCGAGGTCATCGCCGCCACTTCCGGGCGCGCCATCCCCGACACCGAGGTACGGATAGCCGACGAGAACGGCGCCCCGGCAGCCGCCGGCACCCCGGGGGAGGTGTGGGTACGCGGCCACCACGTCATGCGGGGGTACTTCGAGGACCCCCAGGAGACACGGCGCGCCATCACCCCGGACGGCTGGCTGCGCACGGGCGACGTCGGGCTCCTCGACCCCGCCGGGAACCTGCGCATCACCGACCGGATCAAGGACATGTTCATCGTCGGCGGGTTCAACGCCTACCCCGCGGAGATCGAGCAGCTCCTCGGCCTGCACCCGGACGTCGCGGACGTCGCCGTCGTCGGCGTCCCCGACCCGCGCCTCGGCGAGGTCGGCAAGGCCTACGCGGTCCGGCGCCCCGGCTCCACCCTCACCGCCGACGACCTGATCGCCTGGTCCCGGCGCGAGATGGCCAACTACAAGGTGCCGCGGACGGTGGAGTTCGTGAGCGAGCTGCCGCGCAACGCGAGCGGCAAGGTCCTCAAGGGGGAGCTGCGGACCCGGGCCTAGAGCGGCGCGGCGGGTGGGGCACGCGTGGCTCAGGCGGGCTTGCGGGCCAGTACCAGGCGCCAGCGCGGGGTCCCGTCGGGGCGGCGCCCGAAGTGCTCCAACGGGGCGGTCCCCACCGTGAACCCCGCCGCGCGCAGATCGGCCCGGACCGGCCCCCAGGGGAAGGAGCGGTAGTACATGACGAACGGCGGGCGCCACACCGCGTTGCGGACGCGCATCGCCGCGTCGAAGCCGGCCACCGCCCACCACAGCGGTGACGACGGCGGGATGGGCGCCCCGATCGGGAAGGCGAACACGCCGCCGGGGCGCAGCGCCCGCCGGACGCCGGCGAACAGGGTGGGCCGCTGGGCCGGGAGGAAGTGCCCGAAGGCCCCGAAGCTCACCGCCAGGTCGTACGAGTCCGCGAACGACCCCGGCAGGGCCAGCGCGTCGGCCCGGACGAGATCGACCCCGTCCGGGAGGTCCCGCGCGGCCTGCCGCAGCATGCCGGCGCTGACGTCCACGCCGGTGACCCGGTCCCGGCACAGCCGCCGCAGCAGCGGCAGGCCCGCGCCGGTGCCGCAGCACAGGTCCAGCCCGGAGCCGAAGGACCCCTCGTGCTCCGCCAGGGTCTCCTCGACCGAGTCGAGCATCCGGTCCGGGGTGCGGAACGGCGTCGCGTCGAACTTCGGCGCCAACAGGTCGTAACCGCGCTCGACGGAGGACAGAGCCTGCACGGCCAGCTCGCGGACGGTCGGCCCCTGGGAGGTGAACATCCCTCCACCCTAGACGCGTTCCCGCCCGGTGCGGGGGACTCTCACGGTGTGCGGGCGGGAGCTCCTCACGGGGTGCGCGCCCGGTCCTTCTCCCAGGCGCCGACGCCGAGCCGTCCCGTGGTGCCGAGGTCGAGCTCGGGCGTCACGGTCACCGCCGGAGCCCCCGGTTTCGCCGTCACCCTGGCGTACGGGGCGGTCACGGCGTCGCCGGAACCGGTGGTGTTGCGCCAGGCGAGCGAGGCGGAGGCCGACTCCCCCGGCCGCAGCGTCAGGGGCGCGGCCGGCGCGTCCCGGCCGATTCCCGTGGCGATCTCGGCGGTGCCCCGGAGGACGTCGACGCCGGTCAACGGCTTGCGGCTCGCGTCGAGAAGTTGGAGGGCGGGATACCCGTCGAGCCGGTATGCGGCGGCGCCGCAATTGGTCAGGTGGAGGCCCACCACGCGCAGTCCCATGGCGGCGTCGCCGTCGTCGGCCGTGACGCGGACCCCGGAGGGCGGGCAGGTGCCCGGCGGGGCGGGCGCCTCGGCGGCCGGGACGGCCCGGACCTTGGTGATCCGCACCTGCGTCCCGGTCCCGGTCCCGGTCCCGGCACCGGTCCCGGTCGCGCCCGCCGTCCGTTCGACGGCGCGCGTGACGCTCTGACCCGGCCCCACGGACGCCACGGTCTGCCGGACGGCGTCCATGACTTGGCCGGAGGCGTTCAGGTAGGTGAAGGTGATCTCGTAGGTGAGGGCCTCGGAGCCGGGGTTGGTGACCCGGAACGCGGCCCGGTCCGCATCCGGGGAGGGGCCGCACTCGCGGCTGACGAGGCTCACGCCGTCGTGGTCCGCGCCGGTGGGCCGGTCCGCGGTCGGGGAAGGGACGCAGCTCGGTGCGGCGGAGCCGCCGGCCGCGCCGGAGCCCGCGCTGTGCGTTCCGCATCCGGCGAGGAGCACGGTGGCGGCGAGGGCGCACAGGGCGGGCGGGCTCGCGGAGGGGACGGGGCGCATCGGTCCAGGAGATCAGGAGCGGATGCGCGCGGCTGTGACGGAGGCCATGCCTCCGGTCACAGGGCCGTCACAACGACGTGCGGCGGCCGCGGTGGTCCCCCCTGGCCACCGCGGCCGCCGTCCCCCGTACGAGCCCTCGGGTCTCCCCCGTACGCATCCCCCCGTACGCATCCCCGTGGGCTTCCCCCGTACGTCCCCCGTACGTCCCCCGTACGTTTCCCCCGTGCGTGCTGTGCTCGCCTCGGCTACGGAAGCGGTCCGGACGCGTGGTTGTCCAGCGTCACGATGTCCGCGTCCGGAGTCTTGTCTTCCTGCCCGAGCAGCGGCGTACCGCCCGAGGCATGGTTGTCCAGCGGCTTGATCTCGATGCCCGACGCGTGGTTGTCGAGCGGTCTGATGTCGCCGTCGTTCGGCAGGGCGTTCTCGTTCGTCGTCATCGTCGGATCTCCTGATGGATGAGTCGGGCCCGTTCGGCGATTCCCCCGTGGACCGCCGAACGGGTAGTCCTCCAGTCGACCCGCGAGTCCCCCGACCCGCCGAGCCGATGTATTCATGATGGCGGGCGGCGATAAACGAACGATGAACGTCACGTTCATCGGTCTACCGCGCAGGTCAGGCCGCCAGTTGTGACGCAAGTAACGTACGTACTTCGGCCAGCTCCGCCGAACCCAGTTGCGCGAACACGCTCTCCGCGTCCCGCCAGCACACCCGCGCCCGGTCCCGCTGCCCCAGCCGCACCAGGGCCTTCCCCAGCACCGTCAGCACGGTCGCCCGGCGCCACTCGCCGCCGATACCGCGCAGCGCGATGGCCTGCTCGGCGTGCGAGGCGGCCAGCGTCGGCCGGTCGGCCGCCAGATGCGCTTCCGCGAGCCGGAAGTGCGTCACGCCCTCCCACAGCGGCTGCCGGTTCTCGTGGAACAGCGAAAGCGCCTCGCCGAGCTGCTCCAGCGCCTCCCCGAGCCGGCCCGCCTGGGTGAGCGCGATGCCCAGCGCGTAGCGGCCGTTGGCCAGGCGCAGGGTCAGGCCCATCCGGTCGTAGATGGCGATGCCCTGTTGTGCGAGGTCTATGGCACTGGTGAGACGGCCCAGTTCGACGTGGATGCGGGACAGGTTGCACAGGGCGCTGGCCTCGCCGACGAAGTTGGCGTCGGCGCGGAAGTTCGCGATCGCCTCCAGCAGGAACCGCTCGCCGTCGGCGTGCCGCCCCTGGTAGAGCGCGATGATCCCGCGGTCGTTGGGGGCCCAGCAACTGGGCAGCGGGTCGTCGGCCTCGCGGGCCAGGGCCATCGCCCGGCGCGCTTCGTCGTCGGCCTCCGCGAAGCGTCCCGCCACCAGGTGGACCATCGTCAGCGTGGTGCGGGCCCGGCCCTCGGCGTGCGGGTCCCGGACGCCGCGCGCCGTCTCGCAGAGCGCGCGGGCGGCGGACTCGTACTGTTTCGAGTTGGCCCCGGACTCGGTGAGGTCCTTCGCCGCCCACAGCAGGTCCACCGCCCGGCGCAGCACGTCCGGCCGCTCGGCGCCGCGGACGGAGGCCTGCCGGACGCAGGCGAGCAGCGGGTCCGCCTCGGCGAACAGCCAGTCCAGCGCGGTGCGCGCCTCGGTGAAGGCCAGTCCCGGATGGCGGGTGGCGGACATGTGGGCGGGCAGCCGGTCGCCGGGGCGTTCCAGCGCGTACACCCCGGCGGCGGTGGCGAGGTAGAAGTCGAGGAGCCGGTCGAGGGCGGCGGTGCGGCCGGCCGGTGGCTGTTCGTCGCGATCGGCGCAGGCACGCGCGTAGAGGCGTACGAGGTCGTGGAAGCGGTAACGGCCGGGCGCGGCCGATTCGAGCAGGGAGCAGTCGACCAACGCTTCGAGGAGGTCCTCGGTGTCGTGCTCCGGCAGGTCCAGCAGGGCGGCGGCGGCCGGGAGGGAGATGTCGGGGCCGTCCGCGAGCCCGAGGAGCCGGAAGGCCCGCTGCTGGGCGGGCTCCAACTGGCCGTAGCCCAGCTCGAAGGTGGCCTTGACGGCCAGGTCGCCGGCCTGGAGTTCGTCCAGGCGGCGACGCTCGTCGGCGAGCTTCGCGGCGAGGACGGAGACGGTCCAGGTGCGGCGGGCGGCGAGTCGGGAGGCGGCGATGCGGATGGCGAGCGGCAGGAACCCGCAGGCTCCGACCACGTCGAGGGCGGCCTGCCGCTCGGAGCGCACGCGTTCCTCGCCCACGATGCGGGTGAACAACTGGAGCGCCTCGTCGGGGCTCATCACGTCCAGGTCCACGAGGTGGGCCCCCGCGAGGCCCGACATGCGGACCCGGCTGGTGACGAGGGCGGCGCAGCCCTCGGTGCCCGGCAGCAGCGGGCGCACCTGGGCGGCGTCGCGGGCGTTGTCGAGGAGGACGAGCACGCGGCGGCCGTCGAGCGTGGAGCGGTACAGCGCGGCCCGTTCGGCGGCGGTGTCGGGGATGGTGGTGTCGGGGATGCCCAGCGCGCGCAGGAAGGACCCGAGGACGGCGACGGGCTCGGCGGGTCGCGGTTCGGTTCCCTGGAGGTCGACGTAGAGCTGCCCGTCGGGGAAGTGCGGGCGGGCGGCGTGCGCGACGTGTACCGCGAGGGTGGTCTTGCCGACGCCGCCGATGCCGGCGAGCGCGGATACGGCCATCACCTGGCCCTCGGCGCCGGCCAGGATCTCGCCGAGCTCGTTGACGAAGGGGGTCCGGCCGGTGAAGTCGGGGACGGTCGCCGGCAGTTGCGCCGGCCGGACGGCCACGGGCGTGGCGGCCGGGGTCGGGCCCTCGACGCGGGCGAGTTCGGCGTCTGCGCGAAGGATGCGCTGCTGGAGCGCGGAGAGTTCGGGACGGGGATCGACACCGAGTTCGTCGGCGAGGAGGCGGCGGGTGTCGGCGTAGACGGCGAGGGCCTCGGCCTGGCGGCCGCTGCGGTACAGGGCGAGCATCAGCAGCTCGCGCAGCCGTTCGCGCAGGGGGTGGGCCGCGGTGAGGGCGGTGAGCTCGGAGACGGCCTCGGCGTGGTGGCCGACCTCCAGGTCCAGGTCGAGGCGGGTTTCGAGGAGCTGGAGGCGCCATTCCGCGAGGCGGGTGCGCTCGGTGTCGGCGTGCGGGCCGGGGACCCCGGCGAGGGGTTCGCCGTCCCACAGGTCCAGGGCGCGGGCGAGCAGCGTACGGGCGAGGACGCGGTCCCCGGCGGCGCGGGCCTTGTCGGCGTCGGCGGCGAGGGCGCGGGCGACGCCGAGGTCCAGGGCGGCGGCGTGGTGCAGGCGGATCGCGTAACCGCCGGCGTCGGTGACGAGGAGCCCCGGGTCGAGGACCTTGCGCAGGCGCGAGGCGTACGTACGGATCGTGGCGAGGGCCTGCTGCGGCGGCTCCTCGCCCCAGATGGCGTCGATGAGTTCGGGCGCGGTGGCGGTGCGGCCGTCGCGGAGCAGCAGCGCGGCGAGCAGGGCGCGCTGCTGCGGGCTGCCGGAGGGCAGTGACTCGGAGCCGCGCCAGGCGCGGACGGTGCCGAGGACGGCGAAGCGGTTGCCGGCGACGGGCTCGGCGGGGGTGGGCTCGGCGGTGGGGCCCGCGGTGGGGAAGGTGGCGGTGGGCGCGCCGGGGGGTGTGGGGGCGGACGTGGGCGCGCCGGCGGTGGTGGGTGCGCCGGCGGGGCTGGGGATGTTCCGGGCCGCCTCGGGGTGGTTCCGCTGGTGCGGGATGGCCGGTATGCCGTCCATCTGTCGTCCCCCCTGCCTTCCGTCGGTGTAAGGGCCAGTCTGCCCTGTCTTGCGTCCACCCGTCAGCCCGCAGCGGAGTGATCCCTTCCCGGACGACGCGGAACTAGCTGACGATCCGTCAGATCGACGCTACCGTAGTCGTCATGGAGACCTTCCCGAAGATCATCTCGGTGGACGACCACACGGTGGAGCCCCCTCACGTCTGGCAGGACCGGCTCCCGTCCAAGTACCGCGACATCGGCCCCCGCGTCGTCCGCGCCCCGTTGAAGGAGATGACCTTCCTCGGCGGGAAGTTCGCCCCCGTCATGGGCGCCAAGGGCGACGATGGGCCCATCGGCGACTGGTGGGTGTACGAGGACCTGCACCGGCCGCTCACCCGCCTCGACACGTCCGTGGGATACGACCGCGACGAGATCAAACTGGAAGTCATCACCTACGAGCAGATGCGCCCGGGCTCCTTCTCGGTTCCCGATCGACTCGCCGACATGGACGTCAACCACGTCCAGTCCGCCCTCTGCTTCCCGACGTTTCCGCGCTTTTGCGGTCAGACCTTCACCGAAGCCGCCGACCGCGAACTGGGGCTGCTCGGCGTGCGGGCGTACAACGACTGGATGGTCGAGGAATGGTGCGGCCCGGACGCCCGGGGCCGTCTCGTCCCGCTCACCCTCGTGCCCCTCTGGGACGCGGGACTGGCCGCGGCGGAGGTCCGCCGCAACGCCGCGCGCGGGGTGCGGGCCGTCGCCTTCTCCGAGATACCCCCGCACCTGGGGCTCCCCTCCATCCACACCGACGACTGGGACCCTTTCCTCCGGGCCTGCGACGAGACCGGCACGGTCATCGCCATGCACATCGGCTCCTCCTCCCGGATGCCGTCGACCTCGGCGGACGCCCCGCCGGCCGTCGGCTCCACCATCACCTTCGCCAACTGCTGCTTCTCGATGGTCGACTGGCTGATGAGCGGCAAGTTCGAGCGCTTCCCGAACCTGCGGATCATGTACGCGGAGGGCCAGATCGGGTGGATCCCGTACATCCTGGAGCGCGCGGACGTGGTGTGGGAGGAGAACCGCGGCTGGGGCGGCGTGGCGGACAAGGTCCACCGGCCGCCGTCCGAACTGTTCGCGGAACACGTCTTCGGCTGCTTCTTCGACGACGCGTTCGGGCTGCGGAACCTCGACGCGATCGGCGTGGGCAACGTCCTCTACGAGACGGACTACCCGCACTCGGACTCCACCTGGCCCAAGTCCCGCGAGGTCGGCGAGGCGCAGATGGGGCACCTCGCGCCCGACGTCGTGGAGCGGATCGTCCGGGGCAACGCCATCGACCTCCTCGGCCTGACCCCGGAAGGGTTGTGGGCGGGGTGAGGTCGGGTCGCGGCGGGTCGGTGCGGGCGGTGACGGATACGGGTGGATGAGCCGGCGCGCCCCGTGGGAGGGGCGTGAGGTTCGTACGGTCCGCTCGTGGCAACACCCGCGTCCCGGAAGTGGGATGGTGGAGCCCGGGGTCTCGGCGGGGTCCGGCCCTTGCGGCGGCGGGGGTGCCAGGGCATGCTTCGCCAGAGCAAAGCGGGGAGCGTGGCGAGGGGTGGCTCGGGTGGACAAGCGGACCGTGGTGACCGCGGTGCTGTGCGGGGTGGCGGCGCTGGGCGCGTCCGCGGCCATGACTACGGTGGTGCCGGCCGCGGACGGGACGGTGTCGGCGCATCCGAAGTCGGCACCCTCGGGGACGGCTTCCGCGAAGCCGCCGTCGCGGTCGCAATCGGCGAAGCAGCCCCAACTGGCGAAGCCGCCGCGGCCGAGCTCGACACCGGTGACCCCGCGTCCCGGCGGACCGTCCGCCTTCACGGGTGCGCTGTTCGAGGGTGGTCTGGACGGTGATCACTTCTGCACCGCGACCGTCGTGCACAGCCCCGGCCGGAACCTGATCGTCACCGCCGGACACTGCCTGGTGGCGGGAAAGGACGGCGTGGGCGGCGCGGTCTTCGCACCCGCGTACGCGAACGGGAAGGCGCCGTACGGTACGTGGAAGCTCGAAGAGGTCTACGAGGACACGCGCTGGACGGACGACGGGAACGACGACTACGACCTCGCCTTCGCCCGCCTCGCCCCCGACGCGTCGGGCCGCGACATCGAGGACCTCACGGGCGCCGCCGTCCTGGACACGTCGGGCCGTACCGGCGAAGAGGTCACGGTGACGGGCTACCCGGCCGACCGCAAGGTGCCCCGCACGTGCACGGCGGTGTCGGTCCGGGAGAAGGCGACCGAGCAGCGCTTCGACTGCGCCGACTTCCCGGGCGGGACGAGCGGCAGCGCGTGGATCGCCCGTGACGGGAAGATCGTCGGCATCCTGACGGGCGGCGATACGGACGACGTCTCCACGAGCACCGTGCTGGGGGAGTACGCGGCTTCCCTGTACGCCCGCGCGACGGCGGGCTGAGCGCGGGGACGAGCGGGCGGTGGGCCGGCGGCGGCCCGTTCCCGGGTGACGCCGTGTGGCCTCGCCTGATCCCGTCCGCTCCCGGTGGTCAGGCGATCAGGCCGAGGTGGACCGGTCCGGCGGAGGCGCGGGCCAGCAGCTCGTTCAGTCGCGGCGGCCACAGGGGTTCCCCGAGCGTGGCCAGCGCACTCGGGGAGAGCCAGCGCCAGTGGGCCTCGGGGTACTCCGGGACGGGATCGCGGCGGGGGCCGGTGGTGACGTAGATGTGCTCGTGCTGGCGGACCCGTGTGCCCCGGTAGGTGAAGTCGTGCTCCCAGGTGCAGAGCAGTCGCTGCGGTTCCAGATCGGTCCACCCGGTCTCTTCGCGCAGCTCCCGCCGCACGCACTCCTCGGGGCTCTCCCCGGGGTCGATGCCTCCGCCGGGCGGGAGCCAGTGGATGCCGACTTCGCTGTTGTTCTCCCGGAAGAGGAACACCGATCCGGTCGGGGAGAGTACGACAATTCGCGCTGCCTGACGGGGAGTTCTCATCAGATCATGGTACGTCGGAAGGGTCGGGACGGTACCTGTGTGTGGGTGGGGTTTTGGGGGCGGTGTCCCCGAGACCCGGCCTCGCCGGCGTCCGCCGCCCCCGTTGGGCCGCCGGGATTCGTGCACGCACCTTGCCTGACGGATCGTCAGCTACGACGATGCGTCGGGCCGGTATGACGCATCGGCACGGCCCACACGAAGGCGAGGCGGTCACGATATGGCGCGCGTGTTCACCGAAGGCCGGCTGGCGTACGGGATGCAGCTCCCGATCCAGTCGCAGAGCACCCTGTACGCAGAGCCCTGGGAGGCCGCGGCCACCGCCGACGACCTCGCGGAGGTCGCCCGGGCCGCCGACCGGGCGGGGTTCGGTTACCTCGCCACCTGCGATCACGTGGCCGTCCCGCGCCGCCTCGCCGGGGCGATGGGCACCGTCTGGTACGACCCGGTGGCGACCCTGTCCTACCTCGCCGGGATCACCGAGAACGTCCGGCTGCTGAGCCACGTCGCGATCGTCGCACTGCGACACCCGCTGGTCACCGCGAAGCAGTACGCCACCCTCGACCACCTCTCGGGAGGGCGCCTGATCCTCGGGGTGGGGGCCGGGCACGTGGCGGAGGAGTTCGCGGTGCTCGGCGTCGACTTCGCACGCCGCGGGGCGGTGCTCGACGAGACGCTGGACGCCCTGCGCGCGGCCCTGGGCCCGGACGAGTACCCACGGTTCGAGGGCGAGCGGTTCCCCTTCGCGGACCTCGGGCAGCGGCCCCGGCCCGCCCAGGCGCGGATTCCCGTGTGGGTCGGAGGCTCCTCGCCCGCCGCCGTGCGCCGGGCCGCCGTGCGCGGCGACGGCTGGCTCCCGCAGGGCGACCCGCGCGCGGCCCTCCCCGCGCAGATCGCCCGTATCAGGGAGCTGCGCGCGGCGGCCGGGGTGGAGGACCCGCCGGAGATCGGTGCGATCACCGAGGCGCTCTACGTCGGCGAGCCCGCCTGGGCCACCGGCCGCCGCACGCTCACCGGCAAGGCGGAGGCGCTCGCCGCGTCCCTGCGCGAGTACGCCGCCCTCGGCGTGGATCAGATCCAGGTGCGTTTCCGCAGCCGCGACCGCGCCGAACTGATCGACCAGATAGCCGCCTTCGGGGCCGAGGTGGCCCCCCTCCTCAACGACTAGGAGCATCGGCATGGGCAAGCTGGAGGGACGCGTCGTCCTCATCACCGGCGCCGCGCGCGGCCAGGGCGAGCAGGAGGCCCGCCTCTTCGCCGCCGAGGGGGCGAGTGTGCTGCTCGGGGACGTGCTGGACGAGCAGGGCGCCGCGGTCGCCGAGGAGATCCGCGAGGGGACCGGCGAGGACCGGGCGCGCTACGTACGGATGGACGTCCGCAGGGAGGAGGACTGGGCCGCCGCCGTCACCGCCGCCAAGGAGGCCTTCGGGCGGATCGACGGCTTGGTCAACAACGCGGGCATCCTGCGCTTCAACGAGTTGACCGCGACCCCGCTGGAGGAGTTCGAGCAGGTCGTGCGGGTCAACCAGGTCGGCGCCTTCCTCGGTATCAGGGCGCTCGCCCCCGAGATCGAGGCGGCGGGCGGCGGGACGATCGTCAACACCTCCTCCTATACGGGACTGACGGGCATGGCGTACGTGGGCGCGTACGCCGCGACCAAGGCGGCCGTCCTCGGGCTGACCCGCGTCGCCGCGCTGGAACTGGCCGCGAAGAACATCCGGGTCAACGCGATGTGCCCGGGCGCCGTGGACACCCCGATGGCCAACCCGGGGTTGCTGGACCCGGCGGGGATGACCGACGAGGCCCGGGAGGCGATGGCGGACCTGTACAAGCGGGTGGTCCCGCTGGGCCGGGTGGGCCGGCCGGACGAGGTCGCGCGGCTCGCGCTCTTCCTCACCGGCGAGGACTCCTCGTACATCACCGGCCAGCCGTTCGTCATCGACGGCGGTTGGACGGCCGGGGTGAGCCTCCTCTGACCACGGGAACCACGTTTCCTGATGATGCGTCAGGTATTGACGCTCCCGGTGCGCGGTGGAACAGTCGGCTGCATCGAATCTGACGCAACGTCAGAAAACTAAGGACGGTGAACCCCTTGGAATTCGGGCTCTTCGTGCAGGGATACGTGCCTGAGGCGCGGTCCAGGGTCGACCCCGAGGCGGAGCACAAGGCGCTGATCGAGGAGACCGAGTACGTCATCCAGGCCGACAAGTCCGGCTTCAAGTACGCCTGGGCCTCCGAGCACCACTTCCTGGAGGAGTACTCGCACCTCTCCGCGAACGAGGTGTTCCTCGCCTACCTCGCCCACGCCACCGAACGCATCCACCTCGGCTCGGGCATCTTCAACCCCCTCGCCCCGGTGAACCACCCGGTCAAGGTGGCCGAGAAGGTCGCCATGCTCGACCACCTCTCCAAGGGCCGCTTCGAGTTCGGCACCGGCCGCGGCGCGGGCAGCCACGAGATCCTCGGGTTCCTGCCCGGCATCACCGACATGAACCACACCAAGGAGATCTGGGAGGAGACCATCGCGGAGTTCCCCAAGATGTTCCTCCAGGAGGAGTACGAGGGGTTCCAGGGCAAGCACTGGTCGCTGCCCCCGCGCAAGATCTTCCCCAAGCCGTACGGCAAGGCGCACCCCGCCATGTGGTACGCCGCCGGGTCGCCGTCCTCGTACGCGATGGCCGCGAGGAAGGGGCTGGGGGTCCTCGGCTTCAGCGTGCAGAAGGTCTCCGACATGGAGTGGGTGCTGGAGCAGTACAAGACGGCGATCCGGGAGGCGAAGGCCATCGGGGCCTTCGTCAACGACAACGTGATGGTCACCTCCACCGCGATCTGTGCCGAGACCCACGACAAGGCCGTCGAGATCGCCGTCAACGCGAACATGAACCGGTTCCAGTCGCTGGTGTTCCGCTACCACGACACCTTCCCGCGCCCCGAGGCCATCCCGCAGTGGCCCGAGACCCTGCCCGAGTACAACGCGGAGATCATCGAGCTGTTGATCGCCGAGGAACTGCTGATCTGCGGCGACCCGTCCGAGGTCCGCGCCCAGTGCAAGCGCTGGGAGCAGGCCGGCGCCGACCAGTTGTCCTTCGGCCTTCCGACCGGCGTGTCCTACGAGGACACGATGACGACCATCAAGCTCATCGGCGAGCACGTGATCCCGCACATCGACACGGACCCGGTCCACCGCACGACCCGCTTCCGCCAGGCCGTCTGAACGGCCCGCCCGCCGTCCGCCCCCGGCCCCGCCCCGGCGGGTCCGGAACGCCACGTCAGGGAAGAAGGAGCCTCAGCGTCATGCTCGACCACCTGATCAAGGGAGCGACCGTCGTCGACGGCACGGGCGCGCCCGCGTACGTCGCCGACATCGGCATCCGGGACGGGCGGATCGTCGTCATCGGCGAACCCGGCACCGTCACCGAGCCGGCCCGCACCGACGAGGACGCCACCGGGCTCGTGTTGTCCCCCGGGTTCATCGACCCCCACACGCACTACGACGCCCAGTTGTTCTGGGACCCGTACGCCACCCCTTCCATGAACCACGGCGTGACCACCGTCGCCGGCGGGAACTGCGGCTTCACCCTCGCGCCCCTCCACCCGGACCGCCCCGAGGACGCCGATTACACGCGCCGCATGATGAGCAAGGTGGAGGGGATGGCCCTCGCCGCACTCGAAGAGGGCGTCGACTGGAGCTGGTCCACCTTCGGCGAGTACCTCGACGCCCTGGAGGGGCGGATCGCCGTCAACGCCGGATTCATGGTCGGCCACTGCGCGCTGCGCCGGTACGTCATGGGCGAGGACGCCGTCGGCGGACAACCCACCGAGCGGCAGATGCGCCGGATGCTCGAACTCCTCCACGACGCCATGGAGGCCGGCGCCTGGGGACTGTCGACCACCCAGTCCTCCACCCACTCCGACGGCTCCGGCGCCCCCGTCGCCTCCCGGCACGCGAGACCGGCCGAACTCCTCGCGCTCTCCCGGGCGGTCGGCGAGCACGAGGGCACCCAGTTGGAGGCGATCGTCGCGGGCTGCCTCGACCAGTTCTCCGACGAGGAGATCGACCTCTTCGTGGAGATGAGCGCGGCCGCCGGCCGCCCCCTGAACTGGAACGTCCTCACCATCGACGCCTCCGTGCCCGAGCGGGTCCCGCGCCAGCTGACGCCGAGCGAGCGGGCCCGTGCGGCCGGTGGCCGGATCGTCGCGCTGACCATGCCGATCCTCACCCCCATGAACATGTCGCTCGGCACCTTCTGCGCGCTGAACCTCGTCCCCGGCTGGGGAGAGGTCCTCGGACTGCCGGTCCCCGAGCGGATCGCGAAGCTCCGCGACCCGCAGGTGCGCGCCGAGATGCTGCGCCGCGCCGACAGCAGGGAGGCCGGGGTCTTCCGCCGCCTCGCGAACTTCGGCCGCTACGTCATAGGGGACACGTACAGCAAGGAGAACGAGGGCCTCTCGGGCCGGGTCGTGAACGACATCGCCGCCGAACGCGGCCTCGACGCCTTCCACTGCCTGGTGGAGATCTGCGCCAACGACGACCTGCGCACCGTCCTGTGGCCCATGCCCACCGACAACGACCCGGCGAGCTGGGCGCTGCGCGCCGAGACCTGGCGGCACGAGGACGTGATGCTCGGCGGCTCCGACGCGGGAGCCCACCTGGACCGGATGTGCGGGGCTCCGTACACGACCCGCTTCCTCGGCGACTGCCTGCGCGGCCGCAAGCTGGTGCCGCTGGAGCAGGCGGTACGGATGCTCACCGACGACCCGGCGCGCCTGTTCGGCCTGCGCGGGCGCGGGCGGATCGCCGAGGGGTTCCACGCGGACCTGGTGCTCTTCGACCCCGAGCGCATCGAGGCCGGCCCCGCGACGCTCGTCCACGACCTGCCCGGGAACAGCCCGAGGCTGGACGCGCGGGCGGTCGGGATCGTGTCCGTACGCGTCAACGGCGTGGAGACGATCCGCGACGACCGGGTGACGGGTGCGACCCCGGGCACCGTGCTGCGATCGGGCCGCGACACGAGGACGGTGAGCACTCGATGAACGCTCCGCAGAGGCTGTACATCGGCGGCGAGTGGGTGGAACCCGCGGGCGGCCACTACGAGGTCGTCAACCCCGCCGACGAGTCGGTGGTCGCCCTGGCCCCCGAGGCCACCCGCGCCCAGGTGGAGGAGGCGACCCGCGCGGCGGCCGATGCCTTCGGGAGCTGGTCGCGAACGAGCCCCGAGACGCGCGCGGCCGTCCTGGACCGGGCCGCGGACATCATCCAACGGGAGTACGAGCCGTGGGCGGCGCTCGCGCGGGCGGAGACGGGCGCGCCCACGGGCATCGCGCGCGGCATGCAGGTGGGCGTGGGGGTGACCCGCTTCCGCCGGTACGCGAAGGGCGCCCTGGAACCGGTGGAGCGGGGGCTGCCGCCGCAGGTCACCGAGGCCGGCCCGATGGGCGGGGCGAGCGTGCTCGGCGCGCTGGAGGTGCGCCAGCCCGTCGGCGTGGTCACCTGCATCACCTCGTACAACAACCCGTGGGCCAACCCGGCGGGCAAGGTGGCCCCGGCGCTGGCCATGGGGAACACGGTGGTGGTCAAGCCGGCCCCGCAGGACCCGCTGTCGGTGTTCAAGATGGCGCAGGCGCTGGACGAGGCGGGGGTACCGGCGGGCGTCGTCAACGTGGTCTCGGGCGCCTCGGTGGAGGTCGGCGAGGCGGCGGTGGACTCCCCGTACGTGGACATGGTGTCGTTCACCGGCTCCACCGGGGTCGGGCAGCGGATCGCCGAGGTGTGCGGCCGCTCCATGAAGCGACAGCTGATGGAGCTGGGCGGCAAGGGCGCGGCGGTGGTGATGGACGACGTGGGCGAGGCCGGTCTCGACGCGGCGGTGTCGGGGATCGGCACCACCTTCTCCTTCTACAGCGGCCAGATCTGCACCGCCCCGACGCGGGTGATCGTGCACCGGTCGGTGTACGGGGCGCTGGTGGAGAAGCTCACCGGCTATCTGGCGTTCATGAAGGTGGGCGATCCGGCGGTCCGGGGCACGGTGGTCGGCCCGGTGATCTCCGCGGCGCACCGGGACCGGGTCGAGTCGTACGTCGAGCTGGGTCGCAAGGAGGGCGCTCGGATCGCGTACGGCGGCGAGCGCCCGGTGGTGGGGGAGGGCCGGGGTTTCTACGTGGCCCCGACCCTGCTCGTGGACTGTACGAACGACATGCGGGTGGTGCGGGAGGAGATCTTCGGCCCGGTGGTGGTGGTCGTGCCCTTCGACGGCGGTGAGGACGAGGCGGTGGCGCTGGCCAACGACAGCGACTTCGGCCTGCTGAGCTACGTGTGGTCCGGTGACCCGGCGCGCGCGTTCCGGATCGCGCGGCGGCTGCGGACGGGCGGGGTGGGCGTCAACACCATCGGGCGGAACATGGAGGCGCCGTTCGGCGGCTTCAAGAGGTCCGGGGTGGGGCGGGACGTCGGTTCGTACGCGCTGCACGCCTACAGCGAGGTGCAGTCGATCGTGTGGGCGGGGTGAGGCACGGGTCACACGGGAAACTTCAGGAGCCGACAAAACGGACACAACTGCGGTTTCCGTATAACGGAAGGCTTTGTCCGACCCCTCTCGACCTACGGATAGATGCCCGAGTAAACCTTTCATTTTCATGGCGAATTCCATTTGTCGAGATGGATTCAAAGGTCATTTGGCCCCGGTCCATCCGGAGTCGAAGCCTCCAGATGTGGAAACCGCACCCTCTAACGTCCTGACCCATGACACAGCTGGACGTTCGGCCGCCCCAGGCGGCCGCAGAGACGGAGAGCGGTGCCGCCGACGGCGACGTCCGCGGCAAAGGGCTCGGCAAGGGGTCCGTCGGCCTCGTCGGAAGCGCCGTCATCGGCATCTCCACCGTCGCTCCCGTCTACTGCCTGACCTCCACGCTCGGCTCCACGGCCGGCGAGGTCGGCGTCCGGATGCCGGCGGTGTTCCTCGCCGGCTTCCTCCCGATGCTGCTGGTCGCCTTCGCGTACCGCGAGCTGAACAAGGCCGTCCCCGACTGCGGCACCTCCTTCACCTGGACCGTGAAGGCCTTCGGACCGCGCGTCGGCTGGATGTGCGGCTGGGGCCTGGTGATCGCCACGATCATCGTGCTCTCCAACCTGGCAGGCGTCGCCACCTCGTACTTCTGGCTCCTGGCCGGACAGATCACGGGCAACGACGCGATCGCCGCCCTGGACCACGACAAGACCGTCCACATCGCCACCTGCCTCACCCTCATCGCCGCCGCGACCGCGATCAGCTACCGCGGCATGACCGCCACCAAGGGCGTGCAGTACACGCTGGTCGGCCTGCAACTGGCGGTCCTCGCGATCTTCGTGGCGATGGCCTTCCGGAAGGCCGCCGCCGGCACCTTCGACACGGGGGTGCACTTCTCCTGGCAGTGGATGAACCCCTTCGCGGTCGAGTCCATGGGCGCCTTCACCGCCGGACTCTCCCTCTCGATCTTCATGTACTGGGGCTGGGACACCTGCCTCACCGCCAACGAGGAGACCATCGGCTCGGCCAAGACCCCCGGCCGCGCCTCCCTGATCGCCATGGTCGTCCTCGTCGGCTCCTACCTGGCCACCGGCATCGCCGCCCAGGCGGCAGTCGGCTCCGGCACCAAGGGCCTCGGCCTCGGCAACCCCGAGACCTCCGGCAACGTCTTCGCCGCGCTCGCCGGTCCCGTGATGGGCCCGCTGCTCGGCATCCTGCTCTTCGTCGCCGTCCTCGCCTCCGCCGCCGCCTCGCTCCAGACCACCTTCATCCCGGTGGCCCGCACGGTCCTGGCCATGTCCACGTACGAGGCCCTCCCCGCCTCCTACGCCAAGGTCCACCCGCGCTTCAAGACCCCGGGCCGCGCGACGGTCACGGCCGGCGTCGCGACCGGCGTCTTCTACACCGTGATGTCCCTCGTCAGCGAGAACGTCCTGACCGACACGATCTTCGCGCTCGGCCTGATGATCTGCTTCTACTACTCGCTGACCGCCTTCGCCTGCGCCTGGTACTTCCGGCGCGAGCTGCGCGACTGCGCCCGCGACCTGCTCTTCAAGGGCGTCTTCCCGGTCCTGGGCGGGCTGCTGCTGGCCTCCGTCTTCTGCAAGACCCTGGTGGACATGTGGAACCCGGCCTACGGCTCCGGGTCGACCGTCCTCGGCGTCGGCAGCGTCTTCGTCATCGGCGTGGGGCTGCTCGCCCTCGGCCTGCTCGTCATGCTCGCAACCGAACGGCGCAGCCCCGCCTTCTTCCGGGGCGAGGTCCTGACGAAGTCGACGCCGGCCCTGGTGGTCGAGGACTGAGCGGTCAGAGCGCGCCCGACGCCGGATGGTGACCCCCGGCGCCGTGGGGTCGTTGGACGGGGCATGAACCCCATCAAGCGCGGCCTCGCCGCACTGATCCTCACCGGCGGCGCGGCACTCGCCCTCACCCCCGCCCTCGCCCACGCCGACGAGCCCGCCGCCCAGGCGCCCCCGGTCGCCGAGCGCCTCGGTGACATCGTCGACCACCCCGGACAGGCGGTCCAGGACACCAAGACGGCGGTGGGCGCCACGGCCTCCGCGGCGGGCAGCGCGACCAAGGCCACCGACAGCTCCCTCACCGGCGCCGGCTCCGCGCTGACGGCCGGACTGCCGAAGCCCCCGAAGGTCGGCTGAGACGACGGCCCCACCCGCGGCGGCCGTCGCCGCGGGCGGCCGCAGTCGTTGGGCCGGACATGATCCTCTGGTTACTCAACAACCTCAGCACGTTCGTCCTGGGCGTCCTGCTCGTCGGCGGTTTCACGGCCCTCGCGGTGGTCGGCAGCGTCGCCGCCCGGCGTCGCTTCCCGCACCTGGCGGCCGGTGAGCACAACGAGATGGTCGGGGTCGCCCTCGGCATGTTCGGCGCGATCTACGGAATCATCCTCGCGTTCGTCGTCGTCACGCTCTGGACGCAGTTGGAGAACACCCAGAACGTGGTCGCGGGCGAGGCAACCGACCTGGCCCTGGTCGTGCGCAGCGCCGAGGCGTTCCCGGCGGCCGACCGCGCCAAGGTGGACCGGGCGGTCGGCGCCTACGTACACGCCGTGGTCGACGTCCAGTGGCCGATGATGCGCGACGGCAGACCCAGCTTCGACGCGACCGCCGAGCAAACGCACGCCATGTACACGGCGCTCCAGGCCTACGAACCCGTCGGTTCGCGCAGCGAGACCTTCTACCAGGAGGCCGCGAGCCGCCTCAACGACGTCGCCGCGCAGCGCAGGGCCCGCGTCACCATGGCGGAAACCTCACTGCCGACGCTGTTGCAGGTGTTGGTGTACGGGGGCGCGCTGGTGATCCTGCCACTCACGTTCCTGTTCGGGCTGCGGAGCCTGAAGATGCAACTGCTGTTCGTGTCGGCGGTGGCGGCGCTCATCGGCTTCAGCCTGCTGCTGGTGATGGTCCTCGACCGGCCGTTCGCGGGGGACCTGAGCGTCAGCCCGGCCCCTTACAAGGAGGCGGCGCTGGCGCAGTTCTGGCCGGCGGGCGGGTAGGCGGCGGGCGCTCCCGGTCGGGTCCCAGGGCCCGGGCCCGAGCCCGTGAGCCGGCCCTAAAAGCAGGTGCGGTCGCGAACGGCGCGACCTAGCGTGAGGCGGTGAGCAGCGACTACCCATTTGCCGACGGGCACAACCTCGTCTGGGACCTGACCGGTTTCGGAGCCGACGAGGAGATGGTCGAGTCCGTCACCCTGACCCGGGACCAGTTCCTGCTGGTACGGCACCTGTTCGTGTCGGTCGACGACCCCTGGATGGTGGCGGGCGAGTACCGCGTGGCGCCGGGCCTGTGGCCCCACCTGCGTCGGGCCGTCCCGGGTCTCGGCTTCCAGCGTGACGCGGACTACTACCTCGGCGCCCGTCAGGCCTTGCCTGACGGGCGTTTTTGGCGTCCAGCGGTCGGTGTGACCGCCCCGGGGCCCATTCCGCCGCCCTAGAGGCCGGACGCCGGAGTGGGGGCGGCCCCCGGCGGCCGGCGTGGCCGGATGTGACAGAACGGCGTCATTGCCGTCATCCGGGGGCCGGGTGACGATGGGGTCATGTCCACCGCCCGCCGCGTCGTCATCGCGGTCTTCCCCGATGTCGACCTCCTCGACGTCACCGGTCCGGCCGAGGTGTTCGCGCTCGCCAACCGGGAGACCGGGGGGCGGGCCGGCTACCGGGTGGAGCTCGCGGGGCCGTCCGAGGGGCTGGTGACCACGTCGGCCGGGGTGCGGCTGGTCGCGGACCTCGCGTTCGACGAGGTGGACGGGGCACTGGACACGCTGCTGGTGCCCGGCGCCGTGGACGCGCACCCGGACGGGCCGGTCGCCCGGATCGACCGGGAGGTGGTGGCGTGGCTGGGGAGGGTCGCGCCGCTCGCCCGGCGGGTGGCCTCGGTGTGCGTGGGTGCGCACCTGCTGGCCGCGGCAGGGCTGCTGGACGGGAAGACGGTCACCACCCACTGGTCGACCGCGGCCCAACTGGCGGCCGACCACCCTGCGGTGACCGTCGACCCCGACCCGATCTTCGTGCGGTGCGGGAACGTGTGGACCGGGGCCGGGATCAGTGCGTGCATGGATCTCGCGCTGGCCCTGGTGGCCGACGACCTGGGGGAGGAGGTGGCGCTGGCGGTGGCGCGGCAACTGGTCATGTACCTCAAGCGGCAGGGCGGCCAGAGCCAGTTCTCCGTCCCGCTCAGCAGGCCGGCCGCCTCCCGCAGGGACATCGACGAACTGCGGACCTACATCGCCGAACACGTGGACGGCGATCTGTCCGCCGCGGCCCTCGCGGCACGGATGTGCCTCAGCGAGCGGCACTTCGCGCGGGTGTTCCGCCAGGAGACCGGCACGACCGCCGCCGCGTACGTCGAGGCCGCCAGGGTGGAGGTCGCCCGTCGCCTGTTGGAGGGCACCGACCGGCCGCTGGAGCAGGTCGCGGCCGCCAGCGGGCTGGGCTCGGTGGAAACCCTCCACCGGGCGCTGCGCAAGCAGATCGGCGCCACCCCGGCGGCCTACCGCCGCCGCTTCCGCGTCTCTCTCTGACGGACCACCGCGTCTCTTCCCGACGGACCGGCACGCCCGCGCCGGTCCGGTGCCTACCCCTACACCCAAGGAGCTTCGCCATGACCGCTTCCACCAGCCTTCGGGGCCTGACCGGCCTCGACGACGGGCTGCCGCGCCTCGCCGACACCACCCTCGTGATGATCGACTTCCAGAACACCTACCGCACCGGTGTGATGGCCCTCGAAGGAGCCGAGCAGGCCCTCGCCGCCGGGGCCCGGCTCTTGGGGGCGGCACGCGCCGCCGGGATTCCCGTCGTGCACGTCGTCAACGACGGCGGTGAGGGCAGCCCGTACGACATCCGCGCGGAGATCGGCGCGATCAGCGACGAGGTCGCCCCGATCGAGGGCGAGCCGGTGGTGGTCAAGCGGGTGCCCAACGCCTTCCACGAGACCGGGCTGGACAAGACGCTGCGCGAGGTGGGCGCCGGCAAGGAGCTGGTGCTCGCCGGGTTCATGACGCACATGTGCGTCACCTTCACGGCCGAGGGCGCCTTCCACCGCGGCTACCGTCCCACCGTCGTCGCCGAGGCCACGGCCACCCGGGCGCTGACCGGCCCGGACGGGTCCGTGGTGCCCGCCGCCGCGCTCCGGACGGCCGCGCTGACGACGATCGGGGACCTCTTCGGCGTGGTCGCCCCCACCGTCGCGGACCTCACCGAATAACAGGTGCCCCCCGGCGCGCGGCCGCGTAGCGTCGCCCGCGTGCCCCGTAAGCAGAAGAACTCCCGCCGATTGGTCGTCGACGGGCGCGTGTACCTGTGGCGGACCCGCCACAGCCACCGCGCGCCGGGCGGCGGCCGGTCCGCGGGCTGCCGTCAGACCCTCACGTTGACCCCGCACCCGGTCGGCACGGGCGCCGCGCTGCGCATCGTGTTCGCCTCGGGTCCGGACCGCTTCGTCCCGGGTGGGGCCTACGTCGGCTCCGGGGACGTGGGCTACGTCCGGGGGGCCTCGCTGAACCTGCACGAGCCGGGCGCCGTCCGGGCGTTGCTCGACGTGGCGACGGCCGGCGGCCGGCTGCCGGGGGACCGCCGGCCGGTGGAGCTCGACGGCTGGACCCTGCTGGAGGCGGCGGTAGCCGCGCGGGCGGGGGACGCCGACCCCGCGAGCCCGTAGGCCGACGGGACCCGGTGCGGCCCGCGGGTCACGCCGCGGCCAGGAGCGGGCGGAGCGGGCCCGCGGCCAGGCGCGCGGTGAGGGCCGGGGCGTGGCGGCGGACGGCGCCGGCCGCCGCGGCGGCCACGACGGCGCCGACGAGGAAGCCGGCGAGTACGTCGTGGGGGTAGTGCACGCCCACCCAGACCCTGGATGCGGCCATGAGGACCGCCGCGGCCAGGGCGACGCCGCCGAGCCGCCGTGACACGTAGAACAGCGCCACGGCGGCCGCGGCGGCGAGCGCGGAATGGTTGCTGGGGAACGACCAGTCGCCGGGCGCCGGACAGGCTTCCAGGGTGGCGACCCCGAAGGTCCGGCACGGCCGGTCCTCGCGGACCGCGAGCTTGAGCAGGGCGTCCACCCCGAAGGCGGCCAGGGTGATCAGGGGAACCGCGAGGGCGGTGACCGCCGCCGGGGTCCCCGCCCGGCGGGCCTGCCACCAGCCGGCCAGCATCAGCACGGCGAAGAGCGCGAGACCGTAGGCCGACCAGGCGGTTGTCAGGGAGTTGAGCCAGCCCGGCGCCCGGTGGGCGGCGTCGATGACATCGACGTAGGCCGAGCCGTCGATGTGCGAGCCGTCGTACGCGAGGGTCATCAAGCGGTTCCGTTCTGGTGCTTGCGGGCCCGCCGGGAACGGAGCACTTCGATGGCGAGGGGCAGCAGGGACACGGCGACGACCAGGGCGACGATCGGCAGCAGGTACCGGTCGACGTTCGGGATGGAGGAGCCGAGCGCGTACCCGGCGAGGACCAGACCGACCGTCCAGACGAGACCGCCGACGACCTGCCACAGGGTGAAGACGCCGGCCGGCACCTTCAGGGCCCCGGCGAGCGGGTTGAGGACCGTACGCACCACGGGCACGAAACGGGCCAGGACGATCGCCTTGGCGTGCCCGTACTTGGCGAGGAACTCCTCCGCGCGCTCCGCGCCCTCGTGGAGGCGCTTGGAACGGCTGCGTTCCAGGAGGGCTCCGCCGCCGCGCCGGCCGATCAGGTAGCCGGCCTGGGCGCCGACCAGTGCCCCGACCGCCGAGGCGAGCAGTACCAGGGGCAGCGAGAGGCGCGGCTCGCCCTCCGCGCTCCCGGCGCACAACAGACCGGCCGTGAACAGCAGCGAGTCACCGGGCAGGAAGAAGCCGATCAGCAACCCCGTCTCCGCGAACATCACCACCGCGATGCCGACGATGCCGAAGGTGGCCAGGAGGGAATGCGCGTCGAGCAGGTTGACCGCGAGGTCGTTCGCGGCGGGGACGGCCAAGGAGGTGACAACGGCCATGGAGGGGGCCTCTCATTGGGTTCGTGACGGATGCGCGCAGCCGGAAGCCGGGCGCCGGGGGGAACATCCGGTCGACTACAATCCCGTAGACGGTCTACGGCACTGTAGACGATCGCGAGGCGGGGAGAGGGCGATGAGCGGGTCGACGGCCGACCGCAGGCCGGCGGGGGAGCTGGAGGCGAGTGTCCTCGCCGCGCTGTGGGCGGCGAAAGCACCCCAGACGGCCGCGCAGGTGCAAAGGACCCTGACGGCGGACCTGGCGCGCACGACGGTGACGACCATCCTGTCCCGCCTCCACGAGAAGGGGACCGTCGCCCGGGAGCGCTCCGGCCGCGGCTACGCCTACTTCCCCGTGCGGGACGCCCACGGCCTCACGGCCCGGCGCATGCACCACGAGCTCGACAAGGACAGCGACCGCGAGACCGTCCTCGCGCGGTTCGTCTCCGAGCTGAGCCCCGACGACGAGCGCGTCCTACGGGAACTGCTGGACGGCGGCGGGCAGTGATCACCGGCCTGCTCGCCTCCCTGCTGCTGCCCTTCGCCGCGCCGCCCCTCGCCCGCTGGGCCGCGCCCCGGCTGCGCCCGTCGGTCGCCCTGTGGGCGCTGACCGGCACCGCGTGCGTCCTCGCGGTCGGCCGGCTCGCCGCACTCGGGGGCCTGCTGCTCACCGGGGCGCTCGGCGTGTCGGCACTAGCGCGCCTCGGCCACCTGGTCCACCCGCTCGACGTCGCGCCCGCCCTCGCCGATCCCGCGGCCGCGCTGGCCGTCGGCGCCCTGTCGCTCTGCGCGTACGGGATCGCCCGCTCGGTGCTCCGCCAACTCCGCCACTACCGCCGCGCTCGCGAGCAGGTGCGCTGGGCCACCCAGGCCGGTGACCTCAGCATCCTGGACCGGCCCGACCCGGACGCCTACGCACTGCCCGGGAACCCGGGGCGCGTCGTGGTGACCTCCGGCATGCTCCGGGCCCTGGACGGGCCCGAGCGCGAGGCCCTGCTCGCCCACGAACGCGCCCACCTGACCGGCCGCCACCACTGGTTCCTCGCCGCCGCCGATCTCGCCGCGCGCTGCCACCCCGCCCTGCGGGCCGTGCGCGACGCCATCGCCCTCACCGTGGAGCGGGTCGCCGACGAGGCCGCGGCGGCCGCAACCGGCGACCGCCGGCTCATCGCGCGGGCCATCGGCCGGGCCGCGCTGGCCGGGCACGGAGCGTCGGGCGCGGTGCGTCCGGCCTTCGCCGCCCGCGCCGTCGGCGGCCCGGTCCCGCAACGCGTCCGGGCACTGCTGCACCCCCCGACGGCGCGACCGCTCGCGGCAGCGGCGGCGGCCTGCCTGCTGGTGGCCCTGGCGGCGGGAACCACCGTCACCACCGGCGTGGGGCTGGACCTCCTGCACCGCGACGTGGAGGTCGCCCAGGGCGAGGCACCGGCCGCCCGCTGACTTCCGCCCGGGCGCCGGTCACCTCCGACGGGACCGTCAGAGGTACCGGGCGAAGTCGTCCAGGGTGCGGAGCACCTCCGCCTCCGCGGCCGGCGGCAGTTGCAGCACGACCTCCTCGATCCCGAGGTCCGCGTAGTGGGCCAGCTTCCCCGGGTTGGGGCGGACGGCGTACGGGACCACCTGGAGGGTCTTCGGGTCGCGGCCCGCCTCCTCCCACGCGCGGCGCAGCGCCGGGAGGGACTCGCCGAGACCGCCGCCGCCGATGGGCAGCCAGCCGTCGGATTGCCCGGCGACGGCCGCGAAGAGCTTCGGGCCGGCGGCGCCCCCGATGAGCGTGCGCGGCCCGTGCAGCAGAGCGCCGGGGCCCAGTTCACGGGCCGGGCGGACCGGCTTGGGGTGGGCCAGGCTGGCCCGGACGGAGCCGAAGGCGCCCTCGTAAGGGGTGGGTTCGGGGGACCACAGGGCCCGCATCAAGGCCAGGCGGTCCCGGACCAGTTCGCGCCGGGTCCGCCACTCGACACCGTGGTCGGCGGCCTCCTCCACGTTCCAGCCGTAGCCGACGCCGAGGGTGAGGCGGCCGCCGGAGAGGTGGTCCAGCGTGGCGGCCTGCTTCGCGAGCACGATCGGGTCGTGCTGCGCGACCAGGGTGATCCCGGTGCCGAGGTGCAGCCGCTCGGTGACCGCGCAGGCCTGACCGAGCGCCACGAAGGGGTCGAGGGTGCGCCCGTACTCCTCGGGCAGTTCGCCGCCCATCGGCGCGGGGGTGTCGCGGGCGACGGGGATGTGCGTGTGCTCGGGGAGGTAGAGGCCGGCGAAGCCGCGCTCCTCCAGGGCCCGGGCCAGGCGGGTGGGGGTGATGGTGCGGTCGGTGAGGAAGATGGTCGTGGCGATCCGCATGGGTGATGGCACCTCCGAGACGTCGGGCGGCCAACGTACGGCCCCCGCGCCCCCGCGCGACACCCCGGAGCACGAGCCGCGCCGCCCGGCGCCGCACCGCCCCGGCGGGCCCGTCGCCGACAGGGGCGGGGCCTGCGGCCCGTCCGCATCAGTGCAGCGGCTGACGCGATTCCGCGCGGACCTTGAGGGTGGTTTCGGCCATCCGGTCGAGGTCGATGGAGGCGGGGTCTTGAAGGGCGGTCGCGGCGGTGACCACGGCGACCGTGGCGGCCGTGTTGGCGTCCGCCCAGGCGCACATGGGGAAGGGGACCTTGGTGCCGTTCTGCAGGGAGGTCAGCACCTGGCAGGTCAGGGTGATGTCCGAGCCGGTCGGGGTGATGTCCCTCGGGGGGACCGCCTGCCCGGCGCCGTCGCCCTCCTGGGCGCCCGCGATCATCTTGCGCCGGGAGTCCGCAGGGTCCTTGAACCGGCCGTACATGCCGGAGATGGCGAGGACGCCGGGGTCGGTGGCGGAGTCGGCGGTGGCGTACTGGGCGACCACCGGCTTCGGGTCGCGGACCTTGGGGTCGTAGCCGCCGTCGATGATCTCCTTGTCCTTGGTCCCGGACGCGTCCTGCGACAGCCGGTGCGTGCCGCTCAGCATCGTCTTCGGCACCGTCAGCCGGTACTCGGCGGCCGGGAACCCGGCCCCGCTCACGACGGCTCCCGCCCGGGCGACCCGGTTCACCACGAACCCCGCGACGAACAGCCCGCCCAGGGGGATCGTGACGACGGCGATCACGATCCCGGCCCGGCTCTTGCGCGGCGGCGGCCCCATCGGCAGCGGCCCCGTCGGCGCCGGTCCCACCGGCGGCCCCAGGGCGCCTGGCCGGGGTACGGCTGCGGCGGGTGGGGCGGGCCCGGGTACCCCTGCTGTTGCGGATAGGGCCGGCCGCCGGGCGGGCTCGGGTACTGCGGGTCCGTACGGACCCGGGGAGTGCGGGGGCGGAGGCGGCATGCTCATGATCGGAAAGCCACTTCACCCCACCGACACCCCGTCAGCCGCGCGGATAGCGCGAGAGCCAGCCCGGCGCGGAGGCGGAGGGGCCGTGCAGGGCGGGTCCCTGCGTCATCTCCAGCGCGAAGTCGTCGGCCAGCTCCAGGATCGTGGCGCGGCCCTCCACGTCGGCCAGCCAGGCGGCCGGCAGGGCCGTCTCCCCGTGCAGGGCGCCGAGCAGCGCCCCGCACAGGGCGCCGGTGACGGTCGAGTCCCCGCCGTGGTTGACGGCGAGCCGCAGCCCGTGCGGGACGTCCTCGGCGACCAGGGCGCAGTACACGGCGACGGCGAGCGTGTCGTCGGCGTCACGGCCGTCCCCCGGGGAGAGGGACTCCACCATCTTGGGGCTCGGCTCCCCCTGCGTGGCGGCCGAGACCGCGCGGCGCAGGGCGTCGGTGACCGGCTGGTGGGAGGGGCGGCCCCCGAGCAGGCCGAGGGCGCGCTGCACGGCGACGTCCAGCGCATCACCCCGGGTCAGGCCGTGGACGATCACGGCGAAGGCTCCGGCGGACAGGTACGCGGTGGGGTGCCCGTGGCTCTGGGTCGCGCATTCGACCGCGAGTTGGAGGACGAGGGCCGGTTCCCAACCGACCAGCAGGCCGAACGGGGCCGAGCGCGCGGTCGCGGCGGCGTCCCGGGCGGTGGGGTTCTTCGGCTGGTCGGGCGTGCCGAGCTTGTCGTCGGCGAAGCCGGTCATGCAGGCGCGGTCGGGGCCGCGGCGGGCGTAGAGCCACTCCTGCTGCGCGAGCCAGCCGTTGTCCTCGCGCCGCTCGTCGGGGCCCCAGTCGTGCTGGGTCGCGGCCCAACGAAGGTAGGCCCGGTGGACGTCGGTCGGCGGGTGCCAGCCGCCGGTGTCGCGGCGTACGTGGGCCCGGATCAGCCCGTCGACGGTGAAGAGCGCGAGCTGCGTCGAGGCGGTGACGGTGCCCCGGCGGCCGTAGGCCGGGGCCGGTTCGGTCAGGCCGGCCAAGCCGTGCGTCTCGCGGATGCCGTCGAGGGAGAGGCCGGCGACGGGCGCGCCGAGGGCGTCGCCGATCGCGGAGCCGAGCAGGGTGCCGCGGACCCGGCTGCGGAAGTCCTGCTGTTCGGTCCGTCCCCAGAACGCGGTGGAGGTGGCGCTGGAGGTGACGGCGGCCGTCGGCGCCGCCGCGGGTACGGACGGGCCGGTGCCGGCAGGGGCCGCCGCGTCCGGGGCCGTAGGCGTCGCTGTGCTCGTGTCCATGCTGTTTCCCCCCAGGCTTTGGCGCGCACTGTAGTGGACAGGTTCGGTCGAACCCGGACGGTATGCGTCAGGTCGCGCAGAAGTGGTCGGAGAACGGCCGGAATCCGAACACAACAGGCCGCCGTCCCGTCCCTCGGCGTCTCGTCGTCTCACACTCACCGTCTCCGTGGTCGCGGCCCCCGCCGCGAGCGCCTCCGGCTGGGACCTGCCCTGGTCGGGCCACCAGCAGGGCCGGGCCGTCCCCTTCACCGAGGCGAGCGTGACCGCCGGCGCCGACGGCTCGTACACGGTGGAGTGGAAGGCCCGGGGCGTGCGCAAGGTCGAGATCCGGGCCGGCGGCAAGGTCGTCGCCCGGGGCGGCGCCGAGGGGCGGGCCGTGGTGACGGGACTGCCCGCCGCCGACCGCCAGTGGTTCGACCTCACACCCGACCGCGCCCACGGCCTGCACCTGGCGGACCGGCTGGTCAAGCTGGAAGGAGCCGTCAACTTCCGTGACGCGGGCGGCTACCGCACCGCCACCGGCCAGTGGGTCAAGACGGGCGAGGTCTACCGCTCCGACGCACTGGACAAGCTGACCCCCGCCGACCTGGCCAAGCTCCGTCGCCTGCACGTGAGGACGGTCTTCGACCTGCGCACCGAGAGCGAGCGGACGAAGGGCGCCGACCAGGTCCCCGCGGGCGCCGCGTACCACGTCGCCGATGTCTTCGCGGGCTCGTCGGCCCTCCAGGTCCTGCCGAAGACCCCCGAGGAGGCGGTGCAGTTCATGAGGGACGCCGAGAAGGCCATGGTCGCCGGCGCGGGCGGCAAGACCGCGTACACCGAGGTCTTCGAGGGCGTCCAACAGGACCACGATCGCGCCGTCGTCTTCCACTGCACGGCCGGCAAGGACCGCACCGGCTGGGCGAGCGCCACACTCCTGACGGCCCTCGGCGTCCCGTGGGAGACGGTCATGGCCGACCACCTGGCGAGCAACGGCCTTGCGGCTGACGCGGGCGCGG
>NZ_SSBJ01000004.1 GCF_004795055.1 Streptomyces sp. A1136
CGTCGTACGGCGACGTAACCAACCCTCCAGCACCGCCCGCTGGGCATCAGTGACCGACAACGGCGGAATCTTCGGACCCGGACGACTCATGCTCGACTAACGACGAATCTCTGACTCAGGTCACTAGATGCGGGGGGCGGGGGACTCCCAACTGACCGATCGCGCGACGCGGAGCGCCCGGAATCGTGACCGCCGCCACCGAGCGCGAGGACTGCCGGACGAACCGACCTCATTCGAACAGGCGAGGCCAGATCAGATCAGACCGGACCGGATAGTCACTTCTTCGGCCGCGCCCAGTCACCGACAATGCCGTAAGCCCTTTTGTGGCCGCCGTTGTTGGCCAGGAACTCCCGGAACACCTGTGCCGAGCGCGGGTTCTGGCTGCACTGCCACACGCCGTGCGGGCAGTAGTCGGTGATGCTGTGGTAGAGCGGCTTGTGCTCGGCGATCCATGCCAGCATGTCGTGCATGTATTCGGGGTTGTCGCCGTTGCGGAACAGCCCCCATTCGGGGTACGAGATCGGCTTGTCGTGCGCCTGGGCGAAGTCGACCTGCTGCTTGAGGCCGTAAGGCTGGTTGACCTGCTCGTCGAATGAATCGCCGGGCGGCTGGTCGTAGGTGTCCATGCCGATGATGTCGACCACGTCATCCCCGGGGTAGCACTTGGTCCAAGGGACCGCGTCGCTACCGCGGTTGGGGGCGAAGTCGAAGCGGAACTGCTGGCCTTCCACCGAGCGCATCGCCGTCACGATGCGCCGCCAGTACCTCTTCCAGTTCTCGGGGTCGGGCCGGCATCGGTGCGTGTAGTTGAAACCGTTCATCTCCCAGCCGAGCACGATCACCGTGTCCGGCACCCCGAGGCCTACCAGGCGCTCGGCGAGCCGCCGGAAGTGGTGGTCGTACTTGCCCTGCGCACCGGAACGGAGCAGCGCGGCGACTTGACCGTCGGGGACGCCGGCCTCGTTGCGCTCCAGCATGGGCACGTTCAGGACGAAGAGTCGATCGGGTCGCGCGTTGCGCCACCGTGCCCAACTGGGCAGGGAGTCGGGCGCGCCCTCGATGTTCATCCAGGTGTCGCCGGGCAGGTAGGTGTGCCCGGCGCGCAGTTCGGTGCCTCCGAGCCAGCGGGAGAGCTCCCGCATCCTGTCGACACCGGCCTGGTCGTATTGGAGGTAGGCGCCCACCGCTACTTCGCTCTCGGTGTCCTCACCCGGACCGTCTTGCGGAGTCGTGGCGAGGGCGCCGCCTGTCAGGAGCATGGCGACCGCGACCATGCTCGCGCAGGCGCCCGCCAGCCAACGGCCTCGATGGGACATGGCGCCTCCCCAAGCTTCGCTGGTGGATGATTCTTGCAGTGACGTTAGTCATGGCATCCGAGTAGTGGGCTGTCCGAGACCCCGATGCTGGGCCATTCGGGGCGGCCGGCACCCTCTAAGTGGCCCGAACGGGTGAATGCCGTGGTCCCCTCCGCGTGTCAGTGGCCGACAGTGCGCCGGCGCCGGCACCTGGGCCAGGAGTGCGCGGGAAACCGATTCGCCACAGTCGATGGCGACCGGTGGCCGACGTGGCGTAGTAATGCGGGGGAGACGTAGAGACGTAGGGACACCTTTGTCGTGACTTGGAGTCGTCCATGGCCGTTCGTCGTGTCGTACCCAACATTCGGTCCGAAGCCGCGCGGGAGAGCCGGGAGTTCTACGGTCTGCTGGGCTTCGAGGAGGTCATGAACCACGGTTGGATCATGACCCTCGCCTCCCCGTCGAGTCCGGCAGCGCAGATCAGCGTCATGTCCGGTGACAAGACCGCGCCCGTCGCCCCCGACATGAGCATCGAGGTGGACGACGTGGACGCGGCCTACGCGGTCATGAGGGAGAGCGGTGCGGACATCGTTCATCCCTTGCAGGACGAGGAGTGGGGCGTGCGGAGGTTCTTCGTCCGCGACCCGAGCGGGCGGGTGGTGAACGTGCTCGGCCACCGCTGACGGCCTCTCCCGCCCCCGAACCCGTCGCGCGCGCCCCCCGCCGGTCGGCGGCCGGCCGGGATGGTCAGCCGCCGTGCGCGGGAACCACGTCCCCCTCCACCAGTGCGCCGGCTTGCCGGCGGGCCTCTTCGAGCCACCCCCTGCGCGTCGCGTCGTCCGCGTCGCCGATCGTACGGAAGACGACCCGGCGCACATCGGCCATTCCCACGTAGGGCAACACGCAGGCCGACCAGATGCTCCGCAACGGGTCACCGAACTCGCTCTCCTCCCGCTCCGCGGGAGTGTCGGAGGTGTTCAGGACGAGGGCCCTGCCCGCCTTCAGCAGCCCCACGGGCTCGCCCTCGGCCGTACCCAGTTTGTACGCGACGCCGGGCGCGAGCACACGTTGCACCCAGCCGACGAGGACGGCGGGCGGCATGCCCCACCAGTTCGGGTGGACGAACACCATGGCGTCGAGCGTCGCCGCCTCCTCCTGGTGCAGTGCCACCTGCGGGTCGGGGATTTCGGACGCCGACTCGACCGTCCCCGTCTCCGCGGCCGAGAGTTGCGGTGCGAATCCCTCGGCATACAGGTCGTGCGCCGCTACTCGGCATCCACGCCCACGCAGTTCGTCCACGACCGCCTCGAACACGGCGTGGTTGAAACTCCCCGGCCGCGGATGTGCGAGATATACCCCTACGCGCATGATGCGTCCCCCATCGACATGAGCCGGACTCGGCTGATCCACCGCCGGCTGCCCGTCCAGTATCCGCGAGCGGGGCGAGCGCCCAGGGGGGTGTCCATTCCCGCGCGGTCCCCACGTGTGAACCTCGGCGCCCGGGCCCGGCACATCGGACCCGACGCCGTGATCGTGTCGCTGATGAAGGGCATCGAGAGCGGCACCGGCCTGCGGGAGGCCGCTCGGGCGGCGGTGGCCATGGGCGCTCATCCGGTCACCCTCGCGGGGCCCGCCGGCTCGCTGTCGCAGCGGGCCGCCAAGCCCGAGCACTGAACCGCGCGGAGAGCGCGGGGCCGGCGGGCCCTTCACATCCTCGGGCCCCGCCACCCCGACCCGAACCGGTTGCCGATCGCCAACTCGGCCTCCCTGCCCGGAGATCTGCCGTACGGTCGTGCCGTGCTGCCCGCCGTGTCCGCATGAGGAGGATCCGTGTCATCGTCGTGTGACCCCCAGTACGCCCCCGCCGGTGACGTGGGTGCGGCGCTCATGGTGATCGACTCCCGCCTCAAAGCCGTCTACGACGGCAGGTCCGGGACCGATCCCGAACAGCGGCGCCTGATGGATCAGTTCGCCGCTTCCCTTGACCCCGAGGGCGTCCGCGACCTGGTGGACGGCGCGTGCACGCTCGTCTACATGTTCACGACGTGGCTGCGGAAGGCGTACGAGGCTCACGACAAAGACGCCATCGAATACGTGGTCCCCCACCTCGTGGCCACGATGCGCACGATGCCCAGGAGTGTGCGCCCCGAGGCCATCCCGACCATGGCCGGCATGGTCATCGCGGCAGCCACGGACCTGAGCCCCAGTCTGTGGCGCAAGCAGTACGGGGAGTGGACCAAGGACGAGATGAACCCCTTGGAGGCCACCGCCCTTCTCCTCGCGGAGCACATCAACCGGCTCACCGGAGACCGCGATTACGCCACCCGCCTGATCGCAAACGCCCTGTCCGGCGCCGGCCAGGAGTGACCCGCGGCGCCGTCGGGAGACCACGGGCGCACGCCGTCGCGCCGATGCGCGCACCCTCGCCGAACCCGGCGTGTGGGGCAGCCCTTCGGGTCAGTGCACCTCGGCCGCGCCGGCCGGGGTCAGGTCGTCCGGAAGCTGCGGAGGGGTGCCCTGGGTCCAGACCACCCGAAGTGCGGAGGCGGAGATCCGCCAGCCGTCGGCGGTCCTGACCAGTTCGGTCTCGGTGTGACCGGCGGAGACGAAGACGTTGCCGGGGTCGTCGGCCAGGACGTGGGTGCTCAGCTGGGCGCCGCGGACGGTCGCCCGGCCGTCATCGATCTCGATGACGTTGTTGCCGCCCAGGTGGACGGTCCGCTCGAACAGCGCCATCCCTCGCTGAACGTGGGCCGACAAGGCGGCCCGGCCATGGACGACGCCGATGGGCATGTCGGCGGTTACGTTCTCGGTGTGGAAATCCCGGGCCCACGCTTCGTCGAAGACCCCGTCGTCCAGGGAGCGTAGGTAGCGGTCCATCAGGTCGGTGATCTCCGCGCGGTCGGTCAGGGCCCGCAGTTGTCGCTGCATTTCGGTGGTGTCCATGACGAAAGCCTCCTACCTCAAGCGGACTTGAGGTCAAGGCCTGCCGCCGTCATCGGCGCTGGCCTCCCGGGCCCTCCTCCGGGTGGGCGTCCGAGGCCGGTGTGCGCAGCCGCTCCAGTGCGCTCTCTCCTTCGACATGTCGGGATTAATCCGCATGTGACGGGAACTTCGGGGCAGCGGGAGGGGCGGGCGATCGGGAGGAGGTCGGCAGTGGGGCAAGAGGCTCAGTACGACGAAGGTCAGGCCGCCGCGCGGCTGCGGGTGCCGAGGGCGGCCTTACGGTGGGCGGTCCACATCGGGGCGGTGCCGGCGGCGGACGTGGGGCCCATGATCTGGTCGCGGGCGGCGGTGGAGTCCATGGACCCCGAAGCGATCGGCAGCCGGCTGCCATACGCCTTGTCAGGGGCGGAGACCGCCGACCGGCTGGCCGAGGCCCTGGGGACACCGAACCCGCCCGGTGGACCGGCCAGGGTGAGTGTGGCTTGCGTGCGGGAGATGGCGGCGGCCGGGTTCCTGACCGATCTCTCCGACGACCCGGACCGGCCGCTGCTGCACCCCGATCAGGTGATGGGCTTGGCCCGACGCCCCGACCTGGACCGCCTGACAACCGAAGCCACCCCACTGGGACCGGACCAGTGCGCCGCCCGCCTCCGGGTCCGCCGAACGGACTTCGACCACCTGGTACGGCTCGGCTGGATCACCTGCGCACTGGAGGTGAGGGTGAAGTTCGGCGCGGCCAGAGGCGGCACCGTACGGATTCGGCTCTACCGGCGGGCGGACGTCGACCGGATTCCGGCCGAACACCCGGAGGTGGACTGGGTCGCCGTACGGGCCCTCCCCAAAGGCCGGCGTTCCCCGCTCGCCGAACTGGCTCCCGGCAGGCGGCCCGGATGACCATCGCCGTCGGGCCTGCGAGCCCGCGGTGCGGCCGTGGGAACGGCCGTGTCAGAGCGTGGTACGGCTGCGCAGGCGCCCACGGGCCGCCCGGCCGGACAGGCGCCGCCGCTCGCGCTCCGCCCAGCGACGGACGCGTTCGGGGTCGAGGGGGACGCCGTGGCCGACGTGGAGTTTCGTGGGGTTCAGGGCGAGCATGGCGCGCAGGCTGGCCAGGTTGCCCAGGGGGTCGTCGTGGAAGGGCGGGTTGGCGGGTCTGCCTGGGATGAGGCCCATGAACGAGTTGGCCACGAGGTCGCCCGCGACGAGGTCCCCCTCGTCGGTGAGGACGGAGACGGAACCCGCCGTGTGGCCGGGGGTGGGCACGATGCGCGCCGCGAGCCCGAAGTCGGCCAGGTCGGTGTCACCGCTGATCAGGATCTCGGGCTCGAAGGGATCGGCGGAGGCGTGCAGCCTCCTGTTCCGGTTCATCACGCGGCCCATGGGACCGGTGGGCAGGTAGGGCATGCGCGGCTTGCCGGTACGGAAGGGTTCGAGATCGGCGACGTGGCCGGCGACCGGCGCGCCGGTGAGGCGACGCAGTTCCGCGGCCGAGCCGAAGTGGTCGATGTGCCCGTGGGTGATGACGATCAGGGCCAGGTCGGAGGGGTCCACGCCGTGGCCGGCGATCCGATCGTGGATCGACTGCCCACTGCCGGGTGTTCCGGCGTCGACGAGGACGGGGCGCCGGCCGAGCAGCAGGTAGGCGTTGACGGCGTGCTTTCCGAGCACCGGTATCGGAACGATCTTCGTGCGGGACACGGGGGGCCTTTCGTGTACGAGCCGGGCATGGGCATGGGCATGCCTCGGTGTCCCCACCGGTCGGTGGGGTGCGCGGGTGAGGGGGAAACGGGCGAAGGGGGGAAGCGGGCGAAAGGGGCGTCAGCGGAAGCGGCGGCGATATGCCGCCGGAGTGGTTCCCATGTGGCGCTGGAACACCCGGTGGAGGGTGTGCGGGGAGCCTAGTCCGCTCGCGGCGGCGATCTGGGGCAGCGCGGTGTCGCTCTCTTCGAGGAGCCGGCGGGCCGTCTCCAGTCGAGCGGACTCGACGTAGGCACCGGGCGTGGTGCCGGTGCGCTGGGTGAAGAGCCGGGAGAAATGGCGTGTGCTGAGACCGGCGCGGCGGGCGAGCGCCTCGGCGGAAAGGTCCGCGTCGGGGTGCTCGGTGATCCATTGCCGCAACTCGCCGATCCGGTCGCAGGTGGCACCCGGGGCGGACTCCTGGACGGAGAGCGGCACACTGAACTGGCTCTGCCCACCGGATCGTTTGACGTACATCACCATCATGCGGGCGGTGGCGAGCGCGAGGGCGCGGCCGTGGTCCTCGGCGACCATGGCCAGCGCCATGTCCATCCCCGAGGTGATGCCGGCGCTGGTCCACAGCGAACCGGAGCGGACGAAGATCGAATCGTGGTCCACGTCGATCTCGGGGTGGGCGGCGGCCAGTTGTGCGGTCGTGAGCCAGTGCGTCGTCGCGGACCGGCCGTCCAACAGGCCGGCCGCGGCCAGGAGATGGGCGCCTGCGCACACCGATCCGGTGCGGCCCGCTCGGGGCACCGCCGTGCGCAGCCAGTCCGTGATGGCGGGATCGACGACTGCCCGGGTCCCACCTCCCTTCGCGTGGGTGACCGCACCGGACACCAACAGGGTGTCCACCCGGCCCGTGACCTCGTCCAGCCGCAGGTCGGCAAGGAGCCGGACACCGCTGGAAGTGGTCACGGCGCCGCCGTCCTCCGTCGCGATCTCAACGGCGTAACGGGGGTGTTCGTCGCCGGCGACGCGGGACGCGACCGAGAAGACCTCGGCGGGTCCTGTGACGTCCAGGAGTTCCACGCCGGGGAAGGCGACGATGACGACGCGCTGAGGTGCGGGCATGCGTCGATCCTCGCCTCCGGGCAGCCGTGTCCGCAATGACGAGGTAGTCGCAGATCCGGCCATCGCTGCTGTGCTGTGGCCCCGTCCCCGGGGCGGGCTCGCCCCGACTCCGCCGGGGGCCGGTGGCCATACCGGGTCACGGTGCGCGGTTGCCGGTGTCTGCTCCGTTCGTACCAGAGCGGTGGCGGTTCACCTGCCGATGGCCGACGGTGGCGAGGGCGCCGGTAGTTCGCCGGTGCTTCTTCCGCCTGGGCAAGGGAGCCGGTCATGTCCGATCGTCATACGGTGCTGCGCAGCCTCCACGATGCGGGTCTCGCCGCCTGGTTCGGGGGATCCCTGATGGGCGCGGTGGGCCTGAACGGGGCCGCCCGTGACCAGGGCGGTACGTGGGCCGCTTCGGCCAGGATCGCCAGTGACGGCTGGGCGAAGTGGACGCCTGTCAACGCGGCCGCGATCGCCGCGCACCTTTTCGGTTCCGGCGGTCTGCTCGCCGTGAACGCGCCGCGCGTCGCCGCCCAGCAGGGAGTCGCCGCCTCCACGCTCGCCAAGACGGTCCTGACCGGCGCCGCCCTCGCGGCGACCGCCTACAGCCGCGTCCTGGGCAAGAAGATCGAACTGGCCGGGTCCGCCGACCCGGGGGACGCCGAAAAGGCGGCCAAGCACCCCATCGACACGGACAAGGCGCAGCGGCACCTGGCGTGCCTGCAGTGGGCCGTACCCGCCCTCACCGGCGGCCTGGTGATCCTCAACGCCCTGCACGGCGAACAGCAGCGCCCCGCCGAGCAGCTCCACGGCGTGTGGCAGCGCGCCCGTACGCTCGCCCCGCACATGCCCACGGTCCCCGACTGGCACCTCTCACACTGACTTCCGTCCGCGAGGGGCCCCGGCCCCGGGTGTCGGCCAGGGCACTGTGGCTGCGATTGCCACCGACGTCGGACCCTTCGGCCCCGTCTCACGGGCCGGCCCGCTCCGGAGACGGCATAGTGACGGTGTGACCGCTGAACGTGATGACGCGCGCGACGACCGCCCCTGCGCGGGCAGCAGCCCTTCGGCGCCGGACGGCGTAGGTGACGAAGAGGCGCATGTCATCGTGGTGGGCGCCGGACCGGCCGGTTCGGCCGCAGCCGTCCACTTGGCGCGCGCGGGTGTGGACGTACTCCTGCTGGAGAAGAGCGGCTTCCCCAGGGAGAAGGTGTGCGGCGACGGGCTGACGCCGAGAGGCGTGGCCCAGCTGGTGCGGATGGGAGTCGACATCGACGCACCGGGCTGGATGCGCAACCGCGGAATGCGGTGGGTGTGTGAGGGCCACCGGGCGGACCTGGACTGGCCCCGGCTGGGCAGCCTTCCCGACTTCGGGCTCACGCGGAGCCGCCACGACTTCGACGACCTGCTGGCCGCACACGCCCGCGCCGCCGGAGCGCGCCTGCGCACCCACGTGAAGGTCACGGCCCCCCTGATCGACCGGGCGGGGCGCATCACAGGAGTGACCGCGACCCGCGGGCCGGACCGCGAGCCGGTCCGCTACCGGGCACCGCTCGTCGTGGCGGCCGACGGCGCCTCGGCGCGAACCGCGCTGGCCCTCGGACTCGCCCGGGACACGAGCCGACCGGTCGCGGCGGCGGCCCGCCGCTACTACCGCAGCCCGGCCCGCACCAACGACCCGTACCTGGAGCTGTGGGCCGACCTGCGCTGTCCGCGCACCGGGCTGGACCTGCCCGGATACGGCTGGGTGTTCCCGCTCGGGGACGGGCGCGTCAACGTCGGCCTCGGCGCCCTGCCGCAGCGGCGGCGTCGCCCGGTGGAGCTGCGGGCGGCCCTGGAACACTGGCTGCCCCGCCTGCCCGAGGACTGGGGGGTGCGGGAGGAGAACGCCGACTCGCCCCTGCGCAGCGCCCCCTTGCCGATGGGATTGAACCGGCGCCCCCAATACCACCGGGGGCTGCTCCTGGTCGGGGACAGCGCGGGCATGGTCAGCCCGTGGAGCGGCGAGGGCATCGCCCAGGCGATGGAAGCCGCGGAAGTGGCCGCCGAGACCATCGCCCTGGCCCTGGCCAGGCCGGCGGGCCCGCGGCGCGAACACGCGCTGCGACAGTATCCGGCCGAAATCCACCGCCGCTGGGGGCGCTACTACCGGCTCGGCAACCTCGCCGGCGATCTCCTCTTCGCCCGGTACGGCTACCGGCCGCTCCTGCACCCCCGCGTCATGGCCTCGCCCCCGCTGCTGCGCTACCTGGCCCGCCTCCTCACCCACGTCACCGACGAACCGGCCCACGACAGCGTCGACGCCGTCCTGCACACCCTGTTGCGCCTCGTGCCGTCCGTACGACGGTGAGACCGCCGGGACGGGTCGCACCGTGAAGGTCCCTTAAGCGGCGCCGGCGGTGCGACACTGACCGGGTGACGGACAGCGAACGGCAGATGGACCGCCGCCTGGAACGAGTCATCCTGGAGCTGCTGGCTCGTCGTGACCCGACCGCGACGATCTGCCCCTCCGATGCCGCACGAGCGGTGTACGCCGGGGACGACGACGGCTGGCGCGCTCTCATGGAACCGGCCCGACGTGCGGCCCGGCGGCTGGTCGAGTCCGGCGAGGTGGAGATCACCCAAGGTGGCCGGCCCGTGGAGCCGACGAAGGCCCGCGGTCCGATCCGTATCCGGAGGCGGCGCGGCCACTGACGCGCCGGCAGGCGCCCCTGGCCCGTGTGCACGGCCCCGCTCCGCGCCCGCTTCCGCCGGCCGGCGGCGACGTGTGCGCGGCGCGAGGATTGGCCGCGGCCGAGTGCGGACAGCCGCCTTCCGTGGCGTCCAAAGCAAGGCCGCCCACCACCGCCGACGGCCACCACGTCGTCATCGACGGCCGCCGCCGGCGTGCCCGCGACCCCGAGATCCCCGCCGAGGCCGCCGCACGGCTGCGCGTCCATCTGGTGGCGGCCCGGCGCGCCATCGCCGCCGCCCATCGCGCCGACGACCCCGGGGCGGAGCGGGCCGCACGGGCGCGGGTGCAGACGGCGAAGGTGGCCCTCGGCGAGCGCGGCACCCCGTGGTGGGAGCAGAGTTCCGAAGAACGGCGCTCCCGCTGGGAGGAGGGGCTGGCCGCGCTCGACGCCTGATCTTCCCCGACCGACTTCTTCCGGACCTGTCGTCGAACACCCGCGCCGGGTCGGCCGGCCCACCTGCTCGGCCGGCCCACCGGTACGCCCGGGTGGAGGACGTCCCGTGGGTCGAGCGTCCCCTTCGCGGTGCGCATGGAGAGGGCGCCGCTCCCCGCCTACGCGCACGGACCCGCCGCCGGGCGATCGAGCGGCTACGGAACGTTCGTCGTGGTCTCGCACCGGACGGCCACGTCGATTCCCCCCGTGCCGTCGCAGGTGTCCGGCGTGTCGTCACCGCCGTCGAGGACATCGTCGCCGCCTTCCGCCTCGGGCGCCGGCGCGGTCTGCTGACGGGGAGTCATGGAGCCGGGGGTGGCCGTGGACGGGGCGGGGCGGGCGGGGCGCTCCTTGTGGTTGCCGTCCCCCTTGCCGTGCGCGACGTGCCCGGAGAGGCTGTCCCCGATGAGGCTGTCGGTGCCCGGGCCGCCCAGGAGGATGTCCTTCCCGTGGCCGGTGGCCGTTCCCTCGGCGGAGGAATCACCGGTGATGCTGTCGTTCCCGGGCCCCCCGTCGAGGACGTCCGCGCCGCCGCCGGAGGCGTCGATGCCGCCGCGACTGTCGCCGATCATCGCGTCATTGCCCTCCTCGCCGAAGAGGATGTCGTTCCCGCCCCCCGACGCGCTGCCGCCGAAGGCCATGCTGTCGCCGCCCATGCGGTCGTCGCCCGGGCCGCCGAAGAGGATGTCGTCTCCCCCTCCCTCGGCGGAAGCTCCTGTGGTGATCAGGTCCCCGCGGATCAGGTCTCCGCCTTCACCGCCTTCGATCCGGTCGTCGCCCAGCCCGCCCGCGAGCGTGTCGGTCCCCGCGAGGCCGCAGATCAGGTCGTTCCCGCCGCGCCCGTTGATGATGTCGGCGCCCGCGGAGCCGACGATGACGTCGTCGCCCTCGGTCCCGTTGATCGTGCCCGCTCCGGTGATGGTCGCCGCGCGTCCGAAGCAGGTGGCCGCGGAGGTGTCGGCGGCAGCCGCCGGGAGGCCGAGGAAGAGCAGCGCGGCTGCCGCCGCCAAAATGAGATTTCTGCCAGGCACGGGGGACCTCCGGTCGTAAGGCAAGCGGCAGCCTTGGATTCGGTGGGAACCTAGGGCGCGAATCCCCCCTGTGCAATGACCGGCCGCGATGTCGGAGTGCCTCGCCCCCTATGGCCCAACAGGAATGCGGGGAAGCGAGCCGTACTTCCCCGCAGTCCCCTCAGCCCACCGGGCGCTTCTCCGGCGGCCTCATCGTCCCCAGGAGCGAGTGACTCACGTGAGCCACGGGGTGTTCCAGTCGTCGACCGTCTCCCCGGCCGTGCGGGGGTGCTCGGCGTCGTGGGGGATCGGGCGGCCGGCGGCGAGCGTGGTGAGGATGTTCTGCCATGTGCCGTCGAGGTTCCACAGGCGCAGCCGTTCCGCGCATCGGTGCCAGGGCCCGTAACGGGCGGGCAGGTCGTGCCAGCGGCGGCCGGTGGCCTGCTGCCACAGCATGCCGTTGATCACGATCCGGTAGTCCGGCCCGGAGGGTCCGCATCGCGGGAGCAGGCCGCGGACGGCTTCCCATTCGCTGTCGTCGAGGTCGGTGGTTTCTTTCACACAGGTGCAACGACGCTTCCGTCATCCGGGTACGTTCCCGGGGCCTTCGAAGACGGCGGGTCGCCGGTCGAAGCGGCGCCGACGGCCCTCGCGTTTGCGCCGCCGCGCACCCGGGCCGCTCCGCCGACCTGGCGCTGAAGGGCGCGGGTGAGGTCGGATACGACGGCCAGTAGGGTCAGCGGGTATGACCGTCGCCCGTTCCGTCGCCTTGTTCCTCGTCGCCGCGTTGTTCGAGATCGGCGGCGCCTGGTTGGTGTGGCAGGGCGTCCGCGAACACCGGGGCTGGGCGTGGGTCGGCGCCGGCGTCGTCGCGCTGGGCCTGTACGGGGTGGTGGCCACCTTCCAGTCCGACGCCAACTTCGGCCGCATCCTCGCCGCGTACGGCGGCGTCTTCGTCGCCGGGTCCATCGCCTGGGGCATGGTCGCCGACGGCTACCGCCCCGACCGTTACGACGTCATCGGCGCCCTGGTCTGTCTGGCGGGCATGGCCGTGATCATGTACGCGCCCCGGGGGCACTGACCTCGCCCGACCGACCCGACCGACCCGACCGACCCCCGCCCCCGACCGCGCCCGGACCACGGCAGCCCGGACGGCGCCCCGCGGTGGCCCTACGGGGTGCTGCGGGCCGGGAAGGCGAAGGTGTAGCCGCGCGCGGTGAGCCACGGCAGGTACTCCTTCAGCGCCGCGACGGTCTCGCTGCGGTCGCCGCCCCCGTCGTGGAAGAGGACGGTCGGCTGCTGCGGCAGTTTGTCCTCCACGGCGGCGACGATGGCCGGCAGGCCGGGACGGCTCCAGTCCTTGGGGTCCACGCTCCAGCCCAGGGGACGCATCCCGCTCGCGGCGGCGATCGCCCGGCTGTCGGGGGTGAAGGCACCGCCCGGCGCCCGGTAGTAGTTGACGGCGACGCCGGGCACGGCCTTCTCGATCATGGTCTTGCCGTCGAGTATCTGCTGCTGCTGGTAGGCCACGGGCTTGCGGTCCATCGTCACGTCGTGGTCGACGGAGTGGTCGCACAGCTGGTGCCCGTCCGCGGCGACCGCCCGCACCAGCTCCGGGTACTTCTGCGCTCGCGTCCCGATCATGCAGAAGGTGGCCTTGACGTGGTTCTCCCGCAGCACCTTGAGCACCTGCGGGGTCCAGCGGGGGTCCGGGCCGTCATCGATGGTGATGGCGACGGTCCGGCCCGGGCCCTGGGCCAGACGCGAGATCCCCAACGGGATCCGGGAGGCGCCGCGGGCCGATTCCGCGGGATGCCCGACCGGGCGTCGGCCGGCTTCCGCGGGATGCCCGACCGGGCGTCGGCCGGCTTCCGCGGGATGCCCGACCGGGCGTCGGCCGGCGGATCCGTCCGTGGCGGCGACGGCCGGCGCGACGGCCGCCGTCAGGAGACCGAGGACGGCCGCAGTCACGGCGGAACCCGCCCGCCGACGACGTGCGGAACTGGTGTTGGTGCCCATGGGCGCGCCTTTCCTTCGGGCTCGGCCCCCGGTCTCGCGGAGCTTTCGATCCAGGCTAGGTCATCCCTTTCGGCCGATTTCTCCTCCGATCGGCCGTGGGAACGGCCGGTTTCGACAGCCGGAGCCGCCCCCCGCACGGGCGGGGAGCCCGTTGGGTTCCGGCGCAGGGTCACGGCAGGGGGTCGCGGGTGAGATGCGTCACGGCCGGCGGCGCGAGCCCACCGCGGTGTGGATTCCCCAGCCCGCGGCGGCGCCGACCGCGTACCAGAACAGGTCGGGCGCGTTGAAGGTGGATCCGAGGACCAGGCGGGCGATCGTGCTGCGCGCCGCGAGCGCCGCCGGGACCGGACCCAGCTGGAGGAATTCGACGGTCCAGCTGATCGCCAGCGCGGTCGCGGCGGCCCGCAGGGGTGTCACCCGGGGCGCGATCAGGACGACGAGGGCGAGGAGCAGGACGGTGTACAGCGCGTCGCCGCCGTACTTGGCCACGCTGCCCGCCGTCGCGGCGCGCAGCCCCAGACCCGAGCCGACGGTCGCCGCCGCGGCGGTCGCTGCCGCCAGGCGGACGCGCGGAAGGTCGGCTCGCACGGCTGGGACACGGGTTCCGGGGTCGAGGTGCACGTCCCCATCCTGCCGGAGCCTCACCGGGGGGACCGGGGGGGCCGCGCATGACGGGAGCGGGTCCATCCGCTTCCCGGGATTCGACTCCGGTGACCGCTGTCCTCCGCGCGCCCGAGGGTAAGGCCGGTTGCCCGTGGGACGGTTCGGCCGCACCGAGGACGGCGGGCGGCTCCACCGGTGGGCGGACGGGGGTTCATGACGGTTCGTCGCACCGTCCGCGGTCTGTTTCGCGGGGGCGTGGTCGATACGATGCGGAGGTCGACAGGGCGACACGGCGGGGGTGCGCGGCATGAGCGGTTACGGCGGGGGCGGGTACGGGGGCCCGGTCGACGGTGCGGGTGGCGGCCCTCCGGGGGGATACGCCGGCCACGGTTCCCCGGCCCCGCCGCAGAGGTACCCGTACGCGCGGCCGCTCCCCCCGCAGGGGTATCCGTACGAGCGGCCGCTCCCCCCGCAGGGGTATCCGTACGGGCCGACCCACCCGCCCGTCGCCCCGCCGCCGGTCGAGCCGTCGCGCGGTCGGAAGATCGTGCGCGGCATCGTCAATCCCTTGTACGCCGCCCAGCGGACGTTCCGGCCCTCGCGGCCCGGGATCGTGGAGGATCCGGAGGTCCGCAAGCTCCAACTGTGGCGGACCGCTCTGGGGCTCCTCGCCTGGGTGGGCCTGATGGTCACCTACAGGGCCGTCGTCAGCGCCCACGACGTCGAGGCCGTCGCGGACGAACGCCTCAACCAGAGTTGGTCCGGCGTCCTGGCGCTGGTGTGTACCTTCCCCGTGGTCGTCGGCGGCTTCATCGCCGCCGCGCGGGTCGGGTTGCGGCGCGTCTACCTGCGACGGGCCGCGTGCCCGCTCGGTGCGGTGGTGGCCATCATGGCGTCCATGGGGACCTCCGCGCCGGCGATGGCGCCGGAGTTCGCCGGATTCCGGGACGCCGTCGGTCTGCCGGGAAAGATCGCCATCGGGGTGTTGTGCCTGTGGTCGATCTGCTTCGCCCTCTACGGCATCGGTCTGTCGCTCGTGCACGTCTTCCGTACCGCCGACATCCACGAGGTGGTGCCCCCGGTCCTCGCCGGTGTGCTGGTGTGGGAAATGGCGCTGATGGACGTGATCACGGGGGCCTACCCGCAGGTCCCCCCGGTCGCCCGGGCGGTCTTCATCCTGGGCGCCCCCGTCACGGTCACGGCGCTGTCCTGGTGGGAGTTGCGCCGACTGCGCCGCCATCACGGGCTGTCGATCCGTAACGCGTTGGGGCGTTGACGCGCTCGTCCGCCCGCCCGGGGCCGCGCGCGCAACGCCCCGCCGTCACCCGTCAGTAGGGCCGGGCCTGCTTCGCGAAGGCCGGCGACAGCTCGTTGCGCGAGGCGCTCGGGAAGGCGACGGTGGTCGGGTCCCCGTCGGAGACGTAACGATTCTTCCCCGCGGCCAGCTTGTCCAGCCAACGCGACGAACCGAACTCGGCGTCCTCGTCCTTGGGGCCCGCCGAGCGGATCCTGGGGATCGCGCCGGGTGTGAACGCCTTGGCGAACGGCGAGACCGAGGGGTTGGCCCCGACCAGGTACACCCCGTCGTAGTGGTACCCCGTGCCCCGCGCGGCGAGCTCTGCGGGCTGGGGCATGGCGCCGAAGGGCAGGGCGAGCGACGTGACCGGCGTCCCGGGCGCGGCCTTCTCGATCGCCTGCTGTCCTGCGGAGATCGCCCGTGTGGCGCCCGCCTGGTCCAGGGAGCGCAGGTTCTCGTGGCGATCGGTGTGATTGGCGACTTCGTACCCGTGCTCCTTCAACCAGGTCAGGGCCTTGGCGGAACCCGTGGCCGAGAAGGCGTCCGCGTTGACGAAGAAGGTGGCCACCGGCTTGAAGGCCGGGTGCTTCTTCGCCGTCTCCGTCAAGATGGCCACGGCGGTGTCCGGTGCCGGGGTGCCGTCCGGGTTCAGGCGCACCTGACTGTTGGTGGAGTCGTCGAACGTGAGGACCACCGGGTGCATGCCGGCCGGGATGTCGATGCGGCCCGTCTGGAAGTCCCGGGCCGTCACCGGTGCGTAGTTCTCCCGGGCGAGACGCTCCAGTTCGGCCCGGAAGTCGGCGGGTGTGCGGTCGTAGACGCTCGCCGGTTTTTCGGTGAGCTGGTGGTACATCAGTACCGGCACCTGGCCGAGTTCATTGGCGCCGACCTCCGCCGGGGCCTTCGCCGCGACGGGGCTGACGGCCGCGCGCGGGGCGGCGGCGTGGCGTTCCCCCGAGGCCGGTGAGGACCCCGTGGAACAGCCGGAGGCGAGCAGGACGGCGCCGGCCAGGGCGCCGAGCGGGACGATCGGGTGGCGCATGAGAAGCCCCTCCACGGCGAATGTGTGGAGCCATACCTACCTGCGACGGGGGGCCGCATACCGCACTGTCCCCTGCATGGCGTAGCCGCCACGCCGGACCCGAATGCCGCCTTTCGTGTGAAATGCGGGCAGAAAGCAGCGACCGGCGCGTCGCGCGGCAATGAATGGAGGCAGCATCCGGCCCACTCCGGCCCCCGGCACGAAGGACGTCATGATGTCCCGCAAAGGCATATCGAACTCAGTCCCCTCCCTCCGTCTGCGCCGCCCGGCCCGCAAGGGCGCCCTGATAGCCACGACCGGGGCTCTCGCACTGGCCGGAGCCGGCGTCGGAGCCTGGACCTTCCTCGCGCCGGGCCCGGCCATCCAGGGCCTGGGCGACGGCGTCGTCCTCGACGGGCGTAAAGCCGCACAGGTCAGCGCCTTCCTCGCCGCCGACGAGGCCGGCGGCAGGGACCGGCTGCACGCCACCCTGGACGGCGCGGCGCTTCCCGTCACGGCTGAGGGCGCCCGCCTCAAACTGGCCTTCCCCCACCTCAAGGAAGGCCGCCACACGCTGGTGGTGACGGGCGACAGCAGCCTCCCCTTCGCCTCGTACCGCAAGGTAGTCGGCTTCAGTGTGGACGCCACCGCCCCCGAGCTGAAGGTGGCCGACCCCGAGATCAAGAACGTCGCCGCCCCCGTGACCATCACAGGCAACGCCTCCACCGACGCCGACGTGAGCGTCAACGGCAAGAAGGTCCCCGTCGACAAGTCCGGGGCGTTCAAGGCCACGGTGCCCAAGGGCACACCCCTCGTCACGGTCATCGCGACCGACCACGCCGGGAACACCACCACCAAGAGCGTGTCCGCCCGCGGCCGTCGCCCCATGATCCGTGCCGCGCACATCACCGCCATCGGCTGGGGCGACGACACGCTGCGCGGCAACATCCTCGCGCTGGTCCGCAGTGGCAAGCTCAACGCGGTCGAGCTGGACGTCAAGGACGAAGACGGCGAGGTCGGGTACGCGTCCCAGGTGCCGCTGGCCCGCCAGATCGGCGCGGCCAAGGGCTACTACGACGCCCACAAGGCGATCGCCGAGATCCACGCCGCCGGCGCCCAGGTCATCGGCCGGATCGTGGCCTTCCGAGACCCCAAGCTCGCCTCCGCCTCCTGGAAGTCCGGCAAGAGCGACCAGCTCGTGCTGACCCCGGGTGGACAGCCCTACGAGGGCGGCCACTACGGCGCCCTGTCGTTCACCAACTTCGCCAACCCCGCCGTCCGCAAGTACAACCAGGACCTGGCCGTCGAAGCGGCGCGGCTCGGCTTCGACGACATCCTCTACGACTACGTGCGCCGCCCGGACGGTCCGCTGACGCACATGCGGTTCCCGGGCATCGGTACCGCCACGCCCGAGCAGTCCATCACCTCGTTCGTCGCGGACACCCGCACCGCCCTGCGTCCCCACGCCAAGTACCTCGGTGTCTCGGTCTTCGGCATCGCCGCCACCCGGCCCACCGAGATCGCCCAGGACATCGGGGCCCTGGTCAAGGTCACCGACTACATCGCACCGATGGTCTACCCGTCCCACTGGGGGCCGGGGGAGTACGGCGTCGCGCAGCCCGACACCGCCCCGTACGCGATCGTGCAGCGCTCGCTCGCCGACTTCGCCCGTCAGGCGAAGGGCACGCAGACCGAAATCGTCCCGTGGCTCCAGGACTTCTCGCTGGGCAGCACCTACGGGCCGACCGAGGTGGCCGAACAGATCAAGGCCGCGGCGGACAACAAGATGAATTCCTTCATCCTGTGGAACGCCGGTGCCCGCTACCAGGGCGCCGCACTCCAGCAGATCGCCGCGCACTGACCGGGCCGGCTGTGCACGTCTGAGCGGTCGTCGGCCAGGTGGGAGGCGGGGCATCCGGCCCCGCCTCCCACGGGCATTTCGCGCGGCGGGAGGCTATCCAGCGTGGTGATTCCTACCGGCGGGCGCAACTCCAAGCCCCCATGCCCTGCATGGCAGCGAGCCTCTCCGCCGTGACGATCTGCTGTCTTTTGGTGGCCAGGTCGGCCCGGGTGGCGAACCGATGGCCGCCCGCCGCCTTCCAGCTCGACCGGGTGAACTGCAGACCGCCGTAGTGCCCGTTGCCGGTGTTGGCGTGCCAGTTGCCACCCGACTCGCATCGGGCGATCGCGTCCCAGTCGACGCCGGGTTTGGAGTTGTAGGCGGCTGTGTGGGTGTTCGCATGGGCCGGTGAGGCCCAGAACAGGAGCACGGCGCAGAGCAGGGCCAAGGTGGTGCTTCCGGTTCGCCGGCTGCCTTGGGAACGAGACATCAGTCCTCCTTCACGGTCGGGTGGACCGGCCCCGAGAACCGGCCGGCCCCACTTCGGGCCGTCAGGCCTTGGCGGCAGCACAACACGCCCGCGCGTCGATTCCGGCTCGTCTGGGGCGGGCGAACGGGCGACGCCACCCGGACGGCGCCGCCGCCGGCCGTGGCGGAAGACCTCGGATTCGAGGTGCGGCGAACCGGCAAATCCGTGCGGCTGCCCTCAGCCCGCGGCGTCGGTCAGCAGCGCGAGCCCGGCGAGCAGTCCGACGTACGCGAGCACCGGAAGCAGCGCTCACAGGAGGAGCAACCAGCCGGTCAGGACGCCCGGCAGGGCGAGTCCCCGGTCCTGGCCGCCCAGGCGCTTGCCCCGACGTCGGCCGAGGTGCCGAAGCCCCGGCAGGTGGATCGACCTCGTCCCTACCGCTGCCGGCGCACGGAGAACTCGTTTCCGTCTGGGTCGAGCAGCAGCAGCCGGGCGCCGTCGCCCTGGTTGCCGTCGGTGCGGGTCGCACCCAGCGCGGTCAGGCGGTCGACCTCCGCTTCCCAGTCGACGTCTGCGGGGATCGTCAGCTCCAAGTACAGCCTGTTCACCCCCGACTTGGGCGCCACCGGAGGACCGCCCCAGGTGATCTTCGTGCCACCGCCCGGCGCTTGGATCGCCGTCTCCTGGTCCTGGTCCCAGACCAACGGCCACCGCAGCGCCTGGCTCCAGAAGTAGCCGACCTCCTGCGTACCGTCACAGGCCAGCGCTCCGATGAAGCCCGTGTCGGCAAGGAATTTGTTGCCCGCCGCGATCACGCAGAACTCGTTGCCCTCGGGATCGGCGAGCACCATGTGCCCCTCTTCCGGCAGTTGGCCCACGTCGATGTTTCTCCCACCGAGTTCCAAAGCCCTGGCCACGGTCTGCCGTTGGCTCTCGGGGGCGGTGCTCGTCAGGTCGAAGTGTGCCCGGTTCCGCCCGATCTTCGGCTCGTCGCTCGGCAGGAAGCGGATGCGGAACCCGGTGGAAACAGGCGGCAGGATGACGACGTCCTCGTCCGGGCCGTCGACCGACTCCCAACCGAGGAGCCCTGACCAGAACCGGGCCAGGTCCGACGGTCGGGCGGCGTTGAAGCAGATCGCGAACAGTTGACTGGCCATACCCCGGGCATCTCCGATCCGTCGACGACCCACACGGAGCTTCACCTCCCCCGCGGGCGCAGCCTAGGGGCGGCCGTGGGGAACCCGCATCCGGGTTTCCGGCGCGGCGCGGCCTGCTCCCGGGGGCGTGCCGTCCCAGCGCCACGTGCTCAGACGGGGCAGTCCGTCGAGCCCGGCGCGCCCGGTGGCCCACAGCGGCGCGAGCCACGGCTCCGTGCCGGCCCGGGCGTTCGGAAACGGCCGGGCGAGCACCCGTGCGCACAGATCGGCGGGCGGGTTCCAGGCAAGCCCGAACCCCCGGGTCAGGTCTTGCGTGCGCACCAGGGCCTCCACGCTCCCCGTCGCGGCGAAGCCTCCCGCGAGGCGCACGGGTCCGGATACGGCAGATCCCCCGACCGGGGGAAGAGGTCGGGGGATCTGCCGGCTGGGGCCTGGGCGTCCTAGTGACGGAAGGCGTCCTTGGTCTTCTCCTTGGCCTGGCGGGCATCGCCCTTGGCCTGGTCGGCGCGTCCCTCGGTGGTCATGCGCTCGTTGCCGGTCATGCGGCCGAGGGCCTCCTTTGCCTTACCGGTGGCCTGCTCGGCAAGGGCCTTGCTCTTCTGTTCGCCCGACATGCGGACCTCCTCGTGTAGTACCGGGTTGGTCGTGACCGTCCTTCTGCTCGCCCCTGCGCGATCCAAACGTCCGGAGTGGCCGACCGCTGCGGGGACGGGAACGACGGCGACCACCCACGGGCTCTCACAGGATTTCGATGTAGCCGTCGGTTCCGTGCAGGCGGATGCGCTGCCCGTCGCGGATCAGCCGCGTGGCGTGCTCCACTCCCACGACCGCGGGCAAGCCGTACTCCCGGGCGATCACCGCGCCATGGGTCATCAGACCGCCCACCTCCGTCACCAAGCCCGCGATGGCGACGAACAGCGGCGACCAACTGGGGTCCGTGTGGGCCGTGACCAGGATGTCACCCGCCTCCAGTTCGGCCTCCGCGATATCGAGGACGACGCGGGCGCGCCCCTCCACGGTCCCCGTGGAGACCGGCAGGCCGACCAACGCGCCGGCCGGAACGTCATCGCGCCGGTACGCCCCGGTGACGCACTCGCCGTCCGATGTCAGCACCCGCGGCGGCGTGAGCGCGCGGTAGGACCGGAAAGCCTCCTCACGCTGCCGGATGAGCCGGTCGTCCACCCGGTTCGAGCGCGCGACCTCGTGGAACTCCTGGAACGTGAGGTAGAAGACGTCCTCCTTCCCGGCCAGGACACCGGCCCGCACGAGGCGCTCGGCCTCCTCAGACAAGGCCTGTTTGTAGATGAAGTAGCGGCTGACGATGTCGTACTTCGGGTACTCCCGGTACCCGATGAAGGTCCGGACCCGGTCGATCATCCCCTTTGCCTCGTCGGCCTTCCGCTCCCCGTCCGGTAGGGCACGCAGCCGTGCCAGCACGTCCTGTTCCTTCTTCTGCGCCTTCTGGCGCCCCTGCTCGAAGCGCCGCCCGGCGGCCCCCGGCTCGAAGTTCCTGACGTTGTCGAGGATCACCGGTATGAGCGAGGTGGGGCGCTCACGCCAGCGCGGCCTGGTGATGTCGATCTCGCCGACGCAACGCATGCCGTACCGGTCGAGGTAGCCCTCGATGGCGTCGCGCGCCTCGGCCCCACCCGTGACCTTCGCCAGCCCGTCCGGGAAGCCCTCGTCTTCGGCGACCCGCAGGAAGTCGATGACCTGCGGAAACGGGCGGATCACATCCGCGACGTCGAGGAGTTCCAGTCCCATCTCCGAAGTGATGTTCCCGGGAGCGGACAACGTGAGCGTGTCGGCGGCGTTTTTCTCGCCCAGCCACTCGTACAGCTTGTCATTGAGCCACCACGTGGCCTCCATCCCCGCCATGATCACCTGGAGGTTCAGCGGATCACCGAGGACTCGTTTGTGCTCCTCGAAGGCCTCCAACAGGAAGTCGAACAGGGCCGGCCCGGTCTTCGTCCGGATGTCGTGCCTCAGGGCGGCGATGGACGCCTGGCTGCGCTCGATCAGTCCGGTGACGATGGCCGGATCTGTCTCGATCGGGGCCCGCACGCCGCGGGCCGGCGGTCCGCCGGGCCCCGTGTCGGGCAGTGACGGGATGAAATCGCCGCGGTCCAGGACCGTTTCCAGCGCGTCTTTGGTCAGCGGATCGGATCTGCCCACCATCTCCAGCATGCCCGCGCGACTCGCGGGGGAGGCCAAGTGGGGCGTGATGTCGACGAACAGTCTCCCCCCGGCGACGTGCATCGGCACCATGGCCGTCAGCCGCCACATGGAGAGGCCGAGCGGCTTCATGGCGTCGGTCATCATCTGCTGATGACCGACGGACACGTAGACGTGGTTCTCCTCGTCATCCCGCTCCGGGACGGGGTACAGCGTCGTGATCGGCCGGCTCTGCACGATTCGGAAGTCATCGCCGACCAGGCACCATTCGATGTCCTGCGGGCGGCCGAAGTGCGCCTCGATCCGCCGCCCGAGCCGCACGAGCCGCAGGACCTGCGCGTTCGTCAGCGCCGGTTGCCCCTGCCGCCGCGGGTCGATCGCCACTTCTTCCGTACCGCCGCCCGGCAGGGCCTCGACGGCGAGCCGCTTGGTGGCGATCGACTCGGCGACGACTTCGTCGTCCCGCACCTTGAAGACGTCGGGGTTCACCAAGCCGGAGACCAGGGCCTCACCGAGGCCGAAGCCGGCGTCCACCGTGGCGACCCTCCGGTCGCCCGTCATCGGGTCGGCCGTGAACAGGATGCCGGAGGCGCGCGGGAAGACCATCTGCTGCACGACCACCGCCATGTGCACCGCGCGGTGGTCGATGCCGTTGTGCGCGCGGTAGGTGACGGCCCGTTCGGTGAACAGCGAGGCCCAGCACCGGCTGACGTGGCGCAGGATCGCCGTCGGCCCGACGACGTTCAGGTACGTGTCCTGCTGGCCCGCGAAGGAGGCCGTCGGCAGGTCCTCCGCCGTCGCGCTGGAGCGGACGGCGTAGGCGGCGTGCTCGCCGCTGCGGACGAACGCGCCCGTGATCTGCGCCGCGAGGTCCCCCGGGACGGGGATTTCCTCGATGGTGCGGCGGATTTCCGCGCTGAGCACCCGGATCGCCTCCCGGTCGTCCGCCTCAAGGCGCGACAGCCGGTCGATCCGATCGTCGATCGACGGTGCTTGCGCCATGACCCGACGGAAGGCGTTCGTCGTCACGCAGAAACCCGCCGGCACGCTCAGGCCCCCGATACAGGCCAGCCGGCCCAGGTTCGCCCCCTTGCCGCCGACAGCCCCGACCTGGCTGTCGTCAACCTCATGAAGATCCAACACGTACTGCTCGGTCATTGCCATACCTCCGGAACAGCCGTGCTCTGCCGCACCGCACTGACTGGTCGATCGATTCACCGGCAGCTCCAGTTCCGTGGGAAGGGTCGACTGTTGACACACGTCGACCCCGTTTCCGCAGGTCGTGGGCTCGGTCGCCGATTCTGCGGCAAGACCCGGGCCTTGCCGCAAGCCCCCCCGTGCGCTATAAGTTAGGAGAGGCAAGGAGAGAGAACTCTCCTTGCCTTTGCTTTTGCCGCCTGCTCGAAGCGGGTGTGCGCGGCGGCCTTCCGCTCCCGCCACCGATCCCCTGGTTCCCCGGTTCGAGACCGGATGCGCCGCAGGGGGGTGATCATGCCGGCTCCGGGTATGCGCAGTCCGGAAGAGGAGTGCCGGGCTGGGGGAGCACTCCTGAACTGGAACCTGACCCCGCGAAACGGGAGGACACCATGATCGTCCTCGGCGTCATTCTTCTTATCGTCGGCTTCCTGACGAGCATCAGCATTCTGTGGACGATCGGCATCGTCCTCGTCGTCATCGGACTCGTCCTCTGGATCCTGGGCGCCGTCGGGCACGCCGTCGGCGGCCGCAAGCACTACTACTGATGTCCGCGCGCGAACGCGAACCTGCCGCCATCGGTGCCACGGCGTCCCCAGCACTCGCCGAGGGCATCAGAGGTATCCGCAGGACAGCCGGGACGGCCGCCGTGACGCAGCAGGAACCTGCTCACCTCCAATGATCGACGGCCGTCCCGGCGCGGCGTCCCGCTAGAGAGGCCTCCCGGGGGGCCTCTCGGGAAGCCGGTCGGGAACAGGTCCGACACGGGCCGTGAGCAGGGCGATGTCGTCATCGGCGGACGCCGGCACCAGCCGCGTGATCAACGAGTCGCACAGGTGGTCCAGCGACTGCCGCGGTTCCGTGAGCAGGCGGGTCAAAACGTCGAGACGTTGATCGAGGTCGCTGCCCCGCGCCTCCACCAGTCCGTCGGTGTAGAGGACCAGCACACTGCCGCGCGGGAGGGCGAGGCGGGTGGTCGTGAAGTCGACGCCGCCGACGCCCAGCGGCACGCCGGGCGGGGTGTCGACCAGGTAGGCGGTGCCATCGGGTTCGACCACGGCCGGGGGTGGATGGCCCGCGCGGGTGACGTCGCAATGGCCGGTCGCCGGGTCGCACAGGACGTAGAGGAAGGTGGCCAGCATCGGCTCGGCGAGATCGGCCAGTGTCGCTTCGAGCTGGTGGAGGATCTCGATGGGGGGCATGTCGAGGCGGCCGAGGGTTCGGACGCTGGCGGACAACCGCCCCATGACGGCTGCGGCGCCGATTCCGTGGCCCATGACGTCCCCGATGAGCAGGGCCGCTTTTCCGCCGGGCAGGGAGAGGACGTCGTACCAGTCCCCGCCGACCTCGTTCACGTCGCTGGCGGGCAAGTACCGGTGCGCCACCTCGATCCCCGCGGGAGGCGTGATGTGCTGCGGCAGCATGCTGCGCTGCAGGACGACCGCCGTCTCGTGTTCGTGCTGGTAGAGACGGGCGTTGTCGATCCCGACGGCGGCCCTGGTGGCCAGCTCGACGGCGAGCGCGGCGTCCTCCGATCCGAACGGGTTCCCAGGGCGGGTACGGCAGAGCGTGGCGACGCCGAGAACCAGGTCCCGCGCGGTCAGGGGGACCATGAGGAAGGAGTGCACGCCGGCGGCGAGCAGCCGGGCGGGCACGGTCGAGTAGCGGGCCGCCGGGGCGATGGACCGCTCGTCGAGGTGGGCGATCATGAACGGTCCGCGTGCCGCGAGGGCCTGCGTGTAGGGGGCGGTGGCCGGGAAGCTCAGGGTTCTGCCGAGGGGCGCGAGGATGCGGGTCACGGCGGAGCCGGTCAGCGGAGCCTTGCCGAGGCGCCGTAGTTCGACGCCCGCGGACAGCCCGGCGCCCGGCTCGTCACCTCGGGCGAGTGCTTCGAGTATGTCGACGGTGACGGCGTCGGCCAGGTACGGGACGGTGAGGTCCGCGAGCGCCTGGGCGGTGCGCTCCAGGTCGAGGCTCGCCCCGATGCGGGCGCTCGCCTCGTTCAGCAGGGCCAGTCGGCGCCGGCCCGCTTCGGCTTCGATGTGGTCCCGTCGCTGGACGGTGATGTCGACGAGCGTGGCGATCACCCCGATCGGTCGCCCGGCGGGGTCCTGCACGTGCGTGTAGGAACACGACCACATCCGGTCGTGTCCCGGATCCGCGGGCGTCCGGCCGATCCGGTACCGGTCCAGCGCCGGCTCGCCGGTTCGCAGGACCTCCCGCATGGCCGTCTCCATCTCCTCCGCGTTCACCTCGGGGAGCACCTCGGCCAGGCGCCGTCCCAGATGCGAGGACTCCGGCAGCCCGTTCATGGCTTCGAGCGCGGCGTTGACCTGGAGGAACCGCAGCTGCGTGTCGAAAACGGCAATACCGACGGGGGAGCGGGAGAACAGCCCGTCCCACACCGCCGACGAGCCTCGGATACGGCGCGCGGCGTGGGCGTCCGCGGCGAAGACCAGCACCGCGGACGCCCCCTGGCGGCGATCGGGGAGGGGAGAGGCCCAGATCTCCAGTTCGAGGGGGTGGCCGTCGCGGTGCCAGGCCGTGACCGTACCCATCACCCCGTGGCCGGTGGTGGCCGTCTCCCACAGCGCCCGGCCGAGCACGCGGTCCGCACCGGGATGCAGCAGGTCGGCGATGTGGCGACCCACCACCTCCGGCGGTGTGTAACCGAGCAGTTCCTGTGCGGAGTGGCTCCACCGCACGACCGCGCCGTCCGAGCCGGTCGCCATCTGCGCCACCGCCAGCGCGCCCACCCAGCCCCCGGCGTCTTGGGCGGCGCCGCTGACCAGTTCCTCGATCGGCGTCTGATCAGACATCCGACGCCTCCCGCGGGTGCCGAGCCGCCGCACGCCGACGCGGCCGTGGTCTGCGAAGACCCCGGCTTCCCGGACCCGTGACCGCGGTCCGCAAGCACACCTCGTCCACACGCCCATCGTCTCCCGGGTCGCTCCGCGGCGCGCCTTGAGGGGCCGGGGCGCCGTGGCGTTCGGGCAGGTGCCGACGACGGCGGCCGGGCCGAAAGTGCGGCGCCGCGCCTGCCGGCTCGTGTCCGACGCGTGAGAGGGGGCGCGAAATAGTGGCGATTATGGCCGCCATGGCCGGAAGTCCTTGGCCAATTTGGTGACAAGGGCACTGATGTTTCATGATTGTGACTGCACGTCAGTTCTAGGCGTGCGTCGGGGAAGCGGGGCGCCGGGGGCCCCCGTTCACACCGGTTGATCACGCAGGTGAGCCATCGCTCCCTCGTCGCGACCCTGCGGTGCCTCCCTCACTCCCATTCCCGTCACAAGGCAAAGGCCCATGTCCGCGCAGCAACTTTCGGACCTCATACGTTTCGCCCGCCACAACTCGTCGTTCTACCGGGAGCTTTACGCTCCCCTGCCGACGCGCGTCGACCGCCTCACCGACCTGCCGGTGGTCGACCAGCAGGAGTTCTGGGCAGCCAACACGCTTTCCGACAGCCGAGTGCTGACCGGACCGCTCAGCGAAGCCACGCTCTATAAGACCGGCGGTACCACCGGATCGCCGAAGTTCTCGGTCTACACCCGCGACGAGTGGCGCACGTTCGTCACCTCCTTCGGCCAAGGACTCGTGGACGCGGGCCTGCGCCCGGGGCACCGCGTCGCCGACCTCTTCTACGCGGGGGAGCTGTACGCCAGCTTCCTTTTCGTCCTCGACTCGCTCGCCCACGCGCCCGTGGACAACGTCCGCCTGCCCATCGGCGGCGGCGCACCCCTGGAGTCGACCCTCCCCACCCTGCGCGACCTCGCCGCCCAGGTGTTGGCGGGTACACCCACCACCCTGTGCCGGATCGCCGAACAGGCCATCTCGTCGGGTGTCCGGCCCGAGGCGGTGGAGTTGCTGCTCTTCGGTGGCGAGGCCCTCTTCGACGACCAGCGGCGCCTGTTGGCCACCGCGTTCCCGCGCGCCGAGGTCCGTTCCGTCGGATACGCCAGCGTCGACGCCGGTCTCCTCGGTCGCCCCGTGCCCGGCTCCGACACCCGGGTGCACCGGCCCTTCACTCCGTACTCGGTCGTCGAGATCCTCGACGACTCCACCGATGAGCCCATCACCGAACCGGGGCGGCCCGGCCGGGTCGTCGTCACCAGCCTGTTCCGCCGACTCATGCCGATCATCCGTTATCCCGCGGGGGATCGGGCCGAGTGGACCGGCACCGGGCCCGGACACTTCCGCATTCTCGGTCGCGCCGAGGAAGGCGTACGGGTGGGTCCCGTGTCCCTCTACACCCAGGACGTCCAGGACGCCGTGACCAAAGCCGACACGGCGGGGCAGGTGGTCGGCACGCAGCTCGTCGTCCGCCGCTGGGACGGCCGTGACGGCCTCGTCCTGCGACTGGCGACGGCCCCCGGTGACGAGGCAGCCGGCGAGACCGCCCCCGGTGGCGCCTCCGACGTCGCCGCTCGCCGGAAGGCGTTGGCCGAGGCCGTCGTCGCCGAGCTGGAGACCGTACGGCCGCTGTACCCGGACAGCGTGCGCGCCGGGTTCGTGCACCCGATGTCGGTCGAGTGGGCGTGCCACCGCGACCTGGTCGTCAATCCGCGCTCGGGCAAGCTGGTCCGCGTCCTCGACGAGAGGCCGACCGCATGACCGCCACGTCCGTGACCGCGAGCGAGACGCAGGACGCCGGCGTGGCCGGCGCAGAGGGGCGACGCGCCCCGTTGATCCTGCGCAATCGCACCTTCGGTGCCGTGTGGCTCGGCCAGGTCCTCACCCAAGCCGCCGTGCGCATGTTCCAGGTCGGCGTGTCGTGGTGGCTCGTCGCCTACGCCGTGCGGGACGCCCGCGGTCTGGCCTCGGGGCTGTTCATGGCGGCCTGCACGCTGCCCGCCGTCGTGTTGGCTCCAGTCGTGGCCGCGACCGTCGGCCGCTTCGCGCACCGTTCGGTCCTGCGGACCGGCGCCGCCGTTGCCGGCGCCGTGGCGGGCGCCCTGGCCGTGTGCGCGCAGGGCGAGCATCTGCCGCTCGTCGCCGTGTACGCCGCGGCGCTCGCCCTGGCCACCTGCCAGGCGTTCTTCGACCCCTGTCTGACCACGTCCGTGCCCGAACTCGTCGACGACGTCGACATCGAGACCGCGACCGGCTTCGAGCTGTCCACCCAGTCCCTGGCCGGCCTCGGCGGAGCCCTGCTCGGCGCCCTGATCGTCGACCGTGCCGGGGTGGCCGGGTTGGCCGCCGGCTGTGCGGTCGCCTACCTCGGCGCCGCCGTCCTCATCGCGGGCGTCCGTTTTCGCGCCGCAGCTGCCGCCGGGACCCCTTCGACCACGGAGCCGGCCGGGACCACCGAGGAGGCCGCGCCCCAGCGGCGCCCGCTCCGCCGCATCCTCGGCGAACTGCCCTACGTCCGGGCGATCCTGCTCTGCTTCACCGCGGCCAACCTCTTCACCACCGCCGTGTTCGTCGTCATCCCCCTCTACACCCGCTCGGTCCTGGCGGGCGGTGGGGGCACCGTGGCACTGCTGGAGGCCTCCCTCGGCACCGGCGCGCTGGTCGGCGCCTTCACCGGTGCCCGGGTGCCGGGGCGTCCCACGGTCGCCGGCGCCTACTGCCTGGGGCTGATGGCGCTCGCCCTGGCGCTGCCCGGGCTGGTCGCCGACCGCCCGGTCATCGCGGGCTGCCTCGGGGTGGCCGGTTGGTGTGCCGGGGCCGTCAGTGTCCGCTTCGTGGCCCTGTTCCAACGGCTGGTGCCGACGGCGGACAAGCCCGGCTTCTTCGCCGTGATGCAGGCCGTGTTGGGCGCCTCCCTGCCGGTCGCGTCCCTGGTGTTCGGCTTGGCGGGTGATTTCCTCTCGCCCCGGACGCTGTGCCTGGCGCAGGGGGTGGGCCTGCTCCCCGCCGCCTGCGCGCTGGCCCTGCTCGGCGGACCCCGTACATCGGCGGGCAAGCGGTGAAGCCCCTCATCACCACGGCCGCCTGCGCGGACATCGCGGAACTGCGCCAGCTCTACTACGCCGTCTACGGGCCGCACTACCCCGTCGCCCTCGGCACCGACCCGGCCGAGATGGCCCGGCTCATCGAGGACCCGCACTCCCTGTGGCTCGTCGGCCGTTGCCCCGACACCGGGGCGCTGACGGCGTCCGCCGCCATCCACGGTGAGGCGGGCAGTCGCATCGGCCGGCTGGAAGGCATCGCGGTACACCCCGCGCACCGCTCGGCGGGCCTGGCCGCCGCCCTCACGGAGGCACTGTGCGCCGGGATGCTGGACACGGGCCGATTGGACTCGGTGTACGCGACCGTACGCACCGTCAGCACCGGACCGCAGCGGGTCGTCGCGCGCAACGGCTTCCGCCCCCTCGGTATCCTGCCCAACGCCGTCGATCTCCGCAGCCGTGAAAGCCTCGCACTCTACGCGCGTCACTCCGCCGGTGTGCTCGATCGTCGCATCCCCGTCACCCAAGTCCCCTCCCCGATGCTGCCGTTGCTGCGCACCGCCGAGGCCGCGCTCGGCATCGGCTACCCCGGGGTACGGGCCGCCGGCCCGCTCCCGGCGACATCCGCGCCACCCGAGGCCGTCGAGCGGCTGGAGATGATCGAGGCACCGGCCTTCGTCCGCCGCCGTTTCCGCGAGCGGTTCCCCGACACCCAGGGCTGGTTCTACCCGCTGCACACCCCGAACGTGCTGCTCACCCCCGAAGACGGCCGGTTCGAGGTCTACGCCTACCTCAACCGCGCCGGTGGCTACTGCTCGCTGCTGACCGCCCACCCCGACCCGGCCGCCGCGGCCGCGTACCTGGAACCGGTCACCCGGGCCCTGGCCCGCGCCGGCGCCGGGTACGTCGAGGCCCTGGTACCGCTCGCCCACCACGAGGCCCTCTCGACGTTCCTGGCCCAGGGCTTCGTCGCCGGCGCCCTCTACCCGGCGATGCGCGCGGACGGCGACGGCTTCCACGACTACGCCGTCCTGTCCCGTTCCAGCGAGCGGATCGACTTCCGCGGCGTCGTCGTCGAACCGCCCCTGCGGCCCTACCTGGACTGCTACGCGTCGGCCTGGGCGTCGACCCACCTGCCCACATCACCCGAGGTTGCCTCATGAACCCACATCTCGCACCTGTTTCGGTACCCGACCCGGCCCTCCTGCCGCACGTACAACAACTGTGCGACCTGACCGACCCGTACGCCTGTGGACCCGCGGAAGACGAACTGTTCGCCGCCGCCATGGCGGAGATCAACGCCTGGCACGCCCAGCGCTCCCCCTTCTTCCGTTCCCTGTACGAGGCCACCCCGCCGACGGAGCCGTACCGTGCCCCGCTCGTCCACGCGAACTTCTTCAAGCGGCACGAGGTGCTGTCCGTCGCGCCCGAGGAGGTTGAGCTGCACCTGACCTCCTCCGGTACCACCGGCCAGAAGTCGCAGATGTTCTTCGACAACTGGACGATCCGCTCCGCTCAACGCATGGTCGCCAGGATCTTCGAGCGCAACGGCTGGATCACCCCCGACCAAGAAGTCAACTACCTGCTGTACAGCTACGAACCGTCCCCCTCGCTCAACCTCGGGACCGCCTTCACCGACAACTACCTGTGCGACTTCGCCCCGGCGCGCAGTGTCGAGTACGCGCTGCGCCACACGGGCGGCGACCACGAGTTCGACCCCTTCGGATGCATCGCCGCGCTGCGCCGCTTCGAAGGGGAGGACGCCCCGGTCCGCATCCTCGGCTTCCCGGCCTTCCTCTTCTTCACCCTGGAACGCATGCGGGCCATGGGGCTGCCTCCGCTGCGCCTGCCCGCGGGTTCCCTCGTCGTCCTCGGCGGCGGCTGGAAGGGGCACGCCGACCGGCGCATCGGCAAGGAGGAGCTGTACGCCCGCGTCACCGAGCAACTCGGCATCCCGGGGGAACGGATCCGGGACACGTTCGGGTCGGTCGAGCACTGCGTCCCGTACGTCGAGTGCGACCACCACCGGCTGCACGCGCCCGTCTGGTCCCGGGTGACGATCCGCTCGACCCGCACGCTCGAACCCCTGCCGTACGGGGAGCCGGGCTACCTGCACCTGGTGTCCCCGTACATCACCTCGGTACCGGCGCAGAGCGTGGTCATGGGCGACCTCGCTTCCCTTTGGCCGGGCGAGGCGTGCGGGTGCGACGTGGGGACCCCGTGGTTCACCGTCCACGGCCGTGCCGGAGTGAGCCGCAACCGCAGCTGTGCGGTGGCCGCGGCCGAACTGATGAAGGGAATGGCGTGACCGAGATCGTTACCGAGACAGAGGCCGAAGCGGTGTCCGAATCCGAATCCGAAACCGAGACCGAGACCGCGACGATGACCGTGTCGGGGACGGAAGGCGGCCCCGGCGCCGTGGCCCCGGCCCACCGGCCCGGCGACCGGCCGGCGCACCACTACTGGCAGGGCGCCTTCATCGGGGACGAGGAGGCGGGGCGCCGGCTCGCCGATCTGCCGGCCGTCGTCGAGACCGCGCTGGCCACGGTGCTGGAGACCGAGACCGTGCTGGCCGCCTGCGACGCCCTCGCCACGGCCTTGCGCGATCCCGTGCACCCCGTACGCGTCCGGCTCGCCGCGCACCTGCCCGAGGGGGAGGACCCGGCCGTCCTGGGCGAGCTCGGCCACCTCCTCGGCCGGCGGGAGCTCACCCGCAAACTGCGCCGCGAGCTCGGCAGCCCGACTCCCGGCCGGCTGAACCGGCCCGATCCGCGCGAGACGGTCTACGAGGCGTGGGCGCCCGTGGGCCTGGTCGCCCACATCGCCCCGGGCAACGCCGCGACGGTCGCGCCGCTCAGCATCGTCGAGGGGCTGCTCGCCGGAAACGTCAACATCCTCAAGACCAGCAGCGGCGACACCCTCCTGTGCCGGGACCTGATGGCCGAACTCGCGGCCCAGGACCCCACGGGTGCGCTGGCCGCGAGGGTCATCGTGCTGCGCTTCCCGTCCTCCCGGCAGGAGTGGCTGCGGTTGATGTGCGCACCCGCGGACGCCGTCGCCGTATGGGGCGGGGAAGGCGCCGTCGAGGGTGTCAGGGCCCACGTGCCGGCCGGCTGCCGGCTGGTGGAGTGGGGCCACCGGATCTCCTTCGCCTACCTGACCGGCGACGCCTGGTCGGATGCGGGCACGCTCGATGCACTCGCGCACGATGTGTGCCTCCACGAGCAGCAGGCGTGTTCCAGCCCTCAGGTGGTGTACCTCGACACCGAGGACGAGGGCGAGGTCTTCGCCTTCGCCGAGCGTTTCGCCGCCGTCCTCGCGGCCCGGCCGCCGGCCGTCCTCCCCGCTTCCACGGAGGGGCCGAATCCCGCCGAGGAGGCCGAGCTGACCACCACCGAACTGGTGGCCCGACTGGAGGAACACCTCGGTCTGACCCGCGTGTTCGCCGCGCCCGACGGTTCGTGGCGGGTCATGGCGGACACCCGGTCCCCGCTCACCGCCTCGCCGCTGAGTCGCAGCGTGTGGGTCAAACCCCTCGCCCGGAGGTCGTTGATCGCCACCCTGCGCCCGATGCGCCGCTACCTGCAGACGGCGGGCCTGGCCGGCAGCGCGACCGACACGGCCGAACTCTCCCGCACCCTCCTGGCCGCCGGCGCGACCCGTGTCACGCCGGTCGGCGCCATGCTGGACAGCTACGCGGGCGAGCCGCACGACGGCGTCTACGCGCTCCAGCGCTACAGCCGTCGCGTCGCCGTCCAGGCCGACCCGGCCCGTTTCGCCACAACCGCCTGCCTGGACGACCTGGCCGGGCCCGTGGTGCTGCCACTGCCCTCGGGCCCGCTGCTGGGCAAGGAGGACGTGCAGGAACGGAACCGGCACGTCACCCGCGACGACGCCGAGCTGTACTTCCGCAGCGGCGGCAGCACCGGCGCCCCGGCGCTGTCGATCTTCAGCTACGACGACTACGACACCCAGATGCACGCCGCCGCCCGCGGCCTGCTCGCGGCGGGCTACGACCCGGTCGGGGACCGCACGGCCAACCTCTTCTACTGCGGCTCGATGTACGGCAGCTTCATCAGCTTCTTCTCCGTGCTGGAGCGGCTCGGCGGCGTACAGCTGCCGATGTCCGCGGGGCCCGACCACCGGGCGACGGCCCGGGCCCTCATCGACCTCGGGGCCGACACCCTCTTCGGAATGCCCTCATACCTCTGGCAACTGCTCCACGCCGAGGCCGACGCGCTGCGCGCGTACGGGGGCCTGCGCAAGATCTTCTACGGTGGCGAGCACTTCACGCGGGAGCAACAACGCACTCTGAAGGCCACGTTCGGCATAGAGGTCATACGCTCGATCACCTACGGCAGCACCGACCTCGGGCCGCTGGGCTACCAGTGCACCGAGAGCTCCGGCGGCGTCCACCACCTGCACGCCGACCTCCACACGATGGAGATCCTGGATCTGACCGAGGACCGGCCGGTGGCCCCGGGCGAGACGGGTCGGCTGGTCTTCACCACGCACGCGCGGCGCGGCCAGCACCTGGGCCGGTACGTGATCGGGGACCTCGGCCGTCAGGTCGCCGGCCGGTGCGCCTGCGGCCGGCACGCGCCGCGCTTCGAGCTGCGGGGGCGCACCGGTGACGTGATGCGGGTGGCGACGTACTTCCTCAATCACGGCCGCTTCCTGGACCTGGCCGAGGACGGGGGCCACCGCGGCGAGCTGCAGATCCGGCTCGACGCCGCGGAGACGCGCGAGCGGCTGACCGTACGGGTGGAGCGCGGCGGGGCGACGGACCCGCAGATGCTGCGCGAGACGTTCCTGGCCGGCTACCCGGAGCTCCGCTCGGCGGTGACGGAGCGGCTGCTGGACCTGGTGGTCGAGGCGGTCGACGGTGCCTCGCTGGACCGCAGCCCGACCAGCGGCAAGCTCCTCGCGGTGGTGGACGGGCGCCGCTAGGCCGCCGCCCCGTCCGGCCCCTTTTAGGTGGTGCCGGGGGGCCTGTCAAGTCCCGACTTTCCGGAACGTGACCGGGGTGTGCCGGTCGACGCTTACTTGTGGTGCGGGCCTCACCGAGAAGGAAACGAGGCAAGACGGAAGAAACGAAATACCTCGCAGAGGTTTTCCTTCTCCCACGAAGTCACCGCATTCGCCCCGGAATCCCGGGGCGGTGAATCCCCTCAGGACAAGTAGGAGAAAGTCATGAACCGCAAGATTCGCACCAACAACGTCGCCCGTCCCAACCGCCGAGGTTTCCGCCTGGCGACCCTGGTCGCCTCGGCTGCCGTCATCACAGGAGGGATCGCCCTTCCGGCATCCGCCGCGGTCGCCGCTCCGGTGCCCGCCCACGTGGTGACCGCCTTCCACACGGGTGGCGGCGCCGGCGGGGACGGTGGTGACGGCGGGGGCGGCCTCATCGGAGGCGGTGGCGGCTCCGGCGGCTCCGGGGGCGGCAGCGTCCTGGGAACCGGTGGCAACGGCGGCAACGGCGGCAAGGGCGGGACCGGTGTCCTCTCCGGTGGCGGCGGTGGCGGTGGCGGTGGCGGCGGTGACGGCGTCATCGGCGGCAACGGCGGCAAGGGCGGGGACGGCGGCGGCGGCCTGTTCGGCGGCAACGCCGGTGGCGGCGGTGGCGGCGGTGACGGCGTCCTGGTCGGCGGCAACGGCGGCAAGGGCGGCAAGGGCGGCGACGGCGTCTTCCAGGGCGGCAACGGCGGCAAGGGCGGCAAGGGTGGCCACGGCGGCATCTTCGGTGGCCTCGGCGGCGGCGGTGGTGCCGGAGGACGCAGCATCTTCTGAGCCGGCCCGTTCCCGGTGGGGTGGAGGCCGCTGAGGCCTCCACCCCCCGACCCCCCCCATCTCATCCCTTCTCGTCCCCTGATCGGTCCCGATCGCCAGTCCGGCGACACCCGGGACGCAGCGCCCGCAAGCGAGTACCCGTGCGGACGGAAACGGAGAACCCCATGTTCAGAAGTACCTGGCAGCGTCCGCTCATACTGGCGGCGGCCTCCCTGGCTCTCTTCACCGGCACGGCTTGCGCCGCGCAAGCGTCCGAGCCCCACATGCAGGCCGGCATCAGCTCCAAGGCCGTCGCCGACCACCCGAAGCCCTGCGCCGCGTTCGGCAGGGGCGGGGAAGGCGGGGACGGTGGTGAGGGCGGAAAGGGCGGTCAGCCCGGCAAGCCCGGTGAGCCCGGCAAGCCCGGTCGTCCCGGTTGCCTTCGGTTCGACGACCTGCCCGACAAGCCGAAGTCGAAGCTGACGGTCGTGGACAGGGTCTACATCGTCATGGTGCTCGTCGCCGACGACTCGGACGCGACGAGGGACAAGATCGCCAAGAAGTACGACCTTTCCCACGACCAGCTCGACACCTGGAAGCAGGACTACCTCCACGGCGACTGGTTCGCCCTGATGGGAGGAGATTTCCCCTCCTGAACCCGTATGGGCGACGGCGGTGAACCAGGGGAGGAAAGTCTCGGGGAGGAAACGAGGCCGGCGGATCCAACCGTCGGCCTCCGCTTGTAAAGGCGCGGAAGACAAGCGAGTGGAACCGCGTACGGAAAAGCGATCTCTACGGCAAGGGTGAATGTCATGCGTGTGCGTTCTTGGAAGTTCCGTCTCGGTCTCGTCATTTCGTCCACCCTGGTCGGGGCCGGTGCGATGGCTCCGGCGGCCACGGCCGCGCCGACGTACCAGCCGGCCTCCGCGTCCGTCGGCCACGCCCTCGGCTCGCCGTTCGGCAACGGTGAAAGTCGCCCGGGCGCGGGCCGGTTCGGGGCCGACGGCTCGGTGCTCGGCAACGTCAAACTGGGCCAGGGCAACGTCAAGGTCGGAAACGGCAGTGTCCGTGTCGGTGATCGGATATGCGCGGGCAACTGCACGGGATCGGTCAACGGCACCAAGGGCGGCAGCGGCGGTATCTGCGCCGGGCTGTGCAACGGAAGCGCCAACGGCGGCGACGGCACCGAGGGCGGCCAGGGCGGCAACGGCACGAACGGCGGCAAGGGCGGTATCTGCGCCGGGGTCTGCAACGGCAGCGCCAACGGCGGCAACGGCGGCAACGGCGGGGCAGCGCCCCCCGGTGGTGACGGCGGCAACGGCGGCCGCGGCGGCAACGGCGGTATCTGCGTCGGCACCGGCTGTGAGACCAGTGGACAGGGCGGCCGCGGCGGCAACGGCGGCGCCGGCTGACGACCGCCGGGACCCCGGTGCCGCGCGGTGGGGACGGCGGCTCGACGCCCTCCGCCGCCCGGCACACGTGTGGATCACTCGATAGACTTCGGGTAGGCAGTGTCGTCCGCGCCGGACGACGCTCGTGACCGGCGGCGCGATGCGGAGCGCGTGTGGAGACCGGTCACGGACCATCCAGGACGGGGTCGGCATGATCGACACCTTCACCCACGGGCACCGCGGCGCCGGGCCTCGTCGGTCCGGTCGGGGGACGGGGGCGCCCGATGAGTTCGAGATCTGACCTGAGCGTGTACACGGATCGAGCCTCCGGTCTGATCGGCAAGCAGATCGCCGGTTACCGGGTCGACAGCATGATCGGCCGCGGCGGCATGGCCGTCGTCTACTGCGCGAAGGACCTGCGCCTGGACCGGACGGTCGCGCTCAAGCTGATCGCCCCGGAACGTGCCCGTGACGAGACTTTCCGGCGCCGCTTCACCCACGAGTCCAGGGTGGCGGCGCAGATCGACCACCCGCACATCGTCCCGATCTACGAGGCCGGTGAGACCGACGGCGTCCTCTACATCGCCATGCGCTACGTGGCCGGTCTGGACCTGCGGGCCCTGTTGGACCGGGACGGCCCGCTCCCCGTCGCGACGGCCCTGCGCATCGGCACCCAGGTGGCATCGGCCCTCGACGCGGCCCACGAGCACGACCTGGTGCACCGGGACGTCAAGCCGGGGAACATCCTGGTCACCACGGGCACCGACAGCGACCACCCCGAGCACGTCTACCTCACGGACTTCGGGCTGACGAAGAGGTCGCTGGCCCTCACGGGGTTCACCACGGCGGGGGAGTTCGTCGGGACGGTCGACTACATGGCGCCGGAACAGATCTCCGGCCGGCCGGTGGAAGGCAGGTGCGATCTCTACAGCCTCGCCTGTGTCGTCTACGAATCCCTCGTCGGCGGGCCGCCCTTCGAGCGTGACGACGACGTGGTGGCGCTGTTGTGGGCCCACCAGTACGACCCGCCCCCGGCGCTGACCGAAAGGCGGCCGGGGATCGCGCCCGCCGCCGACGACGTCATGGCGAAGGCCCTGTCGAAGATCCCCGAGGACCGTTACGGCTCCTGCCTGGAATTCATGGCGGCCCTGCGTGCCGCGACGGGAGTCGGCGCCGGAAAGGGCGCCGAGGTCTCGTCCCGGACGCGGGCCCGCCACCCCGGGACGATGGTGAACACGCCACCCCCGCAGCCGCCCCGCTGGGCGCGGCCGGTCTTCCGCGGCCTTCCGGGCACGGCGTAGTACCGCGCCCGCACGAAACGGCCCCGCCCCACCCGGTCAGGGGTGGGGCGGGGCCGTTTCGTGCGGGCAACGGGGCCGCCGGGCGGCGATCGTTACGCGGGAAGCCGGGGGGTCACAGACCCAGGGAGATGGCCAGTCGGGTCATCTCCGCCGTGCTGTTGATGCCCAGCTTGGCTCGGATGCGGCGGAGGTAGGCGTCGACCGTGTGCTTGGAAAGTCCCATGTGGCGGGCCGTCTGGAGGTAGGTGCGCCCGGCGGCGATGTGCCGCAGCGCCTCCTGCTCGCGCGGGGCCAGCGTAGGCGCGGCGGTGTCGGTCTGCGGCGTGGCGAGTGTGAGGCTCATGGGATTTCCTCCGACGGATCGGGTCGGTCATCGCTGCTCGCGCCCTCGGAAGCAGGGGACAAATACCTGAATGTCGCTGTTTGTCCCTACTGAAAAGCGTGCTCGCGTGACGTCATGACCGTGTCCGTCGACTGTCACAGGCGCGTCACAGGGGACACGCCGTGCGGAGTCCTCAGAACCCGACGAGCGACTGCTCGGCCCAGATGGTCTTGCCGACGGGGGCGTGCCGGGTGCCCCAGCGTTGGGCGAGCTGGGCCACCAGCAACAGGCCCCGCCCTCCCTCATCGAAGATCCGGGCCCGCCGCATGTGGGGGGCGGTACTGCTCGCGTCGGAGACTTCGCAGATCAGAGTGCTGTTCTCGCTCTCGTGGATCAGCCGCAGCTGGATCGGCGGCTCGCCGTAGCGGATGGCGTTGGTGACGAGCTCACTGACCACGAGTTCGGTGACGAAGCCGGCCTCCTCCAGCCCCCAAGCCGTCAATTGATCGTTGGTGTACCGGCGGGCCTGGGCGACGACGGAGGGATCGGAGGGCAGGTCCCAGACGACGACCTGGTCGGCATGGAGGGCTCGGGTGCGGGCCACGAGCAGGGCGACGTCATCCTCGGGCGGGTGGGTCAGCATGGCCGTGAGCACGCGGTCGCAGACCGTCTCCAGGGTGGAGGCGGGCCGGATGAGCGCCTCGAACATGTTGTCCAGGGCGTCGTCGATGTCGTGGTCGCGGGCCCTCAGCAGGCCATCGGTGTACAGGGTGAGGATGCTGCCCTCGGGAAGCTCGACCTCGGCGGCCTCGAAGGGCAGGCCCCCCAGGCCCAGCGGCGGACCGGCGGGCACGTCCAGGAGGTAGACGGAGCCCTCCGGAGAGACCACGACGGGCGGGGGATGGCCGGCCCGGGCGACGGTGCACCGGCGGGTGACCGGGTCGTAGACCACGTACAGGCAGGTGGTGCCGATACCCCCGGAGGCCTCCGCCGAGGCGTCCTGATCGGCCTCGTCGGCGGAAAGGTGGATGATCAGGTCGTCCAGATACGTGAGCAGCTCGTCGGGAGGCAAGTCCACATCGGCCAGGGTCCGCACCGCGGTGCGCAACCGGCCCATCGTGGCGGTGGCACGGATGCCATGGCCGACGACGTCACCGACCACCAAGGCCACCCGCGCGCCCGACAGCGGGATCACGTCGAACCAGTCGCCGCCCACGCCGGCCCCGGTACCGGCGGGCAGGTAGCGCGAGGCGATCTCCAGTGCGGCCTGCGTCGGCATCGTGTGCGGGAGCAGGCTGCGCTGTAGCGTCATCGTGGTCGTGTGCTCGCGGGTGTACCGGCGCGCCTTGTGGATGCCCGCAGCAGCCCTCGTCGTCAATTCCTCGGCCAGCCACAGGTCTTCCGGCTGGAACGGTTCCCGGTGCTGGTGACGGCTGAAGAAGGCCAGACCGAACGTGATGCCGTCGGCGTGCAGCGGCAGGACCATCATCGAGTGGGTGCCGTCCCCGCTGATCAGGGCGGCTCCCCTGTCCTGGGCCACCCACCGGGCGATACCCGGGTCGGCCCTCCCGTAGACGGCGCCCCGGCCCGCGGCCAGACACTCCACGGGAGGTGACAGCGGGGGATAGACGGTCGTCTCCCCGACCCCGACCTCGACCTCCGTGTTCCCCGCGAGGATCGAGCGCGCGGCGGTGCGGCGCGCGGCGACGGGCCCTGCCCCCGGGCGGGAAGACGAATCGTCCCCGCGCGGGGACGGCTCCAGCAGGTCGACGACCGCGAAGTCGGCGAGCCGGGGAACGGCGATGTCCGCCAGTTCCTGCGCGGTGCGGGCACTGTCGAGGGTGGTGCCGATGACGGGGTCCGCGTGGTCCGGCAGGAGCATTTCCCGACGATCGGCCTCGATGACCGTCCGGTCGTGCGCGGCGAGGTACACGGCGACGACCCGGCCGCCGGAATCCCGCAAGGGGGCCAGAGAGGTGGCCCAGCCGCGCTTTTCCGTCCCGGCGCCCGGGGATCGCACGAACGCGTGCACGTTCTGCGGTTCACCCGTCTCCAACGTGAGTCGCATACTTCGCTCGGCGTCGTCGCTCACCGGGTCCGGCGCGATCTCGGGCAGACGCAGCCCGCGCATCTCGGCCTCCGTGAGGGAGAGCGTGCGCTCCATGCCGGCGTTCGCCCGTACCAGCCGCAGTTCCGCGTCGAAGATCGCCAGGAGGCAGGGGGACTGGGTGAAGGCCCATTCGTTCAACGCGTCGTCCAAGGGCGTACGGAACGCGGTCGCCACCGCGGACACCACGGACCACTTCGTGGTCCCGCCGGTGGACGTCCAGCGGTGCGCGAGCACTGCCTGTTCCAGCCGTAGGCCGTTACGGTGCCGCAGCGCCACGGTGCCGCTCCAGCGTTCCTGCCCGGCCGGGATCCGCCACGCCGTGTCGGTGACACCGTCGGCGAGCAGGCGGGCGGCGGGCAGACCCACGACCTCGGAGGGGGCGTATCCGAGCAGACGACTGGCGCCTTCACTCCACTCGGTGACGGTGCCCTGGTCGTTGATGCTGGCCGTGGCCGAGTATGTCGGCTCGGGGGAGGCGTCCGTCTTCTCCGGGTACTCACCAGGAGAGGTGGGAAGTCGCTCCATCGTCGCTCATCTCGCCGTCGCTAGTTTCCTGCCCGCTGTCACGCGGGAACCTGCACGGGCTCCACTGACAAGCATCATCCGGCCGGGCGACGAGCACCAACGCAGCGCGGTGAAGAGGGTCGCCGGAGCAGGACCGTTCAGGGACGGGGATCGCCGGAGCCGGCAGGGCCGATGACGTGGGCTGCCGGCTGATGACGGCTGATGACGTGCCTGCGGGCCGGGCTCCTTCCGGAGGCCCGACCCGCAGGTCTGTATGGGGCGTCGTGACCGACGAGCGTGTGCCCTGCCGTCGTCCGCCGCGCTGTCAGTGGTGGTTGTGGTGGTGGTGATGGTGGTGGTGGTGATGGTGCCTGTTGTGGTGGTGCCTGTCGTGGTGGTGCCTGTCGTGGTGGTCGTGATGCCAGTCGTGGCTCTGGACGACGCTCGCCACCGGTGTGGCGGGCATGGCGGACACCGTCGCTGCGGAGGCCGGGAGGATGGCGGCACCGGACAACAGGGCACCCGAGACCAGAATCATCGCGAGGCGAGAGCCCCGACGGCTGGGACGGGCCGTGTCATTGCTGTGAGCGTTGCTGGTCATGGTTTTCTCCTGCCGATGAGTGTGGCGATATCGGTGTGAACCGGTGGACCGTCCAAGGGGCGCCGATTCGATCGGAAAGAACGTTTCTCGGAGAGACTCGGTCTTGCCGTTCCGCCCTTTCGCCTTTCCGGCGAGGTCCGTGCTTCAAGTAAGCCCGCGGTGCCGGGCAGGGTCATGTTCCGAGGACTCGGGACTTGACGCGGTCAAAAGACGCATGTAAAAGCCGCGTGAAGCGCCGCGAGGTGCGGCCGAACCTTTGAGTGGCGGGAGTGGCGGGAGTGGCGGCCGACATGGATGGCCGCACGAACCATGTGGACGGGGCGGACCACAAGCCGGTCCCGCGGAGAGACGGAGACCGACACCCCGCACGTCGTGGGAGCGTGCCGGGCCGGCCCCGGGCGGCACTGAAAAGATCGCGGCCTTCCCGCCACGTGCCCAGGCCTCTCCCATCAGGCGGTCACGGGCGCTCGTCAAGTCACGAAAAATCGCGCCATGACGCGACCCGAGGCCGAGGGCTTACTCAAGACGTGGGCCACCGCAGCATGTGACCCATCCGCGTCAGCTCGCGAGGGGACGGGGCCGTCCGGCTCCGTCTTCACGTTTTTTCGCGGGAGCGGAATTTCCATGATTCACGTCCCCGGGACGTGGAGCCATAATGGCCAGAGGAGCAGGAAATGCGGATAGCCATCGTTTCCCCGATGTCCCACGACGAGGGGAGAGTGTCGTGACCTCCCTACCTCCTTCGTCCGAGCGCCCCACCGGCCCACCGTCCGGTCCGTTGTCCGCTCGGCCGACGGATGAGCAGCCATCGCCACCCGGCCTTCCGCCGCCAGCCGGGCCACCACCAGGGCCCCCGGCGCCGCCGGCGGGCGGCGGCGAGCAGGGCGGACCGGGCGGACGCCGTGGAGGGCCGGCTCACGGGTGGCGGTCACGCAGAACGGTGATGAGTGCCGGCGCGGCAGTGGGCATCGCGACGGCGGTGGTCCTCGGCTTCACCGTCATGGGCGGGAACAAGGCGAGCGGCGGTGAGGTGTTCCTCCAGGCCACCTCGGCGGCCGGCCTCGACCCGTTCACTCCCTCGACGGCCACCGCGTCCGAGCAAACCGAGGTCACGCCCGCCATGGCCAATGCGTCGAAGACCGGGGCGAGCGGTGCGCGAACCCTACAGGTCGACGGCGCGCAGCCCGGCCTGTACGGAGGTACGAGGAACGTCGCGAGCTGCGACGTCGAGAAGCAGATTCAGTTCCTCGGGCAGCACACGGACAAGCGGAGGGCCTTCGCCCAACCCCTGAACATCCAGGAGTCCGGCGTGCCCGCCTACTTGCGGTCACTGACGCCCGTTCGGCTGAGCTGGGACACCCGGGTCACCAATCACGGGTACAGGAACGGCGCGACCACCAGTTACCAGGCGGTCCTGCAAGCAGGCACCCCGGTGCTGGTCGACAACCACGGCGTACCTCGCGTCCGCTGCGCCTGCGGCAACCCCCTGGCCCCGCCCGTCGCCGTCAAGGGCAAGCAGACGTACAGCGGCAAACAGTGGACGTCCTTCCGGTCCTCCGATCTCGTTGCGGTCAAGCCTGCCGAGAAGCCGGTGAAGGCCGTCACGATGTTCGACCAGAGCCACAAGGGCTGGTACCAGCGCCCGAGCGGCGACGCGCAGGGCAGGCATGACCACGAGATCCCCGCCCCTAGCGGCCAAAAGCCCGACTCGCCGTATCCGGTCCTCCCGGCGCCTCAGCAGGAACCAGGGGTGAAGCCGCCGGAGACGCCCCAGGACAAGAGCCCGGACCAGAACCAGAACCAGAACCCCGGCCAGAACCAGAACCCCGACAAGGACCAGAACAAGGTCCCGGACAAGAACCAAAACCCTGGCCAGGACCAGCAGAAGCCGGATCAGAACAAGGTGCCGGACAAGGACCAGAACCCTGGCCAGGACCAGCAGAAGCCGGATCAGAACAAGGTTCCGGAGCAACCCAAGCAGGATCAGAACAAGCAGGACCAGAACAAGGTGCCGGACAAGGACCAGAACCCTGGCCAGGACCAGCAGAAGCCGGATCAGAACAAGGTTCCGGAGCAACCCAAGCCGGATCAGAACAAGCCGGATCAGAACAAGGTCCCGGACCAGAACAAGCAGGACCAGCCTAAGCAGGACCAGAACAAGGTCCCAGACCAGAACAAGCAGGACCAGCCTAAGCAGGATCAGAACAAGGTTCCGGAGCAACCCAAGCCGGATCAGAACAAGAAGGACCAGAACAAGGTCCCGGATCAGAACAAGGTCCCGGACCAGCCTAAGCAGGATCAGAACAAGGTCCCGGACCAGCCTAAGCAGGATCAGAACAAGGTCCCGGACCAGCCCAAGCCGGATCAGAACAAGGTCCCGGACCAGCCCAAGCCGGATCAGAACAAGGTCCCGGAGCAACCCAAGCAAGACCAGAACAAGCAAGACCAGAACAAGGTCCCGGAGCAGAACAAGGTCCCCGACAAGAACCAGAATCCAGGTCAGGACCAGGGCAATCAGCAGGATCAGGGCCCAGGCCAGAAGACCGACAACCAGCCCGGTCAGGAGCAGCCGTCCGGCTGATCCTGGTTCCCGCTCGGGGACGGAGACGCCCGACTGGGGAGAGATCCCGGTCGGGCGTCTGTCACGGAGTCCGCCGTGCCACTCCTGCCACGCGTCATGACCGGTAGTCCTCAGCCGCCCGCCGACCACCTGCCGCCCTCTCCTGTCCGCGGTACGTTGGAGGAACCTGCGGGGCGCCGGCGAAGGAAGGTCTGGCCCATGGCAGCGACGGACAGTGCCCGTTCCGGCAGATCGCTCTCCGGCTTTCTCGGGAGCCCGCTCATCGGGATGTCTCCCTGGATCGCGTTCTCGATCCTGGTGGGGCCGGGACGTTTCGAGTGGGCGGTAGGGGCGGCGCTCGTCATCTCGCTCGCCCTCGTGATCGGCGGTCGGGTGGCTGCACGCGGGAGCTCGGTGAAGATCCTGGAAGTTTCCGATCTCGTGTTCTTCGCGATCATGGCGGTCGTCGGCGCTGTCGCGAGCCCGGGGACGCACCGTTGGCTGGAGACGTACGCGGGCGAGATCTCCAACCTCGCGCTGGTGGCCATCGCCTTCGGCTCGATGGCGCTCAGGGTGCCGTTCACCATCCAGTACGCACGTGAGCAGGTCCCGCCGGCCTACTGGACGACGCCCACCTTCCTGCGGACGAACTACCTGATCACCGCCGCTTGGGGGGTGGCCTTCCTGGTGGCCGCCATCGCCGGCGGCTACGGCGACCTGGTCCTGCACAACCCCAACAACATCTGGACGGGATGGATCATCCAGATCCTGGCCATCGTCGCGGCTCTGCGCTTCACCGTCTGGTACCCCGAGGTCGTCCGCGCCCGGGCTCGCGGCGACCGGCCCGTTCCGTCGGCGGCGGACCTGTTGCTCCCGCTGGCGGGGATGCTCGTACCGGTGGGGATCGCCGTGCTCGTCTTCGACGGAGACATGTGGTGGCTCGGCGTCGGCCTCATAGTGATCGGCGGCTGGCTGACCCGGCGGCTGAAACATCGGGTCGACAGCGAGACGCCCGCCACCCGGCGGGACTTCGACGCTCCCGCATGACATATGTACTCGCCAGGAGATGATTCGCCGCCCTACTGGCGTGGCTGCCGCTCTCCCTAGACTTCACACATGTCGAAAACACGCGAAGAGGGACGGGACGACGCTTGGGAAGGCGTCGTCACCGATATGTCCCGGGGGATGCTCGACGGCTCGAACATGTACCACTTTGTCGAGATCTGCCTCGCCGACGGCGCATCCGTCAAGGTCCGCATCGGCCGTCAACTCTGGAAGTCGGTCGCGGTCGGCGATCGGATCGTCAAGCGGCCGGGCGCCGACCCGGTCAAGGAGTAGCCATCGGATCCGCACCGGGCCCAAGCCGGGCAAGCAGCCGCCCGCCACGGGCAGCATGATGGAGGGAGCGGCGTGGGGCCGCCCAGGGCGAGCCCGCGCCCGCCCCTCGGCGCGTGAGCAGAAGGAGGCGCACCTGTGATGACGGATCACCAGGGCGGCCCGTCGGCCCAAGACCTCGAAGAAAGCGTGCTGCTCAAGGAGCTGGAGGCCATCCACCGCACGCGCCACGAGACCCTGCTGCACGGGTCCGACGATGCGCTGGTCACCCACACGAAGCGGATGAACGAGCTGGAACTCGAATACCTGCGCCGTCACCCGCAGCGCGCCCAGACCTCGTCCCGCACCCGCTCGGGCGCCCGTGCCCGTACCGCCGAGGAGAACTGAGGCCCACGGGGCGCCGCACCCGGTTCGCCGCGCCGGGGGCACGACCGGCGACAGAACGGGTCAGGCCTCGGCGCGGGTGCCACCGGCGGGCCGGTCGGGGCCGGACGGTGCGGGAGTGACGGTCGCCGGTTCGGCCGGGTGCGGCCGGTAGCGGGAGACGGCGACCCCGGCCAGACAGAGCACTCCGCCGAGCAGGGTCAGCCACCCGGGCACCTCGCCCAAGAGGGCCCAACTCAGCAGCACCACGATCGCGGGAACGGCGTAAGTCGTCGCGCCCAGCTTGCCGGCGGGTGTGCGGGCCAGGGCGTAGGTCCACGCGATGAACGCGAGGGCGGTCGGTACCACGCCCAGGTAGACCATGTTCAGCGTCGCGGAGATCGGCGCCCTCGACAGTTCCGTGACCAGTTGCCCGGCGAAGGGCAGGCAGGCCACCGCGCCCGTCATGCAGCTGTAGGCGGTGATCTGCAGGGGCGTTCCGAAGGACAACGCGGGCTTCTGTGCGACGACGCCGGTCGCGTAGGCCACGGCCGCGAGCAGGCACAGGGCGACGCCGAGCACCGAGGTCGACGCGTTGCCACCGGAGGACATGGACACACCCACGACGACCGCCCCGACGAAGGAGACCGCCATGCCGGACAACAGGCGTGGCGCAAGCGCCTCGCCCAGCAGACGCGCGGCGAGCAGCGCCATCAGGATGGGCCCGGTGTTCACGAGCAGGGAAGCCGTACCCGCGTCGACCAGTCGTTCCCCCCAGTTCAAGGCGACCGTGTAGCCACAGAACCACACCACGCCGGAGACCAGGATGCCCCGCCAAGCCCTACGGGGTGGCAAGCCTTGGCGGCGGATCAACAGCAGGGCGGCGAGCACCACGGAACCGGCCAGCAGGCGGCCGAGGGCCAAGGCCCCGGGGGAGTAGGCGGCGCCCGCGCTGCGGATGGAGACGAAGGCGGAGGCCCAGGCGAAGACCGTGAAGGTCACGGCGCCGGCCGTGAGGGCGCGAGGCGATATCCGACGCGGAGGGAGGCGGGTCATGTGTGCACCTTAACCCAGAACACTTCGGCACTCACCGAAATATGTTCGCGTGTCCGGTGCGTGTGCGCGCCCACCCCACGCGCGCTCACTTCCAGTCGTCAGGGGTGATTCCCAGCAGTTCCCGGAAGGCGTGCTCCCCGGCCGAGGTCACATCCAGGGCCCGCCCGCCGCCCACCGGGCGCACGACCCAACCTCGACCAAGCGCCCGTGCGCACAGTCGCGCCCCGGCGATGCCCCCCAGGTGGCGGCGGCGTTCCGTCCAGTCCAGGCAGGAACTCGCCGGGGGCCTGCGGCCCTCGGGCGCGAGGTCGACACCCACCAAGGCGCACCACCGCCGACCGGCCTCCGTCAACTCGAACACACCCTCCGTGCGGAGCAGCCCACGCCGTTCCATGGCGTCCGTCACCGCCATCCCCAGGCGGCCCGCGAAGTGGTCGTAGCAGGTGCGGGCGCGGGCGAGCGGGTCGGGCGCCGCGACCACGGGCACCGTGTGCGCCGCGTCCCGGTCCGGAATCGCGTAGGAGGCGAGTTCGTCGAGGAGGCGGGCGGTCGCCGCGTCGGCCACCCGCACGTAACTGTGTCGGCCCTGGCGCTCGGTCACACAGAGGCCGGCCTCCGTCAGCCGGGCCAGATGGCCGCTCACGGTGGACGGCGCGACCGCGGTGATCCGGGCCAGCTCGCCCGCCGTCCAGGCGCGTCCCTCCAGCAGCGTCATGCAGATGGCGGCCCGGGTCTCGTCGGCCAGGGCCGCGGCCAAGGCCGCGAGGCGTGCGGCGGGGGCGACGCCTTCCGTGACCGTCCCCTCGCCCGGAGCGCCCCTGTCCGGAACCCCCTCTTCCGGAACCCCCTCTTCCGGAACCCCCTTGTCCGGTGCTGCGTCGTCCGGTGCCGCGGCGTGCGATGTGTTCATGCTTCCATGATGTCCCATCGTTTCGGTCAGTGTCGAAGTATCGGTGACGCCCTTCTGAGAGTCCGCACCGCGCCGGGGCCGCGAACTGGTGGCCTACTCCACAACCGATGCCGGCCCATGCAAATAGGTATCCGCCATACGTGTTTGCTAGCGTCCTGGCGTGCGGCTGACGAAATTCACTGACCTGGCGCTGCGCGCCGTGATGCGCCTGGCGGTCGCCGGGGAGGGCGCGCCGCTGACCACCCGCGAGGTGGCGGAGGCCATGGGCGTGCCGGCCACCCACATGGCAAAGGCGATCACCCGGCTCCAGCACCTGGGCGTACTGGAGGCCCGGCGGGGGCGTGGTGGCGGCCTCGGGCTGACCTCCCTCGGGCGCCGTGCTTCCGTCGGCTGGCTCGTGCGGGAACTGGAAGGGGAGGGCGAGGTCGTCGCCTGCGAAGGCGATTCGCCCTGCCCCCTGCGCGGCGCCTGCCGGTTGCGCCGGGCGTTGCGCGGCGCGCAGGAGGCCTTCTATGCCGCCCTCGATCCGCTGACCGTGGCCGACCTGGTCTCCTCGCCCACCGGGCCGGTGCTCCTGGGGCTCGTCGGTCCCCGCCCCGGCTGACCCTCGCGCCGCCCACTCTCCAGGGCAAGCTCGCGCGAAAACACGAAAGCGAAATACCAGTTTGAGGAGTCGCTGTGCTCTCTGAGCAGTCCACCCCCGTCATCCGCGCCACCCTGCCCCTCGTGGGTGCGGCCATCGGCGAGATCACCCGGCTGTTCTACGCCAAGCTCTTCGAGGACCGGCCCGAGCTGCTGCGGCACGTGTTCAACCGGGGCAACCAGGCCAGCGGAGAGCAGCAGAAGGCGTTGGCGGGCTCCATCGCGGCCTTCGCGGGCATGCTCCTCGATCATCCCGAAACCCGGCCGGACTCCCTGCTCTCCCGCGTCTCCCACAAACACGCCTCGCTCGGCATCACCTCCGACCAGTACAAACTCGTCCACCGGCACCTCTTCGCCGCCATCGGTGACGTCCTCGGCGATGCCGTCACCGAGGAAGTGGTCGCGGCCTGGGACGAGGTCTACTGGCTTATGGCCAACGCGCTGATCGCCGCCGAGGCCCGGCTCTACCAGGACGCCGGCGTCCCCGAGGGTGAGGTCTGGCAGCGGATGGAGATCGTCGAGCGACACGAGGAGACCCCCGACGCGGCCTCCTTCGTGCTGCGCCGCACCGACGGCGCTCCCGCGGGCTCCTTCCGTCCGGGCCAGTACGTGAGCGTCCGGGTGGAACTGCCCGACGGCGCCATTCAGATACGCCAGTACAGCCTCTCCTGCGCCCCCACCGACCACCGGTGGCGCATCACGGTCAAGCGCGTGCGCGGTGGCGCGGGACCGGAGGGCGAGGTGTCCGCCCGGCTGCACGAACACGCCCGCGCGGGCGACCTGCTCACCGTGTCCGCGCCGTTCGGCGACCTCGTCCTGCCGGAGGACGATGGTCCGCTGCTGCTGGTGTCCGCCGGTGTCGGCGTCACGCCCATGCTGTCCATGCTCCACCACCTGGCCGTCCAGGAGAGGGCGCGTCGCGTGATCGTGGTCCACGCCGACCGCGCCCCGGTCGACCACGCCCACCGGGACGAGCAGCGCCGACTCGTCCGGGAGCTCCCCGATGCCCGGCTGCACCTGTGGTACGACGAGCCGCGCGCCGGCGTACCGGACGCGTCGCCCGGCCGCGTCGACGTATCCGGACTCCGACTGCCGGAAGGGCTGACCGCGTACCTCTGTGGGCCCCTGCCCTTCATGCGGGCGGTACGCGGTGACCTGCTGCGTCGTGGCCTGCCGGCACAGGCGATCCACTACGAGGTCTTCGGCCCCGACCTCTGGCTCGGCGGTGAGTAGACCGGGCGGCAGGGAAAGGAGCGCAGGCACATGAACACCACGTCCGCCGCCGTGGCCGCCGCGGTCACCTTCCTGTGGCTCGGGATGGTCCTGGCGATCTCCTTCGTGGAGGCACCGCTGAAGTTCCGGGCACCCGGCGTGACCGTGCCCATCGGGCTCGGCATCGGTCGCATCGTCTTCCGGGCGCTCAATCGGCTGGAGGCGCTGTCCGCCACCGCGATCATCGTGGCGGTCGCCACCGGAGGGCCGCCCGGGTCCGTGGTCGTGGCGACCGCCGTCGCGGGGCTCGTGTCGGCCGTCCAATTCGTCGTGATCCGGCCGGCCCTCAACCGCCGCTCCGACCGGGTGCTCGCCGGCGAGACCCTTCCGCGCTCCCGCGCCCACCTCTTCTACGTGACCGCCGAGTCGGTGAAGGTCCTGGCCCTTCTCGTCCTGGGCATCGCGCTGCTCAGGGCCTGACGCCTGGGCGGGCGGGTCGGATGAGGAGCAGGGCGATGTCGTCGGTGCGGGCCCGCACCGACTGCCCGGCGAAGTCCGGTACCCGGGGCGCGGTGGCGTAGTGCCACCGCGCGGCGTGCTCCGGCGGGAGCGGCTGCGAAAGCACGCCCGCGCGACCGCCTCGATGGGGAGCAGCAGCACCTCACTCGCGGCGGCCGTCCCCTCCCGGGCCCGAGCCGTGGTGCGTCCGGGACCGCGAGGTCGAATGCGGCAGGCCCGGGCGGGTGGTGCGGCGCGGGGGAGTTACCTCGAACGGCCGAGGGTTCCGCCGTGCCGGCGGGGCAAGCGCGGGCTGCACGGTCGGCAGGTGACCGGGCTCGGGGATGAGCACGCCGTGCCCCCTTGAAGGAGGGGACGTCACCGTCCCGACCGCTGCGGCCGGGACGGTGACGCTCAATCGGATACCGGATACCGGATACCGGATACCGGAGACGGGACGCACACCGGTGTCGGGACAGCGGCCGTGCGAACAGTTCGTCAGCGTCCGAGGGCGTCCCGCACGTCCGGGTGGTTGTCCCCGGATTCGGGCCTTTTCGACATCCCGCGGTCGCGCCGCCCGCCAGAGTTGGCCCGTGATCATTCAGACGCCCCCCACAGCCGACGGCCCCGACGAGCCCGTACCCGTGCCTGCGCGCCGACCGTCCCGACGTACCGTCATCGCCGGAGCGGCGGCCGTCACGGGAGCTGGCGCACTGCCCGTGGCCCCGGCGTCCGCGCTGACCACGCGAGCTCCCGCGCGCGCCGCGGACACCGACTGGGAGACCTGCCTCGCCATCGCCCGGGCCATCCTCGTACGGGACGACGACGATCAGCCCCTGGTGCCGCGCTACGCGGACATCCTGCTGAGGGACGGCCTGCCCCGGGCCCGCCGCACCGGCAGAAGGGTGCTGGTCGTCGGTGCCGGTCCCGCCGGCCTCAGCGCGGCCCACCTGCTCCGGGAGGCCGGGCACCAGGTCACCGTCATCGAGGCCAACGGCAACCGGGTGGGCGGACGGATCAAGACCTTCCGTACCGGCGGCCACGAGAAGTCCCCGGCGCCCTTCGCGGACCCCAAGCAGTACGCCGAAGCCGGCGCCATGCGCATCCCCGACAGTCACCCCCTGGTCACCGGGCTCATCGACGGCCTCGGCCTCAAGCGCAGGCGCTTCCACCTCGTCGACGTCGACGGGGCCGGCCGCCCGGCGAACCGTACGTGGATCTTCGTCAACGGAATCCGCGTACGCCGGGCCGACTACGCGCGCGCTCCGCAGGCCGTCAACCGCTCCTTCGGGGTCCCGGCCGCCCACGAGTCGGTCCCGGCCGCGCAGATCGTGCGCAACGCCTTCGCTCCCGTCCGCAAGGAGATCGAGGGGAAGAAGGACAGGGCGCTCGTCGAAGGCTGGGCGCGCGTCATCCAGCGCTACGGCCACATGTCGATGTACCGGTACCTGACGGAGGAGGCGGAACTCGACGAGCGGACCATCGACCTGATCGGAACCGTCGAGAACCTGACCTCCCGGCTGCATCTCGCCTTCGTGCACAGCTTCATCGGGGCGTCACTGATCAGCCCCGACACCGCCTTCTTCGAGCTGCCCGGCGGCACGGCCACCCTGGCCGACGCCCTCTACGCGCGCGTCAAGGACCTGGTGCGGCTCGATCGCCGGGCCACCCGGATCACGCACGGCGAGGGCAAGGTCACCATCGACACCGTCTCCGAGGGCCGCGGCGGCGACCCGGTGCGACGGGAGACGTTCACGGGCGACGCGGCGATCATCACCGTCCCCTTCTCGGGGCTGCGCCACATCCCGGTCACCCCGGCCCTTTCCTACGGCAAGCGGCGCGCGATCACGGAACTCCACTACGACGCCGCCACCAAGGTCCTGTTGGAGTTCAGCCGCCGCTGGTGGGAGTTCGACGAGGCCGACTGGAAGCGCGAACTGGAAGCCGTACGACCCGGCTTGTACCGGGAGTACCAACTGGGGCGGACCCCCGTGGACGGCAGCCTGCTGGGCGCGCACGCCTCCGTACCCAAGGGGCACGTCTCCGCCGCCCAGCGCTCCCACTACGCCGCTTGCCGGCTCGTCACGCGTGATCAACCCGAGGCGGTCGGCGTCATCGGCGGAGGCTCGGCCACGGACAACCCCAACCGTTTCATGTTCCAGCCGTCCTACCCCGTGGAAGGCAGCAAGGGCGGCGTGCTCCTCGCGTCCTACAGCTGGTCGGACGACGCCCTCAAGTGGGACTCGTTCGACGACGCGGAGCGCTACCCGCGCGCCCTCGCCGGCGTTCAGGACGTGTACGGCCAGCGGATCGAGGTGTTCTACACGGGTGTCGGCCGGACCCAGTCCTGGATGCGCGACGCGTACGCGTACGGGGAAGCGTCCGTGCTGCTCCCCGGCCAGCACACCGAACTCTTCCCGCACGTCCGCAGGCCCGAAGGGAACCTGCACTTCGGGGGGTGTCACACCTCCGTCAAGCCCGCGTGGATCGAAGGAGCCCTGGAATCCGCGGTGCGAACCGCCCTGGAGGTTCACCTGGCACCGTGAGTGCGACCCGCCGGCAGGGCCCCTTCGGCACGTCGGGCTCGTCCGCCTGCCTCGGCGTAGGAGTGCATCGGGCGGGTAACCGCGCTTGCGTACGACGCACGCACTACCGCGGAGGTACTCATGAGCAGGCTGGGAGACATGGCGAACAAGGCCAAGGAGCTGGCGAAGGGCCACCCGGACCAGGCCGACAAGGGCGTCGAGAGCGTCGAACGACTGGTCGATGAGCGTACGGGCAACAAGTACGACGCCCAGACCGACAAGGCCGCCGACGCGGTGCGCCGTTCGTACGGCGGCAACGGTACGACGGAGCGCTGACTGACTCCAGGCCGCGGTGGCCCCGGCGCGCACGGCGCCGGGGCCACCGCTGTCTGCCGGAGCCACCGGGACTCGGCAAAGCCCCTTCGGGGCAAGTGCGTTGACAGTGAAGCAGGGTGGCCGGGATCATCCGGGAGAGCGCTCTCCCACGTGATCGCGGCGGACGGCGCCCCGGCACGTGCTCGTACCGTCGGCGCCCCGGCGCTCCGCGACGAAGGGCAACCCGCATGCGCGACGGCGAGGAGCAGCGACTCGCGGAGGGCCTCGACCCGCGCAGGGGCGTCCACCTGCTGACCGGTGCCGACACCTGGCGCACTCGCCCCGAACAGCTCTGGCCGACGTACTCCTCGGCCGCGCGGAACCCGGAGGCCGGCTGCCCACCACCTGGCTGCACTGGTGCCCGGCGGCGGGCGGCTGGGGGTGACGGAGCCCGGCCGCTTCACCGTCCTCGCGGGACCGAACGCCGGCCGGCTGCCCCTGCGGACGCACTTCGACGTCTGCTAGCCGGACCCGGCCGCTACAGTGCCGCCATGGACACGGGGCGGCGTACGGGAAAGGGCACGACGAACACGGGGGCGGGGGCGGGCGGCGGTACGGGGGCGGCGCCGACGCTGGAAGACGTCGCCCGCGCCGCCGGGGTGTCCCGGGCGACCGTGTCCCGTGTGGTCAACGGCGTGCGGAACGTGGACCCCGCCATCGCGCGGGCGGTCCGGCGGGCCGTCACCGCGACCGGCTACGTACCCAACCGGGCGGCCCGTTCCCTGGTCACCCGCCGCTCCGGAACCGTCGCCCTGGTGGTCTCGGGCGCGGGCGCCGCCGCCGCCGGCGGGCGAGACGATCTCGCGGCCGGGGACTTCCAGGACCCCTTCTTCGGGCGGGTCGTCAGCGGGGTGGTGCGCGCGCTGCGGCCGACGGGCGTGCACCCGGTGCTGATGTTCGCCGAGACCGCGGGGGACCGTGCCGAGGTGCTCGCGTACCTGACACAGGGGAGTGCGGACGGGGCGCTCCTGGTCAGTACCCGTCCGCACGATCCATTGCCCGGGATGCTCGTGGAGGCCCGCCTGCCCGCGGTGTCGTTCGCGCGGCCGCCGGCCGGGGAGCGGCTCGACCACGTGGACCTCAGGCACCGCGACGGCGGGGTGCTGGCTGCCCGGCACCTGCTGGGGCTGGGACGCGGCCGACTCGCGGTGATCGGGGGCCCCGCGGACGTACCGGCGAGCCGGGAGCGGGTGGCGGGCTTCCGGGAGGGCGCGCGGGGAGGGCGGGTCGCGGTGGTCGAGGGGGACTTCACCCTCGACGGGGGCGAGCGGGCGATGTGGTCCCTCCTCGCCGAAAAACCGGATCTGGACGGGGTGTTCGCGGCCAACGACCTGATGGCACAGGGCGCGTGCCTGGTGCTGCGCGAGCACGGCCGTCGGGTACCGCAGGACGTGGCGGTGGTCGGCTTCGACGACTCGGGCGCCGCGGCGGCCTGCCGTCCGAGGCTGACGACCGTGCGTCAGCCGGTAGAGGAGATGGCGGCCGAGATGGTCCGGCTGCTGTCGGACCGCGTCACGAGCGGGTCGGCGGCCGGGCCGGTGTCGGTGCTGTTCACGCCCGACCTGGTGGTGCGCGAGTCGGCGTGAACCGCCGGGGGTCCGTGGTCCCCGACGAAGCCCGCGCCCGGCGCCGACCGGCTGCTTCCCGGGACGCCGACTCCCCCCGCCGCCTGAGGCGCGGCGGGCCGCGCGTAGGCGGGTGGGGTCAGGGTCGCGGCGGGGTCAGGTACCGCCGGGGGTCGTTCCGCCGCGGACGCGCAGGGCCGTGCGCCAGGCGGGGGGTTCGGCGTCGGGCCGGGGTGTCGTCCGCCGGCCGCCCGTGGCGAAGAAGGCGGACAGGGGCAGCGTCGCCGCGCCGACCGTCACCGCGTCCGGACCCAGCGAGCCCATGCCCACGGTGACCCGGCCGGCGGGATGGCGCAGGGAGTACCGGGTGGCGTGCTCGCGTACCGCCGGAAGGATGTGTGGGCCCAGCATCAGGCCCGCCCAGCCGCCGATCAGGATGCGCTCCGGCTGGAAGAGGTTGATGAGGTCGGACAGGCCCGCCCCCAGGTACTCCGCGGTCTCCTCAAGGACCTCCCGCGCTACCGGGTCCTCCCCGACGGCCGCCGCCAGCAGGGCCGAAAGCGCCTCCTCCTCGTCCACGGGGTCCGGGGGGCCGCCGCCCCGCTCCGCCCACCGGGCCAGCAGGGATTCCGCCCCGGTGTAGGCCTCCAGGCAGCCGAGCGCCCCGCACCGGCAGCGCCGGCCGCGCACGGAGACCGTGAGGTGCCCCCACTCCAGCGCGGTTCCCTCCGTCGTCCCGCCGTCCGGCGAGCCGTCGGTGATCAGGCTCGCGCCGACGCCCGAGCCGAACAGCACGACCAATGCCTCCCGGGCGCCGCGACCCGCCCCGAACCACATCTCCGCCTGGCCGAGGGTCCGTGCGCCGTTGTCGATGATGTACGGGACCTCCGGCGGCAGGGCGCCGGTAGCGCGCAGCAGTTCCTCCAGGGGTACCGCGTCCCACCCGATCGTCTGGCCGTGCACCACCGTCCCGCCGGGCCCGGTCCGGTCGACGATGCCGGGCACCCCGATGCCCACGCCGAGCAGCCGTTCCGTGCCGATCCCGGCCTCGGCGAGTACGGTGGCGATCCCGTCCTTGACGTGGTCGACGATGGGGCCGACGTCGTAACAGCCGCGTGGGAGCAACGGCATCTCGGCGCGGGCCATTTCGGTCAGCGTCAGGTCGAACAACTCGACGCGGACGCGGGTCTCGCCGACATCGACGCCGATCATGTGCGCGCTGCCGGGCGCCACGCGCAGCAGGGTACGTGGCCGGCCGCCGTCGGAGTCGACGATCCCCGCCTCCTCCAGGAGCCCGTCCGCGACGAGTTCCCCGACGACGTTGCTGACCGACCCGGAGCTCAGTCCCGTGGCGGGCCCCAGCTCCTGGCGGCTCATCGGCCCGCCGAAGTAGAGCTGTTGGAGGACGGCGCTCCGATTGCCCCGCCGCAGGTCCCGCACCGTTCGCCCGCTACGCCCCGTCGTCATTCGGCCCCTTCCGCAGTGACATCGCTCGCAACATACCCTTGCGTGACCCCTTGACGCGACCCTTTCACGAGGCTTAACTCACGTCCTAAATTAAGGCCTGGACGGAGTACGCCACGTCGGCCTTTCCCCCAGCCCCGCCGAAAGGGACCGAGCCGCCATGCGCAGAACCCGAGCCGCTGCCGCCGCCGTCACAGTCTCGCTCCTCGCCACCGCCGCCACCGCTTGCGGCGGCGGATCGGCGGACAGCGCGGGCGGCTCCGACACCGCCCCGAAGGAGCTCACCTACTGGGCCTCCAACCAGGGCCCCGACATCACGGCGGACCAGGCCACGCTCGCCCCCGAACTGAAGAAGTTCGAGCAGCGGACCGGCATCAAGGTCAAGCTCGAAGTCGTCCCCTGGTCGGACCTGCTCAACCGGATCCTCGCCGCCACCGCCTCCGGTCAGGGACCGGATGTCCTCAACATCGGCAACACCTGGTCCTCGTCCCTCCAGGCGACCGGAGCGCTGCTCCCCTGGAACGCGAAGAACTTCCAGGCGATCGGCGGCCGGGAGCGCTTCGTCGAATCCGCCATCGGCTCGGCCGGTGCGGCCGGCAAGGACCCGGCCGCCGTCCCGCTCTACTCGATGTCCTACGCGCTCTACTACAACAAGAAGATGTTCCGGGAGGCGGGCATCGAGAAGCCCCCGGCCACCTGGGACGAGATGGTCACCGTCGGCCAAAGGCTGTCCAAGGACGGCAAGTGGGCGTTGGGGGCGGAGGGTTCGAACCTCTCCAACGACATCCACCAGGTCTTCGTGCTCTCCAAGCAGCACGGTGCTGCGTTCTTCGACGCCGCCGGCAAGCCCACCTTCGACACCCCCGCCAACGTCGAGGCCGTCAAGCAGTACGTCGACCTGATGGCCAAGGACAAGATCATCGCTCCCGGCAACGCCGAATACGACAAGAACCAGTCCCTCCAGGACTTCGCCAACGGCAAGACCGCCATGGTCCTGTGGCAGAGCGCGGCAAGCAGCTTCAAAGCGCACGGCATGAAGGAGGGCGATTGGGGAGTGGCCCCCGTCCCGGTCCCCGCCGGCGGCGCCCCCGGGACCGGCAAGAACACCAACTCCATGGTCGCGGGCATCAACATGGCCGTCTTCAAGAACACCGACAACATGGACGGCGCGCTGAAGTTCGTGAAGTTCATGACGAGCGACGAGGAGCAGACGCTCCTGAACAAGACCTACGGCTCCGTCCCGCCGGTCAAGACCGCCCAGGCGGACCCGGCCTTCGCCACCGAGGACCTCACCGTGCTCCGCAACACCCTCGCCACCAGCGCCGCACCGCTCCCGCAGGTCCCCGAGGAGTCGCAGTTCGAGACGGCCGTCGGCACCGCCGTCAAGGAGCTCTTCGCCGACGCCGCGGCCGGTCGGCCGGTGACCACCGACTCGGTCAAGGCGAAGCTCACCAAGGCCCAGCAGCAGATGTCGAACTGACCCGCGACGATGACCGCCGCGCCCACCACCCACGCCCCCGCCGCCAAGCCGCGCGGGGAACGCCCCACAACGCCGCGGGAGCGCCGTCCGAAACGCACGTCGCGCCCCGGGCGGCTGCGTCGCACCGCCCTGCCCTACCTCCTGCTCCTGCCCGCGCTCCTGCTCGAACTGCTCATCCACCTCGTGCCGATGGCGATGGGCATCGTGGCCAGCTTCCGGGAACTCACCCAGTTCCACATCCGGGACTGGACCGGCGCCCCCTGGACGGGCTTCGACAACTACGACCTCGCCGTCGACGTCAACCGGCCCGTCGGCGAGGCCCTGCTCGGGTCCTTCCTCACCACCTGCCTGTTCACCCTGCTCTCGGTCGCGCTCTGCTGGCTGATCGGCACCGCCGCCGCCGTGTTCATGCAGGAGACCTTCCGCGGCAGGGGCCTCTTGCGGGCGCTCTTCCTCGTCCCCTACGCGCTGCCCGTCTACGCGGCCGTCATCACCTGGTCGTTCATGTTCCAACGGGACAACGGCCTGGTGAACCACGTCATCCACGACCAGTTGGGCATCGGCGGCGCCGAACACACCTTTTGGCTGCTGGGCGACAACAGCTTCTGGGCCCTGCTCATCGTGTCCGTCTGGAAGGGGTGGCCGTTCGCCTTCCTGATCGTGACGGCCGCCCTGCAGAACATCCCCAAAGAGCTCTACGAGGCCGCCGCGTTGGACGGCGCGGGCGTCTGGCAACAGATCCGCCGGATCACGCTGCCGTCGGTCGGCCCCGTCAACCAGGTGCTGATCCTCGTGCTGTTCCTGTGGACCTTCAACGACTTCAACACGCCGTTCGTGCTCTTCGGCAAGTCGGCGCCCGAGGCGGCCGACCTCATCTCCATCCACATCTACCAGTCCAGCTTCGTCACGTGGAACTTCGGCACCGGATCGGCCATGTCCGTCCTGCTGCTGCTGTTCCTCCTGCTGGTCACCGCCGGGTACCTGCTCGTCACCAACCGCGGACGGAGAAACGACGATGCCCGTTAGACCGCGCAGCCCCCTCGCCCCGCCGGCTTCCTTCCGGGTGGTGCGGGCCGTGTTCCTGACCGTGCTCGCCGCCTTCGTCCTGCTGCCCGTCTACGTGATGGTCACCAGCTCGCTCAAACCGCTGGAGGATGTCGCCGGCCGGTTCCGCTGGATTCCCACCGGGCTCACCGTCCGCCCCTACATAGACATCTGGCACACCATCCCGCTCGCCGAGTACTTCCTCAACTCGCTGATCGTGGCCGGTGCGGCCACCGTCTGCTCCGTGGTCATCGCCGTCTTCGCGGCCTACGCCGTCAGCCGCTACAGCTTCCGCGGCAAGCGCCTGTTCACGGTGACCGTATTGTCCACGCAAATGTTCCCGGGCATCCTCTTCCTCCTGCCGCTGTTCCTGATCTTCGTCAACATCGGCAACAGCACCGGCGTCGCCCTCTACGGCTCCCGCGGCGGGCTCATCCTCACCTACCTCACCTTCTCCCTCCCCTTCTCCATCTGGATGCTCATCGGGTACTTCGACTCGGTGCCCCGCGACCTCGACGAAGCAGCCACGGTCGACGGCTGCGGCCCCCTCGGGGCACTGCTGCGGATCGTGATCCCGGCCGCCGTGCCCGGCATCGTCGCCGTCGCCGTCTACGCCTTCATGACCGCCTGGGGCGAGGTCCTGTTCGCCTCCGTCATGACGAACGACACCACCCGCACCCTGGCCGTCGGACTGCAGGGCTACTCCACACAGAACGACGTCTACTGGAACCAGATCATGGCCGCCTCGCTCGTCGTCAGCATCCCCGTCGTCGCCGGATTCCTGCTGTTGCAGAAGTACCTGGTGGCCGGACTCACGGCAGGAGCCGTCAAATGACCCTCTCCGAAAGCGTCCCCCTGACCGCCCCGCCCGCCATCGACCTCGCCGCGCTGCCCGCCGACTTCGCCTGGGGCACCGCCACCTCCGCCTACCAGATCGAGGGCGCCGTGGACGAGGACGGCCGCGCCCCCTCCATCTGGGACACCTTCACCCGCGTCCCCGGAGCCATCGACAACGGCCACACCGGCGACACCGCCTGCGACCACTACCACCGCTGGCGCGAGGACATCGCCCTGATGCGCGAGCTCGGCACCAACGCCTACCGACTCTCCGTCGCCTGGCCGCGGATACGTCCCGGTGGCGACGGAAGCGTCAACACCAAGGGCCTCGACCACTACGACCGCCTGATCGACGCCCTGCTCGCCGCCGGCGTCGAACCCAACGTCACCCTCTACCACTGGGACCTCCCGCAAGCCCTCCAAGACCGGGGCGGCTGGCCCGAGCGCGCCACCGCCGAGCACTTCGCCGTGTACGCCGGCCTCGTCGCCGACCGCCTCGGCGACCGCGTCACCGAGTGGGCCACGCTCAACGAGCCGCTGTGCTCGGCCTGGATCGGCCATCTGGAGGGTCGGATGGCCCCCGGCCGGACGGACCTGACCGCGGCCGTCCGCGCCTCCTACCACCTGCTGCTCGGCCACGGCCTCGCCACCCAGGCCGTCCGGGCCGCGGCCCCCGGCGCCCGGATCGGCATCGTCAACAACCTCTCCACCGTCGCGCCCGCCACCGCCGACGAAGCCGACCTGGCCGCGGCCCACCGCATGGACGGCCACGTCAACCGCTGGTGGCTCGACCCGGTGCACGGCCGCGGCTTCCCCGCCGACATGCGCGAGGTCTACGGCGTCGACCTCCCCGAACGACCCGGTGACCTCTCCGCCATCGCCGCACCCCTCGACTGGATCGGGCTCAACTACTACTTCCCGCAGGTCGTCACCGCCGACCCGGCCGGCCCCGCGCCGTTCGCCCGCCAGGTCGACCGGCCCGGCGTCCCGCGCACCGGCATGGACTGGGAGGTCGACGCCGACGGCCTGGAAACGCTGATCATGCGCCTGTACGAGGAGTACGGGGCCCGGCGCATCCTCATCACCGAGAACGGCTGCGCCTACCCCGACGCCGTCGCCCCCGACGGCAGTGTCCACGACCCCGAGCGCACCGCCTACCTGACCTCCCACCTGGCCGCCTGCGCCCGCGCTGTCCGCCGCGGCGCACCGGTGGCCGGCTACTACGCCTGGTCGCTGCTGGACAACTTCGAATGGGCCTACGGCTACGACAAGCGCTTCGGCCTGGTCCACGTCGACTACGAGACCCAGGCCCGCACGGTCAAGTCCAGCGGTCGCGCCTACGCGGACGTCATCGCCGCCCACCGCTCCCGCTGAACCCGAGCCGCCCCGGCCCGCACGCACCGCGCCCGCCCCGCTTCCCCGGGGCGGGCGCCTTCAGCCGGCCGGGTGGTCAGGCATAGACCCCGAAGCGGAACAGCGAGTAGCCGTAGCCGGTGCCCCGCTGCGTCAGCTCCAGCCGGACGTAACGGCCCGACGCGCTGATGTCGAAGTCGTCGATGCCCCCGTCACCGGTCGAGGTGGCGTACGCCGTCCGCCAGTTCCGGTCGTCGTCCGACACCTGGATCGTGTAGGCCTTCCCGTAGGCGCCCTCCCACACCAGTTGGGCGTGCCTGAGCGTCTTCACCGCGCCCAGGTCCACCTGGAGCCACTGCGGGTCGGCCCAGGCGCTCGCCCAGCGGGTGTCGTCGCGGCCGTCCGTGGCCGGCGCGGGCGTGCACGGACAACCGCCGTAGCCGTCGCTCTGGTAGGTGGAGGCGGTCGTGGGCCGGCCCAGTGCCACGTCGGTGCCCGCCACCGGGGGCGGCGCAACCTTGACCGAGCGCTGTTCCACGCCCACGTTGCCCCTCCCGTCCTTGACCTTCACGTACAGCTTCCAGGTACCGGTCCTCGCCGGAGCCGTGACCTTCAGCGCGCCGTTGCCCAGGTTCGTGGACGGCGCGGAGAGCAGACCGCCCCCACCGTCGACGTACTTGCTCCCCCACAGGACCTCGTAGGCGAGCTGGTCGCCCTCCGGATCGGTCGCGGGGGCCCTGACGGTGATCTCCTTGCCCGCCGGGACGGCGCCCGGGTCGGCCACGGAGGGCACCGCCACGGTGGGCGGCAGGTTGTCCCCGGCGGTGTTGCCGCCGTACGCCCGCTTGACCGCGTAGTAGGACGTGCGGCGCTCACCGGCCGGGGTCAGGTTGAACCAGTGGCCGCCGAAGTCGTACTCGGTGCCGTAGTGGAAGACCGTCGCCCCGAGGGCCACGCCCCGGTGGCCGGTGACGCAGGCCCAGGCCTTGGTGTAACCGTCCGCCTTCGCCTGGTCGCCGGGCTCCAGCGGGACCCCGTAGGCGTCGTTCGGCACCTCCCACTCGCCGGCCGGACCCGTCTCGGTGACGATGTAGGGCTTGGTGTAACCGCCCTGCTCCCAGGCCTGGCGGACGCCGCAGACCTCCTTGTAGGAGTTGACGGCGTACAGGTCCAGGTCGGGGGAGTTGCGCTTGTAGTACGCCCACGCGCCGACCCATGCGTCGGTGGACGTCACGGGGTGGTCGGCGTCGATGCGGTGGACGGCCTTCGCGACGTCGTTCACGAAGGTCGTGTAGGCGTTGCGCTGGTTCTCCAGTTCGGCTCCGCTGTAGCAATTCTGCAGGCCGAGCACCGACTCGTTGCCGATGTTCCACATGAGCACCGCCGGGTGGTCGCGGTAGGTCTCCACCCATTTGGTGAACTCGGCGAGTCTGTCGTTCTTGTAGGTGGTGTCCTTGACGTAGTCGGTGCAGCCACCGCTGCCCGGGCCGCCGCCCGGCTGCAGCCAGAAGCCGGCGACCACCTTGATGCCGTTCGCGGCGGCGGCGTCGAACAACTGTCGGCTGCTCGCGTCGGTGCCCCACGTACGGATGGTGTTGGCGCCCAGCGACTTGACGTCGGGCAACAGCCGTCCGGCGTCCGCCGGGGACGGGCCCCAGGTGACGCCCTTGACGACGTACGGCGAACCGTTCACCGTCAACTGCCAGTTCCCCTGGGAACCGGTCACCTTCACCACGCTGCCGGCGGCCTGCGCCGGGCCTGCGGGGAGGATTGCCACGGTTCCCGCGAGGAGCGCGGCCGTGACGAGGGAACCCGTGCGGGAGTGCATGCCTGGACCTCCTTGGGAGGGGGTGGGGGAGGGGGTCAAGGGAGCCGGTAGTCCGGACCCAGGACGGATCCCGCCTCGGGGTGGGTCTCGTCGTAACCGCGGGCGTCGCACTGGAAGCCGCCGCCTACGCACTTGTCGACGAGGGCCTTCAGCGTCCGGTCGTCCCAGGCGTTGAAGAAGTCGTAGTGGAAGGAGTGGCCGCTGCCGCTGGAGAGCCTGACCTGCGACATGTCACCGCTGACCGGGAACGCCATCTTGAACTCGATCATCGGGAGCGCGACGGGGTGGTCGGCCGGGCACACGTTGTCGTTGCCGCCGGGCTTCACGACCGGATAGGCCATGTGCGCCTTGTGGTCGGGCGTGTCGAGATACCGGCCGTCCCAGCAACTGGGGGCCTGCATACGGATGTTGAGCTGCGTCCCGGCGGGACAGTTCGCGGGGAACTCGACGTTCTTGTAGCTGTCGCCGCACTCCCAGCCCTCGACCCAGCCGCGGTGGCCGCGGAACTCGGTCGCGGTCTGGGTGGGGCTGCCGACCACGAAGCGCAGTCCCTTGGGGAAGGGGCGCACGCTCTTGTAGTCGGTGACGCCGCTCTTGTAGTAGATCACTTGCGGTCCGGTGGGCAGGACGGCCTGGTTGCCGTTGTAGAGCGTGGGCATCCAGTAGCCGGACAGGTCGCCGGGGGCGTTGCAGCGGGTGCCGCCGGCGCTGAGCGAGGCCGTGGTGGAGTAGGCGTCGGTCGTGGTGTTGCCCATGAAGGTGTGGTTGTGCGAGGCGCCGGGCCGGCCCGCGAAGACGATGGGGTCGTCGGGCGCGGTCCTGCTGACGGCGCAGTCGGCCTGGAACTCGTGGAAGTAGCGGTCGGGCGGGTTCGCCCAGGAGGGGGTGACGCCGGTGACGGGCGGAACGGCCGGGACGTAGCCGTCCCCGTCCGGGTCGTCACCGGTGGCCAGGGGCGCGACGGCGGTGTGGTCCATGTGGACGGCCGTGCCGCCGTCGACGGAGGCTTGGGCGGTCAGGGCGAGACCGCCCAGACCGGCGGCGGCGGTCAGGGCGAAGGCGAGGGGGACCAGTAGGGCTGACAGCCTTCGGGGTCGGTGGTTCACTTCTGCTCCTTCGATCGGTGGGACGCTCCCCCGACGGTGGGAGAGCGCTCTCTCAAGCGGCCCGGGAAACGCGGGGCGGCCGGCTGCCGCCCCGCGTCTCCCCGGGGTTCAGGGACGGGTCAGGGGAAGGACACGACGGTGGAGGGGGTGGTGGAGGTGCCCGAGGTCGGTGCTCCCGTGGCGTTGACGACGTGCTCGTACTGGCCGTTGCCGCCGAGCGAGACGACGAGCAGGTCGTGGAACTTGACGCCCGGCTTCACCGGCACCTCGAAGCCGTGGTCCTGCCGGATGGTCGGGTCCACGTTGTAGTAGCAGTAGCTGCCCAGCCCCCACCCCTCGTGGGTGTTCACCGAGTCGGCCACCTTGTAGGCCGCGAAGCCCTTGGTGGAGCCGTTCTGGATGGCGGCCTGGTTGGGCGCGTCGTACGCCTTCTCGTTCTGGAAGAAGATCGTGCGGCCCCGTTCGCCGTTCCACTGCACGTCGTACTTGTTGAAGTGCTCGACGAACAGACCGGTGGCCAGGACGTCGTCGCCGTTCACCCGGAACCCGTAGTCGGATCGGTTGGTCTCCCAGCCGACCCCGTCACCGTGGTCGGCGCGCCAGATCCAGGTGTGGTCGACGATCGTGTCGTGGTTGTTGATCACCATGCCGACCGTGGCCTTGCCGGCGCCCGCGCCACCGACCCGGACGAAGACGTCCTGCACGGTGGTCGGGTTCGCGGCGTGGTCCGTGGTGGTACCGGTGGGACCGACCTCCAGCAGGTTGGGCGAGTTGACCGGACCAGCGTCGATCAGGAGGCCGGCGAGCTTGACGCCGTCGACATCGGCGACCTTCATCGCGGTCACTCCGTTGTCCGGGACGATCGTGGCCAGGCCGAGACCCAGTACGACCGTGTCCGGGCGGTTGACCTGGATGGTCCGGTCCACGTGGTAGACGCCGGGCGTGAAGAGCAGGTGCAGACCCTGGGCCAGCGCCGCGTTGATCGTCGCGGCGCCCGCGCCCGGCTTGACCACGTAGAACTGGCTCAGCGGGATCGAGGAACCCTGTGGCGCCCCGTTGCCCCAGGAGGTGCCGCGGGCACCGGTGCGCTTGGCCGGTACGAAGACCTTGTACTGGGTGCCGTCGAGGTAGAGGAAGGGCTTCTCGCGCGAGACGGGCGTGCTGTCGAGCGTGGTGTAGGGGGCGTTCGGGAAGCTCTGTGCCGGTGCGCCCTGGACGCCCGAGAACACCTGGTTCCAGACGGCGTTGGACCAGCCGCCGATCGAGCTGTCACGGGTGTACCACTGCTGCTGCGAATAGTTGCCGACCTGCCCGTCGATCCTGGAGTCGGCGATGTAGCCCCCCGAGGCCCAGCCGTAGCCGTTGGGCGCCAGGTTCAGGCCGCCCTTGACGTGCATCCGGCGGAACGGCGCGGCCTGCGAGACGGCCCACCGGTCCGTGCCGCTGACCGGATTGAGGGCGAGGTTCTCGGCGGAGCGCCAGAAGTTCTGGGTGGCGTTGCCGCCGAACCAGCCGGCGTCGACGGTCACGTCGCCGTTGATGGTGGTGTCGTCGGGGTTGAGGCCGAGGCCGGAGATCGAGGTGTAGAAGCCTATCTGGGCGTTGAGGCCGTTGTAGGTGCCCGGCTTGAAGAGGAACTGGTAACGACCGGAGCCGAATTGGGCGGACTCCTGCTGGGCGAAGACCTGGTCCAGCTTGGTCTGGATGTCCGGCGTCGAGGGGTCGAAGACGATCACGTTCGGTCCGAGGTCTCCGCCGCCGGGGATCACCGGGCCGGTGCCCGTGGTGCCGTAGACCTGGAACTCCCAGAGCGAGTAGCCGTAGGTGGTGGCCCGTTGGATGCCGTGGACGCGGACGTAGCGTGCGGTGCCCGTGATGTCGTGGGTCGCGACCCCGCCGGTGCCCGCGGTCGTGGAGTAGGCGGTGGACCAGGTGGCGCCGTCGGTGGACAGCTCGATCCGGTAGGACTTCGCGTACGCCGCCTCCCAGCGCAGCGCCACCTGGTTCACCTGGGCGGTGGCGCCGAGGTCGACCTGTATCCACTGCGGGTCGGCGAACTGGCTCGACCAGCGGGTCCCGTTGTCGCCGTCGACGGCCGCGCCGGCCGGGGTCCCGGCGCCCTCCACGCTGGAGGCGGTGGCGGGCTTGCCCTGGGAGAGCAGGACGGGGGCCGCCTGGGCCGGGGTGCCGGGCAGCAGTACGAGGAGGGCCGCGATCAGGGCGGCGGCGAGCGCGGCCACGGTCAGCCGCGGCGGGCGATCGGAGAGGACTGGCATGCGGGGGGCTCCTGACGTCTTGGATCCTGGGGGGATCGAAGCGTGAGTGAACTGCCCCTCAGGTGGGCCGTCAAGGGTTTCGGCGTTCAGGAACTTAAGGCCTGACTGTTGCTCAACTGGGCAACGAGCCTGTGAACTTGGAGTTTCTTCAATCCTTGTGAAAAGTGTTGACGAAAAAACGTCACAGGGCTCTACTCAGTTCCTGACCGCTCCGTCCCGTCGTGCCCGCCCGGCGGGGCGGAGCGCCCGGTCGACTTCGGGAAGTGACCGCGTACCGAGCAGAGTCGAGGCCATGTCTTCGTTACTCGTCGGCTGCCGTCGAGTGCCGCGCCCGCGCAGCCCGCCCGGGTGGTGTGGTGACCGCGCCGCCCTCGCGGCGTCCGCGTCCCGTGTTCACCGGGCGGTCGCCAGAAATTACCTACCGGCCAGTAGAAATCGCGGGAGTTGTGACTGATTCTTTTCGCGTACATGCCATCCGCGACCAGGAGTGAGTGACCCCGTGACCCCCACACGCAGAGCCCGCACCGCCATGGGCATCGCCGCCGCCGCGGCCGTACTGTCCCTGGCCCCGGCCACCGCCGCCGACGCGGCGACGGGCGCGCCCGCGCAGGCCCCTGCCGCCGTCACCGCCTGGGCGCCCGGCGGGAACGCCGCGATCCTCGGCATCGACTACGCCACCTGGCAGCGCGACGTCGGAGCCGTCATGGGCGCCGCCCGGCCGTACATCGAGCAACGGCTCGCTTCATCCCCCGCCGGCGAGAAGCCCGCCATCGTCCTCGACATCGACAACTCATCGCTGGAGACGGACTTCCACTGGTTCTGGACCAACCCCACCCCCGCGATCGCCCCCGTCCTCGACCTGACCCGGTACGCGAACGCGCGCGGCGTCGCCGTCTTCTTCGTCACCGCCCGCCCCGGCATCCTCTACTCGCTCACCGAACACAACCTGACCTCGGTGGGTTACCCGGTGTCGGGACTCTACGTACGCGACCTGCCGAACCTGTTCAGCGAGGTCAGCGCGTACAAGACGGCCAAGCGCACCGAGATCGAGAACCGCGGCTACACGATCATCGCCAACATCGGCAACAACGAGAGCGACCTCGTCGGAGGTCACGCGGAACGCACCTTCAAGCTCCCGGACTACGGCGGCAAGCTCTCCTGACGAGGCGACGGCGCCCGTGCACCGGAGGTATCCCGGGCGCCCCGACAACGCCGGCAGCGGGGCCGGCAGTGGTGCCGGCCACCGCCATTCACCGTGCGTGGGTGATCACTTGAGAGGTCGAACCCATGGCCAAGAGGTAAGGTCTCGGTCACCAAACCTTGATCGACGGGGGGAAACCACCGTGATGGACGACAACGAGGAAGCGATCCGGAACTTCTTCGAGGCGGTCAGCGAACGCCGCCTCGCGGACCTGCCGGAGTTCATGGCGCACGACGTCGTCGACCACAACAAGATCATCCACGGCGAGGCCGACGAGCCGAGTGCGGCCTTCGAGGGCCTGCGCCGGCAGCTCGCCGCCTTCGATCCCCTCACCATCCACGTCGAGGAAGTGATCGCCGCCAGCGACAAGGTCGTCGCCCGCCTCACGCAGCGCGGTGTCAACGGCGGCGCCCACCCCCGTATGCCCGAGCCGACCGGTCGTCCCTTCGAGAACGAGGCGATCTGGATCCTCACCGTGCGGGACGGCAAGATCGCCGAGATCCGCGCGGTGAGCGACCGTCTCGGTCTCTTCCTCCAACTCGGCTGGGACTGGCCGCAGGTCGACTAGCCTCCCTCCGCCCATCTCATCGGTGCCGGGCGGCCACGACGGCGAGGAGGGCGAGTGCGAGGGCCGCCAGGCGACAGCGGACCGGCGCGGGGCCGCGCCGTCGGGTCTCGACCTGGCCGCCGGGGGAAGTGCCGGGGTGCTTGCGGGCGTAGTGCTCGACCCGTCGGCGCAGTCCCTCGGACCTGCCGAGCCAGGGCGTCTTGAAGCCGCACTCCCCGCACCAGTAGCGGTTGGCCACACGCGGCTCCTTGCCTTCCATCGGTGCGCTCCGGGCGCCGACTTCCACCGTGTCCCCGGTCGTGGCGGCCGTACAGGCCAGACGACCGGCCATTCGTGACCGGAGGTCGCGGGCAGGCTCTCCGCCGTTCACACCGGCAGGTAGGGGGAGACGCTCGATGACAGGGGACGACCTCGGCATGATGCTACGCACGTTACGCGTGCGGGCGAACCTGACGCAGGAGCAGGTGGCCGAACGGTCCGGGGTCAGCGTGCGCACCATTGGTCGCAGACCAGGACCGGAGGTCCGGGCGCCTCGCAGGACGAGGCCGCCGCGCTGACCGCCGAGCTCTACCACACGGCCCGTCGGAAGGGCTGAAACCCGGCAGGCCCGACTCGCGGTGGGCCCGAACCACGGCGGAGGCAAAGGAAACCCGGCCGGAGCGACCGGCCGGGCTCGCCTTCGCCTACCGTGTGCGCAACCCGGCCCGACGTGGGGGCACCTGCCTCCCGGACCGGTGTGAGCAGCACATCCGCGGCAGCCGCGAGGTCGCCGCCGACGTTGTCCTGTTGTCCCTCACACGCGGCCGTGATGGGCGTTCGGGCGGCGGTGCGGGGGCTGCTCGGGAGCCGGACCCGGCTTCAGCGGGGCGATGGGGCGGGACATCGGGGTGCCGGGGCGCAGCACGACCGGTTCGCGGTGGTGGTGGATCGTCAGGGTCGGGCCCTCCAGCAGCGTGTAGGTGGCGCTCTGCCGGCCGATCTCCACCCGGACTCGCCGGCCGCGGAACTGCAGCGTGAAGGTGAGACGGCTGAATTTCTCCGGCAGCCGCGGCGAGAACCGCAGCTCGTCTCGCGTTCGTCGGGTGCCGCCGAACCCCGCGACGAGCGCCATCCACGTGCCGGCGAGCGAGGCGATGTGCAGCCCGTCGCGCGTGTTGTGCTCCAGGTCCTCCAAGTCCATCAACGCCGCCTCGGACGCGTAGTCGTAAGCGAGGCGCATGTGTCCCGTCTGCGCGGCGATCACGGCCTGGACGCAGGCCGACAGAGAGGAGTCCCGCACGGTCAGGGGCTCGTAGTAGGCGAAGTTGCGGGCGACGTGCTCCTCGTCGAACCAGTCACCGCAGGTGTACATGGCGAGCACGAGGTCGGCCTGCTTGACGACCTGCTTGCGGTACAGGTCGAAGTAGGGGAAGTTCAGGAGCAGCGGATACTGGTCCGGTCGCGTGCCGGCGAAGTTCCACCGCTGGTTGCGGGTGAAGCCCGAGTGTTGTTCGTGGACACCGATCTCGTCGTTGTAGGGGATGTTCATGGCGTGGGCGGCGTCGCGCCACGCGGCACTCTCCTCCTCGCCGGCGCCCAGCCGTTCGGCCTCCTTCGGATGCCGTTCCACGAGTTCCGCGGCGGCCAGCAGGTTCGCCCGGGCCATCAGGTTGGTGTAGGTGTTGTCGTCGGCGACCGCGCTGTACTCGTCGGGCCCGGTGACCCCGTCGATGTGGAAGGCGCCGTGGTGGTCGTGGTGGCCCAGCGAATGCCACAGGCGGGCGGTCTCCACCAGCAGTTCCACCCCGGTGTCCCGCTCGAATTCCTCGTCGCCGCTCGCCGCCGCGTACCGCGTCACGGCGTGCGCGATGTCGGCGTTGACGTGGAACGCGGCCGTCCCGGCGGGCCAGTACGCCGACCCTTCCTGCCCCTCGATGGTCCGCCACGGGAAGGCCGCGCCGCACAGCCCGAGCTGAGCGGCGCGCTCGCGCGCGGCGGGCAGCGTCGACTGCCGCCAGCGCAGGGCCTCGGCGACCGCTTGGGGCGCGGTGTAGGTGAGCACGGGCAGCACGAACATCTCGGTGTCCCAGAAGGCGTGCCCGTCGTAGCCGGAGCCGGTCAGTCCCTTGGCGGGGATGCCCCGCTGCTCGGCGCGGGCGCCGGCTTGCAGGACATGGAAGAGGGCGAACCGTACGGCCTGCTGGATCTCCTCGTCGCCTTCTACCTCGACGTCGGCGCGGGCCCAGAAGTCGTCCAGGTAGCCCCGCTGTTCGTCCACCAGTCCCGACCAGCCGCCGCGTGCGGCGGCGGCGAGCGCCGCGTCGACCTGGTCGCTCATCGCGGGCAGTGAGCGGACTCCGGACCAGCCGTGGGCGGTCAGCTTCTCCACCCGCAGCCGCTGCCCGGGCTCCAGGACCGAGGTGACGGTCACCCGGGCCAGATCGGGATGGCTCTCACTCGCGGTAGTGGTCGCCTCGGGGCCCTCCACGACGTGGTCGGCGGCCACGGCCACGCGCAGCGCGCTGCGCCGAGTGCGGTGGACGAGGCGCAGCCGGCTGCCGGAGGCGAAGTTCTCCTCCGGCTCCAGCGCCGCCTGCAGCGCCATCGCCGCACGCGGGTCGCCGTCGGACTCCGGGAGTTGCTCGTTGGAGACCAGCTCGGACTGGAGCACCACGCGCGCCCGGCGGTCGACGGCCTCGACCTCGTAGGCCACGGCGGCGATCGCCCGCTGTGTGAGGGAGACCAACCGGGTGGTACGCACCCGGATGCGGGAGCCGGCGGGGGAGACCCATTCGCAGGTCCGCGTGAGCGTTCCCGCGCGCAGGTCCAGGACGCGTTCGTGCGAGACGAGCCGGCCGTAGCGCAGGTCGAACGGCTCGTCGTCGACGAGCAGCCGCACGATCTTGCCGTTGGTGATGTTGATGACCGTCTGACCGGACTCGGGGTAGCCGTAACCGGCCTCGGCGTACGGCAGCGGATGCACCTCGTACACGCCGTTGAGGTAGGAGCCGGGCAGACCGTGCGGTTCGCCCTCGTCGAGGTTGCCGCGCCAGCCGACATGTCCGTTGGACAGCGCGAACACCGATTCGCTCTGCGCCAGGACTTCGAAGTCGAGCTCGGTCTCCCGCACGGCCCAGGGTTCGACGGTGTAGGAGCGATGGGTGATCACGCGGCGCCTCCCCGCTCCCGGAGCAGCTCCGCGAGGTCCTTGACCACCACGTCGGCGCCGTGCGCGTACAGCGCGTCGCGCTGGCCGACGCGGTCGACACCGACGACGAAGCCGAAGCCGCCGGAGCGGCCCGCGTCCATGCCGGCCAGCGCGTCCTCGTAGACGGCGGCGTGCTCGGCGTCCACGCCGAGGTCCCGGGCGGCCGACAGGAACGTGTCCGGGTGCGGCTTGCCCGGCAACTCGCGTTCGGCGGCGACCACCCCGTCGACGCGTACGTCGAAGAGGTGTTCCGCGCCGATGGAGTGCAGCACGTCCCGGGCGTTCGCGCTGGAGGATACGATCGCCGTCTTCAGGCCGCCGGCCCGGGCCGTCTCGATGTAGCGCAACGTGCCGTCGTACGCTTCCACTCCCTCGTCGTGGATCTTCTTCAGCACGAGCTGGTTCTTGCGATTGCCGACGCCGTTGACCGTCCGGGCGTCCGGCGGGTCGTCCGGGCCGCCCTCGGGCAGTCGGATGCCGCGCGATTCGAGGAAGGTGCGGACGCCGTCGGCGCGGGGACGGCCGTCGACGTACTCGTCGTAGTCGGCGACCGGGTCGAAGGGCCGGAAGCCGTCCCCTTCGCGCTCGCGCAGGAACGCGTCGAACGTCTCCTTCCAGGCGGCCGCGTGCACCACGGCCGTCTTGGTGACGACCCCGTCGAGGTCGAAGAGGCACGCCTGGATCTCTTCGGGCAAACCGAGCTCTGTTGTCATACAGGCAACCTTTCCCCGTGTCGCGGCGCTGAGACGGTAGTGATCGCCGTGGCGCGGTTCCGGGCGTGGTGGCCGAACGGGCGCCACCACCCGGACGGCGCCGCGCGCGACCCGACAGACAGGCCTTCGGCGACCGGGCCTATGACTGCGTGACGGCCCGCAAGGGGCTGAGCGCGGCGGCCCGGCGGGCGGGCAGGACCGCCGCGACGGCGCCGACGCACAGGGAGAGCAGGACCACGCAGGCGAGCGTGCCCCACGGCGGGGAGAAGGTGTACTGGGGGATCGCGCCGCCCGCCAATCCACTGACCTTCCACGCACCGAACAGTCCACCGGCCAGACCGAGCAGGGTGCCGAAGGCGGCGACGCCGACGGCTTCCAGGAGGATCATCCGGCGGACGCCGCCGCGGTCCATGCCGATGGCCCGCAGGACGCCGATCTCCCGGGTGCGCTCCGAGACCGCCATGGCGAGCGTGTTGACCATGCCGAGCCCGGAGATCAGTACGCCGACGGCGAGCAGCCCGAACACCATGGTCATCAGGTCGCCCGCGACTCCGGCCTGTTCCCGGACGAGCTGCGCGCGGCTTTGGACCTTCAGCAGTGGACTGTCACTCACGGCGGCGCGCAGGCGCTTCTCCAGGTCCGGGGAGACCGCGCCGTCCGCGGTGCGGACCAGGATGCGCTGCACGGAGTCGTGCAGGAAGCCGCGCTGCTGCACGTCGGTGCGGTACCCGATGACGTCCTGGGCGGTCGGGTTGTCCCGGTAGACGCCGACGACGGTGTACGACTCGTCACGGTCGCCGGTTCCGGGGCCGATGCCCGCCCGGACGCGCTCGCCGGTGGTGACGTGCCGGTCCCGGGCGAAGCTCTGGGAGACGGCGATGGTGCCCGGGCGGAGGTGTTCGGCGGAACCGCTGAGGAAGCGCAGCCTCATCACCTCGCCCACGGTCTCGGGGTCCACCCCGGAGATCGTCTTGACGAGACCGTCGGCGTCGATGGTGGAGTCCGCCACGGCGGAAGAGGTCCGCACCCCGGGCACATCGGCGACGCGCCGGAGGTCGGCGGAGGCGACGGCGGTGGTGGTGTCGCGGGCGCTGATGACGTAGTCGGCGCTCAGCCCGGCGGCGGCCTGGGCGTCCAGGGCCCGGCTGCTGGACTGGTCGATGACGGCGAGGCCCGAGACGAGCGCGGTGCTGATCAGCAAGGTGGCGGCGGTCGCGGCGGTACGGCGCGGGTCGCGCAGGGTGTTCTCGCGGGCCAGGTCGCCCACGACACCGAAGCGGGTGGTGAAGCGGCCGAGGGAACGGATCACCGGGGCGGCGAGCAGGGGAGCCGTCGTGATCAGACCGAGCACGAGGAGGCCCGCGCCGAACAGCGCGGTCCGCAGGTTCTCATCGGTGGCACTGTCGGCGTCACCGAGCGAGAACAGCAGCCCCACACCCACGGCGACGACGACCAGACCGACGCAGGCGCGGACGCGCGACGCCATGCCCGACGGCGCTTGCCCCACCGTGCGCATCGCCTCGACGGGAGCGATCCGCGCCGCGCGGCGCGACGGCAGCCAGGCGGCGAGCACGGTGACGCCGACGCCCACGACGACCGAGGCGAGGACGGTGGTCGGACCGATCACCAACGGTCCGTCGGGCATCAGGTCGTCGGAGGTGCCCAGTACACCCGGCAGCGCGACCGCCACCCCGAGCCCCACCGCGAATCCGAGCACGGACGCGGCGAGCCCGACCACGGCCGCTTCGGCGAGGACCGAACGGACCACCTGGCGACGGGTGGCGCCGATCGCACGCAGCAAGGCGATCTCACGGCTGCGCCCCGCCACGAGCATGGTGAACGTGTTGACGATGAGCAACGTGCCGATGAACAGCGAGACGACGGCGAAGAGCACGGGCAGTCGTGCGTAACTGTGGATCTTGCCGTTGACGAAGACGGACTGCTGCTCGGCCTGGGCGGCGCCGGTGGTGGCCTCGGCGCGGTCGGCCGGCAACATGGCGGTGACCCGCTCGGCCAGCAGGGGCTGGCCGGTGCCGGCCTTGGCGCTCAGGTCGATCCGGTTGTAGTGCCCCGGTGAGGCGAACGACTTCTGGGCGGTGCCCTTGTCGAAGACCGCCAGGGTGCCGCCGGCGTTCACCCGACCGTCCCCGGTGGACACCAGACCCACCAGGCGCATCCTGAGGACCGGTCCGTCCTTGGCGAGGGTGACGGTGTCGCCGAGTACGTAACCGCCCGCGGCCGCGGTCCCGCGGTCGAGGGCGACTTCACCGCCGTCCCGGGGGGCCCGCCCGGCCGTCAGCGGGTGGCGGCCGTCCGTGCCCCCGGGACCCGGGACGTAGGCAGCACCGAACCGGCCCATCTTGCTCCCGGGTCGCATCGGTGTGCCGTCCTTGGCCGACAGGGTGACCGAACCGTCCGCGGCCGGACGGACGGAGGCGACGCCGGGAACGGCGGACAGCTTGTGTACGAGTACGTCGTCGAGCGCGCCGTACTGCTCGGCCTCCGAGGCGCCCGGAGGGGATTTCGCGGTCACGCTCACGGCGACGTCCGCGTAGTCGCGCGACATGGAGGCGCGATAGGCGGCGGTGGTGGAGTCGGCGAAGACCAGGGAGCCGGAGATGAACGCGACACCGAGACCGACCGCGAGCACGGTCATGACCAGTCGGGCCTTGTGGGCGAGGACGTTGCGCAGGGCTGTTCGCAGCATGGTCGGCTTTCGAGAGTGCGGAAGGGCGAGGACGGAACGGGAACGCGGTCAGGAGGCGCGGCCCCGGGCCTCGAAGGCGAGCATCCTGTCGAGTACGGCGTCGGCGGTCGGTTCGCGCAGTTCGTCCACGAGCCGCCCGTCCGCCAGGAACACCACCCGGTCCGCGTGCGCGGCGGCCACCGGGTCATGGGTCACCATCACGACGGTCTGGCCCAGTTCCCGTACCGACTCGCGCAGGAAACCCAGCACTTCGGCACCGGAGCGGGAGTCGAGGTTGCCGGTCGGCTCGTCGGCGAAGACGATCTCCGGCCGGGCAAGCAGGGCACGGGCCACGGCGACCCGCTGCTGCTGGCCGCCGGAGAGCTGGGACGGGCGGTGCGCGAGCCGGCCCGCGAGCCCGACGGTGGCGATGACGGTGTCCAGCCAGGCCGCCTCGGGTCGGCGGCCGGCCAGCCGCAGCGGCAGGAGGATGTTCTCCAGTGCGGTCAGGGTGGACAGCAGGTTGAAGCCCTGGAAGACGAAGCCGACCTTCTCCCGGCGCAACTCGGTGAGCCGCCGGTCGTTCAGGGACGACAGTTCGACACCACCGATCCGGGCCGAGCCGGAGGTGACCGGATCGAGGCCGGCCATGCAATGCATGAGGGTGGACTTACCGGAGCCGGAGGGACCCATGACGGCCGTGAAGCGGCCCCGCGCGAACTCCACGGACACCGCGTCCAGCGCGGTGACCCGGGTCTCCCCCTTCCCGTACGTCTTGGTCAGGCCGGACGCACGGGCGGCGGGCTCCGTGGACGGTGTGCCGGAGGAAGGGAAAGCGGTTGGCATGGGAACTCCCGTGTGGCGTGCGACGGCCCGCGAGAAATGCCGCGAGCCGGGGGGACGCATCCATCCTCACGGCCCTGAACTGCGCAAACATCGTGCTGTAGGCGGGAGTCGACCTCTGCCCAAAGGCCGACCGCCCCCGCTTCCCCTCTGTCGAAGGTCGAGGACCGGCCAGGGGAAACCCCATCCGGGGCACAGGGGCAGCAGGTGGGTCGCCGGTCTCCGGGGCCCCGTCAGGACGCCAGGCCGGCCCTGTGGGCCAGCAGTGCGGCCTGGACCCGGCTCGCCGAACCGGTCTTGTCCAAGATGGCGCCCACATGCGTCTTCACCGTGCCGACGCCGATACCGAGCCGCCCGGCGACGTCCTGGTTCGACAGCCCCTGTCCGAGCATCGCCAACACCTCCCGCTCCCGACCGGTGAGCCGGGCGATCCGCTCGTCGACCGGCACGGCCCCGACGTCCTTGGACGCATCGGACCGCAGCATCCGGGAGATCACCGTCCCGGTCACGCCCGGCGAGAGTACGGCGTCCCCGGCGGCGGCCGCCCGGACCGCGCTGATCAGCTCCTGGGGCCCCTCGTCCTTCAACAGGAACCCGGCGGCGCCCTCCCGCAGCGCCCGCACCACGTTGTCGTCGTCCCCGAAGGTCGTCAGCATCACCACTCGCGGCGCGGGGTCGAGGGCGAGGAGCGGCGCGATCGCCGCCAGCCCGTCACACACCGGCATCCGGATGTCGACCAGGGCCACGTCCGGGTGGTGCGCGGCGGCCTCCTCGACGGCCGCGTGTCCGTCGGCGGCCTCTGCGACCACCTCGATGCCCTCGGCATGGCGCAGGATCAGACGGACCCCGTGCCGGATCATCGTCTCGTCGTCGGCGAGCAGGACACGGATCGGCTGGGCGGGTTGGCTCACAGGGTCTCCCAGGGCGGTGCGTCCCGTACGGACGCGACGGTGAAGCGGTTGATGGAGATGAGGCGTTGCGAGGCGTCGAAGCAGTAGCGGGTGACGGTGAAGGCACCGGGGCGGGGGCCGGGGCCGGCGGGTGGGTAGACGCACCCCGCGGTGCCGTCCGGGCGCGGTGGTTCGTGTCCGGTGGCCGCGGCCCGCACGGCCGGACTGTCGAAGACCCCCTTCAACTCCTGGTACGTCATGCCGAGGCGCGGCTCCGGAGGCAGGGGCGCGCCCCTCGGTTGGCCGTACACCATGCTGATCGACAGTGCCATCAGCACCCACAGCGCCGCCGCCCCCAGTCCGAACGTCAAGACGCCGGCGGTCCGCGGTCCGCGCGCCGCCGCGCCCACGGTGTCGTCGAACGTCTCGGGTGGGGAGGCTGCCGCGCCGCCTTCGGACGGTCTCCTCGTGACTGAGTCGCCCGGATCCGCGGGGACGGTCGCCGAGACCCGGAATCCGCCGGACGGCAGCGCGCCGGCCTCGAAGGCGCCGCCGAGCAGTTCGACCCGTTCGCGCAGACCCGGCAGACCGCGTCCCGTCCCGCCCCCGGGCGGGGCCTCGGCCGAAGCGGCCGGCGCGCCGTTGCGGACGGTCACGCGCACCGCCCGGTCGTCGTGCTCGACCCGTACGAGGACGTGGGAGGCCGCCGCGTACCGGTGTACGTTCGTCAGGGCCTCCCGCACCAGCCGGTGCACCGCGCGCCGTACCCGCGCCGGGCGGCCGTCGAGGTCGGGGCCGCTCCATTCCAGCCGCACGGCGATCCCGCCGTCGCGGGACTCCGCGACCAGCGCCTCGACGTCGGCCCGGGTGCCGGTGGCGTCGGTGAGCGCGTCCGGTCCCGTGTCCCGGCCCAGCGGGCCGAGAACCCCGAGCGCCTGCCGCAGTTCGCGCATCGCGTCCCGGGTGGCGCGGCGCACCAGGACGGCCTCTTCGCGCAGCTCCGGGTCGGCCTCGTCGAGGGCCAGTTCCAGGCCACCGGCGTGCAGTGAGATGAGACTGAGCCGATGGCCCACCAGGTCGTGCATCTCGGCGGCGATCCTGGACCGCTCACGGGTGCGGGCCTCGCTGTCCGCGGACCGGCGGGCCCGCTCGGCCGCGTCACCGCGTTCGCGCAGCGCCTGCAGCAGCCGGTCCTGCTGCCCGTGGACCGTTCCGACCAGGCCGGGTAGGACCACCGAGGTCACCGCGAGGAGCAACGCCAGCTCCAGCGCGTAGACGACCCGACCCCCGGGTCCGAGCAAGGGTCCGGTCGCGGCCGCGGACAGCATGACGAGCAGGCTCGCCCCGCCGATCAGCCGGGCGCGATGACGCGGACGGACCGTACCGATCGCCGCCCCGTACGAGGAGGCGGCCGTGACGGGGCCGACGACGGGTGCGGCGCCGGTGAGGACGGCGAGCAGCAGGAGCACGACCTCGGGCCGGCGCCGACGCAGCGGGAAGAGCGCGACGGAAACCGCGATCGCGCACAGTTGGAACCCGGGATGCGGCAGATCCCACGACCGGAGGGAGACCGCGAACAGACAGAGCGCGGCGAGCGTCACACCGGCGCTCTCGCCGACGACTCGACCGACTCCCGTCCGGCGTGCCGGACCATCCACCCTCGGCGGGACACACTGACGGAAACGGCTGATGAGCGACACATCGCCCAGTATCGATCGCGTCCGGCGGGCGGGCGTCGACCTCAGGACCGATCCGGGCTCTGTCTTTGGACAGAGCCCGGGGGATGCGGCCCTGCGCGGCCCGGGCCCCCACCGGGCCGCGCGAGCCGGCCCACCACCGGCTTCGCGGCCGTGATCACGTGACTGCCCCGCGCACTGGACGAGTCATTCCAAATGATCAGTGGTCGTCGGCGATCAGTGATCGCGTGATGGGATGGCTCTACTTGTGGTTGCGTCACCGCCGTCCTATCGACGGTAGAGCTCTCGGGCACGGGCTGAGTCGATGGCCCCGTCTTGAGGCAGGTGCAGGAAGTAGTCCAGCTGCCAGGCCTGCGCCATGCCGGCTTGGCGGTTGGGGGTGGTCACCCAGGGCGGATAGACGCGGAAAGCCCGTTTCCCACCGGAACCGTTTGCCGACACGACGCCGTGCCGGCGGAGCGCGTCCATGGGAAGGACGAACTGGCCGAGACAGTGCTGGTCGCGGGTGCTGATGACGAAGAGGTCGACGGGGTCCGTGGCGTCGAAGGGCTGGATGGGCCCGCCCGGGGACCTCTTCCATATGGTGACGAACTGGCCGACCTTGGTGGGGGTCGTCTTGGCTGCGCGGAATCGGATGGAGATTCCGTCAAGGGTGAATGCGTGGGCCGCGTACGCGGCACTCTCAGCTTCGGGGACCGGCTGCGAGCAGGTGAACCCGCAGGGGTCGTAGACGAGGGTCTTCGCCGCAAGGAGATCACTGTGGGCCGGGGCGGTGTCCGGCCACGGTGTGAATCCAGTGGGGTGGAGATCGGATGAGTACTCGCGCTTCGTCACCATTCGTTCACCCTGTCACCCACGCTTGGACGGTCGCCGACTCGACTGGGGTGTATCTCCCGTCGAGTCATTTCGACTGCTGACGGTGTCCAGGAGCACGGACAGGGCGTCCAAGATCATTGTGTGACGAACAACCCAGACGCCTGCTGACCGCACTGTACGTGAAGATCGACGACGAGATCGGAGGTACCCGGTGGCCGGGCCGGCCGACCGCCGCAGCTGACGGACTCCGAGCGCGTCTGCCTCGCCGTCGCGCAGGCGCTGCTGGGTTTCACTTCGGAGTCGCGGTGGCTGCGGTTCGTGGACTCCCGCTTGGGCGCGATGTTCCCGTACGTGCCCAAGCAGCCGGGCTGGAACAAGCGACTGAGGGCCGCGTTGCCACTGGGCAAGAAGGCAATACGGCTGCCGGCCGTCGACACGGACTTCTGGTTCGACCCGCACTGGATCATCGACTCCACCCCGTGGAATGCGGCCGCTCGCGTCCGACCATGAAGCGGTCGGACACGGCCGGCTGGGCCGGATACGGGTACTGCGCCGGCCACAGCCGGTTCTTGCGGGGCCTTCGCCTCTTCCTGGTCTGCACCCCGACCGGCACCCCGACCCTGTGGGCCCTGGCCAACCCGAATGAAGGACGGGAAGCTGTACTACCCGCAGCCGATGCGTGCCACCGAGGACGGCCCGCGGGCGTATTGAGGGAACGGGGCGGGCCGAGGCCACCGCCTACGCAACCGCTTCGGCCGGAACGCGATGTCGTATAGGTGCCGGCGGGTGCGGTCCGGCTCGGGAGAGAGTCGGTGACGGCTCGCGGCCCTGATCGTGGGCCCTCCTCCCCCCGACCCTCTGCGAAAGGCTCAGCGCATGCACGTCGTCCCCGGGTTGAAGGTGTTGTACTTCGGAACCCCGGTGGTTCTGATCAGTTCGCTCAACGAGGACGGCACGGCGAACCTCGCGCCGATGTCCTCGGCCTGGTGGCTGGGGCAGTCCTGCATGCTCGGCCTCGGCAACGGCGCCCAGACGACCGCGAACCTGCTCCGTGAGGGCGAGTGCGTGCTCAACCTGCCGTCGTCGGCGATGGTCGATGCCGTCGACCGCCTCGCGCTCACCACCGGGAAGGCGGTGGTCTCGGACCACAAGGCGAAGCAGGGCTACCGGCACGAGCCGGACAAGTTCTCCGTCGCGCGACTGACCGAGCAGGCATCGGACCTGGTGCGAGCCCCCAGGGTCGCGGAATGCCCCATCCAACTGGAGTGCAGGGTCGTATCCGCCCACCCCTTCGGCAGCCCGTCTCCGAGCGCCACTGCCTTCCAGGTCGAGGTCGTACGAGCCCACGTGGAGGAGGAGTTGGTTCTTCCGGGGACTCACTACGTGGACCCCCTCGGCTGGGACCCCTTGATCATGAAATTCTGCGAGTTCTTCGGCGGTGGCCACACCATTCATCCGTCGAGACTGGCCGAAGGCTGGAACATGCCGCACCTGCACCGGTCCACAGCCGGCTGAGCCACGCGACGCCTCACCCGCCGCCCCGGCTCCGACGCCGCCCCGGCCGCGCACGCAGGCCGCGGGCGCCGGGCCTGCGCCCGGTCGAGCCGGCGCGGCTGGGCGGGGGACAGGAGGCGGGGCACGGTCGCCGTGCCGGCGGCGCGGCCGTGCTGACGAAGGGCGAGGACCTGGCCCTCCTCTAGGGCAACGGGCTGAACGATCATCGACCGGCCCGGACGAATAGAATCCCCGGCATGGCGCTGCGACCTGTCCAGGTGAACATCAAAGCCCTCGATCCCGCGGCAGTCGGCCGGTTCTGGGCGGAGGCGCTCGGCTGGAGTGCTTACAGCCCCGGCGTGACCACCTACGTCGGGCCCGCCGGCGGCCTCGTGTGGCCGGACCCCGTCATCCTCGGCATCGACGTCGTTCCCGTGCCGGAGCCCAAGACGGCGACGAAGAACCGGGTGCACCTCGATCTGGCCTCCACCTCGGCGGCCCATCAGGCGGAGTCGGTCTCGCGCCTCCGTGCTCTCGGCGCGACGCCCGTCGACGTGGGTCAGGGCGACGTCCCGTGGACGGTCCTCGCCGATCCCGAGGGCAACGAGTTCTGCGTGTTGGAGCCCCGGGAGACCTACCGGGACACCGGGCCGATCGCCGCGGTGGTGGTCGACTGCGCGGATCCGCGGGCCATGGCCCGGTTCTGGGGCGAGGCGACAAACTGGACCGTGCACGAAGTCACCGACGAACTGGCCGTGTTGCGGTCCGCGAAGGGCGGCGGCCCGTTCCTCGAATTCCTCCGCACACCCGGTGTGAAGACCGTGCCGGACCGTGTCCATCTCGACATGCTTCCCTACCCAGGCGACGACAAGGCGGCGGAGGTGGCCCGGCTGCGGGCCCTCGGCGCCACCGACCTCGACCTCGGGCAGGGCGACGTTCCGTGGACGTGCCTGGCCGACCCGGAGGGCCACGAGTTCTGCGTCCTCGCCCCGTCCTGACGCGAACCCTCACGCCTTGCGCGCCGACACCCGGCGGGGCCGACGGTTCAGGCCCCCGGCGCCGCCTGCTCGGAGCCGGGACGGACGCATTCGATGAGGTAGTCGCCGGTCTCCGGGTCGATGGTGACGCCGTGGGCCTCGCTGTGGAAGCCGGGGAAGCGCCGGTCGAAGGCCTCCAGGGCGTACAGGTACCGAAGGAGGGGGCCGTCCGGGGTGCCGACGGCCTCGCCGGGCATGAGGACCGGGATGCCGGGCGGTGTGACGGTGACCATCGCGGCGGCGATGTGGCCCGCGGCATCCGCGAGGCGCATGCGCCGGGTACCTTCCCGGATGAGCTGCTGGTAGCAGTGCTGCGGGGGTGCGACGGGCTCGGGGAGCTGCTGGAAAGCGGTGTCGAGGGCCGTGATCAGTTCGGCGTGGGTGAGGTGCTCGTGCATCTCCTGACACAGGGCGCGCAGGGTGGTGCCGGCGTAGTGGCGGGGGTGCTGCCCGACGAGGGCGGGCAGGACGCGGTCCAGGGGCGCGTCGCTGTCGTAGAGGGCCTTGAAGTCCATCAGCGCGTCCACCAGGGTGCCCCACTTGCCCTTGGTGATGCCCATCGAGAACAGCACGAGGGTGCTGTAGGTGTCGGTCTTCTCCACCACGATGCCGCGGGTGGCCAGGTAGGCGGTCAGGATCCGGGCGGGGATGCCCCACTCGCTCGTTTCGCCGGTGGCGGTGACCCCGGGGCAGGTGAGCGTCACCTTGACCGGGTCCAGCAGACAGTAACCCTCGCTCAGATCGCGGAAGCCGTGCCACGCGGCGCCGGGTTCGAGGTGCCAACAGCCGGGCTCGCCGGCCAGCAGCGCGGGCGGGGCGTCGGCGAACGCGACGCGTTCACCGGTGGTGGGATCGGTGACCGTGTCGGGCTGCCAGACGCCGAAGAACCAGGCCGGGCGGTCGCCGGCGGCGGCGATACGCCGACCCGTGCGCACGATGGCCTGACGGAAACGGATGGCCTCGGTGATGGCTTCCTCGATCAGCCACCTGCCCTGCGGGCCGTCCATCATGGCGGTCGCCACGTCCAGCGAGGCGATGGCCGGATACAGCGGCGAGGTGGTGCCGTGCATCATGAACGCCTCGTTGAAACGCTCGTGTTCCACGGGCGCCCTGGGCCCCGATTTCACGTGCACCATCGCCGTCTGCGACAGCGCCGCCAGCAGCTTGTGCGTCGACTGCGTGGCGAAGACCGTGGGGCGCATCGGCCCGTCGAAGGAGTCGGGCCCGACGGCCATCCCGTAGCGGTCGGCGTAGAGGGGATGGAAGCGGGCGTAGGCGAACCAGGCCTCGTCGAAGTGCAGCCGGGGCGTACTGGCGGCCAAGGCGCGCGTCACCTGCAAGGTGTCGTAACACAGTCCGTCATACGTGGAGTTGGTCAACACCGCGTACTGCGCCTCGCGCGACGCCGCCCCCACGGCCAGTGGGTTGGCCGCGATCCTTGCCGCCACCGCCTGGGGGGAGATCTCGGTGGGCGGCAGCGGACCCGCCAGGCCGTAGCCGTTGCGGGTCGGAACCAGGTACACCGGCCGGGCACCGGAGATGACCAGCCCGTGCAGGACCGACTTGTGACAATTGCGGTCCACCAGGGCGATCTCGTCGCGGGTGACGCTGAAGTGCCCCACCATGCGGTCGGCGGTGGAGTCGCCGTGCAGGACGAAATAGGTGCGGTCGGCGCCGAAGACCCGGGCCGCGTTGCGCTCCGCCTCGCCGATGGGACCGCTGTGCTCGAAGAGCGAGCCGAGCTCACCCACGGAGATCGAAAGGTCGCTCCGGAACAGCCGCTCCCCGTAGTGGTCGAAGAACGCCCGCCCGGCCGCGGACTTCAAGAACGCCACCCCGCCCGCGTGGGCGGGCGTGTGCCAGGAGTACTCGTGCGCGTCGTCGAACCGACGGAGCGCTTTGAAGAACGGCGGCAGCACGCCCCTGCGGTAGGAGCGTGCGGCGGCGGCGACACGGCCGGCGATGAAGGCAGGGGTGTCCTCCAGGGCCCAGATGTAGCCGACGACCGTCTCCGACACCCACAGGGGCAGCCTTTCGAGGTCGTGATCCGACTCGTCCGCCATCACCAGGAACACCGGTAGGTCCTTGAACCGCCGCTCGATCTGCCGCAACACCGAGGCCCCGCCGCCCTCCTCGTCCTCACGGGCCGCGTCCGGCTGGAGATCCCAGGCGACCACGGCCGCCGAAAGTCCCGTCTCCGTGTGCAGGACGGCACGAGCCTCCCGCGCGGTGCGGGCCCACCGCAACGTGAGGCCCCGGTTCTCCAGCTCCTTCCCGATCCGCCGCAGTTGCTCGCCGTCGGCACCACCGCCGAGCGGGTTCTCACGCAATGCCAGCAGGACCACGCCGTCGTCAGTCATGTCATCCGCCTTCGCGCAGAGGCTCCCGATGTGTCCGCCCGACAGTCTGCAACCGCCTCGCGTCCGTCACCGGCCGCTCTGCCCCCGTTCACCCTCAAGAGGGGCCCGAGGCGAACCGCCGGAAGCGCAGGTGGCGAGTACCGAGACGCGTGCGGAGGCGCGAGTCGTACGGTCGTCAGCCGCCGTCGCTCGTGAGGGTCTCCTTGACCTTGGCGATGGCGAAGCCCCAGCCCTGGCTTACGGTGGGCTTGCCCGGTACGGCGATCTCCCGGGGATTGGTCAGCACGTCGAGGAGGACGGGGCCGGGGGTGTCGAACGCCTGGCGTACCGCGTCGTCCAATGCCGTCGGGTCGGTGACGCGGATGCCGGTCAGGCCGAGGGCGGTGGCGACCGCCGCGAAATCCGGGTTGTCGAGTTCTGTGCCGAACTCGGGCAGACCGGCCTGCTCCTGTTCGAGTTTGACCATGCCCAGGCGCCGGTTGTCGAAGACCACGAGCTTGACCGGCAACCGGTACGTCTTGATGGTCATCAGGTCACCGAGGAGCATGCTCAGGCCGCCGTCGCCGCAGAACGCGACCACCTGGCGATCGGGCGCCCACAGCTGGGCGCCGAGGGCCTGCGGCATCGCGTTGGCCATCGATCCGAGGTTGTACGAACCGAGCAGCCGCCGCGTCCCGCGCATGGTGACGAACCGGGACAGCCAGACGGTGGCCATCCCCGTGTCGGAGGTGAAGATCGCGTCGTCGGCGGCGTGCCGGTCCACGCACGCGGCCAAGGCCTCGGGGCGGATGTCGTGGTCCCGGTTGTCCACCAGGGCGCGCAGCTTGCCCGTCCAGCGGTGGTCGTGGCGGGGGTCGGCGAGCTTGTGCTGGTCCTCGGTCCAGGAGTCGAAGCGGGAGCGGGAGTCGTCGAGGTGGGACCGGTCGGACGCCGCGTCGAGTCGCGGGAGCAGGGCGCGCAGGGTGGCGCCGACGTCTCCGGCCAGCCCTGCGTCCACCGGGACCCGCCGGCCCAGGTGTTCACCCCGGGTGTCGATCTGAACGACCTTGCAGTCGGTGGGATACCAGTCGCGGTACGGGAAGTCGGTACCCAACATGACCAGGGTGTCGCACTGGTCGAGCGCGTGGGAGGCGGCGGGGTTGCCGATAAGACCGGTCTGGCCCACCTGGTACGGGTTCTCGTGTTCGAACCCCTCCTTGGCCTTCAGGGTGAGCACCATGGGCGCTTTGAGCAGCTCGGCCAGGCGAAACACCTCCTCCCGCGCCTCCCGTGCGCCGCGGCCGACCAGCAGCGTGGTCCTGGACCCGGCGTTGACGAGCTCGGCGGCTTCGGCGAGGGCCGGATCGTCGGGCCGGGTCACCGGGCGGTCCAGGGCGAAGCGCACGGGGCGGTCGTCCTCGATCTCCTGGTCGCCGAGGTCGCCCGGGACGGTCAGGACGGCCACGCCGCCCTGGCTGATCGCCGCACGGACGGCGGATTCCAGCATTCGGGGCATCTGCTGTGGAGAGGTGACGGTCGCCCGGTAGACGGCGACGTCACGGAAGAGCTGCTCGTTGTCGACTTCCTGGAAGTAGTCGGTGCCCATCTCCGCGAGCGGGACCTGCCCGCAGATGGCCAGGACGGGGGCGTGGCTCTTGGCGGCGTCGTACAGCCCGTTGAGGAGGTGGACCGAGCCGGGGCCCACGGTGCCCATGCACACCCCGAGTCGGCCCGACAGCTGGGCTTGAGCGCCGGCTGCGAAGGCTGCCGCCTCTTCGTGGCGGCAGCCGACCCAGTCCACGCCGTCTGTGGTGCGGATGGCATCGGTGAGCGGGTTGAGGGCGTCGCCGACGACGCCGAAGACCTGGCGGACGTCCAGGTCCTTCAACGCGTCGACGATCGCGCGGGCAACGGTGCGTGTCATGAGGCAGTCCTGTGGGGTCGTGGGCGGGCCGGTGCTCGTACGGCGCTGCCGGCGGGCCGGGTGGGAAGTCGGGGGACAGCGGGTCAGTGGGTGAAACGGGTGGGGTCGGCGGCGGCCCAGTCCTCGGCCCAGGAGCTAGGCGCGTCGTCCAGGAGCTGCCCCGGCGTGAGCCACTCGTACAGTTGCGCACCGGAGCGCACCGTGTGCGGATCGACGCGGTGCATCAGCAGGCCGGGATGCAGTTGACCCGGGTGGTCGACCCCCATCGCCGCCATGATCTGCAGGGCGCTCTTGACGGTGGCTTCCTGGTAGCGCCGGACGCGCTGCGACTTGTCGGGCACGTCGAGGGCCGCCGCGCGGTGCGGGTCCTGGGTGGCGACGCCGACGGGGCAGGTGTTGGTGTGGCACCGCTGGGCCTGGATGCAGCCCAGTGCGAACATCATCGGCCGGGCGGCGTTGGCGTAGTCCGCGCCCTGCGCCAGCCGCTTGACCAAGTCGCCCCCCGTGGCGACCTTGCCGCTGGCGCCGATCTTGATCCGGTCGCGCAGCCCGGTGCCGACCAGGGCGTTGTGGACGGTGATCAGACCGTCGGTGAGGGGCAGTCCGACGCTGTCGGCGAATTCCAGGGGCGCGGCGCCGGTGCCCCCTTCGGCGCCGTCGACGATGATGAAATCCGGAGTGATGTCCTCGCTCAGCATGGCCTTGCACACCGCGAGGAACTCGCGTCGCGAGCCCACGCACAGTTTGAAGCCGACCGGCTTGCCGTCCGCCAGCTCACGCATGCGCGCGAGGAACAGAACCAGCCCCCGAGGAGTGGAGAACGCGGTGTGGTAGGGCGGTGAGACGACGGTGACCCCCTCGGGCACCCCGCGCACCGAAGCGATCTCGGAGTTGACCTTCGCGCCCGGGAGCACGCCGCCGATGCCGGGCTTGGCGCCCTGGCTCAGCTTCAGCGAAACGCATTTCACCTGTTCCTTGGCGGCCTTCTCGGCGAACTGTCGCTCGTCGAAGTGGCCGTCGTCGGTGCGGCAGCCGAAGTAGCCGGTGCCTATCTCCCAGACCAGGTCACCGCCCGGCCCCAGGTGGTACTCGGACAGACCGCCCTCGCCCGTGTCGTGGGCGAAGCCGCCCTGTCGAGCACCGGTGTTCAGCGCCGTGACGGCCTGGGCCGACAGGGAGCCGAAGCTCATGGCCGACACGTTGAGCAGGGCCATCTCGTAGGGGCGGGTGCAGTGGGGCCCGCCGATCCTGACCCGCGGGGGGTCCTCGTGGACCGGCCGCGGGGCCATGGAGGGGACGAGGTACTCGCTACCCGGCTGGTACAGGTCACGCTCCGTGCCGAACGGTTCCTCGGCATCGGTGCCCTTGGCGCGCTCGTAGACGATGCTGCGGGTGTCGCGGTCGAATGGACGACCGTCGAAATTGCGCTCGATGAAATACTGCTGGAGCTCCGGCCGCAGCGTCTCCAGCGCGAACCGGAAATGGCCGAGGACCGGATAGTTGCGCAGGACGGAGTGCCGCCGCTGGCATACGTCCCATACCGCCAGGGCCACCAGAAGGGCCATCGGCACGGCGAGCGCCCACCACCAAGCGGAGAGCGCCACCGCCGCGACGGCCGCGGCGCCCGCCAGGACGCCCGGCACTGCGAACACCATCACCTTGAGCTTCGTCATCACACCGCGCTCATGCCCTGAGGCCATCCGCGCATTCGAAGATGATCACCACCGGCCGCTCCGCGGGAGGACCTACCCCGCGAGCCCGTGCACCCGTACCGACCCCGCGAGCCGGGTTCGGCCGCCCGGGAGCGCCCCCGGCCGTACGTACGGTGTGCCGCACGTACGGCCGGGCGGGGTCAGGGGACCGGCAGCACCCGGCCTGCTTCGTCGGCGGCCACCGCCAAGGCGGCGGTGGCCGCCGGAGCGGACCGGCCGTGCTCGCGTTCCCTCGCCCGTGTGCCGCGCTGACACGGCCCCCGCAGGATCAGGACGGCGAGCCAGTCACCTGGGCGCGCCGGGCTTCGCGGTGTCCGATTCGGACGTGACCTGGTAGGACAGCAACTGTTTGAACAGGCCTTCCTGTACGGCGAGTTGCCGGTAGGTGCCCACCTGGACGATCTTCCCTTCGTCGAGGACCACGATCCGGTCGGCCACGGCGACGTTGGTGATGCGGTGGGTCACCAACAGCACCACCCGCTCCCGGGCCAGGTCCCGCAGCCGCTGGAAGATCCGGTACTCGGCTCGTGGGTCGAGGTTCGCGGTCGGTTCGTCGAGGACCAGCAACCCGGCTTCGCGGAAGAACGCCCTGGCGAGAGCGATGCGTTGCCACTGTCCGCCGCTCAGTTCCTCTCCGTTGAGCCACTCGCGGGCCAGGAGCGTGTCGAGCCCGGCCCCGAGCCGGTCGACGACCTCGTCGGCGCCGGCGGCCTCGCACGCCGCGCGCACCGCCGCGTCACCACGCGCCGTGGGCTGCCCCAGCGTCACGTTCTCGCGCACGGTCAGGGGCCAGTGCGCGTAGTCCTGCGGCACCAGGGCCACCTGCTCCCACAGCTTCTGCGGGTCGGCGTCGCCCGTGGGGACGCCGTCCCACAGCACCTGACCGCCGGTGGGCAGATACAGGCCGCTGACCAGCTTCGACAGTGTCGACTTGCCCGAGCCGTTGAAGCCGACCAGGGCCGTGACCTCGCCGCGGCGCAAGGTGAGCGAGACGTCGGACAGCGCGTCGCGGTCCTTGCCCGCGTACCGGTGGGTGACCGACCGGATCTCGATCGTCTTCGGCGGCGCCGGCCGGCGCGGGCCCCGCCGCATCCGGAATCCGCCCGCCTTGTCCAGGAAGCCGCTCCAGTCGTCCATGTAAAGGCCGGTACGCACGGCACGCGCCCCCACTGCCACCAGTCCGCGCACCGACTGCCCGACCGTCTGCAGGGCGAAGACCGCCGTTCCGGCGTGTCCGACGCTGATGCGGCCGGTGGCCAGCAACCACACGACCGCCGCCCACACCACCGCCGAGCCCACGCCTCCGCACAGCGCGCCGACCAGGGACATGCGGGCGCCCTTGTCGGCCGCGGCCCGGTCCTCGCGGTTGATCCGGGCGACCGTCTGCCGGTACCGGCCGGACAGGAACCCGCTCATGGTGCCGGCGCGGATCTGGTCGGCGGCGTCCTTGGTGTAGATGTGCCAGCGCAGCACCGACAGCATTCGCTGGTCGCCGTTGCTGCGCAGGTTCGCGAGGTACCGCACCCGGGCGGCACTGACCTGGGCCAAGGCCTGCGGGAGGCTGGCGGCGACGAGGAGCGGCAGGAGGACCCAGTGCACCCCGGCCAGCACGACCGCCCCGGCGAGGAAGGAGGCCGCCGAGGCGATGAGGTCCTGGCCCTCGTCGATCAGGTCACCGGTGACCTGCGCCCCACGGTCGGCTGCCTCGCGGTCCCGGTTGAAGTCGGGCTCGTCGTAGGCGCACAGTTCCACCTCGGCGCAACCGGTCAACAGCATCTGCTCGGCCTCGCGCGACATCAGCGGGCCCAGCCGGGAGGACAGCCAATTGACGGTGATCCCCAGGAGGGCGCGCACCCCCGAAGCGCCGGCCAGCAGGACCACGGACGGCCACGCCTCCAGCAGGCGGTGGTAGACGTCTCCGCTGCTCAGAAGGGCGGTCAGGGTGCCGGCGATGGCGATCAGGCCCAGGGCCTGCATCACGCCGGCGACGACCTGGCAGAGCAAGAGGCCTACGGTCGCCCGCCGGTCGACCCGCCAGGCCAAAGCCAGCGAACGGCGCACCAGTTGCGGCAGGCGCCGGCCCATGTCACGCATCCGGATGGAACGGCCGGCCGCTTCGCGGCTGCCGGTCAGGTCTACGTACCGGAGCTGTGGCTCGGGAGCGGCCGTCCCGGAGGTGTCGCCCGGCGGCATCGGCGGAGACGCCGTCGGCGGAGTGGTGCGCTGCCCCGGGACGCCGTCGGTCGCCGCATCGGTGGATTCGCTCATGCCGCCCACCCCGCGTCCGTACGCGCCGGGCCGAGGCCACCCGCAACGCCGTGCCGGGTCGCTCCGGGCCGTTCGATTCCGGGAGGGCGGTGCGTGGGGGCGGGGGCGTTGTTCATGGTGTCCTCCAACTGGGCGGCGGGATGGCACTGGTGCTCCAAAAACGCCCCGGAATCCAGGCCGTAACGGCCCCGGAAGTGGGAAGTGGTCGAACGCGATTGCGAGCCGGGTGTGCGAGGCAGTGCCTCCGGGGTTCGGCGCGTTTGAACTCACACGTTCGAGTGGAGGGGGGATGCGCGGCACCCGATCAGGGTCTTGCGCGGCCTGTGCGGGACCCCCGACGCGGCCCGGCCGGAGTCGCCCCGTGGTGCCCGACAGCCAGGTAGCCGGCGCCCGAACCGAGCCCCCGCCCCGGACCCCCCCAAGGCATGTCCTCGGTCTGTCGGCGATCAGGTGCCGGCGGCTCGAACGAGTCATGATCCGTTAGGGTGTTCGACGGTCGCGTCGGTGGTGAACGCGAGCGTCGCACGAAGCACACGTGGTATCCGGGGGACGAGAAGTGAGCTGGGACAGGCCGCGTTTCGGAGGCGAAGCGGGTTCCGTGGCCACATTGAACGATGCGTTCCACGCGTACGTGGCTGCGGGCCCCCGGCAAGAGGAACGCCCGGACGACGCGGTGATCGCCCGGGTGCAGCTCGGGCGTACGATCCTCGGCATCATCGCCGCGGTCTGGTTGGTCCTGGCGTACCCGCTGAGCAACGGCCGCGAGGAGTTCGTCCTCGGCAAGCTCGTCGAACTGGGCATCTCCTGCGCCATCCTGTTGGTCGCGAGCATCATCGGGATCACCGCCTTCCTCGTCGCGGGCACCCCGGACAGGCGACGCGACTTCGCCGGCCGCCTGCTCAGACCGGTCCTGTCCATCCTGGCTCTCGCCGCGGGCCCCCTGGCGATCTGGTTGTCCCTCACCACCGTGAAGGGCGACCTCGTCGGGGGAGCGGACCTCATGGACTTCTTCTCCCCGGTGGTCGGCCGCGGCATCATGTGTTCCCTGCTCAGCTTCGCGGTCCTCGTCCTCGGCTGGCTCCTCGCGCTCGTCCTGCTGATCGTCTCGATCCCCTTCACCGTCCTCACGGCCTATGTCTGCGTCGCCTCCTGCTTCCGCGCCTCGGACGTCCACCAACTGCTCCCGGCGCTGCTCTCACCCCTGTTGGTCTGGTCGCTCTTCGCCTTCCAGGTGTTCACCGGTCCCGACGTCGCCGCGCCCCCGGAGGTGCTGTACACCTTCCTCCTCGGCGGGCCGCTCTCGGTGACCGCGCTGTCCGTCTGGGAGGTGCGTCGCCTGCGCAGCCGGCACGGGATCACCCTGCGCACCGCGCTGGGCCGCTAGGCCGGCCGGCCAAGCCACGCCGCCGCTCGTGATCGATGTCACCGCCCCCGACCGCCGCCGTAGCGGAGGCTTGGGCCGACGGACCCTCGGGGAGGTAACGGCCGGGGGTGGTTCGCGTGGGTCTGACAGGTGGGGTGCCGGCGGGCGTGGCGTGGTGCCTGGTGCTGCTCGCCCTGTTGCTGCGGCCCGGCGGCCGGCGGGCCCGGCCGCTCGGCAGGGTGCTGTCGCCGGTCGACGTGGGGCTGTTGCGCGGCGGCGCGCGGGGGGCGGCGCAGACCGGGTTGGTGGAGCTGTACCTGGCCGGCGCGGTGGAGGCCGGGTTCCGGCAGACGGTCCGGGGTGTCGAGACCCGGCTGCCGCCGCCAGGCTGCTCCGCGGTGGCCCGTGCGCAGTACGGCGTGCTCTACCGGCGGACGCACCCTCGACGGCTGCAGAACGAGGAGCGGGTCCGGCGTGCGATCGGGGAGACCTCCCGGGGGCTGGAACGCGCGGGGCTGCTGGTGTCGGCCAAGCGGCGGTGGGCGCTACGGGCCCTGCTGTTCCCGGTGTTCGCGGCGGCGCCCGTCGAAGCCGCCGTGGGGGGACCGGCGGCGGTGTGGCCGTGGCTCGCCCTCCTCGCCGATGTGGCCGCGGTGGCGTTGTGGGCGAGGTCCCGGCGCACCCCGCGCGGGGCGGTGTTACTCGCCCGGCTGCGCCAGGACCACGCCGGGGTCCGCCGGGCCACGGAGCGGGACGCCCCGGGTGCGCTGCTGTTGAGCGTGGCCCTGTTCGGCGCCCCCGCGCTGCGGACCCGGCTCCCGCGATTCACCGAGGAGAGCGGGCTGCTGACCCGTCCCCCGAGGGAGCCCATGGAGCGCGGCGGGGGCGGCGGTTGGCACGAGACGTCAGGGGGGTGCGGGGGCTGCGGCGGCTGACGGGAACGCTGCCCCGCACCCCGGTGGCGAGCCGTGCCCGACCGGTCACGGCCGCCGCAGTCGCCCCGTCCCCACTGCGATCGGGGACGGCACGTGCTGTTTCGGGATGTCGGCAGGTCCCCGGCCCGACGAGCGGGTCGCAGACCTGCCGACGCGCCTGCTCCAGGCCGTGTCAGGCCGGGGCGGGCCGGACGGGTCGAGTGTCCAGGCGTCCGGTGCGGGCGAGCGCGGTGATCGCTGCCGCGCATCCGACTCCGGCCGTCGCCAGCACCGTCCACACCACCCAGGGGGTGTGGACGTGCGCGGCGTCCCACAACGCTCCGAGGACCAGGTTGCCCAAGGTGATGCCGAGCCCGGAGACGGTGCTGTAGAGGCCGTAGTGCGTGGCGACCAGTCGGTTGCCGGACAGGGCCACGACGGTGTCCATCTCGAAGGGGTAGACCAACGCCCCGGCCCCGGCGAGGACGGCGACGCAGACGGCGAGGGCCGCGGACGTTGCGACGGGGGAGTGGACGGGGGCCACGGCCAGGGGTAGGAACGCCGCGCCCATCGCCGCGAGCCCGGCCGCCAGTGCCTGGTGGGGCGTCCAGCGGCGTTTGGCCCAGCCGGTCAGCCGCAGTTGTCCGGTCACCGCCACCGCGGCGGAGATGACGAACAGTCCGCTCGTCGCCTTGGTGCCGTCCGGGCCCAGGGCCGCGTCGGCGGCCAGCGGCAGTACGAGGTAGACCTGGAAGGTCAGCACGTAGGAGCCGATCATCGCGGCGGAGAACAACAGGAACGGCCGGTTCGAGACCACCTGCCGCCACTGCCCCCACACCGACGGCGCCGTCCCGGCCGCGGCCCGGCCTTCCGGCCGCCCGGAGGCGCCGGCGTGGCGGGCGGGCAGGGCGCGGGCCTGCAGTGCGCTCAGGGCGGCGAAGAGCACGGCCGCCGTGGTGCACACGACACGGAAGTCGGCGGCCAGCAGGGCGATCCCGACCAGCGGCCCGAGCAGCATCCCGGCCTGGTAGTAGACGTTGAACAGGGCGAACGCGTCCACGCGCCGTTCGCCTGCCTCGGCGGCGAGGTAGGCGCGCACCGCCGGGTTGAACAGGGCGCCGGCGAAGCCGGTGGCCGCCGATGCGACGATCAGCGTGGGCAGGGTGTCCACCCAGCCCAGCAGGGCGAACCCGCCGGTACGCAGCAGACAGCCCGCCAGGATCGGGGCCTTGTATCCGAAGCGGTCGGCGATGGTGCCGCCGATGAGGAACATGCCCTGCTGCGAGAGGTTGCGCACGCCGAGGACCAGGCCGACCGTCCACGCGGCCATGCCGAGGTCGCCCGCGAGATGGGCGGCGAGGTAGGGCATGAGCATGTAGAAGGCCAGATTGATGGCGAACTGGTTCACCATCAGCAACCGGGCGGCGGGTGAGAACGAACGCGTCTGGCTGAGGACGTTCTTCACCGGGCCGCTCCGGCCAGGTCGAAACCGCCGGCGACGGTGGTGGCGGGCCGGGGGCGGGTGACGGTCGGGCAGCGGGTCCAGCGGGTGACCACCGCCTGGTCGCAGTGGGTGATCTCGTCGGGGTCGTCGGCCGGAGGGGCGCCCAGCAACTGGTTGGCCCGGCAGTATTCGTCGTCGAAGACGGTGGAGAGATAGCGGTGGGGGCCGTCGGGGAAGACGGCCGCGATGCGGTCCTCGGCGGGGGAGGTGCGGGCCAGGAAGCGGGCGACGAGCGCGACGGCGCCCACGCTCCACCCGCCGGTGGCGTAGCGGGTGCGTGCCAGGGCGCGGGCGGCCCACACCGCTTCGGGGGCGGCCACCCAGTGGACCTCGTCGAACATGTCGTAGGCGACGTTGTGGGGGTGGATCGACGAGCCCAGGCCGCGCATCAACCGGGTGCCGGCGGGCTGCCCGAAAAGGGTCGAGGCGCAGCTGTCCACGCCGACCACGCGCAAGGCGGGGAAGAACGCTCGTAGTACGCGCCCGATCCCCGCGGAGTGGCCGCCGGTACCGACCGAGACGACGAGCGTGTCGATCCGGCCGAGCTGGGCGAGCAGCTCGTGTGCGAGCGGCCGGTAGGCGAGCACGTTGTCGGGGTTGTGGTACTGGTCCGGGCACCACGCGTCCGGATCGGCGGCCAGCAGCTCGGCCACCCTTTCCCGGCGGGCCCGCTGCCAACCGCCCCGCGGGTGCGGGGTGGTGACGGTGTGGACCTCGGCACCATGGGCACGCAGAAGCCCGGCCAGCTGGGGCTCCAGTCCGGCATCGGTGACCAGCGAGACCGGATGGCCGAAGGTGATGCCGGCCAGGGCCAGGCCAAGGCCCAGGGTGCCCGAGGTCGACTCCACGATCCGGGCGCCGGGTCGAAGGTCCCCGCGCTCGCGGGCGGCGGCCACCATGTACAAGGCGGTGCGGTCCTTGATGCCGCCGGGGTTGTGGCCTTCGAGTTTGGCCCAGAATCCGCGCCCGGCCGCGGTGAACGGCTCGCCCACCCACAGTACGGGCGTGTCGCCGACCAGGGCGGCCGGCGTGGCGGCCACCCGGACCGGGGCGGCCGGCGTCGGCGCGGCAGACGAGGGGAGGGAGGCGGGAGCGGCGGCAGCAGGGACGGAGGACAAGGGGGTGTGGTTCACGATGACGGCTCTCCCACCGCCGGGTCGCACGGCGGCAGCCGGGACGGCGGTGTGCAAGGTCGAGGGGATCGGACTCGGCTCGTCTTGTCGCACGGGCGCGCGGCAGCGGCGCGCGGTGCGACCGGGTCTGTCAGATCCGCCAGACCTGCAGCAGCGCCCGCCCACCACCGGGCACGGGCACCGGCTGCCACACCGTCGGTCCTCGTACGGGAAGGGCGCCCGGCTGCGTACCGGCGGCCGGCGTCCCCGGCTGGTTCGGTCCGACTTCGGCCCCGCCCCGCCCCCGAGCCGGCCCGTCGACATCGGCGCACTGCCGCGGTGCGTGATGATGCCCCTCGCACCCGACCGGGCGGGCCGTGGCCTGCCCTGGCGCGGCTGCTTGCGGCGGGGCGGCCGAAGCGGTGCCGGACGTCGTGAGGGTGTCGGCCCGCCAGGAGCCGCCGGCCAGTGGGCCGTGGGCGCAGCCCACGACGTGCAGGACGATGACGAGCACCAGAGCCGGCCACAGCGCCCGCGCCACAGCCCACCGCGCCCTGTCCGCCGCGCCGATCATCACGAGCAGAGAGTAATGGATCGACTACGCGATGTCCCGCGAGGTGTCCTGCTTCGGCGTTCACCCCAGGCCGTGAGTGTGCTCATCGGGGACACGGCCGGGCGGTCGGGAGGGATACTGGTCGAGACAGTCGCCTCGTCGCCGAACCGGCTGCGGATGCGGGCCGGGCCGATGGCGGCGCACCTTTGTCGATGTCTCCGAGGGGAGCCGTTCATGACCACGGCGAAAGACCTGTTCATCATTGCCATGGACACGAGGCCGGAGCACGCCGTGGGGCAGGGTGACCTGTCGCTCGCACTCGCGGGAGCCGAGCTGGTCGATCTCATCGGTGCCGGAGCCGTCGCCGTGGACGGCGACCGCATCGTGCCCGGCGGTCCGCCGATGCCGGGCGACCGGCTCTTGGACGAGGCCGCGGCCGTGCTCACTCGGCAAGCGCCCTACGAGCCGATCGAGGACTGGCTGTGGCGTCGGGGCCGCGACCTGGCGGCCGTGTACCAGGCGGCACTGGAGGAAGACGGCGAGTTGACGCGGAAGCGAAGCAGCCGGTTGTCCTTCGGCTCGGAACGCGTGGAACCGGTCGACACGCTGGGCCGCCGCCGGGCGGCCGACCGCTGGGCGGAGAAGGAACCCGTCCTGACCGCCCTCGCCTCGGTCGTGGGCATCGACGGCGGGCGAACCGATGGCGAGCGAGGCCTCGATGACGAGGCGGTGACGACCGTGTTGGCCGCCGTCCACGACGCGGTGATGGAGCTGGAGGCCGTACGCCAGAGGCGCACCATCGAGAACGCGGCCTTCGCCAACATCTGGCGCGCGCCGTAAGACCCCTGACGGGTGGTCGGGAGTAAGCCCTGCCCACGGCGGGCAATCGCCCCCGCGGCCATTGTCCGGGCTCGGCCCGCTTGACCTTGACACGGTGACAACGTCTTCACTGCGGTCAAGGAGGTGGGCCAATGACCACGGCGAACGAGCACACGAACGCGAGCAGGGCCACGGATACGGGTATGGATACGGATAGGGCGCGGGCCCTACAGGGGTTGGAGAACGACAGCTCATCGGTCCGGCTGCGGACGGCACTCGCACTCGGCACGACCCCGGACCCCGGATTCGTCGGCAAGCTCGTCGAGCGGTGCGCGGTCGAGCCCGAGTTCTCCGTGCGAGAGATGCTGACGTGGGCCCTGACCCGGTACGCGGCATCCGTGACGGTCCCGCTGCTCGTCGACGAAGTCCGCTCGGAGCGCGCGCAGGCACGGAGTCAGGCATTGCACACACTGTCCAAGATCGGGGACCGGCGAGCGTGGCCGGCGATCACACCGGCGCTGCTGTCCGACCCCGATGACGAAGTGGCCCGAAGTGGCTGGCGGGCAGCGGTCGTACTGGTACCCGAAGGGCAGGAGGGCGCGCTGGCCGTACGGTTGGCGGCGCAACTCGGGCGTGGGGAACGCGAGACGCAAGTGAGCCTGAGCCGGGCGCTGGTCGCGCTCGGGGAGGTGATGTTGCCGGCGCTGGGTGAGGCGACGACGGACCTCGACCCGCGCGTGCGCGCCCACGCGATCGCCACGGAACGGCTGTGGCGCGACCCGGACGCCGGCTTCGGGTTCGCGATCGAGGAGGCCAAGCGCGCCGTGGCCCTCGGCGGGTAGGTACGGAAAGGACGGTAGACAGTGTTGATCGGCGATGTCGCGCGACGGTCCGGGGTGAGCGCCCGCATGCTCCGGCATTACGAAGCGCTCGGCCTGGTCCGGCCCACGGGTCGTACCGGTTCCGGCTACCGCGAGTATTCCGGCGAGGACATCCGCCGCGTCTTCCACATCGAGAGCCTGCGGTCGTTGGGCCTGTCGCTGCGCGACGTCGGGCGGGCGCTGGACGACCCCGGCTTCGCGCCCGCGGAGCTCGTCGAGGACCTGATCCGCCAGACGCGGGAGCGCATCGCCGCGGAGACGGAGCTGCTCACCCGACTGCGTCGGATCGGTGCCGCGGAACCCGCGGGCTGGGAAGCAGTCCTTCACATCGTGCCGCTCCTACAGGCGTTGGGGTCCAAGAGCGCCGGAGCGCGGCAGCGCGCGGCCCTGTCCGCGGTCGAGGAAGTGCCCGTGCCGGTGGAGGCTCTGGTCGAGGCCGTCCTGAACGAGTCGGACCCGAGCGTCGCGGGAGCCCTTCGCTGGGCCCTGGAACGATCGGGCGGCGCCGGAGGGGGACTCGCGTTGTTGGCGCGGGGCCTTGCCTCGACCGAGGCCGAAGTCCGCACGCGTGCCGTCCGGTCCATCGCCGAGATTCCCGACGACGCGGCGACGACGCTGCTGCGGGACGCCCTCACGCACTCCGACACGGTGGTTCGCCGGTACGCGGCCCTCGCGCTCGGAACACGCGCGGTGTCCGACGCGGTTCCCATCCTCATCGACATGATCGTCGAGGACGTGAACGACGCCGACGCGGCCGACGCACTGAGCGCGTTGGCGAGCGATCCCGAGCTCGCGGAGCGGATCGCCACCGGGCTCGTCGACCGCCTCGACCGCGACACCGTCGGTCCGTCCGCCCGCCGCCGGCTGACACAGGCACTCGCGGACATCCCCGGGAGTACGGCGTCGCGTGCCCTCGTAGCCCTGTCACGAGACGGAGACCGACCCGTCGCCCTGACCGCGACGTATGTCCTCACCCTACGAGACGCACACTCGTGAGCCGCCGGGGACCGCGTGCGCCACACGACCGGTGACGGGGGGCCGGGTCAGGTGGCGGACAGCGGTCCGTTTCCGTGCGGGTGGAGGCGTGAGCCGAGGAAGGCGAGGATCTCGTCGCGGGCCCGGACCGTGGGGTGGCCGACCTCGTCCACGAGATGAGCGGTGACGACGCTGTGCGGGGTGCCGACCAGGTCGGCGAAGAAGGGCGGCGGGGACGGGTTGGCGGCGCTGTCCGGCAGGACGCGTCCGTCAAAGGCGTCGCCGAGCAGGGCGCGGTAGGCGGCGAAGCGTTGCCCCGTGCACCACCGGTCGCCCTCGAAGCGGTAGGCGAGGACGGTGAGTCCGTCGCGGCGGAGCCGCTCGCGCACATCGCGCGCGTCCGCCGCGTCGAGTTCGAGTCCGCCCGGGTCGTCGAGGGGCAGCGAAGGATGGTTGACCACCGGGGCGATCACCGCCGGTTCCAGGGCCATGGTGAGGGCGAAGTTGCCGGTGAAGCACAGGCCGATCGCGCCCACCCCGGGCCCGCCGCATTCGATGTGGGCCTGCCGCGCCAGCCCGCGCAGCCAAAGCGTCACGGGGCTGGTGCCGCCCCCGGCGAAGGCACGGAACTCCGCGCTGACACAGGCGCGGCGGACGACTTCCCGGCCGCCCTCGGCGGTGGGGAAGGCGCCGTCCGTCCCGAACAGGGAGGGCACCTGGACGGTGAAGCCGGCGTCCCGCACCCAGCGTGCGAGCCGTAGGACGTCTGGGCTGATGCCCGGCATCTCGGGCAGCATCACGACGGCGGGCCCGGTCCCGGCCACCCACACCGTCTTCTCCACCCCCTCCACGGCCACGCTCCGTCGGGTGAAGTCGCTGATCGCGTCGTCGTCGCTCATGGGGGCCAGCCTGGTCGCGGCACCGGCCACAGGGTGAGGGGCGGGATCGCCAAGGACAGGGGTAATGTCGCCACGGCCACGGCCACGGCCACGGCCACGGCCACGGCCACGGCCACGGCCACACGGAGGCGAGCGGTGATGCGATCTGCCGGGGGTCGGCCAGGGTGGCCCGAGTCGGCTTCGCGGGAGGAGGACGGCGTGGGTGAGGGCGTCGGGCAGGGCGCGCTGCGGGTCGGAGTCCTGGCGTACCCGGGCTGTTTCGCGTCCGAAGTCTTCGGAGTTCCGGACCTGTTGACGATGGCCGGGCACGTCGCCGGAGCGGACGCGCCCGGCTACCGGGTGTCGGTCCTCTCGCCCCGCAGCCGGGTCACCGCCTCGGGTGGCGCGAGCCTGGACGTACGGCCCTTGCGCGAGGTCGACGTCCTCGTGGTCCCCGGTTTCGAACTGCACCCGGAGGCCGACCTCGACGCGCGGCTCGCCCGGCTGGCCCCCGAGATCACGGCGATCCGCGCGCAGGCCGGCGCCGGCACCGCCGTCGTCTCCCTCTGCGTCGGTGCGTTCCTGCTCGCCGAGGCGGGACTCCTGGAGGGGCGCCGGGCCACCACCTCCTGGCTGTACGCCGCCGAACTGGCCCGGCGCTGCCCCGGTGCCGACGTGCGCCCGGAGCACTTGGTCGTCACCGATACCGGGGTGACGACCACGGCCGCCTTCAGCGCCATGTACGACTTCGCGCTCGACCTGATCCGCCGACACAACGGCGCGCGTGTGGCCCGTGCCACCGCCCGGGTGGCGCTCGTCGACGACGCCCGCGTGTCCCAGACCGCTTACGTCGATCCCCGGCTCCTCCCGCAGCCCGGCCGGGAGTTCGCCCAGAGGGTCATGCGCCGGCTGGACCAGAACCTCACCGAACGGTACGACCTCGTCGCACTCGCGGACGCCTTCCGGGTCAGCACACGCACGCTGCTGCGCCGCTTCGCCGAAGAGACCGGACGCAGCCCGCTGGTGTACCTGCAAGCCTCTCGGGTCCGCCGCGCCCGCCATCTCCTGGAGACCACCGACCGCACCGTCGCGGCCGTCGCCGCAGCCGTCGGCTATCAGGACCCCGGCACCTTCGCCGCCCTCTTCGCCCGCCACACCGGTCACCGTCCGAGCGCCTACCGGACCGCCTTCCGCCGCACGGACCGCTGAGCGGCACGACCCGGGAAACCCGCCCGGCCCGATTCCACGAGCCATTTTCGATGCTGCGTACAACCATCCCCGCAGCCGGCGAGTCTTGGGCCCGCAAGTACATTTTCCGCGGCGGTGCCGGCCAGCGCGGCGCGGCCGGCACGGCCACCGGTGGCGACGCCGCCACGCCGCCGGTAGCTGACCGTCGGGCACCGGTCGTAGGGGGCCGGCCGCGGTCTGCCGCAGCCGGCCCCGCCATCCCGCGCGGCGCGATCGGCCCCTTTCCCCCGCGGAGGGCCGCCCCTCGCGCCGCCTTTGCTCGCGACCTGCTGTGGACCCGCGGTGTTCGAGCCTGGGGCGCCGACGCCACGTGCGTCCTCCTCACGCCGCCGCCGCGCATCCGCCCGCCCTTTCCGCTGAGCAGGTCGCGCATCCGGGCGATCCATGCCCATGCCTGACCGGCCTACCGCTCACGCCGGGGAAATCGGCTCCAGACCCGGCAGATGGTGTCGGATGAGTCTGCTGAAGTCCCGATCTGCGGACGCACGGGTGACCCTCGGTGCGGCAGCGTATGGGCCCTGCCGCCCCTGGTCGCCCGGGCAGGCCGCCGCTCGGATCTCCGCCGGGACACGGAACCCGACGCCCCACCACGATGCCGGGAGACGGCTCACTCGCCGGCGGGCCCCACGGAGGCAGGGACCGGGCAGACGGCGACGGTCGGCTGCACCGGCGGCGACGGGCCGGAGCGCGGGCGAGCCCGGGGGGGCGGAGGCCTCAGGATCAGCGGCGGGCCGCAACGAACACCTACTCCGACGTCTGGGCGCTCTGCCTGACCATGCACCCCGACCACCAACGGTGACGGCCGGGGCGCCCTGACCGGCGCCACAACGGCGGCTGCCTGTGCGCACGGTCGGCCCCGAGGTCTTGCGTCATGCGTCCATCGGACGCATGATGTGCGTCCAATGGACGCACAAGGGGAAGAGGGCGACATGCAGGAGCGGGCGGCCGACCGCGTGAAGACGAGTGGCACGGCGACGGTCGGGGCGGCGGACGGCCCGCGCGGCAGTGCCTTCGTACCGCGACAGGAAGACCTGCGGTTGCCACTGCCTCCCGTGTTCGACGACATGGACCAGGAACGCGAGCACCGCAAGCAGCGGCTCGCGGGCGCCTGCCGTGTCTTCGGCCGGTTCGGCTTCTCCGAAGGCGTGGCGGGGCACATCACGGTGCGCGACCCCGAGTATCCGAACATGTTCTGGGTCAACCCGTTCGGTATGTCCTTCCGACACATCCGGGTCTCCGACCTGATCCTGGTCGATGACGAGGGTCAGGTCCGTCACGGTCGGCGCCCGGTCAACCGGGCGGGGTTCGTGATCCATTCCGCTGTTCACAAGGCCCGTCCGGACGTCGTCGCGGCCGCCCACGCACACGCCGTGCACGGGAAGGCCTTCTCCAGCCTGGGGCGGCTGCTGGATCCGATCACCCAGGACGCCTGCGCCCTCTACGAGCAGCACACTCTTCACCGGGACGGCGCCGGCGCGGTGGTGGTGGACGAGGAGGCGGGCCGACAGCTCGCCGCGGGTCTCGGCCCGCACAAGGCCGTCATCCACCAGAACCACGGCATCTTCACGGTCGGCGAGTCCGTCGACGAGGCGGCCTGGTGGTTCATCTCCATGGAGCGCAGCGCCCAGGCGCAGTTGCTCGCGCAGGCCGCCGGCACGCCCCTGCTGATCGACCCCGACGCCGCCCGGTACACCCGCGACCAAACCGGCTTCCCGCTCGCCGGCTGGTTCTCCTTCCAGCCCCTGTGGGACGAGATCGTGCGCACCGACCCCGACCTCTTCGAGTAGGGCGCCCACATGACGACCGCCTCTGACCAGAGCCAGCCGACCGCCCCGGCCCAGGGGGCCGCGGAACCGGGTTCCGCCTCGTGGTGGCAGGCGCGGTACGCCGAACGCGACCGACGCCGACCGCGTACGGGCGGGCTCACCCTTGAGCGGATCACCGCGGGCGCGCTCGAACTGGCCGACCGGGCAGGATTGGACTCCCTCACGATGCGCAGCCTCGGGGAGCACCTCCAGGTGCGCCACACCTCCCTGTACCGCCATGTGGCGAGCCGCGAGGAGTTGTTGATCGAGACCGTGGACCACATGCTGGGGGAGATCCGGCTCCCTTCCCTCGACGGCGACTGGCGGGCCGGCCTGGAGCAGGGCGCGCGGGAGTTCCGTCGCGTCCTCCTCGGCCACCCGGCCCTCGTACCGGCCCTGACGAGCGGCCAGTTGCTCGGCCCCAACGCGTTGCGGGCCCGTGAGCACGCCCTCGGGCAGCTCCTCGCCCAGGGATGGGAACCGCGCACGGCCGTGCACGTCTACCTCACGGTCACCCACTTCGTGATCGGCTCCGCCGTGCTCGACACCGGTGGGGCGGCCCGAACAGCCCCGCAGCGCGCGGCGATGACCGAACTCTTCGCCGGTCTGTCCCCCTTGACCCACCCGGTGGTTCGCCACCACGCGGACCTTCTCAACTCCCTCGACGGAGACGCAGAGTTCGACTTCGGGCTGCGCGTGCTGGTGTCGGGACTCGATCACTTGCAGGGCGAAGGGGCCGGAACGTGATGGGCATGCCGAGGAGCGCGGTCCTGCCACCGCTGCGCCAGTGGACCCGGCACGGCAGCCATGTCAGGGTCGGGGGCCGGCTGATCTTCGTACGCCAGGACGGTCCTGCGGCCGGGGCTCCGGTGACACTGCTCCACGGCTTCCCCACCTCTTCCCACGACTGGGCGGCGGTCGTGCCGTCCCTGACCGAGGCCGGACTGCGGGTCACCACCCTTGACTTCCTCGGTTTCGGGGAGAGTGACAAACCGCGCCGGCACACGTACTCGGTGCTCGACCAGGCCACGCTGGTCGAGGAGGTGTGGAGCCGGTTCGGCATCGGAACCACCGCCCTGGTCGCCCATGACTACGGCGTCAGCGTGGGGCAGGAGCTGCTGGCCCGGAATCCGTCGCGCCTCACTCGCGTGGCCTGGCTCAACGGCGGGCTCTACCCCGACCTGCACCGCCCGGTGCCGACCCAGCGCCTGCTGCACGGGCCGCTCGGCCCACTGGTCGCGCCCCTGACCACCCGCCGCCGATTCGGGGCTGCCCTGCGCGGTGTGCTGGGGCGGGAGCTCTGCGACGAGGACGTACGGGAACTCTGGGCGGCGGCGTCCCGGGCGGGCGGCCACCGGCGCGCGCCGAAGCTGCTGCGCTACATCGACGAGCGCCGTCGCCATGCCGGGCGGTGGACGACGGCCCTGGAGGAATACCCCGGCCCGGTGCTCTTCGTATGGGGTCCGGCCGATCCCGTCAGCGGCGCCCACGTACTGGCGCGCATCCGCACCAGGGTCCCCCGGGCCTCGGTCGTCGAACTCGTCGGACCGCCTCCGGTCGGACACTATCCGCAGCTGGAAGATCCGCCCGCCGTCGCCGAGGCACTCGGCTCCTTCCTGCGGGCGACTCCCGTGCCGGATCTGCCCTGATCGCCGCACGGGTGGTCGTCGTGTCTCGCCCTCCGGCGACGCCGACGACGGAGAATCGGAACCGAACTCAAGGAGGCCTTATGATCTTCATCACCGCAAAGTTCCAGGTCCGGCCCGAGCACGCGGACCGCTGGCCGCAGATCGCAGCCGACTTCACCGCCGCTACCCGCGCCGAACCCGGCTGTCTGTCCTTCGATTGGTCGCGGAGCGTCGACGATCCGAACGAGTACGTCCTGGTCGAAGCGTTCCGTGACGACGAGGCGGGGGCGGCTCATGTCCGGTCCGACCACTTCAAGGCGGCGCAGCGGACTCTGCCGCGCCATCTGGCCGCGACGCCCCGCATCGTGAACATGCAATTGCCGCAGGACGACTGGTCTTTGCTGGGCGAGATGGCTGTCGACGGTCAGTCCTGACGGCCGGTCCTGACGACCAGTCCTGACGGGGCTGGGCGACCCGGCCCGGCTACGGCCGGGCCGGGTCGGGCCTCCACCCGTGCGTCCCTCACATCCCTGTATCCTCGTTGGGTTCGGGGGGCAGGTCACGTCAGCCCTTGAAGGCGTCCTTACCCTGTTCCTTCACCTGCCGGGCCTTTCCGCGGGCCTCCAGGGCGACCCCCTTGGCCTCGGTGGTCCTGTTCCCCAAGGCGTGCGCCACTTTCCTCACGGACTTGCCGATCACCTGCTCGGCCCGGGCCTTTATTTTCTCGCCGGCGCTCATGACCGACCCCTCTCTCACCGGGGGCGACAAACGGGGACGGACTTACACCGTCAGCCGGAGCCCGCGGGGCAGCGCGGCACGGAACGCCCACCGCAGCGCGCGCCGTAGAGCCAGTCCCGCGCCCCATGCCAGCAGCCGCACGCCCCAGATCGCGAGCCGCAGCAGGATCAGGCGCCTGAAAGCCCCGAGGGGTACACGAGCGAATGAGCGGCGGCCGCCCCGCTTGTGCCCGCGTCTACGCGAGCCGACTTTCACGAATGTCTCCGACCGGCGACGAGCCGGTAGACCACCAGCAGAACGAGGGAACCGACGATGGCCGCGATCCAGGTGGAGAGCTCGAAGAAGCCGTCGACGGAGTCGACCCCGAAAATGACCTTGCCGAGCCATCCGCCCAGCAAGGCGCCGGCGATGCCGATGAGGATCGTAAGGATGAAGCCGCCAGGGTCACGGCCCGGCATCAGCACCTTCGCGATGATTCCGGCGAGAAGGCCAAGCACAATCCAGCCGATGATGCCCATGATTTCCTCTTAGCTACATGGAAACCCTTTTAAAGGCATATGCACCGTCTGCCCGATTCCAAACATCGGTGGCGGCAGGGGTTCCCGCCTACCGCCGGCAGGCTCTCCCGCAGCCTGTCCAGCAGTGCCCGCGCTGCCGGACCCGCGGGGCCGGTGGATCTCCAGGCAAGGGCGATGCGGGCCCGGATCTGAGGGTGGACGATGGTCAGGGTCCGCAGGGGCACGCCGATCGACGAACCGTCCTCCTCCTCGCCGCTCGGCAGCACCGCGACGCCCAGCCCCCGGGCGGCGAGCCGCGCGAGCACATCCGGGGCCGCCGCCTCGAAGGCGACGCGGGGACGGAACCCGACCTGCGCGCAGGCACGTTCGAGCGCCGCCCGCACGCCGGTGCCACGCGGAAGGCAGATCAGAGCCCGGTCGCGCAGGCCGGCCAGCGGGATGCCGGTACGGTCCGCTCCGTCGAAGACCGGGTCGCCGGCCTCGGCGACGACGGCCAAGGGAACGTCGATCACCGTCTGCAGCGACAACCCGGGCGGCGGTACCTCACCGGTCGGCCCGAGAAGGGCGATGTCGAGCTCCCCGGCCAACAGGGCCGCCTGCATCCGCTCCGAGGTGTCCTCGGTGAGCGCGATCTCCAAGGCGGGGTGGGCCTCGTGGAAGTCCGCGAGAAACGCGGCGATGTCGAACGCGTGGCCTGCGGCCCCGGAGACGAGGCCGAGCGACGCCCTGCCGCGCAGGAGCCCCGTGTACGCGTCGACCGTCTCGCGCACCGCGTCCGCGGCGGCCAGTGCCGCCCGTGCGTACGGCAGGACCGCCCGGCCCGTCTCGGTCAGCGTCACCGAACGGTGCGAGCGATCCAGTAGCGGCTGCCCCAACTCCGACTCCAATTGCCGGACTTGCGCACTCAGGCCCGGCTGCGCCAGGTGCAGGCGGGCCGCCGCCCGCGTGAAGCTGCCCTCTTCGACGACTGTGACGAAGTAGCGCAGCTGACGAAGTTCCATAACCGCGCATGCTAGATGGCAGCAGAACTGTCTATTGGCCATATGGATGAGCCGCCCGCACGCTTGATCACATGGAAAAGGCGACGACAGTCAAGGACGAGCAAGCCGATATCAAGGCCGCCATCGCCGCGGAACGCCGCGAGTTGGCCGACCTCTTCGACAGCCTGCGGGCCGACGGGTGGAACGCGCCGAGCCTGTGTGAAGGGTGGACGGTCCGCGAGGTCGTCGCGCACATGTCGATGGGCTTCCGGCTCTCCCTGCCCGCCACCCTGCGCGAACTGGTCAAAGCCAGAGGCAACCTCCACCGCATGACCGACCGCGTCGCCCGGCGCGACGCGACCGCGCACTCCGTCGCGGAACTCGGCGCCTTCCTGCGTGACAACGCCGACCACCCGTGGACGCCGCCGGTCGGCGGGCTCGTCGCCGCCCTCGGACACGACGTGGTCCACGGGCTGGACGTCACGACCGCCCTCGGGCTCGACCGGCGCGTCCCAGTGGACCGGCTCCGCATCCTGCTCGACGACATCAAGCCCCGCGGCCTGAAGTTCTTCGGTGTCGACCTCACCGGGATACGGCTGTGCGCAGAGGACATGGACTGGTCCTACGGCGTGGGGGACCCGGTGTACGGAGCCGCCCAGGACCTCCTCGTGGTGGCCTTCGGCCGCCGTCTGCCGCCCGGCCGCCTCCGCGGCCGAGCGAGCAACCGCTTCACCGACCGCTGACGGCCCTGCGCACCCGGCCCCCCTGCGGCTCTCGGCGTTCCCCACCGGCTTGCCGGCCGGCGGCGTCCGCGTCCGCGTCGGGGTCGGGATCGGGTACCGCGGCATGCCGCAGTTCGACGCAGCATTCGCCCGGGCGGGGGGCGAGGACGGCCCGGACGGTCGCCGCCCGCAGGCCGTGGAGGTAGCCGGTGAGGAAGGCGTGGTTCATGCCGCAGACCAGCTCGGGCGCCTGAGCGGCCAGCGGATGGAAGGGGCAGTTGCGCAGCCGTAGCCGGTCCGGGGCCTCCCGGGCGGGTTCGAAGCCGTGCCGGTCCAGCATGCGCTCGCACAGGGTCAGGCCGCGTTCGGCGCCGAGGCGGCCGGGACGCAGTCGTGCGCGTTCCTCCTCGCCCAGCGCCTCGCCCCGTTCCTCGGCGGTGCGCATGGCCGCTTGGACGGCGTTCTCGCCCTCGCCTTCGCTGACCACGGCTTGGAGGAGCATGCCGGCCAGGAGTTCGTGGCGGCGGTCGGGGATGCTGACCTGGATGGGCGTGTCGGTGGGTTCGTACACCTTGGGCTGCCGGCCGACCTTGCGAATGCCGGTGGGGGACCCGTAGCGGGCACGCAGCAGGCCGGCGTCGACCAGCTTGTCGAGGTGAAACGCCGCGAGCTTCCGAGATATGCCGGCGCTGGCGGCCGCCTCGTCGCGCGTGACGGGGCGGCGGGCGCGACGGATGAAGGCGAACATCTGTCGCCTGGTGCCCTCGCCGAGCGCGCTGACGGAGTCGATGGCGGCGTCCTCGGAGGACAACGGCGAAGTCGTGTCAGTCATGTCGGAGGTCACTTCCTCACGGTAACGCCAACCTGCGTGATCGAAGGGGAATCGTGTGCGCTCGGGCTGCTGTGCTTGACCGGCGTCCCGAATAAGACCAAGATTTGTTGGTGAAATAAGGAGGTGGCGACGATGACCCAGCCACACCAGGCCAAGCAGCCGGTCAGCGCCGTGCTCGCCGGCCCGTACGGGCACCCCTTCCACCCGATCCTGGTGACCGTGCCGATCGGGGCCTGGGTGGGCAGCCTGGTCTTCGACATCGCCTCCCACCTGGTGGGGGACCCGGAGTTCTTGTCACGCGGGGCGATGTGGTTGATCGCCCTCGGCGTGATCGGCGCTCTGGCGGCGGCGACGGTGGGCTTCCTGGACCTGTTCGCCATCCCGACCGGTACGCGTGCGTTTCGGGTGGGCCTGACCCACATGACGCTGAACCTGCTGGTGACCGCCGCGTACCTCGGCAATTTCCTCTGGCGGCACGCCGGGGGCGGCCCTTCCGGAAGCGTTGCCGCCGGGCCGCTGGCACTCAACGCCGCCGCCTTCGTCGTACTCGGCGTCTCGGGATGGTTGGGCGGCAAGCTCGCCTACCGATATGGCGTCCGGGTCGTGGACGAGGCGACCCAGGCAGAAGGCTTCGCCCCCGCCCGCCCCGCGCCGAACCACCACACCCGCTGACGGCCACTTCCTCCCGTCCGCCACCGGCCGGTGGCAGTGGCTCTCGCCGATCTGGAGTTCCCATGGACATCGCCGCACTGGTCGCCTGGGTGATCACCGCACTCGGCGGCTTCTACATGCTCGGCACCTGGCTTTCGCACGGCGGCGCCCGCGCCGGCAACAGCCACTTGCCGGTCCCCGTCATCTTCGGCCACTTCGCGCTCGCCGCGATCGGCCTGGTCGTCTGGATCGTCTACCTCATCATCGACAAGGACGCGCTGGCCTGGACCGCCTTCATCCTGCTGGTGCCCGTCGCCCTGCTCGGCTTCGTGATGCTGGCCCGCTGGATTCCTCTCCACCGAGCCCCCGCCACCGCCGCGCCGGCAACGCGGCCGGGGGAGCAGGCCGGCCCCGCCGAGCGGCACTTCCCCGTTCCCGTGGTCGTCGCACACGGACTGTTCGCCGTCGTCACAGTGGTCCTGGTCCTCCTGTCCGCCCTGGGCGTCGGCGGCAGCTGACCGACCCGGCACCCACCCGGCACCCACCCCGCCCCGGCCGGGCCGGGCAGCCCGTCCGGCCGAACCGCCGGTTGCCCTCACTCACCGAAAGCCGAAGACCCGCGCCCATAGGGAGCCCCATGATCACGCGATTCCTCGACCGGCATCAGGCGTATGCCGTCGCGTCCTTCCGGATCGTCACAGGCGTGTTGTTCGCCTCGCACGGAGCGGCCTCGCTCTTCGGCGTCCTCGGTGGTGCGCACGGCGGCGGCACGATCGCGTTCGGCTCGTGGCCCGGCTGGTACGCCGCCGTCATCCAACTGGTCGCCGGCACCTTGATCGTCCTCGGCCTGGGTACCCGGGCAGCCGCCCTGCTCGCGTCCGGCTCGATGGCGTACGCGTACTTCACCGTCCACCAGCCCCGCGCCGTGTGGCCCTTGCAGAACGGCGGCGAACCGTCCGCGATGTTCTGCTGGGTCTTCCTGCTCCTGGTGTTCACCGGCCCAGGCGCACTGGCCCTGGACCGGTCGCTCGCTTTCCTCGCGTCCCCCGCCTCGGGGCGCCGACGCCCGGACGAACTCGCTCAGTCCAGGTCGTATGTGAAGGTGTAGGGGACGGACGGCTCGCCGTGCCGGGCGAGGAAACCGCCGGTGCCGCGCAGGCCGGTCAGTTCGCCCGTGCCGGAGCCGGGCACGACTTCGAAAGAGCAGTGGGTCGTGCCGTCCTGTTCGAACGTGCCGCGTTCCTCCAGCGCGAAGGTGCCCGTACGGCCGTCGAGGGTTCCGGTGAACAGCTCCAGGCCGGTGTAGGAGCCGGTGTTCGCCGTGCTGTAGACGATGGTGTACGCGCAGCGGGTGCCGGCGGCCTCGATGCCGCCGGAGAAGGTGTTCGCGACCGAGGCCTGTGCCAGCCGAGGCAGCGTGTCGGCGGGGCCGGCGGGGCGCTCCTCCCAGTCGGCGGCGGTGAAGTGGCCGGTGGCGGTGCGGGTGGGCATGGTGGTCCTTTCGACGGGCCGCGCGGGCTTCGGCCCCGCGCTTCGACCAGCCTGGATGCCGTACCTGACATCCTCTGTCAGGTACGGCATCCAGAATGGGCGCATGCGCGCCGACCGACTTCTCTCCCTGCTCCTGCTGCTCCAGAACCGCGGCCGGATGACCGCCCCGGAGCTGGCCGCGGAGTTGGAGGTGTCCGTCCGTACGGTGTACCGGGACATCGAGGCGCTCGGCGCGTCCGGTGTCCCCGTGTGCGGTGACCGGGGGCCCGCGGGCGGGTACCGGCTGGTGGACGGCTACCGCACGCGGCTTACCGGTCTCACCGACGCCGAGGCGGCTTCGCTGTTCCTGGCCGGGGCGCCGGGGCCGGCGCGGGAGCTGGGGCTGGGCGCCGTGCTGGCCACGGCCCAACTGAAGCTCCAAGCCGCGCTGCCGGCCGAACTGGCGGACCGCGCCCGGCTCGTGCAGGACCGCTTCCACCTGGACGCCCCGGCTTGGTTCCGTGACGCCGACCCCGTGCCCCACCTGGCGGCGGTCGCACAGGCGGTGTGGGAGCAGCAGGTGGTGCGGGTGGAGTACCGGCGCTGGTCGGGGGAGTTGCGGCAGCGGGACCTGCACCCGCTCGGCATCGTCCTCAAGGGCGGCATCTGGTACATGGTGGCGGGACCCGCGGAGGGGGGCGTACGGACCTACCGTGTGTCGCGGCTGGCGGCCGTGCGGGAGACCGGGGAGCGCTTCGAGCGGCCGGTCGGCTTCGGGCTCGCGGCCCACTGGGAGGAGTCATCCCGGCGCCTGGAGACCGCGCTTGTGCAAGGGGTGGCGCGGCTGCGGCTCTCGCCGCGCGCGCAGCGGCTGCTGCCCATGCGGTTCGGAGCCGCGGGGACGCGGGCCCTGGAGGGTGCCGGGCCCCCGGACGCGGACGGCTGGGTGGAGGCGGAGCTGCCGGTGGAGTCACCGGCCGTCGCGGTGGGGGATCTGCTCCGGTTGGGGGCGGAGGCGGAGGTCCTCGGTCCGCCACACCTGCGGGCAGCGGTGGCCCGAGCCGTGGCCGCGCTGGCGGGTAGGTATGCGCGGGCGGTCGATGAGGCGGTGAACGGGGGCTGAACGAAGCCATTGCCGTCCGGGCGGCAACCTGCACGGGCGTTCCCCCACAGCGGCTGCCCGAGGGACGGCCCCGCACCGCGCCGGTCCGCTCCCGACCGGACCGGACCGGACCGCTACCGGTACCCGTGCCCCGCTGTTTCGGTTGAGCGCCACGCCGAGCGACCGGGCGCCGATGGCCGGGCCTGCTGATCGTTCGCCGAGCGGCGGGTAGGACATGCGTTCCCGCCCGTCACTCGATGCGGTAATGCCCGTAACGCGGACGAGCCGCGCGGTCATGCTGGGATCGGCGCATGGCTCCGACCCGTGTGTGCCGTACGTGTCCGACAGCGAAGGGGACGCCACGACATGACATCCGCGCACGGCAGTCGGGGCTTGGACGAGCAGGCGGTACTGCTCGTGGCCGGGCTGGCGGACCTGGCCGTCACGACGATCGGCTCGGCCGTGGGAACGCTGCAGGGGCTGGTTCGCCGCGCCGACGGGCCCGACATCGCACGTGACGCCCAGCGGGACCTGATGGCTCGCGGCCGCATCGCCCTCGACCGGTACGCCGCCGCACCCGCCGCCCACCTGGAGGTGCTGGCCCGGCACGCACTGGCGGCCCAGCACAGCATGGCCCAGCACACCACGGCCCCGGGGACGGCACCCGGTGACGATGCCTGAGCGTTGGGTCCCTTCCGCGTTCAAGGACCGCATCGACACCGTCCTGACCGAGTTCCTCGCGGCGGAGGCCGAGCAACTCCTCGCGATCGACGACGCACTGAGGCCGGTGGCCGCGCAGCTCCAGGCGGCGGCCGGCCAGGGCAAACGACTGCGCGCGTCGTTCTGCTACTGGGGATGGCGTGCGACCGGCCAGCCCGACAGCGACGCCCTGGTGCGCGCGGCGGCCTCCATGGAACTGGTCCACGCCGCCGCGATGGTGCACGACGACCTCATCGACGACAGCCCCCTGCGCCACGGCCGGCCCACTGCCCACGTCGCGCTGCGAGCAGCCGTCGCCGGCCGCCCCCGGGGCCATGCCGGCGCCCGCTCTCTCGCCATGCTGATGGGTGATCATCTGATGGCCCTGGCGGGGCAGCTGTTCGCCACCAGCGGCTTGCCCGCCGCCTTCCTCGCCCGCGCGCGACCGATGTGGGCTGACCTGGCGCGGGACCTGATCGCGGGCGAGTGTCTGGAAATCCTCAGCACCGGCGCGCGGCCGGACCCGCAGATGTCGCTGAAGGTCGTGCGCTACAAGACCGCGAAGTACACCGTCGAACAACCCCTGCTGATCGGCGGCCTGCTCGCGGGCGCCACCCCTCGGCTCCGGAACGGCCTGTCCGCGTACGGGATACCGCTCGGCGAGGCGTTCCAGCTCCGCGACGACCTGTTGGGCCTGTTCGGCGAGCCCGGCCGTACGGGGAAAGCGAGCCTGGATGACATCAGCGGACAGCGCCCCACCGCCCTGCTGGCCACGGCTTGGCAGGCCGCACTGCCCGCCCAGCGCGAGTACCTCGCGGGCGTGTTGGGCCGCCAAGACCTCACCGAGGAGCACCTGCACGACGTGCGCGCACTGATGGTGGCGCTCAAGGCTCCCGAACAGGTGGAAGGCATGATCACGTCCCGTGTGCGGGAAGCCGTCGACTGCCTGGACGCGCTCGCCCTGCCGCACCCCGCCCGGAGAGCGCTGACCGACCTCGCCGGCTTGGCCACCGACCGCCACCACTGACCGGCTTCCCCGACGACTCTCCGTCGCGGCCGTGCGGCTCACCGAGAAGGATCGCTGCCATGACCCACACCGATGCCTCCATGGACGCCCTGCGCCGGACCGGGGACGAACTCGCCGACGCCGTCGTCTCCACACTGTTCGAGCGCGGTGAGGTGGGTACCTTCAACACCTTGATGCGTCACGTGTCCACCGCCGGCTCCCCCCTGCCGGACGGCTTGCCCGATGTCGCCCGCGAATACCTTCGGGCCACCAGCGTGCCGCCGCCCTGGGTCGACTGGGCGGAGATGGAGAAGGCCCGGCTGTTCTTCATCGACAACAACGTGCATATCTCCACTGCGCTGTCCTTCGCCTCCATGCCCGCCTGCTACGTCGTCCCCCATGTGGCGAAGCTGCTGTCGGCCACGCACGGGCTGGACTATCCGTCGAAGCGGATGGCCGAGACGGGCCAGTTCACCGTCTACCTCATGCAACCCGATGCCTTCGAGGCGGGCAGCCGTTTCATCCCCGCCGCGCAGAAGGTGCGCCTGCTGCACGCTTCCATCCGGCACCACCTCAAACGCGAGGGCCGTTGGGACGTCGGGACGCTGGGGGTGCCGATCTGCCAGGAGGACATGATCGGCGGGCAGATGTTCTTCTCGCTGCTCGTCCTGGACAGCCTGCACCGCCTCGGCATCCACATGAGTGTCGAAGGGGCGCAGGCGTACTTCTACGCCTGGCGCCTGGTCGGCGCGATGCTGGGCGTCGACCAGGACGCCGTCCCGAAGTCCCTCGAAGAGGCACGGCAGTTCCTCGATCTCTACATGATCCGCCACATGGGACCGTCCGCGGAGGGCGCCGCCCTGACCCGGCAGTTGATCGACCTCTACGAGGAGGTCGTCCCCGGTACCTTCTTCGATCCCATCGTCTCCGCGCTGATCCGCTACCTGATCGGCGACACCTGCGCGGACTGGCTCCAGGTCCCCCGCACCGCCTGGGACACCGTGGTCAAAGTCGTCCCCAGCCTGCTCGGCGTCCTGGAAAGCATCGAGGACCGCTCACCCCTGGGCGCCTGGGCCCTGGACCGTCTCGGCCACCTCACCACCATCCTCGAACTGTCCTCCCTCACCCGCGGTCGCGTCATGCACTACGCCATCCCCGAACAGCTTAAGAAGGACTTCGGCGTCCCCGCCGCCGTGCCCCACAACCACCGCTGGGCACCCCCCGCGCCCACGGTAGGAACGGCTCCCACCTCTCCCTGACGGACGCACCCTGCCTGCCGGCTGTCGGACAGGTCCGATCCGCTACGGGACCAGAGATCACACCGTTCGGGCCGCATGTCCGGCTGACACTCGCTAAGTTGGTCGCATGTCTTCTGCCCTTGTCGTCGGTTACGACCCGAATGCCATACGCGGCGTCGACGGAGAGGCGCTTCGTGTGGCGCTCGATGCGGAGCTGGCCCGGTTCGGTGAGCATGGAATCGACGCGGCCATGTCGCTGATCGTGTTCGACGAATCGGCCGAGGCGACCCTCGTCGCATCGCTGACCGAGAAGCCATGGGATGTCGTGGTCGTCGGCGGTGGGATCCGCAAGACCGAGCCGCTGCTTCCGCTCTTCGAGCAGGTCGTGAACCTGATCCGCCGCCATGCGCCGCAAGCCGCCATCGCGTTCAACACCAGTGGAGGCGACAGCGTCGAGGCAGCACAGCGGTGGCTCTGAATCCCAAGCGATCGAAAACGTACCGCGTCTTGGTCAGGGACGCCCCGTAGCCGGGGCGCGCGGAGTAGTCCTGAGGCCGGCGGCAGCGCCCTGTGGAACGGCGTCCCGCGTGACCCGGACCTACGCGTCTGTGGTCCGCGGACCGGCGTCGGTGATCGGTGGCTCGGGGATGTTGGCCGGTGCCGTGGGCGGTCTGCTTTGGGACGGACTGACCACCGTGGTCGTCTCCCGCAGGCCGCCCGGCCCGAACGCGTTCGGAATGGTTGTCGAGGTCCTGGGAAGCGCCGCCGTAGCCCCCACGCAACCACTGGCCTCGACCACCGGCCGTAGGCGTGATCGTCGTCATGACGGGGGCCGAAGAGCCGGACAGCGCCGGCGCCCCGCGGGAGCCGATGAGAACCGGAAGAGTTCGAACGCATGGGCGGCGCATTGGAGGGCAGTCGGCCGTTCGGAGGTGGATGACAATGGTTCCCTTGCTTCTGGTTCTTCTGCTCGCACTGCTCCTGTTCGGCGCGGGATTCGCGATCAAGATCCTGTGGTGGGTCGCGATCGCCGTCCTCGTGCTGTGGCTGATCGGATTCGTCGCCCGGCCGGCGGGTGGCGGTGGACGCTGGTACCGCTGGTAGTCCGCAGCGGCCCGGCCTTCCGTAAGCCGTGTGGGGTCCTGCCTTCCCGGAGGCCGGACCCCACACGGCTGTCCTGACCTGGACCTCGGCGTCCGGAGGAAAGGCGTAGGGCCGGGCGGCCGGGAAGCGTGCGTCGTCGTGCCAACCACGGTGCGCGGACGGACAAGTCGGCCGGCGGGACGGTCATAGGTTCGAGGAGTGCCGAGCCGCGTGGGACGCGGCAGGCGGCGCTCACTTCCGACCGTTCCGAGAGGACACCCCCCAAATGTTCGACACCAGCACGGTGCACGCTGCCCCGAGCGGGGACCTGCTCACGCCCGACAACTCCGTGATGCTGTTCGTGGATCACCAGCCGCAGATGTTCTTCGGCACCGGCAGCGGCGACCGCGCCGCGATCGTCAACAGCACGGTCGGCCTCGCCAAGGCGGCCCGCGCGTTCGACGTGCCGGTCGTCCTCACCACGGTCGCCGCGGAGTCCTTCTCCGGACCCCTGTTGCCGCAGCTCGCCGACGTGTTCCCGAAGCACGAGGTGCTGGACCGTACGACGATGAACGCCTGGGAGGACGAGGCGGTCGTGGAGGCGGTCAAGGCGACCGGCCGCAAGAAGATCATCCTGTCCGGCCTGTGGACCGAAGTCTGCCTGGTGCTCCCCGCGTTGTCCGCCCTTGACCAGGGCTACGAGGTCTACGTCGTCTCCGACGCCTCCGGCGGCGTCAGCCCCGCCGCGCACGAGCACGCCCTCCAGCGCATGCTGGCCGCCGGCGCCGTACCGGTCACCTGGGTCCAGGTGTTGCTCGAACTCCAGCGCGACTGGGCGCGCCAGGAGACGTACGGGGCCGTAATGGAGATCGTCAAGGCCCACGCCGGCGCCTACGGTCTGGGCGTCGTGTACGCGCAGGCCGTCATCGGCGCGCACGCGGCCGGCTGACCTCTTGGACACCGGCATCCTCGTCCTGCGCCTGCTGGTGGGCCTGCTCATCGCCGGCCACGGCGTGCAGAAGATCAGCTCGCACCTCGGCGGCAGAGGACTCGACGGCGGGTCCGCCGAGTTCCGCGGCGACGGCTTCCGCGGCGGTACCCTCACCGCCCTCGCGGCAGGCGGCGGCCAGATCGGATCGGGATTGCTGCTCGCCGCCGGGCTGCTCACACCGCTCGCCGCGACCGGCGCCATCGGGGTCATGACCGTCGCCCTCACCGTGAAGTGGCACAACGGCCTCTGGGTCCAGAACGACGGCTACGAGTACCCCCTGGTCCTGATCGTCAGCGCCGCCGCCCTCGCCGCCACCGGGCCCGGCGCCTGGTCCCTCGACGCGGAGCTGGGTCTGGCGCCGTACCCGCTGTGGTGGACGGCGCTCGTCCTCACGGCAGGCGTCGGCAGCGGGCTGCTCACCCGCCTCGTCCTGCACCGTCCGGCACGGACCGGCTGAGCGCAGGACCCCCGAACGGGCCCGGCCGTCCGCGTACACCCCCTTCGCCCGTACGGCCGGGCTCACCCACACCCATTTACAGGAGCCCCCGATGGAACCCGCACACACCCCCGCACCCCCGCGCGGCGGCGGTCAGCCCCTGCTCCACCAGACGGGGGAGGAGATCCAGTCGTTCGGCACGCTCAAGCAGCTCCCCCTCGGCCTCGGCCACGACGCCCGCATGTACGCCTGCCAGCGGCTGAACCACGTCCTCGCCGACACGCAGATCCTGTACTCCCTCTACAAGAAGCACCACTGGCTCGTGCGCGGCGCGACCTTCTACTCCCTCCACCTGATGCTGGACAAGCACGCCCAGGAGCAACTGGCGCTCGTGGACACCCTGGCCGAGCGCGTGCAGAGCCTCGGCGGTGTCGCCGTCGCGGACCCGCGCCACGTCGCCGAGCTGACATCGGTACCCCGCCCGCCGAACGGGGTGGAGAAGGTCCCCGTCATGCTGTCGCGGCTCCTGGACGCGCACGAGCGCATCCTGATCGACGCGCGGGACGCCGCCGCCCGGCTGTCCGCGGAGGGCGACGAGGGCAGCAACGACCTGCTCATCTCCCAGGTCGTCCGCACCGGTGAGGCGCAGGTGTGGTTCCTGGCCGAACACCTCGTCGACACACCCCTGGTGCGCGCCTGACGCGGGGCGCCGGCGCCGACCGCACCCCTCGCCCGCAACACCCACCCACCCTTCACACCCACCCACCGAAGGAGCACTCCGCCATGCCGTTCATCCAGGTCGCCGAAGGCAATTCCGCCCCCGTCGAGCTCTACTACGAGGACCACGGCACCGGACAGCCCGTCGTCCTCATCCACGGATGGCCGCTGAACGGCGCCTCCTGGGAGAAGCAGACCGCCGCCCTCCTCGCCGCCGGCCACCGCGTCATCACATACGACCGACGCGGCTTCGGCCGCTCCGACCAGCCCTCCGACGGCTACGACTACGACACCTTCGCCTCGGACCTGAACGAGGTGCTCACCGCCCTCGACCTGCGCGACACCGTCCTCGTCGGGTTCTCCATGGGCACCGGCGAGGTGACCCGCTACCTCGGCACGTACGGCAGCGAGCGCGTCACCAAGGCCGTCATGATCGGCGTGGTCCCGCCCTTCCTGCTCAAGACGGACGACAACCCCGCCGGCGTGGACGCGGGCGTCTTCAAGGGCATCGAAGACGCCATCACCGCCGACCGGTTCGCGTTCATGAGCGCCTTCCTCGCCGACTTCTACAACGTCGACGTCCTGGGCGGCGAGCGCATCAGCGAACAGGCGGTCCAGGCCTCCTGGAACGTCGCCGTCGGCGCCTCCGCCAAGGGCACCCTCGATTGCGTCCAGGCCTGGCTCACCGACTTCCGCGCGGACCTTCCGCGCATCGACGTCCCCACCCTGATCATCCACGGCGACGCCGACCGCACGCTGCCCATCGAGGCGACCGCGATCCCGCTGGCGAAGGGCATCACCGGCGCCGAGCTCGTCACCGTGCCCGGCGGCCCGCACGGCCTCATCCTGACCCACGCCGCCGAGGTCAACGCCGCCCTGCTCGCCTTCCTCGCCTGAGCAGGCGCGTACCCGGTACCCAGGACGGGGTACGGCCCGCGCCTCCCGCGCCTCCCTTACGGCAGGGCCGCCCCTCCTGGGCACAACCGCACCCGCACGCACCGCAAGCAGCGACCGCCCCGGCCGCCGACGCTCCGGACTCGCGGCCCGCACCGGTTTCCCGGCCCGTACCGGTCACCGCAGCGATCCTCGACGCCGTCCACGGCACCCGCCGAACCACTTCCCGCCCCCCTGAAGGAGAGCCGATCCATGTCCGACCAGCACCCGCCCGTACTCGACGCCGCGGCCCAGGCGTTCGCCGATGCCACCGCCCAGCCCCCGTACCTGTACCAGATCCCCGTCGCCGACGGCCGCAAGGCCGTGGACGACGTGCAGAACGGCGAGGGCGTCCCCCTGCTCCCCGTCGACGAGGAGTGGATCACCGTCCAGGGCGGCCCCACCGGGGCGGTACGCGCCCGGATCGTCCGCCCGCGCGGCCTCACCGGCCCCCTTCCCGTCGTCCTCTACCTCCACGGAGCGGGCTGGGTCTTCGGCAACGCGCACACCCACGACCGTCTGGTGCGGGAACTCGCCGTGGGCGCCGGCGCGGCGGTGGTCTTCCCCGAGTACGACCTGTCGCCCGAGGCCCGCTACCCCGTCGCCATCGAGCAGAACTACACCGTCGCCCAGTGGATCGCCCGCGAGGGCCGCCACAAGGACCTCGACGGCAGCCGCGTCGCCATCGCGGGCGACTCGGTCGGCGGCAACATGAGCGCCGCCCTCACCCTCATGGCCAAGCAGCGCGGCGACGTGACGTTCGTCCACCAGGTCCTCTTCTACCCGGTCACCGACGCGGCCTTCGACACCGACTCCTACCAGCGGTTCGCCACCGGCTACTTCCTGCGCCGCGAAGCAATGCGGTGGTTCTGGGACCAGTACACGACCGACGAGGCCGAGCGCGCACAGATCACCGCCTCCCCGCTGCGGGCCTCCCTCGACCAGCTCACCGGCCTGCCCCCCGCGCTCGTCATCACAGCCGAGGCCGACGTCCTGCGCGACGAGGGCGAGGCGTACGCCGCCAAGCTCCGCGCCGCCGGCGTCCCCGTCGCCGCGCTGCGCCTCCAGGGCACCATCCACGACTTCGTCATGTTGAACGCGCTCCGCGACACGCAGGCCGCGTCCCTGGCCATCGGCCTGGCCGCCGACACTCTGCGCAAGGCCCTGGCGTGAGCCGTCCGACGACCTCGCCCGGTACGAAGGACGGGCCCGCGACGACGGGCATGCCCGTGGCGGGGGTCCTGCCCACCCGGGACCCGGGGCAGCCCGCCGCCGACCTCGTCGTCCGCAACGCCAAGGTGTATACCGGCGACCCGGCCCGCCCCACGGCCCGTGGCGTCGCCATCCGTGACGGCCGCGTCGTGGCCCTCGGGGACGACCACGACCTCGCCGCCCTCGTCGGTCCGGCGACCAGGATCGTGGACGCGCTCGGCCGCCGGGTCGTCCCCGGGCTCAACGACTCCCACCTGCACGTCATCCGGGGTGGCCTGAACTACGTACTGGAGCTGCGCTGGGACGGCGTACGGAGCCTGCGCCAAGCGCTGGCCATGCTGCGCGAGCAGGCGGGCCGCACGCCCAAGGGGCAGTGGATCCGCGTCGTCGGCGGCTGGACCGCGGAGCAGTTCGCCGAACGTCGCATGCCGACGGTGGCGGAACTGAACGCGGCCGCGCCCGACACCCCGGTCTTCGTCCTGCACCTCTACCAGTCCGCGCTGATGAACCGGGCCGCCGTTCGGGCCGCCGGGTTCACCCGCGAGACGGCCGACCCGCGGGGCGGGCAGATCGTCCGGGGACGGGACGGCGAGCCCAACGGGGTGCTCCTGGCGGCCCCCGGCGCCCTGATCCTGTACTCGACCCTGGCCACGGCCCCGACGCTCGACGTCGCGGACAAGCGCACCTCCACCCGCCACTTCCTGCGCGAACTCAACCGCTTCGGACTGACCTCGGCGGTCGACGCCGCCGGCGGCTTCCAGAACTTCCCCGACGACTACGCCACCGTCATCGACCTGGCCCGCTCGGGAGAGTTGTCACTGCGCATCGCCTACCACCTGTTCCCGCAGACGGCCGGGCAGGAGCTCGCCGACCTCAAGCGCTGGATCGAGACGGTGAAACCGCAGGACGGGGACGAGTGGCTCCGCCTCAACGGCGCGGGCGAGAACCTGACCTGGGCCGCGGCCGACTTCGAGAACTTCTCGGAACCGCGGCCGGAGCTCGCCGCGGACTTCGAGACGGAGTTCGAGCAGGCGGTCCGGCTGCTGATGGAGAACGGCTGGGGGTTCCGGCTCCACGCCACCTACGACGAGACGATCCGCCGGGATCTGGCCGTGTTCGAGAAGCTCGCCGCCGAAGGGCTCTTCCCGGGCGGCAACCGCTGGCTCTTCGACCACGCCGAGACCGTCTCGGCCGACAGCCTCGACCGCATCGCGGCCCTCGGCGGAGCGCTGTCGGTGCAGAACAGGATGTCCTTCCAGGGAGCGGCCTTCCTCGACCGCTACGGCGCCGAAGCCACCTCGCACACCCCGCCGGTACGGGCCATGCTCGACCGCGGGCTGACCGTGGCCGCCGGCACGGACGCCACCCGGGTGTCGTCCTACAACCCGTGGGTCTCGCTGCACTGGCTGGTGACCGGCCGCACCGTCGGCGGCACCGCCCTCTACCCGGCCGCGAACCTGATCGACCGGGAGACCGCCCTCGGCCTCTACACCCGAGGCGGCGCGGAACTCACCGGTGAACAAGACGTCAAGGGCGCCCTGCGGGAGGGTTGGTACGGCGACCTCGCGATCCTTACGCACGACTTCTTCACCGTGCCGGAATCCGCGATCCCGGACATCGAATCCGTGCTCACCGTCGTCGGCGGCCGGATCGTCTACGCGAGCGCGGAGTACGAGGGCCTGGACGAGACCGTCCCGCCCGTCAGCCCGACCTGGGCCCCGGTGGCCCGCTTCGGCGGCTATCAGTCCGGCCGCGACCGGCTCGGCCACGACCAGTACGGCGGCTCCGAGCCCGCCGGCCACGAGTCCCCGGGCGCACGGCAAGCGCTCCGCATGGCCGAGGCCGTCGCCGAATCAGAGGACCACCGCCGGTGGCGCGCCGCGCGCGGCTCCAACCCAGGGGCGCCCCCTTCCCCGCCCTTCACCGACCCCTGCTTCGCGCCCTGACGGGCCGCCGACGCCCCGCCCCGAGAGCCCGCAACGACAGCCGAGGAAGCCCGACACATGAGTACACCTCCCGACGAAGACCCGCCCGCCGGGCGCCGGTTCGAACCCGATCTGAGGTCGATGACCCGGATCAACCTGCGCCCCATCGCGTCACCGATGCCACTCGGCTTCTTCACCGTGGCGATCGCCTCGGTGATGACGGGGTGCCTCCAGCTCGGTGTCCTCGAAGCCGCGGACCGCAGGGCCGTCGCCCTGTGCGTGCTGCCCGCGTTCGCCCTCCAACTCCTGGTCAGTGTCCTCGCCTTCGGGGCGCGGGACGTGATCGCCGCCACCCTCATGGGCACGTTCGCCGGCAGCTGGCTGGCGTACTCGCTGGTCGTGGGAACCGGCGCGGCAGGCGGACCGCGGGTGCTGGGCGTGTTCAACCTGGCCTTCTTGTGCTTCGGGGCCCTGATGGCGGCGGTGACCCGGCCCAAGCGTGCCCTGTGGCTCGTCCTCGTCGTCTCGACGCCCCGGTGGTTGGCCACCGGGCTGGCGGGGCTGACCGGCGTCGAGTGGCTCACGCAGGTCTCCGGGGCCCTCGGGCTCGTGGTGGCGCTCGCCGCGACGTACGCCGCCTTCGCCCTGATGCTGGAGGACATGCGCAGCGAGGAGGTGCTGCCCATCGGGCGCAGCGGGCCCGCCCACACCGCTGTCGAGGGCGACCTGGCGGTGCAACTGCGCAACCTCGAACGCCATGCGGGAGTGCGGCGCACTTTGTGACGGGAGGCCCGCAGCCCTCCCACCCCACCCCTGTTCCGACGAAGGTGATCTCTGTGCAGTTCGGCATTTTCACGGTGGGCGACGTCACGCCCGATCCGACCTCCGGGCGGACACCCACCGAAAACGAGCGGATCAAGGCGATGGTGGCCATCGCCCTCAAGGCCGAGGAAGTGGGGCTCGACGTCTTCGCGACGGGAGAACACCACAACCCGCCGTTCGTTCCCTCCTCACCCACCACGATGCTCGGCCACATCGCCGCGCGCACCGAGCGGCTGATCCTCTCCACCTCGACCACCCTGATCACCACCAACGACCCGGTGAAGATCGCCGAGGACTACGCGATGCTCCAGCACCTGGCCGACGGGCGCGTCGACCTGATGACGGGCCGCGGCAACACCGGCCCCGTCTACCCCTGGTTCGGGCACGACATCCGCGACGGCATCGCGCTGGCTGTCGAGAACTACGCCCTGCTGCACCGGCTGTGGCGCGAGGACGTGGTGGACTGGGAGGGCCGCTTCCGTACCTCGCTCCAGGGCTTCACGTCCACCCCGCGCCCGCTGGACGACGTCCCGCCGTTCGTCTGGCACGGCTCGATCCGCAGCCCGGAAATAGCGGAACAGGCCGCCTACTACGGTGACGGCTTCTTCGCCAACCACATCTTCTGGCCCACGGACCACTTCCGCAGGCTCGTCGACCTCTACCGGCGGCGCTTCGCCGAACACGGCCACGGCGCCCCCGAGCAGGCGATCGTGGGCTTGGGCGGACAGGCGTACATACGTCGCAACTCCCAGGACGCCGTACGCGAGTTCCGGCCCTACTTCGACAACGCGCCCGTCTACGGACACGGCCCCTCGCTGGAGGAGTTCACCGAGCAGACACCGCTGACGGTCGGCAGCCCGCAGCAGGTGATCGAGAAGACGCTCACGTTCCGCGAGAGCTTCGGGGACTACCAGCGGCAACTGTTCCTCATGGACCACGCAGGCCTCCCGCTCAAGACCGTACTGGAGCAGCTCGACCTGTTGGGGGAAGAGGTGATCCCGGTGCTGCGCAAGGAGTTCGCGGCCGGCCGGCCCGCCACGGTCCCGCAAGGACCGACCCACGCGGCCCGGGTGACCGCCCGCGCCGGGGCCACCGCCTCGTCGGCCGTCGGGGCCACCGTCTCGTCCGTCGGCTCCACCGGCTCCACCGGCTCCACCGGCTCCACCGGCTCCACCGGCTCCACCGGCTCCACCGGCTCCACCGGCTCCACCGGCTCCACCGGCTCCACCGGCTCCACCGGCTCCACCGGCTCCACCGAGGTGCGGCGGTGAGCGCGGCGCGGCTGGTCGTGGTCAGCTCCGGGCTGAGCCTGCCCTCCTCCACACGACTGCTCGCCGACCGGCTCGCGGCGGCCACCGCCGACCGCCTGGCCGAGTCGGCCGGGGCCGCCGAGGCGCAGGTGGTCGAACTGCGCGAGCTGGCCGTGGACATCGCCCATCACCTGGTCACCGGGTTCCCCGCGCCCGCACTGCGCACGGCACTCGATGCCGTGACGCGGGCGGACGCCCTGATCGCCGTCACACCCGTCTTCAGCGCCTCCTACAGCGGCCTGTTCAAGTCCTTCTTCGACATCGTGGAGCGGGACGCCCTCGCCGGCAAGCCGGTACTCGTCGCCGCCACCGGCGGCACCGCACGGCATTCCCTCGCCCTGGAGTACGCCCTGCGGCCGCTCTTCGCCCACCTGCGCGCCACGGTGGCCCCGACCGCCGTCTTCGCTGCCCCCGAGGACTGGGGGACGGCCGGCGACGGGCGGACGGCCGCACTCGCCGTTCGCGTCGAACGGGCTGCCGCCGAGCTGGCGCGGCTCGTGACCGACGCGCCGCCGCAGGCCCGGCAGGAGGAGGAAGTAGTGCCGTTCGAGCACCAGTTGGCGGCTCTGCGCCCCGGCGGGGACTGAACCACCACCCCCGCCGACACCGTCCCGGGACGCACCCCCGGGACGGCCACCGCATGCGACCACACAGGAGGAACCATGGAGCCACAGGTCGTGGACCGGCCGGACAAGAGCCGGTACGAGGTGCTCGTCGGGGAGGGCGGGACGGAGCCGGCGGGCTTCGCCGAGTACTTCCTCTGCGAGGGCGAGATCGCCTTCATCCACACCGAGATCGACGCGCGCTTCGCGGGCCGCGGACTGGGCGGCCTCCTCGCCCGCGGCGCCCTGGACGACGTACGGACGCGCGAGCTCGACGTGCTCCCGTACTGTCCCTTCATCCGGGGCTGGATCGGCAGGCATCCGCATTACGCGGACCTGGTACCCGAGGCCCGCCGCAGCCGGTTCGGCCTCTGAGCGGCACCGGTACCCACGACGCCCGTCGTCCGCGCCCCACGGCGCGGCGGCGGGCCGCGTCGTTTCCCGGCCGCCGGCGGGACAGCGGCGCGGGCCGGGCACGCAGAGGTCAGAAGCCGCGGGCCGGGCACGCAGAGGCCAGAAGCGGGGCACCGACGGGCAAGGCGCCCGGGCCGGGCGCCCGTAGCGTCCTCGTCGTGACCGGGGCCCGACGCCCCGATCCCGCACCGCCCGCCCCCCGCCCTTCGAGGAGTGCACCCCCATGTCCCCTGCTTCCCTACCGACCGTCGTCCTGGTCCACGGCGCGTTCGCCGACGCCTCCGGCTACGCGCGGGTCGTCCCCCTGCTGACCGCGCACGGCCTGAACGTGCTGGCCCCGGCGGTACCCAACCGCAGCCTCCTCGGTGACGCCGCGTACATCGCCTCGGTCGTGCGCGGGATCCCCGGCCCGGTGGTGCTGGTGGGCCACTCCTACGGAGGCGCCGTCATCACCGTCGCCGGCGCGGAGGACAACGTCCGGGCGCTGGTCTACCTGGCGGGTTACGCGCTGGAGGATGGCGAGAGCCTCGGTGAGCTGCAAGGGCGCTTCCCCGCCTCCGACCTCGCCGACGCCCTCGTGTACGCGCCCTTCCCCGTCGAGGGGTCGACCGAGCCCGGTACCGACGTCTCGGTGGACGTCGAGCAGTTCCCGGCCCTCTTCGCGGCGGACGTCGCCCCCGAGCTCGCAGCCGTCCTCGCCGTCTCCCAACGCCCGCTGGCGGCAAGGGCGTTCGCCGAGGCCGCACCCGTCGCCGCCTGGCGGACCAAACCGTCCTGGGGCTTGGTCGCCACCGCCGACCGCACCATCAACCCCGAGGTGGAGCGCTTCGGCTACCAGCGGGCCGGCATGACCACCGTCGAGGTCGAGTCCTCCCACCTGGTCATGCTGTCCCGGCCCGAGCGCGTCGCCGAGTTGATCCAGGACGCCGTGCGCTCCACCGCCCACTGATTTCTTCCCCCTCGTCGCGCGTGTCGTGCGGGCGGCCCGGACCGTCCGCACGACACCCGTCCACACGACACCCGTCCGTGCGGGCACCTGCGCTTTTCCCCGGACCTGTAAGGAGCTGTCGATGCCCGAGGTGACGCCGGCGACCGACCTCGACGCCCATGCCGACGCGAGCCCCGGGCGGGGCCCCGAGCCGGTGCTCGAACCCGCGGCCCGCGCCCTGGCCCGGGCGGCCTCCCGGCCGCACTACCGGCACCTGCGCGGTCCGGCGGACGGCCGCAAGGCGCTGGAGGAACTCCAGGCGGCCGGGACGTCCCTGCCCGCCGTCGACGAGGAGTGGCTCGCGGTGCCCGGCGGCCCCACCGGAGGGGTCTGGGTCCGCGTCGTGCGGCCCGCGGGCGCCGAAGGGGCGCTGCCCGTGATCCTCTTCATCCACGGCGCGGGATGGGTGCTCGGCAGTGCCTCCACCCACGACCGGCTGGTCCGCGAACTGGCCGTCGGGGCGGACGCCGCCGTGGTCTTCCCCGAGTACGACCTGTCGCCCGAAGTCGGCTACCCGGTAGCCCTGGAACAGAACTACGCCGTCGCGCGGTGGATCGTCGCCGAAGGAGCCGCCAATGATCTGGACGGCACCCGCCTGGCCGTCGTGGGGGACTCGGCCGGCGGGAACCTGGGCGCCGCGCTGACCCTGCTGGCCAAGGACCGGGGCGACGTCCCGCTGCTCCAGCAGGTCCTGTTCTGCCCGGTGACCGACGCCGACTTCGACACCGGGTCCTACCACCGATTCGCGACCGGCTACGTCCTGCGTCGCGACACGATGCGGTGGTTCTGGGACCAGTACACGACGAGCCGGGTCGAGCGCGCCCAGATCACCGCGTCACCCCTACGGGCCACCACCGACCAACTCGCCGGTCTGCCCCCGGCCCTGGTCGTCACCGCGGAGGCCGACGTCCTGCGCGACGAGGGGGAGGCCTACGCCGCCAGGCTGCGGGAGGCCGGCGTCGCCGTCGCGGCCGTACGCGTCCAAGGCGCCCTCCACGACTTCGTCGCGGTCAACGCCCTGCGCGCCACCTGCGGGGCGCAGGCCGCACTGTTGCTCGCCACGCGCGCACTGCGCGGGGCGCTGCACGAACGGCGACCGCAGGCTCCGTGACCACCCTCAAGCCTGTCGGGCGCTCGACTGCCACTCCCGGGGCGACATGCCGTACGCGGCGCGGAAGGCCCGGCTGAAGTGGGAGGGGTTCACGAAACCCCACCGCTGGGCGACCGCCGACACGGTCGGCGCGGAACCCGAAGGCCTCGCGAGCTCACGGCGGCACCGATCGAGGCGCTCGCGGTGGATCCAGCGCCCGACCGTCGCCTCCTCCGCCCGGAACAGTTTGTGCAGGTACCGCACGGACATGTGGTGCGCCGACGCGATCCTCTCAGGGCAGAGGTCGGGGTCCGCCAGGTGCAGCAGGATGTACTCCTTGACGCGTGCCAGCATCCCGCGGGCCGCCTCCGACGCGTGGGGGTTCAGCCGTCCCTGCCGCTCCCGTACGAGGACGGTCAGCAGGTCCGCGGCGGTCATCGCGAGTTGACGGCCGGTGTAGGGGTCGAAGTCCGCGGCCCGTTCGGCGAGCCGCGCCAGGTACCCGGCCACCAGGCCGCCCGTCCCGCGGTCGGCGCCGAATACGGTCCCCGTCACCGCCCGCAGGTCCCCGTCCGACACCCCGAGCCCCTGCTTCGGCACCCGGAAGGCGGTGAAGCGGAAGTCGTCCGGCTGCTCCCTCTTGTAGGGCTTCCCGGCGTCGGAACAAGTGAAGGTGCCGGGTCTGACCAGGGCCTGGCGTCCGTCCTGGGTGAGCCTGGCGGTACCCCGGTGCTGCAGGGTGACCGTGACGTACTCAGCACCGCCCCGGGATATCAGGCGTCTGTCACGCGTCACCGTCTGCGGGCCCGCTTCGACGACGGAGATCTGCAGGGGGCCGAGCCGATCGCTGGCGATCGTCCCCACCGAGGGCTCGGCTTCGTGCAGCGAGACGTCGAGCGGTATGAAGGTGTCGGACACCACGCTGTGCCAGTAGTCGGCCCGTTCGGTGGCCGACAGGGGGAGGGTGGACAGCACGACGGACATCGTGACTCCTTGGTGCGTTCGTGCGGGCACCGTGCGTGACCGAGCCGAAGCAGAGGGAAGCGCGGTCCGTGATGCCGTGGATCGGAGAGGGAAGAGCGGGTCTGCGGGATGCGCCTGCGGGGTCCGTCGCGCCGGTGCGGGGCGCGGGGCGCCGCGATCCGCGACGCGAACGGGCGGCCGACGGGGGCTCAGGGGCCCGCGTGGCCGGCGCGGCTCAGGGACGGCCGGCTGTCGCCGCGCGACTGCGGGCACGGGGGCCGCCCCGACGTGGCCGACTCCGGCCGGCATCGGGCCGAAGGGACCGGCCCGGCGCGAGGTGAACGAGGATCACGGGACCTCCTGGGTACTGGACCGACTGCTGCGCCCAGTCTCGTTCCACCCGTCGTCGGTGCCATCCGTCATGTGACTTAGGCTCTGCCGTGCGACGTGCCCGCCCCCGCGCGCTGTCCGCCTCAGGGCCCACCGCCGGCGCCGCGCCGTCCCGCCCGTCACCGCCGCCTCAGTCGGTGGCGTCCTGATCGACCACGTCGCGCAGCTGGCTGCGCGAGGTCACGCCCAGGACCGGGAACGCCTGGTAAAGGTGCGTCCCCACCGTCCGCGGCGACAGGAAGAGCCGCTCGCCGATCTCGCGGTTGGTCAGCCCCTGCGCGGCCAGCCGAACGATCCGCCGGCGCTGCGGGGTCAGGGTGTTCAGGCCGTCGCGGGGAGCGGACTCGACATCGACCCCGGCAGCGCGCAGTTCGGCCTGGGCACGCTGGTTCCAGTGCACCGCGCCCAAGCCCTCGAACAGGTCGCGCGCCTTGGACAGGGCGTCCCGGGCCTCGGCGATCCGGCGCCGGCGGCGGAGCCACTCGCCGTACTCCAGCCACACTTGGGCCCGTTCGAAGGGCCACCGCCGGCCGGCCGGATCGGCCAGCGCGGCCTCGAACCGGGGGCCGGCCTCGTTCGGCTCGGTGAGCAGCGCGCCGGCGCGGTCCAGGATCTGGCGCAGGCGCACCGACGCGCCGTCGGCGACCTCGGCGGACACGTACTCCAGGGCCGTCGCCGCGTCCTCGGCGCGGCCGGTGAGCACGGCCGCGGCAGCGTAGTCCGCGACGGCGTAACACGACAGGTGGTAGTGCACGGGAGCGCCCGACCGGTCGAACAGGCTCCGCAGGTGGTGGAAGGCGGACGTGGGGTCGCCGAGCGCCATCGCCGCCAGCGCCGCCGCCCGCCGGGCCCGGACGACGGTGCCCAGCACCCCGGCCGGCTCGGTCGCGGCCAGCACCGCCGTCGCGTGCCGCAAGGCCGTCTCGGGCTCTCCCGTCAGCGCGCAGAGCGTGGCCAGCACGGCGAGCGCGCGCGCCGCCCCGTGGCTGCGCTCACCCGCGAGGAACCGCCCGGCCAACCGCTCTACACCCAGGCGCGCGTCGGCCCAGCGACCGCTTTCCAGGTTGGCCCACGCCAGGTCGGCGGCGGTCATCCCGGCATGGAAGGCATCCGCGTCCTCCCACTGGGGGTTGGCCACTTCGCGGAGCAGGGTGACCGCCGTCTCGGTCTCGTCCAAGACCATGCTGAGCACCCCGAGCGTGTGGGTCTCCGTAGGGGCCCGGCCCGGGGCGGACGCGGCGGCCGACAGGTGGCCGCGCACGGCGCTCCCGCCGCCGAAGGGGTCCGTGACGCCGATGTCCCACAGGTGGAAGGCGTGCGCAGGCTCCGTTTCCGGCCGGCGCGTGGCCAGGACCGCGCGTATTCGCGCCCGCTGCGCGGGGCTGCCGGAGTGGTAGACGATCCCCGTCGCGATGGTCGAGGTGCTCGCGTCGATCTGCGCCGCGTCACGCACCGTTTCCGGCACGACCAGCGCGAACGCGCAGTCCATGCGCATCATCAGCATGGCTATCAGACCGGTGAGCGCGTTGATGTACGGGGCCGCCGCCGGGTCGGTGTTGAGCTCCGTGGCGCGGGCGCCCAGCGCCTGCGCCTGCGTGATGTCACCGACCAGGATCGCGCCGTAGGCGGCCGTCGCCAGCAGCCGGGTCTGCTCGCCGGGGGAGGGGTTCAGCTGCACGGCCCGTTCCAGGCCGGCGACGGCCTCCGACATGGCCCCCCGGGCGAAGGCGCGCATGGCGGTGGCCTCCAGGGCGCCGGAGACGGACGCGTCGGGGGTCACCGTCGCCGCGGACAACTGCCAGGCGCGGCGGTCGGGGTCGCCCTCCAGGGCGGCGGCCAGGGCGAGGTGCGCGCGGCGGCGTACGGTGAACGGGGCGGCGCTGTAGATCGCCGAACGGACAAGCGGGTGACGGAAGTCCAGGCGGTCCGCGTGCAGGCGGATCAGCCCCGCTTCTTCCGCGGGCAGCCAGACGTCCATGTCGGTACCGGGTGGCAGCGCCCCCGACACGGCCGCGAGGCCCGCGCCCTCGGCCGCCGCCGCCACCAACAGCGCCTCGCGCGTCGCCTCGGGCAGCGCGTCGACCTGCGCGGCGAAGGTCCGCTCCAGCAGATCGGTGACCGGGACCTGGCGGCCCGTCGGGAGCGCCCCGTCCCGGGCCGCGGAACGGGAGAGCTCCACCAACGCCAGGGGGTTGCCCGCGGCGGTGGCCAGCACCCGGCGCCGGGCGGAGCCGGTGGGCGGGTCCAGCTGGGTGCTGAGAAGTTCCTCCGCCTCCGCGGAAGACAGCGCCGGTACCACCAGCTCGGGCACGGACCGGTCCAGCCAGTCGGGTCGGTGGGTGCCGCGCGCCGCGACGAGCAGGCCGATCGGTTCTCCCGCGAGGCGGCGCGCGAGGAAGCCCAACACCTGGCAGCTTCCGGGGTCGACCCACTGCGCGTCGTCCACGGCGAGCAGCAGGCGCTGGGTCGACGCCACCTGTGAGGTGAGGGTGAGCACGGCCAGGCTCATCATCATGTGGTCGGGGGGCGTCGGGTCATCGCCGAGCCCGAAGGCGCCGAGCAGCGCCGCGCCCTGTCGGGCGGGCAGCCCGTCGACCCGGTCCAGGACGGGCAGCAACAACTGGTGCAGACCGGCGAAGGCGAGTTCGGTCTCCGCCGCGTTGCCCCGGACCCGGAGCACCTTCGTCCCGGCGGAAAGGGCCTCGGTCACCGCCGTGTCGAGGAGCGCGGTCTTGCCGACCCCGGGATCACCGAGGAGCACCAGCGAGGCCGTCTCCGCTTCCGGTGACAGTGCCGCGGTCATGGCCGCCCGTTCGTCGTGACGCCCGATCAACACGGTATTTCCCGAACCTTCTCACGCTATGGCGGCATCCGCCGTTCTTACGCGAGGCGGTGGCAACTGTCCGGAGCATAGTCGCAGGACACGCATCGACGAATTCGGCGTATGCGGCCCGTACCGCGTGCCCTGGTCACACCTCGGCACTCGCCCGCGCGACGGGTACCGGCCGGGGCCGGCCCAAGTTCCGGGCCAGCAGCCTGGTGGACTCGCCGACGCCGATCTCGTCGGCCCCTTCGGCGGCGGGCAGTCGTCCGTCGGCGAGCCGCAGTTCGGTGAGGGCGGCGTCCATGGCGCGGTGCGCCGCGAAGAGGCACGGGGTGCTGAAGATGGCCACGTCGACGCCGAGATCGGTGAGCTCACCGAGGGAGAGGCGCGGTGACTTTCCTCCGGCGATCTGGTTGAACAGCAGCGGCTTCGAGCCGACGACCGCCCGGATCCGCCGGATTCCTTCCGTGCTGCGGACCCCGTCGACCAGGACGGCGTCGGCGTCCGTGGCGGCCAAAGCCTCGGCCCTGTGGAGGATGTCCGCCTCCTCGGTGGCGTCCGTACGGGCGACGACGACCAGGTCCCCGCGGACTGCCAGCACGGCCTCAAGCTTCTCCAGATACTCGGCGAGCGGCAGGACCAGTTTGCCGTCGGCATGTCCGCACCTGCGCGGACGCTTCTGGTCCTCCAGGATCACCCCGGAGGCACCGATCCGCTCCAGCCCGTCGACGACATGACAGGCCACATCGATGTCGACGTAGCCGTCGTCGATGTCCACTAGCAGGTGGTGCCGGGGGAAGGCGCCGCGCAGCCGCTGGACGAAGGACAGCATGTCCGGCCAGGCGATGAACCCGATGTCGGGCAGTCCGTAGTGCGACGCGGCGAACCCGAAGCCGGAGACGAACATCCCGTCGTAGTGTCCGGCCGCGACCGAGGCCGAGTACATGTCGTACACGCCGATCAGGGGCGTGGTGCCGGGCTCGGCGATCCGGGTTCGCAGCTCGTTCCCGTAACTCATCGTCAGCTCTCTCCAAGCGCAATGCGCATGACGGCAGGGCAGTGGCTGCGACACGACAGCGCTTTACGCAAACCTGATGATTTCGAGAACCACCGCGGGTTCGCGCCCTACCGGCGCTTTGCTCACCCCATCGGCCCAGCCCGTTCACCACGGAGACGTCACCGAGCACCGGCCGGCAGTGCGCCGTGCCGTGTGCACCGTGTGGGCAGCCCGTCCGCCGGCACGGGTGGGACCGCCGCCGGATCTCGCGGTCAGGCCCGCGGTGACCGCCGCGGGGTCGCGTTCGAGGCAAGGGCTTCGGTTCCCAGAGCCCGGATGTCGGCCAGCAACCGGGCGTTGGTGATGCCCTTGACGAGGTATCCCGAGACGCCGGCGGCGGCCATCTCGGTGCGGGCGCCCTGGTCGCCGTAGGCGGAGAACACCAGGACGCGCACGCCCGGGACGGCGAGGACGACCTGCTGCGCGGTGTACGGGCCGCCGCCGGGGAAGCGTACGTCGAGCACCACGACATGCGGCCGGTGAATCGTGGCGAGCCGGATCGCCTCGTCGGCATCGGCCGCGCTGCCGACGAGGTCGAGATCGAGTTGGGCCCGGATGACTTTCCCCAGGGCCGCACGCAGCATGCTGTTGTCGTCGCAGATCAGCACCCGCAGGGGGTCCCCGGGCGTCGTCGACCCGGTCACGAGGGCCGCCGGAGGGAGGCCGAGGTGTCGATGCCGCTGACGGGTGAGCCCGGCAGTGGTTCGTCCAGCACACCGGACGGAAGGTCGGGCACCCAGAACTCCACGGTGGTGCCGGTGCCGGGCTCGCTGCGCAGGGACCACCAGCCGCCCGCCGTCTCGGCCCGCTCGCGCATCTCCATCAGCCCGAAGTGCTCGTGCAACCTGCGGGCGACGGCCGGGTGCCCGGTGCCGTCGTCGGCCACCCGGACCAGCAGCCCCCGGCTCTCGACGGTGACGCTGACCTTCACGGTGCGCGCCTGCGCGTGCTTGCGCACGTTCAACAGCGCCTCCTGCACGATGCGGAAGATGGTGATCGCGGTCGCGGGGGCCGGCTCCTTCACGAGGTCGTGTTCCAAGGACTGCGCGAGGCCCCAGTCCCCGGCCACGACGTCGTCCAGGTGCTGGGACAGCGACTCCACCAAGCCGTGCTGGTGCATACCGGGTGGCTGGAGTCGGAAGGTGAGGTTGCGCAGGCGGCCCACCGCTTCGCGCACCGACACGTCGAGCTGCGAGAGCTCACTCGCGTACGGTTCACCGGCCTGTTCCGAGAGGAGCTCCAGCCGCATGCCGACGGCGACCATGGCCTGGATGGAGTCGTCGTGCACGTCCCAGGCGATACGGCGGCGTTCCAACTCCTGTGCCTCCACCAGGTGGGTGAACAGGCGGCGGCGTTCGGTGAGCGCCTGCTCCGCGGCGCGGCGCTCGGTCATGTCCCGGGTGACCTTGCCGAAGCCGCGCAGTGCGCCGGTCTCGTCGAAAAGGGGAGTGATCACCACGTTGGCCCAGAAGCGGGAGCCGTCCTTGCGGATGCGCCAGCCCTCGTCCTCCAAGCGGCCGTCGGCGATGGCCGCTTCCAGCTCCAGGTGGGGTTTGCGGGCGGCGATGTCCTCGGGCGGATAGAAGACGGAGAAGTGCTGCCCGATGATGTCCGTGGCGCGGTAGCCCTTGATCCGCTCGGCGCCGGTGTTCCAGGTCGTCACGTGACCTCGGGGGTCGAGCATGAAGATGCCGTAGTCGACGACGCTCGTGACCAGCAGGGTGAACGCCGTCTCGGTCGGGCCGAGGGCGCCGCCTTGTTCGGCGGGACCGTTCCCGGTCACGGGAGCAGGCCCTCGCGCCGGGCCACGGCGACCGCTTCCAGTTGGGAGCGGGCACCGAGCTTCTCCAGCACCCGCTGGACGTGGTTCCTGGCGGTGTTGAGGGCGACACCGAGCCGCCGACCGATCTCGGCGGCGCCCAGGCCGTCCCCGAGCAGGCCGAGGGTCTCGCGTTCCCGTGGGGTGAGGGTGGTGCCGAGGTCGGCGGTCGCGCCGATCAGCCGGTCCAGCGCGCCGGCGAGGAGGCCCTCGCTGAAGGCCACGTCACCCGCCGCCACGTGACGTACACCGTCCTTGAGCTCGGCCAGGTTGCCGGCCTTGAGGATGAGGCCCGAGCCTCCGGCCTCGGCGACGTGGGCGGCCATCGCCGGGGTCCCGTCACCGGTCAGCAGCAGCACCCGGGTACCGGGGGCGGCGGCCTTGAGCGGGGCGATCGCGGAGATCCCGTCACCGTCGGGCAGTCGCCGGTCGAGCACCACCACGGCGGGCCGCAGTCGGGCGGCGTCGGCCAGCGCGTCCTTCACACACAGGCTGCGCCCGACCACTGTCAGGTCGTCGGTGCGGTCCAGGGCGATCCGAATGGCCTCGGCCACCATGTCGTGGTCCTCGACGAGCAGGATGGTGATGCGCCCGCAGGCGGTGCGCGACGCGGCATCCGGTGCGGCCTGCGGTGTCGAAGGCATCAGACGGTCCTCGGAGGTAGACGCGGCATGTCGTCGGCGAACAGGTCGCCGGCGCCGGTGAGGGCGAACAATCGGGCCACCTGCGCGTGGGCGCCCTCCACGCACAGCTCGATGCCGATCCTATCCGCTGTGGCCTTGGCCTCCACCAGCACGTTGAGCCCCGCGCAGTCACAAAAACGCAGATCGCACAGGTCGAGCACGACACGGTCGGAGCACCGCGCGAAGCAGTCGGCGAAGGCGGCACGCAACTGCGCGGTACCGTCCAGGTCCAGGGCGCCGACGAGCCCGAGAGCAGTAGCGTCCGTGTCGAGCCTCACATAGACCCGGAACGACGGGCCGGTCATGTCGAGTCTTCTCTCATGCGGCAACCCTCAGCCTGGGTAATGGGCACCAGGTCAGACTAGTGAATCTGCACTAGAAGGGAACCCGTTCTCCCGAACGGATCACTACACGTGCGGGCAGATCGGTGCAAAAGCCCACCGCCGCGAGGAACGCGATCTCGTAAATGTTTCGAAGGGGCTGGGTACCCTGCTGGAAGGGGGCGAAGCAGGCGACAGGGGCCCCGGCAGCGCGGTGGTGTCACAAGCAACGGTGAGGCGCCCAAGCGGTGAGGCACCCAGTGGAAAGAGAGTGGGGATGGAACTCCCGCCGGCCACTCCGCACGACACGCAGCCGACGAAGGTGTGCGTGGACTTCGACGGGGCGCGAGGCTGCATAGCCAAAGCCCGGGACGTCGCCGTCGCCCTCCTGCGCCACCACGCCCCGCACGTCGGCCACACATTTCACGACGACGTCCTGCTGGTGGTCTCCGAACTGGTGACCAATGCCGTCCGCCACGCCCCCGGCCCCATCACCCTGGAGCTGGCCCTGCTGCCCGACGGGATCGAGATCAGCGTGGGCGACTCCAGCCCCGGCCTTCCGTACTCCCGGACTCCCGACCGGACCGGCGGACGCGGGTGGCCCATCGTCCGCGGCCTCGCCCGCCGGGTGCGCGTCGTCCCCCGCCGCGACGGCAAGACCGTCCACGCGGAGCTGGCCTGGCAGCCCGACGCCGTGTGACGGACCGGAACGGCTGGGGCAGGCCGGTACCGGCCCCGGGCGTGGGACGGCCCGTTTCGGTGCTCCTCAGACGCCGATCCAGACAGGGGCGTCCCTGCCCCACACCCCGGGAGGGCGGCCCCAGTCCACCGGCCCGCCCTCGTACGACACGGGCGGCAGCGCGTAGCGCAGTCGGCCCATGGGGCTGTCGGTCTCGGTCAGCCGGCGCCCGGCGTCGAAGCCGCCTTCCCCACCCGGAGCCGAGGCCAGGCCGTGGACCAGCCAGTGCGCGGTCTGCGTCAGGGCCGAGCGGACCAGCTGGCTCCCGCCCGTGCGCTGCTGCTCGGTGAGCGCGCGCAGCACGGCGGCCGCCAGCAGATAACCGGTGCCGTGGTCGAGCGCCTGGGCGGGCAGCGCGCCGGGTGCGTCCGCCGAGCCCTCCAGCTCGGCGATGCCCGTGGCCACCTGGACCAGGCTGTCGAAGCCGCGCCGTTCGTGCCAGGGCCCGTAGCGGCCCCAGGCGGACAGCTGTGCGATCACCAGGCCCGGACGGCGTTCGGCGAGCGTGTCGGGCGCGAGCCCGAACCGGTCCAGTGCCCCCGGCCGGTAACCGATGACCACCACGTCCGCCTCACGGAGCAGCTCCTCGAAGATCCGGCGGTCGGTGGCGTCACCCAGGTCGAGGGTGGTCGAGCGTTTTCCCATGCCCGTGTCGTTGTGGGCCTCCTGGCTCTCCGGCAGCTGTGGGGCGTCGATCCGCAACACGTCCGCGCCGAGCAGCGCCAGGGTCCGGGTGGCGACCGGCCCGGCGAGCACCCTTGTCAGATCCAGCACGCGCAACCCCGCGCACGGCAGCGCGGCGTCACCGAGCACCCGGCCCGGGGCGTCGTCGATACGTGCCGTGGTCAACAGCGGCTGCCCCGCGACCAAGACCCCCTGCTCGCTTCCGGCCCACTCCTCGGGACCGCGTGCCGCGACGGCCAGGCCGCCCGCCGCGTAGACGGTCTCCTCAACCTCTCGCGCCGTACGCTCCGCGATCGCCCCCGCCACCGAGTGCGCCACATCCTCGCGAGCGTCCCCCGACACTCCGAGCGCGGCGAGCAATCGGGCACGGTGGTGGGGGTAGTTGGCGTGGGTGCGGACCCATCCGTCGCTCGCCCGCCAGAACCGGGACAGCGGCGCGAAGGTCGACCACGCTCGCCCGTCGAGCCGCACCAGCCGGTCGCTGAGGAACGCCGTCGCGACCGCCTCGTCATCGACCCGCACCCGGGGCACGGGCCGCCCCGTGCGTACGGAGGTGAGTTCGGCGGCGGCGAGCGAGCACACCGCGACGGTGGACCGCGCCAGTTCCATGACGGGCAGCCGCGCCGGCAGCCCTCCGGACGGTCCGCCGTAGGACACCCGGTCGAGCAGAGAGGCATCGGCGCCCAGCGCCGCCCAGGCCTGCGAAGTACCGGTGGAGGTTGGAGATCTCATGCCCGCACTATGACACCGGGGTACCGCGGGGGACGGGGAGCTCCTCGGCGGACGGTGCGGGCACGGGTGTCGGGTGGGATTCGAGCAGCGGTGCCGCGGCTCGACGCCGGTTCCCGGCTCGGTCGGGAAGCCGGAGCCGGTGAGACGGCTCCGCGGGGGAAGAAGACCGGGCATGAGCACATCCGGCGATCCCGAGAGGGATCAACCCCACGTCCTCCTTCCGCTTTTGACGTCCTCCGCCGACCGTCTGCTCGACTCCGCCCGGTCCCTGACCGGCGAACAGATGGGGGAACCTTCGCGTCTGCCCGGGTGGACGCGCGCGCACGTCCTGGTTCACCTGGCCCGCGGCGCGGATTCCCGGGTGCGTCTGCTCACGGCCGCGCGGACCGGCACGGATCTGCCCCAGTACCCGGACGAGGAAACCCGGGCCCGGGAGATCCGGCAGGGGGCACTTCGCGAGGCAGGCGAGATTTCCGGGGATCTGGAGGAATCCGTACGCGGGGTCCTCCGGGCCATTGTGGAACATCCCGGGAGTGCCTGGGACGCACCGGTGCGGTGGCTGGGGGGAGGAATGCGCCCGGTACGCGGTGTGCTGTGGAGCCTGCTGCGGGAGCAGGAGGTCCACCACGTGGATCTGGCAACCACCTACCTGCCACACCACTGGCCGGACGCCTTCACAACCCGCGAACTGCACGAGACGCTGACATGGTTGCGGAAAGACCCAGCGATGCCCCCGGTGCGGCTCAGGGCGGATGAGGACGGCGCGGTCCACTGCGTCGGCGCAGGCACGGGTCCGCTGGTAGCCGGTTCGAGAGCGGACATCCTCGCCTGGCTGATCGGCCGCGGCGACGGGAACACCCTCACGACCGGCCCGGCCGGCGCTCTGCCCGTCCTCCCGACCTGGAGGCAGTGAGGGAAGGAACGGCAACCGGCGGGCGAGGCCACGGGGTAGGCGTCCCGGGGGCGGACGGGAGAGCGGGGTGGACCGAGGCTGCGACGAGAGAGCCGAGCGCAAGGCCGCCACCGCACACCACGGTCGAACGGCCGCACCGCTCGTCCCGCGCGGGCTCGTTCGGTCGAGCGGCCCGTTCAGGCGAACGGAACGGCGTCCTGCGGGGACGTGTGCCAGTTGGTGACGATCGGCTTGTCGACGGTGATGGTGCCGACCGGCAGGGAGACGGGGACGGGGTCGGCGTCACCCACGGCGGCGATCTGGTCGCGCGACGGCGGCCGGCAGAGCGTCCGCCCGCCCAAGGTCGACTCCATCGAGATCCTGTGACGTCCTCAAGACCACTTTCGCGGGGCCGGGCCAGGAGCTCGGCCCCCGCGAGAATGACGGGAGCGGCGGCGGACGGGACGCGGCGGACGCCGGCCCGCGGGCACCCGAAAAGTGCCGACCGGATCCGCTCCGCCGGCGAGGACCTGCGGAGCGCCTAACCCCGCCGACTCGGCGTCTGCGACATCATGAACCCCCGTCAGCACCCGAGGAGAGGACGCACATGTCGAGGCTGCGGATGGGAGAAGGCGTACTGCGCCGCAAGCCGATCGAGCACATCGACGAGATCGAAGGCGCTCCCAGCGAGCAGCTCACGCGGACCCTCGGGCTCTGGCAGCTCACCGCCATCGGCGTCGGAGGCATCATCGGCGCCGGCATCTTCACGCTCGCCGGCACGGTCGCCAACGGCATCGCCGGGCCGGCCGTACTGATCTCTTTCCTGATCGCCGGCGTGGCCAGCGCCGCGGCTGCCTTCTCGTACGCCGAATTCGCCGGGCTGATCCCGAAGGCCGGCTCCGCATACACCTATGGCTACGCCGTCCTCGGCGAGCTGGCCGGCTGGTTCATCGGCTGGGATCTGCTGCTGGAGTACACGGCCATCGTCGCCGTCGTCGCCATCGGCATCTCCGGCTACTTCAACTTCCTCCTGACGAACACCGGCGCCGGCCTGCCCACCTGGATGCTGGGCGCGCCCGGGACGGGGGAGGGCCACCGTGTCGACCTCATCGCCGCCGTCCTCTGCCTGTTCACGGCCTATCTGCTCAACCTCGGCATCAAGAACGCCGCGCGCTTCGAGACGGTCGTCGTCGCGCTCAAGGTTCTGGTCGTCCTGCTGGTCATCGTCGTCGGCTTCTTCCACATCGACACCGACAACTACACACCCTTCTTCCCGTTCGGCGTGGGAGGCGCCTTCACCGGGGCGGCGACGGTCTTCTTCGCCGTGTTCGGATACGACGCGATGAGCACGGCGGCGGAGGAGTCCAAGGACGCGCAACGCCACATGCCCAGGGCGATCATCTACTCGCTCGCCATCGCCATGGTGCTGTACGTCCTCGCCTGCCTGGTCCTGACGGGCATGCAGAACTACAAGGAGATCGACCCCGAGAGCGGGTTCTCCAGCGCCTTCAAATCGGTGGGGCTCGGTGCGTTCGCCGACGTGATCGCGGTCGGCGCGATCATCGGCATCCTCACGGTGATGTTCACCTTCATGCTCGGCGTGACGCGCGTGTGGTTCTCCATGAGCCGCGACGGACTGCTGCCCCACTGGTTCGCCAAGACGCACCCGACCCGGCACGTCCCGACCCGCGTCACCTGGATCGTCGGCGTGGCGTCGGCCCTCATCGCCGGCTTCGTGCCGATCGGCGCGGCCGCGGAGCTGACCAACATCGGCATCCTGCTCGCCTTCGCGGTGGTGTGCACCGCCGTCATCGTCCTTCGGTACCGGCGTCCCGACCTGCCGCGGCAGTTCCGTACGCCCTTCATGCCCTTCACCCCCGCCGTCGGCGTGGTCGCCTCGATCTGGCTCATCACCTACCTCCAGGTCGAGACGTGGATCCGGTTCGTGGTCTGGTTCCTGATCGGCCTCGTCATCTACTTCGGCTACTCCTACCGGCACTCGGGACTCGCCGAGGCGGCCGGGAGCGGTACCTCGAACAAGCCGGACGGCACGCCCTGAACAGGTAGGGGGACCCTCCCGACAGAGGAGAGGTGCGCACGGCGCCGGCCCGGGGTACCGGGCGGCGCCGTGCGTGACGTCGTGCGCGGTGCGGGGATCAGTAGGGGCGGCGGCTCTCCCGGGCCAGGGCCGGGACGAAGCGCGCCGCGTCGATGGTGCCGAGACCGGTCGCCATGTCGTAGCCGTCGACCGCGGTGTAGCCGGTCACGCCCGCGTAGCTGTTGTTCGTGCCGTCGTTGACGTCCACGAGGCCGCCGGCCGGCTTGTAGCCCTGGTCCTTGTACAGCGAGTACAGGGCGTCGTTGAGGTTGCCGATCCGGTGGCCGGCCGCCTGGTCGGCGAGGGCGACGATGCCGGAGAACAGCGGCGCGGCCTCGCTGGTGCCGCCGGACACGTCCCAGCCGACCGCGGTCGGGTCGTAGCTGGAGTACACCCAAGCCCCGCCGTTGACGGCGGCGGCCATCGAGATGTCCGGGGTGCCGCGCCGATCGCCGACGACGCCGCGGACGCCGTTTTGGAACGAGGGCCGCGCGAAGACGTGCGACTGGCCGCCGCCCCCCGCGCCGTTGTCGTTGTAGACGCTCTCGGGGCTGAGGCGGTTGCCCTTGTCGTCGAGGTGCAACTGGGTGCCGCCGATCGAGGTGACCAGCGGGTCGGACGAAGGCCAGGAGTTGACGCGCTCCTTGTAGTAACCGCTGCCGTCCGCCGTGCTGTCCGTCGCGCCACCGTCACCCGAGGAGGCGAGGACCGTCACATCGTGGGCCGCCGCCGCCTTGAAGGCGTACCGCAAGTTCTTCAGGCTGGAGAAGTCGCCCTTGTCGAAGCCCGGGAAGGTGTTCTCGGTCGCGCCGAAGCTCTGTGTGATGACGTCGCCGATGCCGCGGTCGATCAGGGACTTCTCGGCCGACATCATCTCGGGGAAGCCGGTGACGCCCTCGGTCTCGGCGACCGCCGTCTCCACGAGCACGATCTTGGCGTCCGGCGCCATGGCGTGGGCCATTTCGACGTCGAGCGTGGACTCACCGGCCCAGCCGGTCATGTCGGCGTTCTTCGGGTCCCAGGCCGGGACGTCGCCCCACTTGACCACCTGGACCTTGCTGCTGGGAATACCGAACTGCTTGCTGTACACGTCGAGGTCGTGCTGGATCGTCGGGGAGCCGAACGAGTCCACGATCACGATGGTCCGGCCCTTGCCGGTGATGCCGGCCTTGTAGAGCGGGTCCAGGTGGTACGCCTGGCGGTACTGCAGCGGTCCGTAGCAGGCGATCTTCCACTTGGCCTGGCACTGCTCCGTGGACAGCGGGCTGCCGACGGCTCGGACCAACTGGTGTCCGGCGACGGCCGGAACGGGCTTGACCTGCCGACCGGCGGCGGGGGCCGCCGAGGCGGCCCCGCTCAGGGGCGTGGCGACCAGGGCGGCCGAGGCGAGGGCGGTGGCCCCTGCCGTGGCGACCGCGGCGCGGAGCCGGGGGCGAGGTATGCGCATGAGTGCTCCTTGTGTGGGGTGGAGCCGCACGTAACGGCTTCCGTGATCCCATCGGGAGGTCATGCACAGGACAAGGAGCTTTGTCGCTTGATGTCGAACGCTTTGCCTGACTCCGAATCCTTTGACGCTTCCTGACCCAATCATGGGCGGTATCCCACGGCGGATCTGCGACGGGCCCGGCAGCCGACCGGAGTTCCGACCGTGGCCGACGAACCACGCGAGCGGAAACGGCTCAGCCGTGACTCCGGTCCGGACGCAGCTCGATGCGGTCCGGCGCGAGGTCGACCGCCACGCGGTGCTGCATGCCCAGGGCCTCCAGGAACTTCGGGGGGAGTTGGCCCCGGCCGGAGTGGTCCAGGACCACGTACTCGCGTTCGCTGATCGATTCCGCGCCGTGCTCGTCGGTGACCAGGCGGCGCAGGACCTCGCTGCTGGTGCAGCCGTCACGGATCGCCACGGTGCGGCGGACCTCGCCCGCCACCATGGGATCGTGCGTCACGATGACCACCGTCACGCCGAGTTCCTTTCTCACCGTGCGGAAGGTCCCGGAGACCGCCGCGGCCGTCTCCGAGTCCAGTTCGCCCGTAGGCTCGTCGGCCGGCAGGACCCTGGGGTCGTCCGCCATGGCCACGGCGATCGCGACGCGCTGCTGTTGGCCGCCTGACAGGTGCGCCGGCAGCCGGTGCGCCAGATCGCCCATTTCGAGGGCGTCCAGGATCTCCGCGACCCGTGCGGCGCGGCGTGCGCCCGCGCCGCGTCGGGAACCGCCACCCTTCAACTGCGTCGGCAGCGCGACGTTCTGCGCGGCCGTCAGGAACGGCAACAGCGCGCCACGCCCTGACGCCGCCGCAACCCCAGAACGCGCCCGGACCCTGCTCGCCCTGGTCGGCCTCGCCACCCACGCCGAGCAGCGCCCCGGCGAGCTTTTCGGCGGCAGCAGCAGCGTGTCGCGGTGGCCCGCGCCCTGGCCAACAACCCCGACCTGATCATCGCGGACGAACCCACGGGCCGGCTCGACTCGGAGACAGGCCGGTCGATCATGGAGCTGTTGCGTGCGGGCGTGCGCAGCGAGTCGGTCACCATCCTCGTCGCCACCACGACCCCAGCCTGATCGAACTGGCGGACCGGGTGGTGGAATGGCGCGACGGCCGCCTCGTCGGGCCCGTCGCGGAGGAGGGGGCCGGCCGGTGAGGGCGACACGGCAGGCCGAGGCCATGGTCCGACCGACCCGTTCCGAAGGCCTCGGCCCCTCACTTCGGCAGGGCTGTCTCCAGTTCTGCCAGTTCCGCCGCGTCGAGTTCGATCCCGGTGGCCTCGGCCGAGTCCCGGATCGACGCCGGACGGCCGGCTCCCGGCACCGGGATGACCAGCGGGGAGCGGGCCAGTAGCCAGGCCAAGGCGATCTGCTGCGGGCTCACGCCGCGTTCGACCGCGATGCGGTGGAAGGCGGTGCCGGCGGAGGTGGGGCCGGACGGCCCGTCCAGGGAACTGCGGGAGATGCCGCCCAACGGGCTCCAGGGCAGGAAAGCCAGGCCGAGTCGGGTGCTCAGCTCCAGTGCGGGCTCGCTGTCGCGAACGGCGGGGGAGAACTGGTTCTGCACGGAGACGAGCGCGTCGCCGAGGATGGAGCGCGCCTCACGGATCTGGTCGGTGGTGACATTGGAGATACCCGCGGCCCGGATGGTTCCCGCGTCGAGGAGTTCGCGCAGGGCGCCGACCGATTCCGCCCAAGGCACGTCAGGGTCGGGCTTGTGCAGCTGGTACAGGCCGATCGCCTCCACTCCCAGCCGCTTGAGCGAGGCTTCGGCGGCCTGCTTGAGATGGGCGGGGGTGCCCGTGACGGTCCAACCGCCGTCGCCGGGACGGCCCCGGCCCCCTTTGGTGGCGACGAGGACGCCTGAGGTGTCGCCGCCGAAGCGGGCGAGGGCACGGGCGATGAGCAGTTCATTGTGGCCGCGCTCGTCGGCGTGCCAGTGGTAACTGTCGGCCGTGTCGATGAGCGTGATGCCTGCGTCGAGGGCGGCATGGATGGTTGCGACGGCTCGCTCTTCATCCGGGCGGTTCTCGATGGAAAGGGGCATGGCCCCCAAGGCGATGGCACTGACCGTGGTGGTCCCCAGGGGGCGGTACTTCATGTGCGTCTCTACTCCTGTGTCCATGTTGCCCAGAGGGCCGGGGCGGCGGATGCGGCGAGCGCTCCGGGTACGCCGCCGCGCTTCGACGGTTCATCCTGGGCGCATCCGGTCGCCGGCAGAAGTGCCGAAACGGTGGACACGTAGTAAGGAAAACTGTCGACCCCTGCGCCACCGCTCCGTGTCCCGCGCTCTGCGGCGGTGGGACCGGCGACGTCCAGGCGGCACTTCTGGACGTCCAGGCGGCACTTCTGCCTGACCCTGCAGGCCGCCGCCCGAGGACGACGCCCGGATCGCCCCGCTGCTCTCATGGCTAGGCACCCCCGCTACCCACGGTTCTAGGGTGCCGCCCGGCGATCCGCTGCCCGAGCGGAGGTCGCAGACGTGCTACCAAGCAGGAAATGGGCCTTCCGGTCGGATCAGTCGGATCACGCTGTGACCGCCCGGGGACGCGAACCCCTCGCCGGCCACGGAAACACCGATGAGTTTTCCCCGTCCGGCGAGTCCTACCACCGTTGTCGACAACACAGGAGGAGCAAGTGACTCAGCTACTGCGGGTCCAGAACTTCAACGTCTCAAGTGACGGGATCGGTGCCGGTGAGGAGCAGACCCTCGAAAGGCCGTTCGGTCATGTCGATCCCGGCAAGCTGTTCGCCTGGGCCGGTGCCACGGCGAGCTGGCCCATGCGGACCGCCCCAGGAGGGACCCGGGGCCTGGACGACTACCTCACGCGGGACTTCGCCCACAACATCGGCGCCGAGATCATGGGCCGCAACAAGTTCGGGCCCCAGCGAGGTCCCTGGCAGGACCTGGAGTGGCAGGGCTGGTGGGGGGACGAGCCCCCGTTCCACACTCCGGTGTTCGTCCTGACCCACCACAAGCGTCCTTCGTTCACGTTGTCCGACACCACCTTCCACTTCGTCGACGGCGACCCCGCCACCGTCTTGGAGCAGGCCCGGGCGGCGGCGCAGGGCAAGGACGTCCGGCTCGGCGGCGGCGTGAGCACCGTCAGGGAATTCCTCGACGCCGACCTCGTCGACACCATGCATGTGGCGGTCTCACCGATCAAGCTCGGTTCCGGCCTACGACTGTGGGAATCCCCCGACGAACTGCTCGACCGGTTCCACCTGGAGGTAGTGCCCAGCCCGAGCGGGGTGCAGCACCACCTGTTCTGGAGGAAGTAACCGGCTCCCGACGGCCGCCCCGGGACCGCTTCGCCTCCCGGGGCCGGCCCCGAGGCGGGCCGTGGAGCCGGGCCGCGGGCCGTCATCCGGCCTCGAAGGCCGATGCGGTCCGGCTGATCGCGACCGGAGTGGGAGTACGGGGTCGGAGACGGAGCCGGGAGAACCTTCCGCCCGGGGTCAGCCCGCGTAGCGGGCGGCCAAGGTCCGTACGGTCGCGGCGATGCGGTCCCGGAGTTCGTCCGGTGCCACGACCTCGATGTCCGTGCCCATCCGCAGGAACTCCCCGTAGGCGTGGTCGATCGACTCGATCGGCACTCGGGCCTGCGTCCATCCGTCGCTCGTGGGCGTCACCCCGAGACGGCGGGCGCCTTCCGGGGTGAGCCGCACCAGGGCCTTCCCGGTGTGCAGCCGCGCCCGGAAGTCGGCCACGTAGTCGTCCCAGTAAGCGCCCAGGTCGAACCCCTCCGGAGCGGGGAACTCCTCCAGCGGCCGGATGCCGAGGATCTGGTCGACCCGGTAGGTGCGGATCCCGGACGGGCCGCCCGCCACCAGGTACCAGCGGCCCGCCTTCAGTACGAGGCCGTACGGCTCCACCCGCCGCTCGATCTCCTCCGGCGCCCGCCAGCGCCGGTACCGCAGCACCGTTGCCCGCCGCTCCCACACGGCGGCGGCGACCGGGGCCAGGTAGGGCGTGCGGTCGGCGTCGCTGTACCAGCCGGGCGCGTCGAGCAGGAAGCGTTCCCGGGTCCGCCCGGCGTGCTCGCGCAGCTCCGCCGGGAGCGCGGCGTGCAATTTGAGTTGGGCGGTGGCGAGCGCCTCGCCGAGGCCCAGGTCGGCTGCGGCGCCGGGGAGCGCGGCGAGGAACGCGGCCTGCGCCTCGTCCGCGGTGAGTCCGGTGAGCCGGGTCCGGTAACCGCCGACCAACCGGTAGCCACCCGCGTGTCCGGCGGCGCCGTACAGCGGGATGCCGGCGGCGCCGAGCGCCTCGACGTCCCGATAGACCGTACGGACGGAGACCTCCAGCTCCTCGGCCAATTGCCGGGCGGTCATCCGGCCCCGGTTCTGGAGCAGGAGGAGCAGAGTGACCAGCCGGCTCGCACGCATGCCGCCCAGTATCCACATCCACTGACAGCAGATGTCAGGGGACTGTCCCTAACCTGCGGCGCATGAACGACTTCGACTTCCTGCACGGCTCCTGGGACGTGACCAACCGCCGTCTCACCGCACCGCTCGCACCGGGCACCGGAACCTGGGTGGAGTTCCCGGGCCATGCCGTGATCCGCCCGCTGTTCGGCGGCGCCGGCAACATCGACGAGATCACCTTCCCCACCCTCGGCCGCCAGGGAGTGACCCTGCGGCTGCTCGACCGCGAGACGGGACGCTGGTCGATCCACTGGTCCGACAGTCGGACGGGCCGGCTGGACCCGCCCGTGATCGGTGGCTTCACCGGGGAACGCGGCGACTTCTACGGTGACGACACCCACGACGGGCGCCCGATCCGGGTGCACTTCACCTGGTACCGCCTCGGACCGGACCACGCCCGCTGGGAGCAGGAGTTCTCCGCCGACGACGGCCGCACCTGGGAGCAGAACTGGACCATGGACTTCACCCGAACCGGGCAGGCCGGCGCATGAGCATCGTCGAACTCCGGCAGTACACCCTGCGTCCAGGAGCCCGGGAAACGCTGATCGAGCTGTTCGAGCGCGAGTTCGTGACCGGCCAGCGGGCGGTCGGCATCACCGTCGGCGGCCGGTTCCGCGACCTGGACGACCCGAACCGCTTCGTCTGGCTGCGCTCCTTCCCCGATATGGCGCGCCGTCGGCGCTCGCTGGAGTCCTTCTACACCGGCCCGGTCTGGCGCGAGCACCGCGAGGTGGCCAACGCCACCATGACCGACAGCGACGACGTCCTGCTGCTGCGCGGACCCGGCTTCACGCCCGCGCCCGGCGCCCGCGAGGTGCTCGCGACCGTCTGCCATCCGTCCGGGGCGGCCGCCTTCGACGGGTACGCCGCCCGGTACCTGAGCCCGGGCCACGCGCTGCACCGCACCGAGCACGCCGAGAACGACTACCCGCGCCTGCCGGTCCGCACCGGGGAGGACGTCAGGGTCTGGTTCGGCGCTTCGGAGCCGCCGCCCTGGCCCAGCCGGACGCTTCGGCTGGAACCGGTGACGACCTGAGTCCTGACTGATCACATCGGGAACGAGAGCAGCCGCACCGCCCCGGCCGGCCAGTCCGCCTCGTCGTGCAGCGACGTCCACATGGTTCGAAGCGGCATGAGCACGGGCCCTTCGTGTTGTTCGACGTGGACGTCCTGGTCCAACACCCGCCAGCCGAGTCGCCGGTACAGCGGGACGAGCGGGGGCCGGCAGAAGAGAAGTCCGTACTGCGGGCCCATCGTCCGTGCGTGGTCCAGGGCGGCGGTCATGACGAGGCGGGCGAGTCCTCGTCCACGTGCGTCCGGTGCCACGGCCACGCCGCCGACCCCGACCACCTCGGTCTCGACGCCCCCGATCGATATGGGCGTCCGGAGCAGGCCCGTATGCGCCACGAGCCGGTCTTCCAGCCTGATGCCGAAGTGCTCCTTCTTGGGCAGCCATGTCAGGCCGGTGTCGGCGACACCGAAGGGGTCGGCACCCTCGCCGAGGATTTCCGTCTGCTCGGTCTTCGTGTAGCACGTGAGACGCACCACCGCTGCCGGTGACACATGTGACAAGTGATCCATCCCAGCATGGTCCTGCTTCGTGTCGCCCCTTGGCCAACCGGGCCCGGCGCCGGCTGTCCTCGGTGGGGGCTTCCTGGCGGATGTGGCCGTCTGCCGTCACCCACATGCCGACCACGTCGGCCCGGCCCTGTTCTGTGCTGCCCGTCAAGGACGGACTCCGTTCGTCGAAGGATGCGGATCCGTTCCGCGCCACCGAGTCTGGGCGGGAGGTCGACGACCGGCCAGGCCGTGTCCTGCCTGGGTGCGGCGCACCCAGGCAGGACACGGGCGGCGCGGCCTAGGGTGAAGGCGTGACCGACAACGATCTGGGAGAGTTCCTGCGCGCACGCCGGGCGGCCCTGCGGCCGCAGGACGTGGGCGTGGCGAGCCACGGGGTGCGCAGGGTCGCGCGGTTGCGCCGGGAGGAGGTCGCCGTCCTGGCCGGGGTGAACGCGGACTACTACACCCCGCTGGAACAGGGGCGGGAGCGCCACCCTTCGGCCCGGGTGCTCGACGCGCTCGGCCGTGCCCTACGGCTCGACCCGAACGAGCTCGCGCACCTCCACCGGCTGGCGGGGACGGTGCCCGGCGGCCGGTTCGCCCACTCAACTGTTGGACGGCTGTCCGGCCGCGGCGGCGTTCGTCATCAACCGGACCCTGGACGTCCTGGCGGCCAACGCCCTGGCCGGGGCCCTGCACTCCCCGTTCGAGCGGATGGACAACCTCGCCCGGATGACCTTCCTCGACCCGGCGGGCCGGCAGTTCTACCGGCGGTGGGACCACACGGCCCAGGCCGTTGTGGGCCGCCTGCGGCAGGCTGCCGGCTCGACCCGGACGGCCCGGGCTGCGGGAAGTCGTCCACGGCCTCACCCGGCGAAGCACGGACTTCACCGGCCTGCGGAACGCCCACGTCGTACGCGGCAAGAGCCAGGAGGCCAAGCACCTGCTGCATCCGGACGTCGGCTCGCTGGCCGTCACATACCAGACCTTCGACGTACGTGACGCTCCCGGCCGGCAGTTGGTCGTATACCAGGCGGAACCCGACAGCCCCAGCGCACAGGCCCTGGGCCTGCTCTGGTCCCTCCACGCCACCTCACACCGGGCCGCCCGCCGGCGGACACCGGGTAACCACGGCCATTAGCGCGCGGGGCTTCGACTACCGGTACGCGCCGAACCGGAGCTGGTGCGCGAGCAGGTCAGGTGATCGTGGGGCTGCGGCGTTCCACGAGGACCACGTCGCGCCATGTTCCGTGGTGGCGGCCGATGCGTTCGCGGGTGCCGATGACGCGGAACCCGGCCCGCAGGTGCAGGGCGAGGCTGGCGGTGTTCTCCGGGAAGATGCCGGACTGCACCGTCCAGATGCCGGCGGCGTCGGTGGATGCGATCAGGGCGGTCAGCAGGGCCAGGCCGACGCCGCGGCCGCGGGCCTCGGGGTGGACGTAGACGGAGTGCTCGACGACGCCGGCGTATGCGCATCGGTCCGATACCGGCACCACGGCGGCCCAGCCCAGGACCCGGCCGCCCGCGTCCAAGGCGACCAGGCGGTGTTCGTCCAGCTTCGCGGCGTCGAACGCCTGCCAGGTCGGGGCGATGGTCTCGAAGGTGGCGTTGCCCTCCTCGATGCCCAACCGGTAGATCGCCAGGGTCTGTTCGGCGTGTTCCGGCCGCATCGGCGCGATGCGAAAGCCGGTCGCGGCGGCCCTCATGCCGCAGCCAGGATGACGGCTTCGGTGACCAGGTCGGCGGGGCCGGGACCGGGCGGGCGGACCTCACCCAGGCCGCCGCCCGGACGGGCGTGGGAGACGGTGGCCATCCGCGAGCGGTCGGCGTCGCACACACAGATGAACGGCGCGGACGGGGTGGCGGAGGTGCTCATCAGGGCAGCGCGCCTTCTTCGGCGAGACGGGCGGGAGCGGCGTCTTGCTGCCCGCCGTGGGGAACGAGGACCTCGTCCTCGTCCACGGCGGCCGGACGGCCGAAGCACACGGCGGTCAAGCCCAGGCCGACGGCGGCGCCGATCAGCTGGGCGGCGAGGAACGGCAACACGGACGCGGGGGCGATCCCGGCGAAGGTGTCGGTGAATGCCCGGCCGATCGTCACGGCCGGGTTGGCGAAGCTGGTGGAGGAGGTGAACCAGTACGCCGCTCCGATGTAGGAGGCGACGAGTACCGGTGCCAGGTGCGCGCGGCCGGCGCGGGCCAGGCCGAAGATCAGCCAGACCAGCCCGGCGGTGGCCACGACCTCGGCCGACCAAAGGTGCCCGGCGGACCGGTCGTGGGTGGAGAAGTGAACCAGTGGCTTGCCGAACATGGCGTCGGCCGCCACCGCGCCCGCGATCGCCCCGGCGACCTGGGCGGGCACGTACGCCGCGACGTCGCGCAGGGTGGGGGAGTCGCCGGTGCGGCGGCCGGTGAACCAGGCGGCGAGGGTGACAGCCGGGTTGAAGTGCGCCCCCGACACCGAGGCCAGCAGAGCGATCAGCACACCGAGGCCGAAGACGGTGGCGAGGGAATTGGCCAGCAGTTGCACCCCTATGTCGCGGGTCAGCTCGGTGGCCTGAATACCGGAGCCGACCACCACCGTGACCAGGGCGGCCGTCCCGAGTCCCTCGACCGTCGCTCGCCGTACCAGCGGCGCCCGCGCGCTCACGCGGTGGCCTTGGCAGTGGCCTTCGAGGACACGGCGGGGATCTGGAGCAGGGCGGAAAGCTTCGACAGGGCGTCGGGGAGCACCCAGTAGTACACCCAGGTTCCACGCCGCTCGGAGCCGACCAGCCCGGCTTCCCGGAGCACCTTCAGGTGGTGGGAGATGGTCGGCTGGGAGACGTCGAACGGGCCGATGAGGTCGCACACGCACGCCTCGCCGCCTTCGTGGGAGGCGATCAGCGACAGCAGCCGCAGCCGGATCGGGTCCGACAGCGCCTTGAACATCCGCGACAGCTCGGCCGCGTCCTGCTCGCCCAGCGGCTCGCGGACCATCGGCGCGCAGCACGCCGCGTCGTCCTTGGCGAGCACCGGCAGACCCACTTGTTTCGACATGGCTCAATATTGACAGCTGTCGATACCGGTGGCAAGCTCGGTTGTATCGACAGATGTCGAAACAGATGTTCACCAAGGGGAGACCGCCATGTCCCGTGTCCAGCTCGCCCTGCGCGTCGCCGATCTCGACGCCTCGATCGACTTCTACTCCAAGCTCTTCGCCGCCGAGCCCGCCAAGAGGCGCGACGGCTACGCCAACTTCGCCATCACCGAGCCCCCGCTCAAGCTCGTCCTCATCGAGGGCGAGCCCGGAGAGGAGACCCGCCTGGACCACCTCGGCATCGAGGTCACCGCGACCGACGAGGTCACCGCGGCCACCACGCGGCTCAAGGACGCGGGCCTGGCGACCTTCGAGGAGAACGACACCTCCTGCTGCTACGCGTTGCAGGACAAGGTGTGGGTCGCCGGTCCCGGCAAGGAGCCGTGGGAGGTCTATGTCGTCAAGGCCGACGCGGGCACCCCGCGGAAGCCCGCCACCGCCCCGGGCGCCTGTTGCGCCCCGGACGGGCAGGCCGTCGACACGGTCCGGACCCCGGCCGATCAGACCGCCGAGAGGTGCGGCTGCGGCAGCTGACCCCGGCTGCCGCCGCGGAGCCGGCCTGACGAGTTCCCGGAACCGACCCGATATCAGGGCGTGGAAGTGGGCCGCCACGCGCCCGGCACGTCCGCGATGGCAGTCCCCCAGGCCCGGAACGCGGGGAACGCCAAGGTCTTCGTGGCCCTCAGGGCACGCAAACCGCCCGGACAGTCCCTAGTTCCCGCCGGCGACGAGGGTGGCGCTGACGGTTTTCCCCCCGTGGTGGGAGTGGATGCCGGTGGTGTGGGCCAGGCGGTTGACCATCCGCCATCCGAAGCCACCCGGCTGCGCCGGAGCCCAAGGCTGTACGCGTGGTCGGCGCGGTGAGCGGTCGGACACCTCGATGGTGACGGCGCCGGCGCGGGCGGTGATGCGCAACGCGGTGACGCCGCCGCCGTGACGTCGGGCGTTGGAGACCAGCTCCGATACCACCGTGACCACGTCCTCTACCTGCTGCGGGGGCGCTCCCGTCTCGGCCAGGACGCTCTGGGCCAGCTCCCTTGCCTCCACACATCGCAATCCGGGCGGGCCCGGCCTGATCTGGTAACAGTCGGTCCTTTCCATGCAGGCCGCTTTCCCCTGCTCTTGCCTGGTAAGCGGAGGGACGGCCCTATTCGGAACGATCACGCCTGTGTTCATCTCCTCGGGTAGGTCTGCCGGCCACGCCGGTGGCTTCGCCGCAGGCCGCGGGCCCGAACTCAAGTCCGGCCTGATGAGGCGCCACATTCGGTACAGACGGGGACGTTGACCGTTTTCGCCGTGATCGGAGTCTCGTTCGGCTGGGGTTTCGCCGCTTCCGACTTGCCGGACAGGACGTGCTTGAAGCGTTGCTGACGCCGCAGTTCGCGGACGTCCAAGGGGTGCATTCGCCCGATTCCGGACGACGTCCAAGCAGCACATCCCGTGCCCAGGACAGCGCAGATCAACGCGATTCTCAGGAGGGTGTCTGGCACAGCGGTTCCTCTCCGGTGACTGGTGACGAGGGCGGCGCGTGTCGCGGTGCCCTTCGTCCTCGACATAACGCAACGGCATATGCGGAGATGCGCCCTGTCAGCCGATTGCATCCAGGCGGGGTAGCGGGTCACGGCTCCGGCGGCTCGAACGGGAGCGGCGCGCGGGCATGCGCGAGCGCCCCGACAGGGCGGAGTGCGCGCCGAGAACCGGTGCGCGGGGGGCCTTGGCGCTGCCTGGTGGGCGCCATCCGATCGCCGCCCGGTCCTTCCCGTGAGCTGGGACGACCGCTTCGGACAAGCCCGGGTACGTGCTGTCACCACGCTTGCTCCGTGGACACAGAAATGATTAAAGACACTGGTCAAGACTTGTTTACAACGCGTGCCATCACCTGAACGGACCACACCCTCCCTGCTGTGGGAAGCGTTGATGGACTATGACAAATGCAAACCACGCAGAAATTTTTCTGCGGAGCGCGGGCCGCTACGGACACGTTGTCGGCACCGAAGGCGCACGGGTGGGCGAATGGACATACACCGGCTGGACCCCGAGCAAGGGCGCGACGCTGCGCAACGAAGGGTGTGAAGTGGATCTCCACTATTCGTCCTCGATTTTCGAGGACTTCCTGGAGGAGATGAGCCGGATCCAGAACGAGTTCCGTCGACGCTCGCCGAACACGGAACCGCGGGAAACGGCCCTCGGCGAATGCCCGGAGACCCCAGGTGTTTGAACAGTACGAGCGGCACGACGGCGGCGGATTCCACCCGTCCCACCCGGAAGTATCCGCCTTCTGCCCGCCGTCCGGCTTCGAGCAACACACGACCCATCAGCAACCGCTGGTGGGATCCGATGAGTTGCATGTCCCGTGGGATCCGGCCGAGGAACTCGCCCATCTCCTCCAGGAGGCAAGGCGACCGAGGCTCGCGGACACGACGTTCGACCAGTTCGGCTTCGACGAGACCGTCGATGCGGACACTCCCGTCGGGATGGTCACCGAGCCCGCGCACGGAACGGATGAAAGGCCGCGACCGCCGGCCCGCCACGGGCACCGTCGGACCCCGCCGAAATCATCGGTTGTGACCCTGCTCAGGACGGGCAGTCTCTTCACCGCCGTGCTGGTCGCCGCGATCGCCGCCGTGGTCAGCATCTTCAGCGGTTTGGCCATTTGCGAGGCCCTGCGCCACAGCGCCGGCCCGCGCACCGCGGACGACGTCGTCAGCTGGTGGCCGCTGCTGATCTACGGGCCGTGGGTGGTCGCTTCCCTCTCCATCCTCCGAGCGGCCCTGCATCAACGTCGAGCCGTGCACTCCTGGTCCATCGTCCTGCTGTTCTCGACCCTTGCCACGCTCCTGTGCGTGGCTCAGGCGCCCAGCACCTTCGCGGCTCGGGCGGCGGCCACGCTCCCGCCCATCGCCGCGCTGGCCTGTTTCCAGCAACTGGTCCGCCAGATCACCCTCACCCGACCGCCCCGCCAACCCGTTCCACGGCACCGCGGCCGCTCGCTCCGCCTGTTGCGGCAACCGACGGTCGTGAGCGGCCCGGACACCGCACTCCCCGACTATCCGGTGATGGACCAGAGGGCCGGCCGCGCTCCCGCCCCTCCCAGATTCCGCTACGGCTCATGACGGACGTCCCGGCTCGCCCGTCGTCGACGATGACAACGCCTCGCGGTGCGAAGGGCACGGCGCAGCCGGATGTCGACGGCCTCTCGATCACTCCATTCCGTTCCCCCGCTCAAGGAGCGTGATCACTTGCAATACGAGAACGAAGATCAAAACGCATTAGTCACGGGTTGCCGACGGTCTCAGCCCCACGGGTCTGCGCCGTGAGCGGCCGCCCTCCACGCAACCGGCACCGCACCGGGGGCGCTCGCCGCCCCCTGGGTGGCGCCCGCCCCACCCCTCCGCATCCGTCCCGACGCCTCCCACAAGGACAGCACCATGCCCCACGAGCTCACCCACGCCGAACGACTCCGGTACAAGCGGAGCCAGGACGCCGCCTACCAGGCAGGCGAGGAAGCCGTCACCAACCTGCAGGCCGCATTGGCGCTCGCCGGCTTGACCCTTCCCTCGCTCTGCAACGACGGACCGGTCGGCTGCCGTGGGCTTGTCCGGCTCGGCGGGTGCAGCACAGCGGTCGCCAACCAACTCGCCGAAGTCATTGCCGCGGGCGCCCACGCCCTACAAGGCCAGCACCTGTGAACACCATGGCCGATCCGCCGGCGTTCGGCTCACAACCCGACCGCACGGGCGCCGTTCCGGCCCCGAGGCTGCCGCGGGGGGCACTCGACCCCTACCGGTTTCCCGGTTTGCGCGGCCTGGGCGAGGACGAGGACCCGAGCGCTCAAGACTCACACCCCCACCTCCATGATCGCGTCCCGCCGTCCGGCCGTCCGCCCGCACTCGTGAGCCCCGAAGACCGGCGACGGCTCGAACTCCAGGCGTGTCTGACCGCAGCGGGCATCACCCTGCTCGCCGACGACCCTCACGCGATCGGGGTGCTGGCCGGAGTCGACGAGATCACCTACCAGGCCGTCAGACGCTGGATCGGCCAAACCCACTGAACACACGCCCCCGACCGGTCCTGCGACGTGTCCACCTCTTGAGACGCACTCCGCTCGGTTTACCGCCTGCGGCCAGGACCGTTGGAGGGGCGTTAGCTCGAACTGATGACGCCGGCCATGCGGATGTCGCGCGTACCGGATCGCCTATGCACAATGCGTATGCCGATGTCGGCCGTGGGGTGAGGTGACCTCTGCGTGAAGTCCTGAGCTGGAGGTACACCGCCCATGGCGGCCAATGTGAATCCCACCGTCAGAAGACGGCGGCTGGGCGCGGAGCTCCGGCAGCTCCGCAAGGCCACGGGCATGACGTCATCACAGGCGGCGAAGCGCCTGATGGTGTCCCAGCCCAAGATCAGTCTCATCGAGACCGGACGCCGCCCGATCAACCCGCGTGATGTGCGGGACCTGTGCCGGATCTACGGAATCACCGACCAGGCGGTCGTCGATTCGTTGATGCGGATGGCGAAGGAGTCCGGCCGTCAAGGCTGGTGGGTCTCCTGCGGTGACGTCCCCTACGGTGTGTACATCGGCCTGGAGACGGCGGCCGCCGCGATCCACTCCTACGACGCCCTGCTGGTACCGGGTCTCCTTCAGACTCCCCGGTACGCGGCCGCGGTCATCGCGCAATCCGTTCCGTGCCCCACCGACGAACAGGCCGCCGTGAGCCTGGAGGTCCGCCTGCGACGTCAACACCGCGCGCACCACCCCGCCCGCCCGTTGCGCTTGTGGGCCATCCTGGACGAATCGGCACTGCACCGCATGGTCGGGAACCACGACATCATGCGCGAGCAGCTCGAACACCTGAACTCCCTGGGCGCGCAACCGCACATCACCGTGCAGGTCCTGCCTCACAGTTCCGGAGCCCATCCCGGGGTCTTAGGACAGTTCTCCATCCTCACGTATCCCGACTCCGACGCGGGAGTCGTCTATCTCGAACGCTTCACCAGCGATCTCTACCTGGAGAAACACGCCGAGCGCTACCCCTACCAGGTCATGTTCGACCACCTCCAGGCCCAAGCCCTGAATCCGGACGACTCCCGACACTTGATCGACGGCATGGTCAAGGCGTACTGCGAGACCCACTGACGCCGTGTGACAGAGCCGCCGCCGCGGCCCCTCGCAGGCATGCGCCCGAATCCGGGCGGCCCACGCCACGAGGGGGACGAAGTAAACTTCCACAAAATGTTGACGCACCTCTTTCGGAAGGCTTCGACAGGGCGGACCATCCAGGTATCCGCCGGACACCTGACGCGCCGTCGGTCGGTGGATGTGACCTGCCTGTCCTGCGCCCACCGGGAGGTATCACGACATGGCCCCGCACAGCGACTGTCCTGCCACACCTGCCCCTCAGGTCCCGCACCCCGCAACGCCCGAGGCGCCGAGTCGTCGTGGCGTTCTGGCCGGTCTGGGCATGGCCGTAGCCGCTCCCTTCACCCTCGGCGCTCGGCCGGCTCAGTCGAGAGACCGGACGCCCGGCGGGGACAGCCCGGCCCCCCGGCCGACCCTGCTCCACAACGCCTCCCTGGCACTCACCATGGACACCACGCTCGGCAGCGGGCCGCTGGGTCTGGTCGGGCACGCGGACGTCCTCCTGAGCGACGGCGTCATCGTGGCGGTCGGTGCGAACGTCCCCACACCGCCGGGCACGAAGGTGATCGACGCCTCCGGCAAGCTGTTGATGCCGGGGTTCGTGGACATCCACACCCACCTGTGGCAGTCCTCGATGCGCGGCGGCTGTGCCAACCGCGACCTGTTCGGATGGCTGGCCGAATGCAACCGGGCGACGTTTCCGCGGATCACGCCGGCTGACATGTACCGGTTCGTACGCCTGGCGGCCCTCGACACCGTTCAATCCGGCGTGACGACGGTCGTGGACTGGGTGGACGCCATCCCGTACGACACCACCGTCCAATACGTGCGGGCCCTCACCGAAACCGGAGTGCGCTTCGCCTACGCCATGTTCCAGGCCGAGCCGCAGGCCACCCTCCTGACGCGGGTCAAGAAGGAACTCATCGACCCGGTCCCCCTCGCCTCGGCCCAGATCGCCACGCACGCCGCGCGGGCCCTCGAAGGACTCAACCGCGCCCACTGGGAGATCGCTCAGGACTTGGGCGTCATGCTCAACAGCCACGCACTCGAACGCATCGAACAACGCGCGGACGACCCGATCGGTGTGTTGACCGATATCGGCGCGCTGGGCCCGCGACTGCTGATGAACCACGCGATCCACCTGAGCGACGACGAGATCGCCGTCGTCGCCTCGTACGATGTACGCGCCGCGCACTGTCCCTTGAGCAACATGAGGCTCGCCTCGGGAGTCATGCGGCTGCCGGACCTCGCCCGGCAGGGCGTGAAGGTCGGACTCGGCCAGGACGGCGGTACGAACGACACCTCGGACTTCTTCGCCCTGATGAAGACCGCCATCGGCCTCCAACGGGCTCGTTCGCTGAACGCCGAGGTCTTCCCACAGGTTCAGGACGCGCTGCGGTCCGCAACGCTCGGCGGCGCCGAAGCCATCGGCATGGCCGACAGGATCGGCTCACTGACCCCCGGCAAGAGGGCCGACCTCATCGTGATCGACCCCGCCACACTGAACTTCGCACCGCGCTTCGACTGGGTCAACCAGATCGTCTTCAACGGCCGCCCCCAGAACGTCCACTCCGTCTTCGTCGACGGCCGTCCCCTCAAACTCGACGGCCGCCTGGTCGGAGTGGACACCGAGCGCGTCGTACGAGAGGCCGAAGCCGCCGCCGTCCGCCTGCGGGCTGCCGCCTGACGCGCCGCCGAGTCGGGCCTCCTCGACGGCGCCGGGCACAGGGCCGGGTGGGCGAGCGCCCCTACGGTGTCGCGGGTGGGCTCTGTGCCGGTGCGTCACGCAGGAGCAACTCGACCGTCGCGTCGACGTACTCGTCCAGCCGGTCCTGCGTGCCGAGGGGGAGCAGCCCAGGCAGCCGCACAGCCAGTTGGTTGTGCCCGACGTAGGCGGTGAGCCCCAGAACGGCCCGCTGGAGCGCCACCTCGGGCGGGAATCCGATTTCCTCGAAGAGGCTCACGACGTAGGCCGTGCGTCGTTCCATCACACGCCGCACGACGGGCGCGACGAGTTCATGGCCGGCCGAGGCGAGCACGCTGACGGCCAGGGGATTGTGTTCCGCGTCCCTGCTCACCCGGGCGAAGAGCATCCGCAGTCGGGTTGCCGGATCGGGCTCGGTGGCCACGCTTGCGATGGTCGCCTCGGTGAAGCGCTGTTCCCACAGTGAGAGTGCCGCCTCGACGAGCGCCTCTCGGTTCGCGAAGTGCCAGTAGAAGCTGCCCTTGGTGGTGCCGAGCCGTTTCGCGAGCGGCTCCACCGCGACGGCGGCCACCCCGCCTGCGCCGATAGCGGTCAACGCGGCTTCCGCCCAGTCGTTCGCGGACAGCCGACGGCGTTCTTGTCCCATCTCCATACGGTAGCGTACGGTCCTTCCATACGCACCCGTATGGAGTGCGGCCGGAGGAGGCACAGCATGCGCAATGTCCAGCGCCGAACCGTCGAGGCACCGGCGTCCGAGGTCGGACCACTACTCGACCTCCTGAGCACTCCGCAGGACCGCTTGTGGCCGGCGGCCTGGTCACCGCTGCGACTCGACGCGGGACTCGCCGTCGGCTCGGCCGGTGGACACGGCAGGATCCGCTACGAGGTGAGCGCGTACGAACCCGGCAGCCGGGTCCACTTCGCCTTCACCCCCGGGCTGGGCCTGGAGGGTTACCACGAATTCGTCGTCATCCCCGACGGGCCGGCACGCTGTCAGGTCGTCCACACGGCATCCGGGCATCTCGCCGGGGGCATGCGTCTGCTGTGGCCGCTCGCGATCCGCCCGCTCCACGAAGCGCTCCTCGCCGACCTGTTGGACAACATCGAGCGGGAGGCCACGGGCCGTGTCGTCCGGCCCGCCCGCTGGTCCCTCCGCGTCCGCCTGATGCGTCGCTTCTTCCCGCCGACTCCGGTCCCGTCCGGCAGCCCGGCCGCCTGAGCACACCGTCGCACTCCTGCCGGCTACCGCGGCGCGGTCAGGAGACCGGTGCGGCGGCCGGCTGAGTGCCGAGCGAGTCGGCGGACCGCGTCAGCCGAGCTGATGGCCGGCCATGTCGCCGCCCGGGTCGTCGGCCAGCACCACGGTCGCCTTGATCCGCTTGCCCACCGGCTCGCGGCGCACTTCGAAGCTTCGGCACAGGGCCATGACGATTTCCAGGCCGTGCTGGCCCACCCGCTCCGGGTCGGGGGCCCTGACGATCGGCATTGCCGGATCACCGTCCCACACCGTGACCTCGACGGCCCCGTCCTCGATGTCCAGCGTCAGCAGACACAGTCCCGGGGCGTGCTTGCGGGCATTGGTCACCAGCTCGCTGACCACCAGGGCGACGATGTCCATCGCACGCTCGGACACGGGCAGCCCATGCACCGCCTGCACATCGACCAGGAAAGCCCGGGCCAGGGCACGCGCCTCGGCGATCTTCCTGTCGCCCTCGAAGACGGCGGACACCGCCGGCAGCCCACCAACACGAGATCGCCGCGCCTGATCCGCTTCCACCCGGTCCATACAGCCCCCGCCTTACACCCAAGTGATTCACCCCGACCCGGGACCGCTTGCCCCCTGGATCCAACCGTATGCATCAACCGGATGATCCGGATGTCGCCGGGAACCGAACGGCAGGTCCGGGCCGCGGGTGCTGCTCCACTCGTCGCGTCCGCGCGTCAGCACCACCTGTCGGCGAGGTGGGGGACGACCTTCCGGCAGTAGTGGCAGGTGGTCCCCGCATCGGTGTCCTCGGTCGAGCCGGAACAGGCGGGGCAGTCTCCGCGTTCGAGGACCGGGCCGCGTTCGGCTGCGCAGGCGGGGCAGAGGTGGGCCAGCGCGTCCGGTGCGGCCGGGTAGCCCGGTAGGACCACGGCCGCCGGCCGCAGGACCCAGCCCGCTTCCGTGATCAGGTCCTCGAACCGGGCGTTCTCCGTACCCTCGGGCTCCAGGTACAGGGCGAGGCAGCTCTCCCGGTCGCAGGTCACGGCGTAGCGGATCATGGGCTCTCCTGGTTCTCGGCGTGGTTGACCTGGTCCGTGCGGGTGCCCCGGGCGTCGGTGTTCCATGCGTTCGGGGAGCCGTGAGGGCCGGACGTCGCGTATGCGCCCGTGCCCCGCACCGGGAAAACCGGGTGCGACCGTTCGCTTCGCCCTGGGATCATCCCGGGATGGTCCACCGACTCGAACGCCTGGTCATCCGGCACACCCACCGTATTCCCGGCCCCACAGGACGCGCCGGGGAAGGCGCTGTCGCGGCGCGGCGGTTCGACGCCGCGCTGATGTCCGTGGGCTTCAAGCTCTCGGCCGAGCTGCTCGCGCACCTGTCGGGGCTTTCCGAGGACGCGGTGATCGAGACCGCCGCACGGACGCTGGACACCGTCCGGGAGATGGTCGGCGACCACGTGCGGCACAACGTGTACTTCGTCGATTTCCCTGCCAATGTCCCGGACACGTTCGACTTCTGGATGCGATGCCTGGCCGACGCGCTCGCCGACGACGCCACGCGCGCGAGCACGCTGGAGCAGCTGAGCACCGGGGTGGTGAACCTGCTCACCCTCCCGTCGTACGGGAACCAGCCGCACACCTACGCCGAGATGCTCGCTCACCACGACGAGCTGATCACCGCGGCGGGAGACCGTATGACGGTCCTGCACTTGGGCGGCACACTCGACGCCGAAATCACCTCCCTCTACCTGGCGTTGGCCGGCAGCACCACCCCTCTCGGCGAGGACGGCCTGTGTGACCTGCGGGACCTCGCCGGCCACTGCGCCGACCGGCCGCAGCCCGAAAAGATCCCCGTACGGGAGAACCGGGCCGTGGTCAACCAGGCCCGGTTGATGGTCGGTACGGGCCTGCTCCTCGACACGGTCACCGACGGGCTCCGCCTGGCCTGCGCGCTCGTGGGCGGCGACGTGACCTTGCAGGAGCCCACACGGCTGCGCACGCTGCCCCGCTCGGTGCGCCGGGCGCTGCTGGCGGCCCTTGACGCGGTCGTCGCCGCGGCGCCGGCCAAGCTCGCCGACGTACACGCCCACCGCGAGATGTGGAAGCGGCTCGGCGAGCGGCTGCACCCGCACGAGTACCCGCAGTGGCCGCACGCGGCCGACGTGTTCGCCGTCGCCCGCGGGGAGAAGACGGCGCGCTCCCTGGACAGCCGGGTCGAGGAACTGCTTGCCCGCGGCGACACCACAACGGCCGTAGAGCTGCTGAAGGCCGCGCCCGGCAAACTCTTCCGCTCCCTGGATCGGTTGCTTCGCGACTCCTCCACCCAGGAAGAGCGCGACGTCATCGTGGTCGCCGCCGAGCAGGTCGTCCGCGATGTCTCCGGCCGGGTCCTGTTGTCGGTGCGCCAGCACCTGCACAACCGTGAGCAGGAAACCGGCGAGCAGCGCCTGTTCGTCAACCGCCTCGGCCGGGCCTGGGTCACCGACGACACGCGCCGGCCGGTGTTCGCGCCCGAGCGCGAGCGGCTGATCGCCGCACTCGACGCGGAGCTGCGCCGCCGGCTGCCCGCCGCGGACCACCTGCTGATCGACCCGGAGGTCCTGGACGTGGCGTTGCCGCTGAGCGGCAAGGCCACCGAGTCCGGGCTCGGCGTGCTGCCGCGCGGCTCGGTGTCCCGTGTCGACGGAGAACTGCTGCGATTCTTCGTGTACTGGAAGCAGAGCGAGCGCTCCACCGACTACGACCTGTCCGCCGCGCTCCTGAACGCCGACTACTCGACCGCCTCCTGGCTGTCGTACACCAACCTGCGCGGTGTCGAGGGGGAGCACTCCGGCGACATCACGAGCGCCCCCGACGGAGCCTCGGAGTTCATCAACCTGCGCCTGGGCGCTGTACGCGCCACTTGCGTCGTGCCGCAGATCAACATCTACTCCGGAGAGGGCTTCGAGGAGGTCGAGGAGTCGTTCTTCGGGTTCATGCTGCGCGAGGGCGAGCAGAAGGGACGCCCGTTCGAGCCGCGCACGGTACGCGCGAAGTCGGGACTGCGCGGTCCGGGCCGGGTCGCCCTGCCACTGGTCTTCCTGCGCGGGTCCGACGGCCGCTGGCGCGCCAAGTGGCTGCACCTGTACCTGAAGGGGACCCCGTCGTCGAACAGGGTCGAGGGCAACCGGGTGACGGTCGCGACGCTGCTGCGCGGCATCGTCGAGCGCGAGCAGCTCACCGTGCGCTACCTCACCGAGCTGATGACCGGCAGCGCGACGACGGTCACCGCCTGGGACGGCAAGACGGTCCCGGCGGGGCCCGTCACCTACATCGGCCTGGAGCGCCCCGCCGGGCTGCACCGGCAGTCGCGGATCGTCACTCCCGAAAACCTGAGTGACCTGATCCCCGCCTGACTGTTAACGTGTTCGTGGCGAGGCCATGAGGGGGCTTCCTTCTCCACACTCCTGAAATTAGTCCCTTCGCTTTCCTCGCCACCGACTTGAGGCCTCCGGCCGACCTGCCTCCGCGCGGGACGGCCGGAGGTTTCTCGATGTCGGCACGGGGGTTCACACCGGCCGGTGGGTGTCGTAGGGGTCAGGGCAGCTCGGCCAGTTGCCCGTTGCCGACGAGCGCGACGGAGCCACCGACCTCCACCGTGTGCACGGCCTCCCCGCCGCCGTGTGCGCAGATGGTCATTTCGCTGGGCCGGCCGGTGAAGCGGCCTTGCCGCAACCGGGTGCGCTCTCCGTCGCCGACGCGGTCGTGGCGGCGCAGGTACGCGGCGGCGCAGGCCGCGCCGCTGCCGGTGGCAGTGTCCTCGAGGCGGCCGTCGTTGGTCCAGTGCCGGCCTTCCATGGCGGTGGTGTCGAGGAGGTACGCGAATTCGGCCCCGAGCCGGGCCAGCGGAGCGTCGAGCGGGATGGTGACGCGGGCGCGCGCCAGTGCCTCCCCCCGTACGGGCAGCACCAGGTAGCGCAGGCCGGTCGACACCGTCTCCGGTGGCAGGCCCGGGTCCAGGTCGTGGAGTCCGAGGGAGAACCAGGAGGCGATCTCGGCGGCGATCGCCGGGTCCGTACCGTACGGGCGGCCGGCGAACTCGGCGGGGCCGACGCGCAAGGTGCTGTCGTACTGCCGTGGTCCGCGGCGGCGGGTGGCGACCTCCACGGTGCGGGCCGGCAGCCGCAGGGTCCAAGTGGTCTCGTCCCCGGTGACGCCGGGGTCGCCCTCCAAAGCGTGCAGCACGCTCGCCGCACCGATGAGGGGGTGACCCGCGAAGTCGAGCTCGCCGGCGAGGTCGAAGACCCGCGCCCGGTGAGTGCGCGGCCGCGCGGAGTCCCGGGTCAGGAAGACCGATTCGAAGTGCCGCAGTTCCCGGGTGACGGCCAACATCTGGGCGGGGGTGAGGCCTTCGGCTTCGGGGAAGACGGCGAGGCTGTTGCCGCTGTAGGGGCGGTCGGTGAAGACGTCGACGTGGGTGTAGCGCACGGGGTGCTCCTTGAGTGGGACGGGGGGCGGTGAGCCGATGGGGCGGGGGAGCGGGGGAGCCCAGGTTCGGGCCGTGCTGCCGCGGGGACATGGCCGCGTTCCTCCGGGTCCGGCGGTTCGCGTGTCGTCCGCAGCGGCGAGAGGAGGAGCGGGATCACGGCGAGGAGCTCGCCCAGCGCCCCGGTCCACAGGGCGGTCCGGGCCCCGAACCGATCTCCCAGCAACCCTCCGACGAGCCCGCCCACCGGCATCGCCCCCCACACCAGGAAGCGGAAGGTGGCTGTCATCCGCCCCAGGAGCGGCTCGGGGCACAGCCGCTGGCGGTAGGCGACCGAGAAGACCTTGAAGGTCACGAAGGCGGTCCAGCCGAGCCCCTGGAGGACGACGGCGACCGCGAACCGCCAGTCCGCCCGGTAGAAGGGCAACGCGAGCAGCCACAGCAGGGCGCTGACGACCAGCGACGCGCACATGGCGCGCCCCTGGCCGAGCCGTGCGGCGATCCGCCGGGTGAGCAGGCTGCCGATCAGCCCGCCGACGGCTTCCGCGGTGAACACCGCACCGCACAGCAGCGGGGACAGCCCGAGGTCGCCGGCCAGCAGCACCAGGAGCATGGACGCGCCGACGGTGCCGCACAGGTTGGAGATGGCGGCGCCGAGGCAGAGGGCCCGCAGCGCACGGTCGCGGAAGACGAAGCGCAGACCTTCGGTGATCTCGGCGCGCAACGTGGTCCCCGGCCGCGGTCCGGACCGCCTGCCGAGGGGGCCGACGCGCGAGAGGAGCAGCGCCGAGAGGGCAAAGCTGAGGGCGTCGAGGGCGAGGGCGACGGGCGCGGTCAGCGCACCCACCAGTCCTCCGGCCAGGCCGGGGCCGCCGACCTGGGTGATGTTGCGGGTGGCCTCCAGCCTCACGTTGGCCCGCACCAGCCGCGGGCCGCCCACCAGCCGCGGGAGCGCGCTCTGTGCGGCCACGTCGAAGAAGACCGTGCACACCGACATCCCGAGCGCCACGGCGTAGAGCTGAAGGAGGGTCAGCGCTCCCAGCCAGGCCGTGACGGGGATCGAGAGGAGCAGGACGGCGCGACCGAGGTCGCCCGAGACGAGCAGGGGTCGCAGCGGCAGCCGGTCCACCCAGGCGCCGGCGGGCAGGCCGATGAGCAGGAAGGCCAGGTACTCGCAGACGACGAGCAGGCCGGTCTCGAAGGGTGTGGCGTGGAGGGTACCGATCGCCACCAGGGGGAGACCGAGCAGGGTGATGGCCGAACCCGACTGGCTCACGGTGTCGGCGATCCACAGCGGGCGGAAGCCGGAGCCGATGAGCGGGCGGCCGCGTCGGGGGCGGAGAGCGGCGTCCGGGCGGAGGTGCGTCATGGGTACGAAGATCACCGGGCCTGCCGGGGGCGGCCATTGTTTTAGTCTGGACCGAAAGGTGGCGGGCCGACGCGCCTGCCGGCGGGCTTCGTAGGCGCGCGGGCTTTCGCTGGCGGCCGGAGGGGGCGGGGCATGGGTGAGGTTCGGTTCGGAGTGCGGGACGTCGCGGGCGTCAGGTTCGCGATATCACCGCTCTGGGAGACCGTCACCAGTTTCTCCGCCGCCTCGGACCCGGGGCGCTACGCCATCCACCTGCCCTGGCTCAGATCGGTACGGGCACTGCGGGAGGACCGGGCCCTGGCCGCGCGGACCGCACCCTTGCGGGCTCTGGCCGTCGTCGATCCCCTGCGAGGTGACCTCCCGGACTTCCTGACGCCCCCTCCACGCTGCCCGCTGGCCGAATTCGAAGAGGAACTCGCGAACCTGTCGGCCACCTCGGCCGAGGAGTCCGGAGCGGCTCTGCCGGAGCTGGCGGACGCCCTGCGCGCCTGGTGGGAGGCGGCGGTCCGGCCGTTCTGGCCCCGGATCCGGGCGGTATTGGAGGCGGACATCGCGTATCGCACGCGGCAACTGGCCGAGGACGGCATCCAGGAGGTGCTCGCCCGCCTCCATCCCGCGCTGCACTGGACGGGCGACCGCCTGGTCTTCCCCCATCTGCCCTCGGAGTTCCTCGACCTGGACGGTGCGGGGATCACCCTGGCGCCCAGCGCCTTCGCGGTCCACTGCCGGCTGCTGACCGGCCCCGGGCCGACGCCACCGGCCGCCGTCTACCCGTCGAGGGCGGTCGGCACCTTGTGGGAGTGTCACGGCGCGTCCGGCGACGGGCTGGCCCGCCTGTTGGGCCGCAGCCGGGCCAGACTGCTCGCGTTCACGAGCTCGCCCGCCACCACGACCCAGCTGGCGGCCCGTACGGGGCTGAGTCTGGGCGCGGTCTCCCAGCACCTCGCGGTGCTGCGCGAGGCCGGTCTCGTCACGAGCCACCGCTACCGGCGCGAGGTGCACTATGCCACCAGCGAGCTGGGCGACGCGCTGCTGGAACGCGCGTAGGCCTTCCGCCGGGACGGGCCCACGTGCACCGATCCTGCGGCCTCCCTCACGCCCGGTTGTGGGAGATGTCCTTCCACCGCCGGCCGCGCCCGGGCGATCAGCGGGCCGATCCTCGCGCCTCGGCGGCGGTGACGACCGGCCTTCCGTGTGCACCGCCGGATATCGACATCGAGAGTCCCTCGGTCAACCACCTGTGGGCCACCGTCATGTTGAGCACGCGTCCGCCGGTGGCGGTGCCGACCAGCGACCAATATCGCTCCAGACGAGGGTCGAAGCCGGATGACCTCGACACCAGCCCGTGCAGGTGTGCGCGAAACGCGGGGGTGTCCGACTCCCGTCGCGCTCGTGCGTGGGCGGATACGAAGGCGTTCACCGCGTCCCCGGCGCCGGGCGGCAGACCCTGGGCCAAAGCCGCCGCCGTCAGAGCGGCAGCCTCGTCGATCTCCCCGTAAAAGGCCGGGGCGTCCCTCATCTCCTGGTCGTGGTCCTGGGTCCAGCGGGTGAATCCGGGTGTGGAGATGAGCACATGAAGCTCGGCGTACGCCAGGACCGTCACGGGATCGGGGTCCTGCGGAGGGTCGGGTGACAGCATGGCGATCATGATGTCGAGCCGGCGCTTGGGCATGGCCGCGGACAGCTCGCGGTACCAGTGATCGGTGAGGGTGCGACGCGCCTGTGGGAGCCGCTGCACGCGAGAGAGGATCTCCAGCCGGCGGAGCCGTTCCTCGCTCGGGCAGTCGTCCAGGGACTGAAGGGTGGCCTGGCGCCACCGTAGTCGGGTCAGCCGTTCCTGTACCGCTTCGAGTTCGGTTTCCACCAGTTCGCCGATGGAGCACTCACCGGTGACCACCTGGGTGACGGCCGCTATCGGAGTGTCCAGCGCCCGTAGCCGTCTGATGAGACCGATCCGTTCCCACGCCTCAGGACCGTAGCGTCGATGGCCGCCGGTGCTACGGCTGGTCACGGGCAGAAGACCGCTGTCGGAGTAGTAGCGGAGCGTCTTCACCGGGATCCCCGTACCGGCCGCGAGCTCACCGATGCTCCACGTGTCTTGCGTCACAGTCTCTTGAACCTCCAGCGCACGGGAGGTTCTAGCGTACTGAGCAGCGGCCGACCCGGTCCGACCCGAACCTTTCCGCCCGGCCAAGAACGGTGGGTACCCATGTCCCCGACCACGACAGCATCGCGTCCTCACAGAAGAGACGGGCTCCCTTCGGCGCTCCGCCTCTTGGTGTGCGCGCTGGCACTACTCGCGGCCACCGCCGAGCCGGCGGCCGGCGCACAACCCGGTCCCTCACGAACCACGACGCAGGGCGCAACCGTCGTGCAGACCGACCACGGCCTGGTACGCGGCGCGGCACACGGCTCGTACACCACCTTCGACGGCATTCCCTACGCCGCACCGCCGACCGGACCGCTGCGGTGGCGCGCCCCGGTGCCCGCCGGCACATGGCAGGGTGTCCGGGATGCCACGACGGCCGCCCCGCGCTGTGTGCAGATGGTGGCGCCGGGCGCGGGCGCTGCCGTCGGCTCGGAGGACTGCCTCTACCTCAACGTCACGACGCCGTCGACGAAACCGACCGGGGGGAGCCGGCCGGTGATGGTGTGGATGCACGGCGGCGCGTTCCTGGGCGGGTCCGGCAGCGACTACAGCGCCGAACGACTGGCGGTCAGGGGTGACACGGTAGTGGTCACGGTCAACTACCGGTTGGGCATCTTCGGTTACTTCGGCCACCCCGAGCTGGGTTCCGCCCCACCGTTCGGCCTTGCCGACCAGCAGGCCGCCCTGCGCTGGGTGCGGGCGAACGCGGAGCGCTTCGGCGGTGACCCGGGCAATGTCACCCTGTTCGGGGAGTCGGCAGGCGCCCTCGGCATCTGCGCCCACCTCACCTCGCCGACGGCCGCCGGACTCTTCCAGCGGGCCGTGCTCCAAAGCGGTTCCTGCCTCACGTCCTTCCCCCGCGGCGCCCTCGGACCGGGATCACCGGCGTACGAGCCGTTCGCGGCGCAGCGCGATGTCCAGGCGGCCGGTGTCGAGGCCGCCCGACAACTGGGCTGCGCGGAGGGCGGGGGAGACGAGGTGCTGGCGTGTCTGCGCGGGCAGAGCACGGATCGCCTGGCCACCGCGCAACTGATGCAGTCTTTCAACCGGCCCGCCTTCGGCAACCCGCTGCTGCCCGCGGCACCGGACCAGGCTTTGGCGGCGGGGAACTTCCTCCGGGTGCCGGTCATCCAGGGCACCAATCACGACGAGATGCGGATGTTCGTCGGCCTGTCGCTCGCCGCGTTCCCGATCCGCACCGAGAACGACTACCGCACCCGTCTGGAGGACGCCTTCGGGCTTGCGGCCCCGGCCGTCGAGGCGCGGTATCCGGCAGCCCACCACCCGACGCCGGCACTGGCCTGGGCCGCGGTACTGACGGATCGGTCGTTCACCTGCACCACCCTGGCAGCCGGCCGGGCCATGGCCGCTCACGCCCCGGGCCTCCCCGTCCGCGCTTACGAGTTCAGCGATCCGGATGCTCCGGTCCTCGCCGGTCTGCCGGCGAACCGGGGCTTCCCCTACGGTGCGGCGCACGGCTTCGAGATGCCGTTCCTGTTCTCCTCCTTCCCCACCGAGCGACCGCTGACCGACGCCCAGCGCGCCTTGTCGGACCGGATGATCGACTACTGGGCGAACTTCGCGCGCACCGGCAACCCGAACGCTCCCGACGCGCCGCTCTGGCCTGCCTTCCGCCCTTCGCCGGCCCTCGCGCAGCCGGTGCAGTCGTTGGCTCCCGGGCCGGGCGGAATCCACCCCGTCGACGTGGGTGCCGCGCACCACTGCTCCTTCTGGGATCACCTGCGCCGGTGAGCTTGCGCGCGCAGGTGAAGACCGTTTCGGAGGCGGCTGTGCCTGAGCGGCGGGAGGGCCGTGCCGGCCGCAGGCGCAGGACGGGTCACGTAGGAAGTCCGCGCCTGCGGCCGGCAGGCCTTCGCCCGCACGAAGCGGACTCAGCGGTCCTTGAGGAGTGCGCAGGCGAAGTCTTCCTCGACGGTACGGAGTCGGGCGAGCAGGGCGGGCTTGTTGCTCTTGTTGGTCTGGGTGTTGATGGAGAAGGTGAGGGATCGGGTGCCGTCCGGGGTGGTGGCGGCGAGCTGGGTGTACCCGGGGAAGTTGCCGGTGTGGCCGTAGAGGACGCCGCAGCGGGTGGTGTACTGGTAGATCGCGAGCCCGGCGGCGTTGGTGCCGGGGCCCGCCGGTTCCGAGGAGTCGCCCGGGCGGAAGGTGAGTTGTTCCTCGCGGGTCTTCTCCGACAGCAGGGTGGGACCCCCGTAGGCGCGCATGAAGGCGCCCAGTTCCCTCGGGGTGGAGACGATGCCGCCGGAGGCCCAGACCCCGGACGCGCTCACGGCCTCGCTGACGTCCTGAGGTTCGGCCGGCGGGGTGATGTCGTAGCCGTGCAGGTACGGGCGGGGGAGCCGGTAGCCCAGGGGCAGGCTGGTCTGCCGCAGCCCGAGGGGGCGGTAAACGAGTTCCTTGAGGAGGTCCTCGTAGCGGCGGCCGGTGGCGGCCTCGGCCATGAGCGCGACGGCGATGTTGTCGGAGTTGGAGTACTCGTACAGGGTGCCCGGGCGGAACAGCAGCGGCTCGTCCGCGACGAAGCCGAGGAGGGCTCGCGGGTCGAACAGGTGGCGGGGATCGGACTGGAGGATCGCCAGGAACTCGGGGTCGCCCGAGTAGTCGGGCAGGCCGCTGGTGTGCTGGAGGAGTTGGCGCAAGGTCACCGCGTGCCAGGCTGCCGGTTGGCCGGGCAGCCGCTCGCCGATGGTGTCGTCGAGGGAGAGGACCTTCTCGTCGACGAGCCGAAGGGCCACGGCACCGCTGAACGCCTTCGCGATGCTGGCGATGCGCATGTGATCGTCGGGGTCCGGCCGCCGTCCCGTGGCGATGTCCCCGACACCGGCGGTGTACACCTGGGTCCGGCCGCCCCGGGTGAGCAGGGCGATCGCCCCGGGCGGCCCGTCGTCCTGGGCGACGAGCCGTTCGAGCCGCTGCTGGAGGCGCTTGTCGTGGTCCGGGTGCCCTCCTGCGGCACCCTCGCCCGCGCCGGCCGCCTGCGCGGGCGGGAGGAGCGCGCCGAGCGCGGCGGCGGTGAGAGCGGCGGCGGACAGGCCGGTGCGGAAACGGCGTACACGGCTGGGCACGGGTGTCTCCCGGTGTGGGGGCGGGGTCGGCCGGCGGCCGGTGCGGGCTGCCGGTACCGCCTGCTTAGCAGCGGCGCGTGCGTTCCGGTTCCGCGGCGCACGGCGCCGGGTCCGGTCGGCGGACACGCAGGTCCCCCGTGCCGGGCGTGTCATACACCGGTGCGTACGTGCGGCGACGACGGTCGTCCGGAGCCGCCCGTACCGGGACGGCCCCGCCGTGACGACGACCGGCCGTCGTTCACTAAGGTCGTCATGCCCGGAAAGGGGTGGACATGGCATTGGTGAAAAAGGGAGCGCGGCTGATCACTGTCGACGGCACCACCTACCGATGGCGCCTGCGTGGCCGGCCCACCTATGACCGGGGCCTGGTCCGGTCACCTCTCGCATACGCGGTCGAGCACGCCGACTCTCCCGGCACCACACTGGTGATCACTACTGACCAGCCGCATCCGGGCAACTGGTTGGGAGCCCGAGGAGGCCCGGTCCTGCCGACCCAGGTCGCCGACGGGATCCGTACTGCCCTCACCAACGGCTGGACCCCACGAGCCGCAGGCTCACCGTTTCACCTCGACCAGTCGGACGGATTCGTCTCGTCGCCCTGAACCGCCCACCACACCCGGACTCACCCGACCCGGCCATCGGTGACGGCCGAGGGACGTCCGAGCGGCCGACTGCGGGGACCGTTCGTCTCGATGGGGTTGGAGGGGGTCCACCCCTCTTCCTCGGGGATGGTCGTCCACGGCCTTGGCGTCGGCGAGCCGGCCGGCGCGGACGTGAAGGTTGTCGAAGTCCTGGGCCCCTTGGCCCAGCGGGGTGTAGTAGGCGAGACAGCGGGGTGTCCGCGCCCTGAGGACCGTGCTCGGTGAGGATCTCGACAGGCCGGTTCCGGTCGGCACGGTCCAGGCTGACCTCGGACGGACCGGTGAAGCCGACCGGCCGGCGCTGTTGCCGTTCAGGAAGGCGCGCAGGCTGTCGACGTACGGCATGTCGAAGTGTCCGAGTTCGTGTCCGTACATGGGGTGGAGCACCCAGGCCGCGTCGGGCAGCGCCGGCGGCATGAACCCGGTGAGTCCGTCGTCGTCGGCCGGTTCCCGCAGCCAGCCGGTCTCCGCGGACGCGGCCAGGGGCCGGCGGGCGGTCGCCAGGGCCGCGGGGTCTCGTACATCGGCTCAGAGTAGGTGCGCCGGGTCCCGAGCCGCTCGGATTGATCGCGCCCGTGGGTGGAGCTACCGGCGGCTGCCGTCGTCGAGCGCTCCCGGGTGACGTCGCGAAGCACCCGGACGCATTGCCGTACGCGCACGAGGTCGGCGTCCCCCGTCGCCGCGGCGATGGTCTCGCAGGGGAGCCGGAGAGGACGAACACGGGACCGGTGACGCCGGCGGGCTTCTTCGAAGGTGCCGTCCGTCAGAACGGATTCGAGCCGGGCTCTGCCCGAAAAATGTGCGGTACGCCACCAACGACACACGCCGTCAGCTCCGTCCGGGGACGGCCCAACTCCCCGGGCAACTGCCGTCCCCTACAGGGCCGGGATGGTGGCCGGGTGGCCAGGAAACCACCCCGATGTGTCCGCTGAGCGAACATCAAACGCCGAATTCAGGACTCGCTGCGGCTGATTCATGACGCGCTCCTGACAAAGATCGAGATCGCTGGCACTCTCTCCCCATCCCCAGCACGAACAGCTCCGCACGCTCTGCCCGGCCGGCTTGATTCCAGCCGTCCGGTAACCCCCCACACGCAGAAGGAGTCCGCGTGAAGTCCACGCCTCGTCGTCATGCAACCGCCACCGCCACCCTGCTCACCGCAGCCGCCCTGCTCACCGTGGGCGTCCAGGCGGGCAGCGCCAGCGCCCAGCCCGAGGGGACCGCGAACGCCGCCGCCCCCAAGGGCCAGCCGGTACGCAACCCGGGCGCGCTGCCCGCACAACTCTCGCCGTCGCAGCGCGCCGAGCTCATAGCCAAGGCCCAGAGCACCGCGGCCGCCACGGCCAAGGAGCTCGGCCTCGGCTCCCAGGAGAAGCTCCTCGTCCACGATGTGGTCAAGGACCAGGACGGTACCACCCACACCCGGTACGAGCGCACCTACGAGGGACTCCCGGTCCTCGGCGGCGACTTGGTCGTCAGCCGTACGGCGGCCAACACGACCCAGAGCGTGTCCAAGGCGTCCCCCGCGCAGTTGCAGGGAATCTCCACCACCGCCCCGGCCGACGCTCCGGCTGCCGCCTCCACGCAGGCCCTCGACGCCGCGAAGGCCGTGGGCTCCAAGGCCGCCAAGGCGGACATCGCGCCCCGCAAGGTCGTGTGGATGGCCAACGGCGTGCCGACCCTCGCCTACGAGACCGTCGTCGGCGGTCTCCAGGACGATGGCACCCCGAACCAGCTCCACGTCATCACCGATGCCAAGACGGGCGCGAAGCTCCACCAGTGGCAGGGCATCGAGACCGGTGTCGGCAACACCCACTACAGCGGTCAGGTCACCCTGGGCACCTCGCAGTCCGGTTCCAGCTTCACGCTGAACGACGCGGGCCGCGGCGGCCACAAGACGTACAACCTGAACCACGGGACCTCCGGCACGGGTTCGCTCTTCACCCAGTCCACCGACACCTGGGGCAACGGCGCCAACTCCAACGCCGCCACCGCGGGCGCCGACGCCGCCTACGGCGCCGGGGTCACCTGGGACTTCTACAAGAACGTCCTCGGCCGCTCGGGCATCCGCGGCGACGGTGTCGCCGCCTACTCCCGCGTCCACTACGGAAACGCCTACGTCAACGCGTTCTGGGACGACAGCTGCTTCTGCATGACGTACGGTGACGGAACGGCCAACAACGACCCGCTGACCTCGCTGGACGTCGCCGGTCACGAGATGACGCACGGCGTCACCGCCGCCACCGCGGGCCTCAACTACAGCGGCGAGTCGGGCGGCCTGAACGAGGCGACCTCCGACATCATGGGCACCTCGGTCGAGTTCTACGCCAACAACCCCAGCGCGCCGGGCAACTACCTCATCGGCGAGCAGATCAACATCAACGGCGACGGCACCCCGCTGCGCTACATGGACAAGCCGAGCAAGGACGGCGGGTCCGCGGACAGCTGGTACTCCGGCGTCGGCAATCTCGACGTCCACTACTCCTCGGGCCCGGCGAACCACTGGTTCTACCTGGCCTCCGAGGGCTCCGGCGCCAAGACGGTCAACGGCGTCAGCTACAACTCGCCGACCTCCGACGGCCTGCCCGTCACCGGCATCGGCCGGGACAAGGCCCAGCTCATCTGGTACAAGGCGCTCACCAGCAAGTTCAACTCCAGCACCGACTACAAGGGCGCCCGCGACGGCACCATCGCCGCGGCCACCGAGCTGTACGGGGCGGGCAGCGCCGAGGTCACCAACGTCACCAACGCCTGGGCCGCCGTGAACGTGGGCACCCGCTCGAACGGCGGCACCCCCACCCCGGGGAACGTCTTCGAGAGCACCACCCGCGTGGCCATCCCGGACTCCCCGGGCCCGGCGGTCACCTCGTCGGTGAACGTCACCGGCATCAGCGGCAACGCGCCGAGCACCCTCAAGGTCGGCGTGAAGATCACCCACACCTACATCGGTGACCTCCAGATCGACCTCGTGGCCCCCAACGGGACCTCGTACCGTCTGCAGAGCTCCTCTTCGGACTCCACGGCGAACCTGGACAAGACGTACACCGTCAACGCCTCGGCCGTGGCCGCCAACGGCACCTGGAAGCTGAAGGTCCAGGACAAGGGCGCCGCCGATGTCGGCACCATCACGGACTTCAAGCTCACCTTCTGAACAACCGATCACGCATGACCGCATGACCTGAAGGTGCCCGGAGCCTCCACGGCTCCGGGCACCTTCGTTTCCCCAGGCGACGGCGGGCGCGTCCCGGGCGACGTCGCGCGGATGGAGCCGATGCCGGCTCAGGCGGTGAAGTGTGGGCAGGGGCCCGGTCGCTATGCTGCCGCGATGGCCGCGGCTCCCGTGCGGGTCACGAGCCTGGCCCGACTGGCGAAGCGGCGACCCCGAGGATCTTGCCGAGAGGCTCTCCCGCCCGGTCGCGGGCATGCTCTTCGACGTTGAGCACAAAGGCTTCTGGACCCAGACCGACATCATCCTTTACGGGAACGACCTCGCCGACTACGTACGAAACGAATTCACCGGGCGGTCGAGCAGTCTCCCGGCCCGCACGGCCGTCGGCTTCTGGTCGTACTTCGGCGGCCCTGTCGCGCAGCGCTTACGAGAGCGCCGATGTACTTTTCGACCAGGTGTTGACCGAGCTTGGCCTGGCCGATGGCCTTGCCGGAGTCCACGCCGGCATTCCCCGGGAGGCGGCCCGCTGGGAACTCGTCCGCTGGTTGCTCCGACTGATCGTGAACGGGAGTCTGGCCCCCGGGGCCGGCGGTGACGTGATCAGGTACGAGGGATGGGGTGCGTTGGCCCGGCCGCAGGCGCTCAGGCCGCTGGTCGACAAGGTCGAGGCGTACAACGCCCGGGAGGCGGTCTGTGGCGGCACACGCGAGCAGATGGCCGGAGCGATCGTCGCGGAGGCGAGACGGCTGCTCGCCGATCCCTGGCCGCCGCTCGACCGATCCGGCACTTCTCCTGCCGGTCACATCGTGGAACAGGCGGTCAACTCCCCGGCTCCGTCGTGAGTGGGGCGGGGCCGGTGTCATCGGTGTCGGTGTCGGTGTCGGTGTCGGTGTCGGGGAGAGGTTGTTCGGCCCAGATGGTTTTGCCGCGGGAGTGGTAGCGGGTGCCCCAGAGCTGGGCCAGTTGCGCGACCATGAACAGTCCCCGTCCTCCCTCGTCGGTGACCAGGGCACGTCGGATGTGAGGGGAAGTGCTGCTGGCGTCGGTCACCTCACAGATCAGAGTCCGGTCACGGATCAGCCGAAGCCGGATCGGTGGGGCGCCGTAGCGGATGGCGTTGGTGACGAGTTCGCTGACCAGCAGTTCCGTGGTGAAGTCGAGGTCCTGCAATCCCCACTCCGCCAGTTTCGCCGTCGTGAGGGCGCGAGCCCGCCCGACGATCTCGGGTACGGGATCGAGGTCCCAGGTGACGTGATGATCCGTCGCCAGTGCGTGCACGCGCACGGCGAGCAAGGCCACATCCTCATCCGGGCGGGACGCGATCAGTCGGCCGATCAGCCGGTCGCTGATGTCATCGAGAGCGTGATCGGGGCGGGACGGCTCGGAAGTCGCGGCCCGCGTCGCTTCCGCCAGTGCCTCACGCGCCGGCTCCGGGAGCGGACCGGTGTCCGAGCCCATGTCCTGGTCTGACGGCTTCGCCAGTCCTGCGGTGCACAGCACGAGAAGATCTCCGTCGTCCAGAGTCAGCTCGCCGCTCTCGAACGGAGCCCCGCCCATGCCCAGAGGCGGTCCACCCGGCAGATCGAGGAGATCACGACTTCCCTCGCGCGAGATCAGTGCGGGCGCCGGATGACCCGCTCGCGCCACCACACATGACCGCGAGATCGGATCGAACACGGCGTATACGCAGGTCGTGCCGGCAGCCCTGCCCGTGAACTCCTCGTCGTGCTCGTCGCCTTGGAACCGGTTGACCTGGTCGTCCAGGTGGGTGAGCAACTCCTCGGGGGACAGGCCGAGGTCGGCGAGGGTACGCACCGCGGTGCGAAGGCGCCCCATGGTCACCGCCGAGTGCAGGCCCTGCCCCGGGACGTCACCCACCACCAGCGCCACCTGCGCACCGGAAAGCGGGATCACGTCGAACCAGGCACCGCCCAGTTCGGTGTGCCCGTTGGCGGGAAGGTAACGGGACACCGCCTCCACGGCCGCGAGAGCGGGCAGTTCCTGCGGCAAGAGGGTGCGCTGCAGTGCCAGAGCCGTCTTGCGTTCCTGGGTGTAGCGGCGGGCGTTGTCGATGCACACGGCGGCACGCGCCACGATCTCCTGCGCCAGCAGGACGTCGTCCTGCTCGAACGGGCGGCTCGGCCGGTAGCGGATGAATTCCACCGCCCCCAAGACGGCGCCCCTCGCGGACATCGGGACCAGCAGCCATGAGCAGATGGCCTCCTCCAACACCTCGGCGGCCGCCTCGGGGTCACCCGGCTCCAGCTCCGCGGCGAACTCCTCACCCGTCAGCAGCAGAGGCCGTCCCTCGGTCATGACCCTCGTGTACAGCGGCGCGGCACCCGAGATGAACGGGTCGACCTCGCCCGTCGCGGCCACCGTGGCCGCCGGGCTGCCGGGAACGGTGGCCAGGGCCGTACGTCGCAGGGGCATGGCCTCCACCACCGGACCGGTGACCGGCTCCTGGCCGCCGAACACGGGGCTCAGCAGGTTCACATAAGCGTGATCTGCGAAGCGCGGGACGGTCACGTCGCACAGTTCCTGGGCGGTCGGCACCACGTCCAGCGTGGTGCCGATCCGTGTGCTCGCAGCGTTCACCAGCGCCAGACGCCCGTCGGCCCGGGCCCGCTCGGTCACGTCGGTTACCGTGCGGGCCAGCGCGATGATCTGCCCGGAGGGATCGCGCAGCGGAAGGATCGTCTCCGACCAGATGTACTCGTGGTCGGGGTCGTCCGGGGACCGGCCGCGCAGCTCCGTCCTGATCAGGGCCTCACCGGTGTCCAGGACCTGCCGCTGCCGTGCCTCGAAGGCATCGGTGTCCAGCAGGCCCGGAGGGGAGACCTCGGCCATCGTGTGCCCGGTGAAGTCCTCGCCCCCGAACCATCCCGCACGACGCCGCCCGGCGTTCTGAGCCAGGAAGCGCAGCTCGGTGTCGAAGACGTCGATGTCGAACGGCGACTCCGTGAACAGGCCCCTCACCAGTGCGGCGCCGAGTTCCCGGTGCCGTGCGGTGTCCGCTTCCGTCGCCCGAACCAACCACCGGCACCCGTCTCCGGTCCACACCAGGCGATGGGCCTCCAGCTCGACCTCCACAGAGCGGCCGCTGCGGTGTCGCAGTACGACCGCACCGAGCCGTACCGTCTCGGCCGCTCCCTCTCGCAACCGGGCCCCGAGGCCGGCGAGGTCCGACTCGTCGACCGGTAGATCGGCGCACCGCAGCCCCGGAACCTCCTGTCCCGCACAGCCCAGCAGACGCTCTGCGGCGGGAGTCCAAGCGGTAAGCAGGCCCTGGCCGTCCAGGATGACGTATGCGTCATCGCCCGGCTCCCTCAGCGGGCCGGCACGGCCATCAGCCAGGGGGTCTGTCATCACTCCGCCCCATTCGGTGCCCTGCTGGTTCGGGTAGGGCCTCATTCTCCCGCTTCGATCCCATCATCCGCCTCGATGCAGGCCCCGCACCGTCACCACCACGCGTGTCGGCCGAGACGGCGCTGTGCCGGCCGCTGCCGTAGCCCCCGCCGTCCCGGCGCGCGGGGCTGTGGGTGTACGGGCGCCGTCAGGCGGACTGCGCTCGCCGTAGTCCTCGCAGGAGCAATTCGATCAGCCGGCGGGGGTCGTAGCGGGGGTCGCCGTCGCGTCCGACGCAGAGGTTGCCGATGCCGCGCAGCAGTTCGTAGGGCTGCGTGTCGGTTCCGATCTCGCCGGCTTCGGCCGCGGCATCCAGGAGTTGCGCACAGACGGGCATCAAGCGGTCGACGAAGTAGGTGTGCAGCGCTTCGAAGCCGCTGTTGTCCGACTGCAGCGCGTTGGCGAGCCCGTGCTTGGTGACCAGGAAGTCGACGAAGAGGTCGATCCACTGGCGCAGCGCTGCGAACGGCGAGCCGGCGTCGGCCAGCAGGGTGGGGCCGGCTTCCGCGCACGCCTCGACCTGGTGGCGGTAGACGGCGACGACGAGGTCAGCCCTCGTGGGGAAGTGGCGGTAGATCGTCGCCACTCCGACGCCCGCTCGCGCCGCAATCTCACGGATCGGTGCGTCGACGCCCGAGGTGACGAACACCTCGGCGGCCGCCGCGAGCAGTGTCTGCTGATTGCGCACCGCGTCGGCCCTCTTGCTTCGGGCCGGCACCTTCCCGGACTGGCCTGCAGAGGTCACCACGCTTCTCCTCACGACGATCGGCGATCACCATTGACTATACGGAACGGCGTTCCGTACAGTAAGCGGAACAATGTTCCGCTTCGCCTGCCGAATCGAGTCTCATCGAGTCGAGTCGAAGCCGGACGCTCCCGTTACGCCTCCGCCGCTGCCCCACGATCGGCGGCCGGGGCCCATTGAGGGGAAATACGCGTTTATGAGTGCATCCATCTCCGCAGCCGACACCTTCACTTCGCCCGCGCCCGTTCTCTCGTTCAGCCCAGTGGTGCTGACCGTCCCCGGACGCCTCGTGGACCTTCAGGTACGCGTCTCCATACCCGCGACCGGAACCGACCTCCCTGTCATCCTCCTCTCCCACGGGCACGGCCCCTCGAACAACCTGTCCTCGCTCAACGGCTACGCACCGCTCGCGAACTTCTGGGCCGCGCACGGTTTCGTCGTCATCCAGCCCACCCACCTCAGCTCCCGGACGCTGAGCCACCTGCACAGCGCCATTCCCGGATCTGCTCTGTCGTGGCGCTCACGCGCCGAGGACATGAAGAACATCCTCGACCGACTCGACGTCATCGAGCGCGTCGTGCCACAGCTCGCCGGCCGAATGGACCACGACAAGGTCGCCGTCGCCGGACACTCCTTCGGCGGCCACACCGCCGCCCTCCTGCTCGGCGCCCGTCTCACGGACCCGGACGACGGAAAGGAAGTCGACCTCATCGAGCCGCGGATCAAGGCGGGTGTGCTGCTGGCCGCACCCGGCCGGGGCGATGTCCTGAAGGAGTCGTCGGCCGCGAGCATGCCGTTCCTCCTGACCACGGACTTCTCCACCATGACCACACCCGCCCTCGTCGTCGTCGGCGACAGGGACGACCCCCGGCACTTCACCGACACGGGGCCCGACTGGCATGCCGACCCCTACACCCTCGCCCCCGCCCCCAAGACCCTGCTCACCCTGTTCGGGGCGGAGCACGGACTCGGTGGAATATCCGGGTACGACGCCGCCGAAACCACGGACGAGGACCCGGACCGGGTGGCCGCCCTCCGGCGGCTCACGTGGGCTTACCTCCGCACCGAGCTCTACCCCGGAGAACCCGCTTGGCCGACCGAGCGTGAAGCACTCGTAAGCGCCCCCGGAGCCATCGGGCGGGTCGAAGCCAAGTAGAAGAGCCGGCGCCGCGTCGCGGCAGGGCGGCGACACGGGGCGTCGCCGCCCGCGCCGCGGCGGAGGCCTCCGCATGAGCGGCGGCCTCACCTTGCCGTCGCCCGCCCCGCCGTCACGCCGACTTCTCCAGAGCGGCGCGCCAGACGGGGCTGTCGACGTAGTGGTTGTCGAAGCGCTCCGCGTTCTCGGCGATCTCCTTCGCGTCCGCTTCGCCCCGCATCACCCGGCTCAGCAGACGCAGGTAGTCGAACCGGTCCATGCCCGAGGTGAATACGAACAGGACGTCTGCGGTCGCCCCCGGCGCGGCGGCGAAGGCGTGTGGGGTGTGCGGCGGCACCGCGAGGAAGTCGCCCTCATTCAGGATGGCGATCTCCTCTCCCACCAGAACCTGCAGGGATCCGCTGATCACGAAGAACAGCTCCGTCGCCTTGGTGTGGAAGTGGGCCGGTGCGCCCACCGCGCCTTGGGCGAAGGTGGACCGGTAGCTGGTGAAACCCCCGGCGGCGGTGTCGTCGGGTTCACCCAGCAGTCTCATGACGCTGCTCGGGTCGGCGCAGGTCTCCGCCTCCGCGTGGCGGGTCAGGAGCGCGTGGGAGGGGGTCGGGGTCGTGTTCTTCTGCTCACTCATGATCACGACGATACCTCTCAACTGGACTGCCTGACAGGCCAATTCGGCGTCGTGAAGGTGGGCCACTTGCTGACCGAAGAGACTACGCCCTGCCGGGTAGTTCTTGGCTGTCGAAATAGACCACCAACGTCTGTTCCGGCTGTTCGGCCAGGTGGAAGGCGGTGTACGCGTAATCGATCGCGCCGTGGTGCGGATGCCGCAGCCGCTTCCGGCCGCTGTGTCGGGCTTGTACCTCGTACCGCGGCCACCAGTCCCGCACCTGCGGGCTGCCCTCGTGCAGCTCCTCGATCAGTCGGGTGTACCGCGGGTCGTCGCAATGGCGTGCGGCCAGCGTGCGAAGGCGGGCGAGCAGGCCGCGTGCCTCGGGTTCCCAGTCGAGCACGACTTCCCGGGCCACCGGTTCGAGGAACACCCAGCGGGCCAGGTTGCCCGACCGGTCCGCCTCGGTGATGAGCTTCGGGAACAGCTCGTCGGCGGCCTGGTTGTAGCCGAGGACGTCGTAGTTGCCGCCGATGATGTACGCCGGGTGCGGCTGGAGCAACAGCGGGACGGCCACCGCCTCGGTCGTCAGCGGCTCGCGCCCCTCGACTTCGGCCGCAGACGCGTGACCCGCGAGCCGGAGGAGGTGAGCGCGCTCGTGACCATCGAGCCGCAGCACTGCGGCGATGGCGTTCAGTACCTGTTCGGAGGCGCGGATCTCCCGCCCCTGTTCCAGGTACGTGTACCAGGTGGCACTGATCCCGGCCAGCAGGGCGAGTTCCTCTCGGCGAAGTCCCGGAGTCCGGCGGCGGCCGGTGCGGGGCAGGCCCACCTCGTCGGGGGTGAGGCGCTCTCTGCGGCTGCGCAGGAACGCACTCAACTGACTGCGCCGGTCGTGCTGGTGCGGCTGCGTGGGCATGATGGGCACCTCTGGTTCCAGGATAAGTACGGTCTGGATACCAGGTTAAAACCCCTGGAGACTGGCGTGCGAGCAGCAGGCCGCGGCACCGCCGACGGCCTCACACGGTGTCATCGGCACTCGGCTGCCCCATGCGCGACAGCTCCCGGAGGCCGCACCGGAAACTGCTGCCGCCCGGCGGTTCGGCCCCGGTGACACGGAAGGAAAGGGCGAGTTCATGTCTGGAATCAAGGGCAAAGTGGTGGCGATCACGGGAGCCGGCAGCGGCATCGGCGAGGCGACCGCGCTGTTGCTCGCGGAGCGGGGCGCGCGACTCGTCCTCGGCGCGCGCCGGTCCGAGCGCCTGGCGCAAGTGGTGGCCCGGATCGAGAAGGCGGGCGGCGCAGCGGTACACATCCGCACCGACGTGACTCGGCGGGACGACCTGCACGCTCTGGTCGCGCTGGCCGGTGAGCGATTCGGCCGCCTCGACGTACTCGTCAGCAACGCCGGAGTCGGCACGATCTCGCCTCTCGACGATCTGCGCGTCGAAGAGTGGGACCACATGGTCGACGTCAACGTGAAGGGCGTCTTGCACGGAATCGGCGCCGCTCTGCCGGTTTTCCGGGCGCAGGGAGCCGGGCACTTCATCACCATCGCCTCCACGGCCGCGTTTCGTATCGTGCCGACCATGGCGGTCTACGCAGGCACCAAGTTCGCGGTCCGGGCCATCTGCGAAGGGCTGCGCCAGGAAGCCGGGGGCTCCCTGCGGGTTACCACCGTCTCACCGGGTGCCACGGCGACCGACTTCGCCGAGGCGTCGACCAACAGCCGGGTCAGGGCGGATATCACGAGGATGCGGGACGACATCGCGATCCCGCCCGACGCGATCGCCCGGGCCATCGCCTTCGCGATCGAACAGCCGGCCGCGGTCGACGTGAACGAGATCGTCGTCCGGCCCACCGCCCAGAGCTGACGGCGCGCGCCCGTCCGGCGTCGGACCTGTCTGACAAATGCTCACCGAGCATGTACGTACTCGGTCAAATTGCCTTGCCGCCCTGGCGCCGGCCGGTGATTCTGGGCAGGTGCCAGGACACGGGAAGAGGAGGCGGCGGCAGGAGACCGCGCGGCAGCGGCTTGCTGCGCGCAACGCGCCGGACGCGGGGCAGTGGGAAGTGGTCGCCGAGAATCGGGACCAGGTGGCGATGCGTACGCGGTTGCGCCGTCTTCGGGAGTCAGGGGTCGACGGTTCGACGATTCGGGTCGACACCCTGTGCGGGCGTCTTGGGCCGTCGACCACCTACCGGCTGAGCCGTTTCGTGACGGACCCCGCGCGGGAGTTCGAGCACGAGCACGAGCACTCTGGTCATTGATCTCGCGGCAGGTCGAGGCGAGCTGATGGACGCGGCGTGGGAGCGAACGGAGCCCTTGTTGCCGCGGGTGGACGGGCGTGGTCGCCTGTGGCGTGATCACCGGCAGGTGGTCAACGGGGTTGCTGTGGCGTCCGCGGACCGGGGCTACGTGGCGCGATCCGCCCGAGCGGTACGGGCGCTGGCAGGCCGTCATCGAGCGGTTCGCCCGCTGGGAAACGGACGGGACCTGGGCGAAGCTGTTGGAACACGTCCAGGTCGCGACGACGCGGTGGGCCGCGTGGAGTGGACCGTATCTGTCGAGTGCACGATCACCCGAGCCCGTGCGCGCCAACGGGGGCGAACGCCCTGGCAGGTGATCACCTGCCAGACCAGGCCCTAGGGGAGGTCCCCGTCCGGTCCCTCGTCGGGGGCTTCCGTCGCGAGGCCTACCTCGGGCTCCCCCTTGCGCCAGGTAGCGGTCACCCTGAGGGTGGCGCTGCCCCCTGCCTCTGTCACCACGCTCACCAACTGCCCGCTTTTGACCGCGATTTCGATGCCGAATTCGAGCGTCACTTCGTCCGGGGCGGCGCGCCGCAGTCCGGATCTGACGCTGTGTGTGATGGTCTCCAGCGTCTGGGGAAGATCAGCGAGCTGCCGTGACAGGCGGTCCCCGAAGCCGGTGTCCCGGGGCCCCTCGTCATCGTCGTTGACGCGTACCCATATCGAGGTTCCGTCTGGCATGACTGCCTGGACCGCATCGGACACGAATCCGCTCCCGCCGTTGAGTTCGTCGACTACAGAAGATGCCGGTTTTCCAAGGACACCCGGCTGCTGGGCCCCTAGAATCATCACACAGTCACGAATGGGAGTGGTCATGATTGGCCAAGATGCCCGATTATCGTCGGAGAAGGTGTATCTCTCCGATGTAGAGATCCACTTGCAATCCCCGATCGCAAACGCCGAGGACCTGCGGGCACGCGTGCTCTTCCACGCAGTACTGTCCGACACCCTGCTCATCGGAGATTCGCAGGCGCTCAATACTCCTCTCTTCCGCGCCCTGGTGTCCTCACAGGAAGCCGGCCGCATGGGCGTTCGATCGGATCTCGAGCCGCTACTGAGCAGCGGCCGCATCCGGGTCGCGTGCAGGGACGGCAAGACACTGACTGCCGTGCGCGAGGATCAGCAGAGACGGCACGTCAAAAACATGCCGGGTGCGGCGTACGCGGAACTGCTGGACGGCATGACGCGTGCGCACGCCTTCAGTTACCGCCTCGACGCCGTGTCGGCGGCCTTCAAGGCCGGAGTGGTCCGGCTGTTGGAGGCACGGAGGCGGGGTACCGACGGGCAAACACGCGCGACGTTCGACGCCGCACTTGACTTCGTGAAGGAACAGGAGCCGCTGTACTTCGCCGCGGTCAAGGATTGGGAAGAGTCGTTCCGGGCCGAATCGTCGGGGAGCGCAGAGGTCGTGCTCGCTCTGGCCATCGTGGACCGCGCCGCAGGTGAGTCATACCGAGAGGCACTCCCTCATGTACTGCAGGCCGGGACCGCGGCGCCGCGCGTCGTCGACTTGCCGAGCACCGCTGCGACTCGAACGGCCCTGAAGTACACCACGCTGCCCGGAAGCCTTCTCGACGGGTTCTTACTCGGCAGATTGCCGGTCGAGGTGTATCTGGAAGCCACTGAGCAGCCGTCCCGCAGCGTCCTCGTACGCGAACTGGGCCTGTTGCGCCGCGGCGGCCAACCGGATTTGCCCCGTCTGATGGAAGCAATGACCGAGTTCAGCAGGTGGATGCAGGACGCCTTCGTCCGTGCTTTTCGCAATACCGACGAGCGCGCACGGGCTGTCCTGAACGGCAACCGCAATCTGATGCGTTTCGGAATCTCCCAGGACTCACTGACCGGGGCTCTCGGAGCCGGCCTGGATGTCCCGACGGCAGACGCAGAGGAGGAGTACCTCGACCTGCGTGTTGTCGACCGGGGTGTGTCAGCCGTGGACGGCGCAGCCGACATCGGCGAACTCGATGCCCGGCAGATGCGGCAGCGCGTGATCACGGGCGCCTATGCCGGCTGAGTAGGAGACATTCACATCGGAGGCTCGGAGCCGGAGCCGGAGCCGGAGCCGGTGCGGTCGGCGAGTGCAAGTGCCAGGGCGGCCAGCGTCACGCCGCAGGTGACGGTGCCGCTCTGCAGCCACTGCGCCACCTCTGTGCGCGAGGCCCAGATCGGCTCCGCGACCGACTCCATGGCCTCCGGCTCTGCGGCCGGCCGACTGCCTGCCGAACCGGTGGGGCGGACTTCCGCTGTGAAGACGTGCACGTCCGATTCGATCAGGCCTGTATCCGCGTGGATAACGCCCAGTGGGCGCAACGCGCTGGGAGCACAGTCGAATCCGGTTTCCTCCCGTAGTTCCCGTGCGGCCGCCACGATCGGGTCCTCGTCTGCTTCGCAACCGCCCCGGGGGAACTCCAGGGAGACCCCGCCGATCGAGTAGCGGTATGTGGGGACGAAAGCGAAACCGTCCCGCCCCGTGGGAACGATCACCACACCGTTCTGGGACCACTGCCAGCGCAAGTAGCGGCCCTGCTCGCCCGACGGCGAGAGCACTTCATCGTTGAACAGCGCCCCGAAGCGGTTACGGAAGACCTCCACGGCCCGCTGCCGCCGGATGGGCGGGGGTTCGGCATGGACCGCCGCTTCGTGGTTCATCGACACCAGCGTCCTCTCAGTTCGTGCGACCGTCGAGCATGTTCTTCATCTGTAGCCATGATGAACGATCATTTCTGAAGTCGTCGAGTTCGTCACTGAGCTGGGTCAGGACTTGGAGTACCAACGTCTGCTCCTCACGCAGTCGCGGCGAAGTCCGCGATGGCAGCGCCGCGCGCTCCATCGCCGCCCGGCTCAGCACCGAGTAGGCTTCACGGTACTTCTCGGCCCGCAGGAGCCCGAAGCCGTGGCGCTGCAGGGTCTCGGGTAGCCGGGCAACGTAGCGACCGGGCCTGAGCTTGACCAGATCCTCCAGCCGCTCGACCGCCTGTAGGCTCCAGGCGAGCGCCTCCTCGGTCAGGCCTGTGCGATGGCGGCACTCGGCCAGGGTCTCCAGGCAGGCGAGGTACACGTCGTCGTCACGAGCTCCTTCCGGTACCTGTTCGCACCGCATCACTCCTTCGGCAGCATCACGGGCCGCGCCGTTGACCTGAGCGTCTCCGAGCCGCAGCAGCGCCAGCAGGCTGAGAGCGCCGGCCATGTCCATGAGAGTACGGTGGCGCATGTGAGGTGCCGTGGCTACGAGTTGTCGGTACAGGGACACGGCTTCGACACTGAGTCCCAGCGCGGCCTGCGTCTCCCCCGACCGATGCCGCAGCAGGCTCAGGTTGTGCAACGCTGCGGCGTAGTCAGACGTGTATCGCGCGGACTTGCGTACGAGATCGCGGCTGAGCAGAACCGCCTCGTCGGCTGTCCTGACGGCATCCCCGCGGTTCCCGCTCTCTTCGAGGCGCAGACTGCACCTGCGCAGGCGCTGCATACGCACGTGCACGCTGCTGTCGTCGCTCTCCGTGTCAGTCATTGCGAGCAGCCGTTGGAGGACGAGGGCCGACAACGCGGAGAGGCCGGAAGGATAGCGAGGTAACCGCTGTTCGACGAGGCAGAGCAGATCGCTCTCGCAGGTCTCCAGCACCGGTTGGACCAGTGCCGCCAGGATTTCCGCGTGCGGCAGGCGGGCGCCGACGGTCACCAGGGCCGGAACCAGGACTCGAGGATTGTCGTGAACGAGCTGCGCGAGCGCCCCGTCCAGAACAGCGTGGGCAGGATGGTCCGCGACGCGGCCCACGGTGGTGCAGCCACGGGCACGAGCCAGGACATCAAGCGTGTCCAATACGGCCCCGGGGCGTGACCGCTCCTCGCGAAGCATGGAAACGTCCAGCGTCTTCCGCAGATAGGCGACTTCGTCTCCCGAGCTCTCGGGCTCCGCCAGCACACGGCGCACCAAGATCTCACCCAAACGGTCAGGCTCGAGGGGCGCGACATGGTCACCTTCCGCCGACGGATACAGCGCCCTCAAACAGCCATGCAGCGCTGGGGCGTTGACAGGTGGCTGCCCGGGGAAGGCTGCCCCGCGCACGGCAGTCAGCAAAGCGGTCAACTCGCCCCTGTCCCGCCCCCGGGCCAGAGTGGGCACAAGCAGCAGACCTTCCGCCATCAGCCGTCCGGTACGTCCGGCGAAGGCACCTCCCGTCCCCAGGCGGTCCTCCAGCAACTTGTGCCATCCGCTGATCTCATGCCGACAGATCCGTGCCAGCGGGTCGTCGCTTTCCTTCCACTCGTCGCCTTGGCGCAATGTGAGCACGGCATCGAGAGCGGCAGCAAGGATTCCCAACACCGAGTCCTGCCGGGCGGCGCCACGCGCGAGAGACGACGGCATCCGTACCCACGGGCATCCCAACAGGCGAACGAACTCGCCGAATGCCTCGCCGGCGAGGTCCCCGGGGTCCTGGGTGCTCAGCGTGCTGGGCAGCCGAAGTGAACTCGCACCGCGCAGAGCCCAGTCTTCGATGTACCGGGCCTCGAACTCCTCCTTCAGCGCCTGCCACAGCGGCTCCTCGGAACGGGCCAACAGCAAGACCCGCAGGGTGATGCCGTCAGGCCGGTACCGATGGATATGCGCCATGAGAACACTTATGTCGTCGAGCCGTGCCTGGGCGTAGTCGAAGACCACCAGGCAGGGGAACTCCGCTCCGAGAGCGCCGGTGAAGTCTTCGAGCCACTGGTGTCGGTGTACCGGGTTGCCGAGGGACTCCCTGTCCGCGAATCCGGCGATCCAACCCGATTCCCTCAGTTGACGGCACAGTTCGGCGGCCAGGCGGGTTTTACCCGAACCGCCCGGCGCGTACAGCAGACGCAGCAGCTGATCGTCGGCTTCGTAGCACCAGTCCTTGAGCTCGTCGAGCTCCGGCCGCTCCACAAACGGCATCGCCCCACGCGCCAGCAGTTGCGCCGGAGTGTTCCCCGAGACGGGTGCGGGATCGGGGCCGAACAGGGCTGCTTGCCGTCCCTCGCGGTTGCGGGCGACGTCGAACCAGACCGTCCCCGCCCGATGCGCGGCATGATTGCGGCCCAACAGGCCCGGGGAGAGTTCCTCCACGGCGTCGATGGGTATCAGCCATCCTCCCGACATTCCCTTCTCGTGCCGGGACGCCTTGAGTACTCCGCATACCCGCCCCGTTGTCGTGTCGAGCACCGGGCCACCGCTGAAGCCCTGAACCACCTGGTCCCATTGAAGCCGGACGAAGCGCCCGCTCCGCCCGGCCACCGTGAGATGCAGGGTGTCAGGCTGGACGCCTGGTTCCAATGTGTGGCCGCTGAATCCGTGAACGGACACGGCGGCTGCCTGCGTGGGTGCCGAGTTGCCGAGCCACACGCCTCGCAGGTCGGAGGCAGGTTGGAGCAAGCGCAGTTCAGCGAGATCCGGAAAGCCGTACGTGGATTCCGCGCCCTTCGTCGCCGGAATCAGGCGCCTGACCTCGATCGGCACAGAGCGCCCCTCGACCGTGGCCGCCAGGCTGCTCTCCTCGCGCCGGGCCACCACGTGCGCGCAGGTGAGGGCGGTGTCGGGTGTCACCAGGAAGCCGGTCCCGCAGAACGTGCCGTCCGCCCAGATGCCCAGGACGTTCCGCTCGGTCAGGACCCGCAGCCGCTCCAGTGGCTCACCATGCGGGCTATCGGTCATCAATCCCTCCAGAGTGACCCAACGAGGCATCGCTGCCGACTGACGTCCCGACAGTATTCCGCCGTCCGAGGGCTTGACCCCCGATGTTGCGTACGGGTGCCCGGCGGAGAGGGGCCACTGTCCGTAGAGCCGTCGGAAGTGTTGGTTCGTTGTCGCTCGCCCGACCATATGACGCGCTGTCGCCGTGTTGGCGCTGTCCAAGCCTGCCGACCACCCTCCCCGAGGAGGCTGCGACCCTTCTCGATGAGCGGCATCCGGGCGACAACTGCTTGGCGGTGATCACGCATCCGCCGGGCGTCGGGGGCCCTCGGGAGACATCACCGCTGCCGCCACGCTCGACCGGCTTCCGCATCAGGCTGCCGTCGCCGTACCACTCGGCCGAGCCCCAGCCGAAGCAGGGCGCTTGGGGACCTCGTGATCACCGGTACCCCGCACGGGCCAGGCGTTCGGCCTCGCGAGCGCCCGCCCGGGGCGGCGGCTGCGGGCGGGGGTCAGCGGGTGTGGCGGTGTCGGCCGTGCTTGTGCGGCTCGCCGGTCGCCAGCAGTACGAGGGCCAGTGCGAGAGGCAGCAGGAACAGCAGTAGCAGAGTCATGTACGCACGCGTGCCCAACCCGAGGCCGTTGACACGGGACACGCCACCGTCCGCGGTGAGTGTCGGACTGTCGCAGGCGCGCACCGGGGGTTCCGGGTGGCGGTGGCCGGCGGGACTCCCGGCCTCGCCGTCAACCGCATCGCCTCCGCTCGGTCCCGGGGGTCAGGCGGGCTCGCCGGATGTGCTCCGGTCGGCACCGGCGAGGAGCGTCCGCATGGTCGTGGCCATGGCGTGTCGGGCCTCATCGGGGCTCAGGCCGCAGGAGCGCCAGTGGTACCAGGCACTCCAGGTGGTCACCGCGTCCAAGCCGTTGAGCAGGTCGCCGCGGGCGGGTTCGGGGAGCGGGTCCAGTTCCTGGCTGAAGATCTGGGTGAGCCGAAGTCGGGCGAAGTCCAGCATGCGCTGCACTGCCTCCTGCACCGGTGCGGACGGGTTCTCCAGTCGCAGGATGGCGAGCCTGGCCGGGGTGAGGCCCTCCAGGATGCGGGCGCGCTGCTCGGCCACGGCCGCGACCCGTGCCTCCCGCGGTCCCTCGGCGGGGATCGGTCGGATTTGTGCGAGCAGCTGCTCAAGGCGCCGGTTGACGGCGACCTCGGCCAGCTGCGTCATGTCCGTGAAGTGGTGGAACACCAGTCTGCGGGAGACGCCGGCGCGCTCGGCGACCTTTTCGGCGGGGAAGTGCGCCTGGTTCTCGTCGAGCAGCGACAGCATCGCGTCGGCGATCTTCTCGCGGGTCTGACGTCCGCGTTCCGTCCGCCCGTCAGGGGTGCGCGCGGCGGCTCCGGTCTGTTTCACGTGTACTCCTACGCCCTCTCGTTGACATGGTTGCACCACGAGTGCAAGTGTACGTCTTGCACTCGAAGTGCAGTTAGTTTCGGCAGGCCCGCCTACGGGCCCGCTGCCGCGAAACGAAGGGCGGTTCACCGCAGATGTTCACCGGTGTGGGGCGTTGGTGCGCCCGCAGGCCGAAGCGCGTGGTTGCGGCGTGGCTGCTGATGTTGGCGGCGGCACTCGCCGCCGTCGGGGTGTTCGGCCGAGTCACGAGCGAGGCCGTCACCCTTCCCGGCAGCGACAACCAGGCCGCCCGGGACATCGCCGACCGCGCGTTCCCCGGGTCGGCTTCGGGCAAGCAGCCGGTCATGTTGCACACACCCGCCACCGCGGCGCCGCTCACCGCCGCCGACTCCATGGCCGCGGTTCGCAGTGCGGCCACCGCCGTGGCCGCGGTGCCGCACGTGGTCGCCGTCACCACGCCCTACGACCCGGCCGGTGCCACGGCGATGAGCGCCGACGGCCACACCGCCTACCTCGCGGTCGAACTCGACGTCAGCGGAAGGGACGTGACGCCCGAGACGACGTCCGCCGTGCTGGCCGCGGCGGCGCCGGCGAGCGCCGCGGGCATCGAGGTGACGCCGGGCGGCTTCCTGGCCGCGGCGGTCGACAAGGGGAGCACCGGCCGCAGCGAAGCGCTCGGACTCGGCGCCGCACTGGTGGTCCTCGTATTCACCTTCGGCAGCGTCGCCGCCGCCGGGCTCCCGCTGCTCGCGGGGATCATCGGCCTCGGCATCGCCCTGCCCGTCCTCGGCTTGGTCGGTCACCTGATGGACGTGCCCGACGCCGCCGAGACCATCGCCGCCATGATCGGTCTGGGCGTCGGCATCGACTACACCCTGTTCGGGCTCACCCGCTTCCGCGAACTGCGCGCCAAGGGAGTCGACATCGAGGACGCGGCTGTGCGTACGACGGCCGGTTCCGGCAAGTCCGTCGCCTTCGCCGGCAGCGCCGTCATGGCCGCCCTCGCCGGCCTCGCCCTCGGCGGAGTCCCGCTGCTGTACGCCTTGGCCATCGCTCCCGCGATAGCCGTGGTGACGGCGCTGGGCGTGAACCTCACCCTCCTGCCCGCGGCACTCGTCCTGCTGGGAAGGCGGCTGACTCCCGTTCCGACCGCTTCCCTCCAGGCCGGTCGCCCGCGCGGCTGGGAGCGGATCGCCCTCTTGGTCGCGGCCAAGCCGTGGGCGATGTTGCTGTCCGGGCTGGCCCTGCTCGGGCTCCTCGCCGCCCCGGCGCTCAACCTCCACCTCGGCCAACTGGACGCCGCCAGCAAGCCCGCCGGCAGCATGAGTCGTACCGCCTACGACCGGATGGCCGCTGCGTTCGGGCCGGGGGCCAACGGCGTCCTCCAGGTCGTCGACGCCTTGCCCACCCCGGTGCGGGGAGACGCGGAGAGCGCCGACCCGCGCATTACCGGCGTGAGCGCCGCGCTGCGCGGCGCCGAAGGCGTCGCCGTCGTCAGCCCGCCCGTGACGGCCGCCGACGGTCGCACCGTCCAGTGGCAGGTCACCCCCGCCACCGCCCCCTCCGACCCCGATACGGCCGCGCTCGTCCGCCGGCTCCGCTCCGAGGTCCTGCCCGCCGCGACCGCGGGGAGCGGGCAGGTCCTCCACGTCGGCGGCGCCCCGGCGGCCCAGGCCGACCTCAACACCCGGATCGCGCAGCGCATGCCGCTCGTCGTCGGCTTCGTCCTGACCGTCGCCGGCCTGCTCCTGCTGCTCGCGTTCCGCTCTCCGGTCGTCGCCGTGAAGGCGGCCGTGATGAACCTGGTGTCGGTCGCCGCCGCATACGGAGTCCTCACCGCGGTCTTCCAGGACGGCCGGGGCGCACGGCTGATCGGTCTGGAGGGTGCGGTGGCGATCCCCGGCTACGTGCCCCTGCTGATGTTCGCGGTGCTTTTCGGCCTCTCGATGGACTACGAGGTGTTCCTGCTGAGCGCCGTGCGCGAGGCCTACCTCAAGAGCGGGGACAATCGTCGCGCCGTGGTCGAGGGTCTCGCCGGCACCGGACGGATCATCAGCTCGGCGGCCATGATCATGGTGACGGTCTTCCTAAGCTACCTGCTCTCCGGCGACCCGGTCGTCAAGATGTTCGGCATCGGTCTGGCGACCGCGGTCGCCCTGGACGCGACCGTCGTCCGCGGCCTGCTGGTCCCCGCCACCATGCTCCTGCTCGGCTCCGGCAACTGGTGGCTCCCCGGTTGGCTCGACCGCCTCCTCCCGCACGTCGACATCGAGGGCGACGGCCATGAGGAGCACGTCGCCGCCGAGCCGGCCGCGGCCCCGGCGCGGGTCGCAGTCGAAGGACGGTAGCGGCCGACTGCGCGCCACCGCGCCCGCCCGGCCGGAGGATCCGGTGGGAGGGTGCCTCCGCACGAGTAGCGGTTGACGTCATCGGCTCTCTGCCTTCCATCGGCGGGGGGAAACATCGATCCCGATGGTGACCTCGGCCTGGTTGTCTGACCAGGTCAGACGACCGGCCATCTGTGACCGGCGGCCACGACCGGGCTCACCCCGGGGCGTACCGGTCGTACCGGAGGCTCGGGGCGGCCACCGGACGACAGGGGCGCCCCGAGGCGTCGGGTCCGCAGCCCGGGAGCGGGGGGCCCAGGCGAGTGGGAACGGCCAAGTGGCGCGTAGGTCCCCCCGGCATCGCTTCTAGGCGTCGTCCGGCTGCGTCGCGGCCTTTTCGGCGATGCGGTGTTCGGCTTCGGCCCAGGTGATGGGGAGATCACCTACGCCGACGTTCCAGAAGACGAAGGTCGACGTCTTCATCGTCGGGCGCATCGCCGTCACTATGCCGCGGTGCGGGTCGGTCGAGTTGAAGGTCATCAGCGACCCGCGGTTGTCCCACGCCGACAGCGTCAGGAACGTGCGCTTGAACGGGCGCGCGACGAGCGACGCGCCGAGACAGCCCGGGGCGCTCTTGACCTGGCGCCAAGCGGACAACGACTTGACGAAGAAGCGCGGTACGTCCTTCAGGCTCCGCACCTCGAAGCGCGACGCCATGACGAGGGCGGACGTGGTACCGCCGGGTGCACTTGGAACGGTCCACGGAAGGGTGGGCACGATATGACCTCCAAGATCGGTGTTGTCGCAGGAGCCGGGACAATAGCCGCTCGGCCGGCCCTGGTCGAGCGCATTCTCCTGCCCGAGCTGCCAAGTCAACCGGCAAATCCGGCACCCGACAGCCGAACCGTCACACCGCACGCCGACCGTCGAACGTGTCAGGTGGCGGGGCGGGTGGCGGGCTGGACGCGGAAGGAGAAGGCCTCCATGAGGGGCTTGCGCTGGGTCTTCTTGCGCTGGGTCTTTTGGACGGCGGCGACGCGCCAGTGCCCGTCGGGGTCGCGAATGACCGTGTAGGTGGCGAGCTTTCCGAGCTTGACGGGCTTTCCGGCTTCGGTCGCTTCCCCCGAAAATTTGCGGACGTCACCGCGGGTGACGGTCACGGCGGCGTCGCTGCCGTAGAAACGCAGGTCGACGAGGTCGAGGAAGAGCCGGGTGCCCTTGAGGAAGCTGTCGAACAAGGCCTGGTGGGCGCGGCCGATCTCCCGGCCGCCGTGGTAGACGGTGCCGACGTAGGTGACGTCGGTGGCGTCGTCGGTGAAGCAGGCGCCGTACGCCGTTCCGTCCCCGTCGGCCCATGCGGCGGCGCTGCGCCGGAGCAGGGCTTGGATGGCGGCGGTGTCTTCGGCGCGGTGGGCGGGGGTGCTCTGGTTCGTGTTCACGGATGGCTCTCCTGGTTCGCTACGAGGAGGTGATGTACGGGCGCTGGTGCCGTTGGTCGCCCGGGCCGCCGGTGGCGGACCGCGTGGGCCCGTGCGGTCGGGGCAAACGCTCTCCGGACGCGGCTCGGCGACGCCGGTGGGTGTGCGGTCCCCTCCTTTAGGGATTGGAGGAGTACGTGTCAACGCACGACGTACCGCCAGACCACCCGTCTCGTCGACCGCCTCGCGGCGGCCGGCTACGTCCGCCGCGTCCCCTCGCCGGACGACCGCCGGAAAGTGATCGTCGAACCCATCGGCACACCCGCCGGCCTCGACCGGACCATGGCCCCCGCGCGCGAGCGCATCGGCGAACTGCTCGCCACCTACTCACCCGACCAACTGAAGGTGTTGTTCGACTATGTCGCCCGCGCTGCCGACGCCTATCAGGTATCCGTCGAGCACCTGCGTACCGCCTCCGCCCCCTGACCGCGAGGCCCCCACGGCCCCGAACCGGGTGCGCCCGGTGCCGGCGGCCCGCGCGGTGATGCGCGCGGAAGGGGGCACCATGGGGTCATGAGAACGCGTCCGGTACTCGTCTACGACGGAGACTGCGGCTTCTGCACGGCTTCGGCCGGAGCCGCGCAGCGCCTCCTCCGTCCCGCCTGCGACATCACCGCGTGGCAGTCGACCGACCTGGACGCCCTCGGCGTCGCGCAGGCACGCGCCGAGTACGAGGTGCTGTGGGTGCCCCCCGATGGTGTCGTGCACGGCGGGGCCCAGGCGGTGGCGAAGCTCTTGCTGCGCGTCGGCGGGGTGTGGGCGGTCGTGGGCGCGGTCCTGACGTTGCCACCGGTTCGCTGGATCGCCCATGCCGTCTACCGGGTCATCGCGAACAACCGAGGACGGCTGCCGGGAGGGACGCGGGCCTGTGCCGCTCCCGCCCGGCGGCCGTCCTGATCCTCGCCTGCCGCGCACCGGGCCTCGCCGGGCCTCGCCGGGCCGCGCCGGGCGAGACGGTGCGGTCAGGCGGCGTGGCCGCCGTCGACGGAGAACTCGGAACCGGTGACGTAGGCGGCCCCGTCTCCGGCGAGGAAGGTGACCACGGCCGCGACCTCCTCCGGACGGCCGAAGCGGCCGAGGGCCGTCATCGCCGCCTGGGCGGCCGCGTGAGGTCCGTCGGCCGGGTTCATGTCCGTGTCCACCGGCCCCGGATGGACGATGTTGGCGGTGATGCCCCGCCCTCCGAGTTCACGGGCGAGGGCTTTGGTGAGCCCGGTCAGCGCGGACTTGCTCATCGTGTAGAGGGTTCCGCCGGGTCCCGGCACCCGCTGGGTCATGCACGTGCCGATGGTGATGATCCGACCTCCTTGGCCCATGTGGCGCGCTGCCGCCTGCGAGGCGAGGAACGCGCCCCGGACGTTGATCGCGAGCACGCGGTCGACGTCGGTCGGGGTGAGCCCGTCCAGGGGGCCGAGGACGCCGACGCCCGCGTTGTTGACCAGTACGTCGAGTCGGCCGAGTGACCGCGCCGCCCGGTCGACGGCGTCCGCCGCGTCATCGATGTGGCCCGCGTCCGCTCGGACGGCGAAGCCTCGACGTCCCAAGGCTTCGACTTTGTGCACGACTTCCTCGGCCGCCGCTTCATTCGCCGTGTAGGTGATGCCCACGTCGGCTCCCGCCCCGGCCATCGCCAACGCGATCGCCGCGCCGATGCCCCGGCTGCCACCCGTCACCAGAACCGCCTTGCCGTTCATGTACGCCTCCTCGAAATTGGTTGCTTGTTCAATGAAATGAGAAGGCAGGTGCGGCTGCCGGCGGGGATCCGACCTCGCGTTCGCCCGCCGGCCGCCAGTCGGCACCCGACTCGGGGCTCGGCGCGTGTCCGGGCCCCCACGGCCGACGGCCCGGGCCAGGGCGCGCTGCGTGCTCACCGGCACGGGTGGAGCTGCTCGTCGGCCACCCGCAACGTGCTCGCATGCGGCCGCAATGCGCGGGCAGACGGATGCCACCTTCTGGAAGGAGCAGTGATGCTTGCTATCGCGGCCGCGGTCTTGTTCTTCATCAGCTTCCTGATCAACGCGGCGGAGATCTCGACGAACCACGTGTTCTCGTCCGGCAATTTCATGATCCTCGGGCTGATGCTGCTCGCTCTCCACGTGGCCGGCGTCGGCAGCGCCTGGACCACCCGCGGTCGACGCCGCTGAGTATCGGAGGCCGACACCACAGAGCCGGAACAGCGCTGCCCCCGCATCCGTGACCCTCGGAGAGCGGGGGCAGCGCCGTGCGTATCGGCTTGGTCGAACCGTCCCGGCGGCCGGGCCGGGGTGGTCGCCCGCCTTTCCGTGGGGCGGCACTGTGATCACGCGCACCGAGGCCGCCAAGTCGGTGGTGTCGGCGGCTTGTCGGTGCTGTCGGTGCGATGTCGGTGGGGGCTGACACCGTTCGAGAGGTCCTGCCGGGTACCCATCCGGCTTGGAATTCGAAGAGGGGATCTCTCGTGCATGACGTAGTGATCGTGGGAGCCGGTCCGGTCGGTCTGGCGCTCGCCTGCGAGCTTGGCCTCGCGGGCTGTTCCGTACTGGTGCTCGAACGGGAGTCGGGGCCCGGGTTCCCGTTACGGGCGGCCCCGCTCGGGAGGCGAGGGCTGTCCGCCGCGTCGGTCGAGGCGTTCTACCGGCGTGGACTGCTGCAACCGCTGCGGGCCGCGTCGGGTGTCCAAGAGGTGTTCGGTGCGGCCCCCGAAGCGGGCGAGCCGCCGCGTCCCCGGTTGTTCGGCCACTTCGCCGGCATGGTGCTCGACGGAGACCAAGTCGACCTCGCCGCACTGCCGTTCCGGCTTGGCGGCCCGGCACTCGAAGGCATGATGACGGACCTCGAAGCGGTCGAGACGGTACTGTCCGAGCAGGCGGCCAAGCTCGGCGTCGAGATCAGGCGCGGCGTCACGGTCACGGCCGTCTCCCCGAACGGGCAGAGCGTGGTCGCACATGCCGGCGCGGACGCGTACGAGGCGCGCTGGCTCGTCGGATGCGACGGCGGACGCAGTACGGTGCGCAGGCTCGCGGGCTTCGAATTCGTCGGTACGGAGCCCCAGTTCACCGGTTACGCCTTGAAAGCCGCTCTCGCCGATCCCGAGAAGCTGCGCCCCGGGTTCAACCTGACGTCGACCGGCATGTACATCCGGATGCCCGCCGACGGGCACATCGCCATGATGGACTTCGACGGCGGTGCGTTCGATCGCTCGCAGCCGCCGACTCGCGACCATCTTCAGGCGGTTCTGCGCCGCGTGTCCGACACCGACGTGACCATCGACGAGGTCCACATCGCCTCGACTTTCACCGATCGGGCGATGCAGACGACGGCCTACCGTCGGGGCCGCGTCCTGCTCGCGGGCGACGCCGCCCACATCCATTCCCCCCTTGGCGGCCAGGGACTGAACACCGGCATCGGCGACGCGATGAACCTGGGGTGGAAGCTCGCGGCGACCGTGCACGGGTACGCGTCCGACGGGCTTCTCGATACCTACGCCGACGAGCGGCATCCGATTGGTGCGGCGGTGCTCGACTGGTCGCGCGCCCAGGTGGCGACCATGAGGCCGGACCCGTACGCGCAGGCGATCCAGGCGGTGGTGCGCGACCTCATCGGGACCCGTGACGGAGCGACCTATGTGTTCGAAAGGCTCTCGGGCTCGTGGATACGGTACGACCTCGGCGGCGAGCACCCGTTGGTCGGCCGCAGCGCCCCCGACTTCCTTCTTGAGGAGGGGCTTGAGGACGGCACGCGCCTCGGCGGCCTCATGGAGGACGGACGGGGCGTCGTGCTCGATTTCACCGTCGACCGGCGCCTGCACGTTTCGGCGACGGGTTGGGAGGGCCGGATACGGTACGCCGCTGGGGCGGCGGGCGACGACCTCGGGGTGGGTGCCGTGCTGGTGCGGCCTGACGGCGTGGTCGCCTGGGCCGGTGATCATCACCCTGATCCGGAGGCGTTCGAGCAGGCCGCGAGCCGTTGGTTCGGTGCCCCGACCGCTGCCGGAGTCACGGGCTGTGCCCACACCGACCCCGTACCTCTGCGCGCGGGCTCCGGCCGGCCGTGAGTCGGGTCGTCGTCCGGCCGTGAGTGCCTCGGACTGCCGGCGGTGCCGCACGAGCGGCTCGACATCGATCGCCCTGCGATGGCCCCACCGTCGCAGGGCGATCAGGGGGCGGCCCCGTCGATGACGAGGTCGCCGGCGTGGTCGACCGTCGCCTGACCGAGCAGCCGCCGTGACAGATAACGGATAGCTCATCCGAATATGTGTTACGGTCGGCGGCAGTAAGCGGATAGGTCATCCGAATGTGTTTGATCTGGGGGTAGCGCGCCATGAAGAGGACTGCCGTGGTCACGGCCGGAACGGCCGGCATCGGCTTGCATACGGCGTTGGGATTGGCCGCGGCCGGATTCTCGGTCACCGTGGTCGGGCGTGACTCCGAACGGGGCGCTCGGGCGGTCGACCGGATCGACGCCGTCGGCCCGGCAGCGTCGGCCCGGTTCGTGGCGGCAGACCTTGCCTCCTTGGACGAGGTACGCGTGCTCGCCGACCGGATCGCTTCCGAGCACGCCGCCTCGGCCGACGCGTTGACCGTGCTGGTCAACAACGTCGGGGCGATGTTCCCGGAACGACGGGAACTGGACGGCGTCGAGGCGTCGTTCGTCGTCAACCACCTCTCCCCGTACCTGCTGACCGAACTGCTGCTGCCTACGCTGACGGCCGGCGCGCCGAGCCGGATCGTGAACGTCACGTCCGGTGCGGTGGGCGTCGCGAAGCGGGTGTTCGACGGGGTCGAGCCGCCCGGAGACTATTACGGCTTCCACTGGTACGGCCGCGCCAAGCTGGCCAACCTCGCTTACACGCTCGACCTGGCCAAGCGGCTGGAAGGCACGGGGGTATCGGTCCTCGCCGCCGACCCCGGGGGCGCCGCGACCGAGATGACCAACGGCACGCTGACCGATCCGAAGATCGTCTCCCCTGCCCTACGACTGCTGTGGCCCCTGGTTCGCCGCAAGTTCGAACGCTCGACGTCCGGTCCGGCGTCTGTGGCGGCCAAGCCCTCGATCAGCGCCGCGACCGACAGCGCACTGGCAGGTCGTACCGGCGTCGTCGTCGGTGCCCAGGCGAGCCCGGTGGCGCCGTTCCGTGCGGCGACGGACCCCCGCCTCGCCAAGGCCGTGCGCCGCCTCAGCGAGCACTACGCGCCGCTCTCGGCCCCCTGACTGCCTGAAGCCGGCGCGGGCGGCGGGAACACGGATGGGCCATCCGATTAGCATGTCCCCATGACGACGACGCCATTGCGCAAGGACGCGGCCCGCAACTGGGACCGGATCGTCGCCGTCGCCCGCACCCTGGTAGACCAGGGCATGGCGTTGCAGCTCAACGACGTCGCCCGCCGCGCCGGCGTGGGCGTAGCCACCGTCTACCGCCACTTCCCGACGCCCGAAGCGCTGCTGGAGACCGTCGCCACCCCTTGCCTGGAGGCCCTGGCCGCCCATGGCGAACAGGCGCGTGCCGACACCGACCCTTGGCGTGCCCTGGAGGGCTTCTTGGCGCGCACGGTCGAAGCGCAGGTGACCGACGCCTCCTTGGGTCCGGTCACGGCCGCGGCCACCGACGCGCTCCCACGCACCACGGAACTCAAATCGACGCTGTGGTCGACCGGCGCCGCCCTCCTGGACCGGGCCCGCGCTGCCGGGGTAGTCCGTCCCGACCTGGCGTCGGCCGACCTGGTCCCGCTCATGTGTGGCATCGCCTACGCCGTGAACATCCACGGCGGCCCGCCCGCAGACCGGATCGAAACCGCCCGCCGCTACCTCACCAACCTGCTCTGGGGCCTGCGAGCCACGCCGTCGACCGGCTGAGACGAGCTGCTGACCGTGACCGCGGTGAGCCGGTCCGGACACACTCCGCCGGGGCGGACGGCGCACGCCGCGGGGCAGCCTCGGAGGCGGACCGGGTAGGTGGCACCCCGGTCCGCCCCCGGATGTCCGAACGCGGGTCGCCCATCAGCGCTTGGCGGGTGGGAAGTTCACGTTCTGGAGCGTGAACTGGTTCTTGGCGTCGGTCATGTTCTTGTTCAGGTAGGGCGAGTACGTCCGCACGCTGATCGTCTTCGCGACCGGATTGAACCGGAGGATGCGCAAGTAGCTGTTGGGCTCCAGGGCGGAGGGGTTCTGGTAGTCGGCCTGGATTTGGTAGACCGTGTTGCCGTTGATGCCCTTCTCCGTGATCAGGCCCTGGTTGACGTAATGGCCGGAGAAGACCAGCGAGACGTTGGCGTGGCGGCTGACGAGGTCGGTCCACAGCTTGCGGCCGGTCGCGTCCTTCGTCGTCCCGTTCTGGTAGGCGTGGGTGACGACGGCGACTTGGCGGTTCGGGTGGTCGGTGATCACCTTGTTGCCCCAGGCGATCTCGTCGTCCGTGGGCGCGTACTTCAGTGAGAGGAGCAGCCAGTCCGTGCCGCCCGCCGAGAACAGGTGGTAGCTGTTGTCGTTCTGCGTGGCCGGGTACGAGCCGCCGAATGTCGGCAGGCTGGAGAACGCCCTGCGTGGGAAGTTTCTGTTGAATGCCTTGGCGTCACGGACCACGGCGGGGTTTTGGCCGAGTGGCATCGCGTCCATGTCGTGGTTGCCCACGCCGAGGATGTACGGCGTGGTGCCGGTCAGCCGGCCCAGCGCGCTGGTCGCGTTGTTCCACTGGTTCTGCTGGTCGGAGTCGTCGACGATGTCGCCCTCGTGGATCGCATACTTGATGTTGAGGGTCGTCGTGTTGTCCTTGACCCACTTCCCCTGGGCGTTGAACGCCTGCGGGAAGCTCTCCGCGGAGTACTGCGTGTCGGGGAAGACCACCAGGGTGAAGTTCTCCGGTGCCGCCGTGTGTTGTCTCGCCGGGGCGGCCGTCGCGGGAAGTGAGGCCAGTCCGATGGATAAGGCGGCTGCGGCTACGCCCAGCGCCTGTGCCGTGAAACGCTTCATCGCCATCTCCGTGAGGAGTTGATGGGCGGGACGTCGTGTCACCCTGGCAGGCTTACGGATCCGTTCGGGGTCCCCGGACAGGACCCAATGGTTGACGGAGGATGACGAGTGGGGCCCGAAGCGCTATGCGTCCGATGGCCCGTCGGCCGCGCCCCGGAGAGAATGACGACCTATTGACGGAAGATCGACTTCCGGGCGCGGGTCGCGCTGGGCCACAGAGCAGGAGGCCCGATCCCGCAATGGAAGGCTGGTCCGCATGCCGGAGGACTCCGAGGACGCCGCCACCCTCGCACAGGTGGCCGACCGGTTGTTCAAGGCCTTCCCCGGCCTCGCTCCGGACGTGATCCGGGACTCGGTCGCCACCGGATACGCCGAGCTCCGGTACGTCCGGGTGCGGACCTACTTGCCGGTCCTGGTGGAACGCCGGGCACATGACCTCCTCGTTGCGGCAGCCGATGGCCGGAGCGGTCGGTGGGACGGTTCGCGTGGCCGGTAGCAGCCATGGCGCGACCAAGGAGGTCGCGACCACCGCACCGGACGTGACGGCGTCCGCCGTGAGGAGCGACGCCTACGGATCGCACGGCTCCTCCAGGGACCGCGACGACCCCCAAGTCCGCGTGCCGTGGCGTCTCGCCGGTGCGAGCCCGCCGATGGTCAGGGCGAGGCGGGATTCGGGGCAGGGCGGGATGCGGCCGGCGGGCTGCGGCAGGGGGGCGGAATGCGCCGTGCACGGACGTGTGAGGGGGCGTCAGTGACGGTCGGGGGAATGGGGGATGGCCTCGGCCTGGTCCCAGACCGTCTGGAACGCCAGCTTCAAGCAGATCGCGAGCGCGGGGTGTTCGATGTAGAGGGCGGTGGTGGCAGCCGAGCCGGCGACGGGGTCCGGCATGTCACACAGGACTTGCGCGGCGTCGGCGATGACCAGCTTCAGCGGGAGCGTCGGCGCGAATCGGGAGTCCTCGCCGGCCTCGCCGAAGCGGCGTACGTTCTCCAGGACCTCGGTGTCGGACAGCGCGTCGTGTGTGTAGACCGCGCGGGCCGTGCCCCCGGCCCGGCGCAGTCTGCGGACGGCTTTGATGCCCTCGCTGTTGGCGGCGGGCGCCACGAACGGCGGCTTGCAGAAGGTGAGCAGTTCGTGGGCGGCCTGCCTTTGGATGCTCGCGAAGCGTTCGGCGATGGCCTTGGGCTCGCGTAGCACCTCGATGTAGTCGAGGGGGTCGGTGTGGGTCCGGCCGTCCGACCAGATCGGCGCCAAGGCCGCGGCCAGCGCCGCCGAGACGTGGTCGAGCCTGTCCATCGACTCCCTTTGGAGGGCCATCAGGCGCGCTAGGGCAGAATCGGGCGGCACCGCGGAGAAGGTGGCGACGCGTCCGGGACGCTGGACGGCGAGCTGTCGTCGGACGAGCGCGTCCAGTACGTCGTACACCCGCTGGCGGGGCACGCCCGCGGCGCGGGCCACCTCCGCGGCGGTGTACGCCTCGCGCCTGACCAACGTCAGGTAGACCCGGGCTTCGTACCGGGACAAGCCGAGCGCGACAAGGTCGTTGACCGTGCTGTCGTCCAACTCCATGGCAGCACAAGGTATACCCGGAGATCACATACCGAAAGCAAGCCTTTGCCCAACGGGGGGTATTCCCTTGGGCCCACTCGTCACTACCTTCTGCGGTGGCCACCACTGCACGTGGTGGCACTCTGCACCAATGAACCCGTGCCACTCGCCATCCCGCGTCGACACCGCCGTTTGACATGTCATGGACCGGTCAAGCCGGGTCATCCCACGCCGCGGGGAGTCAACCCCCCATGGAGGGCCGTTCATTGCAATCAGCCTTGTCCCACGCCGCCAGACGGATGACCCGTAGGGGAGCCACCGCCATGCTCTCGGCGGTGGCCCTGATATCGGGCGGCATGCTGGCCGTCGCCTCGCCGTCCGTCGCCTCGACCGCCCTCGCCGGCGCCCCGGGCGCCACGACCCCGCACACCCAGCGGCTCTGCTCGGAGCCGACGAAGGCCGGCTTCATGGCCTGCCACGCGCTGGCCCGCACCGATCTCCAGCAGCACCTCGGTCTCACCCCCGGCATCCTCCCCTCCGGCTACGGGCCCACCGACCTGCAGAGCGCCTACGCCCTGTCGGCCTCCGCCGGCTCCGGCGCGACGGTTGCGATCATCGACGCGTACGACGACCCGAACGCCGAGTCCGACCTCGCGACGTACCGCACCCAGTACGGACTGCCTGCCTGCACCACGGCCAACGGCTGCTTCAAGAAGGTCGACCAGAACGGCGGCACCAGCTACCCGACCGCCGACTCCGGCTGGGCCGGTGAGATCTCCCTCGACGTGGACATGGTCAGCGCCGTCTGCCCGCAGTGCCACATCCTCCTCGTCGAGGCGGCCCAGCCGTCCATGGAGGACCTGGGCGCCGCCGTGAACCGTGCGGTGACCATGGGAGCCAAGTACGTCTCCAACAGCTACGGCGGCGGCGAGGACTCGACCGACCCCAGTTCCGACGCCTCCTACTTCAACCACCCCGGCGTCGCGATCACCGTCAGCTCCGGTGACAGCGGCTACGGCGTCGAGTACCCGGCGGCCTCCCAGTACGTCACCTCGGTCGGCGGCACCTCCCTCAGCCGCGCGAGCGGCAGCGCCCGAGGCTGGTCCGAAAGCGTTTGGGGCACCAGCTCCGGCGGCAACGGCGCCGGTTCCGGCTGCTCCGCGTACACCACCAAGCCGTCCTGGCAGACCGACACAGGCTGCGCCAAGCGCACCGTCTCCGACGTTTCCGCCGTCGCCGACCCGGCCACCGGCCTCGCCGTCTACGACAGCTACCAGGCGAGCGGCTGGAACGTCTACGGCGGCACCAGCGCCTCCGCGCCGATCATCGCCTCCGTCTACGCCTTGGCGGGCACCCCCGCCGCGGGCAGCTACCCCTCCTCCTACCCCTACGCCCACACCGCGTCTCTCAACGACGTGACCAGCGGCGCCAACGGCTCCTGCGGCAGCAGCTACCTCTGCACCGCGAAGTCCGGCTACGACGGCCCGACCGGTCTGGGCACCCCCAACGGCACGGCAGCCTTCACCGGTGGATCCACCGGAGGCAACACCGTCACGGTGACCAACCCGGGCAGCAGGTCCACCGCGGTCAACACGGCCACCAGCCTTCAGATCCAGGCCACCGACTCGGCGAGCGGCCAGACCCTCACCTACAGCGCGACCGGGCTTCCGGCCGGCCTGTCGATCAACGCCTCCACCGGCCTGATCAGCGGAACGCCGACCACGACCGGCACTTCCAACGTCACCGTGACCGCCAAGGACACCACCAACGCCAGCGGCACCACCTCCTTCACCTGGACCGTCACCCCGGTCGGTGGCAACTGCACCCCGGCCCAGCTCCTCGGCAACCAGGGCTTCGAGACCGGCAGTGCCGCCCCCTGGACCGCCACCGCGGGCGTGGTCGACAACGGCAGCGGCGAAGCCGCCCACTCCGGCGCCTGGAAGGCCTGGCTCAACGGCTACGGCTCCACCCACACGGACTCGCTCTCCCAGACCGTGACGATCCCGGCGGGCTGCCACGCCACCCTGAGCTACTACGTGCACATCGACACGGCGGAGACGACCACCACCACGGCCTACGACAAGCTGACGGTGCAGGCGAACTCCACGACCCTCGCCTCCTACTCCAACCTCAACAAGAACACCGGCTACGCGCAGAAGACCTTCGACCTGTCCTCGTACGCGGGGCAGACGGTGACCCTCAAGTTCACCGGAACCGAGGACTCGACCCTCCAGACCTCGTTCGTGATCGACGACACCGCGCTCACCACCGGCTGACCACCGCGTGAACGACGGGCCCGGGCCGCAGTCATCGGTCCGGGCCCGTCGTTCACGCGGTGGACATTCCACCCAATCTTCCATTCTCCCAACACTGTTGTGCACGCTCGGTAGCGTGGGCTTCACAAGGGGTCCGGTGTCGCAGGGGATTGGGTGCCGGGCGTAAACCGAAGACGCAAGGGAGCGGACGCCGATGGCGAACGTGGAAGTCTCCTTGAAGGAGACCATGACCTCGATCGAGGGCGCGATGGGAGTCGCGCTGGTGGACTACTCCAGCGGCATGGCGTTGGGAACCCTGGGAGGTGGGAAGGACCTCGATCTGACGGTCGCCGCCGCGGGAAACACCGATGTGATCCGCGCCAAGGTCCGCACCATGGAGATGCTCGGCCTGAACGACGAGATCGAGGACGTACTCATCACCCTGGGCGGTCAGTACCACCTCATCCGGCTGCTCAAGGGGCGTGGGAACAACGGGCTGTTCCTGTACGTCGTACTGGACAAGGCGAGGTCCAACCTGGCCATGGCCCGGCACCAGCTCAAGCGCATCGAGTCCGCTCTGGAGCTCTAGCCCCGGCATTTCGGCGCCCACGCATGCCCACGAGTTGAAGAGTTCTTCAATCCGGCACATCTGAAACAGATGAAACACGGGCATGCGTGGGCCCGCCCGCACGAATCTATGGGTGGCCGACTCGCTGGAAGCATCGCGGCCCCAAGTCCCGGAGCAACAGGCAGGAGCACCCCGTGGGAATGCAGGTACCCCTCTACCAGGCGAAGGCCGAGTTCTTCCGCATGCTCGGACACCCCGTCCGCATCCGCGTCCTGGAGCTCCTACAGGAAGGTCCCGTACCCGTACGCGACCTCCTTGCCGCGATCGACGTCGAGGCGTCCAACCTTTCCCAGCAATTGGCGGTCCTGCGCCGTTCCGGCATCGTCATCTCCATCCGTGACGGAGCGACCGTCAGCTACGCGCTCGCCGGCGGCGACGTGGCCGACCTCCTGCGCGCGGCCCGCCGCATCCTGACCGAACTCCTCGCCGGTCAGAGCGAACTCCTGGCCGAACTGCGGCAGGTGGAACCGGGGGCGGCCGCAGCGGCCGGCCGTCGAAGCTGAACCCGAAGACGTTCGAGTGCCGGCTTCCCGCGAAGCGGCCCATGTCCCCAGCCGATGCCGCCGGCCCGGCCCGGCCAGGTCCGACGCCGGCCCGACAGCCGGCGGACCGGTCCCGGAAGGCGCCGCCAGGGGGAGCGAAGGCAAACCCGGGGAGCGGGGAACCGGCCGCCGAGGCCGGGACCGGGGCGCTGCCCACCCGGCTGCGCTTATGTGACGATTCGCCCGTAGGAGCGTAGTTCCCGCATCCCTCTATGTGATGGCGTCATTTCACGCTGTCATATGTCTGCCAGATCGCCCGGCACCGACTTATGCGGGAAGGCAGGAAGATGGGCAGACTCACGTTCGCGACCACGGCCTCGGCCATCGTGCTGACGACGACGGGATTGTTCCTCGCCGCGACAGGCCCGGCCCACGCCGAGGCGGGGCAGGACAACATCAGCATGTACAAGCAGGAGAAGACCCAATGGTGTTGGGTCGCCTCCGGTCTGACGATCGCCAAATTCCAGGGACTCGGCAGCACGCAGACGGACTTCTGCAATCGGGCCCAGCCCTACTACGGCTGCAACAACCAGCCCGCCACGCTCGACGACATGGCCAGGGCCTGGGGCAGCCTCGGCATGACCCACCCCGGATCGGCCCTGAACAGCGCGGCCACCTTCAACCAGGTCTACACCGACGTCAAGGCGGCCCGTCCCCTCGCCGTACGCATCGGATGGAACTCCGGCGGCGGCCACATGAACGTCGTCTACGGCTTCGACACCTCCAACAACACCATCGGCGTCGCCGACCCGTGGCCGGACACCGCCACCTACACGTGGTGGAACTACAACGACTACGTGAGCAACGGCTCGTTCAAGTGGACCCACTCCCGGATCGGCATCTCCCGTTAAGGCAGGCGATATGCGCGGCACAAGAACCCCCAACCAGCCGGCGGCGGCCTCCCGCTTCTCCCGCCTGGCCACCATCTTGGTACTGAGCGCGTCCGCACTGGTGTCCGTCGCCGGCCCCGTCCACGCGGCTCCGGCGAAGGATCCGCTCCCGGCGGACATCCCGGACTACCAGGCGGCCCTCGACCTGGTGAAGTCGAGCTCCGTCCGGGACGCCGTCTGTCGGTTCCTCAGCGTTCCGGTGCCCCAGGGCGACGGAACCGCGCCGGCGCAGCCGATCCCCGACAAGGCCGAGCCGTGCGAGGGCATGCCGGCCTTCACGGTCAAGGACCCGCTGGCCCTGAACGAGATCAGCCCCGGATTCGCCGCGGGGACCTCCCCGCCGATCCCCACCGAGGCCCTCAAGCTGCGTCATCTGGTCTCCGCCCTGAACACGACCGTCAACGGGCGCACCGCCACCGTCATGCTCGCCCCCACCCAGGGCGGCGGTTGGCACCTGGCGGCGGTGCGTGACGGAGACAGCGACGCCACGTACGCCGGCAAGGCCACCGTGGGGACCCTGGTGTTCACCGAACCGCAGATCCGCGCCTGGTACCGGCTCGGACTCACCACGGTCGAGCCGCTCAACGACCAGGCACGGCAGGGCCTGGGCGGTCGGTCGTCGCTCTCGCTGAGCGAATACCAGAAGCTGGTCAAGGCCCGCTACGCCGATAAGCTGCCCGGATCGGAATACGACGCCAAGGGGATGTCCAGCGGTTACGGCACCCCTGCCGAGAAGACGGAGGACGTCCCGACGCGGGCGCCCGTGGTCGTCGGCGCCGCGAGTGCGGCGCTCGCGCTCGCCGGCGGCGCCTTCATCCTCCGTAGGCGGCGCAACACCGGCACCGGCTGAACCCGGCCGCGCTTGACCCCTGTACCGGGCCCTGGCCGGAAGCCGGCGGGCCCGGCACGGAGCGAGGCCGCCGCGCGGCTCGTTGCCTCGATCGGTCACTTCCCGGGTGCCACACCCTTCGCTACGTTGGTTCGGTCATGTACGGAATTCGAGGTCACCGCCCGGGCGGAAAGCGGTCGGCCGCCGGTCTGCGCGGGGCCTCAGACCGACGGGCGCACGAGGATCTGGGGGCTTGTGGTGAGCAGGATCAACAGGATCAAAAGGCGTGTCCCATCCGTCGCGGCGGTCTGCGGGCTCGTGGCGGGTGCCGTGTTCGGCGGGGCGGGCGCCGCATCGGCGACCGACCCGGCCGACGCCCCGCCCGGCTACGCGGGGCCGTTCTCGTCATGCAAAGGCAGCCCGGTCACCCGCATGCCCCTGGCGGACCGGGTCGGTTACATCCAGGTCTGGTATGACGGCGCGGGTAGCGGCACCTACTGCGCGATGACCTTCGACAACCGGGCCGGCTCGCACAACATGGAGATTCGCGTCCGCCGTTACGTCTGGCAGACCTCTTGGTACGACAGGGGCTCCTACTCCACCTACGCGGGAGGCGTCTACGTGTCCGGCGCGAACACCTACTGCGCCGAGATCACCGGGTGGGTGGAGGTCAACGGCACCAGATACGGCGGTGGCGGCAGGGTCGGCTGTGACGACTAGCGGAGTCGGTGTCCGCTCCCGCGCACCACCTGCCCGCCGACGTCCGGAAGAAGGTGTGAGGGACAGCTGTCCGTATGCCGATATGGGGTTCCGTGGGCGACTGTGCTTCGGCAGAGTGTGGTGATCACCACAATCGAGGGGGAATCTCATGGCGTACGAGATCGTGGCGCGGGATGTGGCCATCCAGGTAGGCGATTCGGCGTCGATGAGCGCCTATCTGGCGCGTCCGGCCGGCGGCGGCAGCCACCCGACCGTGCTGGTCTGCGCCGAGCTGTGGGGGGTGACCGAGGAGGTTCGGGCCGTGGTGCGGCGCGTCGCGGAACTCGGCTATGTGGCGATCGTCCCGAACCTGTATCACCGCTGCGACCCGGAGACCGCCGGCGGCCTGGAGGAGAGCGACGCCAACAGGGAACGCGCCTTCGAGCTGCTCGGCCGGCTGACCCGGGACGAGGTCGAGACGGATCTGCGTGCCTGTACCGACTACGTCCGTGAACACGCGGGCGCCGACGGCAAGTGCGGGATTCTCGGGTTCAGCCTCGGCGGCCACATCGCCTACTTCGCCGCGAGCCGCCTCGATCTCGACGCAGCGGCGATCTTCTACCCCGGGTGGCTGCCGGTCGCGGGGACCGCGCTGAGCCGCCCGGAGCCGCTGCTGGAGGCAACCGGAGCCATCGCCGACCGGGATGTGCGGATGCTGCTGTTCTTCGCGGAACTCGACCACGTCATCGACGCGGACCAGCGCGGCCGGATCGGTGACGCCCTGGCAGCGGCCGGCGTGCGCCACGAGACGGTCGTCTACCCCGAAGTGCAGCACGCGTTCTTCTTCCCGGGACGCGGTGTGTACGACAAGGACGCGGCGGAGGACTCCTGGGCCCGGGTGCGCGAGTTCTTCGCCACCCGACTCGCCCGGTAGTCGCTCGAAGGCGGCGGGGGAGCACGCGCGGCGATCAGGAGGGACCCGCCGGACGCCATCGTGTTTCCCCCTGTACTTGGGGCGCGCCGGGGTGTGCGCCGGTCCCACCGCGGCGCGACGGGGACGGTGATCGGACACTCATCCCGTCGTGGACTTTCAACGTGTACAGGCTCAGACCCCCACTGGACCGCCACCACCGAACACCCGGTACCGGTGCGGGCGGGGAGCGGTGCGGTGTCAGTCTGCTGAAGTATCCTTCCGGCCATCGCCCACCGACCCGAGGGAACAAGAGAATTGACCGGCCTGTCCGCTTTCCCGCTGCCCTTTCGCGCTTCTCGTTCCATATCGTTCGCGAAACCCCGAACACTGCGGGAACTGCAGATGATGCAATGCAGCGCGCTCATTCGGTCGAAGCCGGGGTGGTTCGACAAGATAAACGATGCCGACATCCTTGCCAAGTGGACGCGAGAGGCGATTTCCCAGGGCCTCACTGAAGCGCAGGTTCAGTACGTCCTCGCCGAACTCCCGCACTACGCGAAGTTGAGAGACGGACGAACCGGAATCGAGGTGTCCGCCGTTGACGGGGTGTGGCAGTCGGACACACTGGTCGACGACAAGCTCAGGTCCCGGCTGCGCGAGGCGGTTCGGGTTCTGGAGCAGGTTCCCGAAGCGGAACAGGACTGGCATCCCGGATCCGACGGCCAGGTACTGGATCTGGTTCATCCCTCACTCTTCTGCCTTGTGAGAGAGGTGAGCGGTGCCCCCGAGAACGCTTGGCGGAACCCGACGGACCGCTACTCGACGTACGAATTCTCGGAAAAGTTCCAGTGGCTGCCCACGGACGTCGACGTCAGCGACGACGGAGATGTGGCCTTCCGCTCGTACGTCAACAACGTCCACCCCGAGAAGCATCGTGAACTGGCCACCGTCCTACCGGATGTGTTCGCGCGCTTGCGCCCGATGTTCGAGAACGTGCTCACGGATCTGCGCCATCCGAGGCCCCTACGGATCGAAGCCGATCCCTACGGGTGGTATGACTCCGAGCCGGAGTATCCGGACGAGTCCTCGTACAGTGATGGCAGCGCCTACGAAGAAGCCGTAGCCGCGTGGGAGGAGGCCCAGGACGACTGGTGGGAAAACCGCCGCCCGGTCATTCCCGACGCCCCTGCCTTCACCCCACCGCGGTTGCCCGATGAATCCGACCGGGTCGACCTGCGCGGCCGGCGTCTGCAGGTCATCGTCAAGCTGGCCACCATCCATCTGACCCCGGACAAGCCCGAGTACCCGGGCGGTTCCTGGCATGTCGAGGGCATGTTGAACGAGCGGATCGTCTCGACCGGCATCTACTACTGGGACAGCGAGAACATCACCGAAAGCCGGCTCGGTTTCCGGGCGGCGCTCGACGACCCGCACTACGAACAGAACGACGACAACGGCATGCGTGAGGTCTACGGCCTGGAGAACGAAGACGCGCTGAACCAGACGCTGGGATCGGCATCCACGCCGGCGGGCCGCTGCCTGGCGTTCCCGAACATCCTGCAACACCGCGTCGGATCGTTCCGCCTCGTGGACCCAACCCGACCGGGCCATCGGAAGATCCTCGCGTTCTTCCTGGTCGACCCGGCGGAGCAGATCGTCTCGACCTCCGATGTGCCACCGCAACAACCGTGGTCCGACACCTCGACCATGACGCTCGAACAGGCCAGGCAGTATCGCGAACAACTCATGCACGAGCGCAAGTTCTTCGTCGACGAACACAACGAGCAGCTATACGAACGAGAATTTTCCCTCTGTGAGCACTGAACCCCTCTCCCCGTAGGACACCGCGCGCATACGGTGCGCGAAGCGTCCGGTCCGAGGGTGCCTCCCGGCCTTTGGTACCAGGGCCGTTGGGACACCAGGGCCGAGGTGCGGTGGATTCGATGGTCACGGGACCTCGATACCCACCGCGCCTTCGAGCGCCCCCGTACGCGGGTGGTCCTACTTGTCGGCGATGAGCGTGCCGGCCGCGCCCCAGCTGTCCGCCGGTACCTCGTGGATCCACACCTGGACCGTCTCGGCCGGGATCTTGTACGCGTCGACGAAGGCGTCCGTGACCCGCCGGACGAGCTCGCGCTTCAACTGGACGTCGCGGGGGCCCTGCTGAATGGTGACGATGGGCATGGTGGAACTCCTCTGTCGGCGGCGGCTCCCCGGCCTTCCCGGGTCACTCACCGGCGTGACCCCAGTCCATCCGACTGGTGCCGTCCGACCAAGGGGCAGACCGCGAACGCAACGATCAGTCGTCGTGATCGCTGCTGTCCGGGAGCGCTGTGAGTGCCTTCAGAAGCACCTCGGCGCCGGCTGACGGAGTGCCGCGGCGGACGGCCAGACCGATGGGCAGGGCCAGGCCGGGGGCCCGGAACGGGCGGAAGGCGATGCGTGGGCTGAGGAGCACGCGTGCGTGAGCCGCGTACACGACGGTCCACATCGGTACGGAGCCGGCACCGATGGTGGCGAGGATGTCCTGCAACGAGCCGGTGACCGGACCGGGTGGCGGCTCGAAGCCGGCCGAGTGGCAAGCCTCGACGACCATGTCGACCAAGGCCGGGTTGTTGCGTCGGGTGGTCATACAGAGCTGCAGGCCGGCCAAATCCGCGAGGGCCACGTCCCTCTCGCGGGCCAGCGGATGGACCGCCGGTAGGGCTACGACCAGGGGGTCTTTCCCCACGGGCATGATCTGCACGCCCGGAACGGGCTCCAGAGAACGCACGAAGGCGGCGTCGAGGCGGCCGTCCGCGACCTGCTCCAAGCGGTCGCGGAATGCGGCCGAAACCAGCTGCACCGCGGTATCGGGTGCGAGGACGGCCAGGTCGCCGAGCAACCGGTCCAGGTGCTCGCCGAGGCCGGTGCTGGTGCCGAGGCGCAGGCTGCTCCGTTCCCGCACGACGGCCCTCGCCCGTTCGGCGGCGGCGAGCACGGCCCGAGCCTCGGGCAGCAGCCGCTCTCCCGCGCCGGTGAGTCGAACGTGGCGCGGCGAGCGGTCGAAGAGGGCGGCCCCCAACTCGCGTTCCAACCTCCGCACTTGCTGGCTGACCGCTGACTGGACGATGTGCAGTCGGTCGGCGGCGCGGCCGAAATGCAGTTCCTCGGCGACGGTGACGAAGTAGCTCAGCTGCCGCAGTTCCATCTTTCGACTGTAACCGTCGAGGTCGAGCGACCCGCAGCGGCCACCTGGAGGTCGGGGCGATGGCTCGCCGGCGGGTTTGCCCACCCCACATCCGCCGACTCGCACGCGCGGCGCCCGCGGGCCGCCGGTGGATTGGTTGGCTTCGGATCCCTTCTGCAGTGCGCCACGGACCTTTCACGTCGGGTGGGAAGCCGGTTTCCGTCGTGGCGATGAGTTTGCCGGTCCCCGCCGGTCTATCTCTTGACGGAGACAACCGACTCATCAGGAGCAAGCCATGGGCCTCATCCACATCGAGATGTTCGCGACCCTCGACCTCGTCGGGCAGGCGCCCGGCGGCCCTGACGAGGACCCGCTGGGGTTCCCGTTCGGCGGCTGGCAGGTGCCCTTGATGGACGAGGTCGCCGGGGCGCAATTCGATGCCGCGTACGAGGGCACGGACGCCCTGCTCCTCGGCAGGCGGACCTACGACATCTTCGCGGCGTACTGGCCTCACCAGGCGGGTGGCGAGAACAACGACTTCGCCACGCTCTTCAACAGCGTCCCGAAGTACGTGGCCTCTCGCGGTCGGCCCGACCTCTCGTGGGCCGGGTCCACCCACCTCGGCCCGAACCTGGCCGACGAGGTGCGCGAGATCCGCGAACGCCACGAGAACGTGAAGGTCGTCGGGAGCCTGAATCTCGTACAGACCCTCCTGCGCGAGAAACTCTTCGACCGTCTCGACCTCTGGCTGCACCCCATCGTGCTCGGCGTCGGCAAGAAGGTGTTCGACGGTGGCGCGGTACCCACCAACGTCACGCTCATGGCACCCCCGGAAGCCAGCCCGAAGGGCACCGTGCACCTGCGCTACGGACTCGCCGACGGAACACCCGCCACGGGAGACATGAGCGCACCCGATCGCGGCGCCGCGAACACCGAATGAAGCCATCCCGCGACGGCGGGTCCGTGCTTCTGCGGGCGGGCGCGGAATACCGGCGGCCCGCCCCGGCGGGGCGGGCCGCGGTGGGTGTTCAGGTCAGGGCGCCGACTCCGGGCGGCCGCCCCGGCCGGCTCGCAGGGTGCAGCCCGCCCACGGCCGCTTCGCCGCTGGTCAGCCTCCCGCGGCGCATCGGCCTCAAGGATCTCGGGCTGGTTGCCGAGATCGAACGGCTTGGTGCGATCATCCTCGGATGCGAGCGATCGACGAGTTGGCCGATGCGGACGATCCGGCCTGGCCTCGGCTTCACGAGATGGTCACCGCGAGTTCCGTGCCCGCGAAGTTGCTTCCCGTCGACCGGGATGAGGGGCGTCGGTGCCTCTTGCAGATGCAGGTCACCGCGCGATCCATGCTCGGTGCTTTCGTGCTGAACACCGGCGGGTTGCTCTTGGACGACGGATGGCTTCGAGTGTTCGGCGGAGGTTCGGCCGTTGCGGGGGGCTTGCCGAGCCTGGGCCAGGTCAACGGGTTTCCCACGGTCTTCGACGCCGCTTGGAATCCCGTGGTCGGTCTCGTCGTAGGCCACGACGTCGTAGGTGGTGTATTCGCGCTGAACGGCCATGACCCTTCGGCTTCGGGGCGCCCGGGGGCACCAGGTCAGATGATCTACTTCGCTCCCGCACACGCTCGCGTGGGAGGCGCTGGAGGTCGGCCACTCCGCGTGGGTCTCCTGGCTGCTCTCGGGCAACCTGGAGACGTTCTATGCCGGGCTGCGTTGGCCCGGTTGGCGAGAGGAGGCCGGCGCCCTGGGCCCCTCACAGGGGATTGCCGTCTTTCCGTTCCTGTGGTCCAAGGAGGCCCATTCGGATCTCGCTGCCACGAGTCGGCGGCCGGTGCCGATGCGCGAAGTGCTCGGGGTGGCAGCCGATTTCGCCGGGCAGCTGGGGCCGGCCGATCCCGGAGACCTCGGCGAGGTGTGAGCCTGCCTCGGATCAGGACCGGCCTCCATGGCTTCACCAGTGGCAGGCACGTGTCGCTTGCCAGGCCGCCAGGTGCCGTCGGCGCTCCCGGAGGTGCCACCCCCCTCAGCCTCGTACAGCCCGGAATCCGCCGACATCGCGTTCCATACCTTCCCTGTCCGGCGACCGGACGGTAACTTGGCGCCGCAGCCGCCCGGGGACGGGGTGGCCACAGCCGGCGGGAGCCGACATGAAGAGCCTCGTGCGGGTGGTGCTGAGCGTGCTGCTCTTGGCCGGCGGCGCCGTGCCGGCCGCCACGGCCGCCGCTTCCGCGGCCCCGTCGGCCCCGGCGCCGGACGTCACACCGCTGGACGCTTCCTGGACACCCCCGCTCTCCACCCGGGGCCGCTACATCGTGGACGCCCGAGGCAACCGCTTCCGCCTGCGCTCCGGCAACTGGGACGGCGCCCAAGGCTCCTGGAACGGCTCCGGCGACCAGGGCGACCCCGCCAACCACCACGCGGGCCAGGATTCCCACGGCATCCCCCTGGGCCTGGACCGAACCGCCCTGCCCGCCCTGCTCGCCGACTTCCGCGCCCTCGGCCTCAACAGCGTCCGGCTGCCCTTCTCCAACGAGATGCTCCACGCGACCACCTCCGTCCCGGACGCCGCCGTCACCGCCAATCCGGAGCTGCGCGGCCGTACGCCGCTCCAGGTCTACGACGCCGTCGTACGCGCCCTCACAGACGCCGGGTTCGCCGTCATCCTGAACGACCACACCGGCACCACCCGCTGGTGCTGCGGCCTCGACGGCAACGAACGCTGGAACAGCAGCCGTTCCACGACCCAGTGGGCCGACGACTGGGTCTTCCTCGCCCGCCGCTACCGCGACAACCCGCGCGTGGTCGGCGCCGACCTCTACAACGAGGTCCGCCGTGACACCTGGGACGACCCCAACTGGGGCCTGGGCGACGCCCACGACTGGCAACTCGCCGCGCAGGAGGCCGCCGACCGCATCCTCACCGAGGGCAACCCCGACCTGCTCATCGTCATCGAGGGCATCAACTGGACCGGCATCCCCCTCGACGGCCTCCCGCACGGCCGGCCCGCTCTCACTCCCGTCCGCACCCTCTCGCACACCCTCGTCGTCTCGAACAAGCTGGTGTACTCCGCCCACTTCTACGGGTACACCGGCCCCCACCACAGCGGTGCGACCGGCCTCGGTGAGACCCATGACGCGCGCTACCAGGACATGACACCCGCCGAGCTCCGGCAGACCCTCTACGATCAGGCCTTCTTCGTCTCCGCCGAAACCGGGACGCACTTCACCGCCCCCGTCTGGATCAGCGAGTTCGGCATCGGCGCCGACGAGAACGGGACCACACCGCGCACCTGGTTCCAGAACCTCACCGGCGACCTCGCCGCCTCCGACGCCGACTTCGCCTACTGGCCGCTCGTCGGTTGGAGCACCACCGCACAGGGCGCCCCCGGCGGCGACAGCTGGGCCCTGCTCCGCTACGACGCCACCGGCCGCCGCACCGGAATCCTCGACCCCGCCGACTGGCGCACCGGCCCCTGGACGACCCTCACCACCGCCCCGGGCCGCACCGGATCGGTCCCCGCGACCGTCGCCTGGTACCAGCTGAGCACCGACCACCGGGACCACAACGCCTCGCTGCGCACCCGCGCCACCGGGGACTGGGACACCGGCGCCCGCAAAGCCGTCTGCCCCGACGGCTCTCGTCTGGCCGGCCTCGGCCACACCGGCGGCCGGGGCCTGTGCTCCACCTCCGACCTGCGGGCCGCGACCGCCGGCCAGACGGTGGTCCGCGACGAGACGTACGTCCCGCCCGGCGGCGACTGGGCCGGCGGTTACACCAAACTCCAGTGTCCGCAAGGGCAGTTCCTCATCGGATACAGCGTCCGCGGCGAGCGGGTCTCGGCGGCGCTGTGTGCCCCGGCGCGAACCGCGCTGCCCGCGGGCGGAGGCCGAACGGTCTGGTTCGACAGGGGCGACAACCGCCCGGTGGGCGCCGGGGGCGGCGATTTCGCCTCCGGCCACTACAAGGGCCAGTGCCAGGCATCCGAGTACGCGGCGGGCATCGCCTTCACCACCCGTGTCGCCGCCCGTCCGACCCCGGCGGCGCTCCTGTGCCGGCCCCTGCCGGCCGGCTGAGCGAGTCCTCAGGGGGCCCCGGACGGTCCGCGGTGTCGCCGGTCAGACCCGCTGTCGGGGGCGGGGGTCGGCCTGCCGGGCGTCCGGTGTGGTCGCGGGGGTGAGGTCGGTGGTGCAGAACGCGCAGCGTCGGGCGGCGGCGGGGACGGCGCTCAGGCAGGCCGGGCAGTCCCGTTTCGCTGCCTGTACGTCCTGGTGAGGGGCGAACCGCTCGTGCAGCTTGTTCATGGGGGCGACGACGAGGAAGTACAGGGCGGCGGCCACCAGGACGAAGCTGATGGTGGCGTTGATGAAGCCGCCGTAGGGGAAGTCGGTCCCGCCCAGGGTGAACGACTTGTCGGTGAAATCGCCCGCGGCTCCGGCGGCCAACCCCACCAGCGGTGTGAGGAACGCTTTGACGAACCCGTTGACCACGCCTGTGAAGGCCGCTCCTACCACGATGCCCACGGCCAGGTCGACCACGTTGCCCCGCAGGATGAAGCTGCGGAATCCTGCCAAGCCCCTCATATGCCCCTCCCGGATACGGAACCGTCGCCGACGGCTTCTTGTCCACATCGCCTGCCCCCCGACCGCGGAACTCACCCCTGCCCCCGGGCGAGCGGGTTCTGTGAACCCGCCGCGACGGCATGTTTCCCGGTCGGGGGAGTAGAGTTTATAGTTGTCGCATGACAACTTTTTAGGCATCTGAGTACCGGCCTGCGGCGAGCAGGCTTCGGGCGGCTCGGCGTCGCTCCGAGTGCCGGGCTCTCCCACGCGACGCTGCCCCTGGGATGTCAGTGCGGCGGAGTCCAACTGGCCGTTCTTCATCAAGGGATGTCTTCGTCGTGACGAATTTGCCGGCTGTGGAGCGCGCACTGCGTACCGCGGCGCCCCACGAGCTCTTGCCCAGACTTCGGGCCGCCCTGGTCGAGCACTTCGGCGCGCTGGGCGTCGAACTGCTGATGGCCGACTACAGCCTCACGGTCCTGCAGCCGGTCACGTCCTTGCCACACACGGCCGAGCCGCTGTCCGTGCGCACGAGTCCGGAGGGCCGGGCGTTCGGCAGTCAGGAGCCGTACGGACAGTACGCCGCGCGCGATGGCGCCGTGGACCTGCACCTGCCGGTCACGGTCCGGGGCGACCGCCTGGGCATCTTGACCGTGCGCCTGCCCGATGCCGACTGCACCGCGCAGGCGGTGGAGGAACTGCGCGAGCTCGCGGAGCTGCTCGGGCACGAGATCGTCGTGGCCGAACGCGATACGGACCTCTACCTCCAGGCCCGGCGCGCCAGCCGACTCACCCTCGCGGCCGAGATGCAGTGGCAACTGCTGCCCGCCCGCTCCTGCTCGCGCCCGGAGTTCGCGATCGGGGCACAGCTGGAGCCCGCGTACGACATCCACGGCGACAACTTCGACTGGTCCTCCACAGCGGACAACCTCACCCTCACCGTCACCAACGGAATGGGCGAGGGCATCGAGGCCTCGCTCCTGACGAACCTGGCGGTCAACGCGCTGCGCAATGCGCGTCGCGCGGGGGTCGGGATCGCGGACCAGGCGGCGCTGGCGGATCAGGCCATCTACGGCCGCTACCGCGGGGCGCAGTACGTCTCCACACTTCTGATCTCGCTCGACGTGGCCACCGGCAGCGGGCAGGTGGTCGACGCGGGCTCGCCCCAGTTGTGGCGCTACCGCGACCGTTCCGTGGAAAGGGTCCAGTTCGAGGCCCAGTTCCCGCTCGGGATGTTCGAAGAGACGCCCTACGTCGCCCAGGATTTCCAGGCGCTTCCGGGCGATCGGCTGGTCTTCGTCAGCGACGGCGTGTACGCGGCCGCCTCCGCGGCGGGCGAGGCGTACAGCGAGCGGGCGCTCGCCCGGGCCGTCCAGGCCACCAGCCTGCTGCCGGCGGCCGCGGTCCCGGGCGGGATCCTGCGCGAACTGGCCGCCTACCGCGACGCGGCCCCCGACGACGACGCCCTGGTGATGTGCATGGACTGGTTCGGCCGACCTGGGTCCGCGACGCCCTGACCTGACATCCCACGGCCCCGGGGCGGGCTCGTACCGGGGCCCGGTCGCGCGGGACGGGATCGACGCGGTTCGGCGCGTCCCGGCTCCCGTCCTCCTGCCGGCGTGCGGGTCGAGCTGCGGTGAACGGCGTAATCACCGCGTGGGTGGCGTTCGGTAGGCGACGGAGTCGACGTGGTCGGCACGCCGGATCAGGTTGTCCGTGGGTCCGTACCGTACGCGGCGGGCAACGACGCGCGTCGTCCCGTCGAGCCCGCGAGCCGCCGTCCGCCGCCCGTTTCGCGCGTGAGCGATGAGTTTGGGCGGCGGACCGGGTCTACCTGGCATGACTCGACATATCGCTGACACCTCGGTCCCAGCGCTCGGCGCTCGGCGCGGCATCGACCGCGACGCTCCCGTCCTACGACGTCTTCCGGTGATCCGATGACCACTGTCCACGCCAATGAGATCGCCTTGGGCATCGAGTCGTTCGGCGACCACGACGCGCCACTCGTCCTGCTCGCGGGCGGGACGACGATGCTCTCCTGGCCCGACGCGCTGTGCGAGCGCCTCGCCGCCGGTGGACGCCGTGTGGTGCGCTACGACCTGCGCGACAGCGGGGAGTCGACGACGACTGATCCGCAGGCTCCCGACTACACCCTGCGCGACCTCGCCGCCGACGCGGCGGCCCTTGCCCACAAGCTCGGCGGGAGGCCCGCGCACCTCGCCGGGGTAGGCGTAGGCGGGATGGTCGCCCGGGTCGCCGTGCTCGACCATCCGGGCGCATTCTCGGCGCTGACCCTGGTCGGGACCCGCTCGGTCCGCCCTGGCCCGCCTGACGATGACCTTCCCGACCACGACCGGGCGACGATGAGCCGGCTGTTCGCGCGTCCGATGCCTGATTGGACCGACCGCGAGTCGGTGGCGGAGTTCGCCGCCGCCGGCGCCGAGATCCGCGGCGACGACCCCGTCGCCGCGCGGGCGATCGCCGCGCGCATCTGGGACCGCACTCCCGGCACCGCACCCCCGGTCCAGCTGGCCAACCAGATGGGCATGGTGTTCTCCAGGCTCGACTGCGAACCCCGCTGGCGCGAGCGCCTGCCCGCGATCGAGGTGCCCACGCTCGTCGTCCACGGCCGCCGCGACCCGTTCTTCCCCGTCGGCAACGGCGAGGCGATAGCGCGCGAGATTCCCGGGGCACGCCTGCTCGTCCTAGAAGAGGCCGCCACTGTGATTCCCGATGCGGCGGTCGGCGAGGTCACGGAGGCGATGCTCACGCTCGGACAGAGGGCGGCGGGAAAGCGGGACCGTCTCGTCCGGGACGCGGCCCGCGGCGGGTGCCGTAGAAGCGGTGAGCACGCGAGGCACTCGCGTTCCGGTCACATCTGACAACGCAGCAACTTCCGTATTCGGCTCGGCGTCCCGGGCGCCCTGAGGGCGGGCGGTGTGCTTCCGCGCGACTTCATGATCTACGGTCTCCTACTGAATCGGTACCGATCAGCTCGACAACGGGGAAGTACGCACATGCGCAAGACGGCAATCCTCACCATCAGCCTGCTCGCAGCGGCCTCGCTGCTGACCGGGTGCGGCAGTGAGAAGGAGGGCGCCGCCCCGCTGAAGACGGGCCACGCCTCACCGAGCGCCTCACCGAGCGCCTCGGCGAGCGGCGGCGCGAAGGGCTCGTCCTCGGGGAAGAAGGGCGTTGTCCACGAGGTGGTTTTCGAGGTGGGCGGCACGGGCGCGAGCAAGGTCTTGTGGATCGGGAACACCAACCACTTCGAGCAGGTGACGCTGCCCTGGACGAAGACGGAGTCCGTGCAACTGGAGGGCGCCGAGCTGAAGATCGGTGTCACGGTGTCGGTGGTACCCGGCTCGGTCAAGGGGGCGGACGGGATGCTCAAGCCCGCCCCGTGCACCATCAAGGTCGACGGCAAGCAGGTCGCCGACAACCAGGACGGCAAGACGGCCGAACCGTGCAACTACAAGCTCAAGGACTGACAGCCGGCACCGTCGCGTGTGCTTCGCCAGTGCTTCCACGAGGCGGTGTGCGCATGCTCCGCTGAATCGACAGGCCTCGACGTCGGTTCCGCCCTCGTCATTGCTGTGCAGAGCAGCATCCGCGGAAGCCGCGTGAGGGTATCGGGCCGGCTCCCGGCATGCGCGAACCCATTCGGGGTAGCGGGTGCAGGAGTGGCGAGCGATGTGTCTGGGGGTGGGCCGTGGAGAGGGAGCGGCTGACGGTCGGGGAGACGGCGGCGTGGGATCAGCTGGTGGCCGGCCTGACGGATCCGCGGGGTGGTGGAGGTGCGGCGTGCAGCCGACGGAGGCCGTCACGGGTGTCTTCGACCGGGCTGCCGCCCGTGTCGGCCTTGCTCGCGTGCCCGGTTCTGGTGCTGCTGGTGACGGGCGGCTTCAGGGGCATCGAGGGCCTCTTCTGGGTGACTGTGATCGTTTGGGTGGCCGCGGTTCTTCGTATCTCCCGTGTTCTCGGCCAGGGCCCGCGCGCAATCCGTTTCACCGATAGTGCTCACGTCGGCGAAAACCGCGCGTAATGCACCACCCCGCCCACAGGCGCAGCGTGGGCTTCAGGAAGGGTGTGTGTTGTCCGCGAGTACCGCGGCCACCAGTTCCCGTCTGCTGCGGACGCCGACCTTGTCGAAGATCGCGGTGAGGTGTTCCTGGACGGTGTTGCCGGAGATGTGCAGTTCGGCGACGATCTCGTGGGTGGATCGGCCTTTGAGGATGAGCGCGGCGACGCGTATTTGCGCTTGGGTCAGGCCCTGTGCGCTCAGTAGGAGGGATCCCAGCTCGGCTGGTGGCACGGCCTGGATCACGATGCCGATCCGCGGGCCCGTCGGATCTTGCAGTCGCGTTGCGTGCATGCTGAGCCATCGACCGGAGCGGCCACGCAGGCGTACCGCACTCGGAGGCGCGCAATCCCAGGATCTTTGCTCGGCCGCGGTCAATCGGGCGGCGACCGCGTGGACGGGCACGGGCAGCCCGCTCGCGCCGGGCCACAGATCGTCGGGGAGGTCGCTGAGCCACTGTTCGGCCTCGGGGCTCATGGAGACCACGGTGTAGTCGCTGTCGAGTACCACGATGCCGGGCGCCGGGCTGTCGGCGGACGGGGAGGGTCCCCTCGTGCCACGCGCGGCGCTGCCGAGCGCCTGTCGCAGTCCCTCGGCGAGATGTGGTGCCAGGCGGTCGATCAGTCGCAGCTCGTCGGTGGAAAACCCGGTGGGGGAGTCCTGGCGGTGCAGGCACAGCACGCCCCAGCAGTGGTCGCCGACCATCAGAGCCGCGCGCAGTTCGTCGCCGAGCCCGAGGGGGGCCATGACCTCGCGGTAGCGCGGGCTGGCCGCGCGGTTGCCACCGGTGGCCAGGTCGAGCGAGGAGACCGGATGCGATGCCCGGGCCAGCGCGGTGAACTTGTTCACGTCCGGGCGCCCGAATTCGTTCTCCAGGAACAGTGGCGTCGCCGTGCCGAGCGGGTCTTCCGCCACCGCGGAGGTGAACAGCAACGTCATCGGGTCGACGGTGGCGAAGAAGGCCGCGTCCACCGGCACGATCGTGCGCAGTCGGGACAGGACGCCGGAGCGCAACGCGTCGGCGTCCAGTCCCGCCCGGCACAGGGCCACAATGGCCGAGGTCCGGCGCTCCAGGCGCGCCGACGCGGCCGTCGCTCCTGTCATGACTTCGACGCTACGCCGGTGCCGGGACGATGCCCAGTTGCCGCAGGACGCCTAGTTCGTCGAGCCGGCCCCACCGCTCGACGATGCGTTCCTCCCGGATGCGGAAGATGTTGATCCCGCGCAGGGTCACGGTGCGGCCCTGGGCCGGGGCCGGCGCCCCGAACAGTTCGCCGCGTTGCGTGCCGCCGGCGGTGAAGTGCTCTACGACCAGGTCGCCCTCGGCGATCACCAGGTGGGGTTCGCTGTGCCAGTCCGGGCACGCTCGGCGGAACAGCGCGCCGGCGGAACGCATCGCCTCACGGTCCGGGGGGCCGCCCAACGGAGGGTCGTGGTCGACGAAGTCGACAGCGAGGTAGTCGTCGACCGCGCCGAGGTCGCCCTTGGTGAAGAGCGCGTCGATGAAGGCGCGCACGATGTCCTTGTTGGTGACGAGGGTGTTCTCCGAGATGTTCATGACCTCAGTCTTCATCCGTGGAAGGGGCCCGGGTACCCCAGGAATCTGGGGTTTTCCCGCTCGGCCGTCACTCGTGGAACCTGGCCGCGGCTCCGCTCGGACGCTCATCGGCGACGTCGAACCGATGGGCGCCGGCGGGGGCAGTCGTCTCCGAGCAGCGGCGACGGCAGCGTGGCGTCCGTGCGGGTGTTTCCGGTGCTGTGCCGGGCACCCGTCTCTTGGTGGGTTTCGGTTCCAGGGCGCCTGGCCGGCCCGGAGGCGTGGAGGTGCGGGGATGAGCGGTCACTCTGGTTCGGCCGGCCTTCAGGAGCGCTTTGCGACGCTGCAGCGCCTACTGGGCAAGGCGCTGGACCGGCTGGGCGCGGGCGCCTACGCGGTGGATTCCGACGGCGTCATCGTCGCCGTGAACGCACAGGCGCAGATTCTGCTGGGCCGTGACGCGGGTGATCTGCTGGGGCAGGACGCGCACGATCTGCTGCACCGGCAGGCCAACGGCATGAGCATGGCCCGCAGCCGGTGCCCGATGATGGCCGCGTTCATCGACGGCCGGGTGCGCCAGGAGGAGCGGGACTTCTTCGTTCGCGGGGACGGCTCGCTGCTGACGGCGTCCTGGCTGGTGACCCCCCTGCGCATCAATCCCAGGGAGACGGGGGCTCTGGTGGTGTTCCACCAGCACGACCCGTCCGGTGTGTCGCTGCCGGTGTCCGCCATCCAAGCCGGGCTGCTTCCCGAACTGGAACGGCTGGCCCTGCTGGCGGAGACCACCACGCAGCTGACCGCGACCCTGGACGTCAACGAGGCCTTGGAGCGGCTCGTGCGACTGGTCGTTCCCCTCCTGGCGGACTGGATCGTCATCGACCTCGTCACCGAGACCGGCGACGTCCAGCGCAACCTGGTCGCCCATGACGACGACGGGCACATCACCCGCCGGGCGGACCTGCAAGGAACCGTGTTCTCCGTCCCGGAGACCTCGCCGCTGCCGCTGTCCCGCGCCCTGCGGGGCGCGGGGTCCACTTTGGCGACGCCGCACACCTATCAGGGGCCGCCGGACTCACCCGTCGCCGTCGAACAGCGCAGACTCTTCGACCACACCGGCATGCACTCCGCGGTCATCGCGCCCATCCGCGGCCTGCGCGAGATCCTCGGCGCCCTCACCCTGGGCCGCTCCACACAGCCGGAGCCGTTCACCACCGCCGAGATCCCCCTGGTCGAGGACCTCACCCGCCGCGCCGGCCTGGCCCTGGACAACGCGCGCCTCTACCAGCGCCAGCGCAAAGTCGCCGAAACCATGCAACGCCACCTGCTGCCCCAGCTACCCCGCATCCCCGGCCTGGACATGAGCGCCCGCTACCTACCGGCCCCCCACGCCTCCCAGGTCGGCGGCGACTGGTACGACGTCTTCCACCTACCCGACCGGACGCTCGCCCTCGTCATCGGCGACGTCGCCGGCCACGACCTCGACGCCGCGGCCGGTATGGCCCAGCTGCGCAACATCCTGCGCGCCTACGCCTGGTCCCACGACGAGCCGCTCAGCGTCATCGTCGACCGCTTCGACCAGGCCCTGCCACACATCACCGATGTCGCGATGGCGACCATGATCCTGGGCCGACTGCAGCCCCACACCGGCGGGAGCTGGCACATGCAGTGGACCAACGCGGGCCACCCACCACCCCTGCTGGTCACCCACGACGGCGAGGCCAAGTACCTGACCGACGGGCACGGCATGCTGCTCGGCACCCAGGCCCGCGTCCGCCGCGCAGACGCCACACACACCCTGCCGCCCTTGTCGACACTGGTGCTCTACACCGACGGACTCATCGAATCCCGCGGGCACACCCTCGACTACGGCCTCGAACGGCTGCGCCGGCGCGCCACCCGCCTCGCCCGCCACCCGCTGGAAACCTTCACCGATGCCCTGATGGAACAAGCCCGCCCGTTCGACAACGACGACGACGTGGCCATGCTCGCCATTCGCGTGCCTGCGCCCGGACCCGACACCCTCTGATCGGACCCGACACATTCCGGTCGGACCCGACACCCTCCGATCGGAAGGGGGGCGCGCCTCACCGTGGCTCTTGGCCGGTTCCCGGAATCAGACCCGCGATCCAGGGCAGGGGCCATTTCTCAGAGCGGGCCACACAGGGCCGCGGGGAACAGGAGGGGTCATGTCCGAAGCGGAATCGACGACCCGCGTCAGTGCCGATCGGCTCCGGCGCACGGCCGCCGACGTGTTCGGCTGGGAGGCGCTTCGGTCGGGGCAACTCAAGGCGATGGAAGCGGTGGCGAACGGACGCGACACGCTGGTGGTGATGCCGACCGGCGCGGGCAAGTCCGCCGTCTACCAGGTGGCCGCGCTCTGCCTTCCCGGCCCGACGGCGGTGGTGTCGCCCCTGCTGGCCCTCCAACGCGACCAGATCGCCGGGCTGCTGCGGCATGACGCCCCCGAGGGCGTGGCCGTCAACTCCGACCAGGGTCGACGGGAGACGGCCGCCGCATGGGAAGCGGTGGGCAACGGCGACGTCGAGTACCTGTTCCTGTCTCCGGAGCAGCTGGAGAAGGACGACGTGGTGGAACGCCTGGCGCAGGCGGCGCCCTCGCTCTTCGTGGTCGACGAGGCTCAGTGCGTGTCGACGTGGGGCCATGACTTCCGGCCCGCCTACCGCCGTCTGGCCCAGGTGGTCGAGCGGGTGGGACGCCCCACGGTCCTGGCGCTCACGGCGACCGCCGCCCCACCCGTACGGGACGAGATCGTGGAACGCCTGGGCATGCGCGACCCTGCCGTGGTCGCAGCCGGCTTCGACCGGCCGAACATCCGGCTGGAAGTCCGCCGGTTCCAAGAGGAGGGCGACAAGCGGCGGGCGGTGGTGGAGAGGGCGGCGGCCGAACCGAAGCCGGGCATCGTGTACGCGGGAACCCGAAAGGACACGGAAAGCCATGCGGCCGAACTCGCCGAACTGGGTCTCGGGGCGGCCGCTTACCATGCGGGGCTGCCTGCCGCGGAGCGCGCGCGGGTGCATGATGCCTTCCTCGCCGGCGATCTCGACGTAGTCGCGGCCACCTCGGCGTTCGGCATGGGCATCGACAAGGAGGACGTGCGCTTCGTCCTGCACGCGGCCGTCCCCGGTTCCCTCGACGCCTACTACCAGGAGGTCGGCCGGGCGGGACGGGACGGGGAGCCGGCCCTGGCCGTGCTCCACTACCGGCCGCAGGACACCGGTCTGCAGAACTTCTTCGCGGCACAGGGCCCGGCCGAGGACACGGTGGCCGAGGTGACGGCCCGCCTGCACGAGCACGAGGAGCCCGTCGCCCTGGAAGACCTCCGGGAGGAGACGGGCCTGTCCCGCAACCGTGTCACCGCAGCCGCGAATCTCCTGGAGGAGAGCGGGGCGGCCACCACGGACCAGGAGGGCGCGGTCGCCGTCGTGGAAGGGGTGTCGGCCGAGGACGCCCTCGAGCGAGCGGCCGAGGCCGCCCGTGCCCGACGGCTGCTCGAACGCTCGCGCGTGGAGATGATCCAGGCGTACGCGGAGGGCACCGGCTGCCGCAGGCGCTTCCTCCTCGGGTACTTCGGCGAGACGTACGAGGGCCCGTGCGGGAACTGCGACACGTGTGAGCAGGTCCTCCCGGAGTCGCGGGCCGCGGATCCAGACGCGGGTCCCGGGGACGGACTGCCGCGAGGCGGCGGCACCACCGTCGTGCACCCGGCGGCCGCCGCTTTCCCGGCAGGGAGCCGCGTACGCCACTCGACGTGGGGTGATGGCCTGGTCCTCAGCGAGGACGGCGACCGGATCACCGTCCTTTTCGACACCGTGGGTTACCGCACGCTCTCGCTGCCGGCCATCGCCGATCAGGACCTGCTCACCGCCCTCGGCGCCGAATCGGCGGTAGACACCGCTTGACGCCGCGGGGCTGCCTCGGGACGGGTGTGTGCGTTCCGAACGGCACCCACATGGTGCTCTTCGGCCGGCTGGAACCTGGAACAAGGACGCACCTCGCGGACGCGCTTAAAACCGCGAAGTCAGGAAAGGCGCAGACCACACGGTAAGGGATATACCAGCCGAACATGCCGAATGCCGACTCGACAGGGGAGAGCCATGAGTGACGACCAGATGGCGGACGACGTGTACCAGCCCACCGGCACGAACGAGGAACAGGAGGACGCGGCCCCGCTGGACCTCCAGAACGCCGTGGACGAGCGCTCGTACGACGACATGCTGGACGAGGGCTACTCGCCTCCCGAAAAGCCACTCGGTGTGACGAAGTACGGCACCACCGCCGCAGAGCAGCACGAGGGGGAGTCGCTGGACGAGCGGCTGCGGCAGGAGGTCCCCGACGTCGGGCAGGATCCGGCTGCCGAATCCGGTGGGCAGGAGGACCTGCCGGACTCCGAGACGGGTTCGGCCCGCGCGGGTCGTCTGACCGCCCCGGACGAGGGCGCGCATCCCGACACGACGAAGGAACTCATCGCCCAGGACCACGGCATCGACTCGGGTGCCGCGAGCGCCGAGGAAGCCGCCGTCCACGTCGTCGAGGACGAGCCGGACGAAACCCCCTAGGCATCGCGGAGCCGTGACCGAGCGTGTGCGCGTACCTGGCACGCGCGGGCGGTGGCGGGCTCTTTCGAGCCACGGGTCCGGACGTTCCGGGGCCGGGCGCCCCGCCCCGGAACGTCACGCGGCCCGGCTCAGCGAGCGGTGCGGGTCACCGGGATCCACGCCCACTACCCGGAAGGCTTCCTTCTCCACGATCGATACCGCATGGTGCCGTTCCCTTCGACGGTGAGGCGGAAGGGCAGCCGGGCTGCGAGTTCATAGCCGCGCCGGTACGCCTCGCCTCGCCGGGAACGACACCGTGCACGGCGCGGAACGCCCGGGCGAAAGCCTCCCCCGAGGTGTAGCAGTAGCGGACCGCGATCTCCGGCAAGGTCGGTTCCCCGGCCGGCACGTCGGCTCCCGCGGTGCTGAGCCGCCTGCGCCGGACGTCCTGCGACAACGGCATCACCGCCGGCGACGAGAACAGGTGCCGGAAGTGGTACTCCGACGTGACCGCGATCCGCGCCGGCGAGGACACCTCGATGTGCTGGTCGAGGTGACTCTCGATGTGCTCCATGGCCTGGTCGAGCCGATCCGGTTAACCCCGGCCTCCTTCCCTTTCGATCAGCAAACCCAGGAAGGACCAAGAAGCCTGCCGCACCCGACCTCCGGTGCGGCGGGCACTCCGACCGGGTGAGCCGCCTCCTACTGGCCGGGGCCACCCATCGGGTCACGGGTGCGATGCGGGACTTCCTGCCGGAAGCCGTCAACCACATCGAGAAGGCAACTCCGGAGCCAGGACAGCGTCTCGACGGTCCGTGCCCGGGGAACGCGGAGTACGCCGACCGGCTGGTGCGGTACCTGGTCAACACCGACGAGCCCGATCGCGTCAGGCAGTCGGCGGCCGTACACCGCTTGCTGCGTCGACAGGCACTGCGCACGACGTGGAGGCAGGCCCGACGTCACGCGGCTTGCCACCGCCGTGTGCCGGACCCCGCTCTGCCCGACGAACCCGTCGACACCCTGGACTTCGTGACCGCTTCCGACCCGGCCGGGCAGGCCCCGCCAAGGCGCGCGGATACGGAAGTCGAACGCAACGCCCCCCGACGCCTGGCGCAGTGACGGCCGCGCGATCACCGTCCCCCACGCGGACAGGCTCACGCTCGATGGTCGGAAGCGAGAGGGGCGGGGGCAACGACGGTGATGCGTCCTGACGGTGTCGAACCGACCGAACGGCTGCCGCCGGTCGGGTGAGTTCGGGCTCGACTCCTCCGTGCCGGGTCGAGCCGCCCGAAAGGATGGCTCCGCTGTCGCCGTCCGGAGTGACCTCCGGTGCGGCGGGATCGAAGAGAGGGAATCATCGTGGGAACGAAGTGGTTCGCCGCTCCATGGGGCGTGGCTCTGGCCCTGGTCGCCGTCACGGCTGTCGCGGCGCCGACAGCCGCCCTCGGCCGGGCACCCGACCGAGCCCGGTCAGCCCAGCGCACGGTGCTCACGAACGCGGACGCCGGCCGGACCGTGACCGCGAGCCCTGGCGCTGACGTCGAGGTCCGGCTCACCCACCACCGCGTCGACGGACTCACCTACTCATGGGGCATCCCGACGTCCGGTGACCCCGCCGTCCTCCGCCGTACCTCCGGCCGTACGACACCGGGCGGGGACGCGGCAGCGGTCTTCCACGCGGAAGGCGGTGGCGTCGCCACCGTCACCGTCGTACCACGCTGCCGCGCCGACCAGGGCCGGGTCTGTCCACTGGTGATCGTTCCATGGAAGGCCAGGATCGAAGTGCGATGACCCGCACGACGAGGGCCCTCCGCCCGCCGGACGGGGTTCACCCGCGGTAGAGGCACGCACTCCGCGACGGCAGATTGCCGGCGGCCCCCGGGCGGGGTGTCATGCCCCGGGGACCCGGTCGAGGAAACCGAGGACGGAGGTGATCCGGCCGTCCTCGGCCAGGGTGATCGCATCCGAGCCGGCTACGGGAGCGGAGCCATCGGCGGTGGACACCAACTCCCAGCGGAAGCGGGCGATGTGATGGTTGCCGTCCACCTCACCGACCGGCGTGAACTCGTGGCCGGGGAACTGCTCGTGCACGGCCCGGATCACCGCCGCGATCGCCTCGTGACCGCGCACGTCGGCCAGCGGGTCGGTGTAGCTGCCTTCCTCGGACCAGGCTGCGGCGACCGCCTTGGTGAGAGCGTCGGCGTCAGGGGCGTTCCACGCTTCGAAGTAGCGGGCGACGGCAGCGGCGTACATCGTCATGACAGAACTCCTGGACGGTTGAAGTGGCCCACGCATCGGGCTGGTTGGCTCGGATTCCGGGCCGGAGTGCGCCGGCCCGGAACCCGATGGCTCCACTCTGCCGCGCCCCGCCCGACCGCGCGATTACCACCCAGGTAATGACGACCCCGGCCCAGTGGGCGGTGGCCGTGACCGCCCACACCTGCCTCACCGGCCGGGGCTTGGAAGCCGGGGGCCACAGGGTTCACCGAAGTGCCGGGCCCCCTACATCGAGATGGAGGGAAAGTTCCCGGCCGAGAACTTCACCTCACGATCGGGGGGTTGCGCCTTTGGACACGGTGCGGCCGGACGACACTTGATCCGCCGCCGGTCTGGGAATTTGTCTGGTTTCAACGCGGATCTCGAACAGTTTCGCGGGCAAGGACTGCGGCGTCTGGAAGCGTGCGTGGTTCCGGCGGCTGTTGGGGCCGCCTTCCTGCGGGGGGAAACGGATGGTTTCGCATGTCTCCGGCACATCTCCTCGACGTTCCCGCCTTCGAGTCGGCTACCCGCTGACAGCCGGCGCCGGAGCGGTCGCCGTCGAAGCGGGCTGCGCGTAGGGATGCGCGGCGGCCGGCGACCGGGTGGGCAATTCCGTGGAAACCAGCCTCAAGTACCGCCCGATTCACGCCGACCCTCATGACAGACCTCGCTTCCACGGGCCGAATTCGATGACTGGATGCAGACATGTACATGGCCGCACACCGATGGACTCCAGGCGGGACGCTCGGAATCGTTCTTTTCCTCGTGGCGATCGCCTGTGTCCAATCGGCGAACCGGGCGCCGTCCCAAGCCCCCGGGCGGTGCCTTCACACGCCCGTCGCTCTTTCGAGGTGCGTCCGGAAAGTGCGCGGGGGCCGACCGGTGAGACGCCGGACGTCGTCCGTGACGCGGTCCTCCGCCCCGGCGGCGATGGCGCGATCCATGTCAGCCAGCATCGAGGCGAATTCCACCGGGATCTGCGCCGCGAGGCGATCGCGCATCTGCTCATGGGACAGACGGCGGTGAGTCACGCGCCGACCGGTGACGTCGGTGATGATCGCGGCGATGTCATCGTGGCTGAGTGCCTCGGGTCCCGTGAGGACGAGATCGGTGTTGGGGGCCTGCTCGTCGGTCAGAGCGTGGACGGCGACGGCCGCGATGTCCTCGGCGTCGACGAAGCCGACCCGGCCGCCTTCAGTGGCGGTCCGGATGATGCCGTGGTCGCGTATGTCGAGGGCGTGCGCGTGCGCACCCGTGAAGTTCTGCATGAACCACGAGGGCCGCAGTACCGCCCACTGTTCGAACAGATCCGGCAGGGCCCGGTGCACCATGCCCACCGCCGGGCCGCCCTCGGGGATGGCCGAGGAACTCAGCAACACCGCGCGACGCACGCCGGTGGTGCGGGCCTGCCGGAGGAACGGCAGCATGACGGCGGCGGGGTCGGGGTCGCCCAGAGGCGGTATGAGGTAGACGCGGTCGACTCCGTCTAGGGCGGCGGTGTGGGTGGTGGGGTCGTACCAGTCGAATCGGACTGCCTGTGCGCCGGAAACCGGGCGGCCCTGACGGCCGGCGGCCTTGACGTGGTGGCCCGCGGCCGTCAGTCGCGCGGTCGTGTGGCTGCCGGTGGTGCCGGTGGCGCCGATGACCAAAGTGGTGTCGGTGGTGGTCATCGGCTGCTCCCGGTGAAGACGGTGCCGTGTTCGAGGACGGCCAGGGGGTTCCAGTAGTCGCGGTAGGTGGTGATGAGCCCGTCTTGCACGGTCACTACGGCGATGTAGGTCATGTCGAAGGGGGCGTCGTTCGCCACCAGGCGGCCGACGCCGCGCATCTCGACCACGATGGTCTGCGGATCGGTGGTCTGGTGGATACGCAGGTCGGGGAAGTCGTGCAGGTCGATGTGGTCGGGGTAGTGGCGCATATAGGCGGCGACCTCCTCTCTGCCTGCCAGTCGTTGAGGCCGGCCCGCGGGGGCGAACGGGAACTCCATGAGGCCGTCCTCGGCCCAGAGGTCGACCCATGCGGGAATGTTCTTGTCGAGCAGCAGTCGCAGGCTGTGGCGGTACAGATCCGAGGGTGACGTCGGTGCGGACATGGTGTCCTCCAGCTCGTAGAATACGGACCATCGGTCCGCTTCTTTGACGATACGGACCACGGGTCCGTTTCGCAATGGGAAGGAAGAGCATGCCCGAGCACAGGTCTCGCAAGGACGCCGCCCGTAACCGGGAGGCCGTCCTCGAAGCCGCCGACGCCCTCTTCACCCGCCGCGAAAGTCCGGAGGACGTCACCATGGCCGATGTCGCCGCAGCGGCCGGCGTCGGCAAAGGGACGATTTTCCGGGCCTTCGGCGATCGCGCCGGGCTGCTCCGCGCACTGTACGAAGCCCGCCTCGAACCGATCGGACAGGCCATCGAAACCGGCCCCCCGCCCCTGGGGCCCGGGGCCCCACCCCAAGAGCGCGTGGCCGCCCTGCTCGACGCCGTCCTGTGCTTCAAGCTCGACAACCGACGCCTCGCGCTGGCCCTGGAGCAGGAGGCGAGCGGCAGCCCCTACCAGGCGGAGCATTACGGGCGGTGGCACCGCTTGCTCCAAGCCGTACTGGGGGAGATCCCCGGCCTGGACGACAGCGCCTTCACCGCCCACGCCCTGCTCGCCGCCACGCGAGCCGACCTCGTCGAGCACCTGGCCGGAAACGAGCGCGTGCCGCGGGAAAGGATGCGGGCACAGTTGGCGGATTTCGCGCACAGAATCCTGCTCACCGACCGGTCGCAAGGGCCGACAACCGAGAAGTGAGCGAGGGGCGTACGTCGGCCGCGCCGAGGCGGGCGAGATCGACTACCTGGCGGTGTGCACACGGTCGGGCCCCCGGTGGCGGTCGGCGTGGTCGACCACACGGCCAAGCCCGGCGCCGGCACACCCCGGCAACTCGGCGTCCACCCGGCCCGGCAGTCCTGCGGTCTACGAACGCCTGGGCCACCGGTCGTTCGGCCGCCGGCTCGACTCCGCCCCGGACGGGGCCAAAAGGGGCCCTGCTTGTTATTCTTTCCGATCATGCGAGCCCTCTTCCCAGGTTCCTTCGACCCGGTCACTCAAGGGCACCAGGACGTCCTTCGCCGCGCCGCCCTCCTGTTCGATGAGGTCGTCGTCTGCGTGATGTTCAACGCCGGCAAGACCGGCCGCTTCCCCATCAGCGAACGGCTGGACCGGCTCCGCGCGGCAGCGACCGACCTGAGCAACGTCACGGTCGACTCCCACACCGGCGGCCTGCTGGTCGACTACTGCCGCCGAGTCGGAATCGATGTCGTCATCCGGGGAATCCGCGGTGTTCACGACCTGGACTACGAAATGCCGATGGCCCGCATGAACCACGAACTGGCCGGAGTCGAAACGTTCTTCATCGCTGCCGACCCCGCCCTGGCCCACATCTCCTCCACCCTCGTCACGACGACGAGTCAAGAGGTTCGTGCCAGGTGACGATTCAAGCGAAGTCTCCCCACAGGGGAGGGCGGTAGCCAGGGGCCTACTGACCCTGAGCCGCCCGCCCTAGAGGTGGCGGGGTGCCCCGTACTGAGGGCAGGCGTCGGAAGTGGCGGGAGCGCCTATGCCGAGCCTGCGTGTGGCGACGTATTGGGTGAGCAGCGTGGACGCGGTGAGGGCGGCGGCGGAAACCGCGAGCAACCGGCCCGCAGGGGCGAGGAGGTCGCGGAGCTGGGCCTCGATACCCAGCAGGAAGTCGACCGGCCGGACATCGTAACTTCCCACCCATAGGGGGAAGAACAGGCCGAATACCATCGCTCCTTCCGGGCTGCTACCGCTCCGACCGCATGCAGGCTACAGATGGCCGGGGAGGCGCGGCTCATGGGCATCCTCGCAGCATGCACCGGAGCGCCGGTCGCGGTCTCGTCCGGGCGCCTTCGCCCTGGTGGCGCCGGGATACGTTCCGATGCGGTCGTGATCGCGGGGCGGTACCGCATGCCCCCCGGCCGGGACGGCGTGCATCGTGCACCGGCGTCGAGACCTAGGCGTGCCGGGCACTCCCGTCTCTCATTAGTGTGAGCGCTAACAACGTCGGGGGCAAGAGGCTCGCGGGACGTGGTCGAGCTCAGTCCCATCGGCGCGGTAACGGACGGATAACGCCCCGCAGGGGGGTTGAGAACCTCTCTTGTTAACGCTAACAATTCGACGCACCCCTTCTTGCGGCCGACCCGACGCCGCCCCGACCCCGACCCGGCCGGCCCCCGGCCCGCGGCCCGGAGCCCCTCGGCCGTGCGGCGCCTTCCCATAGATCCCTTCCGTGCACCCCGCAAAGGACATTCGCCATGGCTCGCAGAGCAGCTCTCGTCCTCACCGCCGCCCTTCTCGCCTCCTCGGCGTTGACCGCCTGCTCGACCGAGAGCCCCACCCCCACCACCTCCTCGGGAGCCAAGAAGGCCTCCCACGGCCCGATCACGCTCGGCTTCGCCCAGGTAGGCGCCGAGAGCGGTTGGCGTACCGCGAACACCAAGTCCGTCCAGGAGGCGGCGAAGAAGGCCGGGATCACCCTCAAGTTCTCCGACGCGCAGCAGAAGCAGGAAAACCAGATCAAGGCGATCCGCAACTTCATCCAGCAGAAGGTCGACGTCATCGCCTTCTCGCCGGTCGTGGAGTCCGGTTGGGACACGGTGCTGAAGGAGGCCAAGGACGCGGGCATTCCGGTCATCCTCACCGACCGCGCCGTGGACACCAAGGACACCTCCCTGTACAAGACCTTCCTCGGTTCGGACTTCGTCAAGGAGGGCAAGTCCGCGGGCGAGTGGCTGACCGGTGCGTACGCGAACCAGCAGGGCCCGGTCAACATCGTCGAGCTCCAGGGCACCACGGGCTCGGCACCCGCCAACGACCGCAAGGCCGGCTTCGCCGACGTCATCCGCGCCGACGCCAAGTTCAAGATCGTCGCCTCGCAGTCGGGCGACTTCACCCGCGCCAAGGGCAAGGAGGTCATGCAGGCGTTCCTGAAGTCCCAGAAGGACATCGACGTCCTCTACGCCCACAACGACGACATGGCGCTCGGCGCCATCCAGGCCATCGAGGAGTCCGGGAAGAAGCCCGGCACGGACATCAAGGTGATCTCGGTGGACGGGATCAAGGACGCCTTCGTCGCGATGACCGAGGGAAAGATCAACGTCGTGGTGGAGTGCAACCCGCTGCTCGGTGACCAGTTGATGGAGCTGACCAAGAAGGTCGCGGCCGGGGAGAGCGTGCCGGCTCGTGTCGAGACGGTGGAGGGCGTCTTCCCGCAGGACAAGGCCGCGGCCGCGCTGCCTACCCGGAACTACTGACGCCCGCTGCCTACCCGGGACTCCCGACGCGGCACGTTCCGTCGCCGGGGGCGGGTGGTCCAGCCCCCGTGTCCCCTGCACCGTCCGGAGCCCCGCTCACCACCCACCCACGAGAGGAGGGTCGATGGCATCCCCGTCCACCCCGCGGCCCACTGACACCGGCGGCCCGCCGCCGGTCCTGGAAGCCCTGGCGATCCGCAAGCAGTTCCCGGGCGTGCTCGCCCTCGACGGAGTCGCCCTGCGGCTCTTCCCCGGTGAGGTGCACGCCCTGATGGGCGAGAACGGCGCCGGGAAGTCCACGTTGATCAAAGTGCTCACCGGTGTCCACACCGCCGACGACGGCACCGTCCTCGTCGACGGCCGGCCGAACACGTTCGCGAATCCCGTCCAGGCGCAGCAGGCCGGAATCAGCACCGTCTACCAGGAGGTCAACCTCTGCCCGAACATCTCGGTCGCCGAGAACATCCTCATCGGGCGCGAACCGCGGCGGTTCGGTCTCGTCCACTGGTCCGCGACGCACCGGCGGGCGGCCGAGCTGCTGACGGAACTGGACCTCGACCTGGACGTCACCGCTCTGCTCGGCTCGCACTCCCTGGCGGTGCAACAACTCGTCGCCATCGTGCGGGCGGTGGACGTCTCGGCGAAGGTGCTCGTGCTCGACGAGCCCACCTCCAGCCTGGACCGCGAGGAGGTCGCCCAGCTCTTCGCCCTGGTGCGGCGCCTGCGGGATCGCGGTGTGGCCATCCTGTTCGTCACGCACTTCCTCGACCAGGTCTTCGATCTCTGCGATCGCGTCACCATCCTGCGCAACGGCCGCCTGGAGGGTGAGTACCCCATCGACGAACTCACGCCGGTGACGCTGGTGCAGCGCATGATCGGCGGAGAACTGGCCGGCCTCGACCGGCTCTCCGACCGTGCCCATGCGGAAGCGGCAGAACGGGCGACCAGTCGGCCGTTCCTCCAGGCCCGACAGCTGGCCCGCACCGGTTCGATCGAACCGTACGACCTCGACATCCATCCCGGCGAGGTCATCGGACTCGCCGGCCTCCTGGGCTCGGGCCGCACCGAGGTGGCACGGCTCCTGTTCGGCGCGGACAGCGCCGACGCCGGAGAAGTGAGCATCGAGGGCGAGAGGGTGCCCCTGCGCACCCCCCGCCAGGCCATCGCCCGAGGCATCGCGTTCTGTTCCGAGAACCGCAAGTCCGAGGGACTGGTGGGCGAACTCACGGTCCGCGAGAACATCGTCCTCGCCCTACAGGCCGCCCGCGGCTGGGCCAGGCCGCTGCCCCGCAGGAAACAGGACGAACTGGCGCGGCACTGGATCGAAGCCCTGGACATCCGCCCCGCCGACCCCGAAGCGCAGGTACGCCACCTCAGTGGCGGCAACCAACAGAAAGTCCTCCTCGCGCGCTGGCTGCTGACCGCGCCCCGGCTCTTGATCCTCGACGAACCCACCCGGGGCATCGACATCGGGGCCAAGGCGGAGATCCAGAAACTCGTGGCCAACCTGGCGAGCGACGGCACCGCCGTGCTGTTCATCTCGGCGGAACTCGAAGAGGTCCTGCGCCTGAGCCACCGCATCGCCGTGCTCCGCGACCACCGCATGGTCGCCACCCTCACGAACGACGACACCGTCACGCCCGAACGGATCCTCACGACCATCGCCACCGGAGCGGACTCATGACCCACCAACCCGCCACCTCCGAGGCGGTCGGCGGAATCGGGAGACGGCTGGCCGGCCACCGCCTGCTGTGGCCGTCGCTCATCCTGCTCGCGCTGCTCCTCGGCAACCTCGCCTTCCACCACGACTTCTTCTCCGTCCGTGTACGCGAGGGTCACCTCTACGGCAGCCTCATCGACATACTCCAGTTCGGCGCACCCCTCACCCTGGTGGCGCTCGGCATGACCCTCGTCATCGCCACCCGCGGCATCGACCTCTCGGTGGGTTCCACCGTCGCCATCGCCGGCGCCGTCGCCTGTGGGCACCTCTCCACCGCCGCACGTCCCGGCAGTGTCGCCACCGTGCTCACGGCCGTCGCCCTCGCGCTCGGCGTCGCCCTCGTGCTGGGTCTCGCCAACGGTTTCCTGGTGTCCGGGCTGGGAGTCCAGCCCATCGTGGCCACGTTGATCCTCATGGTCGCGGGTCGCGGCGTCGCCCAGTTGATCACCGACGGCCAGATCGTCACGGTGACCAGCGGGCCCTACAAGATGATCGGCGGCGGCTACTGGCTGACCTTCCCGTTCGCCGTCCTCCTGGCGACCGTCCTCATCGCGCTCACCGCCGTCCTCACCCGGCGCAGCGCACTCGGCATGCTGATCGAGTCCATCGGCGGCAACCCCACCGCCGGCCGGCTGGTCGGCATCCGCGCCGGCGGCCTGCTCGCCCTGGTCTACGTCTTCAGCGCCCTGTGCGCCGCCATCGCCGGACTGATGATCAGTTCCAACGTCTCCAGCGCCGACGGCAACAACGCCGGGCTGTGGATCGAACTCGACGCGATCCTCGCCGTCGTCGTCGGCGGCACCGCCCTGACCGGAGGACGCTTCTCCCTCGGCGGCACCGTCCTGGGTGCCCTGATCATCCAGACCCTGTCCACCACCGTCTACACCCTCGGCATCCCACCCGAGACCACCCTCGTCTTCAAGGCCTTCGTCGTCATCGTCGTCTGCCTCGTGCAGTCCCCGGCCTTCCGGGCCAAGGCCGCGCGCCGCCGCCGGACCACCACTCCCCGTTCCCACACCACGGCGGGCGCCGCCCCGCGGCAGCAGGAGGTACGTGCATGAGTACCGTCATCGCGAGCGCCGCCGCGCACCTCAGTCGCCCCTTCGCGACCGTGTCACCGCGCACCCGCACCCGTATCCCACTGATCGTCACGGCCGTCCTGCTGGTCGTCATGTTCGGTGTCGGATCGGTGCGTTACGAGGGTTTCCTCTCCGCGCAAGTCGTGCTGAACCTGCTGGTCGACAACGGATTCCTGCTGGTCGTCGCGGTCGGCGCGACCTTCGTCATCCTCACCGGCGGCATCGACCTGTCCGTCGGCTCCATGGTGGCCCTCTCCACCATGCTCACCGCCTGGCTGGTCGAGTCGCACGGCTGGCCCCTGGCCACCGTCATCCCCCTGGTCCTGCTGGTCGGCGCCGCCGGCGGGGCGCTTATGGGCTGGATCATCCACACCTTCGAGATCCAGCCGTTCATCGTCACCCTGGCCGGCATGTTCCTCGCCCGCGGGCTCTGCTACACGATCAGCACCGCATCGATCACCATCAGCGACCCCACCACGGTGCGGATCGCGCAGACCCGGCTGTACGGCCCGGGCGGACTGTTCGTCTCGATCCCGGTCGTCATCGCCCTGGCCGTGCTGGTGCTCGCCTTCGTCGTCCTTCACCACACGCGCTTCGGCCGTACCGTTTACGCGCTCGGCGGCAACGAGTCCTCCGCGCGCCTGATGGGTCTTCCGGTCGGCTCCACCAAGATCGTCGTATACGCCGTCAGCGGCCTGTGCTCCGCACTCGGCGGCCTGCTGCTCACCTTCTACATGCTCTCCGGTTACGCCCTCCACGCCATGGGCATGGAACTCGACGCGATCGCCGCCACCGTGATCGGCGGCACGTTGCTGACCGGGGGTTCCGGCTTCGTCCTGGGCACCGCCCTCGGCGTGCTCGTCCTCGGCATGATCCAGACGGTCGTCAACTTCCAGGGCACGCTCAGCTCCTGGTGGACCCGGATCGTCATCGGGGTCCTGCTGCTGGTGTTCATCGTGCTGCAACGGCTGATGGGTGGGCGCCGGCCCGCCGCCGACTGACTTCCGGCTTCTGCGCGCATCCGCCCGTGTCACCGCCTTCGAAGAGCCGCGATCACGGCGGCTTCCTTCCGGGCGCCCCGACGGACCGACTTCCAGGGACACCGCCATGGAACACACACGCGAATCCGCCGACCGGACCGCCCGGCCCCGGCAGACCGCCGCCTGGCCGCGGACGGGCCGTCCCCTGCGCACCTTCGACGCGGGAACGGGGGAGAGGTGGCGGTTCGGCTTCCCCGGCCAAGCCCGCGCCGAGGTACACGCGCGCGGCGCCCGCCTGCACTCCCTGCTCGTGCCGGACCGCTGGGGCGACCCCGCCGACGTGGTGCTCGCCGCCCGCGACCGCGCCGATTCCGAGGGCTCCGCACGCTACTTCGGGGCGACGGTGGGACGTTACGCCAACCGCATCGCACGCGGCCGAATCGTCGTCGACGGCGTCACCCACCGGCTCGCCACCCAGGACAACGGACACACGCTGCACGGCGGGCCCGACGGGTTCGACCAGCGCGAGTGGCGGTGCGAACCCTTCCACTCCGCGCACCGCACCGGTGTCCGCCTGTTCCTGCACAGCCCCGACGGCGACCAGGGATTCCCCGGTGCCCTTGACGTCAGCGTCGCCTACACGCTCGATCGTGAAGACAACCTGACCCTGTCCTACCAGGCCGTAGCCGACGCGCCGACAGTCGTGAACCTCACCAACCACGCCTACTGGAACCTCGAAGGAGAGGGGCGCGGCAACGTGCTGTCCCACCATCTCCAGGTGCGGGCCTCGCTCTACACCCCCGTCGACGCCGAGCTGATCCCCACCGGCGCCCACCGCCCGGTCGACGACACCCCGTTCGACCTTCGCCGGTGCCGGCGGCTCGCCGACGTCCTGGCCCAAACGGATGCCCAAGCGGCGCCGGCCGGACGCGGCTTCGACCACAACTGGGTCCTCGACGGCGCCCCGCGATCCCGTCCTCGCAAGGCCGCCGTGCTGTACGCCCCCGCATCCGGCCGCCGCATGGAGGTGCGCACCACGGAACCGGGCATCCAGGTCTACACCGCCCAGGGCCTGACCGGTGACGTCATCGGCAAGGCAGGCGGTGCCTACCGTGCCTACGCGGGGGTCGCGCTGGAAACCCAGCACTTCCCCGACTCCCCGAACCGCCCCGACTACCCGTCCGTCCTGCTGCGCCCGGGGGAGGTGTACCGGTCCACCACCATCCACAGCTTCACCACGGTCCCCGCCTGAGGGAGCGTCCTGGGCGCGGCAGCGACGCTTGCCCGGCTTTCCGGAAGGGAGGGGCGATCCCCGGGGGCGGGGTCCAGACGATACGCGGCCCCTATCGGGGCTCCCGCCGCCTCGCCCTCTGCCGAGTGGTCACCAAGAGCGTGTTCCAACGTCTCGACCACCCCCCGGTGAGGCGGCGCAGGAGGGTCGTGGCCGCCCCGGCCCGGTACCGGCGGAGCGGCCTCCCGGCCTCGGGCCGATCGGCGTTTGGCCGACGGGAGTAAGCAGGTCCGCCATCACCGGAGGGGCCGAACCGGATAGGGCACGAGTGAGCACGGCGCCGGTGATGGCTAATACAAGAAGGGCACCAGGCGTTTCGTGCGCTCCTGGTACCGGGCGTACTGCTCGCCGAATGAGCCGAGCAGCAGTTTCTCCTCCGCGTTGATGCGCCAGGTGTAGGCGGACAGCAACAACAGGGTGACGATGACGCATGAGATCCAGTTGCCCAGGCCGAGCGGGTACCCGCTCCAGACCAGCAGACTGCCGCAGTAGCCAGGGTGTCTGATCAGCCGGTAGGGGCCCTCCTGGACGATGCGCTGGCCCTCGGTGGTGCGCAGGGTGCGGGTGTAGAAACGGCCCAGGGTGCTCATGCCCCAGGCTCGTACGGCCAGACCGACAGCGATTAGGGCCACCCCGATCCAGCGCCGGCCGGTGGAGAGGTGTCCGGCCGGGATATGGGTGAACACCACGGTGACGGCCCCCGCGACAGCGTAGGAACCCAGCAGAAGCCTGGTACTGCCCCGGTCGTCGTCACCCCCTTGCCAGTCGGTGGCCGTGGCGTCCGTACGGTGCCGCAGCAACACCTCGTACGCCACCCACAACAACAGTCCCCCAGTGGCGAGCAGATTCGACAGAGGCATGGCTCCAGCGTCCCAGCCCGACATCGCCCCGTCACCCCCTGGCGCCCCGGCCGGACCGGACGAGTGACACCGTCGAGGACGACCGGACTCAGGCGTCCGCGTCGAGGAGGTGTTCGTCGACCTTGTTGAAGGACCAGTTTCCGGCGGTGCGGGTGAAGACCCAGATCAGGTCGAAGCGGTCCGGCCAGGTGGCGGGGGCACCGCTCCGTGGGGCGAGGGCCTTCACGATGTCGGGGATGCGGGAGTGCTCCCAGCAGATCAGCACGGGGCCGGAGGCGGCTGAGACGGCCGCCGCCAGGTCGGCTTCCTTGGACTCGGCGTAGCTGAGGTCGACGGTCAGGCCCAGCCGTTTGGCCAGCGGGGTGACGGTCTGTCGCATCCGGTGGCCGCCGGCGTCCGGGCTTTGGTCGGTGGCGGCGTACACCCTCGTGGGCCGCACCAGGCCGGCGGCCGGCTGGGGGTCGAACAGACGTGGCAGCGCATTGGCCCGTGCCCAGCCCCGGCCGGTCAGGGAGTGGCTGTCCCGCTTGCCGCTGTCGTCCTTGCCGGCCTCGCCGCCGGTGGGCTTCTCGCCGTGTCGCATGATCATCACGACCAGGTCGCCGCTACCATCGCCGCTGCCGCCTCCACCGCTCGCCGTGCCCGGGGAGGGGCCCGTGATCCGTGTGGACGCGGACTGCGGGGTGGTGCCGCCTCCGCCATTCGAGCCGCAGCCGGCCGGCGACAACGACAATGCCCCCAGTGCCGCGATCACACCCCGGCGGCTGAGCGCAGCAGACCATCCCTCGTCGTACCTGTGCACCATGCCTCGCGACTCCCCGTTCGGTGCTCACCCCTGTCCCACGTATGCAGGGAGCACACGGAAGCCTAGGTGAGGTCCGTACGCCGATTGTCGTACGGCCCGCAGGGCGGTGTCGGGTCAGGGGCGGCGGCACCCGGGTGTGCTCCTGGCGCACGGCTTGGAGGGAACCGGGGTCGGGGACCAGCAGGTTCGGGATGGCCGGCGCGATCGGGGTCTCCTGCGGATGGGGCGACCCGTTCTTGCCCAGGACCGTCTCGGGCGGCCCCTCGTCCTCGGCCGCCACGACACAACCGGCTGCGTCGTGGCGGCCGAGGACACCATGCGGGCGGGCCGCAGAACCTCGCCGGAGCGGCGCGGTAGTCCCTCAATCGGCGCCCGACCGCGGAACGGCACCCAAGGACTCGTTCAGTTGCCGATACCGGCGCTGCCGATTCCGCTGTTGCCGATTCCCGCACTACCGATACCGGTGTTGGCGATGCCGGCGTTGCCCAGCCCCCCGTTCACCTCGCCGGCGTTGCCGACCCCCCAGTTGCCGATACCGGCATTGCCTACGCCGGAGTTACCGATACCCGCATTGCCTACACCGCCGTCGGCGCTTGCCGCGGCGGCACCGCCGAGGGTCATGAGCGCGGCGGTACCGACAACAGCCGCCATGCGGAGAAGATGAGCACGCATCACTGCATACCTCCTGTTTTCAGACGATCTCTCCATATCTCTAACATGCTGATCACTCAAAGGCCCGACAGAACCAACCGCACGCACCCAAGTGGCTCACGGCAGGCGCCCGTGCGAGTCGGTGAGCCGGCTGTCGGGCGTCGGCACGTGCGGACCGCCGCCGGACCGGGACCCCCAGCACGGCACCCCCACGGGCAGCCGTGTGCGCAAGTCCCGTCAGGGCTGCCGTCGAAAAGTTTCAGACCTGCGACGTCGGGCGAATCCCGCGAGAGTCGCGCCTACCCCGCCTCGTGGCTTCGCAGGTGGCGACTCATGTCGAGCAGATGATGGCGCAGCTCGTGCAGGGTGTGGACGGCGACCCAGCGCAGTGGGCGTTCCGTGTGCTCGGGGTAGGGGTATACCAGTGTGCGGTCCCAATCGGCGGGAGACAGTCGGTCGAGAACGTCACCGAAGAGCAGCGCCGCGTCTTGGAGCTGGCGCGCGACGTCAGCCGGGTCCTGCCCGGCATAGCCGTCGTGCTCGACCCGTTCGTCGCGCCCCATGGACTCGGCGACCGGCGTGCTACGGCGCCGGGCGGCCAGTACCCGCTCCCTCTGGACGAGCAGCACGTCGCGCATGTGACAGGCGTACTCAAGAGGTGACCACACCTGCGGCGAGGAGCGCTGCCGCAGCGCCGACGGCTCGGCTCGCAGCAGGTCCGCGTATTCGCGCGCGTGGCCCTTCGCGAGCATCGAGACGCCGGGAGCCAGGGCGAGGTCGTATTCGAAACCGCATTCCGCACAAGCCGTCATGTACTGACGCTATCAACCGACTTCGCCCCCCATCGTGTAGTCGAGTCCTTTCCCCGTCGTCTTACCGGTGGATTCCGCTTTCGGCTCCGTTGACGCCCATGGGGGAGTGGGCTACCGGTCGGCGCGTGTGGCCAACTTGGCGGTGTACTGCCGGGCGATCTCCAGTTGTTCGCGCTCCATCCAGAGGGCGGCCACGAGTACGTCGGGCAGCATCGACCGTTCTGTGGTCACCGCGCGGAAGAGGCGGGACACGGTCACGTCGTGGTCCGGGCGGTGGACGACGGTGATGTGATCACCCGCGCTGATCTCGCCTGCCTCGATGACGCGGAGCATTGCCCCGGGGGACCCGGCGCGAGTGAAGCGGCGTACCCAACCCTTCTCGCCGAGCCAGCCGGCGAAGGTGCGGCAGGGGATGCGTCCGCCGGTCACCTCCACGACGGCGTCGGGGCCGACCCGCCATCGTTCTCCGATCAGCGCGTGGCGGAGGTCCATTCCGAGCACGGTCAGGTTCTCGCCGAAGGAGCCGCTGCCCAACACCCGGTTCAGCTCCCGCTGCCAGTCGTCCAGCTCTTCCCGGGCGAAGGCGTACACGGCGCGGTCGGCGCCGCCGTGGAAGCGCGGGTCACACACCGCGTCACCGCTGACTCCGCTTCCCGCGACGCCGGGTGGCCCTGCCGGGTCCACCCGGACCGGCCCGTCCACCGGCTGTTTGTCGATTCCCGTCGCGCCGCCCGGGGCGTCCGTGTAGGGCACCGCGCGGGCCCGGCCGACGTTGACACTGAGCACGGAGCCGTACGAACCGCTCACGCGTCGGACCGGTGCGTGGCTGCGGGCCCTGCGGCGATGCGCCCCGAGGGGCAGGGTGCGGCGCTGCGCGACGTGATGGAGGCGCGCACGGTACGGGCCGGACCCGGACCGTTCCGCTTGTGACTCGACGTTGTTGGTCGCCGGCCGGTCGCGGCCCCCGTCCCGCGAGGCGCTGCCTGCCGGGCGTCGGAGCCTCTCACCGCGCCGGTGCGGGGACCACGGCGCGAGGCCCCGGCTCGTCCCGTGCGCGTCTACCCGGCAGGACAGTCCCGACTTGCCCGCGCAACCCGGGCAACCGAGCGCCGCTCCCCGGTCCGACTCGGGACCCGGTGTGATGCGTGGGGATGACGGACGTTTTGGCCTACCTCGTGGGTGCCCTCGCGAGTATTGATTTGCGTGCGCCGGGCCTTGACGCCACGTCAGCGGGTGGTGATAGTGAGTGCCACTTGGCGTGGACGGCCGCGCACCTCCATCGAAATTTCGGTCCGTCCTCGCTCGTAGCGGGAATTGTTAGCGCTAACAAAGCCTCTCTCCCACCCGTGCAGGAGCTCGCTATGACCTTCCATCAGTTGATAAGCCGTGCCCGGAGCACCCTTCTCGCCGCCGGAGCGACGGTCGCACTCACCGCCGGGGTCATCACCGGTACGGCTGCCACCTCACAGGCGGCCACACAAGGGCCATGTGACATCTACGCGGCGGGCGGTACCCCTTGTGCGGCGGCGCACAGCACTACGCGGTCACTGTACGGTTCGTACCGTGGCGCGCTCTACCAGGTCAAACGCGCCACGGACGGCGCCCTGAAGGACATCGGCGTGCTCAGCCCAGGCGGCTACGCCAATGCCGCTGCCCAGGACGCCTTCTGCGCGGGCACCAGCTGCGTGATCACCGTCATCTACGACCAGACCGGCAAGGGCAACCACCTCTCCCAGGCGCCCGCCGGTGGGGCGGCCGGCGGACCGGACAACCTCGCCAACGCGGTCGAGGCCCCGGTCACGGTGGGCGGTCACAAGGCGTACGGCGTCTACATCGCGCCCGGAACCGGCTATCGCAACAACCACACCAACGGCATCGCGGTCGACGACCAGCCCGAGGGCATGTACGCCGTCCTGGACGGAACGCACTTCAACGGTGGCTGCTGCTTCGACTACGGCAACGCAGAGACCAGCAGCAACGACACCGGCAACGGCCACATGGAGGCGATCTACTTCGGCAGCATCAAGGTCTGGGGCTACGGCTCCGGCGCCGGGCCGTGGGTGATGGCGGACCTGGAGAACGGCCTGTTCTCCGGGGTCGACCCCCGGTACAACGCCAACGACCCGAGTGTCAGCAACCGCTTCCTGACCGCGGTAGTCAAGGGGGCGCCGAACCAGTGGGCGATCCGCGCGGGCAACGCCCAGGCGGGCGGCCTTTCCACGTACTACAGCGGGCCTCGTCCCAACGCGCCGGGCTACAACCCGATGCACAAGGAGGGTGCGATCATCCTCGGCATCGGCGGTGACAACAGCAAGGGCTCGGCAGGCACCTTCTACGAGGGCGTCATGACCTCCGGCTACCCGTCGGACACCACCGAGAACGCCGTCCAGGCCAACATCGCCGCCACCGGATACAGCAGCGCCGCCGGCGAAACCGGCAGCCTGACCCCGGGTTCACGCGTGTCGCTGCGAGCCACAACCACGTGCTGCAACCGCGACTTCCTCACCCACGCCGACGCGGACGACAAGGTCACCATCTCGCCCGTTGGTGCCGCAAGCCCGGCCGCCCTGAAAGCCGATGCGACATGGAACGTCCGCGCCGGCCTGGCGAACAGCTCCTGCCTCACCTTCGAGTCGCTCGACAAACCCGGCCGGTTCCTCCGGCACTACAACTTCGAACTGCGCCTCGGCGCGGACGACGGGGGAAGTGCGTTCGCCCAGGACGCGACTTTCTGTCCCACCTCCGGTAACAGCGGGACGGGCTACTCCTTCCAGTCGGTGAACTACCCGACGAAGTACGTGCGCCACTACAACTACTCGGTCTACGTCGCCGGCAACGGAGGACCCAACAGCTGGGACAGCAGCATAAGTTGGGGCGCCGATACCAGCTGGCTGGTCGCCCAGCCCTGGAGCTGAGCCGCCCCGTTCGGCGTACGGGGGCGGGAAGCAGCGGGTTCCCGCCCCACCGCCGCACCCACCATTCGTGCGTCCGGGCCCAGCGGCAGGCCGCGGCATGTGCGTGACGTGACGGAGTGCCAGGACCGGCCCGTGCGGTGATCGCTCTTGTGGCGCTGCTGGAGGGGGCGGTGTCGGCGCTCGAAGTCCGCGGAGCGCTCGAAAGAGAACGTGAGTTCCGGGCCTCGCCGGTGTGTACCTCCGTGCCGGTGGAGGCGTCGGCATGCGTTTGGGATCAGGAGTTCAGTGTCCGGCGGGCGGAGGTGCACCGGAACGCCAAGGGGAAGGAGCCGCAGGCGGGGTTGTCGCTGCCGAACGGCAAGCCCTGGACGGTGACCTTCCAGGACGCCGATCCGGTCGTATCGGAAATGGAACCAGGCGACGCGGTCGTCGGCGTCATCTGGCGCGGGCGGATCGTCGAGGTGCGGGACGCCGACAGGCGGCGACAGCAGACGACGTTCAGCCCGGTGGGGCGGCCCGCTGACCGGCTCGGGGGCGTGCTCACCTGCATCTCCTTCGGCTTGACCGCCCTCGTCGGATCACTGTGGGGACTCATCCGCCGCCGCGAGCGCCGGCACGCGCGCGCCGCGGCGATGGTGCGGTGGCACGGCGTTGCCTTGGGCCTGACGGCCCTCCTGACGCTGTGGGCGCAGGCGAACAACGACTGGCCCATGTGGGCGATCCCGGTGATCTGGGGGCCGCTCGCGCTGATCCTCCTGGCCACGTCGGTGGCGTCCGCCGTCGCCGCGCTCCACAGCGGTGTGGCGGTCGACGCCGTGACCACCTCGGCGACCGTCGCGCTCGCCCCACAGCCGGTCGGGGCGAGGGCCACGGTCATGGGGGCAGCGGATCCGCCCCGCGTCTCATCCGCACACGGCGGTTGGCCTGGGAAGAGGTCCAGGACATCAGGCCCGAGCCGCTGAGAGGGTCCGATCTGAGCGCGTTCCTGCCCAATGTGGTCGTGTACGCCTACCTGGCGGGTGGCAGACGCAAGCTGCTCATGCACCTGAACGACAAGGCGTACGACATCGACCACGAGATCGCCGTCATGCGTGCCGCCGGTGCCGAGCTTCGTGGTACGGGCTCTGTGCCGGACGCACCGGTCGCTTGACCGCCGGTCCGGCCTGCCGGCTCCGCATGCGGTCCCCAAGAGGGCATTGCCAGCGGTCAGCGACGGCGACCTCCAGGTCGTCATCCAGAACTGTCCTGCGGCCCTTCCCGGACGGCAACGTCGCCCACCGTCGAGCTCTTCGCCGACGCAGCCACCCCGGAAGACCGCTTCCGCAGGCGATGGCAGGGCCCAGGCTCTCCTTCTCATGCAGCGGCGAGGTCTGGACGTAGGCTCCTGACCAGCCGCTATCTCGTCGGGTATCGCGGCCGGAGCACCACGCTGGGAAATCCGGCGCCACCGGCATCACGTCATGCTCGACACCGGAGCCACCCCTCGCCCCGTAGTCGGCGACCTCGATGTGTGAGCCGCTCTTACCGGTCACCAATAGGCGCCGTCGTCCCAGGACAGGAATTCCGCGAACTCGACGGGATCGTCGTCCTCGTCCAGGGTGGCGAAACCATGCGCGACCAGTGTGCCGCGCTGCCAGTCGAGGAGGGTGTCGATCAGGCCGCCCTCCAGTGGCGGACCCTGGTCCGCATGGCGGGGCCAAACGATCAGCGGCCAAGTGTCGGGATCCCGGCCCTCGGTGAGCCAGCCGAGGTAGTCGCCGTCGATGGAGTTGGCGAAGGGGAGGAAGCCGCCGGGTTGGGGCCAGGTGGCCAACGGGTGCCACGCGGCGTGGCCTTCCTTGAGTTGTCGGTAGGCGTCGACGGTGTCCTCGACGTGTGTGAGGAAACGCCGCTCGCCGGTCCGGAGCGGGCTGTGGAAACGCAGCCAACCGCTCCAGATGCCGGCGCCGTACGCGTCCATCAGTCGCACGTACTCACCGGGCAGCTGTGTGCCCAGTTCGGTGAAGAGCCGCTCCCAGGAGCCGCCGCCGAGGTATGGCCGCTCGGGCGGCGGCGACAGCAGCCGCAGCGCGTCCAGTCCGGTGCCGGTCTCCAGAGCGACCCGGCGTTCGGCCTCCGTGAGCCGGGGCGGGACCGGCGCGGGCGGGGTCCACGGCTCGGCGTCGGGAAGGAAGGCGGTCCGCGCGACGGTGTCCGGCAGCGGGCCCATCAGCGGCCCGGGTGGGGCAGGGAGCTCCCAGGTGTCCCGGACGGTGTGCCGACGATAGCCGGTGAGCGTCAGGTCGTACCGGTGCCGGCGGAGTAGGCCGCTGCCCGGCACCGCCCCCGAGTGACGCACCACCACAGTCCACTCGTCGGGGTCCTCCGAGGCCGAGGTGTCCCAGAACAGCACGTCGCCGCCCCGCGTGCAGCCCCAGGCCAACAAGCCGCCGGGCTCGGGGTGGATCACGGCCCGCTCGGCCTCGGGCAGCTCCCGCGTCTCGATCCGCGCCTCCCGGTGCGTCTCGCGCAGCCACTCGCCGTAGTCGAAGCCGTCCCGCTGGAGGCATGGCACGTGGATCCACACGTACTCACCGAAGTCCAGCGGCCCGTAACGGTCGGCGAGTCGTTTGTAGTCGGCCGGCAGCCGTAGTCCGAGCCAGTCCTCGATCGCCGCCCAGTCGATGGGCACGGGGGAGGGCGGACGCCCTGTCGAGGGTGTAGTGAATGTGCTGATGTCCGATGTCAATTGACGTCCTTCCGGCGTGCGCCATGTGCTCGGCGGATTCTTACGTCTCGGTGAGCTGCGCGGAAATCGGGCGCGAGTGGGCGTGCCGCGCGTGGCCGACGGCGCGTGGATCGCGGCGAGGCGCGGGCGACGTCCGTCACTGTCCGGGCCTGGCCACGGTCAGCGATGGCTGCGCCGGCCCGGTGACGCCCCCATGGAGGCAGATATCGTACGTAAGGGCCTTGGCGGCGGCGCACCGCTCCAGACGAGTCACCGGCTTCGACGGCACTATCACGCCACGATGTCCGCCGATGGGGGAGGGCGCAGGATTGCCCCGCTACCGGTGAGCCGGGGCGGCGTGGCCTGCCTGTGAGGCGCATGGAGGTTCGATTGACGGCGCCTCAGATCGATGTGAGGAATTGTCACCCCTCCTGTGAAGAACTGCTTGAGGATCGGTGGCCAGGGTGGTGCCCGATGGCGGACGCGAGATCGAAAGGCCACGTCAACCCGGCGCTGTCGTAGCCGGGTTGACCGTATGGGGCGGCCAGTGCGCACGTCGAGAGGGCGCAGATCCGGGTGATAGCATCCCCGCATCTGTGATCTTGATCCATTTTGACGCAGATGCTGATCGGCGATCGGTGGCATCCCGCCGGGCAACCGCAGGTGGGGAGTGCCCGATCAGCCGTGTTGCGGGACCTCGTTGGGTGTATCTGCAGCCGTCCGCATGTCATGCGCCGAGAAAGGTTTCCATGAATCGAGACGCACTTGTGTGGTGCTTGGTTGCGGTGGCGGGGATAGCCGTCGCCGCGGTTGCGGCACTCGTCGCCCGCAACAGAGCGCTGGGGGCGAAAAAGCAGCAGATCGAGGCCGAACTGCGGCAGCAGTTAGTCGTGATGGACAGTCATCTGCACGCGTCACGCGCCGAGCTGCACAGGTTCCGCAGCGAGCAGGACGCCACGCTCCGCGAAGCCAAGGACGCGGCGGAGGAGAACACCAAGGCCGTCCTCAAGGCTGCCGCCAGCCTCCTGCAGAGCCTCGCGGCCGAGCAGACGACACTTCTGGACGGCATCCAGCGCAAGTACGGCGGGCACGCCGTCCTCAGCGACCTGTTGGACGTCAACCACGCCAACGCCCAGATGGCGCGCAAGGCTCAGGGCATCGCCGTCATGTGCGGTGCGCCTCTCGGCCGTCGCAACAAGCCCGCCAGCGTCTACGACGTGGTGCGCAGCGCCCAGGGCCAGATCCGCAACTTCCACCGGGTCGCGATCATGCAGCAGACCGGTCTCGCCCTGAAGGCGTCCGCGGTCGCGCCTGTCGCCCTCGCCGTGGCGGAGCTGCTCGACAACGCCGCAAGCTTCTCGCAGCACGACGCGCCCATCGAGGTGACGTTCCAGCGCGTCCAGAACAACCTGTGCATCGTCATCGACGACGCGGGTGTCAGCATGAACGACGAAGATCGGCAGCGGGCCACCGCGCTGCTCTCCGGAGAAGTCGCCCCCCGTCTGTCGCAGCTCGGGAGCCAGCCGAAGTTCGGTTTCCCGGTCGTCGGCCTGATCGCGCGTCAGCACGGTTTCAGGGTGGACGTCACCGGAGTCTCCCGGTACGGCGGCGTCAGGGCCGTCGTCCTCTTGCCCGAGGAGCTCTGGACCGTGGAAGAGATTCCGCCCGCGCAGGAGGCTCCCGTCAGCGACATCCGGCGTGTCCCCGAGAGCCGGCCCCAGACCGCGACGTCGCGCACGATTCACGGTCTTCCGAAGCGCGGCGCACGCCAGGCGCCCATCGTGAGCGTCCCCGATCCGGATACGCACTCGCCGGCGCCGCGGGCCACGGGGGAGACGGGCCGCCCCTCCCAGCGCGGTCTGGGGGCCTTCCAGCGCGGCACGCTCTCCGGTCGCAATCTTGACGCCAACTCGCTCGAAGGGCCCGAACACGCATGACCGCAGACCTGTCGTGGATGCTTGAGGACATCGTGCACAACGTGCCCCGGGCACGGCACGCCGTCCTGCTGTCCGCGGACGGCCTTCCTCGCGGCTCGACGGAAGGCTTGGCCGAGAAAGACGTGCGCACCATCTCCGCGGCCATGGCCGGGATGCAGTCGCTCAGCCGGGCGACGGCCCACTTCGCCGGTCCGGAGGAGGACCGGCAGTGGAACCAGACCGTCATCGAGTTCTCGCACGGCTGGATCTTCCTGATCGGGGCGGGGGAGGGCTCCTACCTCGCCGCCGCAGCCGCGCCCGATGTGGACATGCAGCAGATCTCCTTCCGCATGCACCGTCTTGTCGCCCGGCTGGGCAACAACCTCACCTCGCCGCCGAGGGTGAACGCCGAGGACGGCAGAGACGCACGGGCGAGCGCCCCCCGCCGGCCGGGCACGGGGGACGCGGGATTCGTCCTCGGCGAGCTCGACCGGGTGGTGGCCGAGGTCGAGGGGGCCCGCCACGCGGTGCTGCTGGGTTCGGACGGCCTCCCTCGCGGGGCGACCAACGGGATGAGCCGCGACCTCGCGGACACCATCTCGGCGGCCATGACGGGCATCCACGCCTACAGCCGGGTCACGTCCCAGTTCGCTGGGGTCGTCGAGGACGCGGAATGGCGGCAGACGGTCATCGAGTTCCAGCACGGCTGGATCTTCCTGATGGCGGCCGGCCCCGATGCCTTCCTGGCCGCTGCCGCCGAACACGACTGCGACATCGAGGAGTTCACCACGCGTCTGCACGGGGCGGTTCCCCGCCTGACGGCGGGGGCGACGTCGGGGAAGGGAACAGGCCATGCCTGACGGGCCCACACCGGATGAAGATCTGGAACTGACATCTCCGTTAGTCCCCCTCTTCGTGATCACAAACGGACGGGCGCTGCCCCCGGATCACGAGTACGAGCACACGACGCTCGTTTCGGCGGCGGCGGAGAACGGACAGGTCGCGGCGCGCACGCTGTCCCCGGAAGCGGGACAGGTCCTGGACCTGGTGGCAGACGGCTTCCTGTCAGTGGCCGAGGTGGCAGGGCACACGCACCTGCCCCTGGGCATCGTCCGCATCCTGCTGGCGCAGTTGGAGGACGACGGTCTCATCCTCACGCGGACACCGATACCGCGCGCCGAACGTGTCGACAGAGAACTGGTCAGCGCTGTGCTTGAAGGCCTGAAGAATCGATTCGGAGCGTAACGCGTGTACCTGGATCCAGATGTCTCCCACGCGGTGAAGATCCTCATAGTGGGGCACTTCGGGGTCGGCAAGACCACCTGCATCGGCAGTCTCTCCGAGATCGAGCCACTACGGACCGAGGAGGAGATCACCGAGGCCAGCGTGGGCTTCGATGATCTGTCGGGCACGCCCGACAAGAAGACCACCACCGTTGCCATGGACTTCGGCCGGCTCACCCTCAGCGACACCCTGGTGCTCTACCTCTTCGGAACGCCCGGCCAAGAGCGCTTCAAGGAGATGTGGGAGGAGCTCTCCCGCGGCGCTCTGGGGGCACTGGTCCTGGTCGACCCGGAACGACTGCACGAGTCCTTCCCCGTCCTGGACCTCGTCGAACGTTTCGGCCTGACGTACGCCATCGCCGTGAACCATTTCGAGGGCACCACGCGGTACCCGCTCGACGAGGTGCGCGAGGCCCTGAACCTCACCGCCGAGACACCTGTCGTGGAGTGCGACGTCCGGGACGAGAACTCCTCGGCGCAGGCCCTCATCCTCCTCGTGAAACACCTCATGTCCCAACTCGGCTAGGAGCGCAGGAATGCAACAGCCACTCGACCCGCAGAAGATACCCCCCGGCTGCCCCGCGCACGGGAACGTCCAGATGTACGGCCCCTCCTTCGGAGCCGACCCCGACAGCCACTACGCACAGCTGCGTTCGTACGGTCCAAGTGCGCCCGTGGACATCGCCCCCGACGTCCAGGCCGAACTCGTCACCAGCTACGACGCCGCTCTGTACGTCCTGCAGAACCCCGCCTCCTTCGTGCGCGACTCCCGCCGCTGGAACGCCCTCAACGAAGGGCGCGTCCCGGCCGACAGCCCCGCACTGCCGATGTTGGGATACCGCCCCAACGCCCTCTTCAGCGATGGCGCGGCACACGCCCGTCTGCGTGCCGCCGTCACCGACAGCCTCGCCACCGTCAACGAGCACCAGCTCATCAGGCAGACACAACAGTCCGCCAACTACCTCATCAGCCAATTCAGTTCCGGCGTCCGCGGCCAGGCGGAGTTGATGGCCGAGTACGCCCAGCCGCTACCCCTGCTGGTCTTCAGCGAGCTGTTCGGCTGTCCGCCCGAGATCGGCGACCGCGTGATCGCCGGTATCAGCGGCATCTTCGAGGGAACGCCCGGGGCCGACGAGGTGCTCGGCGGGGCGCTCAACGAGCTGATTGCCCTCAAGCGGCGGCGCCCGACAGCCGACCTGACCACGCGTCTGATGGAGCACCCGGCCCAGCTGAGCGACGAGGAGGTGCTGCACCAACTGGTCACCCTGCTCTCCGGCGGGACGGCTCCCCTGACGGCGGCCATCGGCACCAGCAGCGCCCTGTACCTCGGAGAGGACTGGCAGGTCGGCCTCCCGGTCGAGGACGCGGTCTCGCAGACCCTGTGGAACTACGCGCCGATCGCCAACTACGCGGCCCACTACCCGACTCACGACATCGAGTTCGGCGACAGGCTGATCCGGGCCAACGACCCGGTCCTGATCTCGTTCGCCGCGGCCAACACCGACCCCAAGCTCACCGAACACCGCGAACACCTGAGCGCCAAGGCGCACTTGGCGTTCGGAGCGGGCCCACACGCCTGCCCGGCCAAGGACCCCGCCTTCATGATCACCGTGACTGCAGTCGAGGCACTGCTGAACCAGCTCCTCGACGTGGAGATGCGTGTCCCGTTCAAGGCGCTCACCTGGGCGCCGAGTCCGTGGAGCCGCACCCTGGTCACCCTCCCGATCCGTTTCACCCCGAGGGCCGTGACCGGAACGCCCGAGGCGACGGGATCGAACGTGGGCCAGACCCCCCGGCAACATACGGCCACCCCCACGCCCCCCAGCACCGGACCCTCGCGCACGAACGCCGGTGTCGCGCCCCAGCCCAAGGGTGGCTTGTTCAGCCGCTTCCTGGCATGGACCAGGGGAGAGTGACGCAAGTGTGATTCTAGTAACCTCCTGAGTACTCAGTGGTAGTGGATGCTGCAACGATCATGTGGGTATGCATGGCGGCTGGTTCTCAGAAAGGAGCCGCCATCATGGTTTTCGCCACGACGCCGTCGTACGACCGCCGGGCGTCCGCCTCGCTCTTCTCCCGGCTGCGGACGGCCGCAGGTCAGGCCAATCCCTTCCCGATATACGCCGAACTCCTGGCACGCGGCGAGGTGGTGCCCGCGCCCTGGGGCGGCTCCGTCGTGACGGGCTTCGCCGCCTGCGACGGAATTCTGCGCAGCCGCCAATGGCTCGAGCCCGACAAGGAATGGCGAGAACGCCAGGGGCCCGGGACACGCTGGAACGCGCCCTCCTCACGCGAGATGAGCAACACGCTCGCCGCACTCAACCCGCCGGACCACACCAAGGTGCGACGGGCGGCGGGCACGTTCGACCGAGGCACCATGGAGCGCATCGGCCGGCAGGTGAACCGGACGGCGGATCGGCTTCTCGACGCCTTCACGGAGCGAATACGCACCGGCGAGGCGGACATCTCGCAGCTCGTCTGCGAGGAACTGCCGGTTGCCACCATAGGTGACTGGCTCGGGCTGCCGCAGGCGGACTGGCCCAGGCTGCGGCAGCTGACCCACGATCAGGTCTTCACCCAGGAGCTGCTGCCCTCGGCCAGTCAACTGGCACTGTCCGACGCGGCCACGGCCGAACTCCGCACCTACTTCACCGACCTGGTGCGTGATCGGCGCTCGCACCCCGGTGACGACCCAATCACCCGGTGGATCCAGACGTGGGACGCGATCGAGCCCGACCGGGACAAGGCCGACGAGGCGGTCTACTTCCTGGTGTTGTTCGTTCTGCTGGCCGCCCTGGAAACCACCGCGACCCTCCTCTCGACGATGACGCTCCGGCTCGTCGAGAGCCCGGAGCGGTGGGGGTTGATCGCCGACAACCCGGACCTCGTGCCCGGGTTCGTCGAGGAGACGCTGCGCTACGACCCGCCCACCCACGTGATCAGCAGGGTCGCCTCGCAGGACTGCGTGCTGGGGGGCATCGAGATCCGCCGCGACGACATGGTCCACCTCATGGTCGGAGCGGCGCACCGGGACCCGGCCAGACACGAGGACCCGGACCGCTTCGACCCCGGACGCACACCCGGCCACCTCGCGTTCAGCGGCGGCATCCACTACTGCCTCGGCGCGCCACTGGCCCGCCTCGAAGCCCAGACCCTGCTGCGCCAACTGATCCGGCGCCTTCCCCGCCTCACCCTCGTACGCCCCCCGTCGATGGCGCCCCGTGTGGCGTTCCGGCGCCTGCTGAACCTGGACGTAGCGCTCGCATGACCGAAACCACCCCCGCCCCCGTACACGCCCGGACCGCTCCGAAGACGATAGACGTCGAGCAGGACGGCCCCGTACTGCATGTCAGCCTCAACCCCTGGGGGCAGGACGACACGTTGGACTCCGCAGCCCTAGACGACCTCACCGCCCTGCTCGACGACCTCCACGAGAGACCCGACGTCCGGATCCTGACGCTGTCGTCGCGGGGTACGGACTTCTGCCTGGGCGCCGACCGCAACGAGTACCAGGAGGCGCTGGCCGCCGATCCGTCCGGAGCAAGCCTGCGGCGCATCGCCGACAAGGCGCACCGCCTGTGCCAGGCCCTGGAGAACACCCACGCGGTCACCATCGCCCGGCTGCACGGGCGGGTCGTCGGCGCCGGTCTCGCCCTCGCCTCCTTCTGCGATCTGCGCGCCGGGGCGGACGACAGCCGCTTCCGTATGCCGGAGGTAGGCATCGGACTCCCGCCGGCGTGGGGCGGGGCGATGGGACGCCTGGTCTCCGAGGTCGGCGCCTCCAGGATTCGCGAGCTCATGCTCACCTGCGACGTCTTCGACGCCGACACGGCCCACCGCATCGGCCTGCTCCACCGGACCGCCCCGCTCGACCGGCTGGACAAGGTGATCGATTCCTGGACCAGGCCTCTGGTCCGACGCTCGCCCGAGGCGCTCGTCCTGACCAAACGGATGCTGGCCGGCTACGCACGGGCGGACAGGACGGCAGACGTCTCCCTGCTCGACTCCCATCTCCTGGCGGCCACTCTCCACCAGCACGCCAGGGCCTGATCCTCCGAGGCCCCTTCGGGCACCCGGCGCACCGCCGATTCTCGGAAGCTGCCGGCAGAGGGCGTAACGGCGCTTCGCCCGGCGGAGCCGGGACCGGATCTGGTCCTGGCTGTGCCCGGTCGTCCCGGACGAGCTTGACCTGATCGGTGACCGCGACGGTCTGCCGACCGCGCTCGCCATCTTGGGGCCCACCTGCCCGACACCCGGGCCTCGGAGCCGTTGGTACTCGGCTTCCCACCGACCCGCTCCGTTCGGCATGGGGAGCTGACCGGGAACCTGGCCAGAGCGTCTCGACCAACGCGGCTGAGACGCTCTCCCAGCGCTTTCCCGGCGCCGTCTCCTGCATACGACCTGTCCGAGGGGCGAGGCCAGTTGCACCGACGGCCGGCGCCGAGAACAGGAGAGGCGAAGCGGCGACCCGTTCCATACCTCTCATCCCGAGACCGAGGCAGTGGTGTGAGCCCGAAGGCGGGCTCACTCTGACTCCCGGCAGGTTGGTGCCCCACCGCAGGGGGCGGTACGCGTTCAGCCAGACCGAACCCCGCCACGACCGGACCGGCGTTGCGCGCGCGAGCAGAGCGGCCCGCACGAGCTCGCCGGGCTCTGACCCCATGTCTCCGGCCGGTGCCTCAGGTGTCCCGATCCGGCGCCGGCTCCGAATCTCCGGTCACTGTGAGCCGGTTATGCCTCGGGTCGCGTGCGGATGGAAGCAGACAGTGGACTGCAGTAGGCGCGCTCGGCGTCCGTCATCGGAGGTTTGCCGAGAGCGGGGCCGGCCGGCCCCTTGATGACCTCCCATACGGTGTCGGGTCGAAAGAGTCTGGTGGGTGGCTCGGCCAGCGACATCACATCGAAGAGGGCTTTCGTCGCCTTGGGACGGCTCATTGCGGTGCTGCTGAGGCGGTCGACGTATCGGTGGGTCAGACGACCGGCAAGGGAAGCGCGAGGGCCCGTGGCGCCTGGGAACCGGATGTCCTGGCCTGTGGTGATGTCCCAGGGTGCTTGGACGACTCGGCCGATCCGGCGCTGGACGGTGCTGCTGAAGTCTGGGTCTGCAAGGCCGTGGCGAAGCAGAGCGGTCCGCATAGCCAGGACCATTTGGGCAGCCATGGTCATGCCCTGACCGTATATCGGGTTGGTCGAGACGACGGCGTCGCCGAGCACGACGATGCCTGCGGGCCACGGCTTCAACCGCTCGAAGTACCTGCGGTGATTACGGCAGTTCCGATAGAGGCGGACATCCGACAGCGGCTCTGCTCGCGCGATCAGGTCAGCGACGAGCGGGTGGGCGGCGGACCGTGCGAACGACTCGAAGGCAGCCGTATCAGCACTGGGCTGGGCACCGAGGGTACCGGCCAGGGTCACAAGCCAGCGACCGCCTTCCACCGGGACGAGCGTCGCGATGCGGCCGGGTTTACCCAGGCCCGGATCGGGCTGCAGGCTGATGACGGGATACTCTTCCGCACCGTCGGGTGCTCGGAACCAACGGCTGGCATACACCAGACCGGGATCGACGATTGACTCGACAACAGCCGGCAAGCCGATTTCCTCAAGCCATCGAGCGGCGTGGCTCTTGCGACCTGTCGCGTCGACAACGAGGGTGGCGGAGACATCCTCCGTCTTCTTCGTTTCCAGATCACGTACCCGCACGCCCGTGATGCGCTTCGGGGTTCCTGTCAGTGCTTCCGCATAGACACGTGAGCGCACGGTGACCCCCTTGAGGAGGTGGCCACGGGCAGTGGCATCCAGGAAGTCTCGGGAGCAGACGATCTGATGCTGCATAGGGGCGCCGGTGCGTGGGACCCAGCCGTGAGGCGTGAGCGTAAGGAGACTGCCGGGCATGGGCACGTACCGCGCACCGGCTTGAATCAGCAACTGCTGCATCCCCGGAGCGATTTGCTCCATGGCTTCTTCTCCGCCTGACCAGAGCAGATGAGCGTGGTGGGCTTGAGGGAGTCCCGGCCGGGACATCGGCCCATCGGGCAGATCATCCCGGTCCATGATGATCACTTCGTCAGCGTGAGGCGCCAATGCGGCGGCAGCCAGCATCCCCGTCAGGCTCGTCCCCAGTATGACGACGCGGCGTGTTTCCCTTGCGTCAGACATCGAGAGATCCATTAACGGGTGACTCCAGCGCGGATGTGCGTCTCTCGGAGTACGCGACCTGCTCGCTCTGGACGGAACGCGATACGAGGACCAGGGCATTTCGGTCGGGTGCCAGGTCGGGGCGCAGGTTCCTGGCCGTCGCGTGGGCCCTCTCAAGCTCCGCCGGCCGCTGTTCGACAGCGGTCACAGGCGCATGGCTGCCGTGCATGACGAAGTAATCCACGTTCGCGAGGCAGAAGAATGCCGCCCACCTCATGGCCGGAGCCGGCCCCGACACGGAGTTGCCGTTCTTGAGATTTCTTGCGTACTGAGGACTGATGCCGGCTCCTGCTGCGACCCCGACGTCGGTATACCCGGGCCCACCGTCCGGGTGCCGCAGTTCGATCAAGCGCTGCCCGGCGCCAAGGGAGCCGGCGCCTTCCCGGGGGTGGACCTCATCAAAAGAGGTGGGGGTCATGAACCGAAAGCGTAAGCAACGCAACAAGCCGAGGATAGAAAGAAGCAACAAGTGTTGCCCGAACGAACCTAAACCGGTCGGCCTTGCAATGTTTTCAGACATGAGGCGTGTGCTGCTCGAAGAGCGAGACCGGAAGCGCCCCGAGGCTCCGCAGGCTCGCCGATCGCCGACTGCCGTCAACGCATCGATGAACGCTGTCCTGGGAAGTGACCAAGCCAAGCGCTCGTCGAAGCTGTTGCCAGACGCCGGTGTGGTTCCAGTCCCTCAGCCGCGGCCCCCAGGTCATAGGCGAGTCGAACGTTCCCCGGCACTGTCCTGTGGCGCGGCCGGGTCACTCCTCGTTGAGCCAGCCGCATACGTAGTACTGCTGGTCCGAATCCCGCTCGATGATCCATTGGTTGAGGACGTCGCCTGCGAGTTGCCCGGTCTCGGGGTCCCGCCGGGTGATCTTCGCTTCGACGCTGAGCTGGTCCATGTTCGGTGGGATCTCGTAGGGCTGGAGTTCCCAACGGCCCACAAAGTAGCCGTTGAGGGCGAATCCGAGCAGCCCTGCCCGCAGCCGGGGGCAGGTGCCTCGGCGTAGGGAGGTCATGTCGTGGTCGGCCAGGCCGTTCATGTAGACGGCGAAGACGCGCTCGATGGCTCGGCGGTCGAGAGGGGTGTGTGTGGGCTTGGCGGTGGGGCTGAATCTGGGACTGAAGGTGGGGCTGGACGGGGTGGCTGTGGCGGGTGCGGCGGTGGAGGCAGACGGGGATGGAGATGAGGAGCGGTAGGTAGGCGCCGTGGCGTCGGGCGCGCGGTTGTGGCCGGCATCATCGTCGCGGGATCCGGACTCGGGTAACCACCAGAGCACCGTGAGCAGGACGGCCGCAACGACTGCCGCCACGCCGCCCAACGCAAACGGCCACCGCCCAGGAGGCCGGGCGGGGACAGGCAGCGGTGGGGTCGGCCGTCCCGCTACGAGGCCGGCGCCCGGCGCCACACCCAGCCGCAGCGTGGGCGCGGATGCCGGCGCGGGGTCCGGGGAGGACTCCGCTTCACCCGCCGCTTCCGTGAGCAGGTCGTAGGCCTCCTCGGCAGTGAGGCGCTGGGCCGGGTCCTTTCGGAGCAGGCCCATGAGCAGCGGCACGAGTCCCGCGGCGCGGACGGCGACGGCAGGTTCCTCGGTGGCGACGGCGACGAAGACGGCCCAGGAACCCGAGCCGCTGAATGGCGGGTGCCCCTCCACGGCGGTGAACAGCGTCGCGCCCAGGGACCACAAGTCGGATTCGGCGGTCGCCGGGAAACCGCGCACCTGCTCGGGGGACATATAGGCCGGGGTCCCCATGAGGGCCCCTGACCGGGTCAGACCGGGCTCGCCCTCCACGGCGGCGATCCCGAAGTCGGTGAGCACCACCCGCTCGCCTTCGAGCAGCACGTTGGCGGGCTTGATGTCCCGGTGGGTGACGCCCGTGGCGTGCACGGCGCGCAGCGCGTCCAGCATCTGTCGGCCTATCCTGGCCACCCGGGTCGGCGGAAGCGGGCCGTCCTTCTTGATCAGGTCATCCAGCGAGTGGCCGTGGACGAGTTCCATCACGATCCACGGGCGGCCGTCGGCGCCGGCTATCCGGTCGTGGACGGTGATGACCCCCGGGTGTTTCAGTCTGGCGGCCGCGCGCGCCTCGCGGTCGAGGCGGTCGATCCATGCCGTGCGCCGGGGGGCGTCGAGGTCCTCGGGGAGGCGGAGTTCCTTGAGTGCTACCTCGCGGTCGAGTTGCTCGTCGTGGGCCCGCCAGACGGTCCCCATGCCGCCTTGGCCCAGCGGTTCCGCCAACCGGTACCGGCCGACCAGCAGTCGTCCACGATCGTCAGTCACGCCCCGCAACATAGCCCACCGAACCTGCTCGCTTCGACCGCAGCGCCTACAAGCAGCGCAACACCGTCGAGCGATGCATCAACAGGCGCAAGTAATGGCTTGGCCTGGCCACTTCGTACGACAAGACCAGCTGGTCACCTGTCGTACCGGCGGCGGCCGCGCGAGGCGACGGACGGAGCCTCACGCAAGGTGGCGATGTGCGCGCGGACCATGCCGTAGGACATGTCGGCAGGCTACGTGCAGGTACTGAGAGACTGCCGGGTGATCCGCCCCCATCCCGCAGTGATCCGGACATGCTCCTCAGGCACCTCACCGCCACGGCGGCGAGCACGGCGACTGGTGGGCGCGGTGATGGAGTGGCATCCCGGAGGCCGGATGCGCTGCACGTTCCTGGCCGCGAGACACACGGCCACCGCCACGCGCGGCTGAGCGGCACCCCGGGGTGGGGAGGACGGTCGGGGCGGCCGTCCTCCGCAGTTCAGGCATGGATTCGGCCGTTCGGCGAAAGCCTCATGGGATGTTCTTGAGCGGTCGAGCGCGATGGCCCCCGTGCGGTCGCCGGAGCGGGCGTGTTCGCCGACGTTGGTTGATCCACAATGGGACGTATGAGTGCCATCCAACCGCAGCCGCAGTTCACCATATTCGTCCACCTCACGGCCTTGCCCGCGTGGCTCGCGCTGGGGCGCCCTGAGCGTCAACAGATCATCGCCGAGCATGTGCGGCCGCTGCTGGACAAACACGACACTGTCCAGGTGCGGTGGTTCGACGCTGAAGCATGGGCCGCCGCTCCGTCCGACGTTCTCGTCGCTACGACGAACGACCTGACCTCGTGGTCCGATCTGTTTGAGGGTCTTCGCGACAGCCCTCTCTGGAGCGTGCCCTACTTCCGGGTGGAGTTGGTACTCCCGACGGTCGAGGACGGCTTCGCCGACTACGAGCGTCGAACCGGCCAGCGCAGCTGAGCCGGCTTGCCCTTCGGCCCGATCAGCCAGGCCAGGGTCTTGTCGATCTTGTGAGGGACACCAGGGTGGTTGAGCGTGGGCGCGTTCAAAAGACGGTCGCGTTGTGCGGCGATGACAAGGCGGTGAGGGCGGGGTCGTCCGTGTGCGTGGTGGTCCTATCGCGTTGACGTCATCAGGCCGGGACGGATCTGGTTGTCCGTGAAACGGGCGCCTTGAGGCACGAGTTCGGTCCGCATCACAGCTCTGGGGCCTCGGGCTGCGGCGGGCAGGGCGACGGCTCCACGATGACGCCCAGGACGGGGAAACGGGGCTCGTCCGGCTACCCGAGAGCTACTTTGCGGCTGGTGTCTGAGCTAGGACTCCGGGGCCGACAGCGCCACCGGCTGCGGTGGAACGGACGTGGCGTTCACGCCCTCCCTGTGGGCGGGCCGTTGAAGTTGAGGGCTGCCATCCGGTGAGGGGTGGCAGCCCTCAGGCGAGAGCCGGCGGGGCCGGATGCCGTGTGGAGCGGCCCTGGGGCCGGCTACGGGCAGCGCAGGCGGGGTGATTGGCCCGACGACCCGCTCGGGCGAGTCGCCGGGCCGACCGTGACGGCTCCGCCGAGCGGCGGGGCGTCAGCAGGTGAGGGTGACCTCATGCACGACCGGCCGGGGCGTCCAGGGGAAGGAGGCCACGCCGAACGTGCCGCGAACCGTCGTGCCACAAGGGACGGTGGTCGCCGGGCCGCGCACCTCCAGTGTCGCGGTGGTGAAGACGACCGGCTTGTCCTGCGCGAGGGGCGGGCCGCCGGCGCCCACGACCTCGGCGGACAGCATGGTGGACAGCTCCTTCGGGGCGGGCGTCGGGCTGCCGGGAGAGGGCGGCCCGGCCAGGCTGACCTTGCCGTAGAACTGCACCGCGTTACCGGTGACCTCCGCGCACAGCCGGGTGAGCAAGCCTGCCTGCAGACCGGAGTTCCCACAGGTGGTCACGGTCTGCTCGGCGGCGACCTCGGGGGTCGCGGCGGCCGGGCCGGCGGCCAGAACGGTCAGGCCGGCAACGCCGACCGCGAGAAGGGCTAAGCGGTTCATGGGGACGTGCTCTCCTTGTGTCTTCGTCGGTGCGGGACGGGTCTCAACCCGTCCTTGTGCGATGTGATATTTTACATCGTACAAGTATGCGAGGTAATGGTGTACTGAACTTCTTCCGTCAGGGAGGGAAACTCTCCGGCGCGGCGGTCGGCCCGAGTTGACGAGAGCCCGGGCGGCCGGCTCCGGCACCGGGATCACGGCCGGGGAACGGGTGAGCGGCGACGCCAGAGGGACTTGCTGCGGTCTGACGCCGCGTCCGGCCGCGACGTCGTGGAATGCGGCGCCCGCGGCGGTCGGGCCGAAAAGCCCGTCGGGAGATCTGAGAGACATGCTGCCGACTGGGCTCCAACGGAGGAACGCCAAACGGCGTCACGTTCGGCGCGACCTGGGAGCCGTGACGTCTTGGGGGCGTGCCTGGTCCGCTCCGATCTGATGGCCGAGATCGGCGCCGACCGCTCGATCGACCGGGGTGGCGTGTTCCGGCACTCGCTCCGTTTCAAATGGCTGCGCATGGAAGTGGACGTGGGGGATGTTCCCCGGTTTGGTCAGGGCCCGGGTGTGCGGCCCGGATGACCGGCGCATCCTGCTGTCGGTCTCCTCGTTGGTCAGGCATTTGGATCCTGGCTTCCTCCACACTTGCTGTGGCAGCCCTGCTCTTGGCCGCTGTTCCCGCCTCGGCCGCCGGCCCCAGGCGGTGGGAAGACCCCCATTGGGCAGGGCAGCTCGTCGTTCGACAGCGGCCGCCGGGACGGCTCCGGGGACAGTGATGGTCACGCGTCCTCATCACCGTCACCACCCCCGGCGGCACCAGCACTGCCACGGCCGCCGGCCGGTACACCTACTCCAAGGACACCACCAAGCTCACGGCCGGTCCGGTGCTGCTGTCCATCGCGCCCGGCCAGTCGAGCGTCAACCTCACCCTGGCGGCAACGCTCATCGACACCACTACGGGCAAGCCCGTCCCCGGCGCCACGACCAAGTTCACCGTCGGGAACACCACCGTGTGCACCGCCGTCACCAACGCCGCCGGCACCGCGACCTGCACCGGCCCCTGCCCGGTCATCTCCGTCCTGCTGGGCCTGGGGTACACCGCCACCTACACCGGCTCCGCCGTCATGGAGTCCGCCACCGCGACCGCCGGCCTGATCCGCATCAAGTGACCTGCCGTGAAGCCGAGAGGCCGCCCCGGTGTGTTCGCCGGGGCGGCCGCGTCTGCGCTGAGCGGCGGCCGAGCCGGCCGGGCGCTGCGCTGAGGTGCAGCGGTTCCGGCCGGGGTGGCGGTGATGTGGATCGTCGCGCCGTTCAGCGGCGCCGAAGCAGCGAGGGCGACCACGCCCTGTGGCGGGACCGCTTCCGGGGGGGGCGACTCGATCGAGGGCGACGCGGTGTGGTGGCCAGAGTGTTCCAGCCCAGGCGTGCGCCAATGATCAGACGATCGGGAACTCCCCTTTGGCCGAATCCGCCGAAATGCGTTCCGGCGTCGAACGTGGCCGGTCCATGCCCGCCTACGCAGCGCAGCACCGTGGCGCGACTGTGAAGCACCTCGCACACCTCATGTCCAGGCAATGGCCGCCTGGCCGGGAGTCCCGGCCAGGCGGCACCGCCGCATTAGGCCGCCAGCGCTTCGCGGAGCGTTGAGGACTTGAGTCCGAAGGTGTCGCGGATATCGCTGTCGTCCACGACGAACGGGCGCTCGGACATGTAGCTCATCTCGGCGAACTCCCGCCAGAGTGGATCGGTGAAGGACAGCAGCGCCATATCCCGCTCCGTGAGCGGCTTCAACCGCGGTTCGGGCGCTCCGTGGAGTTCGGCGAGGTCGGTCGCGGCTTGGCGCAGGGTCGTGGTGATGACCGGAGCGTGCCAGGGCCGCCCCCAGGCCCGCTCGTCGCCGCTGACCGCCACCAACGCCGCTGCGACATCCTCCGTGTACGAAAAAGAATGCGCCGCATCAGGGTTGCCGTGTACGAGGGCCAGTTCACCCTCGCGGACCGGGGGCGCGACCAGAAGCGTGAACGGGGAAACCGCGCCCGGCCCCAGGTACTGGCCGGCTCGCACTTCGGTCGCCCGCAGCCGCCCTTCGTCGTGAGCAGCCTTGGCCTGCCGCCACAGCTCGGCCCTCACCCGGCCCTTTCGGGTGTGCGGGGACATCGGGGTGCGCTCGGTGACCGGCCCCGTCGTCGGCTGATAGCCGTAGTGGTTGCCGAGCATCACGTAGTCGGCTCCGGCCCGCTCGGTCGCGGCGAGGATCGAGGCGAACAACGGCGGCATGGTCTCCGGCCAGCTGTGATAGGCGGTCATGGCCGCGTTGAAAACCATGGTCGCTCCGGCCAGTGCCTCGGCCAGTTCGTCAGTACGGCCCGCGTCCAGGGCGATCCGCTCGATTCCGGGGTGATCAGGACCGCTGCCGCTGCGGGTGATGAGGCGGACCCGCTTGCCGCTGTCCGCCAGTTGCCTGGCGGTCTCGACCCCGGTCGCGCCTGCCCCGATGACGACTGTTTCATCCATGGCGTTCTCTCCATCTACCTCTTGCATGGAACGCTTCCCGGAACGGGAAACGCGGTACGCGGGGGCCCGACCGCTCGCCCAACTGTGCCGTGCGGACGCACAGTAGGGTCAGTGGCCTAAAGGTCACGAGATCCAAGGATCTAGCCATGCATCGTGTCGCTGTCCTGGCCGTCCCCGCGGTCAAGCCCTTCGACCTGTCCATGCCGTCGACACTGCTCGGCGCCGCCGAACTCAAGGGACGCCCCGGCTATGAGGTGACGGTGTGCACCGCCGCGCCCGGCACGGTCGCCGCCTCCGGCGGTATCGAAGTGGTGATTCGCCACGGCCTTCAGGCGGTCGCGGCAGCAGACACGGTGATCGTTCCCTCGACTGCCAGCCGACACGACGCCGAGCCTGTCGTGCTGGACGTCTTGCGGGAGGCTGTCGCCGCGGGCAAGCGCGTTGCCTCGATCTGCAGCGGCGCCTTCGTCCTCGCACAGGCCGGACTCCTCGACGGCCGTGTTGCCACCACCCACTGGGCGCTGGCCGAGGAACTGCAGCGCGCCTACCCCGCGGTCCGCGTCGACGCGGACCGACTGTTCGCCGAGGACGGGCCGATCATCACCGGCGCGGGCTCGGCCGCCGGGATCGACCTGTGCCTGCACCTGATCGGCAGCGACTACGGCGCGGCCGTGGCCAACGCGGCGGCCCGCGCCGCCGTCGTCACCCCCGTGCGCCATGGCGGGCAGGCGCAGTTCGTCCAGACCCCGCTACCGGCCGAGACCGACTCTTCATTGGACGCGGCCCGAATCTGGGCACTACAGCACCTGGACCAGCCGATTTCTCTGCACGACCTGGCCGCTCAGGCCAAGGTCAGTGTGAGGACCCTGACTCGCCGCTTCACAGCCGAGACTGGCGTGACCCCGTTCCAATACCTTCTCCAGCAGCGACTGTTGCGGGCCCGCGAGCTACTGGAGACCACCGACCTCACCGTCGACCATGTGGCCGGCCGCAGCGGCCTCGGCTCCGGCGAGTCGCTCCGCCAGCACCTGAGCCGCCAAATCGGCATGACCCCAGCCGCCTACCGCGGCGCCTTCACCCACCGCCCGCGCGTGAAGACCGGTCGATAAGCGTGCGGGACTTGACCCGGACGTGGCGTTTTACAGGCGGGCTCGCCGCGGCTACAGGTCGTGTCCGACACCCCGAGCAGGTCGACACCGGCACCGGGGAGTTCACCGAGCCGAAGGTGGCCACCTGGCGGCTGTGCGGGCGGAGATCGAGGCGGTGGTGACCCGCGGCTGGGCCGGCAGGGAGGACCTGTCGGGGGCAGCACGATCAGCCGGCCGCCCCAGCTCGAACCGCCGACCGGCCAGCAGGACGAGTACGAACATGGTCACGACCGTCAGGAGCGGTACCGCGATCAGCCCCGCTCCCAGCCCCGCGCCGAACGAGGCCCAGAAGGGGTCGTCGCCCAGAACGGGCAGCACCAGGGCCGCGGCCACCCAGCCGAGAGCGGCGGTCATGACGTAGCGCTGTAGGCAGACCCGCAGCCATCTGCCCGTACTCATGGCAACTTCCCCATCTCGGCAGCTCTTCATACAGGGCTACTCAACCCACGTCCGTTTGTCACGGTACTTGGTGGGCGTGACGTTCAGGCAATGCTCGACCGATCCGCGCCACACGACCGGTTGCACGCCGTGCACGCTCGCCTTCAGTAGCTCCGAGCTGGAGTTGTGGTCTTGGAGGACTTTCCTGCCGCCACGCCGACTTCCCGGCTCTGGCCGGGGCACGGGTGTGCGTCCGCAGCTCGCCGGGCAGCGGTGGTCGCTTGGTGCTTGCCCACGACAAGATCGAGGTGCCCGTGGCCAGCCGGCGGCCTTGCCGGCGCCGGTCGCAACGGGGGGCGCCACAAGCCGGTTCCGGCTCGATGACCCGCACCTGCTCCTGGTCGACCACACGGAGGGGGAGGACCGGTTGTCCGGTTGGTCCACCGGTGATGACGCCGCCGCGCCGGCCACTTTGGGACAGGGCAGTTCGGGGCGCCGGTGGGCCGGCCGACCGCGCCGGCAGATGCTCGACGGCCTCCTGCCGGTCGAGGAACGTGTACGCCAGACACACGTCCCTCAGCTCATGTCAAACCGCCTGTATCGGCATCATGTGCCATATTGCCGATATACCTCCCGGCGAAAGGCACGGCATGAAGTTCGCAGTCATCGGCGGTACCGGACTGATCGGGTCGCAGGTCGTCAAGATTCTGAACGCCGACGGGCACGAGGCGGTACCTCACTCGCAGTCCACCGGGGTCGACGTCATCAGCGGCCAGGGACTGGGCGGGGCGGTGGCGGGAGCCGACGTCGTCGTCAACCTGACGAACTCCCCGACCTTCGACGAAGCTTCCCTGGCCTTCTTCCAGACGTCGATGGACAACCTTCTGGCCGCGGCCCAGAAGGGCGGCGTCGGTCACTTCGTCATCCTCTCGATCGTCGGCGCGGACCAGGTGCCGGAGCTGGACTACTACAAGGCCAAGGTGCTCCAAGAGGACACCCTTGCGGCCGGGCCGATCCCCTACTCCATCGTGCGGGCGACGCAGTTCATGGAGTTCATGGACGCCGTCCTGTCCTGGACCGTCGACGGCGACAGCGTCCGGTTGCCTGCCACGCCGATCCAGCCCGTTGCCTCCAAGGACGTGGCCAACGCGGTGGCAGAGGTCGCCGCGGGCCCCCGCTGAATGGCATTCGCAATATCGCAGGCCCCGAGGTCTTCCCGTTGGACGAACTGGGTCGGATCACCCTGTCCCACAAGGGCGACAATCGCGCCGTCGTCACCGACCCCACCGCCGGCATGTTCGCCGTCGTCAAAGGCGACGTCCTCACCGACATGGACGCTCACCTCGCCCCCACCCGCTACACGGACTGGCTCTCCTGAACCGTGCGACCGGCTGCGCCGGCGCCCAGATCCTGCTCGCCGACGAGCCCATCGCCGCCCTCTACTTCGACGGGCAGGCGGAGGCCGCGGGCATTCTGGTGCGGCTCCCGGTGACGCTGGTCGTCGTGACGCCCGCCGGCCCCTGGTGGACCGCTGCGACCGTGGGCCGGAGATGGCCGCGGACCGGCTGCGGGGTCCGGTGAGCCTCGCGACCGCGGATCTCGGGGCGCCACTCCACTTGCATCATGTCCAGCGCGCCTGGCGCTGCCGCTCGTGGCAATCGACCTGCCCGTGATCCGGGGAGCGTCGTCGGGCTCCACATTCGGCCCTGCGGTTCGCGATCATGCCCGTCGCGCTGCCGGCATCGCTCGGGCTGCTGAGCGGGAGTGAACCGACGCTGTGGGCGCATAGCCGGGGCCGAGGGCGAGGGCGAGGATTCGACCGTCGCAGCGGACCCGGACGGCCCACGCGGATGCGGGGTGGAGCGTCCGGGCCCCCACCCGGCCCCGCTGGAGACGCCCACGACCGGTTGGTCGCGGGGCGGCCCGCATACTGGGGGCCATGCGTGTGCGCTTCTCGCTCTCGGGCGTCGACGAAGAGGTCGTCGGACGGGGCGACGATGACGCTGTGCCGGGTGCCGGGTGCCGGATGCAGACGAAGCGAAACGGCGCTTGGGCGGTGCCGTCTGATCACGGGCACGAGCAGGCCGTCCCCCACAAAGGGCCAAGGCGGCCCATGACCGAGACGGTCCGGAAGGCCATGCGGCGTGGCCGGGAACAGCCGGGGCGGTCGGCGCTGTTGCATCGACAGACGGACCGGCCGGGGAGCGCGGAGACAGGGCGTTTCGCCCCACCACGATCCAGGCTCCAGGATCGCTGTACACCCGCCGCGCACTCGGTCCAACCAATAGGTACTTCTGCAGGAGGAATGTTCATGACTGACCGGCCCTTGACGCTCATGGCTGTGCACGCTCACCCCGACGACGAGGCCACGGGAACCGGAGGGGTTCTCGCGCGGTATGCGGCGGAGGGCATCCGCACGGTTCTCGTGACGTGTACCGACGGCGGTTGCGGTGACGGACCGGGAGGTGTCAAGCCTGGCGATCCCGGGCACGATCCGGCGGCGGTTGCGTTGATGCGCCGTCAAGAACTCCTGGCGAGCTGTGATGTCCTGAAGGTCAGCGATCTGGAGCTGTTGGACTATGCCGACTCCGGGATGATGGGCTGGTCGAGCAACGATGCCCCCGGATCGTTCTGGCGGACGCCCGTGGAGGAGGGCGCCGCCCGACTTGCGGAACTCATGCGGCACTACCGGCCCGACGTGGTGGTCACTTACGACGAGAACGGCTTCTACGGCCACCCCGACCACATTCAGGCCCACCGCATCACGATGGCGGCGCTGGAGATGACCGCGCTGACACCCAAGGTGTACTGGACGACGATGCCCCGCTCCAGTATGCAGCGGTTCATGGAGATCATGCGCGAGTTCCACGAGGACATGGCGGAGCCGGATCCCGCCGAGGCTGCCGCGATGGCCCAGATCGGCCTCCCCGACGATGAGATCACCACGTGGGTGGACACCACCGCGTTCAGCGGTCAGAAGTTCGATGCGCTGGCCGCACACGCCAGTCAGGGCGAGAACATCTTTTTCCTCAAGATGGGCAAGGAGAAGTTCGGCACGTTGATGGGCATGGAGACCTTCGTACGCGTCAAGGATGCCACCGGCGCGGCCGTACCCGAGAACGATCTTTTCGCCGGACTGCGCTGACCCGTCCCTGCTTCACCTCCCAGATAACGCCATGAAAATGCCACTGCGTCGGCGCACGACTCGCGTCATCACCATCCGGTGACGTTTTCAGGCCCGCCGGGTCCCGTCACGTGTGACGTTCCTCCTGGACGAAGCGCAGCAGGAGCAGGGCGATGTCGTCGGTGCGAGGAGCTCCGCCGGAGGCTCGGCCGATGAGGTCGTCCGCCAGCATGTGCGCCGGGTGGCGATCGTCGGTCGCGGTGATGCGGGCGGCTACGGCCGCGATCCCGTTCTCCAGATCCTCGCCGGGAACCTCGACCAGCCCGTCGGTGTACAGGGCGAGCAGAGTGCCCGGCTCGAACGGGATCTCGACGGCCGTGTACGAGGCGTCCGGGTCGATGCCGAGGAGCAGTCCGGGTGGCAGGTTCAGCATCTTCGCCGGGCCGCCGGCATGGCGCAGCAGCGGGGGCGGATGGCCGGCGGAGGCCAGTCGGACGGTGTGCCCGGCGAGGTCGATATGGGCGTATACGCAGCTGGTGAACAGCCCGGGTTCGAGGTCGGTCAGGAGGCGGTTGGTCCGGGCGAGGACCTCTTCCGGGGGCGCGCCGGCGCCCGCGTGGACGGCTGTGCGGACCTGTCCCATGAGAGCGGCGGCCGTTACGTTGTGACCCTGGACGTCGCCGATGGCGGCCGCGACGGTGGTGTCGTCGATCCGAATGAGGTCGTAGAAGTCGCCACCGATGTCGAGCCCGTGCGCCGCCGGCAGATATCGGGCGGCCACTTCGAGGTGCGGGACAACGGGCAGGGCGCGCGGCAGCAGGCCGGTCTGCAGGCTGTGGGCGAGTTGCTGCGTGGAGTCGTAGAGGCGGGCACGGTCCAGGGCCTGCGCGATGAGTCCGGCGAGGGAGGTCAGGATCGCCCGTTCACCGGGGACGAACGTATGGGGACGCGCGTAGGCCAGGATGAGGGTGCCGATGGGCCGGCCGGACGCGATCAGGGGCAGGAAGGTCCACGCCGCCATGCCGTCCCCGATCACGACTTCCGGGAAGGCGGCCGCGAGCTCCTCGGTGTTCGCGAAGAACAGCGGCCGGCCCGTGCGCAGGCCATGGGTGCTGGCGGTGTGGACGCCGAGTGGGATGCCGTCGTAGAGGGCCATGAGCTCGGCTGTGTAGCCACGGAAGCCGACAATGCGCAGACGTTGCTCCTCGGCCACCAAAAGGGCCAGGGCCTGGGCGCCGAGCGCGGGGACGAGCATGTCCGCGGCCTGGTCGACGACGTCGCGGGCATGGACGGCCTCCGTGAGTGCGGCCGCCAAGTGCATGAGTTGGTACAGGGCGGTGGCCCGGCTGGGCGAGGGCTCCGCGGGAACGGCCGTCGGCGCGACCGGCGGGACGGGCTCGTCGGTCGTGACCGGGATGATGCGGACGCTGATCCCGGTGTCGTCCGGGTAGAGGTCGAAGCGCAGGGAGCGGCCGGTCGGGGTGGCGGCGGTGAAGCTGCCCGGCATCCGGCTGATCACTGCGGCCCGGTAGTGGTCCTCGATGGCCGGGGTGTCCATCCAGGGCAGTGCTTCCCAGGGCAGGGCTCCGCGGAGCCGGGAGACGGGTGTGCCCAGCATCTCTGCCGCCTCGGCGGTGATGAAGGTGATCGTGCCGTTCAGGTCGAGTGCGCAGTTGCCTCCGGGCAGCCGGTGGATGAAGGCCATGGCGGCGGCCGCCTCGGCCGGTCCGGGCGTGGGAGGGGGAAGAGGTCGCAGCATGACCGGGTGCGCCGGCGCACGGACGGGGCATCCGGCGTCGGCGGCCCGGCGCAGGTGGTTCGCGAGACGGCCACAGGCCGAGTCCACGGCGTCGCGTTCCCGGTCGGTCAGATAGGCGGCGTGAGAGCCGGGCCACAGGAGTACGAGACCGGCTCCGGTGGGCTCCGCCGCTGACGGCGGGTCGGGGACGAGTGGGGCGGCGGCGAGGGCGAAGTCGTACGGCAGGACGAGGCCGAGGCGCGGGTAGCGCCGGGCCGTCTCCTCCTGGCCGCCCAGCCAGACGAACCGCCCGTCGCGAACGGCGTCGGCCACCGGGATGGAATCGTCCACGACGACCCGGGACCAGGGCAGTGCGAGCTCTCGGGCCAGGCCGAGGGTCATCGCCAGATGCAGGACGCGCCCCGTGGGGTCGGGCAGGTAGAGCATGCCGATGGACGCCCCTGCGGCCGCACGGACCTCGATCAGCGTCTCGCCGAGGGCCCGCTGATGGGGCCCCTCAGCGCCCTCGGCGGGCTCGGGCGGCTCGGCCCCCTGGTCACGCCCTGGAACGTTTCGCACCAGTCCATGGTCGCCCCAACCCCGCCCGTACTTCGGCACCGGCCCTCTCCGGCGAGCCCCCGCGTGGGCCGGGCGCGGGATTCGGGCGCCAGGTCGTCAACCCGACGGAGGCGTGAGGCACCCGGGAAGGGTCGACACGGTGGGCGCAGACTTTCACGGTGACCGCGACGGCAACCAGTGCGCCGGTGCGCACCGCCCAAGTGGGCGGCAGAGATCGGGACATTTCCCTGGCTCATCCCACTGCGGCAGCCGTGTCCTGAGTACTGGTGCTCAAGGCCGCTCGCGCGGCGGTCGCAGCAGCCGCTCAGTTACCGCCCCGGGATCCTCGCCGGGCAACGGTCTCCAGGAAGTGGTCGGCGTCCTCGGGCTCCCCGAGGCGGCCGAGTTCGAGCCAGGAGCCGTCCGCGAAGCGCAGTCGGAAGGTCGCGAAGCCGCGTGGCCGGCCGGACTCCGCCTCGATGCGTGCTTCGTCCACGAGGAACTCCGCTGTCAGTTGGAAGTCGGAGGCCTTGGTCGGGGACAGCCGCCGGCCGGGTGAGGCGGCCACACAGATCCGGTCGCGGGTGAGCAGCACGAGCCGCTTCGGGTTGGGGGAGCGCCCGTACCAGCCCAGCAGGAGCCGCCCCGCAGTCAAGTTCCAATCTCCGTCGAAGATTTGCGAGGCCGGTCGGTCGCTCGGCGCGGCGGATGTTCCGGATCCGCGGCGGGAGCTCCGCTCGGGCGTGTTGCCTGACCCAGGACCCGAGTCGATCTTCTTGCCCAATTGGTCGAGCAGGAACATGGGGATGAAGACGAAGAAGAAGACCACCACGCCCACGTAGAACAGCCAGTGGTGCCCCGGTGAAAGCCTTGCCTTGCCTGCCGCCCTGTGGACCTCCTTCGGCGGCTTGGGAATGGGCCGCGATATCTCGCACCAGACCAGGGCGACGGGTTCCTCATCGAGGATCTTTTTCGCCTGCCGTTGAACACTGCGCTTGGCCATGTGGCGCATCCTAAGAGATCACAAAGGGGTAGGGATGGGATGGTCTGGTCGGGACGTGACCGGTGTAACGATTCGGCCGTTCGGGAGGTTGTGACGGCTCGGCCATGGATCGTTGATGACGACTTGTGGGCGCCGATCGAGCCGCTGTTGCCGCCTTGGCCTGAGCGGTCTTCCTGGCCGCGGCCGGTGCCGGATCGGCTGTGGCTGCAGGGCATCGTGGAGGCATCGTGGACGTCCCCCACACGACATCGCCTGGCAACACCGGCGGACAGGACTGGGGTGGTGCGGCTCCGGACAAACCTGCCGGCGGCGCCGGAAGCGGCGCCCAGAAGGCCGGGATCTTCGACAGGCTGAACCGCACCATGGACGGCTCCCACATGCGCGCGAAAAGGTGGCGCCGACACCGGTCCGTCGACTGGTCGACTGGCTGACGGCAGGCAGCAAACGCATGGTAGCCACGCAGCGGCGGACCGGCCTCACGACACCCCCTGCTCGTAAAAGCAGGGGCCCGGCGCACGCTACGACGATGGCCAGACCATGCGGTGTCCCAGAACGCAACGCCGTCCTGCTAGAACAAGGCGAGACAAGGCCAGGCGGTCAAGGTCGCCGCCACCCATAGCCGTCTCCCATGTCGGGCATCGTGGTGTGGTGGGCCAACCCGCTGGCGAACCTCCGATCGCGGTAGGCCGCTTGGCTCCGCATCTGCTCGATCAGCAAGCCGTCCACATTTTCCGTCGGCCCGTTGCCGCGCCGCCGTAGAACCCACACGAGCGCGACCCCTGCTCCCACGAGCGGCCCAAAGAACACAGCGATCGCCATCATCATCCGGGCCACCTCCGCGATCGACCAGCCATCACCGACTCCCATCCCGACCGGACCCTCCGGCCACACCCGACCGGAGAAGTTGACGCAACGGCAAAGTCAACCTCGCGAGCCACTTCCGCCGGTTCCACCGATGTCGCCTGCGTGGCAACGTGCAGAACTCGACCGCATGTCGTCGATGAGGCGATCGAGAGCGTGTCCAGAAGCAGCCCGCGGGTCGAGGCCCGTTCCTGGATGAACTCATATTCGAGGGGTGCCGCCGGCCTTGCCCACTCCCTGGCCGACACGGCGGCTCCTCGCACCACGATACGGCCGTACTGGCACTGCGTGATGGCCGGCGCTCGAAGCGGCGCTCGAAGCGGCGCCCGACCCCGCGGTGGCCGCCAGGGCGCACCGGACAGGCCTACAGGGCCCCGGAACGCCGCGTTCGTACGTTCCACCGGCCGTCGGTCCTGGACAGCGCAAGGGGGTGGCCGAAGCACCTGCCCACCAGCTCGCCGTTCAGTACCCGCTCGACCGGCCCGGCGGCGAGACAACGTCCCTCACGCAGCAGCAACGCGTGGGTAGTCCCGGGGGGCAGCTCCTCCAAGTGATGGGTGACCAGTACTGACGCCATTGCGGGGTGGGCGCGGCCCAGGCCGTCCAGCCGGTCGATCAGCTGTTCTCGCCCGGCGACGTCCAGACCCGTCGCCGGTTCGTCGAGCAGCAGGAGTCGGGGGAGCGGCATCAGCGCCCGGGCGATGAGCACCCGGGTCCGCTGGCCTTGTGAGAGTACGGGCCAGCGCGCCTCGCGACAGTCTCCGACGCCGAGGAGTGCGAGGAACTGCTCGGCCCTGGCGGACTCCTCCGGAGTCGGGGACCAGCGCGGCACCGGCTCGATGCTGTTCGTCAGCCCGGTCAGGACCACGTCCCGCACCGTGAGCGCCGAGCTCAGGGGGTGGCGGGGGTCGACATGTCCCACGTACGCCCGCAGCGCGCGCAGGTCGACCCGGCCCAGCTCGTGGCCCAGCACCTCGACCGTGCCGCGCGTGGGGTGCGTGAGTGCCCCGAGGAGGCGGAGCAGGGTGCTCTTGCCCGCGCCGTTCGCCCCGAGGAGCGCCCAGTGCTCGCCGGGCCGCACGGTCAGGGAAACCTCCCGCAGGACGGCCCTTCCGTCGCGGACCAGATCCACGCCGGTGGTGCGCAGCACGGGAGCGGTCCCTGCGGGAATGGCGGCGCTCGTGCCGCTCACGCGCCGATCCGTACGACGCGGTTGCAGGCGGAGAGCACGGCCTCCACCGACGCGGACAGGACGGAGGTGTCCCATCCGGCGCCCCAGCGGGTGAGCCCGTTCACCCGGCACTGGGCGTAGGCGACGGCGGGACTGCCGGGACCGGTGGCCGTGGAGTGTTCGGCGTAGTCGAGGATGTCGACGGCGATCCCCGCGACGCCCAAGGCCTGCGCGAAGGCCGACAGAGGCCCGTTCCCGCGGCCGACCAGCTCGCGCTCGTCCGCTCCGGTGACCAGGGTGCATACGAACTCGTGCGTCCCCGGCGCCGTCTGGGCGGTCCGCCACGCGCCGAGCGTCACCGGACCGGCCTGCGCGGGCGCGATGTACGTACGGTGGAAGAGGTCCCACAGATCCGCGGGGGACAGCTCCCGGCCTTCCGCGTCCGTGACGTCCTGCACCACCTGCGAGAAGTCCGGCCGCATCGGGCCGGGCAGGTTCAGACCGTGGTGCTCGCGCAGCAGGTGGGCGATGCCGCCCTTGCCGGACTGCGAGTTGATGCGGATGACCTCCTCGTACGTCCGGCCGATGTCCGCGGGGTCGACAGGCAGGTACGGCACCTCCCACGGCGCGCGCCCGGCGGGGACACCCAACTCGACAGCCCGCTCCGTGTGGCGCGCCATGCCCTTGCTGATGGCGTCCTGGTGGGTCCCGGAGAAGGCCGTGTGGACGAGGGCGCCGCCGTAGGGGTGGCGGGGGTGCACGGGCAGCCGGGTGCACTCCTCCACTACGTCCCTGACGGCGTCGATGTCGGAGAAGTCGACCATCGGGTTCACACCCTGGGCGTAGAGGTTCAGGGCCAAGGTCACCAGGTCGACGTTGCCGGTTCGCTCCCCGTTGCCGAACAGGCACCCCTCTACCCGCTGCGCACCGGCCATGACGGCCAGTTCCGCGCAGGCCACGCCCGTTCCGCGGTCGTTGTGGGGATGGACCGACAGGATGACCGACTCGCGGCGTGCCAGGTGACGGTGCATGTACTCGATCTGGTCCGCGTACACGTTCGGGGTCGCGATCTCGACCGTCGCCGGCAGATTGTGCACGACCGGACGGTCGGGGCTCGCTTCCCACAGCTCCGTCAGACCGTTGCAGACCTCCAGTACGAAGTCCGGTTCGGTGAGGTTGAAGACCTCGGGGGAGAACTCGAAGCGGATGCCGGCGCCCGGCCGTTCCTCCGCGCGCCGCATCAGGTACGTCGCGGCCTGACGGATGAGTGCGTGCACCTCGTCCGGGGTCCGGCCGAGAACCACGTCGCGCCAGGTGGGCGCGGTGGCGGTGTACAGGTGGACGAGCGTACGGGGCAAGCCCTCGACGGAGGCCAGGGTCCGGTCGAGGAGATCGCGCCGGGCAGCGGTGAAGACGGAGACCGTCACGTCGTCGGGAACCGCGTCGCTCAGCGCGAGGTGGCGTACGAAGTCGAAATCGGTCTGGCTGGCGGACGGATAGCCCACCTCGATCTCCTTGAACCCCATCGCGCACAGCAGGTCGAACATACGGCGCTTGCGAGTGAGGTCCATGGGTTCGGCCAAGGCCTGGTTGCCGTCGCGCAGGTCGACGGGGACCCACAGAGGGGCCCGGCTGAGTCGCCGGGACGGCCAGGTTCGGTCCCGCAGGGGGAGCGAGACGCGCTCGTGCGCGGGACGGTAGCGGTGGTGGGGCATCGCGCTCGGCCGCTGCGGGTTCCACGCCGGAACGCCGGCGGGGACGGGGCCGGAGGGGGTGCGCATGGTGGGGAAGACGGTACGTCGAGGAATAGTCATGGCAAATGAACTTCCTTCAGTCGGCCTAAAGTCGACCAGCACGTCCGAGCCCCGCAGCGGGGTGCCGGTCGGCTCAGGCCCCGCAGCGGCAGCCGAGGAGAAGACCGCGCAGCGTCATGCCCGCTAAACTAACAACACCTCAGCTCCTCAGACAACTTGATTGGTCCACGACATGCCCCTCGCTCCCCTCCGCCCCAGCCCGCTCGTGGAACAGGCCACCCAACACCTGCGGCGCCAGATCACCGAGGGCCACTGGCCCGTCGGCACCAGACTCCCCGCCGAGACCGCGCTCGCCAAAGAGCTCGGCATCGGCCGCTCCACGGTGCGCGAAGCCCTGCGCGCCCTGTCGGGAGCGGGCCTGGTGCAGGCCCGGCAAGGGGCGGGCGTCTTCGTGATCGCCACCGAACCGACCGAGGACTGGCCTACCCGGCTGCGCAAGGCAGCCCTGAGCGACCTCTACGAAGTGCGTATGATCATCGAGGTCGAGGCCGCGCAACTCGCAGCGCGGCGCCGCACCGACGACGACCTCGTCCTCATCACCGCCGCCCTGGACCGCCGCCGCGCCGCCGCGAACGGAGACACGACAGGCTTCGTCGACGCCGACATCGCCCTGCACGCGGCCGTCGTCGCGGCGGCCCGCAATCCTCTACTCACAGCCCTGTTCACCGAATTCGTACCCGCCCTGCGCCAAGGGCTGATCGAGCTCGTCGAGCTGCTGGACCTACGCGCCGACGACCCGAACCACGGCGACACCGGCCACTCGGCCCTCGTGGACGCCGTCACCGCGTCGGACGCCGACGCTGCCGGCGCCGTCCTTCGCGAAGAACTGAACCAGACCCTCGCCCACCTCCGCACCACCTGACCCAGGGCGCCACTTCGGCTGACTCGCACCGCCCCGGGCCGGCCACCGCTGCGCCGTTGCCCGCCTCGGGCCCCGACTGCCGGGCCGCGCGTCCCGGACCCGTCCGTCTCGTCCGCGACCAAGCCGACGTCGGCGCAATCCGCGGCGCCCCCGGGCTGTCGAATGCCTCCGGCCTCTGGGGCGAGGCACCGCCCGCCTGACCGCACCCGCGCCTCGGTCCACGTCCCTCCACGTGACCGCCGCCGCACGGCCGACACCGAGTCGGACGAAGAGAAGATGAGGCCCGGGGGTCAGGGGGAAGGGTGACGGCCCGGGCCGGTGTCGCGTACCGCGGGGGAGCGGTGTGCGTTCCATCCCGACACCTGGAGGAACGATTTGCCCGCCAAGGGGGTAACGATCCGTCCCCGCGCCGCCCGCGCCGCCCATCGCCCAGGTCGCCACCGCCCGGGCCCGGTGGCCGGTCTCGGGGTAGGTGTGGCCGATCAGCGCCATGGAGGCCGGCATCATCACCGCGGCGACCGATCCCTGGGCGAAGCGGGCGGTCACCAGCGCCTCGATGCCGGGGGCGAGGGCGCAGCCAGTGCGCGGCGGGCGCCGATGTGGTCGGTCAGGGAGCCGGTGGACAGCAGCAGGGCGGCGACCATCAGGATGTAGCCGTCGACGACCCACTACAGGCCGGTGATGCCGCCGCCAACGTCGCGCCGGATCGAGGGCAGGGCGACGTTGCCGACGCCGGCGTCGAAGGCGGTGCCGAAGAAGCCGGGCACCGCGGCCGCCGGCGCCGTCACCGGCGCCGGCGGGCCGGGACGGCGCGGCAGCGGCGCCGGGGCAGGTGAGCGCGGTGCGGTGCGGTGCATGGCGGCAGGTTCTCGTATGGGGATATGGCCACGGGCCCGGCAGGGTTTGACGGAAGGGCGCGTGATCCGGCCGGTGCTGGCGTCTGGCCCGTGTCGGAGTGAGGTGGCGCCCGTCCGGTCTTACTCGCCGCTGTGGACGGGGAAGGCGCTGTGCTCGCCGGGCGTCGCGGCCGCGCTGGGGCCGTCCCGTGGACGGCGGCCGAAGCCGATATCACCGAGGAACACACCGCCCGGCTACTCAGCGGTAACGGCCGGGTTCTGAGGAGGGCAGTGCGAAGCGACGTACGGCCGTCACGACGCCGCCGGCACCGTCTTCCGCGGCCGCGTGCCGCCCGGCGGCCGCGGCGGCCCGCGCGTACGACGGGTCCCGCACGGCGGTCGTGAGCGCGTCGGCGAGGCGTTCGGCGGTCAGGGACGGGAAGGGGATCGGGGCCGTCCCTGCGCCGATCGCGGCGAGCCGCCCGGCCCAGAACGGCTGGTCCGCGGCCACCGGCACGGTGACGGACGGGACGCCGGCGCGGACCGCCGCCGCCGCGGTGCCGGCCCCGGCGTGGTGGACGACGGCGGCCAGCCGCGGGAACAGCAGGGCGTGCGGCACGTCTCCGATGCCCAGTATGTCGTCCCCTGCACCGGCCCCGGCTGCGACGAGTTCCGCGCTGCCCGACTGGAGGATTCCCCGCATGCCGGCCCGTCGCAGGGCTCGGACGGCGATTGCGCCCAGGCGTTCTCCCTCGCCTGCGGCCATGCTGCCGAAGCCGATGAGGACCGGCGGCGGTCCGGCCGCCAGGAAGTCCTCCAGCTCCGCGGGCAGTCGGCGGGCCGCGTCGACGTACGGCCACCAGCAGCCGGTCACCGTCAGATGGTCCGCCCAGTCGGACGGGCGCGGCACCAACGCCGTGCTGAAACCGTGCAGGACGGGCCGGGTGGCTTCCTGCTGCCGTCGGCGCATCCGTGCGGCCGTCAGCGGTGGCAGCTCCAGGCGTTCGCGCAGCCGTGCCACGGCCGGCTCGAAGACCCGGTCGGCCATGTGCAGGGTGAACCGTCCGGCGGCCCGGTTGCCGAACCGGCCCAGGGAGCGGGCACCCGCCACGGTGGGGGCGAAGTCACCTGTGGGGGCGGTGGGCTGCAGGTACACGCCCATGCTCGGTATCCCGGTGGCCTCGGCGACGTGCCAGCCGAGCGGGGCGGTGGTGGTCGAGAGCAGGAGCAGGTCCGTGTCCTCGGCCACGGCACCGGCGAACCCCTCGCCCAGATCGGTGAGGAACGCGGCGGCGGCCCCCAGCAGTTCTCGTTTGCCCCGGACGTCGCCGTGCGAACGGGGATCGGCGGGCAGCGGCCGGAACTCCAGCCCGGCTTCCTCGGCCAGCGGTGCGAAGGATCGCGTGGCGGCGAGTGCGACCTCGTGCCCGGCGTCGCGCAGGGCGGCGCCCAGCCCGGTGTAGGGCGCGACATCACCGCGCGACCCGGCCGTCGTGATCAGGATTCTCATCGGTGTTCCTCCCGAGTGGTTCTTCGGTGTCCATGTGGCGCGACGCGTTGGCGTGCACCGCCCGGGCCAGGTACGCGGCCAGGTCCGGGCGCTGCTGCGAGGGCGGCACGACGAGGGCGAACGCGCGCGGGTCGGCGGCGAAGTCATCGGCGATCCGCCGGTGCATCTGCGGCGGACATGGCGTGAACCATCGGGTCACGTGCAGCCGGTGCTCTTCGGCGACATCCATCGCCCGCCGGCCGTCGGACGGTTCGCCGTCGTCGTGGACGGCGAGCAGCTCCGCCCGCCAGGTGGCGGCCTCGGCCATCAGCCGGCGCCAGTCTTCCGCGGTGTGGGCGCCGGCCCGGGCCATCGCCTCCCGGTGCCCAGCGGAGTCCCGCCACTTCAGCCGGGCGTCCACGGCATAGCTAAGGTCGAACGAGATCTCCCCGAACACGTCGAAGCGTTCCTCGGGCGTCATCGACACCCCGGTCTGCTGGACCTCGATGGCCTGTTCGGCGACCTCGGCGAGCCGCTGCAGCCGGCCGATCTCCTGCGACAGCTGCCGCTGCCGGGCCCGCAGGTGCTCCAGCGCGTTGGCCTGCGGATCCGCGAGGATCTCGGCGATCTCCTCCAGGGCAAACCCCAGTTCACGGTAGAAGAGGATCTGCTGGAGCCGCGCGAGGTCGGCGTCGTCGTAGCGGCGGTACCCGGCGCGGCTGCGCTCGCCCGGCGAGAGCAGGCCGGCCTTGTCGTAGTGGTGCAGCGTGCGTACGGTCACCCCGGCGAAGGCCGAGACCTGACCCACGGTATAGCCCATGTCCGGACCTTCCCTTTCGTTCGCCCACAGCCTCAAGCCTGACGTAAGGGGAGGGTCAACTCCGGGTCCGGGTCCGGGTGCGGGTCCCGGCGCCCAGGCCCGGGGGGACATTCGTGTGCGTCAGGTCAGGGACGCGACGGAGGCCGCCCTGCGGGCGCGCAGGCTGGGCCCTGATCGCAGGCCCAGTCCCTGCCGCCCGGGCGTTCGGCCCATCGCCGGTCCCCGCCGCATCGCCGCGCCGCGGAGACAGCCGGATTCGCGTGCCGGAGGCAGCGCACCGTTGGCCAGCAACCTCGACCGGTACCTCTGGTGACTGCTTTACGAAGACAATCGGGGGCTTGTGCGATCCGGACGCGGGGTGCGCACAAACCGTGCACCCCCAGGTTCTCTACAATCATCGAACCCTCAAGGCTGGACGTCACACATGAAGATCTTCGACGCGGCAGTACGGGCCTGCCGTGAGCCGGTCTCCCGCGTGTACATGGCCCTGCTCGCCGTGTGTGCGCTGTGGGCAGTGGCCGGAGGCATCGGACTGGGCGGGCAATGGTGGCTACCGCGCGTCTTCGCGGTGATCCTGACGATGCCCTGGATCCTACTCGTTCACCTCTTCCTCGTAGTCACACAGATCGACACGTTGCTGCTCGGCTACAGCTTCTACTTCGAGTCCCCCGCCTGGCTGTTCGAACCCTTTTTCATCGCCTATTGCGCCACTGCGGGACTGCTCAACGCCCATCTTCTCGCCCGCTGGACGCGCTCCTCGAAGCGGACCTGGACGGTGCCGGTGTGCGCCGTGGGCTTTTTCGCAGCGGTCTTCGGGCTCTGGCGTCTCTGACAGTCAGGCCTCAGAAGGGGTTACTGAGGTTGAACTCGTGGTGTCGTAGGGGCTGACGGCTGGTTGTCCGGTGCGATATCTCCAGGGACATGCGGTATCCACAAGGGGGCGGGCTGACCGCCGAACGTCAGCAGTTCCGCGAGGGGTTACGACTCAAGGCGGCGGAGCGGTTCGCTCAGGGTGAGGCGAGTTCGGTGATCGCCAAGGGCCTGCGGGTCAGCGTCCGGTCGGTGCAGCGGTGGCGGCAGACGTGGAACGAGGGCGGTCCGCGAGCTCTGCGGTCGCAAGGGCCGGCATCGCTGCCGAGGCTGAGCGAGGAGCAGTTCACCCAGCTGGAGGCGGAGCTGGCCAAGGGCCCGGCCGCGCACGGCTGGGAGGACCAACGGTGGACGCTCGCGCGGATCAAGACGGTAATCGGCTGGCGCTTTCACATGGCCTACACGATCCAGGGTGTGCGCAAGCTGCTGGTGCGCAACGGCTGGTCCTGCCAGGCCCCGGCCCGTCGGGCGATGGAGCGGGACGACGAGGCGGTGGCCGGGTGGGTCAAGGAGGTGTGGCCCTGCGCGGAAGACTCGCGGCGGCCCGTGGAGCCTGGCTCGTCTTCGAGGACGAAGCCGGATTCTCCATGACGCCGCCGCAGGCCAAGACCTGGTCCCAGCGGGGCCGCACCCCGGTCGTGCGGGTGCGGGGCCGGTCCCGCAGACGGGTCTCCATCGCCGCGCTGAACTGCTACAAACCCGATCAGAGGTCCCGGCTGATCTACCGTCCCCGCCGCGATGACGGCCGGCGCGACGGACGCAAGAGCTTCTCCTGGCGTGACTACCGCGATCTACTGATCGCCGCCCATCAGCAGCTCGGCGGCCCGATCGTTCTCGTCTGGGACAACCTCAACGTCCATAAGGCCGCCGACCTGCAAAAGTTCGCCGAGGCCCGGGACTGGCTGACCATCTACTATCTGCCGCCCTACGCACCCGACCTCAACCCGATCGAGGGGATCTGGTCCCTGCTGCGACGCGGCTGGCTCTCCAACGTCGCCTTCAGTACCCCCGAACACCTCGTCCAGCGCATCCGGCGCGGCCTACGGCACATCCAGTACCGCAGCGATCTCATAGACGGCTGCCTCGCCGAGACCGGCCTGGCAATCAGACCCACCTGAGCAACCCGGCCACATCACGAGTTCAGCCTCGGTAATGCAGGGCGGCCGCGAGTGCCTCGGCCAGAGTCACGGGCGGGCGGCCGATCAGGCGGCGCAAGTCGCCAGAGTCGGTGTACATCTCGCCGCGGTTCATGCCGCGGTCAGCGTCAGCGAGGACCTCTGCCAGCTCGGCGGGTAGGCCCGCGGCGGCCAGTACCTGGGCGAAGTCGGCCACTGGGAGGTCAGCGTAGGTAACCTGCTTTCCGGCCGCAGCGGAGATCGCGGCGGCGAGCTCAGTCAGGGTGAAGGATTCGTCGCCGCCGAGCTCGTACACGGCGCCGGTGTGGCCTTCAGTGGTGAGGACGACCGCTGCGGCCTCGGCGTAGTCGGCGCGGGACGCGGCGCTGATCCGCCCCTCGCCTGCGGCGCCGACGACCGCGCCGTTCTGCAGTATCTGCGGCAGTTGGCTGGTGTAGTTCTCCAGGTACCAGCCGTTGCGCAGCAGCACGCTGGCGATTCCGCGGTCCCGCAGATACGCCTCGGTCTCGCTGTGCGTGGCACCGATGACGGTGGTGGCCGTGTCCGCGTGCGTCGTACTCGTGTACGCCACTAGCGACACGCCTGCGGATGCCGCGGCGTCGATCACGCGGCGGTGGTTGGCGACCCGCTCGCCCACGGGGATCGAGGCCGAGATCAGCAGCAGCCTGTCCGCCCCCGCGAATGCCTCGGCCAGGCCGTCGGTGTCCGCGAAGTCGGCGCGGCCTACCGTGATGCCTCGGTCGGCCAAATCCTTGATCCCGGCGATGTCCCGGCCGGTCGCGATGATGTCCGCGGCCGGGATCCCGCGCCGCAGCAGTGCCTCGACGGTGAGCCTGCCCAGCTGGCCGGTGGCTCCGGTGACGACGATCGGCATGATGGTCATTCCTTCCTTCCGCGCGTGCCTTGCACGCCTGCCGCGGTCCGTCCGCCGCGGGATGGAACACAGAATGACCTGGACACTCTCTGTTGGGGAGTAGCCACTTCTTGGTAGGGTACTTACCGCCGCGAAAGCATAGAGGTGAGCCGTATGGCTGCTGTCGAGAATGTGACCAGACCCATGCCGTCATTCGATCCGTACGAGCGCGGCTGCCCGTCACGGGACCTGCTCGACCAGATCGGCAGCAAGTGGGCGGTCCTCGTGCTCGGCGAACTCGGCCGGAACGGGACCTCCCGGTTCGGCCAGCTCCGGCAGGCGCTGGCGGGCGTGAGCGAGAAGATGCTCACCCAGACGCTGCGCACCCTCGAACGCGACGGGCTGGTCAGCCGGACCGTCTACCCAGAGGTGCCGCCGCATGTGGAGTATGAGCTGACCGCGCTCGGCCAGACGCTGCGGGAACCGCTGAAGGCGCTCACGGAGTGGTCCGTGCTGCACATCGAAGAAGTCATCACCGCCCGCGAAGAGTACGACGACCGCACTGAGCGCACCAGGTAATCAGCGGCGGCCAGCGGTCTGGTCATAGACGGCCGCCTCGCCGAGACCGGCCCGACAATCAGACCCACCTAAGCCACCCGGCGACATCACGAGTTCAACCTCAGTAGCCGTCACGCAAATGTGCTCGCCGCGCACTCGCGGCTGCTGAAGCTGCCGGATACTACCCGCCGATGGCAAGCCCCATCAGGACCCGCGACCACCCGCAGGACCTTCGGAACCACACCAAGTGGTCGTGACGCGCGCCGACTTGATCCTTCCGCCGGGACTGGGCCGGGCTGCACCGGACCAGGAACCACAGGTGCCCATACGGGCGTCTCTGCCGCCGCAAGTGGAGTGCACCGTCCGGCACCAACGACCTGGGGGGCATCCGCGATGACCCGAAAGACCCGCAGAACCTGGAAGACCTGGAGATCCTGGAGAGCGGTGACCACCGCGCTCGCCATCCTGATCTGCCTGACCGCTGCCGGGGCGTCAACCGCTGCCGCTGACCCGGGCGGACCGTTCGCGCCCAACGTGGACCACTGCGCCATGCAGAACAGTGGCAGCGGTCCCATGACGACCGCGATACCCGTCGACCGGATCACCCTCAACCTCGAGACCGTCGGCTACCCCCCGACCGACTCCACCATCACCGCCTCCTACACCATCAGCGGCAGCACCAGGGCCGGCACCGCCAACGGCACGTTCGACACCGCCAGGAAGAACGCCACCTTCAACTTCTCGGTGTCCAACCCGCCGGCGGGCGCGACACTGACCGTCACCTACCAGGTGTGGGGGCACGGCGTCTACTACAGCAACTTCGTGAGTGCTCCACTGGCGCCCTGCACCTGGGACAACCCCACCTACGTGGACGCCTCGACGTGGAACGACTACGTGACCGCGACCGGCGTCTCCCAGCGCTGCGAGACCGTCGACATCGGCGTCGGCGGCAGGCACGCCTACATCCGCGAGGACATCGTGACGGTGAACGTCGCGCACGGTCCGTCCTACGGGCCCTCGCCGTACGCGGGTCGGTCGGTCTGGGCCGACTACTGGATCGTCGGCCAGAAGGCCTACGCCTCGGGAGCGTCCGGCGTCTTCGACACCGACGGCAAGGCCACGCTGTCGTTCGTGATCCTCACTCCGACCACCGGCGCCGAACTCGACGTGCTGGCAAGCGGCCAAGCGGGCTCGCGCACCTTCCCCGGCCACTCCTGGACCACCATCGCCTGCTGACCAGGCTCCGACACCGAACAACATCACCGACCCCGGGGGAGAGATCAAATGACCAGCAGAGCACCAAGACCGCCAAGGCCATTGAGCGCCCTGAGAACCCGAAGAGCGCTGAGCGCACTGATCGCGAGTCTGGCCCTGCTCATCGGCCTGACGGCCGCCGGGGCGTCGCCCGCCTACGCCGGTTTGGACGGGCCGGTGGCGGCCTACCTGGACCAGCACTGCGCAATGGACACCACCGGGAGCGGCGGGACGCCCACCGCCGTACCCGTGGACCGGGTCAGCCTGAGCCTGGAGGCCGTCACACACGACCCTGCCAACTCCAAGATCACCGCCGTTTACACCATCCCCGGCACCAGCAAATACGGCACGCTCTTCGGCCGGTTCGACCCGGTCAAGGGCAACGCCACCTTCAACTACACGGTGGACAACCCGCCCGCCGACGCGACGCTGAGCATCAGCTACGAGGTCGCCTGGACCGACGGCACCTACTACAGCACCACGCGGACCGGCCCGCTGCTCCACTGCACGCGGGACAACACGACCGGGGTCGACAGGGAGTGGGCGTCCGACGACGCCGACATCACCGCCTTCCAGCAGTGCACCAGTGTCGGCACAGGGCCGTACTCAATCCGCGCGGAGGACGTGACCGTGCACATTTCGCACCACCCCTCCGACGCATCCGGATTCGCGTGGCAACCGGTATGGGTGGACTACTGGATTCCCGGCAAGAAGGGCTACACGTCGGGAGCGTCGGGCACCACCGACTCCTTCGGCGATGTCTGGGTGACGTTCCGGCTCCTCGCCCCGCCCACCGGCGCCGAGCTCGACACCCTGTCGAGCGTCAGGGGGAACGGGAGCCACACCTACCCCGTCCACAAGTGGGTCACGATCGGCTGCTGACCGGACCGGGTCACTGGAGCGTGGCCTCCGAGAACCAGGGACCCAGGGCCCCGGGGAGCCGGACGCCGGCTGCGCGGTCAGGCCCGGTCGCCGAAATCCAGGCGGTCCAGCGGCCCCGCCTCCGTGAAAGCGACCGGTTCGTCTCGGCCCTCGGTGAAGTGTGCCCAGCTGTCGTAGGGGACGGGAAGCACCCGGCGGGCGCCGAGTATGCGAGTGGCGTCGGCGGCCTGCGCGCGGTCGAGGAGGACAAGCGCGCCGTCGAAGAGGACGGGGACGGGGGAGCCCGTGTACAGGATGGTGGTGCCCACCGGGCCGAACCGATGGGTGACCTCCTTGACCAAGTCGAGCGAGCCATTGTCGCCGCTGACGTAGATCGTGGGCAGGCTTTCTCCGGTCAGGACGGATCCGACGACCTGCCCGGTGAGGGGTTGACTTTTTACGGGCGTGACTGCCATCCACGGGCCCGGCGCGCGCGAGGACCGTGACCGTGCCGCCGCGGGGGCGGGCCAGCTCGATCGACTCCCAGTCGGCCGGTCCACTGGCCCCCGCCCCGGGGCGCTTCCCGCCCTTGGGAGTGGTCATGGTCAGGGGGACGTCGACTCGCCTCACCGCGCTGGGGCGGTCAGAATGGCAGGCCGATTTCTGGTGCGCTTGTCCACACGTACTCGGCCCGCTGCTTCAGGTCGCTCAGGGGATTGTCGCCGTCCGGGCCGGGGGAGGCCATCGTGCTGATGAGGTCGTCTCCCGGCGCTGATCGCCGCTGGGCGACCAGGGCGGTGAAGGAGGTGCAAGTGCTGTTTGGCGGCGGGCCGCCACCGGCTTTGCCCGCGAGGTGGCCAGCATCTGCTGGGTGCGGTGCAGCAGGACGGCCCGGTCGGCACCCGGCACGTCGAGCAGCGGGTCCAGAGGGGGTGGGGGTGCGAACCCACTGGGCCCGGACGTGATCTACAAAGCACTGGTCGCACCGGAGCCGGGGCCGGTTGCAGGACCCGACCGGGCCCGGCCAGGGCACCGCCGGCCGCTCGGGCCGAGGTTCTGTCCGGGCGTTGAGGACGCGAAGGCCAGCCTGGCCCTGCATTGCCGACGACCTCGCCGCCCCGTTCCAGGCCGGGCTGACCACGCTGGAGGCCGACCAGGCCCCCTGACTCCGCAGCGCCGTCCACTCCCTCGATTTGGCGGGGCAGCACCTCCCCCCAACGGCGGCCGGCTGCCAGGATGGGCCTTCAGATAGCCAGGTTCATGCCACTAGCCCCCGGGGGGATCTGCATGTCCTTACGCAATCGGGTTCGATCGGCTGTAGCCGCTCTTGGCGTCGCAGCCGCAAGTGCCGCACTCGTAACCGTTCCTGCCGGCGCCGCACATGCTGTCACTTGCAGCAACCCTGTGCTGCTCGGACCGGCTACTCCGATCAAGATCTCCAACAATTGGACCGACTCGCAGACGATCGGAAACCTGTACATCGGTTGGTACGCCAACTGTGCGAGTGCCTACGCCGAGGTCGACTGGATCAACGGTTGGCAGAACAACGTCTCGGGCACTGTGTATCTGAACTGGAACGACCCGGCGCACAACAGCGCCGAAGGCAAGGTCCCCTACAATCCGGGCCCCGTCTCATGGAAGTCGGACAACCTGTACCAGGGCCCCGGGACCCGCTACACCCCTGGGCGGTCCTTCACCGCCGCGATCAACGTCACCGTGTGGATTCCCGGCTGGCTGAAGACGTGCGGTCCGCGGATTCTCGTCGGCAGCACTCACGACTTTTCCAACGGCTGGAACAGCGGTCCCGGCAACAGAACTTGTAGCGTCTGATCCTGAAGGCAAGAGGCTCCTTCCCCGATCCGGGGGATGACTTGGCCAACTTCCTGCAACGCGCGAGCACTTCGTCACCGGAGTGTGGGGCGAGTGGCAGGGCGATGATGCGCGGCATCAAGTCGATGAGGATCAGTGCTGAGGTCATGGTGGTGATCGTAGGGCCGGCTGGTGCACTGGGAGTCTCGCCCGCCGGCACCCGGTTGTGTGCTCGGCCCCTGGGGAATACGTGACTGTCGACAACTCGACTGTCTGCGTCGCAACGATGAACTCCTCACCCGGACGCATCCAGCGAGCCACCGAATCTCTGACTCAGGTCACTAGGCAGTTTCGTTTGGATCACCGGGCGGACCAAAGGAAGATGCCCGCGATGTGGAGTCCGGCCCGGTAGATGGTGGCGGTCTTCCCGTAGCGGTGGCGAGACCGCGCGAGTGTTTCAAGCGGTTGCTGCACCGTTCGACGGTGTTGCGCTGCTTGTGGGTCTCGTGGTCGAAGGCCGGTGGTCTGCCGCCGCGGCTGCCCCGACGCAGCCGGTGTCCGCGCTGGTCGGCGGGGACTGGGATCACTGCCCGGATGCCGCGTTTGCGCAGGTGCTCACGGATCGCTCGGGAGGAGTAGGCCTTATCGGCCAAGACCACATCCGGCCTGGTGCGGGGCCGTCCTCGCCGACGGGGAACGCGCAGGCGTGCCGTGACCTCGGTGAAGGCGGGCGCGTCACCGGCCCGTCCGGCTGGCCTGCAGCGGTCGTCGGCGGCGAGGCGGATCTTCGTGGTCAGTTCGCCGTGGGAGCGGCCGCTGGCATGGTCCTCCGGTTCGCCCGCCGAGGCCCCTTTTGGCGGGCCCCGGCCGCGTGCTGGTGGGCCCGCACGATCGTGGGGTCGACCGAACCACGAAGAGCAGCGATCTCCTCGTGTGAGTCCCACCTTCGGGGCGCGGACTGTGCGCCGTGTCGGGTGGAGTTCCGGCCTCCCCGGGACGTGGGGGAGGCCGGAGGCTCAGGGGGTGTGTTGTACGGCTGGTTCGGAGGATGGCGTGCTCTGGCGGCTGCGGCGCTGTGGCTGCCGGCAGGTCAGGGGCCTGTGGTGCTCAGTACTCGCCGTCGTGCTGGTCGTTGTGGTGCTCGGCCTTGTGGTGGTTGTCCTTGTGGTGGTCCTTCTTGTCACGGCCGCCGTCGTTGACGCAGACGTTGCCGAAGGCCGGGTTGAGGATGCCGACGACGTTGACGGTGTTTCCGCAGATGTTGACGGGGATGTGGATGGGGACCTGGACGACGTTGCCGGACAGGACGCCGGGGGAGCCGATGGCGGCGCCTTCGGCGGTGGCGTCCGCGGCCGCCAGACCGGCGCCGCCGGCGAGGATGGCGGCGGCTGAGGCGGTGACCGCGAGGGCCTTTGCGATACGCGACATCAAGATCTCCTGAAGACTGTGGACCTGCCGCACGGAGTACGGCACGTGCGCCCCTTCAAACAGCATGCCATCGCTCGAATTCACCTAATTCGAGCCGGCAAGGAACCCCTAGAAGGTAGGCAGGGGCCGCCTCGGTGTCTCGCAAACGTGCCCGTACACGGGCAATCTCAAGCCGAACGGACGAACCCGTCGGAGCGGTGGGATCCGGCACGTGAGGTGGCGGCCGTCGGCACGGGCCGGCATACCGGGCGGTTGCACTGTGCCCAGTGGGTGCCGAGGTCGGTGAGGCGTTGGAGCCGTTGGGGGGTGAGGCTGCCGCGTTGGGTGCGGGTGTTGGGCCCGGCACCTGGCGACGGCGGCCCCACCTACCCGGTCTCGGTCTCTCGGCGGTCGTGAACCGGGTTGTCGGGAACGGGAGCTGTGATGGATCTTGTGAGCCATCACCGCATTTCAGAGGCGTACCCGCGCTGTTCTGCCGGCGGTGAACACCGGCCCGACCGGGCTCGACGATCACTACGGTCCAGTCCCATGACGATTACGACCCGTACGGTCGAGTATCAGGCCGACGGTTTGACGATGATCGGGCACCTCGCGCTCCCGGCTGGTGTCGACCGTCGGCCGGCGGTGCTGCTCGGGCCAGAAGGCATGGGGCTCAGTGACGTCGAGCGCCGTCGGGCCGATGCCCTTGCCGAGCTGGGATATGTGGCGCTGGCCTTCGACCTTCACGGCGGGCGCTATTTGGGTGACCCCGAGGAGATGCTGGCCCGTTGCCTGCCGCTGCTCGCAGACCCCGACCGGATGCGGGGCATGGGCCATGCGGCGCTCGACGTGTTGCGCGCCGAACCGCGGACCGACCCCGACCGGATCGCCGCCGTCGGCTACGGCACCGGGGGCGCCATCGCGCTGGAACTCGGGCGAAGCGGCGTCGGCCTGCGGGCGATCGGGACGGTGAACGCGACTACCACGGGCCGACCGGGCGAAGCGGCGCGCATCCGCTGCCCGGTGTGGGCCGGGGTCGGATCGGAAGACCCGATCATGCCGCCGGCGCAGCGGGACGCGTTCACCGCGGAGATGCAGGCCGCGGGCGTCGACTGGCGCCTCGTGATCTACGGCGGCGCCTTGCACGCGTTCCACCACCCGCCGGTCGACCACCCCGTGGTCCCCGGCGTCGGCTACCACCCACGGCACGCGCAGCGAGCCTGGCGCGACGTCGTCGACCTGCTCGCCGAGTGCCTTCCCGTAACGGAATGATCCGGTCGGCAATTGCGCGATTCCGGGCCGCGAACCAGGCCGGTCGACCGCCACCGCTCCGGTTTGTGGCCGGTGCTCCCTCAGGTTGCGGCCATCTTGTACCAGCGCACGGCCGCACCACCGTCCGGGGAATGCCTTCGCGTACAGGGTATGAGCGGAGCCGCCGCCGACCACAGCCGCGGCTACTCCGGTTGTTGTTGGATGACGACGAGTTCCCCGGCGATGCGGCGTGGATGTCGGCGGCGCCCATGGACATGTAGTCCGCGCCACTTGGCCTCCCACACTTCCACCTCCCGCCGTTCAGGCGGGCGGCGAAAGCGTGCCAAAAGGTCGGAGGCGACGGCAGGCGCTATCGCGGTGCCGGCCACGTCGGTCGGGAAGGTACGTGGCAACATCGGGTCGCCCTGGACCCGGCCACCTTGTACGGCGACGACGACGGAACAGAAGGTGGGCGAACCGGGTGTGCTCTTCATCGGTGAAGCCGGTCGGGGCTTCGGTGCCGATGCCGGAGCGCAGGGCGGCCATGTCCGCGGGAAGCTCGTCATCACCACCGAATGACCCCCCACGGTCACCCCCTCATCGGCCCCGCCGGCCTGCCCAGGGCGTCAGGCCACCGCTACTGCGAAGGGTGCCACCGTCATGACTGCAAAGGTCACCCCGTTCACGCCGCACGACTCCGTGACGGCACGTAACCCCCGGAGTCCCCGTACGGCGCCGCCCACGGACTTCGGCGGCGGCCGGAGACCGTACGGGTCCGGGGGCAACAGGGGGGTCGGCGGTGGGGTCGGGCTGGAGGTGCCGCAGCGTGTGTCGGTGTGCCCGGCGTCCGCGGAACGGCCCTGGTCGCGGGTTTGGTGATCATCGGCTGATGATGTTGGGTGATCATGGCAACTGTTGGGTCTTGATCCGGTCTTGACGGGTCGTCGGGGGAGTTCGTGTGAAGGCTGTTGTACGGGGAACCGCCGTCGCGGTGGCGCTGGTGCTGGCGCTGACGGCGTGTGAGGGCGCAAACGCGCAGGCGGGGAAGGCGGCGGCGAACGGCGAGCTGACCGGCGGGGCGGTGACGGGCGGCCCCGCCTCTGGCGGTATGGCGACAGGCAGCGCGACCCCAAGCGCCCCGGCCACAGGCAAGAGGGCGTCGCAATCGCCCGCCGGGGGCGGTGAGCGGTCCTCTGCGCCCGCCGCGGCCGGGCAGCCCATCACACCCAGGATGCCTCCGGTCTGGGTGGACGCGACGGGGCTGTACTACGCGCTCCCGATCGAGAGGAACATCGGCGACGTCTTCGTCGGTGGTGATCCCGTCGTGGTTCAGGACGGGGCAGCGCGAAGCGCCTGCTCCAAGGAGACGAGTACGCCGTGTGCCGGAGTGCAGGCTGCCGGGAAGAAGGAGATGGACGCCCGGGGCAACGCGGACAAAACGCGTTATGAGTTCACCCTCTTCACCTTCGAGACGGAGGAGCAGGCGAATACGGCGATGAAGGGCCTCGCGGAGCATCGTCGGAAGTCGAGCGCGCAGGACGGCGTACCGGCGAAGCCGCTGACGGTGGACTCCGGCGCCGACGAGACCGAAGCGTTCCGGAACGGCGAAGTCCACTACGTCGTGATGCGCATCGGCACTGTCGTCGCCGACGTCCTCGCCTATGTCTCCTACGGGGACGAGATCGCGCGCGGCCACGTGGAGCACGCGGCAATCGCCCAGGTCGCCCGCGTCAAGTCAGTGTCGTCGGGTATCAACCCGGACCGCTGAACCGCCGCACGGGCCTGGCTGTCCCAGGGACGGGTCAGGTCACGGAGGCGGTAGCCGCCGCCCGGTACGCGGACCTGCCTGATCGTACCGTCGAGCGCAGGGTCACCGGCGAGCGCGCCGTCCGCCCCTGACGCCGTGTCACCGACGGCGGCCCGCTGTCCCGTCCCGCACCACCCTGTCAGGAGCCGCCCTTCATCGGCGGGGCCTGCTCGTGGCGGAGGTAGCGTTCGACCGAGCGGGCCAGCACCTCGTTGCCGCCGGCGGTGACCACGCCGTCCCACCAGGCGCCGTAGATCCGGTCAAAGCGGTAGCCGGCGAGCAGTTCGCCGGCCGCGCGGACGGCATCGGGGCGCTCGGGGACGTGGTTGGCGTAGCTGTACATGATGCTGACCCACCGGAGGTCGGGTCCGACGTTCACTATGTCGCCGGTGAAGAGTGCGCCCCGGCCGACGTTCCAGTGCATGACCGCGCTGCCAGGGAAGTGGACGCCCGGGTTGATCAGCGTCAGTTCATCGGTCAGCCGGTGGGTTCGCCCGCTCCAGAAGTGCAGGGCGGGGTCGGGGCGGCCGACCCACTGCCGGTCAGCCTCGTGCAGGTACACGGGCGCGTCGAAGGCATGCGCCCAGTCGACCATGGTGGAGTAGAAGTGCGGGTGGCTGATGGCGATGGCGGTGATGCCGCCGAGCTCCCGCACCTCGCGGATCATCGCCTCGTCGAGGTAGGGCACACAGTCCCACAGCACGTTGCCGGAGGCCGTGCGCAGCAGCAACGCGCGCTGGCCGATGGCGAACTCGGGCGTGCTCCCGATGCCGAGAACGTCCGGACCCTGTTCCTCGAAGCGGCCCTGGTGGCCGTCGGCGCGCAGCGCGGCCACGCTGGTCCACTGCTGGCCGCCGCGTGCGACGTACTGGCGCTCGTCCAGGCAGACGGGGCAGTCGGGGCGAGGGGCGGCGTATTGGGTGCCGCAGGTGCGGCAGACGGGCAGCGTCGTGCCGGTGAGGTCAGCCACGTTCGCCTCCGGCCAGCTCGTTGAGGACGTACGGACGGCTGGGCCGCCAGCCGAGTTCGGCGACGGCGCGCCGGCCGGACACCACCTGGTTCAGGCCCAAGGCCTCGGCGAAGGGGCCGCCCAAGACCTCCGCGGCCTGCTCCGGCGGCCAGGGCTCGGCCCGCCCGGTGCCCCCCGCGGCGAGGTCGGCGGCCGCGGCGAGCGCTGCCACCGGCACCGCTTCGTGCGCCACGCCGTGCAGCAGGCTGCCCTCGTCGGCTTTGGACACCGCCAGCACGAAGAGTTCGGCGAGGTCGTCCACGTGCACCATCGGCCAACGGGTCGCCACCGAACCCACGTACCGGCCGGTGCCGTGCTCGCGCGCCCAGTCGGTCATCAGGCCGGGAATACCTCCGCCGCGGCCGTACACGATGCCGGGCCGCAGGACGACGGCGCGCACGTCGTCCCGGCCGACGGCCAGCACGCGTTGCTCGATCCGCGGGCGATAGCCGACGATGGCGATGGCGTCGGTCGGCGCGTCCTCGTCGAGTGCCGCGTCGCCGGTGGCGCCGAGCACCCATACACCGCTGGTGTACACGAAGACCCGTCCGGTGCCGCGCAGCCGCTCGGTCAGCGCGTCCACGGCCGCCGCGTCCACCGCCTCGTGGCCGGTCGGCGTCGCGAGGTTGACCACGGCGTCGATGTCGTCGGTGACCGCCGCCCGCAGCGAGGCCGGGTCGGCCAGGTCGCCTGGGACCGCCGTCGCCCCGGCGGGCAGTCGGCCTGCGTCCCTCACGAGATGGACCACTTGGTGGCCCTCTGCCTCGAACCGTCTCACCGCGGCCGATCCGATATAGCCGGTCGAACCCAGCACGAGTACCTTCATATCTGATTTCCCTTTCAAGTGAATGAGTTGGGGCGGTATCCGCGCACTTCGCGGACGCCGCGTCATCCGGGCGATCGGGTGTCGCCCGTGGTCTTGCCGTAGCTGAGGGACTCGACGATCCGGCCGTCCCGCACCAGCACGAGGCTCACGCCGCGGACGGAGTCGGCCGGTCCGTCACCGAAGCGGTACCGCCACCGGACCGTGGCCCGCTCACCGGTGACGACAACGCCCTCCGGCTCGAACCGGCCCGCGCGCTCCTCGGCGAGGCTCCGGCAGAACCGCAGGCACTCGGCGCGCCCCTCGTAGCGGGCCCCGTCGGGGGCCGGGTCCCTCGCCTCCATCACGCAGTCGTCGGCAATCAGCTCAGCGAGCGACGAGGTGTCACGGTCGAGGAAGGCCCGGTTGAAGTGGTGGACGACCTCGGCCGTGGTATGAAACGACAAGCCGCACCTCCTCAGTGGCACCACGACAGGTCGGTGACGGCTTGCCACGGCGAAGCTCGGCCGCCGAGTCCTCGACCGCGCCGGCGGGGCCGGCGGTCGCGTCTTCGGCCGATCAGGGCGCCCCGCGGGTCGAGTCGGCCGATCGCCACCGGGAGCTCGTCGCGGATGATCGGCCGGCGGCGGATCTTGACCCTCGCGAGTTCGGGCCGGATGAGCACAAGGCGCTCGGCTTCGCCGGGGAGGGTCAGCTTCGGGTGGACGGGGCTGGGCCGCCATCTACGGGCGAAAGCGTTGATCGCTTCCAACCCGGTCGGCGGGTCGCCGTGCGGGACGGTCCACGAGGCCTCACGACGGAGCAGTTGCGTGAACGCGTCCGGCAGTCCGTTCTGCCTGGCGTGCTCCACGCGGGCGACGAGCCTTGGAACGGCGCGCGCGTCCCGCAGTGCCACGGTGACGCCGGAGACGAGCGGCTTCATGAGAGGTCCCCTTCCTGGGTGCGTGGCTGTACTGACCGCCCTGGTAGATCGGCTTGTGGCCAGTCCGGCACGCTGTCGGCGGTCGCAGGCGATCTGCTGGGCGGTGCGGTGTCACCGGTACGGGCGCCGCACCGCCCACGGACCACCGCGCGGCGGTTCCGGCCGCTGTCGATCTTCCAACTCCCCACCGCGCCCATCAACGTCGAAGATCAGTAAGATCCGATAACTGAGGCTTATGACGGGGGTCGGCACAGGTGGAAGTTCGCGACATCGAGATCTTTCTGACGTTGGCCGAGGAACTGCACTTCGGCAGGGCCGCCGCGAGGCTGCACCTCACGCAGGCCCGTGTCAGCCAGGTGATCGGACGCCAGGAGCGAAGGCTGGGCGGCTTGTTGTTCGACCGTTCCAACCGCCGCCAGGTCCGCCTGACACCGCTCGGCCGGCAGCTACGCGCCGACCTGCGGCCGGTCTACGCGAACCTGCGCGACAGTCTCGAACGCGCCCGGATGACCGCCCGCGGCAAGACCGCACGCCTGCGCGTCGGCAT